>CAMYJB010000001.1 GCA_947258565.1 uncultured Woeseiaceae bacterium
TGAGGTGGCTCGGCCAGGTGGCCGACCCGGAGATTCCGGTGTTGTCGATCACCGATCTCGGCATCGTCCGCGACGTGGAAATCGGGGAACGGGTCACGGTCTCACTTTCGCCGACCTACTCGGGTTGCCCGGCCACCGAAGTGATCGAGAAAAGCGTGCTGGATGCCCTGCGCGACCATGGTGTCGAGGACGTCGAAATAAAACGCGTGCTGTCGCCGCCCTGGACCACTGACTGGATATCCGACGAGGGTCGCGACAAGTTACGGCGTTACGGTATCGCGCCGCCCGAGAAAGGCGCAAGCAAGCGCGCACTGTTGCACGGAGAACGCCAGGTGGCCTGTCCGCGTTGCGGCGCGACGGCGACGGAACTTGTGAGCGAATTCGGCTCGACGGCCTGCAAGGCCTCGTACCGCTGCACCGAGTGCCTCGAACCTTTCGAATACTTCAAATGCATCTAACGTATTTGGGGACAGTGACTTTAAGTGCCAGTCACACGTATTTGGTGTCAGAGGCGTTAAGCGCCAGGGATCGTGACTGGCACTTAAAGTCACTGTCCCCAAATGCAGGACTGATATGAAGAAGTTTCACCCCCTCACGATCGAACGCATCGAGCCGGAGACCGGTGACTCGGTGCGTATTGCGCTCGCGGTGCCCGCCGAGTTCGAAAGCGATTACGATTTCCTGCCGGGCCAGCACCTGCCGTTCGAGATCACCATCGATGGCAAGAAATTGCGCAGGACCTACAGCATTTGCTCCGGGATCGACGAGCGCCCGCTGCAGATCGGCATCCGCGTGCAGCCCGGTGGCGTATTTTCAGAGTATGCCGCGAGTCAGCTGGCGGTCGGCGATACGCTCGATGCGATGCCGCCGGGCGGTCATTTTCACGTCGATCTCGACAAGTCACACTCGAATGACTACATCGCGTTCGCCGCCGGCAGCGGTATTACGCCAATACTCTCGATGATCAAATCCGTACTCGAGAGCGAGCCGCACAGCCGCTTCGTGCTTTTCTACGGCAATCGTAAGCAGGCAACGACGATGTTTGTCGAGGACCTGTATGCGCTCAAGAATCGCTACCCGGAGCGCCTGCAGCTGCATTTCGTTTTCAGCCAGGAGGATCAGGAATTTCCGATCGCATCCGGGCGGCTCGATGCCGAAAAGGTACGCGAGCTCTACGCGCATTTCTGCAAAGGGCTCGAACCCGCCGAGGCTTTCGTCTGCGGACCCGACACGATGATCGGGACCGTCACGGAAACACTCAAGGAGCTGGGTATGGACGCTGCGCACGTGCACAGCGAACGTTTCGGCGTGCCGCGCGAAGCGGTGAAAACGCGCCCCGCCGCGGCGGCAAAGGCGCCCGACCACGCCGCCGTGACCATTATCATGGACGGCCACAAGAAATCCTTCGAGATGCGCCGTGACGACGAGAATATCGTGGATGCGGCGGCCGGCAACGGCATCGAGCTGCCGTATTCCTGCAAGGGCGGCGTCTGCGCAACCTGCCGTTGCCACGTCCGCGAGGGGGAGGTCACCATGGCTGCCAATTACGGGCTCGAGCCCTGGGAAGTCGAGGCGGGCTTCGTGCTGGCTTGCCAGTCCCGCCCGGTAAGCGATGCCATCCTGCTCGACTACGACAAGACCTGACAAGAAAATGGCGCGAAATCGAAAGTCTCGCGCCGCCCGGAGTAATAAAATTAAGGGCTAATCGGCGTGGGCCCGTCAAACAGCGCCGGAGGGCATATGGCCACACCTATGACAGACATTGCAACGTCCATACCGGACCGCAAGAGTTCCTACGAGTACGAGGACCTCATCAAGAGCGGGCACGGAGAACTGTTCGGACCCGAGAACGGCCGCCTGCCGTTGCCGCCCATGTTAATGCTCGACCGCATCACGCACATCGCGGCGGACGGTGGTGCCTACGGCAAAGGCGAATTGAGAGCGGAGCTCGACATCCGCCCAGACCTCTGGTTTTTCGATTGCCACTTCGAAGGCGACCCGGTTATGCCCGGCTGCCTCGGCCTCGACGCCCTGTGGCAGCTCGTCGGCTTTCACCTGGTCTGGGCCGGACACCCGGGGCGCGGCCGCGCGCTGGGCGTCGGCAAGGTCAAGTTCACGGGTCAGGTGCTGCAGAAGGCGAAGCTCGTGACATACCAGCTGGACATCAAGCGGGTTATTTCGCGAAAGCTGACGATGGCGATCGCGGATGGTAGCCTTTCGGTGGATGGCCGCGAGATTTATACGGCAGACGATCTGCGCGTCGGCCTGTTCCAGTCAACCGATAACTTCTGAGAAAAAGGACTGCTCATGAGGCGAGTCGTTGTCACCGGCATCGGTGCGGTGTCGTGTCTTGGTAATTCTATGGATGAGATCGCCGATTCCCTGAGGAACGGTCGGTCCGGCATCGTTTATAACGAGAACTTCGAAGAGATGGGCCTGCGCAGCCGGGTCTCCGGCAGTGTCAACATCGATATCAAGGAATATATCGATCGCAAGGTGCTGCGTTTCATGGGCGACGCGGCGGCCTATGCGTATATCGCCATGAAGTGGGCCATCGAGGACGCCGGCCTCGAGGAAAGCGACGTCTCCAGTCCGCGTACCGGTCTCATCGCCTCGTCGGGCGGTGCATCGAGCGAGAACATCATCACGAGCGCGGACACGCTCAGGAGCCGCGGCGTGAAACGCATCGGGCCTTACATGGTGCCGCGAACGATGTCGAGTTCCGTATCTGCGTGCCTCGCCACGCCGTTCAAGATCAAGGGGGTGAACTACTCGATTACCTCGGCGTGTGCGACCAGCGCGCACTGCATAGGTTCCGCTGTCGAGCAAATTCAGCTCAGCAAGCAGGACGTCGTATTCGCTGGCGGCGGTGAGGAAGAGCACTGGAACCTCTCGAGCATGTTCGACGCGATGGGTGCGCTGTCCACGAAATACAACGACGAGCCCACGACTGCGTCGCGACCGTATGACGCCAATCGGGACGGATTCGTCAGCGCCGCAGGCTCCGGCATGCTGGTCATCGAGGAACTCGAGCACGCGAAGGCCCGCGGCGCCAAGATCTACGCCGAGATCGTCGGCTACGGCGCGACCTCGGACGGCCACGATATGGTCGCGCCTTCGGGTGAGGGCGCCTACCGTTGCATGGAGATCGCCAAAGCCACGGTCGATGGCGACGTCGACTACGTCAACACGCACGGCACGAGCACGCCGGCCGGCGACATCGTCGAAGTGCAGAACATCAAGAAACTGTTCGGCGAGAACATGCCGAAATACGGTTCCTCGAAGTCGATGTGCGGCCATTCACTCGGCGCGACGAGCGCACAGGAGGCCATCCACTGTCTCCTGATGCTGCAGCACGACTTCATCGCGCCGTCAATCAACGTCTTCGATCTAGACCCGGTGCTCGCCGACATGCCGCCCGTCACCGAGACGATTCATGACGCGGGCATCCGCACGGCGATGTCGAACAGCTTCGGCTTCGGCGGCACCAACGCAACGCTGGTATTTCGGAAGCTCTGAATCAATAATGCGTATCCATGACGATTGAGACGCTCAGCGAAACCCGCTGCTTCGGCGGCCGCATCGGCTTCTATAAACACGCCTCCGCAGCCAATCGCTGCGACATGCAGTTTTCCGTATTCGTGCCGCCGCAGGCCGCCGATGGCAAGGTGCCGGTCGTTACCTTCCTCTCCGGGCTCACCTGCACAGAAGAAAATTTCATGGTGAAGAGCGGCGCGCAGCGCGTCGCGGCCGAGCTCGGTATCATGCTGGTCTCGCCCGACACGAGCCCAAGGGGTGAAGGCGTGCCCGACGACCCCGACGGCGAATACGATTTCGGCCTCGGTGCCGGCTTTTATCTCAACGCTACCGAGGCGCCGTGGTCGCGTAACTACAATATGTACGACTACGTGATGCAGGAACTGCAGCCGGCGGTGTTCGACAATTTCCCCGGCGACGCCGATCGCCACGGACTCATGGGCCACTCCATGGGTGGCCACGGTGCGCTCACGGTGGGGTTGCGCAACGCAGACGTGTTCCGGTCGCTGTCGGCATTCGCGCCGATCTGCACGACGCTGAATTCACCCTGGGGGCGTAAGGCGCTCGGCTACTACCTCGGCAGCGACACCGTGACCTGGAAGGAATACGACGCCAGCGAGGTGGCGCGCGCGGTGACAAACCCCGGCCATTGGGGAAAGATCCTCGTCGACCAGGGCAACGACGACCCGTTCCTCGCCGAGCAGCTGCACCCCGAGTTGCTCGAGCAGGCCTGCGCCGAGAGTGGTCTCGAACTCGAGATCCGTTACCACGACGGCTACGACCACGGCTATTACTTCATCTCCACATTCATAGAAGAGCACCTGCGGCATCACGCCGCCCGACTTGGCCTCTGACAGGTCGGCAACGCCATGGAAGACTGGATCCCGCTCGCGGTTGCCATGCTCGCGACGGGCTGTGTCGCGGGTGTGCTCGCAGGACTGTTCGGCATTGGCGGCGGCATCGTCATCGTACCCGTTCTGGAGGCGGTCCTGGGGCTGCTGGGTGTCGATCCGGCGATCCGCATGCACGTTGCGGTAGGCACGTCGCTAGCCACGATTATTCCGACATCAATATCCTCCGCACGGGCGCATCATCAGCGCGGCGCCGTAAACGTAGAGATCGTTAAACGCTGGGCCTTGTTCGTGCTCGTTGGCGCGCTCCTCGGGGCGTGGATCGCCGCACAGGTCCACAGCCGTGTCCTGGCAGGCGTGTTTGCGACGCTGGCCCTGCTGGTTGCCGCAAAGATGATGTTTTTGCCAGACAGCCGCAATCTTACGGACAGCGTGCCGCGTGCACCGTGGGTGGTCGCGATTCCGACGGCCATCGGCTGCTTTTCCAGCATGATGGGCATTGGCGGCGGCACATTCTCGGTGATGACGCTGACATTGTGCAACGAGCCGATCCATCGCGCGGTGGGCACGGCGGCGCTTTTCGGTCTCGTAATCAGCCTGCCGGGCACAGTCGGTTTCGTCCTGGCCGGCCTGCAGGATCCCAGACTCCCGCCGGGAAGTCTCGGTTACGTCAACTTGCTCGGACTGGTCGCGATCGCGCCGACGACCGTGCTCATGGCGCCGCTCGGCGCGCGGATCGCGCACGCCTTCTCTGCCAGGAGACTCAGTATCTTGTTCGGCCTGTTCCTTGTGATCGTGTCGGTGCGGCTGCTGTATTCCGCGATCGTCACGAGCTGAGTATTTCAGTCGAAAATGGTGGGAACGACGCGCGCGAACTCACAGTATATGCCGTCGTCCAACATGATCGAGTCGTACAAATCCCCGTCGCTGCTCACACCTGCGCTGACGAAAGTCAGCGCGGTCGCTTCACTCAGACCCTTGCACGGGGCATCGAATGTCACCCGGAATCCGTGTGACTCATCGGCGGCAAACAGCAGCAGCGTCTGGTCGTCGACGGGGCGCCAGGATTCGAAATTGTCTTCCGCAACCTGGTTTGCATATTGCTGCGCCGAATCCGCGATCGTCGGCTGTCCCTTGCTTTCCCGGATCAGCTGGGCGGCCTTTTCTTCACCGATTTCGGAAATCACCAGGGTCCAGTCGAGGTTCCCGGCTACGACATCCACCTGGTAGCTTCCCGCATCCTCGAAGAGTTTCTTACCGTTGGCGATGATTCGCTGCTGGATGACGGTGCCGAGATATTCGCCGGAGTCCACCCTGTAAAGGCGCAGCTCGAAAGTCTTGGGCAGGCTGTTGTCGCTCTGCGTATACCAGTAGAGCACCCAGGGGCCGCCGGGCTCGAACACCGGCGTGCGCTCACTGCTGTCGCCTTCGTAGCGAACCAGCGTGTCAGACTGAGATGTGAAGGGGATAGCCGCAAGGGCCAGGAACATTACAGCGGAAAATCTCATTGGACACCGCCTTGTCTTGCGCTTTACGCACTTCAAAGAACTATGGACCCCGTATCTGCAATGCGCAATCCGGAGAACTACGAATTGGATTCGGCGCCAAAGAGGTCTATATAAACTGCGCCGGAGATTGTTTCCGGCACAGGAGTGCAAGGAGGTGAGCGTATGCCCAAAGTCCGTAACATTTTGCCGAAAAAGGAACACGAGGCAGGCAGGGCACTGAGACCGTTCACCCACAGCATGGAGGAGTTCTTCGAGAGCGCTTTTCCACGCCGCTGGATGGAAGGATTCTCTGAGCCGTATGCCTGGAGAAGCCCGTTCTTTGCTGAATTCGACGAGAAATTCGACGTCTTTCCGAAAGTCGACATCCTCGACAGGGATGACAAACTCGTCGTACGCGCCGACGTCCCCGGCATAAAGAAAGAAGACCTCGAGATCACAATTTCAGGCGATCGCCTGATTATCGAGGCGAAGCGGGAATACGAGGAAGAGGAAAAGAAAGAAGAGTTCGTCCGTCACGAGATGGCCTATGGCCGTCTGTACCGGTCAGTACTCCTGCCGTTCGAGGTGCTTGGCGACGAAGCCAAGGCCGAACTCAAGGACGGTGTCCTCGAGATCTTCCTGCCCAAGGTCGAGGCAACCACGCCTTACAAGGTCAAGGTCGCCTGACGCACGGGGAATGTCAGTAACCTGGGGGCGGCGCGAGCCGCCCCTTTCTTATCGGGGTAGTCCCTAATAGCCATTCGGGCGGCCTTTGTGTTGCTATTGAGGTACCGGCCCCGGGCCCTGTTACGGGGAACACCATGGCAGCAGACGCAACCCAGGAATACCGTATTCAGCCGGATGCACTGCGCAAGCTGTGCTCGCTGCCCGCCGACTTCAAACACGACGCGGAATCGCAGGTAGACCCCTATATCGGCCAGCAGCGCGCGACCGATGCGATTCGCTTCGGCATCGCGATGCACAAGGACGGATACAACATCTACGTGTTGGGCCCGATAGGCAGCAACCGCCACAAGCTGGTCGCGGGCCTCGTCGCCGAGGAGGCGAAAGCCAGGGGCGTCCCGGCCGACTGGTGCTACGTCAACAACTTCTCGAACCCCGAGCGGCCCCGGTCACTGCGTTTCCCGGCGGGGCAGGGCCGGGAATTCCGGGAAGACATGCGGCACCTCATCGAGGAACTGCAGCTGGCGATCCCTGCGGCGTTCGAGGGTGACGACTACCGCAACCAGCTGCGGGCGATAGAAGAGGACACAAAGAACAAGGTCGAGGAGCAGTGGAAGTCCCTGAACGAGCGCGCGGCGGCAGAGGGTATCGGCGTCCTGCAGACGCCCACCGGTTACGTGCTGGCGCCCATCGTCGACGGCAAGGCCATCGGCGATAAGGAATTCAACAAGTTACCGAAAGAACAACGCGAGCAGATCGAGGCCGCGATCGAGCGCCTCAGCGAGGAGCTGCAGGCCCGCATCGAGATGATGCCGAAGCTGCGCAAGGCGCACCGCGAGCGCGTGAAAGCGCTCGACCAGGAGGTTACCGCGCACGCCGTGAGCGTACAGCTCGCCGATCTTAAGGCGAAGTACCGGTCGTTGCCGCGCGTGGCCGCCTACCTCGACGATGTGCAGGAAAACATCATCCAGAATGCGCAGGATTTCCAGCCATCGGAATCGCCGTCTTTGCCGTTTCTCAGCCGCGATTCCGAGCAGCTCTACACCCAGTACGACGTCAACCTGGTCGTCGATAATGCGGATGCCGATGCGGCGCCCGTCATCTACGAGTCCAACCCGAGCTACCCGAACATCATCGGGCGCGTCGAGCATCGCTCGGAGATGGGTGCACTGGTCACCGACTTCCGGCTGGTGCGCAGCGGTGCGCTGCTGCAGGCGAACGGCGGCTATCTGATTCTTGATACGCGCCGGGTGCTGAGCCGGCCTTTCGTCTGGGAGGCCCTCAAGCAGGCCTTGTTCGCCAGGCAGGTGCAGATCGAGACGCCCGCCGAATCCTATGGCTGGGTAAGCACGACAACACTGAAACCCGAGCCGATCCCGCTGGATGCGAGGATCATCCTGATCGGCGAGCGCTGGCTGTACTACCTGCTGTGCCACTACGACATCGAATTCAGCAGCCTCTTCAAGGTGGCCGCGGATCTCGACGACGACCTGGAGCGAAACGACGAAAACGTCGAGCGCTGCGCGAGGCTGATCGTCGAACAGGCACAGGCAGGGGACCTGTTGCCGTTCAATGCGAGCGCTGTTCAGCGCGTGATCGAGGAGCGGGCCCGCCACGCCGATGACAGCGAAAGGCTCTCGACGCACATGAGTTCGCTCGAGGACCTGATCGAACAGGCCGATTACTGGGCCCGCGAGCGTAGCGCACGCGAGGTCGATGCCGCGGACGTCGCGAAGGCCATCACCGAGCGCCGCAGGAGGCTCGGCCGCCTGCAGTCCCGGATTATCGATGCAATCACGCGCAACACGCTGCTGATCGACACGAGCGGCGAATGCGTCGGTCAGGTCAACGGGCTTTCAGTGACCGACCTGGGCGAGTTCCGGTATGGCCATCCGGTCCGCATCACCGCGACCACGCGCGTCGGCACGGGCGACGTTGTCGACATCGAGCGCGAAGTCGAACTCGGGGGCGCCATACATTCCAAAGGCATGATGATCCTGTCCGCGGCGCTGTCGGCCCGCTATGCCCCGGACCTGCCGTTATCCCTGCACGGCAGCGTCGTCTTCGAGCAGTCCTACGGCGGCGTCGAGGGTGACAGTGCCTCCGTGGCCGAGCTGTCGGCATTGCTGTCGTCTCTGTCCTGTCTGCCGATCCGGCAATGCATCGCGGTCACCGGGTCCGTGAACCAGTTGGGCCGGGTCCAGGCGGTCGGCGGGGTCAACGAGAAGATCGAGGGGTTCTTCGACGTCTGCAGCGAGCGCGGGCTCGATGGTTCCCATGGCGTTATCATCCCGCAGGACAACGTCAAGCACCTCATGTTGCGGGAGGACGTCGTCGACGCCGTCAGGCGCGACGAGTTCCGGGTTTTCGCCGTCCGCCACGTCGACGAGGCCATTGCCATCCTGACCGGGGTGGGTGCCGGCGGGCGCGACGAGGACGGCAGTTTCCCGGAGGGATCCGTGAACGGCCTCGTGGAGAGCCAGCTCATCGGGTATGCCACGGCGCGAAAGAGCTTTGCGAAGGAGGCGATGCAGGGTGGCGAAGACTGAGCTAAAGCTTCGTGTCGTTATCGCGGTGACCGAGACTACCCCGGTCGCACGTCTCTGGAAGGCGGCGCTGAAGTTGCTCCGGGAATCACCGGCGGATCTGGTCACATTGTACGTGGAGGACGATCGCTGGCACCGCGTCGCCAGCCTGCCTTTTACGCGCGAGATCCTGCGATCCGGCGGCATCCCGGTCGAGTTTACCCGGCAGCGTGCCGAGCAGGTCAGCAGGGAGCGGGCCACGCGCGTTCGGGAACGGATTCAGAAACTGGCGGACGAAGCCAACGTGAAGCCGGTCTTCGAGATCCTCAGCGAATCGGACGCAGAGCGATTGCGGGAGTTCATCGGGAGTCACGAAAACATCCTGGTCGCACCGTCGTTCATCAGTACGCGGCCCATTATTACGATGTTCTCGGAAATGAACTGCCGGATCGAACTGGTGGAAGCCGAGGAGGAAGAGGACACGCCCGCCTACAAACTTTCCTAGCTTTGCGGCTCCGATGACGTCACCGTTACCGGGGTCTTCATGATGACTTCGCGGTGCGGGAACGGTATCGAGATGCCGTTCTCCTTGAATGCATCCCAGAGCGCGAGCATTACCTTGCCGCGAATATTGGTCAGGCCCTGTCGCGGGTCATCGATCCAGAAACGCAGCAGGAAGTTGATCGATGAGTCTCCGAACTCCGTCATCCAGCAAACAGGCTCCCTGTACTCGGAAGCCACTCGGTCAACGGCTGAGGAGGCCTCGATTGCGATCCTGATCACCTCGTGCGGATCGGAATCGTAGGCCACGCCGAAAGGCACGTCGAGCCGCACGTATCGGTCCGAGAACGACCAGTTGATGACCTGGGTCGTGATGAAGTCCTCGTTCGGGATCAGGTATTCGCGTCCGTCACGCGTGACGACGGATACGAATCGGGCTCGCAGTTCGCGGATCCAGCCGAAGGTTTCGCCCAGCGTGATCGTGTCGCCCGGTTTGATCGACTGGTCGAGCAGGATGATCATGCCCGAAATGAAATTGGACACGACTTTTTGCAGGCCGAAACCGATACCTACGCCAACGGCGCCGGACAGGACCGTAAGTGCGGTCAGGTCGATACTGAGCGCCTGCATGGCGACCATGACCGCAAGCACAACCAGCGCAATGCGAATTATCTTGCCGAGCAACACCCGCAGCGACGGAGTGAGTTCCTCGACTTTTTGGACGCGGCGATCCAGAAAATCGCCGGCGTGAACCGCGATCCACAGGAGGCCACCGATAAACACCAGCATTTGCATGACGCTCAGCACTGATATGCGTATTGCGCCAACGGTGAAACCTACGCCGTCGAGTATGGCGGCAACGTCGTCGACGATTCCGAGTATCGACGCGGCGGCGAACACCCAGACAATAACCGTGAATATCCTGCCAACGAAGCGACTGCGAATAGCGTGCGATACCACAGAGATCAGAAGCCACGCACCGGCGAGGAGCATGGCGCTGTAGATCAGGTAGTTTTTCTCCGGCCACTGCGCCGCCGACGTAAGGACATAGGCGATGCCGAGGAAAATGGCGAAAAAGAGCCACTCCATGCGGCGCAGGAACGCAACGATGATGCGCAAGGTGCCAGGCATGCCCTTGATCTTGCGGGCCTGCTTTTCGAGCAGTGGCTCCACACGGGTCGACAGGAACCATGCGGGGAGGAACAGCACCGCGATCAGGCCGACCTGGAACAGGAGCTCCGGATGGCTTAGGTATCCGACAACGATTTCCCAGTATTCGAGTGCCTGCGCCTTCAGTTCTTCGAAATCCAAGTCTCAGGCTCCTGGCGGTCAGATCAATGCTGCGAATGCGGGCCGGGCGACATCAATGCCGTAATCGGCATGAAGAGCGTCAGTATACCGAGCATGATGATCAGTAAACCAGCGCCGAGCCGCGTGCGGCGGTCCTGCATCAGTTGTGCGAGGCGCGCGGCGCCGAGCCCGGTGAGAACCATCGCCGGCGTCGTGCCGATGCCAAAGGCCAGCATGACGATTGCACCGTCGACAGCGCGGCCGCTGGTCGCGGCGACCAGCAGCGCGCTGTAAACGAGCCCGCAGGGGAGCAAGCCCCACAGGAGCCCCAGCCCGAGCGCACGCGGCAGAGTATTTACCGGCAGCAGCCGTCCTGCCAACGGCGAAATACGCGACCAGGCGACGCCACCCGCTCGTTCGAGAAAGCCCAACGCGCGTATGTCGAAGGCGATCTGCAGGCCGATGAGAATGATGACGGCGCCCGCAACGAGGCGCACGGGGCCGGCTGCGGCCGGCGCAAGGCTGCCGATGCGGCTGCCGAGTGCGGCGACCGCGAGACCCAGGATCGTGTAGCTCACGAGCCGCCCGGCGTTGTACGTCAGGGCCATCGGCAATTGCCGGCGCAGGCCGCGCACACTGGAGTGCAGGGCGAACAGGCCGGAAATGCCGCCGCACATCCCGAGGCAGTGCGCGCTGCCGAGCAGCCCCGCCAGCAGGGCAGTCGTGAGTGCTGCCGCGAGTTCGGTCATTCCTTGTTGTCGTCCGGTGGCCGCTCGTCGTCGTCCATGATCACGCGGACGGCCGGCGTGTCGAGATCGTCGAACTGCCCGCTGCCCACTGCCCAGAAAAAGGCCCATACCGCGCCGGCCAGCAGCAGCAGCGCAAGCGGAATCAGCAGGTAGAGAATACTCATCGGATACGGCTCAGGCGCAGGGCATTCAGAACGACCACCACCGAACTCGTGCTCATGCCGATCGCGGCAAGCCACGGCGGCACGAATCCGGCTGCGGCAAGCGGGACCGCAGACAGATTGTATACGATTGCCCAGGTCAGGTTTTGCCGGACGATCCGCATCGTGCGCCGGGCAGCCTGCATCAGCGTAACGATCGGGTGCAAGGCGTCGCCGAGCATCAGTACATCCGCGCTCGATTGTGCGAGTGACGCGGCGTGCGATGGTGCGATCGATACGTCCGCGCCGGCAAGAACCGGCGCATCGTTAATGCCGTCGCCGACCATCACGACGACCTCGCCCTGCTGCTGAAGCAGGTTAATGCGGCGCAGCTTGTCATCCGGCGTGCAGCCGGAGCGTGCATCATCGATGCCGAGCGCCGCCGCCACCCGCGCAACCGGCGCCGCGCCGTCGCCGCTCACCAGCGATACCGAATAACCCATCCTGTTCAATAGGCTCAGGGTATTAGCGGCATCCCTGCGAAGCGTATCGGCGATCGTAAATGTAGCCATGACGCGCCCGCCCGTGCCGAGAAATACCTGCGTAGCATCGTCGTGCTGCGAAGGAGTCTCTGCTCCGGGGACGAAAGACGCATTGCCGAGTCTCCAGTGCCGTCCATCCACAAAGCCTTCTACGCCCGCGCCGACAACGACCTCCGGACTGGTGGCTGTCAGCGTGGACTCGTGTTGCGTGAACGCGCGGGCAATCGGGTGCGTCGACGCGACCTCGAGCGCTGCAGCGACCTGCAGGCAATACGCTTTACTGAAGTCCGGGTCGTGAGCGACCGTCCGCACGACTTCCGGCATGCCGCGCGTCAGCGTGCCGGTCTTGTCGAATACGATATGCGTCGCCCTGGAAAGCGTTTCGACCGCGTTGCCGTTAGTCACCAGCAGGTGCAGGTCGGAAAGACGGCTCCCGGCGGCAGCAAACGCAGTGGGCGTCGCGAGCGCGAGCGCGCAGGGACAGGTGACAACGAGTACCGACAGCGTGACCACGAATACCCGCTCCGGATCGGCCAGGTACCAGCTCACCGCGACCGCCGTGGCAATCAGCAATATTGCGACAACGATGTAACTGGCGATACGATCCGCAAGCTGCACGAACGCCGGACGCGTGTACCGCGCCCGCTCGCTGAGCCTGCCTATCGTTCCGAGCGTCGTGTCGGTGCCGGTCATGTCGACGCGCATCTCGACGATGCCATCGATGTTGACGCTGCCGGCCATTACCGCGTCGCCGGCCAATTTCAGCTGCGGATTCGACTCGCCGGTGAGCATCGACTCGTCCACGCTTGTCTGCCCGTCAATGATGGAGCCGTCCGCCGGGAACGACTCGCCGGCGCGGACCAGCGCGACGTCGCCGGCCGTCAGTTGTGTAACCGCCACCTGCTGGCGCGAGTTGCCGTCGAGCCGGGTCGCCGTATTCGGCAGCAACGATGCGAGCGCGGCACTGCGGTCGACTGAACGATGCCGGGCGCGCATTTCCAGGTAACGCGCCACCGTGAGGAAAAACACGAACATGGTCACCGAGTCGTACCAGACCGCGGGGCCGTTGGTGTAGGTTGCATAGACCGAAGCGACGTACGCGCTGCCGACGGCGATCGATACCGGCACGTCCATGCCCGGTCGGCGGGCGCGCAGGCCGCGAATCGCGCCGGCGAAGAACGGGCGCGCGGAATAGAACACGACGGGCGTCGTTACGAGGAAGGACACGAGACGCAGGAAGCGCTCCATGTCGGCGTCGATGCCCTGGAATTCGCCCGAGTACAGGGCGACCGCGAACATCATGACCTGCATCATGCCGAGCGAGGCGACCAGCAGGCGCTTGAGCGCCGCGCGCTGTTCGGCGCGTTCCGGCCGCTCGGTCGAATCGGGCGCCAGCGGTTGAGGCTTGTACCCCAGGTCGGCAAGTGTCGCCAGTATGCGGCCCAGCCCGATCGACGACGTCTCCCAAACTACGCGCAGCCGGTGAGTGACCGGGTTGATGTCGGCACTTGCGATGCCGGGAAGCTTGCTGAGCGTTGCGTCTATGAGCCAGCTGCACGCGGCGCAGTACATGCCGCCGACGTAGATCGTGGCCTCGGCATTGTCACCCTCGTGCGTGGCGAACGCGGCCAGCATGTCTTCGCGGTCGAACACCGCCCAGTCGCCCGCGTCTTCGGCAGGGCGGACCGCGCCCGGGTCCGGCGCTTCGCGCGAGTCGTAGTAACTTTCGAGGCCGGCGTCGCGTATCAGCGTGGCGACCGCCCTGCAGCCGGGGCAGCAGACAGGGTGCTGTGCGCCGCCGATTTCTACCCGGATGTCACAATTCGCCGGGATCGGCAATGCGCAGTGATAGCACGTATCAGCCCTGGCCATCGTCCGTTGCGCCGGCGGGCTCGAGTTGCAGCACGGAAGCGCCCGACCAGCTGCCGCTGAGACGCCAGGAATCGCCATCCGCAAGCACGACGTACCAGCGGCCGCCCGGTACGTCGACGAAGTGACCGGACCAAACCGGGTTGCCGTCGCTGTCCGGCATCGCAGCGGTCATCGTTATACGCTGGTCCCGGTTGGCGAAAGCGGGGTGTGAAAACAGGAGCTCTAACGTCTTGGGCCAGTCGATGGTCGCGTCCCCGCTGAGCGTTGCGTGTATGGCGCCGCTCTCGAGATCGAACCTGAGGGTTGCGCTGATGCCGTGCTCAGCCGCAAAACGCTCGGCCGCGAGTTGCCGGCTGGCAACCACGTCCATGCCGTTTTCCGAACTCACGACCAGCGAGTCGGTCGTGCGCACGGCCAGCGATACGGTGTACAGGCTCGCGACGACGGCCGATGCAGGCAGGGCGATGATGAACCACGGCCAGAACTGCCGGTACCAGGGCTTGGTGTCGAGGTCGTTCATGTGTCGGGTGCTTACGGCGTCGGGCCGAGAAAGCGGCTGTCCTCGGTCATCGTGACGGAGGGGTCATCCACATCCGTTACGGTAAACAGAATGTCCATGATGCCATAGGCGCTGCCGGCGGGTGTGCGAGCGCGCACCGGAAGCGACAATACGCCACCCCCGTCCACGGCAACCACGTCGGAGACACCCTCGAGTTCGATGCCGGGGACGCCCTCAACGTCGAGCCTGAAATTGCGAGCGTCGTTGCGCTGGTTGATGACCTTGAGCGTGTAGATATTCTCGATCTCGCCGTTCGGCAGTTCCCGGTACAGGAAATTGCGGTCCCGAATAACGTCGAGAATGATCGGGGTGCGCGTCGCCATCGAGGTCACCAGCCCCCCGACCAGGACCAGCAGCAGGGTGGCGTACACGAAGATTCGCGGGCGCAGGATCCGGGTCTCGCCGCTCTCCATGCTGTGCTCGGTGGAGTACCGCACCAGGCCGCGCGGATAATCCATCTTGTCCATGACGGAGTCGCAGGCGTCGATACAGGCGGCGCACGCGATGCACTCGTACTGCAGGCCGTCACGGATATCGATACCGGTCGGACAGACCTGAACACACAGGGTGCAGTCGATGCAGTGGCCGAGCCCGAGCGCCTCCGGATCGGCCTTGCGCTTGCGGCCGCCGCGCGGCTCCCCGCGCTTTTCGTCGTAGGAGATGATCAGCGTATCCTTGTCGAACATGGCGCTCTGGAAGCGCGCATACGGGCACATGTACTTGCAGACTTGCTCACGCATGTAGCCGGCGTTGCCGTAGGTGGCAAAGCCGTAGAACACGGTCCAGAAGGTTGCCCAGCCGCCTGCGGAGAATGTCAGCAGCTCCGGCCCCAGCTCGCGGATCGGCACGAAATAGCCGACGAAGGTAAAGCCCGTCCACAGGGAGAAGCTCAGCCACAGGAGTTGTTTGCTGCCTTTGCGGCGCAGCTTGTTCCAGCTCCACGGCGCCTTGTCGAGTTTCATCCGCTGCGAACGCGTGCCCTCGGTCCATTGCTCCATCCAGATGAAGGCCTCGGTCCAGACCGTTTGCGGGCAGGCGAATCCGCACCAGACACGTCCGAGCAGCGCCGTGAAGAAGAACAGTGACAGGGCCGCGATGATGAGTAGCATGGCCAGGTAGGGGAAGTCCTGCGGCCACAGCGTGAGGCCCAGCAGGTAGAACTTGCGCGCCGGCAGGTCGAACAGGACCGCCTGGCGTTCGTCCCAGGTCAGCCACGGGACGACGTAGAACAGGCCCAGGAGGCTGATGGTTGCGAGCTTCGACAGGCTGTCCCAGCGCCCCTTCATTTCTCGCGGGTAGATTTTTTCCGCGCTGGCGTACATCGGCGCACCTTGCGCCTTGTTGGCGTCCACGTCAGCTTTCATCCGCGGCGTTTCTTGTCGCGTCCGGGCGCCGTACGAACCAGCCAGGCCGTTACGGCGCTGGCGAAACCCGACAATACCCAGAAAAAGAAAAAGCCGGCGGCGTAGCCGGCCTCACGGCCGATGTCGAGGTCCTCATCGAAGATACCGCTCAGACTGACAGGGTCGAACAATGCAAAAAACAGCATCGTGCCGATTGCGGCGCTGAGGAAAGATATCCATACGACGATGGCGATAGCCTGACGGTTGCGGCTCCATTGTCGGGCGCCTCGATACTCTTCCTGAATCACGTTGCTGCCTGCTTTTGGTGTGGCCTACTCCCCGCTGCCGAGGCTGCGAACGTACGCCGCAAGGATCTTGGTGCGGTTTTCGCCAAGCAGTTCTCCATGCGCCGGCATGACACCGTTGCGGCCGTTGACCAGCGTGTAACGGATGTCGTCAGCGGATCCGCCGTACAGCCACACGTCATCGGCGAGATTTGGGGCGCCGAGCATCTGGTTGCCTCTGCCATCCATGCCGTGGCAGGCGCTGCAAAGCGCCACGAACTTCGACTGCATCGCCGCCGCGGCCTCGTCAGCCTCTTCGAGGCCGCTGAGGCTGCGAACGTACGTGACCATGTCGTCGATGGCTTCATCGCCGCCGAGGGCCGCGCCGAGCGCGGGCATGATCCCGTTACGCCCCTGCTTGAGGGTCATCGTGATCTGCTGTTCACTGTTGCCCCAGTTCCAGTCGCTGTCGGTCAGGTTCGGATACCCGGGCGCACCGCGCGCATCCGAGCCGTGACAGGTCGTGCAATAGCTCGCATACAGGCTCGCGCCGAGCTTGATGGCGTCAGGATTCTGCGTCAGTGCTTCGAAATCCATCTCCGCATAACCCGCGTAGATCGGCTCGAAGCGTTCGGCGGCGGCCTGCTGCTCTGCCTCGTACTGCTTGGTCTGCGACCAGCCCAGCATGCCCTCGAAGTTGCCGAGGCCCGGGAACGCGACCAGGTAGCCTACAGCCCAGAAGACCGTGATGAAATACAGATACAGCCACCACTTCGGTGCGGGATTGTTCCACTCTTCGAGGTCGCCGTCCCACTTGTGGCCGGTGAGGTCCTCGTCACTCTTGCCTTGGGGCCCCTGCTTGGCTGACCACCCGATCAGCCAGATACACCAGATGATGAATAGGATCGTGCCAGCGGCAACGAACCAGTGCCAGAATGCAGGCATCACGTGTTCTCCTGCGAGTGATTCGCAATATCTTGGGTAATGTAATGATCTTCCTCGAGCGGACGGCGGGCGCTTTCATCGAACTCCGCCTGGCGATAGCGGCGCCAGGCAAAGACGCTGAAGGCCACGAAAGCCAGCATCGTGACCGCCGTGAGAATGCCGCGAAAATCGTTGATATCCATTGCGCGGCCTACCTGCGATTGCTGCGATTGATGCCGAGTCCCTGCAGGTAGGCAACCAGCGCATCCATCTCGGTCCGGCCGTCGACCTGTGCCGCCGCGGCCTCAATCTGCTCGTTCGAATACGGATCGCCGAGCATTTTCAGCGTGCGCAGCTTCGCGGTCACCAGCTCGGGATCGACCATCCGCTCGTTGAGCCACGGATAGCCCGGCATGTTCGACTCGGGCACCAGCGCGCGGGGATCCACGAGATGCAGGCGATGCCAGTCATCGCTGTAGCGACCGCCAACGCGTGCGAGATCGGGCCCCGTGCGCCGCGACCCGAACTGGAACGGGCGGTCGTAAACGGACTCGCCGGCGGTCGAGAAGGGGCCGTAGCGCTCGGTCTCGCTGCGGAATGGCCGCACCATCTGCGAATGGCAGCCGTAACACCCCTCGCGGATGTAAACGTCGCGACCGGCGAGCCTGAGCGGCGAATACGGTTCGATGTTCTCCGCTGGCTCGGTCGTCTCGTCCGAGACCATGAGCGGCAGCAGTTCGACGAGACCACCGATGCTCACGACGAGAACGATGAGCACCATCATCAGATTTACGCTCTTTTCGATTACCTCATGACGCATGAACGGTCTCTCCTTTACGCCGGGTCGAGGACGGCTACGGGAGCCGGCTTCTGTTCACTGACGGTCCTCCATACGTTGTAGGCCATGATGAGCATGCCCGTGAAGAACACGAGACCGCCCAGCAGCCTGAACACGAGGTAGGGATCCACCGCCTTGAGCGATTCGACAAACGAGTACGTCAATGTGCCGTCGTCGTTCACCGCGCGCCACATCAGTCCTTCGGTGACGCCCGCGACCCACATCGGCACGATGTAGAGAATCACGCCGATGGTCGAGGTCCAGAAGTGAACGTCGATCAGCTTGGTGCTGTACATACCCTTGCGGTTATAGAGCCGCGGGATCAGGCAGTACAGTGAGCCCATGGTCATCATCGCGACCCAGCCGAGCGCCCCGGAGTGCACGTGGCCGATCGTCCAGTTGGTGTAATGCGACAACGCGTTCACCGTCTTGATCGACATCATCGGACCTTCGAAGGTCGACATGCCGTAGAACGACAACGCGACGATCATGAACTTGAGGACCGGGTCGCTGCGCAGCTTATGCCAGGCGCCGGACAGCGTCATGATGCCGTTGATCATGCCGCCCCAGGACGGCGCGAGCAGGATGATCGAGAACACCATGCCCAGCGTCTGCGCCCAATCAGGCAGCGAGGTGTAATGCAGGTGATGGGGTCCTGCCCACATGTAGACGGCGATCAGCGACCAGAAGTGAACGACCGACAGACGGTAGGAGTAGATCGGGCGCTCCGCCTGTTTCGGCACGAAGTAGTACATCATGCCGAGGAAGCCGGCCGTCAGGAAGAAACCCACCGCGTTGTGCCCGTACCACCACTGCATCATTGCGTCGACCGTACCGGTGTAAATCTGATACGACTTGGTCAGCGTGACCGGTACCGCGAGATTGTTGAAGATGTGCAGGATCGCGACCGTGATGATGAACGCGCCGTAGAACCAGTTGGCCACGTAGATGTGCTTGACCCGTCGTCGCGCGATAGTCATGAAGAAGACGACGGCGAACGCCACCCATACTACGGCGATCAGCAAGTCGATCGGCCACTCGAGCTCGGCGTATTCCTTCGACTGCGTGATGCCGAGCGGCAGCGTCACGGCAGCGAGCACGATGATGGCCTGCCAGCCCCAGAACGTAAATGCGGCCAGCTTGTCGAACGCGAGCCGCACGTGACACGTGCGCTGCACGACGTAGTAAGCGGTCGCGAACAGCGCGGACCCGCCGAAAGCGAAGATCACCGCATTCGTGTGCAGCGGGCGTAACCGGCTGTAGGTAAGAAACGGCAGGTCGAAATTGAGCTGCGGCCAGATGAGCTGCGCGGCGATGAACACGCCGGCGAGCATTCCGACAACGCCCCAGACGACCGTCATGATCGCAAACTGGCGTACAACCGTGTCGTTGTATTGAGCTTTAGTGTCCAACGGACGACCCCTGTAGCTGATTGTAAGAGCACTGGATCCGGGGCATTTGAGCGGCCTGGGACTGCAGAATCGTCCTCGCCATTTTCGAGATTTGCGGCACCCGGTGGGCCAAGTATATCCCCAGAGTCCGTCGGCACGCTATCAACGGCTTGCGGCAGGCCACATACGTAAGTGTACGTATGGCATTTGACAGGTGGCCCGGTGCCTGATTGGAGGCTGTTTTGTCCGGGAACCGGCTTTATAATCGAAAACTCAGCCATTTCCATGTGCCCCCCGATGTCCGCCAGCAAACTGCCCGCCGAGGTCGTTAACGAGCTTTTGCACGCCGCCGCCGACGCGGCGATCGTTACCGATGCGGACGGCCGGATCGTGTTCGCCAACCGGGGCGCTGAGGCCCTGTTCGGGTATTCGGCGGAGGAACTGGTGGGCAGGCCCGTCGAGATGCTGATGCCGGAAGAACTGCGCGATCAGCACGAGGAATACCGCGGCCGCTACAAGAGCTCGCCGCGTGCGCGGCCATTGCTTTCGGGGCTCGACCTGTATGGCCTGCGCAAGGACGCTAGCCGGTTTCGCGCGGAGATCGCGTTGACCCCCGTCAATACCAATGCCGGCCTGCTCGTCGCCAGCACGATACGCGAGGTCAATGCCGGCGACGAGTCGGAGGCCTATTTCCGCACGATGCTCGAGACGGCTCCCGACGCGATGATCATCGTCGACGAGCGCGGCCGGATAGCGATCGTGAACCGACAGGCCGAGGACATGTTCGGCTACACACGGGCCGAGCTCCTCGGCAACCCGGTAGAGATGCTGCTCCCCGAGCGTGTCAGGAAGGAGCACCTCCAGCACCGTGGCGACTATGTGGCGAACCCGGAGCTGCGGCCCATGGGACCTGGGCTGGATCTTTTCGGGCGCCGCAAGGACGGCCGCGAATTTCCGGTCGAGATCAGCCTGAGCCCGGTCGAAACGGCGAGCGGCATGTTCGTCTCGAGCGTGATCAGGGACGTGACGCGGCGCCGCCGCATGGAGCAGGAGATCATCGCGGCGCGCCAGGTGGCCGAGCGGGCACAGAAGGCCAATACTGCCTTCCTCGCGGCGGCCAGCCACGACCTGCGCCAGCCCGTGCAGGCCCTGAGCCTGCTGAACGGCGCTCTGCGCCGCACGGTCAAGGACGAGCGCGCGCAAGAGATGATCGAAAGCCAGGAGCACTCGCTCACTGCGATGACGAACCTGCTGAATTCCCTGCTCGATATCAGCCGCCTCGACGCTGGTGTCGTGGCGCCCGAGGTCGAAGAGTTCCCGATGCAGCGCGTCATCGACCGCCTGTCCGCGGAGTTCGGCCGCCAGGCCAGCCACAAGGGGCTGGAGTTCTCGTCCGAGCCTTGCGCAGTGACGGTGCGCAGCGACCCCAACCTGCTCGGCGAAATCATCCAGAACCTGGTGTCGAACGCGGTCCGCTATACGAACAGCGGCGGTGTGCAGATGATCTGTGAGTGCCGGGGCGATTCGTGCCGGCTGGAAGTGATCGATACCGGAATCGGCATCGAATCGGACCAGCTGGACGCGATCTTCCAGGAATTCCACCAGGCCAAGACACCCGGATCGAGTACCGAGGGCTTCGGTCTCGGACTCGCCATCGTGCGGCGCCTCGCCGATCTGCTCGGGCACGAGATCGGTGTCGAGTCGGAGCCTGGCAAGGGATCGATGTTCTACGTATCGGTCCCGATCGTGACGGCAGGGCAATGCGCGTCGGGCGAAGAGGCTGTCAAATCGGCTGCCGCCGAGTCGGGAGGAGCAGGCACCGTCGTGTTGATCGAGGACGATGTCAATGTCGCGAACGCCTGGGGATTGCTGCTGGAGGCCGAGGGCTATCGTGTCGCAACCGCGAAGTCGGCGCCCGAAGCCAACGCAATCATCGAGCACCTCGAAGAAGTACCGTCGCTGCTCATTTCCGATTTCCACCTGCTCGACGGTTCCACCGGCGTTGAGGCCGTGATGGGCATCCGTGAGCATTACGGTGTGAACATCCCCGCGTTCATCGTCAGCGGGGATACGTCCAAGGTGGTAAAGGAAGCGCGCCCGGTTAACAACTGCACACTGATGAGCAAGCCCGTCAATACGAGCCGGCTGCTCGCCGCGGCACACGTCGCCACGAAGACCGGCGCCGTGCCGCAGGACTGAGCGCAATCTCTTGACACCCGTTGTCTGCCTGCAGATCGACGCCTTCGCGGATCGGCCGTACGGCGGTAATCCGGCCGCGGTCTGTCTGCTCGAAGAGGAGCGCGACAGCCAGTGGATGCAGTCCGTTGCCGCCGAGATGAACCTGTCGGAGACGGCGTTCGTGCAACCTGCCGGCGACGGGTTCGAGTTGCGATGGTTTACCCCCGCCGTCGAAGTCGAGCTCTGCGGTCATGCGACCCTCGCCGCGGCACACGCGCTGTGGTCCGAGGCCCGGGCCCCCGGCGATGGCGCGATCCGGTTCCGTACACGAAGTGGTGAATTGACCGCGGCGCGTCACGGCGAGCGGATCGAGCTCGACTTCCCGGCGACGCCCCCGGGCCCGGCGAAACTGGCGGCGGAGCAGATTAGCGCTCTCGGCAACGCGCTGGGCGTCGAGCCCGACCTGGTCGCCCGGTCGGCGTTTGACCTCCTGGCCGTGGTTGGGTCCGAAGACGCCGTGAGAGGCCTGCAGCCGGATTTGCCGCGGCTCAGGGAGCTGGCATCACGGGGCGTGATCGTGACCAGTGCATCGGACGACCCCGGCTTCGATTTCGTCTCGAGGTTCTTCGCGCCCGCCGCCGGTGTCGACGAGGATCCGGTCACGGGCTCTGCACATTGCTGCCTCGGCCCGTACTGGAGCGAACGGCTCGGCAAGACGACATTGACGGCCTTCCAGGCGTCGTCGCGGGGCGGTGTCGTTCATGTTCGCGTGTCGGGTGAACGCGTCATACTCGGAGGCAACGCCGTCACGGTTCTCAGGGGCGAGCTGACTCCAGCCGCCATGGCTTGACAGCGGGTCGAGAATTTTCAGCCGGCCGGGCAACGGTAGGAAACGTTACCTGTCGCGGCTGCTGTCAGCTCGCGAACCAGGCGACCCAGCTCGCGGGCGATTTCGACACGGCTGCGCCGGCGATATAGGCGAAGGCCGATAACGCAGCGACGAATGCGACCTGCCGCGCGGGCATGGTCGGGCCCCGCCGCAGGGCGATCGTGCCAAGCAGGATATAGACAAGCAGGCCGGCGAACTTCGCGAGCAGCCACGGGCTTTGCATGACGGGCAGCGACAGCTGCACGACCAGTGCGATCCCGCTGACGAGAAACAGCGTGTCGACGACATGCGGCGCTATGCGCACCGCTTTGTGACCGAGCAGCGCAGACCCGCGCATCATCCAGATTCCGCGCAGCATGAAGCCGGCAATGCTGACGATCGCGAGGGCGAGGTGGGCGTACTTGAGGGGCAGATACATTGGCTGCAGCAATGCTCCTGGCGTAGTAGGGGAAGTTACGTATGGCCTTCTGCCTTCAGTTTGGCATCTTAGCCCTGAGGTTATTTACGCCTGCAAGAGTTGTCAGGAACTACGGCGCGAATGCCCGATTTTCTCTCCATGCCCGCTATGCACTGCATAGCGGGCTTTTTTTTGTGCTGTGGATCTTGAACCCTGGACCGAACGCGCGCCGAGGTGCGCTCCCAGGGGCGCTCGCATGCCTCATGAGTGTTTCCCGACGTGCGACAGTATTCGGAAGCCGAGAGTTCAGGCCGCTTCGTGAGTGTGCTGTTCGACCGGCGTCTGGAACCAGTCCGGCTTGATGATCAGCAGGTCGCAGGGCAGATGCTCCAGCGTTCGCTCCGCCGTTGCGCCGATGAAAAGGCGTTTCCAGCGGTTACGCGAAACAGCGCCCATCACCACGGCGGCAGCCTTCAGCTCGTCGGCGACTATCGGTAATTCCTCGTGGGTCAGCCCGGCTACCAGGTGCGATTCGTCGTCCTCGATGCCGTGAAACGACGTGATCTCGTGAAACCGCTTCTGGTGGTCTTCGTGCATCTGCTGTTCGATTTCGTCGAACGGCAGCGAGACAGGTATGTAGGCGTTTGCCGTCGCCGTCGCGACCGCGATTCGCGGGTCGTAGGAATGAAAGGCGTGGACCCTGCCGCCGACCTTGTCCGCGATGAACTTGCTGGTCTGCAGGATTTCGTCATCCAGGGCTGCAGGCTTGTCGTGTTCGTTCATAGGGTCGATAGCGGCAATGAAAACCGGTTCATCCTCGAGGTCGATCGGTTTGACGAGCCAGAGCGGCACGGGACAGGTACGAATCAGGTTCCAGTCCGTGTTGGTCAGCAGGGCGCGAGCGACCGCGGAGTGATGATGCGTGTCCTTGACGACCAGATCTGAACCGGAAGAAACGACGTGGCGCACGATCCCCTCGTACAGCGGATGGTCCCAGACCGCGGATGTCGTCACGACGACGCCGTCGGCACGCAGCGGCTCGGCCAGTTCCTCGAGGTGCCTCGAGTGACTGCCGATCACTTCGTTACGCGCTTTTTCCAGCGAGGGAGAATCGAACAGGCGGTCGCCGCTCAGATACTCGTTGTAATAGCAGACGAGCAGTTCGAGTTCCGCGCCGATTTGCTTCGCCAGCCACGCAGCGCGATGCATGCCCGGCTGTTCTTTTACAGTCGGGTCGATAATGGACAGGATTTTCGAAAACTCATGCATTGTCGCAACCTGTTGTCGTCAGGACAGGATAGGTTCATTCGTCGCAGAAAGCGTAAGTCCGCTGCGGCTCGCCTTCCATAAGGCGTGATCCCTAGCGTATCTCGGATTGTACTTACGGCCTGATAGGTGGATTTACTGATACGGCTCCGTTCCCAATGCGCTTAAATTATTGCTGGAGGATCAGGGTTCTGGAAGCAGTGCCCAAGGGAGGATTGCGCCGATGCAGGCCGAATCACACGATGCGCTCAGGGAGCAGCTCGAAAAGAAGAAGGAAGAACTGACCGTTCGCCTCGAGCGGATCACGAAAAACCTGCGGCGCGGCTATCATCCCGACTCCAAGGAACGCGCCAAGGAGCTGGAAGACAGCGAAGTCGTCGATGCCCTGGGCAACGAAGCGCGCGCGGAACTCCGGAACATTTCTGCTGCGCTGCAGCGTATGGAGGCCGGCGAATTCGGGATCTGCGTCGATTGCGGCACCGAGATCGAGCGTGGCAGGATCAACGCCCATCCTTATGCAAATCACTGTATCGACTGTGCGCGCCTCGACGAGGAGCGCAAGGCGCGCTACTCCTGATATATGTGCATCTTGACGAGGTCCGCGAGTGATCTCGCCTGCATCTTCTCCATTACGCGCGCGCGGTGTATCTCGACAGTCCGCTGGCTGACACCGAGTTCGTAAGCGATCACCTTGTTGGGCTTGCCCGTGACGACGAGGTCGAATACCTCGCGTTCGCGATTCGTCAGCCGTGCAATGCGTTCCTCGACCTCGGCATGCTGCTGCTGTTCTTCGCGGCGTTCCCGGTCGGTCTTCAATGCCTCACGAATCCGGTCGAGCAGGTCCTGGTCGCGGAAGGGTTTCTGGATAAAGTCGACAGCGCCTTTCTGCATCGCCTCTACGGCCATGGGCACGTCGCCGTGCCCGGTAATGAAAATGACCGGCAGGCTGTTGCCCCGTTTCAGCAGTTCTTCCTGCAGCTCCAGGCCGCCAAGGCCCGGCATGCGAATGTCCAGTACCAGGCATCCCGGGCGCTCCTCGGTCACCTGCTCGAGAAACTCGTCCCCCGAGCCATAAATCTCGTGCTTCAGGTTGACGGAGTCCATCAGGGCCTGCATCGCGAACCGGATCGCCGGGTCGTCGTCGACGATAAAGACCGTCGCTGTTTGCTCGGATTGCTGGTTCATGCTTCGCGGAAGGTCTGTTCTCTGTATGTCAGCGTAAAAATATCATGTCTGAAATTCTTGCCGCACCGATTGGACCAGAACGGGCGCGAATTTGCGAGTTTTTGCGCGCCCTCGGGAGCCTCGTGACCGGCGCCTAGTCGAGCCGCTTGGTGAAGCGCAACGCGGCTCCCGTCATCGCCACGAGCGCGAACCCGAGCAGATAGCCGACATCCGGGTACAGGTCGGCTATAGAGGCGTCGCGAAGCATGATGCCGCGCGTAAGGCGGATGAAGTGCGTGTTGGGCAGGACCTCGCCGAGCCATTGTGCGACCAGCGGCATGCCCTCGAACGGGAACATGAATCCAGAAAGCAGAATCGATGGCAGCAAGATGAAGACCGTCATCTGCATGGCCTGGAACTGCGTCCGGGCAGCGGTCGAAATGAACAGCCCCAGCGCGAGGTTCGCCGCGATAAATGCAAACGCAGCGAGGTACAGGTCCACGATGCTGCCACGCACCGGGACGTCGAACAGCAGCCGCCCGACAGCCAGGATCAGCGCGAGCTGCAGCATGCCGATCAGGATGTAAGGCACGACCTTGCCGATCATGAGTTCCGCCGAACTGACCGGCGTATTGATCAGCAATTCCAGGTTGCCGCGCTCGCGTTCCCGGACGATTGCGACCGCCGTAAACAGGATCATCGTCATCGTGAGGATCACGCCCATGAGTCCGGGCACGATATTGACCGGCGTCCGCCGCTCCGGGTTGTAGTACGGCCGCACCTCGATCACCTGCGGCGCCACGGGGCCGGTATCGCCTGCATCAAAGCCGAACGGCATGGCGCGCAGCTGGTTCGCAACGCCCAGGATCGTGGGGTCGCTGCCGTCGACCAGGAGATGCGTCGCAGCGCGGGTCCGGTCGACGATACGACGATCGAAGTCGTGCGGGATGAAAACCCCGATCGAAATCGAGCCGTCGCGCAGCAGGGCCTCGAGCTGTCGCGGGGAGTCCGCGCCAGCGACGATGTCGACGACCTGCGTCTGCGCCAGCTCGGTGACGAACTGGCGCGAGAGATGAGTGTTTGCCTGATCTGCGACCGCCGTCTTCAGGTTGCGCACGTCCGTATTGATGGCATAGCCGAACAGCAGCATCTGCATGACGGGCAGGCCGACGACCATACCGAAGGTCAGCCGGTCACGGCGCAGCTGACGCACTTCCTTGAGGAGTATGGCGAAGATCCGGGACAGTGACTTCATGCGGCCCGCCTCCCGGGTTGCAGCGTAACCGCGACAAAGACATCCTCGAGCGTTGCCGAGGACAGCGACGCCTGCGCGTCGAGGCCCGCGCTGCGCAACGCGGCGTCCACGGTACGCGTCGGCTCGCTGTGAGCGTCCGGTATGAGCACGCGCAGCCTCACGCCGAGCTGGGTCACGCTCGCAACCTCCGGGATCTCCGAGATCACCACCTGGGCATGGTACGGGTCGCTCGCAATGACCTCGATGACATGCATGCCGGTGCTTGCCTGCAGCTCTGACGGCGTGCCGTCTGCGACCTTGACGCCCTGATCGAGGATCGCGAGCCGATGGCAGCGTTCGGCCTCGTCCATGTAGTGGGTCGATACGAGAATCGTCGTTCCGGCTTCGGCCAGCCGAAACAGGGCCGCCCAGAAATCGCGCCGGCTCTGCGGGTCGACCGCGCTCGTCGGCTCGTCGAGCAACAGCAATTCGGGGTGATGCAGCACAGCGCAGGCGAGGGCGAGGCGCTGCTTCTGGCCGCCGCTCATGGTGCCGGCGAGCTGCTTCTGCTGGTCGCGAAGGTTGTAGCGCTCGAGCAGTTCCTGGATGCGCGCGGCACGCTCGCGGCGCGGGTACGAGTAGATGTCGGCAATAAACTGCAGGTTCTCGTGTACGGTCATGTCGCCGAACAGCGAGAACTTCTGTGTCATGTAGCCGATTCTCGGCTTGAGACGCCGTGCGTCACCGGGCACCTCGGTATCGAGCACCACGGCCTCGCCGTCGCTCGGCATCAGCAGGCCGCAGAGCATGCGTATCGTGGTCGACTTGCCCGAGCCGTTCGGCCCGAGGAAGCCGTAAATCTCCCCGCGCGGTACGTCGAGGTCGAGTTGACTGACAGCGACGAGATCACCGAAACGCTTGGTGAGCCCGCGTGCCTCGATAGCAAACTCCCGGTTCATCGCCCGGCGTCCGGCAACAGCAACTCCACCTCCACCGGCACCCCGTCCGGGAGCCGCTCCGGCTGTTCCTCGATATCCACCTTCGCGAGGTAGGTCAGCCGGCCACGGTCCCGCTCCGTGAGCGCGAAATACGGCGTGAATGCAGCCTCGTGCGCAACCCAGCGGACCCGTCCGGCAAGTGGCGCGCTGGTGCCGTCGACGGCTATCCGCGCATCGATTCCGGGTCGCACGCGGGCGCGCAGGCGCTCGGGGACAAAGATCCGGGCGTAGGGCTGATCCCCGGCCAGCATGACGGCCACGGGCTGTCCGGCTGGCGGGCGCTCGCCGGGTTCGAACAAGCGGCTGTCGAATATACCGTCGACCGGGGCCACGAGCCGGAGACGCTCGACGTCGACGGACGCGCTGACGCGTCTCGCCTGTGCCTGGTGCAGAGACTGCTCGGCCTGCGCGAGCTCCTCGACCGTCGTGCCCGCCAGCACCTCTTCGAGCTGTGCACGGCGAAGTGCCAGGTTGGCTTCCGCGGCGTCGAGCTCGGCTTTGGTGCGATCGCGCGTTTGTGGGGAAGCGAGTTCCTTTTCCAGCAGATTTTTCGCCCGCTGGAACTCTGCACGCCGGAACTCGATATCGCGGCTGGCGCCGGCAAGATTGGCACGGGCCTGCGCGATCTGCTCCTGCCTGGGGCCGCGGACCAGTTCGTCGAGCCTTGCCTGTGCCTGCCCGACGGCGGCTTCGGCCTCGCGCAGGCGCGCTCTGGCACGGGTGTCGTCCTGGCGGAGTATGAGCTGTCCGGCCGTAACAGCTTCTCCCTCCGCGACGAGGATCTCGAGTATCGGTTCGTTCACCTCCGCGACGAGTTCGATCCGATCGGATGCCAGTTCGCCGACGACCATGTTGAGGTTGTCCGGGTTATCGCAGGCCGCAAGCGATATTGCTGCAAGGCCGACGACGATGAAATTTGCTGAACGCATCCGTTTGCTCCGTTTATGCCCTGATGTAGGCGAGAATCATGTCTACGTGCGTTTCGATCAGCCTGTCGGTATCGAGCGATCGATCCGCGAATACGATGCCCCAGACGATCGACATCATGACCGGGGCGACGAAAAGCTGCGGCAGTTCATTGACGGCGCTCTCGCGGAACTCGCCGTTCGCGACGCCACGCTCGAGCAGCTGCCGGAGCGCAGCAAGCCCGCGCGATGCGACGTTGTCCCAGTAGTACTCGACGAGATCAGGGTGCTTGGGCGCCTCCGAGATCATCAGGCGGATGACCACGCTCGCGGGAGAGCCGGGCAGGCGTTTCATGAATGTGAGCAGGGGCCCGCGGATGAAGGCTTCGGCACTGAGTGCCGAGCTGTCCAGCGTGCGGGTCAGCTCGTCGACGCGCGGCGTGACGACGCCGCGGATGACCGCTTTGAACAGCTCCTCCTTGGTCTTGAAGTACAGGTAAAGGAGGCCCTTGCTGACGCCCGCCCGCCGGGCAACGTCCTCCACCTTGGTGGCCGCAAAGCCTTTTTCGGCAAACGCAGCAAACGCCGCCTCGGTGATCTCCTGCGGGCGGTCCTTTTTGCGGCGCTGATAGCGCGGCTCTGCCATGTCGATCTCTTACTGACTTGCTGGTCAGCAAGTATAATTAATGACCAGCAGGTCAGCAAGGTTTTTCGAGGCGCGGGCCGCGTGCGTGTCCACGGCGATTCCCGCGGCCTGCCGTGTCCGTCATAATGCGGCCCCATGTTTACCTACCTCGATCCCGCCGTTCGCCAGCGCCTGATTGCGGAAGGCAAGCTGATCCGCATCGGCCGCGAGGGGCGCAAGCTCGATCCGGACGAGGAGGGCGGCGGCCAGGCAATCAGCATCCTCGGACCCATCCCGTTGCCGCTGGCGCTGGGCGCGCTGCGGCTGACCGTCACCTGGTATGCCTGCGTCCGCAACACGGAGTTGTCGAAAGTCCAGGAACTTGCGGATCAGCTGCGGGCGCAGCACACCCAAGCGCTGTTTGCGAACCTCGCCTCATCGATGGCCGTGAACTGCGTACTCATCGTCGGCGATCCTGGCGGCTGGACGAACCCGCTGCTGCGCGTGCACTCGAGCTGCCTCACCGGGGATGTCTTCGGTTCGGAGCGGTGCGAGTGCGGGCCGCAACTGCAGCACGCGATTGCGGCCATTGCCGACGACGAGCAGGGTGGCATGGTGGTCTACATGTCGGGCCACGAAGGACGGGGAATCGGACTGTGGGCCAAGGCGGCAACCTACCTTTTGCAGGACGCGGGCGAAAATACCTACCAGGCGAACCGCTCACTCGGTTTGCCCGACGACTCGCGGGACTTCAGCGACGCAGCGACCTTGATTCGATACTTTTATGGCGAGAAGCCGTTTCGGCTGTTGACCAACAATCCGAAAAAACTCGACGATCTCGCCGCGCACGGCCTCAATAACGTTACGCCGATCAAGCACGTCATCGGCGTGACCGAGGCGAATCGCCGTTACCTGGAGGCGAAGAAGGGCTGGGGTCACAGGCTGGATCCCGAGGATCTCGACCAGGCCCCCGGAGAAAGTTGATACCTACTGCCGCCAGAGACGCAGATTTCGCGGCGCATCCTCGAAATTGGAACGGAACGGATTGATATCGATCCCGCCACGCCGCTGGTAGCGCGCGTATACCGTCAGTTTGTGGGCGCCGCAGCGTTCCACGATGTCGACGAACATACGCTCGACGCAGTTTTCGTGGAAATCCTGGTGCTGGCGATACGAGACGATATAGCGCAGCAGCGACGCGCGTTCGATCCTGGGTCCCTCGTAACAGAACAGCACGCTGCCCAGGTCCGGCTGTGCCGTTACGGGGCAGAGACTGCGCAACGCGTCGGAATACAGGTCTTCGCTCACGACTGTTGCCGCATCGGCGCGCAGCAGGTCTGCATTGACCTCCCACTCGCCGCACCCGGTGCTGATGCGGTCGAGCGACTCACCGGGCAGCCGCTGCAGTCCGCGGGCCTGGCTACTGCCCAGCGTGTCGATCCGGACCGACACGTCCGCACCGGTGCAGTCGCCCAGATCTCCGGCGATGAGGTCGCGGACGGCAGCGGGCGATGCATGCCCGGACATGGCAAACGAGCCCAGGTAGAGTTTCATCGATTTCGATTCCACGATGCCCGGTGAATCCGCCGGAATGCGGATCTCCGCGGTAGCTGCCTGCGGCTGACCGCGCGCGTCCAGCCAGGTCAGGTCCCAGGCATTCCAGATGTCGACACCGGAGAACGGCACGACCTTGCCGAGACCGATGCGCTCGCGGTTGCCGGCCCTTTCGATGCGGCATAACGTATCCGGCGCATAGCGGTCGGGATACCTAGTGGTTTTTCCGAGTGGCAATTCAGTCATGGTCGTCGTGTACAATACCGGACCGATCCCAGCAAGTGTCTTAATGAGCCCGTCAACCCAAGCAAGCGGCGAAGACCGCGGCTACATCATCCCTATCGGCGGCGGCGAAGAAAAGCTGCACAACCCCGAAATCCTCGATCGCTTCGTCGAACTCTGCGGCGGCAAGGATTCGCGCATCAGTATCATCCCGACGGCGAGCGAACTCGAGGATACCGGCCGTAACTACGAGAAGCTGTTTCGCCGGCTCGGCGTAAAACACGCCAGGGTGCTCGCATTCGAGACCCGGGAGGATTGCCAGTCGAGCAGCGAACTCGAGTATATCGACAAGTCCGACGGCGTTTTCATGACCGGCGGCAACCAGCTGCGCCTGTCGACGACCATCGGCGGCACCGAGGTCGCGCAACGCATCCGGCGCCGCAATGCCGGGGGCATGCACGTGGCCGGCACTTCGGCGGGAGCGGCCTTCATGCCCGAGCACATGATTGCGGGCGGCATCGAGGGCAGCACGCCGCATCCCGACATGGTGACCATGGCGCCGGGGCTGGGCCTGACCAACAAGTTCATCGTCGACCAGCATTTTCGCGAGCGTGATCGCCTCGGGCGCCTGCTCACGGCACTCGCCTACAATCCGTTTGCGGTCGGCCTCGGCCTGGACGAGGACACCGCGGCATTCATACGCCCGGACGAACAGCTCGATGTCGTCGGCAGCGGCGGAATTACGGTCATCGACCCGACGGAACTGAGTTATTCTTCCATGGACCAGGCGCGGCGGGGGGATCCCGTGAGCCTGATCGGTGTAAAACTGCACATCCTGATCGCGGGCGGGCACTTCGACGCTATGACCCGAGAGGCAAGTGCCGCGCTCGCAGGATAGCCGCACGACAGGACTACAACAATGAAGATCGTCAGCACCAACGTCTACGTTGGTCCGAATATCTGGGCCCACTTCCGGGTCATCCGTCACATCATCGACCTCGGCGAACTCGAGGCGTGGCCCACCGGCCGTCTCGGCGAGGCATTCATCGAGCCGCTGCTCGAGGTGCTGCCGGGCCTGCATGAACACGGCTGCTCGTACAAGGAGCCGGGCGGGTTCGTGCGGCGCCTGCACGAAGACGAGGGCACGTGGCTGGGGCACGTCATGGAACACGTGGCGATCGAATTGCAGAACGTCGCAGGCTCGCCCGTCACCTATGGCCGCACGCGGTCGATCGAAGGCCAGCCGGGCGTCTACAACATGGTGTTCCAGTACAAGGATGAGGCGGTCGGCCGCGAGGCCAGCGCGCTTGCGCTGAAACTGTTGCTGAGCCTGTTACCGGACGAGATAAAGCCCGACGACGCACCACCATCGGACTGGGACTTCGAAGCAGAGCGCGACGGTTTCATCCGCTACGCGCAAGCGCGCGCGCTGGGGCCCAGCACCGCCTCGCTGGTGCGCGCGGCGGAGGAGCGCGACATCCCCTGGCTGAGGCTCAATCGCTACAGCCTCGTGCAGTTCGGTCACGGTCGCTTCCAGCAGCGCATCCAGGCGACGACGACCGGCATGACCGGCAATATCGCTGTGGAACTTGCGGGCGACAAGGAAGAAACCAACGGTATCCTGCGTGACCTCGGCCTTCCGGTTCCCGAGCAGCGCCTCGTCCGCGGCCGTCGCGATGCCGTGCGCGCAGCAAAGGCCATCGGCTTCCCGGTGGTGCTGAAGCCGCTTGCCGGGAACCACGGCCGTGGCGTGTCGATCAATCTGAAGACCGCCGAAGAGGTCGAAGTCGCGTTCGAGAAGGCACAGGAACACGGCCGCACGGTGATCGTGGAAAGCTACATCGAGGGTTACGATCACCGCCTGCTCGTCATCGACGGCAAGCTCGTGGCCGCGGCCAAGCGCGAGCCCGGGCACGTCGTCGGTGACGGCCGGCACACGATCGAGCAGCTCGTGGACATCGTCAACGAAGACCCGCGCCGTGGCGTGGGCCACGAAAAAGTCCTCACGCGCCTCGAGTTCGATCACCAGGCGGAGCGGCTGCTGAAAAAGATCGGCTACGACAAGGACACGGTGCCGGCGAAAGACGAGGTTGTCTATTTGCGCTCCACCGCAAACCTGTCGACGGGCGGCACGGCCATCGACGTCACCGACACGATTCACCCCGACAACCGCGAGATGGCGATCCGTGCAATCAACGCCATCGGTCTCGACATCGGCGGCGTCGATTTCCTGACCAGGGATATTACGCTTTCCTACCGTGAAGCCGGCGGCGCGATTTGCGAAGTCAACGCCGGTCCCGGCTTTCGCATGCACGTCGCGCCGAGCGAAGGCACGCCGCGTGACGTCGGCGGCGCCGTTGTCGACATGCTGTTTCCGCCCGGCGCGCCGACCCGCGTGCCGATCGCCGCGGTCACGGGCACCAACGGCAAGACGACGACATCGCGGATGCTTGCACACATCCTGAAGTTATCGGGGTTCACGGTCGGACTGACCTCGACCGACGGCGTCTATATCGACGGCAAGCTCAGCGTCTCGGGCGACATGACAGGGCCGAAGTCGGCGCAGATGATCCTGCGCGATCCTTCCGTCGATGCGGCCGTCATGGAGACGGCGCGCGGCGGCATGTTGCGCAGCGGCCTCGGCTTCGAGCGCTGCGAAGTTGCGGCCTGCCTGAACGTGTCTGGCGATCATCTCGGCCTGCGCGGTATCGACACGGTCGAGCAACTCGCGGAGGTCAAGCGCGTGCCGGTCGAAATTGCGACCGACGCGGCCGTGCTCAACGCGGATGACCCCCTGTGCCTGCAGATGGCCGACTACACCGATGCGAATCGTCTCTCTTACGTCACGATGAATCCGTCGCACGCCCTGGTGAAACAGCACATCAATGCGGGCGGGCAGGCGTTCGTGCTCGAACAGGCGATGAACGGCCACATGATCACGATCTACGACGGCGAAACACACACGCCGCTCCTGTGGACACACCTGATTCCCGCGACGATCGAAGGGCGCGCGATGCACAATGTGCAGAACGCCATGTTTGCGGCCGCACTCGCCTACAACATGGGCGTCGGCCTCGAGGATATCCGTCACGGGTTGCGCACCTTCGACACGACCTTCTTCCAGGCACCCGGCCGCATGAATATCTACGACGAACATCCCTTCAAGGTGATGCTCGACTACGCCCACAACCCTGCCGCGGTGAAAGCTATTTGCGACGTCGTCGAACGCTTCGACGTGGAGGGCCGCTGCATCGTTGTGCTGGCCGCGCCCGGCGATCGCCGCGACCAGGACATCCGCGATATCGCAGCCATCGCAGCCGGACGTTTCGATCACTATATCTGCCGGCGCGACGACAACCCGCGGGGTCGTGCTCCGGAAGAGGTACCTGTAATGCTCAAGGACAGGCTGCTTGAGGACGGCATTTCAGCAGATGCCATCGAGGTGATCCCCGACGAGCAGGAGGCGACGCTGCGCGCGCTCGAAATGGCAGCGCCGGGCGACTTCGTCCTCGTGCTCGGCGACAACGTCAAGCGCACCTGGAAACAGATCATCTATTTCAACTCGGGTGCTCACGGCGAGGAGGTTAAGAGCAAGGCGCCGATTACACTCGAGCTGCCGGAGACCGAGGATTTCACCTTCGACGCCGATGTCGAGCTGATCAGCGATGAACGCGGTGTCCGTATCGCAAGGGAAGAAGCGGACTAGGGCCTGTCGAAACGGGGCGGAATGATGCAGTTTCTCGATGCGCGCAGACTGACCGGACCGAGCCTGCTGTTCGACGGCCACGGGAGTATCCTCGACGTCGCCTGTTCCGGCGACGAGGCGGAGCGCCTGGTGCCCGCCTGGAAGAAGCACGTCGAACGCATGCTGGCCGAGCTCGGCTGGAATGACCCCGAATTTGCGACGGCGAAACTTGCAGGTGGCGTCAGCCTGGCTTTCACGGCGCCGATCGATGCCCTGTATGCGGCATCGGCGATCAACGAGTGGGCATGGTCAGCCTGCGAACATGAATTCAACGGTGCCGACGCGCCGGACTTCCCGACAGCGCTTGCGGAAATTCGCGATGCGATTGCAGAAGAGGCTAATCCCGCGCTGGTGGAACTCGAGCTGCAGGCCGCGGCACACGGCGTCACGATGCTCTGGGATGACGATGAGGTTTCCCTGGGGCTTGGCAGCCACTCGGAGACCTGGCCGGTGCGTGATCTTCCCGACCCGGATTCGCTGGACTGGGGCCGTTTCCGCGATGTGCCGACGGCGCTCGTTACAGGCACTAACGGCAAGACGACGACCGTCAGGCTTGCGACGCATATCCTGCGCGCCGCGGGCTACACGGTGGGCATGAGCTCCACGGACTATATCGCGGTCAACAATGAAATCATCGACCGAGACGACTGGTCCGGGCCGGGCGGCGCGCGCAATGTCCTGCGCCACAAGGACGTGGATGCAGCAATCCTCGAGACGGCGCGCGGCGGACTGTTGCGCCGCGGTCTCGGCCTGTATGCAGCAAATGCCGCGGCCATAACCAACATCGGCCGCGATCATCTCGGGGATTTCGGCTCGCGCAGTCTCGATGAGCTGATGGACATCAAGTGGATCGTGAGCCGAGCCGTGCGCGACAGCGGCACGCTGATCCTGAATGCCGACGATGCGCGGCTCGTTGGCCGCGCCCGCGATTATCCGGGAGTCGTGGCCTGGTTTTCGCTCGATCCCGACAACCCGGCCGTCCAGGCGCATACCGGTGGCGGCGGGACTGCGTATGTCGAACAGGACGGCGAACTCCTCAGGATCGCGGGCGACACGCGCGAGCGTCTTTGCAGCGCGGCCGACATACCGATCACCTTGAACGGTGCGGCGCGCCACAATACCGCGAATGCGCTGGCCGCCGCGGCGCTGGCCGCCGCCATGGGCGTATCTATGGCCGACATCCGCCGAGGACTGACGAGCATGACCCAGGACGAGAATCCGGGACGCGGCAACGTCTTCGACGTCGGCGGTTTCAAGGTCATCATCGACTTCGCGCACAACCCGCAGGCGATCGAGGCCTTGCTCGATATGGCGGCGGCCATGCAGGGCAGGCGCAAGGTGCTTTGCTTCGCGCAGGCCGGCGACCGGCCCGACGACCTGATCCGAGAGCTGGCCCGCAACGCCTGGGAGAAGGGACTCGATCGCGTCATCGTCTCGGAACTCGCGCATTACTACCGCGGGCGGGAGCCGGGCGAAGTCTACGGTCTCATAAAGGACGAGCTGCTGCGTTGCGGCGCGCGCGAGGACCAGATAGAGCACAACGACGAGGAAATCGAGTCGTTCGATTCGGCGCTCGCCTGGGCGCAACCCGAGGATATCGTCATTATGCTCGCGCTGGAGCGTTCCCCTGAACTGTACGATCGCATCGGCGCTAACTAGGGCCCAGCGACAAACCTTACGATTGCGGCCGCGATTCTGTCGGTACTGTTGGGCGCGAGGATATCGCCGGCAAGCACATGGTGGCTCGGGTCTTCCGCGTCTTCGATCTCGATGAACTGTTTCCAGGGCGCGCTGATTCGCTCGAATGCCTGTCGCGTGGCTTCGGCCGATACGACTTTGTCCTCCGGCGACTGCAGCACCAGCAGGCTCTGCTCGAGCTGCATGGGCAGGCGCGAATTGAGCAGATCGACGAGACGCATCACTTCCACGGCGGCCTCGATCGGATAGCTGGTCGACCAGTAGCGCGCCTGCAGCTCGTTGTGCGCGTCCCAGCTGCGGGTGTCACCGGCAACGAGTCTCGCAATCAGGGGGCCGGCAGGACGGGTCAGCCAGCTGGCTTTGCCATCTCTCGGCTGCAGGTTCGGCGATATCAGCACGATGTCAGATACCGTCTGTGCACTCGGGTGGTCGTGCATTGCGAGCGCCAGCGTGCCGCCGGTCGACGTGCCAATCACAACAATCTTCTCGCCCAGCCGCGCGCCGATTGCCAGTGCCTCGGCCGTATCGTCGAGCCACTGTTCGGCCTGCACGGCATCCATGGGCCGTTGTGCATGCCCATGACCGGCAAGCCGTGTCTCGAAGAGGTTCGCGGCGAGCGCCATGGCGACGCGTTCGGCGAGCGGCGCCGTTTCCTGGCGCGTGGCGGAAAAACCGTGCAGATTCACGACCACGTAGGCTGTGCGCTCCCCTGGCTGCCCGTACCAGGTCACGCGCTTTTCGGTCCCGGGTATCAGCGCGTATTGCGACGCTACCTGCTGCTCGCTGTCGGCCAGCCAGGTTTCGATATCGTCCGGCAGCTGCGGCGCGACCGCGGCACCGACCAGCGCGGGCGGCGTGTTCGCGTAGATAACGCCACCGACGAGGGCGAGCAACAGGGTGCTCAGGACTAACTTGCGGTGCGCCATTTATTCCAGGCCGAGGATCAGATCCCAGTGTTTATTTTCGACGGGCATTATGGACAGGCGGTTGCCGCGGCGCAGCAGGACCATGCCGTCCAGCCCGCTCTGCGCCTTGAGCTCCGCCAGCGTTATCGGCCGCGAGAGCTTGCGCACGAATTCGACGTCAACGAGGATCCAGCGCGGGTCTTCCTCGCTGCTCTTTGGGTCGTAGTACTTCGAGTCCGGGTCGAACTGCGTGGGATCGGCATAAGGTTTGCCAGCAACTTTCATGATGCCGACGATGCCCGGTTCCTTGCAGTTCGAGTGGTAGAAGAAAACCTTGTCGCCGACGCGCATCTCATCCCGCATCATGTTGCGGGCCTGGTAGTTGCGGATGCCGTCCCACATCTCGCGGCCATCGCGCTCCAGGTCGTCGATGCTGTAGGCATCGGGCTCGGATTTCATCAGCCAATACGCCATTCTGTCAGACACTTGAGGAGTTCCGGGGCGGCGAAGTTTACCATGCGAGGGCGCAGGACCGGTGCGCTCCGCTATGATACGATGACGCGCCAAAAAAAAACGCTCGAGAGACCGATATGACAAACGTGCTGGCCAATATCTTCGGTGCATCGCCGGTGATGCCGCTCGAGAAGCATATCGAGGTTGCGCATCGATGTGCCAAGAAACTGCGGCCGTTTTTCGCTGCAGCAGTCAGCGGGGACTGGGAAACGGCAGCGGAGGTTCGTAGCGAGATCGAAGCCCTCGAACACGAAGCCGACAATCTGAAAAAGGAGATTCGGCTGAAATTGCCGAAGAGCCTCTTCATGCCCGTTCCACGCGAGGACCTTCTCGAGCTCGTGCTGGTGCAGGATATGATTGCAAACCTGTCGCAGGACGTATCCGGGATTGTCCTGGGTCGGCGCATGCAGATTCCGGCGCCTATCGCCGGGCAGTTCCTCGATTTCGTGGACCGCAATATCGACGCCACGAAGCAGGCGCGCAAGAGCGTGCGCGAACTCGACGAATTGTTCACGGCGGGCTTCCGGGGTGCCGAGGTCGAACTCGTCGAGGGGCTGATAGAAGAGCTCGACCAGATCGAGACGGACACCGATAACAAGCAGGCGGAACTTCGAGCGGCGCTCTACGAGATAGAGGACACGCTGAAACCCGTCGATGCGGTTTTCATGTACAAGGTCATCGAACTGACCGGGGAAATTGCGGACATGGCCGAACGTGTCGGCCGCCGACTCGAGCTATTGCTCTCTCACTAATAACTAGAAAAAACGGGGAGCGGTCCCCGAGGGCACATTGATGGAAGCAGCCACGATTTACATCGTCCTCGCGGCGTTGTTCGGCCTGTTCATGGCCTGGGGCATCGGTGCGAACGACGTTGCCAACGCGATGGCAACATCGGTGGGTTCCAGGGCGCTCACGATCAAGCAGGCGATCCTCGTTGCTGCGGTTTTCGAATTTCTCGGTGCAGTTCTGGCCGGCGGCGAAGTTACGTCGACGATCCGCAAGGGCATCGTGGATGCCGAGCTGCTCGGGGATACACCCGAATTACTTGTCTACGGCATGCTGGCTGCACTGCTTGCTGCAGGAAGCTGGCTGCTGATCGCATCGCACAAAGGCTGGCCGGTTTCCACGACGCACTCCATTGTCGGCGCAATCGTCGGTTTTGCCGCAGTAGGCATCGGTGTGGATGCGGTCCACTGGGAAAAGGTCGGCACGATCGTCATGAGCTGGGTCGTATCGCCGCTCACGGCAGGATTCATCGCGTTCCTGATCTATCTGAGCGTGCAATGGCTGATCCTGCGACGGGAGGACCCGCTGGAGCGCGCCAAACGGTACGTTCCGGTTTACATCTTTCTCGCCGGCTTCACGATCACGCTGGTCACGATCCTGAAGGGTCTCAAGCATGTCGGGCTCGAGATTTCGCTTGGCGACGCTTACCTGCTGGCGACCGTCGTCGCCATCGTTATCGCCATGATCGGCGCAGTTGCGATCAAACGGATCAAGCCGGATCCCAAGCTGGAGAAAAAAGATCACTTCTACACGGTCGAGCGGGTGTTCGGCGTGCTGATGGTGGTTACCGCGTGCTCAATGGCATTCGCGCACGGATCGAACGATGTGGCCAACGCCATCGGTCCCCTTGCGGCCGTAATCAGCGTAGCCAGCACCGGCGCGGTGGCCGCGAAAGCGTCGTTGCCGATCTGGGTGCTCATGCTGGGTGGTGCCGGTATCGTAATTGGTCTCGCGACCTTCGGTATCCGCGTGATCTCGACGGTCGGCAAGAAGATCACTCAACTCACGCCGAGTCGCGGTTTTGCCGCCGAGCTCGCCGCTGCGACGACGATTGTCATCGCATCCGGCACGGGCATACCGATCTCCACCACTCACACGCTCGTTGGTGCGGTACTCGGCGTGGGCCTTGCCCGCGGCATCGAGGCAATCGACCTGCGGGTCGTGGTGAGAATCTTCGTGTCCTGGGTAATTACGATTCCCGCCGGCGCATTCCTTGCGATCGTGTTTTTCTTTACGTTCAAGACCATCCTGCCCTGATCTCGGATTGTCTCGCAGCTGTCGCTGTGTTTTGATCGCGGATCACATCAGCAGCCGGAACGATTCGTGATGCGCAAACTGAGCACATTTTTCGCAGCCGCTTTACTGCCGCTGTCTCTGGCATTCGCACAGACGAGCGATACGCCTATCGTTCGCTACAGCGATCTGCGACACCCGATCTTCGGGGCAAACGGCATGGTGTCGTCGCAGAATGCGCACGCAACGGAAGTCGGCGCACAGGTGCTGGCCGACGGCGGCAATGCAATCGACGCCGCAGTTGCCGTCGGTTTCGCATTGGCGGTGACCTTGCCGCGGGCAGGCAACCTCGGCGGCGGCGGGTTCATGCTGGTGCACGACGCCGGCTCCGACGAGACGGTTGCGATCGACTATCGCGAGGCTGCGCCGGTGAGGTCCGGCCGCGATATGTTTCTCGACGACGCCGGCAACGTCGACAAGGACAAGGCTCGCTTCAGCCACCTGTCGGCGGGCGTGCCCGGGACGGTCGCCGGCCTCTGGCGAGCGCACCAGGACTACGGGCGATTGCCATGGAAACGCGTCGTCGAGCCGGCCGTGCGGCTGGCCCGCGACGGTTTCGAAGTCACCTACGACCTTGCCGGATTGCTCGCATCGCGCAAGGAGCGCCTGTGCCGTTTCGAGGCGGCCTGCCGTTACTTCTACAAGCCGGGTGGCGAACCTTACGAGCCGGGCGAGCGCTTCGTGCAGCCGGATCTTGCCGACACGCTGCAGGCAATCGCCAACGATGGTCCCGATGCGTTTTACAGGGGTGCGGTTGCGCAAAAGATAGTGGCAGAAATGCAAAAGCACGGCGGGCTGGTCGATGCCGAGTCACTTGCCGCCTATCAGCCGGTGATCCGCGATCCGGCGCGCGGCAGCTACCGTGGCTACGAGATCCTCACGATGCCGCCGCCGAGTTCAGGCGGCATCCACATCGTGCAGATGCTGAACATTCTCGAGAATTTCCCGATGGCCGAGTTCGGGTCCGGCAGCGCCGACGCCGTGCACGTGCTGGCGGAATCTGCGCGGCTCGCCTTCGCCGACCGCAGCAGGCACCTGGGTGATCCCGACTATTACGACGTCCCGTCAGAGTGGCTTATGAGTAAGGCGTATGCCAGGGAACTTGCGGCGGGCATCGACATGAAGCGGGCGCGGCCGTCTTCGGATGTGGCACCCGGTGTGCCGCCTGCCTACGAGAGTCCCGACACCACCCACTACTCGGTCATCGATCGCGAGGGCAACGTGGTCGCCAACACGACGACACTGAATTTTTCCTTCGGTTCGGGAATTGCCGTCACCGGCGCGGGCTTCCTCCTCAATAACGAGATGGATGATTTCTCGGCGAAAGCCGGCGTGCCGAATGCGTACGGCCTGATCGGCCACAAAGCGAACGAGATCGAGAGTGGCAAGCGGCCGCTGAGTTCGATGACACCGACGATCGTGCTGAACGATGGCGACGCATGGTTTGCGACCGGCAGCCCCGGCGGCAGCCGCATTATTACCACCGTGCTGCAGATGATTGTCAACGTCATCGATCACGGCATGAATATTGCGGAGGCCGAGGCGGCACCCCGCATGCATCACCAGTGGCTCCCCGATCTGCTGCAGCTCGAGTCGGGATTCAGTCCCGACACGGTCCGGATACTCGAAGCCCGCGGTCACGCGATCGCAGCAACGCAGTGGTCCATGGGCAGCCTGCAGACAGTCGCCTGGAAGGACGGGGTGTTCAGGGGCTCCTCCGATCCGCGGCGGCCCAACGCGGCCAGTATCGCGCCTGCGCGCGACTAGACCGAACGCAGGTACCACTCGTAATCGAGCGGGCTGACGGTGTTGTGAAATGCGGCGGACTCCGCGCGCCGGTTGCCCAGGAAGAACCTGCAGTAGTCCTTGCCGAGATAGGCCGGCAGAACCTTGCTGCGCGAGAACTTGTCGAGTGCGCTGTCCCAGCGGACGGGAATGCGCGTCTTGAGTGATACGACTTCGCCTTCCTCGACCATTCGGCCCGGGTCGCTTTTCCTGGTCAGCCCGTGATGCACGCCGGCCGCAATCGCGGCTGTCACCAGGTAGGGGTTTGCGTCGGCACCGGCGACGCGGTGCTCCAGGCGCAGGTTCTTCTGGTCCGACATGGGCACACGTACGGCAACGGCGCGGTGGTTGACGCCCCAGTTCGGTTCGACGGGTGCGAACATTTCGGGCCGCAGACGCCGGTAAGAGTTTGCATTGGGTGCAAAGATCGCCGTGCTCTCGGCCATGGTGTCCAGCAGGCCACCCACGGCATGCCGCAGTCGCGCGGAGAACGGCGGAGACGCCATTTTTTCCTTGCCCTGCGACAAGTAATTCACACCGTTCCCGTCCACCAGGCTCATGTGAACGTGCAGCCCGCAGCCGCTCTCTTCTTCAAAAGGCTTGGCCATGAAGCATGCGACGAAGCCGTGCTTGCGCGCGGCCGCCTTGATGACGCGTTTCAAAAGCACGGCGTGATCGCAGGCGAGCACGGGATCGTCGACGTGACGCAGGTTGACCTCGAACTGGCCCTGCGCGTATTCGGAAATTGCGGACTCCGCCGGAATGCCCTGGGCCTCACACCAGGCATACACGTCATTGAGGAACGCTTCGACTTCCCAGAGGTCGTCGTGGCTGTAAACCTGGGTACCCGGCTGCGGTACGCCCAGGGCAGGCACGCGTGGCGCCCCCGGTGTCGGCGCATCCGCTTCCGCATCGAGCAGGTAGAACTCGAGTTCGGTCGCCATGACGACCTTCAGGCCCTTTTTGTAAAGCGGCTCCAGCGCCCTTTCCAGCACGGCGCGCGGATCGGCGAAAAACGGCGTACCGTCTGCCTCGTGAAACCGGAACATGGCCTGAGCCATTGGACGTTCCGACCACGGCACCGGCGCAATACTGCCCGGCACCAGGCGGCATGCCTTGTCCGGATCGCCGTCCGCCTCGCCGAAGGGAAATCCGGGGACGGTATAGCCGAGTCCGTCGAGCAACACGACCCCCGCACACATCGAAAAGCCGCTGTTGCAGACCTTCTGCATGTCCTCCGCCTGGATGCGCTTGCCCTTGAGGAAGCCGTGCATGTCGGCCACCAGGAGCTCCATTGACACGGTATCGGGCTGTGTTTTCAGGAGCTTGCGGAGCCCGGTCTGCAGGGGATTTGTCGTTCGTTGCGCCATCGGCCGCATGGTAACATTCCGGCAATTACAAGCGGCAGGAACAAGAACATCATAATCAAGAACCTGTACGCCCGGCTCCGGGTGATCGCCAGTCTTTATGCGAGCGTCCTGGTGCTCGCACTGCCATTGAATGCCGCGGCCCTCGAAGCGGAGGTGCCCGGCATCGTGCTCGACGAGGTGCCGTTCGAGGTCGTAATAAGCGGCGCGCCGGCGGGGGCCGCGGTCGAGGCCCGGTTCGACGGCAAGCGATACTCGGCTACGGCTGATGACGCCGGCTCCGCCACGCTGGCAGACGTGTTGGTCAGCGGCAGCGGCCGTTTCACCCTCGAGTTCGCAGCGGGCGCGGAGACGGGTTCCGCCGCGCTGCGCGTGATGCCCGGGTGGGTCTCGCTGTTGCCGGCGTTCACGGCGATTGCCGTCGCGCTGATCATCCGCAGCGTCGTGCCGGCACTGCTGCTCGGGATCTGGCTCGGCGCGACTGCACTGCAGTCGTTTTCGCTGAAAGGGGCCGGCATCGGGCTGCTCGATTCCTTCCAGGTATTCGTCGCCAATGCCGTCGCCGACGTGGATCACGCGGCCATCATCCTGTTCACGATGATGATCGGCGGCATGGTCGGCATCATCACGCGCAACGGCGGCATGATGAGCATCGTGAAGATGGTCGTCAGCCGCGCGAAGACCGCGGCCGGCGCCCAGGTCGCCGCCTGGCTAATGGGCCTGATGATCTTCTTCGACGACTATGCGAACACCCTGGTCGTCGGTAACACGGCGCGGCCGATTACCGACCAGCTGAAGATCTCGCGCGAGAAGCTCGCCTATATCGTGGATTCTACGGCTGCGCCGGTCGTCAGCATCGCGCTGATCACCACCTGGATCGGCTACGAAGTCAGTCTCATCGACGAGGCCCTGCAGGGTATCAGCGAACTCGCCGACATACCCGCTTACGCGATCTTCCTGCAGTCGATCCCCTACAGCTTTTACCCGATTCTCGCGATCATCTTCGTCTTCATGGTTGCCGTTACCGGCCGCGACATGGGGCCCATGTACACGGCGGAAATACGCGCCCGCAAGGGTAACGTATTCTCTGTCGGCGATGATGGCGCGGATTCGGCGAGCGAGGACACGCTGGAGCCGAAACCCGACGTGCCGCCCCGGCCGGTGAACGCTTTCTTACCGATCATCGTCCTGGTCGTGGCGCTGCTCGGCGGCCTGTACGCGACGGGCGAGGGCGATACGATCCGGGACATCATCGGCGACGCGGATCCGTACAAGGCGATGATGTGGGCATCCTTCATCGGCGCACTCACCGCGGCCGCGATGTCGATCGGGCAACGCATCCTGACGACCCACGAGACCGTCGATGCCTGGTATGGCGGAGCGCGGGCCACGCTGTTCGGCATGATCGTGCTGGTGCTCGCATGGTCCATGTCCGACGTCACGACGGCGCTCAACGCCAAGGGTTACCTGATATCGATCCTCGGCGAGTCGATGCCCGCCGCATGGGTGCCCGCCGCCGTGTTCGTGCTTGCAGGCGTGACGGCATTTGCGACCGGGACCAGCTGGGGCACGATGGGCATCCTGGTGCCGCTCGTCGTGCCGCTGGCCTGGGCGGTGATGAGCGTCAACGGCATGACCGAAGCCGGTGACATGCATATTCTCTACTCGTCCGTCTCCTGCGTGCTCGCCGGTGCCGTCTGGGGTGACCACTGTTCGCCGATTTCGGATACCACCGTGCTGTCGTCGATAGCGTCCGGCTGCAACCACATCGAGCATGTGCGAACGCAACTGCCGTATGCGCTGCTCGTAGGCCTCGTCGCAATCGTGATCGGCACTGTCCCGGGCGGTTACGGGGTCCCGCCCTGGGTCTCGCTGCTCGTAGGTGGCGTCATCCTTTACGTGGTGCTCCGCCTGCGCGGCCGGCAGGCGGACGTGGACGCCGCGCGCTGAGCAGGCCCCAGCCTATACTCGGCGCCACCGCGTAGCGTATCCTGTAAGCCTCAAACCGCAGAGGAGTGCCGGGGTTTGTCCCCATATGCGTGCGAAACCGATTATTGGCGTGCCGGCAGATCGTCGCGTCTTTGAGCCCCACCCCTTCCACATGGTGGGCGAAAAATACCTGAAAGCCATTATCGAGGCTGCTGATGCGGTTCCTTTTATCATCCCCGTACTCGCGGATGACCTCGCGATCGACGAACTCGTGGACCAGGTCGACGGGGTACTGCTGACCGGCAGCCCGAGCGACATCGAACCGCACCATTACGGTGGTGAGTCCGACGATCCTGACGCGTTACGCGATCCGCACCGCGATGCGCTAACGTTGCCGATCGCGCGGCATGCGCTGAATACCGGTGTGCCCCTGTTCGCCATCTGCCGCGGATTCCAGGAACTCAATGTCGTGCTTGGTGGAACACTGCACCAGAAACTGGGCGACGTGCCCGGATACCATGATCACAAGGAGAATCCGGCTGACCCGCTCGACGTGCAGTATGGCCCTTCACACCCGGTCACGCTGGTCGAGAGCGGCATGCTCGAAAGCCTGGCCGGCGCCAGGGAGGTCATGGTGAATTCCCTGCACGGGCAGGGCGTCGACCGGCTGGCGGACGGTGTGACGGTCGAGGCGACGGCGGACGACGGGTTGATAGAGGCCTTCACGGTCGATGGTGCTGCCGCGTTTGCGCTGGCCGTGCAGTGGCACCCTGAATGGAAAGCGACCAGCAACGATTTCTCGAGCGCGATTTTCCGGGCATTCGGTGATGCGTGCCGGGAACGTGCCGGCAGACGACGGGTGTAACGTGAATAAAGACGAAATTTTTCAGCCCTGGTTCAAGAAGCGAGGCATCGAAGACGTCGAGGCATTCGTGCCGGATATGGCGGGCTCGGCACGCGGCAAGGTCATCCCGTCCACCAAGTTCGGTACGGGCGAGATGAAGATGCCGGAGTCGATCTTCTCGCAGACGGTCTCCGGGGGTTACATCGACGATCCGAACAATGTCGAGGACCGCGACATGCTGCTGGTACCGGATGCCACGACCTTGCGGCCCGTACCCTGGGCGAGCGATCCGGCGGCATCGGTGTTTCTCGACTGCTACCGTCGTGACATGACGCGCGTGCCGACATCGCCGCGCGGCGTGCTGCGAAGTGTACTGGCGAAATTCGAGTCCAGCGGCTGGATACCCGTGGTCGCGCCGGAGGTCGAATTCTACCTGCTCAGCCCGCACTCGGACCCCATGAAGGAAGCCGAGCCGCCGGAGGGGCGCCTGGGCTGGACGGAAGGCGCCCGGCAGCCCTACAGCATCGACACGATGAACGATTTCGACCCGTTCATCAACGATGTCTACGCCTACTGCGAGGACCAGGGGATTCGCATCGATACCCTGTCGCAGGAGGCGGGGCCGGCGCAATTCGAGATCAACTTCCTGCACGGTAACGCGGTGGAACTTGCCGACCAGGTATTCCTCTTCAAGCGCACCATTCGCGAGGCGGCGATCGAGCACGAAATGCACGCGACGTTTCTTGCGAAGCCTATGTCCGGTGATGCGGGGAGCGCGCTGCATATTCACCAGAGCGTGGTGGACAAACAGGGCAACAACGTGTTCTCCACGCCCGAGGGCGAGCCGAGTGATTTGTTCTATGGTTTTCTCGGCGGGCTGCAGCGCTACATGCCGGACGCCATGCTGATTTTTGCCCCCTACGTGAATTCCTACCGGCGATTCCTGAACCCGAGCGACTCACCGGTAAATCTCGCCTGGGCGATCGACAATCGCACGGTCGGCCTGCGTGTGCCCGATGCTGCGCCGGATGCGCGCCGCATCGAGAATCGAGTCGCCGGGTCGGACGTGAACCCGTACCTCGCGATCGCGGCGACGCTGGCCTGTGGCTACCTCGGCATGCTGGAAGGTCTGAAACCGACGGACCCGATTACGGGTAGCGCTTACGGCAGCGACTTCAAGCTGCACTGGCACATCTATTCCGCGATCGAGGCACTGCAGAGCAGCAACGCGATGCGGAGCATGCTCGGCGACGAGTTCGTCACACTGTATTGCGCGCTCAAGCATGCCGAGTTCATGGAGTTCGAAGAGATCATCACGCCGTGGGAGCGCGAGATCCTGATGTTCAACGTATGACCGAGGTGATACATGGCGGCGATTGAGAAGCGGTCGCGACAGGACTGGCAGGAACTGGACAAGGATCACCACCTGCATCCGTTCACGGACCACAAGGCACTGCACGAGAAGCGGTCGCGTATTGTTACGCGTGCGGAAGGTTCGTATATTTTCGACGCCGATGGCAACCGGATTCTCGACGGCATGTCGGGACTCTGGTGCGTCAATGTCGGCTATGGCCAGCAATCGCTCATCGACGCCGTGACACGGCAGCTGCAGGAACTGCCGTACTACAATAATTTTTTCCAGTGCGCGCACCCGCCATCGATCGAGCTTGCGGCGATCCTGCAGCAGATCAGCCAGCCGCAGTTCAATCGCGTGTTCTTTGCGGGTTCGGGCTCCGAGTCGAACGACACCGTGGTGCGCATGGTGCGCACCTACTGGGACCTGATGGGCCAGCCGCAGCGTCACACGATCATCAGCCGCAAGAATGCCTATCACGGCTCGACCGTCGCGGCGGCGAGCCTCGGCGGAATGAAACCCATGCACCGGCAGAGCGGCCTGCCGATACCGGGCATCGAGCATATCGACCAGCCCTACTGGTTCGGCAGCGATCGCAGTCTTTCACCCGACGAATTCGGACTGGCAATGGCCAGGGCGCTCGAGGACAAGATCCAGGAACTCGGCGCCGACAAGGTGGCCGCGTTCATCGGTGAGCCCATCCAGGGAGCGGGTGGCGTCATTATTCCGCCCGACACCTACTGGCCCGAGATTCAGCGCATTTGCGACGAACACGGCATCCTGCTGATTTCCGACGAGGTCATCACCGGTTTCGGTCGCCTCGGAGAATGGTTCGGCGCCGATTATTTCGGTATGCGGCCGGACCTGATGCCGTTTGCGAAAGGCGTGACCTCGGGCTACTTGCCGCTTGGCGGCGTCCTCGTCGGTGATCGCGTCGCCGACGTGATGATCGAGAAGGGCGGCGAGTTCTTCCACGGCTACACCTACTCCGGTCACCCGGCGTCCTGTGCCGTTGCAATCGCGAATATTCGCCTGATCCAGGAGGAAGGGCTCGTCGACCGGGTGAAAAACGACATCGGCCCCTACCTGCAGGAACGCTGGCACGAGCTGGGCGAGCACCCGCTCGTCGGCGAGACGCGCATGGTCGGGCTGATGGGCGCGCTGGAGCTGGTCGCGAACAAGGCGACGCTCGAGCGATTCCCGGAGAAGCGGGGCGCCGGTACGACCTGCCGCGACATGTTCGTCGAGAACGGGCTGGTACTGAGAGCGGTCGGTGACACGATGGTCTGCGCGCCACCGCTGGTGCTCGAGCGGGAGGAGGCCGACGAACTCGTGGCGAAGGCCTGGAAATGCCTGGACCTGACCGCCAAAGCGCTCGGGTCCTGAGTAGCCGCGAGGAGAAATTGCTTGAACAAGAAAGTCACCGATCACGCGATCGTACGCGAAGAGCTGTACGGCACGACGCCGGAACCGACTTACGGTGGGGCACTGTCATTCATGCGGCGCAAGTACACCCGGGACATGAGCGGTGTGGACGTCGCTGTGACCGGAATACCGCTGGATACGGCGACTACCAACCGGCCGGGCGCAAGATTCGGCCCCAGGGCGATTCGCGCTGCATCGTCGATCATGGCCTGGGAGAAACCCTACGGCATGGAATTCGATCCCTTCGACAAGCTTGCAGTTGTCGACGCCGGTGATTGCTTCTTCGATCACGGGCGGCCTGAGACGACACCGGAAGAGATCGAGGCGCACGCGTTCGCCATCATCGACCAGGGGCCGGCGCTGTTATCGCTCGGTGGCGATCATTTCGTGTCGTATCCGTTGTTGCGCGCCCACCAGCGCAAGCACGGCGAGGTGCTGTCGTTGCTGCATTTCGATGCCCACGGCGATACCTGGGCTGATGACAACGATCGCATCGACCACGGCACGATGTTCTGGTGGGCGGCGAAGAACGGCCTGATCGATCCGGCCAGATCGGTGCAGATCGGAATCCGCACGACGAACCCGGATACGCTGGGCTTCAACATCATCGATGCGCCGGACGTGCACGCATCGGGCCTCGAAGCGGTCATCGCGAGGACGCGCGAGATCCTGGGGGACAGGCCGGTCTACCTGACCTTCGACATCGACTGCCTGGACCCCAGCTGCGCGCCGGGGACCGGCACGCCCGTGTGCGGTGGACTCACCACGCACCAGGCGATGGCCCTGCTCAGGGGACTCGCCGGCATCAACGTCGTGGGTATGGACGTTGTCGAAGTAGCGCCTGCGTACGACGTGGCCGAGATCACGGCGCTTGCCGGGGCGCACCTGGCAATGGAGATGCTGTACCTGTATGCCCGCCGCCCGGAACCCTGACGGCGCTGCACGAATCAGGCCATGACTTTCTTCAGGCTGTTCTCGTAGTCCGATTTCGGCCGCACGCCGACGATCGTATCGACGATCTGGCCTTTGTCGAAGAGCATGACGGTCGGTATCGAGCGAATGCCGTACTGCATCGCAATCTGCTGGTTCGAGTCGACGTCCACTTTTGCGACCTTGACCTGGCCGTCATACTCCTGTGACAGGGACTCGATAACGGGACCGAGGACGCGGCAGGGACCGCACCATTCAGCCCAGAAATCAACGAGCACCGGGGTGTCAGACTGCAGAACCTGGTCCGCGAAGTCATTGTCCGTGACGGCTACCGGGTGCGTTGCTGCTTCGTTCATACTATGTTTCTCCGTTGCGACGGACACCAGAAATGGGATCGGGACCGACGGTTTCAAGCTTTTTGACCATCCAGAGGGTGCCAGTACTCAGATGATTTCGCTATACGGATATTCCGGAGGACCGCGGTCGTGAACGTGCCGGGACTGGTCCACTTCTTCGAGGAACGCCGTAACCGCGGCGAATCGCTGGTGCTCGTCACCATCTTCAACACCAGCGGCTCGACCTACAGTAAGGCGGGAACCCACATGCTAATCGACGGCGAGGGTGATTTCCGGGGCATGCTGTCAGGAGGCTGCCTCGAGGGGGATCTCGCGCTGCGCGCGAGCAAAGTAATCGAATCCGGCACGCCGCAGGCTGTCACCTACGACCTCGCACAGGACGACGAACTCTGGGGCCTTGGCGTTGGCTGTGACGGCGAGATGCAGGTTTTCCTGCAGGCGTTGACGGCCGCAAACGGCTACCAGCCCTTTGCGGCTATCGCTACAGCCATGCAGGGAGACAGGCCGGCGCGACTGGCTATCGTGATCGAGTCCGAACATGAAGACATCCCTGCCGGCGCCGCGGCGATCGGTGTCGGGGAACGCGTTCGGGGGCTCGGGCTGGCAGATGGGCTGGCCGGGGGGCTGGTGCAGGATGTCCGGCGTCCTGCGTACGAGCAGGTCAAGCTGGATGACCATCGGATCAGCGTCCTGATGGCGAAGATACATCCACCGCCACGAGTGCTGGTGCTCGGTGCGGGGCCCGACGCCGAACCCGTCGTGCGCTTCGCCTCGGAACTGGGATGGCGCTGCACGGTCGTCGATCATCGCGACGCCTATATCGAAAGCGGTGGCTTCGATGCTGCCGAAAAAGTGATCTGCCTGCCTGCGGGGGAACTTGCCGCGACGCTGGACCTGTCGCAGTATCAGGCGGCCGTGGTCATGAGCCATCATCTCGCCACTGATCGCGCCTACCTGGTGCAGCTCGCAACGACGGACATGCGCTATGTCGGCCTGCTCGGGCCTGCGGCCCGCCGCGACCGCCTGCTGGCGGAGCTGGGAGAAAGCGCGCGGTCCCTGTCCACGCGTCTGCGCGGGCCTGCCGGCATCGACATCGGCGGACGCGGTCCTGCGGCGATCGCCTTATCGATTGTCGCGGAGGTTCAGGGCGTGCTGCAGGGGCGTATCGGCTGATCAATGCCGCTCGGCGGCCGTGCCCGGCAGGAAACAGCGGATGATCATGTCGGCGAGCTCGTTGAGTGCGCCTTCCGAGTCGAAGTCGATATTGCTAGTGCCCTTTATTTCTTCAGAAAGTGCGAGTAGCCCCCCGGCCGATACCCGGATCATATTGAACAGGAGTGCAGGATCGCCCGGAAGCGCGATGCCAATTTCCTGCAGCTCCCGCAGGGATTTTACGACGATATTGAACAATGGCCTCAGGTGACTCTCGACCAGCCAGTCGAGCCGCGGGGACGGACCACTGGACTCCTGCAGGATGAACTTGTGCAATGCCGGCTGACGGTGAGCATAGCGCACGTAGGTACGGATGAACGTCTCGGCGCGCGCCCTGGGCTCGTCGGCCGGGACATCCGCCGTCGCCTTGACCAGCGCAATATTGAATTCACGGAATATCCGGTCGGCGGCAGCGCGCCATAACTGGTCTTTGTTCTTGAAATGGTAGGTAATGAGGGGGTGGTGCACGCCGGCCCGGTCCGCGATGTCTCGCGTGGAGGTGCCTTTGAACCCGTTTTCCGAAAAGGCCTCCACAGCCGCGTCCAGCAGTTTCTGCTGCGTCGCGATGCTGCGCTGTTGTTGTTTTCTTGCTGGCCGCTGATTGCCCGCTGCTGCCCGCTCAGACATTCCGGGTCGCCCCTGTTTCTTATTCTCCGGGCTTAGACTAGCGATAAACAGCGAATTGGTCCAGAAAGGACAGTTTCTTGCAGCCCGGCGTGAGCCGCGACTACTCGATCGCGAACATCATCCGCACGCCGGCGCGCTTCTCGACGGCCTGCCCGTTCTCGATGACGGGCTCGAACTTCCACTTACTGACAGCTCGCGTAGCGGAGTCGACGAAAGTGTCGCCCGGCTCCGATCCGATTACCTCGACGTTTGATACGCTGCCATCGAACGCCACCGTAAACACGACGTCCACCCACCCTGAGATGCTGCGTCTTTCCGCGGAGCGCGGATAGCGGGGGGCAACGTACTTCGTGCGATTCAGCGTGCTCGCGGCAACGGGTGCCTGCTGGCTTACCGGTACCGGTTCGGACGTGTCCTTTGTCGCCTCGGCCGGCTGCGGTGTAGCCGACTCCTCGGCGACGTCCGCAGTGTCCGCCGTTGTCGAATCCGCCGGGGCTGCATCTGCAGCTGTTGCGGCAGCCGCGGCCGCCGCTGCAGCCGCTGCAGCCGCCGCGGCACGTTGCCGTTCGGCTTCACGTTCAGCGGCCACGCGTTCTTCCTCGGCGCGCTTCTCTGCTTCCCGGCGTTCCGCCGCGGCTCGACGCTCACGCTCTGCGCGCAGCCGGTCCTGTTCCACGCGCTGACGAGCCTCGGCAAGCGCCTTGGTCGATGCAGCGAGTTCCGCGCTTTGCGGATCGAGCTGCCGCGCCTCGGCGAGCAGGGCTTCAGCCGTGCTGAAGCGGCCGCCATCGATTTCTTCCCGAGCCTGCAAAACAATCTTGCTGGCGACAACGGTGAGCCCGGTTTGCGCAGCGGCATTGCCGGGGTCGTTGCTCAGCGCAAGCTGGTAGTAGTAACGCGCGTTGTCGTTGGCAGGTGCGGTGAGAGCCCCCTCCTCGAGCTTCTGGCCGGCCAGCGCGAGAACTTCGTCGACGCGCCGCTCGCTGCGCGCGTTGAGCAATTCCTGCTCGACGGCATCGATCTCACCGTCATCGGCAATGCCGAGGGTACGGGCATCGGCGATGGCCGACGCTGCGTCCCCGAGGCGATTGTCGCGGATTGCCGTCCTCGCAGAGTCGATGTAATCGCGCAGCTGCAATTGCGACGCCTGTGCCGTCAGGAAGGGCAGCCTCGGGTGCTCCGGATTCGCGCCTCTGACGCGCTCGAGAGCTGCGGCCGCGTCTTCGGTGCGGTGTTCCAGCAAGGCCGTTTCCGCCATGCCGAGCGCCTCGTCGAGCGTCGCGGCGAGCTCCGCTGCGGCATAGGCATTGTCCGGAGCGGCGCTGACCGCCGCGATATATAGCTCGATTGCGTTACTGCCCGGCGGGTTGAAGATCTGTCCGGCATCCCGCGCGAGCCGAGCTTCCTCGAGCAGGTCGTCTACGTTGACGGCCGGCTGCTCACCGGTGCCGCTGAAATCGGACGTGCTCTCGCGGACCGAGGTGGACGCCGACGGCCGCGGTTCGCTTACCCCGGGTTCGCCAGATCCGCCGAACACCCAGAAGCCGATTGCGGCGATGACAACGACCGCGACCGCGCCGATGCCGAGCAACTTCGGGTTAAATGACGACGTATCGCCACTGTCGCCCATCGCAGCAGGCGCGGGCGCCGACGCGGGTACCTCTTTGCCCGGCCCCTTGTCCTTGTTCCTGCCCGATATCGACTTGGTGACGGTCGAGACGATGCCGGTCATCGTCTCCGTAAAGCTCGAATCTTCGCTGAATGCATCGTCGAGGCCGCCGCCACTGCCTGCTAGCGAGTCGCTCTTCGTGGCCGTTATCGACTTTGCGGCCCTGGATTTCTTATCGGGGGCGGGTTTCGATTTTGCCGCCGCAGGCCCGGCCGGTGTCGCTTTCTTCGGTTCGGGCCGCGTTTTCGGCTTCCGCGGCGCAGCGGCTGCCTTGCCCGTCGTCTTGAAGGCCGAGTTCGGCGCTTCGAGATGGTACTTGACCGACGCCTCGACCGCGAGCCGCGCGCGGCCCGGCGAGACCGGCTTCAACAGGAAGCGGTAGACCTTGCCGCGGTTGATGAGGTCCATGAGCATCTCGCCGTCGTCGCGGCGACCCGCAACGATAGCGACCAGACGCTTGCGCAGGCTGCGCAGGTGCTCCGTCAGCTTCTCGACCTTGTCACCGACCATCGCGGCATCGACGACGGCCACGCCGACCTTGTTCTTGCGGACGGCTTCTTCCGCCTGCTTGAGCGTATTGGCGTAGTGCACGTTGTGCACGCCCCGAGACGATTCCTTGATCGTCGTCAGGAATTCCTGGTCCTGCGTGATGACCAGCACGTCGACTGTCGCCGTCCCGACGGCCGCGGCGGACACCTTCTTCGGATCCAGGACGGGCAGTTGTCCCGTCGCATCGGTGATGATCGAGGATCCGTTCTCGGACGTTTCCATGATGATGTGTTCGGACACGGGTTCGTCCGGCTCGGCACGCGTGTCGTTCGCGGAGTCCGCGAGCGCAAAAAGGCGAGACTGCTGGGTGGCATTGTCGATGAGCGCCCGCAGGTGAGCAGGGTCGACTCCGCCGCGAATGACCTGGAAGACTTCTTTCTCGCCGACGAGGGCTTCGTTGCTGTCGCCGGCGAGGAGGATTCCGATCGTTTCGGGTGAACGTTTCTTGGCTTCTCGGAGCGCCTCGGCACCGCTCATGCCGGGCAGCTTCTGTGCCGAAACGATCACGTGGATGGGGGTTTCCCCCAGCGTCGTCAGTGCTTCCGTGCCCGTCTTGGCACAGTGAACCGTATAACGATCGTCGAAACCCGAACTGAACTTGTCCAGGGTGCTCTGCTCGCTATGCAGCAACAAAACCTGTGTTTTGTATTGGTTCAAAGACACCGACGTCCTCCACAGACTTTATGTCTAATCGTGCGCGTACTCCTTGCGTGCTCGAAGTATATCCCCCGGTTTACGGTTAAATGTCGCCGCGCACCGACATATTCCTTAATCTGTGACGCGGCGCACAGTGAAAGTGCAGGGCGCGTCACAGTTGGCTTTCGCCCGGTCAGGATGGTTTCGACGGAGACGTTTTCGGGGCCATCGAGCGGGGCATTTGTCTCCCTCATGGCTCGCTTCGCTGCGCTTTACTTCGGTCGAAAAACGCCCCGCTCGATGGCCGATTCCAACTGCTCGACTCAGTCGCAGGAGCGAATCGCGACCCGCGATCGCGCGCCGAGGCGCGCGCCTTCGGCTCGTATCCGGGCCGATAAACCATCAGAAGCGCTCCCGGATCTCGGTCTCGAGGGTGCTGAGGGCCTCGTCGAGCGGCAGCACCGTCTGTTGCTTGGAGCCGAGACGGCGCATCGCGACGGAGCGATTCTCGACCTCGCGCTGACCGACGGCGAGCAGCACCGGCACCTTCGCGACGCTGTGCTCGCGGACCTTGTACGAGATCTTCTCGTTCCTGAGGTCGGCTTCGGCACGCAGCCCGCGCGCGTTGAATTCGGCGACGACCGCCTGCGCGTAATCATCCGCATCCGACGTGATCGTGAGGACTTTCACCTGCACGGGCGCGAGCCACAGCGGCAGGTTGCCGGCGTGATGCTCGATGAGAATGCCGATGAAGCGTTCCAGGGAGCCGAACATGGCCCGGTGAAGCATCACCGGCAGATGCTTCTCGCCGTCCTCGCCGATATAGGTTGCCCCGAGACGTCCCGGCATGTTGAGGTCCACCTGCAAGGTGCCGCACTGCCAGTCGCGCCCGATCGCGTCGCGCAGGACGAATTCGAGCTTCGGCCCGTAGAACGCGCCTTCCCCGGGGTTGTGGGTGTAGTCGAGCCCGGCGACTTCGAGCGCTTTGAGAAGCGCGGCTTCCGACTGGTCCCAGACCTCGTCTTCGCCGACACGGACCTCAGGGCGATCCGCAAACTTGATGCGCACGTCCTCGAATCCGAAGTCACGGTAGATGCCGAGAATCAGCTCGCAGACCGCGATCGACTCCTCGGTGATTTGCTCGGCCGTGCAGAAGATGTGTGCGTCATCCTGGGTGAACGCGCGCACCCGCATCATGCCGTGCAGCGCGCCCGACGGCTCGTAGCGATGGCACTTGCCGAACTCGGCGAGGCGCACCGGCAGGTCGCGATAACTGGTAATGCCCTGTTTGAAGATCTGCACGTGGCCTGGGCAGTTCATCGGCTTGATGGCGAAGTGCCGGCCGTCGACCGTCTCGGTCGTAAACATGTTCTCGCCGAATGCTTCGAGGTGGCCCGACTTCTCCCACAAACTCGTGCTCATTAGTTCGGGTGTGTTGATCTCGCGGTAGCCGGCATCGTTCTGTTTTTGCCGCATGTAGCCGATGAGGTTCTGGTACAGCGCCCATCCCTTCGGGTGCCAGAATACCGCGCCGGGCGCCTCTTCCTGGAAGTGAAAGAGGTCCATGACGCGCCCCAGGCGGCGGTGATCGCGTCTCTCCGCTTCCTCGAGCATGTGCAGGTACTGGCGCAGCTGCTTGTCGTTCGGCCAGGCGGTGCCGTACACGCGCTGCAGCATCTCGTTCGACGAATCGCCGCGCCAGTAAGCGCCCGACACGTGCGTCAACTTGAATGATTTGCCGAGCTTTCCGGTGGACGGCAGGTGCGGGCCGCGACAGAGATCGATGAAGTCGCCCTGGCGGTACAGGGTAATCGGTTCGTCGGACGGAATGCTCGCGATGATCTCGGCCTTGTACTCTTCGCCGATGCTGCGGAAGAATTGCACGGCTTCGTCGCGATCCCACAACTCGCGCGTAATCGCCTCGTCGCGGTCGACGATTTCCTTCATGCGCGCTTCGATGACCTGCAGGTCATCCTCGGTGAACGCTTCTTCGCGAGAGAAATCGTAGTAGAAGCCATTCTCGATCGCCGGCCCGATCGTCACTTGCGTGTCCGGCCAGAGTTCCTTGACCGCCTCTGCGAGCGCATGCGCCGCGTCGTGCCGCAGGAGTTCTATACCCTCATCGGAATCGCGCGTGACGATCTCGACGGCAGCATCGTCCTCGATGTCGCGCGTGAGGTCCCACAGCTCGCCGTTGACGCGTACGGCGACAGCGTCGCGCGCGAGGCTCTTGCCGATGCTGGCGGCAATGTCGGCGCCCCGGGTCGCAGCGTCGAAGGGCTTCTCGGAGCCGTCGGGTAGGGTAATTGTCGGCATGTCGCTTGTAGTCTGTTCATTGCCCGCGAGAACGGCGCGCCATTGTACAATTGGTTCCCGGTATAAGACACCCACCCATCGATGAGCAACGTTCAGGATCCATTGCCGCCGGCCGGCCACGACCACGACAGCTGCGTGTCCGCCGCAATCGAAACGGCTGAGCAGCTCTGCCGCGAACGCGGTCTGCGATTCACGGCATTGCGCCGGCGGGTGCTGACACTGGTGTGGGACAGCCATAAGCCCATCGGTGCCTACGATATCCTCGACAAGCTCCGCAGCGAGGGCAGGGCGGCCGCGCCGCCGACGGTCTACAGGGCACTCGATTTCCTGATCGAGGCAGGCCTGGTACACAGGCTGGACTCGCTCAATGCATTCATCGGCTGCCCGGACCCGGCCCGCTCGCACGCGGGACAGTTCCTGATCTGCCGCCGTTGCCGTACCGTGCTGGAGCTTGACGATCCCGACATCGATGCTGTCGTCGCGAAAAAGGCCGAGCGGCTCGGATTTACATCTGTGCACCAGATGCTCGAAGTACAGGGTCTTTGCGCGAACTGCGGCGGGAGTGACTAGGCGCAGCCGCGACTTCGCGTACAATACCGCCCGGTCGAAACCAGCGAAATGAATCGATGAGCGAAGCGCCGCGGGACTTCATCCGCCAGATCATCCATGACGACCTCGATTCCGGGAAGCACGACGAAATCGTCACGCGCTTTCCGCCGGAACCCAATGGCTACCTGCACATCGGTCACGTCATGTCGATCTGCCTGAATTTCGGTGTCGCCGCCGAGACGGGAGGGCGTACTTTCCTGCGCTACGACGACACCAATCCGCACAAGGAAGACCAGGAGTACGTCGACGCCATCGAGCGGGACGTCCACTGGCTGGGATTCGACTGGGGAGAGCGCCTGACGCACGCGTCGGACTATTTCGGGCAGCTGTACGAGGCGGCCGAGAAGCTCGTCGAAATGGGCCTGGCCTACGTGGACTCGCTGAGCGCGGAGGAGATTCGTGCGCACCGGGGGACACTGACCGAGCCCGGCACCAACAGCCCGTATCGCGATCGCGCCGTCGACGAAAATCTCGACCTGTTCCGCCGCATGCGCGCGGGCGAATTCGCCGACGGCGAGCACGTGCTGCGGGCGAAGATCGACATGGCGTCGCCCAACATGAACCTGCGCGACCCCGCGCTCTATCGTATCCGCCATATCGACCACCAGCGCACGGGCGACACCTGGTGCATCTACCCGATGTACGACTTTGCGCACACGCTGTCCGACGCCTTCGAGCACATTACGCACTCGCTGTGCACGCTCGAGTTCGAGGATCACCGGCCCCTGTACGACTGGTTTCTCGACCAGCTCGAGCCGCCGCACCGGCCGCGGCAGATCGAGTTCTCGCGCCTGAATCTCGCCTACACGATCACGAGTAAACGCAAGCTCGGGATGATGATCGAGAACGGCGTGGTGAGCGGCTGGGGCGACCCGCGCATGCCGACGATCGCGGGCATGCGCAGGCGCGGTTACCCGGCAACCGCGTTGCGCGATTTCGTGAAGCGCGGTGGCGTCACCAAGAAGGACAAGCTCATCGAGATGGGCGTGCTCGAGAACAGCGTCCGCGAGGTGCTCGGTGTCGAGGCAGAGCGCCGCATGGCCGTGCTGAAACCACTCAAAGTTGTTTTGACCAATTACCCGAAAGGTCAGGTCGAGATGATGGAGGCGATGAACCATCCGAATCGGCCCGAGTTGGGGACGCGCGAGGTTCCGTTCTCCAGAGAGGTCTGGATCGAGCAGGATGACTTCATGGAAGAGGCACCTCGCAAGTTCTTCCGCCTGAAGCCCGGCGGTGAAGTTCGGCTCCGGAATGCCTACATCATCCAGTGCGACGAAGTCATCAAGGACGACGACGGCAACGTTGTCGAATTGCGCTGCAGCTACGACCCCGATACGCGCAGCGGCACGGGCACGAGCGATCGCAAGGTCAAGGGCACGATTCACTGGGTGTCGGCGGCTCACGCCGTACTCGCCACAGTGCGCCTCTACGATCGCCTGTTTACGGTGCCGAACCCGAATGCGGTGGATGATTTCATGGACGTGCTCAACCCGGATTCACTGGAGACCGTGCAGGCCATGCTCGAACCATCGCTTGCGACACTCGAGCCGGGCGACGCCGTACAGTTCGAGCGGCTTGGCTACTTCTGCCCGGACTCCGAAGATCACTCGTCGCCCGATCGGGTTTTCAACCGCATCGTGACCTTAAGGGATTCCTGGGCGAAGATCGAAAAACAGGCGATGCAGGGGCAGAATTGAGGTCCGACCGGTTCACTTCTCGAAACGATAGCTGAGGTCCACGCCGGATTCCCGCTGGCCGGACGTCGCCGTTATACCGAAACCTCGCTTCAGGTCGTAGCGGACGCGTACCACGTTCTCGTTGTCGAAGAGGCCGATGCCGTAGCTGGCGTAGACGCGCGGCGCGATGTAGGTGCCGAAGTCCACCGCGCCGATGCCGCGCTCGTAGTCGAAGTCGCTGCCGGTCACGAGCAGGGTGAGGGCCCGTTCCTCGGTTGTGATCGGTATGGTGTAGGCCTCAATCGTCGGACGCGAGATCGAGCCGGCGACGAGCACGCCGGCGCGGCGCACCGGGGTGTTGCCGAAAATCTCGCGTTCCGCGCGTATGCGCAGGTAGGGGTCGTCGGCCGGCACGTCGGGGAACTGCACCGCACCCTCTGTGATCTCCAGCCTTTGTCCAAGTGCGAGGATCTCCCCGTCCACGGTGAATTGCCCGTTCGCCATCGGTATCGGGTCGCCGCTCCAGGTAAGCAGGGTACTGCCCGTAACCGAGGTTTCGACGACGCCGAGATCGACAATGACGTCATCGCCCAGTGAAACGTCCAGCGATCCGAGGATCCGCAGGGCAGCGCGTTGTGCATCGTCCGTTGCAATCTCGTCAGGCAGTTCGCCCGCAACGATGACGACGTCCTCGCTCTCATAGACGCGGCTGGTGCCCAGGGTGCTGGGCACTATTCGAGCCCGCGGGAATGCCAGGGTCCCGTTGATCTCGAGTTCGTCGCGGTCGAAATTGACCCGCACATCGGTATTCGCGATCGCCTTCACGTCCGGCACGTCGACGAGCGTCAGGTTGTGGCCGCGCAGCGTGACTTCGAGCCCGGGCGTATCCGAGCGGGCCTGGTCCGCGCGTGTACGGATTTGCCCGCGACCCTCGCCGGCGCGAAACGAGCCCATCACTTCCATCTCGCCGTGCTCCTGCAGTTCGCTGCGAAGGTCTATCTCCTCGAGCCTGAGGCCGATGGGAAGGTAACTCAGGCTGCCGTCCTCGAGCGCGACGGTCCCGGTAACCACCGGTGTATCGAGGGTACCGCCAATGTCGATGTTCGCGCGCAAGGCGCCTCGCGCATCGTCGAGCACGGGCACGAACGGCAGAACAATCCCGATGTCCGCGAGATCGATGTCGATACTGCCATCGAGGCCTGCTGCGCCCGTCTCCGCGACGTCCAGTACCTGGAACTCGGCCGCGACCTGGCCCTGCCCCGGCAGCGGCACATCCACGATCCCGCCACGTAAGTCGTAGCCGTCAACGTCGAAGCCGAGTCGCGATGGGCCCGTCGTCAGCTCGCGGTCCGGATCATCGAGGCTGACGATGGTGCCGGCCGTCATCGCGAGATCGGTGCGTCCGCCGGACTTGCCGTCAGGTCCGGCGTGCCAGCTGAATTCGCCGCTGACGACCTGGTCGAAGCTGAGCCGCGTGTCGACGAAGACATTGATGAGGTCGACGGGAACCGCTGACAATCGGGCCGCGAGGTCGAGACCACCGTCGGCGGTCCAGCGGCCGTCCGCACACGCGCCGATTCCGCGTGCCCCGGTCATGCAGAGTCGCTCGACGCTTGTACGCCCTTCGGACAGGGTGACCGGCGCCGGCTCTTCCAATTGCGCATTGAACTCGGGATGACGCGCTTCGAGCCTCGACAGCTCGCCTTGCCACGTCGCTGGTTCATCCCAGTCGTCGAGTATGCCTCGAAGGGTCAGGCCCGCGCGAAGCTCATGGACGCTTACGTCCAGCTCCACGACCTGGGACCGCAGGCCGGCATCCACGGCAAGCAGAAATTCACTCCCCTGTAAGTCTTTGTAGACGATCTGTGCAGCAGAGACCTTTGCTTTGATGACGCTCGTTTCGTCATTTTGATCCTCGATCTGCAACCCAGCAATCTGCAGGTCCCGATAGCCGAGGCTGTCGGTGTACGCATCGATGCGCAGGAATTGCCCGTCCGGCACGAGCGAGACGGCACCCGCAGCCATGATCCCGCCCCGGGCGCCGTCGAGGTAATAGCCGAGCTTGTCGATACTGATATCGTAGGCAAGCCCGTTCTCGGCATAAAGTTGGCCGTCGAGCCGGGCCCGTGAATCACCGTGCCGCAGCGTCAGGTCGTCAAACGTAATCGCGCCGTCATCGATCTCGATGCGACCGTCAGCAGAGAGCGGCCTGTTGTGGAAGTGCCCGTTTACCTCGCGCAGCGTTGCGGCGAGTCGCAGCGGCTGCCGCTGCCCCGCGATATCCAGGTTGCCGCTCAGCTCGGCCGGCCAGTCGGGCAGTAGCGAGCTCGTCTTTATGCTGCTCAGTTGGAGCGCCGCGGCAAACGTCTGCGGTTCCCGCCAGCGGTATTCGGCACTGCCCTTGATCGTGCCGCCGAGTACATCGCCCTCGACGATGTCCATGCTGGCTTCATCACGGTTCCCTTTGCCGTCGACTGTAAACCGGCCCGGGGGCAGCTGCACGACGTCGAGTTCGACGGTGCCGGCTGCCGTCCAGGCATCAATCGACCCGCCGAGCGAGAGCTTGCCCACGCGACTCGCCACTCGCGGTTCGGGCCGGCCGACCGGCCAGTGCGCGTTCTGCCAGTCCAGGTCGGCCGATACTCCGCCGGAGGGTATGTCGTAATCGGCAACGACACCGACCCGCATGTCCGTGCCGGAGAATTCGACGTCGGCTGTGGCAACCAGGGCCCGTGTGTCGCCCCGCGCAGTTGCCGACAGGGAAACAGGCGGCAGTTCGGCCATCTCATCGCTCAGCGGTAGAGATATGGTCGGCGCATGGACCTCGACGTCCCATGCGAGCTCGTTGCCGAGGCCGGTAAGGTGGCCCGTCAACGTGGCCCGGGGTTCGGCGGTAGTGGCCTGCAGCGCCAGCTCGTCGATATAGCCGCTAACCGTGGCGCTGACGGCGAGCGGATCGTCAATCCTGGTCAGCGCGGGCTTGGCAACGAATTCGATGTCGATGGCGATCTCGTTCCTGCCGTGAAGCGACAGCTGTCCCATACCGTTCGCGTCGTAATAGCGCGTCCGGGTCTGCAAGCGGTCGATGCGGATTGCGTCCTTCCAGCCAACCGCAATCGACGCGAACTCGAAGCTGAGGTATTCAGCACCGCCGAAGCCATCGAATGTGGCTTCCTCGATCTCAAGTTCCTCGATGATGATTTCAAACGGCAGGTGCAGCCTCGCAAATGTCTCGTGCAGATTGGTGCTGCCATCTTTGTCCTCTTCTCTGTCGAGGGTTCGCAGACTGAAACCGACGGCGTCGGCTTCACTCACAACGACGCGCACGGGCAGAAACGCCACGTGGGCGACGAGGCTGACTTTGCTGACATCGATGTCGACAGCGTCATTCTCGAAATTCAGATCCAGCAAAGTGATGCCGGAGCCGAGATCACCCGAGATGCCTGCGGCCGACAATGCGCCGCCGGTTGCCGACTCCGCTCTTGACCAGAGCCATTGCGCGCCCGGCTCAGTATGCAGCAGCCAGTACCAGGCACCCGCTGCGAGCAGTACCGGGATGCCCGCAAGCAGCAACAGGGTGCGGCGCAGGCTCACAGCAGCGGCGTCCCGATCGTGAGGTGGTAGCGGATCGGCTTGCCCTCGAAATCGATCGCCTGCGCGACGTCGACGCGGATTTCCCCGGCGAACGAGTACCAGCGTATGCCGATCCCGATTCCCCGCTTGAGATCGGGATCGTCCCAGTCGTTGAACGCATTGCCGATGTCCGCGAACACGGCGCCCGACCAGGAGTTGAGAAAGCGATACTCCGCCTCTGCGCTGGCCGTGATGATGTTATTCGAGCCGATATCGTTGTTTGACAGCTGTTCGAAACCGTAGCCGCGAACGCTCATGCTGCCGCCGGCCTTGAAGCGGTAGAAGTTCGGCAACCGGGTAAAGGAGAGATTCAACGGCTGGCCGGCGATGTCGAGGACGAATTCGTCGACTATTGCATCCGTGTAGCCGATTTCTCCCCTGACATGGAACTTCAGCCGATCTCCCAGAAGGAAGCTGCGGCGCGTCGCGGCATACAGCTGAGTGAATTCGACCGTCGATCCGAATGCTTTGTCCGAGTGGAATATCCAGGCGCGATCGCGCCGCCCGAAGGTTTCGAAGGCACGACCCTGTACGTCGACGACTTCGTAATCCAGGCCGATCGAAAACGCATTCTCTATGGTCCTCAGACGGCCCTCGAGTACGGGGTCTTCGACGCGGGTCGTCGGGTCGTCTGGCGTCAGGTCGACGAGGTCGAAGCGCTGGTCACTGTTCAGGAACTGCACGAAAGGCGTCGTGAACCGCTGCGCTTCGCCTCCCTTCAGGTTCCTGAGCTTCAGGCGCCCGAAACGGACATGCCGTTCGTCGAGGTCGCCGGTCGCGAGCTGAATGAAATCTTCGTCCTCCTCGTCGCGTTTGACTTCGAGATCCTGGTTCTCGACTCGCAATGTCAGTTCGGCATCCCACCATTGCCTCGACCTGCCGATCCACGGCTTGCGGTAACGGCTCCGGAGCGTAAGCTGATCATCGAGTTCCCGATAGCCGATACCAAGGTCGAGACGGTCGCCGTTGGAGGACATCGGGTGGCGGCTGTAGTTCGCCTGCAGACGTATTCCCGTGTCGTCGCCCCAGCCGAGCGCGCCGGAATAGTGATTCTTTGTCTTCGTCGCTACACGCACGTCGAAGTCTACGGCCGGTGGATCCAGATCTGGCCGGTCCGTTTCCAGCACGGTCACGTCGTCGAAGTAGCCCGTTTTCCACAGGTCGGTCCGAAAGCGGCTCACGAGCCCCGCAGTGTACGGGTCGCCTTTGTCGAAACGCGGAATGTACTCGAGGATGCCGGGCTTGAGGGAGTGACCGGAATACTCGACGTCGCCCATCACGTAACGTGGACCGGTGTCGAGCATCAGCACGAGCGTCGCCGCGCTCTTCTCGAGGTCCAGCTCCAGCCTGCGCGCGGTGAATTCTGCGGCCAGGTAGCCGCGCGAGTTCGCGGTCTCGATGGCAATTTGCTTCTCGTTCTCCCAAGTGGTCTGGTCGAGTACCGCACCCTCCCCGAGGGGCCACGCGCGCAACCAGGAGGAAATCAGCCGGTCAGTGGCACCAGGGCCGACGACGCTGACATCGACGCTCGCTACGCGGATCGGCGTGCCGGCCTCGATGGTCAGTTCGACGATCGCAGACCGGTCTTCTTTTTCGATGATGCGCGCCGAAATTTCCGGCGCATAGTAGCCGAAGGGCCGCAGGGCGGCACGAGCGTCAGCGATCGCCTTGTCGATGACCTTTTCATGATCGCGCGGCCGGAGCCGGGCACGCGGCCCGAATTGCACGGTATCGGCATGACTGAGCACGTTGGCGGCAAGCGTCTCGTCGAGGCCGTTGACGACATAGGTGACGTCCGCGAACGCGGGCAATGCTGCTGCGAGCAGAAGTGCGAAAGGAAGTTTACGAATGCCGGCCAACACGGTAGATCCATCTATAGGACCGGGCCATTGTCCTAGAGTTCGAATAGCGAGCGAAAGACAAATTTCACGCCGAGCAGATCGCTGGTTGTACTGAAGCGCAGAAGCAGTGGCTCCTACCAGTTAACCTGGAAGCCCATGCTGAACATCAGTCCCTGCGGCAGATCCGTCCCGTCGATCTTCACGGTATCCAGGGCCGATGACAGATCGAAGTTGACGTACCTGAATGCTGTAAGGCCGAGGCTCAGGTACCCGATTTCCGTGCCGGCAAGATTCTGGCGGTAGCCGACCCTCAGATTCGGTAGCCAGAAACTGTCCCTTGCCCATGCGGCGCTGAGGGTAACCCACTGAAACTTGTCCCCGAACGGATCGGCCGCTTCATCGACGTCGTAACCGAGATGCGCGGACCAGCGCCGATCAGACGAGAACAGCGATCCCTCGAGCTTGACCTGGCTTTCCATGGTGTAAATCTGGTCGCTCTGGAAGAACTCGATGGCGCGCGGGTCGCGGTAGGGCGTGATGTCTACGTCCGGATACCTGAATTCGGGCTCGTTGATGTTCGTCCACTGAACGCCGAGCTGGTAGTTCTCACCGACCCACAAGGCACCTACGTCTATGCCGAAGTCCTCTTCATTGTTGAACGAGGCATTGTCGATGGCGTCGAACAGCTCCTCGGAATCCGTGATATCGCCGAAGCGGGCGCTGAACCGTGATAGGCGCATCAGGTAAAGTTTTGCCTCGGCGCCCAGAAACAGGCTGCCGCTGCCACGGGTCATTGCTTCGCGGCTGTAGCCGACGCTGATTTCGGTTAGCTGCGAAGCCTTGGTCAGCAACGAGCTGTCATTGTCGAGCACCAGGATGATGTTGCGCGTAGCGGGGTCGGCCTGCAACAACACCTGGTCACTTAGTGCCACCTCACCCGTCAACTCGCCGAGCGTATCGTTAACCCAGGTTTCCAGCTCGGCAAGCGCCTGGTCCACGTCGAATTCGATCGGTACAGCGACGCCGAATGCCTTGGACGCACCCGACCAGTTCACGCCGGTCGTCCAGGTGCCGCCAAGCCAGTTACTGTTCCAAACGAAAGGCACATCGGCCGATACCCACGCTTTGCCATAACCCTCGCTCGCGATCAGAGCGAGTACGGTCGCCTGGTTGGCCAGTTCGTCAGCGACCGCGTCGATAGCCGGGCGCAATTCCGGGTCGATCTCGTCGATGATAGCGCCGATGTCGATACCCTCATCGGGCCTCGCGTCCGGGTTCTGTCCCGGACCGCCGCCCGTGCCCGGTTCGCTGGGCGCGAACGCGCGCGATAAATCATCGATGAAGTCGAACAGTTCCTGCACGTTACCGTATTCGAGTCCCGCAGCCGCGGAGACGGCAGCGCCACCGATCGATTCGCCTTGCCGGCGCGCCCGGTCGGCGGCCGCGGCGGCCGGGTTGCTCGATGCCGACTGGACCCTGAGTCCGTGCGAAACGTCGCCGAACGTGAGGTTGGTGCCTGGCGGCTGGTGCACGGGTCCGGCGAGCGCCACAAATGACGCCAGACAGCCGAGGGCTACCGGCAGACAAATTCGAGTAGTTGTGTTCATGCCTGGCTCCAGATGGCCGAAATGCGGCTCGTTGCCGTGAAGCAGATCATATCTGGCAGCTTTGTCCAATCCGGAAATATACGTTGCCGGGAGCGATCCACGCCTCTGAAGCGTCGCTGATCACTATCGCCGCTGTCATACGTATCATCGGTCTTCGAGGTCGGCTCTGACTTCGGTCATGACGTCCGTGACGAGGTCCTGCGCCTTGTTGCGTCCCAGTGGCCGTAGCATCTTGCCCATCATGCTGTCGAGGATATCCGCGCTCGCGGACATCGCGATACCCATGTAGGTGTTCTCGTCATAGGGCAGCCAGGACAACGTTACCTGCACGCTGTTGAGCGTGTTGCTCACGTAATAGAAGCGCTCGGTATAGAGAATGAACTGGTCGGTCTTCTGGATCATCGTATGCGCGAGCGCGAATGCCGGTCGCTTGTGGATCTTCACTTTCAGCCAGCGAAAATAGTGCTCGCAGCAGTCGGCACCCGAGGGGTAGTTCTCGATTACGTGGAAATATTCCGGAAAGTCGGGCTCGAACGGTCTAAAGGTGTCGGTCGTCAGGAACAGTTCTTCGCCCACGTCGACCTGTTTACGCTTTGATCGCCAGTACGCGTCGATGCCCTTGAGTCCGTCTGCCTGGTACCTGTTGTAGCGGCCGATCAGTATTTCGCGCAGCGCATCGGAGGCCGCTGTTATCTTCTCCGCAGGGCCGCCTTTGCGATGCGGGCTGAGCCGTGTTTTCAGGATCTCGAATTCCGCCGGACTGAGATTGAAGTCCTTGCCAGGTTTCAACTTGAACAGCTCTTCGACTTCGTCGATATCGTCCTCAGTGTAGGCGACATTCGCAAAATCGGCCTCACTCGAGATTTCCGAATGATCGATCATCAGCTTGGTCGGAATGACTGTCACGGCGTCGACGAGGGCCTCGACGATGGCGTCGAGGTCGGTGTCGATGAGCATAACCGCATCGGCCGAGAGCTCGCGCGGCGTGCTCTCGTAGGCCTCGTCGCTGTAGGCGATGATCTCGCCGCCCTCGAGTTGTGCGATGTCATCGGCTGTCGCGCCAAGACCATCCAGCACCTTGGCGCCATCGACATCCTGCGCGTTCAGGGGCGCTGCGACGACGAGAGCGAGGATGGCGGCGGTTACCCGGTCTGCTACAAATCGACCTGGCGGCATTACTTTATTCTCTTTCAAAGGTAAGGGTGAGAGCAGCATAGTGTAGCCCCTCCGTGCGGTTCGGTGTGATCGCCGCGGACTGTCAGGTCGACATGCCGTCGCTTATAACAATAGGTGCCCCGCGTTCCAGGCCGAGCCCTTCCGCCGCATTACCTTCCGCCCTGGCGACTTCGACGACATCGAACGAATTGATCAGGGCCAGGTACTCGCCGGGCTTCACGCGGCCGTAGGTCGTTTTCATCGGGAACTGGTGGCCGGCCACGGTCACGACAGGCTGCCGGAAACCCTCGATCAGTTTGCGGTCGATGTTGCTGATGAGATTGCCGAAGGTGTCGACCGTGATAATGATGCCCGTCACTTTGCCCGTCGAAACTGCCGGGTCGTCGATCCAGCCCGGAATCCACTCGTAGGTCGGGATGCCGACGGACACGGGGTTGGTTCTCCCGGATGCCAGGTCCGCCGCAATCGGGGCAAAAATGTCCCGGCCATGGAACGTCGCGCTGGGCTCGCCGAGTCCCAGGCGCTCGAAGCAGCTCAGGTCGAGTTTGAAGACCTGCGTTTCTTCCGCGTCGTCGAGGATCGGCGAGAGCAGGCCGTTATCCGGCGCAAGGAAGTAATGCCAGTCGCGCTGTACGAGCAGTATGTCGCGCTCGGTACCCACACCAGGGTCCACGATGGCGAGGTGCACCGAGCCCCTGGGGAAATACTTGTACGCCCGGCTGACCCAGAAGCCGGCTTCGGGCGGCCATTGCGCCGGGATATCGTGGATGAGGTCGACGATCTTCGCGTTCGGGAATCGCCCGATGATCACGCCTTTCATGACGGCCGTGAAAGGGCCCTTGTGACCGAAGTCCGTGGTGATCGTGATGACGCCGGAAGGCTGCATGGTTCGAATTTTATCAGGCGGTCAGCGGTTTTTCCGGGTGTTGTTTCAGGAAACTGCTGCGCGCCCAGTAGATGAATATGGTGTCGATGGCCGCGATTACCAGTTTGAAAACGTATTTGGCCGCACCGAGGGCGAGGGCGGTCCGGAGGTCCACGGTGCCCCACCAGACCACGAGCGAGTAGATCGTCGTGTCGAGAGCCTGCGAGGCCATGGTGGAGCCGTTATTGCGCAGCCACAGCCAGCGATCGCCCGTCCACGCCTTGATCTTGTGGAATGCCCAGACGTCGAAGCGCTGGCTGATCAGGTAGGCGAGCAACGAACCGAACACGAAACGCGGCGAGAAATTGAGGATGGTCGAGAAGGCGTCCTGTATATCCTGCGAAAACGCGGCCGTCTTGGGGTTCGTGCTCGGCAGGTACATCAGCCCCAGGCTCATCATGATCAGCACGATGACGCTGACCGTGAAGCCCATCCAGACGGCTCGCGCGGCTTCGTGCTTGCCGTAGTTTTCCGAGAGCACGTCGGTGGCGAAGAAGATGCTCGAGTAGAAGATCACGCCGAGGCTGGTTTCGAGCCCGAAAATGATGGTCAGCTTGGGCCCCTGCAGGTTCGCGAGGATGATCGCTGTCGCGATGGCGACCTGCAGTCCTGCTTTTCCGAACAGGCGGTACAGCACCACCGTGCCGCCGAGGTCGAGCATCAGCGTGGTGAGCCACAGCACCTCCTGGTTGGCGGCGAAGAAGTCGACCAGGGCCTGCGGGAACATTCAGTGACTAGCCGGCCAGCCTGTCGAGATGCCAGTCGGCATTGCCGAAAATCTGGTCGATCGTCGTCAGGCGCTTGAAGTAGTGCGCGATATCGACTTCCCAGCTGACCCCCATGCCGCCATGGATCTGCACCGCCTCCTGGCCGACCTTCCGCCCAACGGTGCCCACCTGGTACTTGATCGAGCTGATGGCCCGCTTGGCGTCGGCATCGTCCCGTGCGGCAAGCATCGTCGCCCACAGCAACAGTGAGTAGCTCTGTTCGCAATCGGTGAACATGTCGACCATGCGGTGCTGCAGCGCCTGGAAGCTGCCGATCGGCACGCCGAACTGCATTCGGTTCTTCGAGTACTCGATCGTCTTGTCCGTCATGACCTGCATGATGCCGACGGCTTCAGCGCAGACGGCCAGCGTCGCATCGTCGATGGTCGCATCCAGGGCGGCAAAGCCCTTGCCGGCCTCGCCGATGACGGACGAGCTGTCCACGGCAACCTTGTCGAAGCGGATCTCCGCCGCCTGCTGCCCGTCCACGGTGGGATAGGAGCGGGCACCCAGTCCGTCGCTGTCGGCGGGTACGGCAAAGAGCGTGATGCCGTCTGCGTCGTTTTGCGCGCCGGCGGTCCTCGCGGGAACAATCAGCAGATCAGCGTGGCCGCCATTGAAGACGACGCCCTTGCTGCCGCTGAGCACCCAGTTGTCACCGTCCGCCGAGGCGGTGGTCCTGATATCGGCGATATCATAGCGGCTGTGTGGCTCAGCGTACGCGAGCGCCGCCTGCAGTTCGCCGGCGATGATCGGCTGCAGCCACCGTTCCTTCTGCTCGGCGCTGGCCGCACGGCGCAGCACGCCGCCCGCGAGGACGATGTTGGCCAGGTAAGGCTCGACGACGAGGCCTTTGCCGAAGCGCAGCATCAGCACCATCAGGTCGGCCGGACCGCCGCCGAAGCCGCCGTCCTCCTCGCTGAACGGCACCGAGGTCCAGCCGAGTTCGGCGAAGGTCTGCCAGACATCCGGACCAAAGCCTTTTTCGCTGGCCGCGTTTATCTGCCGCGTCTCGAAGTCGTAGTCGTTGGCGATGAATTTTTCGACGCTGTCGTCCAGCATCGCCTGTATTTCATTGAACGAGAAGTCCATGTCTGTTCCCTAGAGCCCGAGCACGTGCTTGGCGATGATGTTCTTCTGGATTTCGTTGGAACCGCCGTAGATCGATGCCTTGCGGTAGTTGAAGTATTTCAGCGAGGTCTGCGTCTCGGCGCCTTCGCCGACCCACTCCACGGGATCCGCATCCAGCGTGTACTGATCCTGCACGTAGGGCAGTGCGTAATACCCCGCGGCCTCCAGGTACAGCGTATCGATCGCCTGCTGAACTTCGGTGCCCTTGACCTTGAGTATCGAAGATTCCGGTCCCGGTGCTTTGCCGGACTGCACCGCGGCCAGCGTGCGGAGCTCGGTATATTCAAGCGCCCGGAGGTCTGTTTCGAGGGCGGCGAGTTTGCGCATGAAATTGCGATCCTCGCTGAGCGGCGCGGCGCCGCGAACGGGTTTCGTCGTCTGCTCCCTGAGCTTGCGCAGCCTGTACTTGGAGATCGCTACGGCGGCGATGTTGGCGCGCTCGTGCTGCAACAGCACCTTGCCGTACGTCCAGCCCTTGCCCTCTTCCCCGACGAGGTTTTCGACGGGGACCCTGACGTCCTCGAAGTGCACTTCGTTGACCTCGTGGTCTCCCTCGATCGTAATGATGGGGTTCACGGTGACGCCGGGCGTCTTCATGTCGACGAGCAGGAAGCTGATGCCTTCCTGGCGGCGTGCGACGTCCGTGCTCGTCCGCGCGAGGATGAAGATCCAGTCCGCGTGCTGGCCGAGCGTGGTCCAGGTCTTGGTGCCGTTCACGACGTAGTGGTCGCCGGCCAGGTCCGCGCGCGCCTTCAGAGACGCGAGATCCGAACCGGCGCCCGGCTCGGAGTAGCCCTGGCACCACCACACCCTGCTCGCGAGGATATCGGGCAGGAAGCGCTGCTTCTGTTCCTCGTTGCCGAAGGTATAAACGACGGGCCCGACCATGCTCAGTCCGAACGGCACGATGGGCGGGGCGTTCGCCTCCGCCATTTCGATCGCGAAGATGTACTTCTGCACCGGCGTCCATCCTGTGCCGCCGTATTCGACGGGCCAGTTCGGGGCGGCCCAGCCGCGCTCGTGCAGCCACTGCTGGAAACGGACGAGGTCCTCGCGCTCCATGGGCACGCCGTTCTCTCGTTTGCGGCGTATGTCTTGTGGAAACTCGTCGCGGAATACGGCGCGGATTTCCTCGCGGAAAGCGAGATCTTCATCAGTCAATGTCGCGTCCATGGCGCTCCTCAGTAGGCGGGGTAGGGCGTTCGGGGCAACCGATTGTCACAGAATGCGTTCAAAGGTTCGAGCCAATCGTGCAGAATGTGGCTGAGAGAATCGATTCGGCGCCGCAGCCGGATGTTCACGACAGGAGGTTAAGGTGGCTGAACTGAGTCACGTCGATGACAAGAACCGGCCCACCATGGTCGACGTCGGCGACAAAGCCGTCACGTCACGCGAGGCGCATGCGCGCACCGCGGTCGTGCTGCCCGAGGCAGTGCTCGCGGCACTCGACGGCGACGAGATACAGAGCAAGAAAGGCCCGGTGTTTGCCACGGCAATCATCGCCGGTGTGATGGCGGCGAAAAAGACGCACGAACTCATCCCGTTCTGCCATCCGCTGGGTCTCGATAATTGCGACGTCTCCATAACGATGGATGGCGATCGTGCCGTGATCGACTGCCGCTGCAAGGTGACGCACAAGACCGGCGTGGAGATGGAGGCGCTGACGGGTGCCAGCGTTGCGGCGCTGACCGTTTACGATATGTGCAAGGCTCTGTCCCACGATATCGTCATTTCGGAAACCCGGTTGATGATGAAGACCGGTGGCAAGCAGGACTTCCGCCGTGACGGCTAACGCGGAGCAAATTTCATGAAGACCATTACCGTGCGGTACTTCGCCCTGTTCCGCGAACAGGCCGGCGTCGACGAAGAGACGCTGTCCCTGGAGGCGACGACCGCCGCCGACGTATTCGAACACACCAAGGACCGTCATGGCTCGTCGGAGCCCGCCGGGCACTGCAAGGTCGCGATCAACGACGAGATGGCGGACTGGTCGTCGCCGGTAGAAGACGGCGATACCGTGCTCCTGTTTCCCCCCGTGGCGGGTGGCTGACATGATCCGCATGACGACAGATCCGATCGACCCGGACGCTCTGCGCCGCGAGCTGTTCGATCCGGCCGCGGGCGGCTACTGCGCGTTCGAGGGCTGGGTGCGCAACGAGAATGAGGGGCACGAGGTCCTGCGGCTGGAGTACGAAGGCTACGAACCCGTGGCGATTGCCGAGGGCGAGAAAATTCTTGCCGAGGCTGCCGGGAAATTCCCGTCACTTCATGCGCATTGCGTGCACCGCACCGGGATGCTCGAGATCGGCGACTGCGCCGTCTGGGTAGGCGTCGCATCCGCCCACCGCGACGAGGCCTTCAAGGCCTGCCGCTACATCATCGACGAGCTCAAGCACCGCCTGCCGATCTGGAAGAAAGAACATTATACGAACGGTGATTCCGGGTGGGTCAATTGCGAGCGTTGTGCCGAGCACGCGCACGGGGGTTGAGCGTCGATCGGGCTGTCCGGCGCAGCGGCGTATTCCTCTCCCTCATGGCTCCCTCCGGTCCGCTTTACTTCGGTCGAAGAACACACCGCTGCGCCGCGGCCGCGTACGATTGCCGTGGTGGGACGTTGGGGTCGGCTTCGGAATGTTTTTTGCGCGAAGTAAAGCGCAGCGAAGCGAGCCATGAGCGCAAAAAATCATGCCGAGGCCGTACCATGCTAATCAGCGAGTTTCTCCACGTCGGTGGGGGTGTCGATGTCGACTGCCGCGTCCTCGAAGGGGATTGTGTGGAGGTCGAACGTCGGGTCCTCGAGGACGCTTTTGGCTCCCTTGTCGCCGGATAGTTCGCTGAGCGCCTCGAATGCGCCGCGTGGGAATAACACCGGGGGTCCCACGGTTCCGGAGAAGCCGGTTGCCACGATTTCCTCATCAGCGCCGCTCCAGTTGTCGACAAGTGCGCGCAGGTGTTGAGCCGTAATCAGCGGCTGGTCGGCGAACAGCAGCAGCACGGCATCTGCGACATGCGATACGGCCCTTGCAACGAGCGCGATCGATCCTCCTATGCCGTCGGCATACCGGTCGTTGACGATCAGGTACTGGGTAGCTGTGCCTGCCGCTGCTGCGACCGCAGCGCCTTCGTGGCCGGCAACGAGCACAGTGCGATCTCCGCACACTTCGCGAGCCAGCTCGGCGGCGCGGCGCACCAGCGGCTCGCCCTCGAAGTCCTCCAGCTGCTTGTTGCGCCCGAAACGGCGCGAACCGCCCGCCGCCAGAACGGCGGCAAACACAACGCGACCTTCTTTCTTTGACACTGCTTCCGGCATCGATAAACCCGCTGTTCAGAACATGCATTGTAAAGTGACGAACCCGGCGTGCGGCAAGAAACGTGGCAGAAAACTTGCGGCCGCGGGGGCTAATGTGTATTCCTTAGCCGGTTGAGCCGGCAGGGACTGTCAATTGCACGTCATAAGCTCCATCGAAGATGCCAAGGCACTGGAAGGTGTCGAGGTCGGTTTATCCGACTGGGTGATCATTGATCAGAACCGGATCGACCAGTTCGCCGAGGCGACCGGGGACTACCAGTGGATCCACATCGACACCGAGCGTGCCGCAGCGGAAATGCCTTCAGGCAAGACGATCGCGCACGGCTATCTCACCCTGGCATTGATCCCTTCGCTCACCGGTAATTTCGTCGAGATGGAGAACCTGGCACGGGCGATCAACTTCGGCGTCAACAAGGTTCGTTTCTACACGCCGGTGCAGGCCGGCGACCGAGTGCGCGCTCGCGCGACCGTGCTGCAGGCCCGCCGGCGGGCGGGCGCGTTACTGCTGACATCGGAGACGCGCATCGAAGTGGAGAACGAGCGCAAGCCCGCCTGCGTTGCCGAGACGCTCGGGATGTACTTCTTCGACGAATAGGACGTGTCAGCCGGCGCTGTTCATCGCGAATGCAGCCAGCCCGGCAGATACGAATAAGGGTCCCTGTCGACGTCGGTATTCCAGGAAACGTTCGACTGATCGAGCAGGCTGGCCATGGAGCCGTCCTTGCACGCGTCGAACAGTTCGGTCGCTCCGCCGACGTGCTCGCCGGCGATGAAGATCTGAGGGATCGTCTTCAGGCCCGTCCGCTCGAGCAGAGCCGCGCGGATCTTTCCGCCCTTGTTATCCTTCTGGTACTCGACGGAATCGAGATCGATGGAGCGGTACGGGATTTCGTACTCTGCAAACATCTTGCGCACCGACCAGCAGAATTCGCACCACTCGAGCGCAAATAGCACGACCGGGTTGTCCGGGTCGTGAGTTGCCTCATCGAGGAACGCCAGCGCGTCCACCGGTGCCTCGGCCACATCTTCCTCTTCCGTATCGGCAGGTGGCGCGGGCGGCGGCGTGTCGAAGCGGTAGTTCGGCGTCGAGCGCGAGATCTCCTGCTCTTCAGCAGTCATGTCCGCCGGGATGTCCTCGAACAGCGGCGTGCTCAGGTAACGCTCGCCCGTGTCCGGGAGCATGCAGAGAATGTTGGAGCCGGGTTCCGCTTTTTCCGCGACGGCGATGGCGCCCGCCAGGGTCGCCCCGGCCGAAACGCCCACGAATATGCCTTCTTGCGTCGCGAGCGCCCGCGACAGCCGCATGGCGTCGTCGCCGCTGATCGGCAGGATTTCATCGATGTATTTTGCGTCGACGGCATCTTCGGTCAGCTGCGGGATAAAGTCCGGTGACCAGCCCTGCATCAGGTGGGGGCGAAACAGCGGGTGGCTGTCTCTGGGTGCGCCGTCGGCCAGGCGTTCCTGCGCTATGCCGCTGCCCAGGATGGGCGCATTGTCAGGCTCACAGACGACGACCCGCGTTTCGGGGCTTGCCTCCCGCAACACCCGCGACACGCCCTTGAGCGTACCGCCCGTTCCGTAGCCTGTGACCCAGAAGTCGAGTTTCTTGTCGGAGAACGCTTCGAGGATCTCGGGTGCCGTCGTGTGCGAATGGGCGTTCGCATTCGCTTCATTTTCGAACTGGCGCACCAGGAACCAGCCGTGTTCCTCGGCCAGTTCGACCGCCTTGGCCAGCATGCCGCTGCCCTTGAGCGAGGCGGGAGTCAACACGACCCTGGCACCCAGGAAGCGCATCAGCTTGCGTCGCTCGACACTGAAATTCTCGGCCATCGTTACGACGAGCGGATAGCCCTTGCAAGCGCAGACCATCGCAAGACCGATGCCGGTATTGCCGCTGGTCGCCTCGATGACGGTCTGCCCCGGGCTGAGCGCGCCGCTGCGTTCGGCATCTTCGATGACGCCAAGCGCCAGGCGGTCCTTGACCGAGCCCATCGGATTGAAGGACTCGATCTTCACGTAAAGGTTGACGTGTTCGGGCGCGAGGCGGTTCAGCCTCACGATCGGCGTCCCGCCGACGGTCTCGAGGATATTGTTATAGCGTGACACCATGGCAATGAGCCTCCGTCATCACTTTTCGAGTATTGCGTAACGCACCATTGTACCGCGGTAGCGCGACTGTTCCTGCATCAGCCCGGCGAGCCGGCCGTGAACGCGATCCTCCCAGTAGTTCCATCGCTCTACGAACGCCTTTGCCATGTCGTAGTCGCCCGCGTACTGCAGGTGTAACACCTCACCGAGCAGTTCGCTCACCACTTCGTGGTAACGCTCGTAGTTGATGGCCAGGAGCGCCGCATCGCCCCGCAGTTCGATAAGGCCGTGTTCCATGAAGTAGTTGAACTGCATCAGCTGCATATTCTGGTACGGCTGCTCGGGCCGCGGCCTTACGACCTGCAGGGTGCGGCGGATGCCGTCGGCATAGTGCGCGCGCAGGCCCCGTTCGTCGTAGTAGCCGATCTCGAGCAAGGTCGTTGCGGCGTGCAGCGACACGAGGTCGGATTTCATTTCCTCGATGAGATCCGCGTACTCGGCCATTGCCTCGCCCAGACTGCGGCCGTCGGCGGTCATACTCACGCCGAGGTAGTGGCCGATCTCGTGCCAGAGCGTGCGGTTGAAGCTGCCGTCGATCGTGAGGTGATCGCGAAACGCCGCCGCAACGACCGCGTCGAAGCGCTGCTTGCTGTTGCCGAATATTGCCGGGTTCGCCAGTATGTTGTTGCGAATCAGCACGATGCGGCCATACTTGCGCGCGTGATCCGCATCGTTCGGCAGGATCGTCGCCGTATTCGCGCCGCGTGCCTGCCCGAAATCGGCGACGACGTTGTAGACGCCGACGGGGATATGCGAGCGAACGCGCTTCTGGTGCTCGTAGGGCAGGGCGTCCTCGATCGACTGCAATTCGGTCATCGCGGCGGCCAGCGCCTCGCTCTTTTCCTCGTCGCGTGCCAGCAGACTGGCGCTGTAGAAGGCCTTGATACCGAGCAGAGAATCGTCATAGGTCTCGTAGCTTCCGAACTGCAGGTTCAGCTTGCCCAGCCGGCCGGTCACCCACGATGCATCGCCCGATTCGTAATTGCCCGAAAGGAGATCGCGGCCGCGATTGCGCAGATACGCGGCAAAGTCGGGCGCTTCCTTGGCGATGACGGCAGCCGCCCGTTCGAGATGCCGTCGTGCCTCGGTGAGCTGCGGCGCGTACGCCAGCGCATAAGGCACGGCATACAGCTCGGCAGGGTTCTCGTCGGCCGCCTCGAGGCGCTCACGTAACCCGGGGTGCAGAGCCCCGATCGCAGGATACTCGCTCAGCCGTGACAGATCGCTCGCGATGTTCTCCGCGGTGGCGCGCCTGACGGCGCTGCGCGTGGCGAGCAGCGAATCTCGCGCCGCCGGGTTCGCTTCGATGAAGGCGTCGATCTCCTGGCGCGAGAGGCCGCCGGGGTACACGTTCTTTCCGGGGCTCGGTGCTACGACGGGCAGGAAAGCGAGCCGCTCATTGTCGAGCGTCGTCGCGACCGGTCCCTTGAACAGGTAAAAGAGGTCGAGCAGGTTTTGCGTCGCGACCGGCGCCGTTTCTGACGCATGCAGATCCTCGAGGTCTCGTTTCGCTGTCAGCGCCTCGGCATGAAGTTGCTGCTCGTAGAGCGTGTGCATGATTCGGCCGGCCTCGAGCAACGCCTCCAGCGCCTGCAGCTCGGTGGGCGAGAGGTGCCCGAGGTCCGCGTCCAGCGTTACCTTGAGCCGGGCATCGAGTATGGGTTGTGTCCGTTCCGCCGGCCAGTAGCCATCGGGCAGCTCGGCTGCGGCAGTCGAGGCAACGAGCAGGAGGCTGCAGGCGAGGAATGACACGAATTTCATGAACTAGTCCGAGAATTCGGCGGTCGACTGGCGCCGCCGGTCGACCCGCAGCTGCGTAACATCGGGTCGCGAATAATGTCCCGCGACGTCGAGACTCTGCCGCTCTTCGAGCACGATGCGGTGGTCGAGTTCCGCTACACGCAGGATTTCTTCGCCCATCTCGGGTGCGAGCAACCAATCGCCGGTCGGGCTCGCAATGCAAGAGCCGCCGTCTGCCATGACATCGTCGGCCGCCTGGCGAAGCAGCTGCGCATGGGGCAGCGAGTCCGGGATGTCGGACCTGCGCATCAGACCCGAAACCGAGACCACGAAGCAACGGCCCTCTCGCGCAATGAAGCGCGTGATATCTTCGGTATTGCGCCGATTGCCCGGCCAGATTGCGACGTGCAGGTCTTCGCCCTGGGCATAAAGCGCCGCGCGGGCCAGCGGCAGCCAGTTTTCCCAGCAGTTCAGGCCGCCGGCGGTGAACGGGCCGAGCCTGTGCGTGCGCAGGCCGTGCCCGTCGCCGATCGCCCAGACCAGCCGCTCCTCGTAGGTCGGCATCAGCTTGCGATGCACGGAGCCGATCTCCCCACCCGCGTCGATGTAGACCATGCTTGCATACACACTGTGTCCGCCGCGATCGGGGGCGCGTTCCATGACACCGACGTAAACGGCGATCGCGTTCTCACGGGCTACCGCGACGATCGGGTCGAGATCACCGGCCTCGATGCATACGGACTGTTCCACGTAATGGCGGTACAGCTCCTTCTGCAGCGTGGACTCGAAACGCGCCCCGTCGGTGCGTTCCACCCAGAACGGGTAACCCGGTATCAGGGCCTCGCCGAACACGATCAGCTCGCATTCCTGAGACGCGGCTTCGCGGATCCATTCGATGACCCTGGTCACGGTGGCGTCGCGGTCCAGCCAGACCGGTGCGATCTGGGCGATCGCGACCTTCAGTGTCGTTGCGTTCATTCTCGGTGACGGGCCCGCTTCGTTTCCCGTTGGCTTCGATTTATTCTTCAAAATCAGTAGCTTTTGGTGTTAACCTGACGGCAGCACGGCGCCCGTTAGCATAGCACGTTAAGGCTGTTACGATGGCCGCCGAAGACTGCATAACAACAAGGACTTACCGTCATGAAAGGTCTGATGATGGACACCCAGCTGCTGATCTCCTCGATTGCGCAGCATGCCGAAAAATTCCATGGCGATCGCGAGATAGTCTCGGTTACCGCCGACAATCCGCGGCACCGCTACACCGTTCGCGACGCTATGGCGCGCGCGAAACGGCTGGCAAACGCGCTCGCCGGCCTTGGTGTGAACCAGGGCGACCGCGTTGCATCGCTCGCCTGGAATGACTACCGGCACCTGGAGGTTTACTACGGCGTGAGCGGCAGCGGATACGTGTGCCACACGATCAATCCGCGACTGTTCCCGGAGCAGATCGTATACATCATCAACCACGCCGAGGACCGGTTCATCTGCGTCGACGCGATGTTCGTGCCACTGCTGGAGGCGATCGCGGACAAGATCCCCAACGTCGAGGGCTTCATCATCATGACCGACGAGGCCCATATGCCGGACAGCTCGTTACCCAACGTCATGTGCTACGAGACGCTGCTGGCTGCAGAGTCGCCGGAATTCGATTGGCCGCAACTCGACGAGCGCTCTGCCTCGGCGCTCTGCTATACGTCGGGCACCACCGGCAATCCCAAGGGCGTCCTCTACGACCATCGCTCGACGATACTGCATGCCTACGGAGCACTGTCGATCGACATCGCCGGCATGTCGAGTCGCGACGTCGTGTTGCCGGTCGTGCCGTTTTTCCACGTCAACGCCTGGGGCGTGCCGTACTCGTCGCTGATGGCGGGGGCCAAGCTCGTGCTGCCGGGTCCGAAGATGGGCGACGGCGAAGCGCTCTACGAGTTGATGGACAGCGAAGACGTAAGCATGGCGCTCGGCGTGCCGACGGTCTGGCTGGCCCTGCTCCAGTATACGGAGAAAGCCGGCAAGCGCCTGGACAAGCTGCAGCGCTCGCTCGTGGGCGGCGCCGCTGTGCCCCGCGCAATGATCGAGGCGTTTCGCGACAAGCACGGCGTGGAACTGCGCCAGGGCTGGGGCATGACGGAAACCAGTCCTATCGGCACGGTAAATACCGTCAAGGCCGGCCTCGAGGGCCTGTCGGCGGACGAGCAGCTCGATCTCGCGACGAAAGCCGGCCGGGGAATCTTCGGCGTCGAGCTCCGTATCGTTGACGACGACGGTGAGGAACTGCCGTGGGACGGAGAAGCGTTCGGCGCACTGCAGGTTCGCGGGCCCTGGGTGTGCAGCGACTACTTCAAGCTCGAGGGCGGCGGCGGCACGCATACGGGGGACGGCTGGTTCGAGACAGGCGATGTCGCAACCGTCGATCCGCAGGGCTACGTGGCGATCACCGACCGGACCAAGGACGTCATCAAGTCCGGGGGTGAGTGGATTAGTTCGATCGAGCTGGAGAATGCAGCGATGGGGCATCCTGCGGTCGCGGAAGCAGCCGTGATCGGCGTGGCGCACCCGAAGTGGACCGAGCGCCCGCTGCTGGTCGTGGTCAAGGCGGAAGGCGAGGACGTCAGCAAGGAAGAGATGCTGGCGTATTTCGACGGCAAGGTTGCGACCTGGTGGGTGCCGAACGACGTCGTTTTCGTCGACGAGTTGCCTCATACGGCGACCGGCAAAGTCAAGAAGATTGAATTGCGCAAGCAATTCGCTGAGTATCGGCTCCCTGACTGAGCGCTGTTCACTGCGCTCAGCGATTTTCGATCGGGCAAGGAGTAATCATGGCCGAAGCGTTGCGGCTATACGGAATGAAAGCCCTGGTGACGGGTGCCGCGGGGGGCATCGGTGAGGCTGTCGCGAGGACGCTCATCAAGCACGGCGCGGAAGTGCTTGCCGTCGACAGCCCGAAAAGCGGCGTCGAGCAGCATTTCGCGTCGGTCCGTGGCATACAGGGTTATGCGGCGGCGCTGAACGACCCGGCCAACATCCCCGCCCTCGTAGAGCATGCAGTCGAGAAACTCGGCGCCCTGGACATCCTCGTCAATGATTTCCCGCTGATTCCCGACGCGCCGATCGGCGCGGACGGAGCCGGCCTGGACGAATTGCTGCACAAGCGCGCGGAACTCATCATGGCGATGTGCCGATCGGCGTTGCCGTACCTGAGGAAAAGCCCCGCGGGGCGAATCATCAACATGGGCTTGCTGCGCAGCGTATTCGCTGCCAATGCCAGGGAGCCGAGCCAGAGGGCCGAGCAGGACCTCGCCGCAATCTCACGCGCGCTCGCGGCCGAGACCGGAAGCTACGGAATCACGGCGAACCACGTACAGCCGGGCGCGATCATGACGCCCGACAGCCGCCAGGTATTTCGCACGGACAAGTCGCTCCGCGATTACTGCATATCGAGTTCTGCCGCCAAACGGCTCGGCGAGCCGGTCGACGTCGCCAAGGTCGTTCTGTTTCTCGCGAGCGACGATGCCGTATTCGTAAGCGGCACCGGCGTGGTGGTCGACGGCGGCCGAGTCGACGATTAGGCAGGCGCGAAAGCTTCGCGATGCACCCCGTACTCGCAGACCTGATCGCGCTTCTCGAACTGGAGCGGATCGAGGACAATATCTTCCGTGGCGACAGCCGCGACATAGGCAGCGCACAGGTGTTCGGGGGCCAGGTACTGGGGCAGGCGCTGTCCGCCGCCCAGCACACGGTCGAGGACAGGGTCGCGCACTCCCTGCACGCGTATTTCCTGCGCCGCGGCGACATGGCCAAGCCCATCATTTACGAAGTCGATCGCGCCCGCGACGGCGGCAGCTTCTCGACTCGCCGCGTCGTCGCCATCCAGCACGGGCGACCGATATTCAATCTCGCTGCGTCTTTCCAGACTCCCGAAGAAGGCCTGGAGCATCAGGCTGACATGCCCGACGTACCGGGTCCGGACGGACTCAAGGACCTGTTCGACGTGCCTCCGGAGATGCTCGAGAAAGTGCCGATGAAGATGCGGCGCTTCCTGACGGCGCAGCGCCCGTTCGAGTTCCGGCCGGTCGAGCGCATCAGCTTTACGGAGCCCGTCAACCTGCCGCCCGTCAAGCACTGCTGGATTCGTGCCGTCGATAAGCTGCCCGACGATCCGGCGCTGCACCAGAACCTGCTGGCCTACGTGTCCGACTACGAATTGCTCGGCGCGAGTGTGCTGCCGCACGGGCTTAACTTTGTCTCCGGCAGGGTGATCATGGCGAGTCTCGACCACGGCCTGTGGTTTCACCGCACGTGTCGCGCGGACCGATGGCTGCTCTACGCGATCGAGAGCCCCAACGCAGCTGGCGCGCGCGGATTTGCACGGGGGCAGCTGTTCACCGAGGACGGGATGCTGATCGCGTCGACGGCGCAGGAGGGCCTGATCCGCGTCGTCGATACGGAGGTATCGCAGCCTCGCTCCGACCCGCGGCTGCAGGTCTGACCGCGGCCGTCCGTCCGGCTCAGCCCTTCGCCTTGCCCTGTGCCGCGACGGCAGCAGCCGCTTTCGCGACGGCTTCAGGATCACCGAGGAACTCCCGCGACCGTGGCTTCAGGTCGTCATCGAGATCGTAGGCTATCGGGATTCCGGTGGGGATATTGAAGCCCGTTATTTCCTCGTCAGAGATCTCGTCGAGCATTTTTACGAGCGCGCGGAGACTGTTGCCGTGCGCAGCGATGAGTACATTGCGGCCTGCGCGCAGGTCCGGCGCGATGTTCTCGACCCAGCACGGGCGTACGCGGTCCAGAGTCAGCGCGAGGGACTCGGTGCCGGGCAGGTTTCCGATACCGGCATAACGAGGGTCGTGCGACGGATGCCGGTCATCGTCCGCGTCGAGTTCGGGTGGCGGAATGTCATAGCTGCGCCGCCATATGTGCACCTGCTCGTCGCCGTACTTCGCCGCGGTTTGCGCCTTGTTGAGCCCCTGTAACGCCCCGTAATGGCGTTCGTTCAGGCGCCAGTCGCGCACGACCGGGATCCACATCCGATCCATCTCTTCGAGCATCAGCCAGAGCGTGCGGATCGCACGTTTCAGGACCGACGTATAGGCGATGTCCATATCGTAGTCGAGAGCGGCCACGGTGCGCCCGGCTTCAGTGGCTTCTTCGATGCCTTTCTCGGTCAGGTCCACGTCGGTCCAGCCCGTGAACAGGTTCTTGAGGTTCCAGTCGCTCTGGCCGTGACGGCAGAGAATCAGCTTGCCAGCCATGTCGTCTCCGATTGCAATTCGATGTGTCGAACCCTGCGGTTATTCCTAGTTTGTAACGAGCTCGCGCAATTCCTTGGCCGCAACCGAGAGCGTCGCGATGTCGAATACACCGCGCAGTTTCATCTCGTCGAGCATACCGATGAAGCGCGCCACACGGGTGCTGCGTTGCTGTAACCACTCATCGACGAGTTGCTCGATGTCTTTCTTGCTGCGTTTCCTGAGAATGTCCGCGGCCATGTCGCGGCGGATCCGGAAGAACTCGTCGCGCAGGTTGCTGCGTGCCATTGCCTGCCAGCGCCCCTTGACCTTGACGTCCTCTGCACCGGCATGCAGTACGAATATTCCGAGCCGGTCATTGAACAGCGAGTAGATACGGGCAGATTCCATGACGTCACGCTTGTAGCTAGCGGCGAGGTCCGTGATGTCAAGCCCTGCGCGCGTCAGCAACAGCGCGGCCATCTTGTCGGCCAGTTTGTCCGGCACGCCCATCTCGATGTAGTTATTCATCGCATTCGCATGTCGCTCACGTGCTGCAGCCGACATGATGCTGCCCGTGCGTCCGTAGACGGTCGCCATCCCGTCCTTGAGTCGGTCGACCAGGCCGTCGATGTCCACGTAATCGCCGTAATGCTCGATGATCCAGTAGGTTGCGTGGCGCTGAGTACGGGAGAGTTCGAACAGCATGGACATCTGCGCCGACGCCGGGATCACGTTGTCCAGTTCCTCGATCGTGCGATTGAGCGCGCCCGCCCGGACGATCTGGCGAGCGACCGTGTAAGCACGCGCGATCGTCGCCACGTCCGCTCCGGTATCGAGCTGCACGCGCTTGACGAACGCGGGCCCCATGCGGTTGACAACGTCGTTCGCGATAAGTGTCGCGAGAATCTGCGGGCTGAGGCGGTGTGTCGGAATGAACTCCATGTAGCGGCGTCGCAGGATCTCCGGGAAATAGCGCATTGGATGCTTCTTGAGGAAGTCCTCGAGCGTTTCTTCGTGCGAGGTCAGCGCGTTGTAAACGTCGATCTTGGCATAGCTCAGCACCACGGCGAGTTCCGGACGCGTCATGCCCTGGTTGCGCGCCTTGCGCTCTTCGATTTCCACGTCGTCGGGAAGGAATTCGAGATTGCGATCGAGCAGGCCGCTGCGCTCGAGTCCGGTTATCACTCGCCCGATCTCGTCGATGCGCTCGAGGGAACGCAGTTCGCTCATACTGAGCGCCTGCGTCTGCATGTAGTTGTTGCGCAACACGTAATCAGCGACGTCATCGGTCATCGAGGCAAGCAGTTCATCACGCTTTTTGCGGGACATGCCCTTCTTCTTGGCGACGTCGCTCAACAGGATCTTGATGTTCACCTCGCGGTCGGAGCTGTCGACGCCCGCGGAGTTGTCGATAAAGTCGGTGTTGACGCGACCGCCATTCAGGCTGAACTCGATGCGCCCGCGTTGAGTCAGCCCGAGATTGCCGCCCTCACCGACGACCTTGCAGCGTAGCTCGTTGGCATTGACGCGGACATTGTCGCTGCTGCGATCGCCGACGTCGGCATGGCTTTCCGTGCTGGCCTTTACGTAAGTACCGATACCGCCGTTCCACAGCAGGTCGGCCGGCATCCGGAGTATCGCCCGTATCAGCTCATCGGGCTGCATCGACGTCTCTTCTCTGTCGAGCATTGCCCGTGCTTCCTTGCTGAGCCGAATGGTCTTCGCCTGCCGGGAGAATACGCCGCCGCCCTTGGATATGAGCGTGTCGTCGTAATCCGGCCAGCCGGACCGCGGCAGCTTGAACAGCCGCTGGCGCTCCCTGAAACTGGCCGCGATGTCCGGATCAGGATCCAGGAAAATATGCTGGTGATTGAAAGCGGCGACGAGCTTGATCTTGCGCGACAACAGCATGCCGTTGCCGAACACGTCACCGCTCATATCGCCAATGCCGATCACGGTGAAAGGGTCTGTTTGCGTGTTGAGGCCCTGCTCGCGGAAGTGGCGCTTGACGGCTTCCCAGGCGCCCCGCGCCGTGATGCCCATCTTCTTGTGGTCGTAGCCGGCAGAGCCGCCAGACGCGAACGCGTCGTCGAGCCAGAAATCATAGCTCTGCGAGATCTCGTTCGCGATGTCCGAAAAGGTCGCCGTGCCTTTGTCGGCCGCGACCACGAGGTACGGATCGTCGCCGTCGCGGCGTATCACGCCCTCGGGTGTAACGACCTTGCCGTCAACGACGTTGTCCGTGATGTCGAGCAGACCACCGATAAAGGTCCGGTAGCAGGCAATTCCCGTTTTCATGATGACTTCGCGATCGCCTTCGGGCATGCGCTTGCAGAAGAACCCGCCTTTGGCGCCGGTCGGTACGATAACCGTGTTCTTGACGACCTGTGCCTTCATGAGGCCCAGGACTTCCGTGCGGAAATCCTCGCGCCTGTCCGACCAGCGCAGCCCGCCGCGGGCGATATCGCCGCCGCGGAGGTGCACGCCCTCGACTTCCGGCGAGTACACGAAGATCTCGTACTTCGGCCGTGGCAGCGGCGCTTCGGGAAGGCGCGACGGGTCCAGCTTTACGGCGATACAGTCGCGGTGGCCGAGGAACTCGCCGGGCAGGTAGTAGTTGGTTCTCAACGTCGCGTTGAAGGCACCGGCGAATGCGTTGAGGATCCGATCTTCATCGACATTTTTCGCTTTGCTGACCTCGCGCCGGACCCTGGGTTTCGCCGCGTTCAGCCGACGAGTTCTTTGCGCATTGGTCAGGCTCGCGTCGAACATCGCCCTGAACTGTTCGATCAACAGGCCGACCAGCCTGGCGTGCGCAACGAGGACGTCCTCCATGTAATCTTGCGAGAATGGCAGGGCAAGCTGCTGCAGGTACTTGGCGTAACAACGGAACAGCGCGGTCTCGCGCCAGTCGAGCTCCGCACTCAGTATCAGGCGGTTCAGGCCGTCGTTCTCCGCATTTCCGGTCAGGACCTGCATGAAGCATTCTTCGAATCGCTCCGATGCCGCCTCCACATCGACGTCAGAACCGCTTTCGTGGCGGAGGTTGAATACCTGGATCCAGAACTCCCTGCCGTCCTGCAATGTGAGTTCGTAAGGGTGCTCGGTGTGGACCTCGAGGCCCATGCCTTCGAGGATCGGCAACGCCTCTGAAAGAGCCAGCGGTTCTTCGGCACTGAAGATTATGAAATGCAGGAAACCGGGCGCGGCGTCAGAGGGCTTGTAGAGTTCCACGGAACGGCTGAGTCCCGCCAATAGCATCTTGTCGATGGAACTGATGTCGCTGCAGGCGTCTCTCGGGTCGGTCTCGGCCTGGTACCCGGCCGGGAAGATGTTGCCGAAGATCCGGAACAGCTTGTGGCCTTCGTCATCACCAAAGGCATCGAGCATCTCGGCGCGCAGCTTGTCGGACCAGCTGACGACGACCTCCGCGAGCTTCGCCTCGATTTCGTGGATGCTGATCCGCGGCCGTTCGCGGGGCGGCGTCCGCACGATCGTGTGCAGGCGGGCGAGGGGTGAGTCCGAGATTTCGACGCTGGAATCGACCGATGTTCCGTCGAAGGCCTGCTTCAGGACCTCCTCGATACGCCGGCGGACGGCTGTGGTGTAGCGTTCGCGCGGCACGAAGACGATGCAGGAGAAGAATCGCCTGAACGTGTCGCGTCGCAGGAAGAAACGCACGCGTTGACGATCCTGCAGGTTGAGGATGCCCATCGCCGTACGCGAAAGGTCGGGAATTGAACTCTGGAAGAGCTCGTCGCGGGGGAACGTATCGAGAATGTGCAGCAATGCCTTGCCGCGGTGACCCGTCGCCTCCACGCGGGAACGCTCGATGACTTTTTTGACCTTGTGGCGCAACAACGGGATATTGCGAGGGCTCTCGCTATAAGCAGCCGACGTAAACAGACCGATGAAGCGCCGCTCACCGATCGCCTTGCCCGATTTGTCGAATTGCTTGATGCCGACGTAGTCGAGGTACGCATGCCGATGGACGGTGGAGCGCGAGTTCGCCTTGGTCAGTATCAGCCAGTCTTTGGAGCGTGAGAGGCGTTGCATTTCGCGCGTCAGCTCGACGGTCTTGTTTTGACCTCGTTCGTCGTGTGACAGAAGGCCGAGGCCGCTGCCCTTCACGGGTCGCAGGAATATCTTGTCCTTGCGATAGGAGAGTTTGTACTCGCGATAGCCGAGAAACGTGAAATGATCATCGACCATCCATTCGATCAGTTCCTTGCTCTCCTCGCGCAGCTCCTCGTCGATGCCTGACGGCCCGAACTCCAGCAGTTCGCGGGCTTCGCACATTTTGTCGCGCATCTTCGACCAGTCGCGGACCGCGACGCGCACGTCGGACAGGACTTTGAGAATTTCCTGCTTCAGCAGCTTGATTTGCTGCGCATCCGTTTCCTTATCGATCGCGAAACGGATGAGTGACTCGAGCCTGCCAGCCTGTTCGCCCGGTTTCGCAATTCTTTCGATCCTGCCGCGGCCGTTCCTCACGATACGGATAATCGGATGCACGGTGATATGGACCGCCAGACCCTGCCGGATGATCGCCGCAAATACCGAGTCGACGAGAAACGGCATGTCGTCATTGACCATCTCGATGAAGGAGAACGCCGATTCGTAACCGTGGCTCTCCAGCGCCGGATTGAAGAACCGTAACAGGGGCTGACCGTTCTTCCTCGTTGCGCCGAATTCGAGGTGGTCCAGCGCCGCGCGCGCCATGATCTTCTCGACCCGGCCCTGCAGGTCTTCGTAGGGGACGTGGGCAAAGTACTGGCGAAGGAAGAGCTTGATTTGTGCCCGGTCTTTAAGGACGCCGGACTGCACCCTGGAAGCCACGATGGCGTCGACGATCCTTTCCCTGACGTCGCTTCCCCGGCGATATTCGGTTCGTGTCACTCTTGACTCTCCGGCTGCCGATGGCAGCGCGAGCGCTTGTCGTTATCGGGCGGCGCTATTCTACGCGCTATTCTGGAGCAACGGAATTCTCAGGGCGTGCCGAGCAGCCGGGCCCTGGCGAGCAGGCGTTCCATCACCACGTTGAATACCTCGATATCCTCGTCGCTGAGACCGTGCAGCAGGTCGCGTTCGAACTGTAATGCGAGCGGCGCAACCTCGTCGTGAACCCGCTGGCCTTCCTCGGACAGGTTGAGAATCGAGCGGCGCCGGTCGGCATCCGCGAATTCGCGGTCCAGCCGGCCGTTCTTGATGAGCTTGGTCACGGCGCGGCTTACCGCTACCTTGTCGAGCATGGTGCGCTCCGCTACCTCGACGGCGGATAGCCCGGGGAAGCGGCCAAGAATCGCGATGACGCGCCACTCCGGGATTGTCAGCCCGAAGCGCTTGTCGTAGACGCCCGCGATCTTGGTGCTCACGGTATGCGACAGCACGGCCAGCCGGTAGGGCAGGAAGTCCTCAAGGATCAGCTCGTCGGTCATCGTCGTTCTCGTTGTTTTTGCGTGTTGCCTTGAGAACAGTAACCACAAGCCGGTGTCCGTTCAACTGCAAAACACCACGACACACGGAGTCATGCCAGGTGTGGCAGGTGCAGGTACTCGAGCGACTGCATTTCGATCAGCCGGCTGACCGTTCGCTCGAACTCGAAACGCAGGCGCTTCCCTGCGTAGAGCTCGTCCGCAGGCCGTTCCGCTGACACGATGAGCTTGACGTGGCGGTCGTAGAACTCGTCGACGAGTGCGATGAAGCGGCGCGCCTGGTCCTCACGCAGTTCATCGAGCTCGGGTACGCCCGAAACGATGATCGTGGGATACCAGCGGGCGATTTCGATGTAGTCGGCCTGGCTGCGCGGTCCGTCACACAAGTCGCTGAAATCAAACCAGGCGATGCCTTTTGCGCAGCGGCGGGTCCTCAGCGTGCGGCCGTTGATGTCGAGTTCGTGATCTTCACGCATCTGGCTCGAGGCAGACTCCCCGAAGAACTCGCGGAGCCGTGATCGCGCCGAGTCGTCATCGGGCGTAAGGTACGTTCCCGCCTGCTGCAGGAGCTTCAGCCGGTAATCCGTGTCGCCAGTAAGCTCGACGACACGGGTGTTCAGGTTCAGCGCGTCGATCGCCGGAATAAAGCGTTGCCGCTGCAGGCCGCCACGGTACAGGTCGTCGGGACGCGTATTGGATGTGGCGACGAGCGTTACGCCGCATTCGAACAAACCCCGGAGCAGGCGCCCCAGTATCATCGCATCGCCGATATCGCTCACGAAAAACTCGTCGAAGCAGAGCACGCGGGCTTCCGCTGCCATGTCGCGGGCGACCACAGCCAACGGATCCTCGATATCATCCATGGCCCCGAGCCGCTCATGTACGTCTTTCATGATTCGGTGAAAGTGCACGCGCCGCTTCGATTCGAGCGCCAGCGTCTCGAAAAACAGGTCCATCAGGAATGTCTTGCCCCGTCCTACGCCACCCCAGAGGTAAAGGCCGGTGACGCCCGCAGCGGAGTTCCGGTTGCGCGACAGGAGTTTCGCGAGGCCCCTTTTTGGCGGCGGCGCCGTCAGCAGTCGGTGCTGCAGATCGGTGAGCAGCTCGACGATGCGCACCTGTCCCGGATCACGCACGTGGCCGTGCTGAACCAGGTGCTGCTCGTAAGCGTCGCGAATACTCAATGAAGCGATGGCCGGTGGTCTCTGTGAGGACGTGGCCGTCAAGGTTACAATGCGTCATTCGCCGTCGCCAGACGCGCCGTCTGCGGCGAGCGCCAGCCAACGTCAAGAAAAACGGACCATCATGACTGAATCCACCGAACGCGAATCCATGGAGTTCGATGTCGTAATCGTCGGCGGCGGGCCCGCCGGCCTTGCCGCTGCATGCCGTCTCATGCAACTCGACGCCAGCCTGTCCGTCGTGGTGGTTGAAAAAGGCTCCGAGATCGGGGCACATATCCTGTCGGGCAATGTGTTCGAGCCCACGGCCCTGGACGAGTTGTACCCCGACTGGCGGGACGTGGGCGCGCCCGTGACGACGGCCGTCAAGGGCGATGACGTTCATTACCTGACGAGTGACTCGGGCGGGATCAAGGTCCCGGGGGCTTTCGTGCCGCGGCCCATGCACAACGAGGGCAATTACATCATCAGCCTGGGCCGCCTGTGCCAGTGGCTGGGCGAGCAGGCGGAGAATGTGGGCGTCAACATCTTCCCCGGTTTCGCAGCCTCGGAGGTGCGTTACGATAATGATGGCCGTGTCGCGGGCGTTGCCACCAGCGACCTGGGCGTCGGCAAGGACGGCGAGAAGAAGCCGAGCTACCAGCCGGGCTATGAACTACTGGGCAAGTACACGATATTTTCGGAAGGCGTGCGCGGTAATCTCAGCGAGCACCTTATGCAGAAGTTCGACCTGCGCGCCGACGCCGACCCGCAACATTACGGTATCGGCTTCAAGGAAATCTGGGAGGTCGAGCCGGACAAGCACGACGAAGGCCTGGTCGTGCACTCGATGGGCTGGCCGCTCGACAACCACACCGAGGGCGGCGGTTTTCTGTACCACGCATCCGGCAACCAGGTGTATCTCGGCTTCATCATCGCGCTCAGTTACCGCAACCCCCACCTCGCGCCCTTCGACGAATTCCAGCGCTGGAAGCATCACCCGCGCATCCGGCAATACCTCGATGGCGGCAACCGGGTTGCCTATGGCGCCCGCGCCGTCAACAAGGGCGGGCTGCAGTCGCTGCCGAAACTCGTCTTCCCCGGCGGCATGCTCGTGGGCTGCGGCGCAGGCTTCCTTAACGGCATCAAGATCAAGGGCGCACATACGGCGATGAAGACCGGCATGCTGGCGGCCGAGAGCGTGCACGAGGCACTGGCGTCCGGTGATGCCGGGCAGGGCGTGCTGGATTCCTACAGCGAGGCCGTGCGGGCCTCATGGGTGCACAAGGAACTGCACAGCGCGCGCAACTTCGGGCCGGGTCTGCACAAGCTGGGCACGTTCTGGGGCTCCGCCTTCACATTCATCGACCAGAACATCGTTTTCGGCAAGATGCCGTTCACCTGGCGCAACAAGGACCCCGACCACGAACAGCTCGACGAGGCGGCCAACGCCAAACGCATCGACTACCCGAAACCGGACGGCGTCATCAGTTTCGACCGACTGTCTTCCGTGTTCCTCTCGAGCACGAATCATGAAGAGGACCAACCGTCTCACCTGAAGCTCAGGGACGCGTCCGTACCGGTGGAATACAACCTGCCGAAATACGACGAACCGGCGCAGCGTTATTGCCCGGCAGGCGTGTACGAGATCGTGGAGAAAGACGGCCAGCCGCAGTTTCAGATCAGCCCGAGCAACTGTGTGCACTGCAAGACCTGCGACATCAAGGACCCGACCCAGAACATCGTCTGGATGGTCCCCGAAGGCGGCGGGGGCCCGAACTACTCCGGCATGTAGGAGCGGTTCTGGAACCGCGACCAGGAGCTTCCCGCAGGCCAGCCGGCTATTCCTCTCCCTCATGGCTCGCCGCGCTGCGCGCGGCTGCGCTTTACTTCGGTCGAGGAACACCCCGCCGGCCTGCGAGGATGAGTCCGCCACATCGGTACAGGATCGCTTCTCGCGGCGCGATCGCGGTTCGAGCGTCGCGTCTACGGGGTCTCCGGTAACAGGCGCACCGGGGCGTTTGTCGACCGAAGTAAAGCGCAGCGCAGCGAGCCATGAGGGAGACAAATGCCCCAGGCGCCTGTTTTCATTGCTCAGTACCGAGCCATGACACCGAGCCATGACGGAGAGAAACCCGCCGCCTGGCCGCCTTTTATTGGTAGCTGGCCGGGTTACTTAGGTTGCATGCGGATGGCGCCGTCGACGCGGATCGTCTCGCCGTTCACCATCGTGTTGCCGTAAATGAACGCGACGGTGTCCGCGTATTCCTCGGGCGCGCCGAGGCGCGGCGGGAACGGCACCTGCTTGCCCAGCGATTCCTGCACCTCTTCAGGCATCCCGGCCATCATCGGCGTCTTGAAGATGCCCGGTGCGATCGTGTTGACGCGAATCCCGAACTGCGCGAACTCGCGCGCGAGCGGCAGCATCATGCCGACGACGCCGCCCTTGGAAGCGGAGTAGGCTGCCTGGCCGATCTGGCCCTCGAACGCCGCGATCGACGCCGTGCTGATCACGACACCGCGTTCGCCCTGCGCGTCGGGTTCGTTCTGCTGCATGAACGCTGCAGCTTCCTTGGTGACGTTGAAGGAGCCGACGAGGTTGATCTGGATGACGCGATTGAAAATCTCGGTAGGCCAGGGGCCCTCGCGACCGAGTGCGCGGCCGGCGGTGGCGATGCCCGCGCAGTTCACGGCGAGGGTGATGCTGCCCATAAAGTCCTTCGCCGCCCGCATCGCGGCGCGAACCGCCTCTTCACTGGACACGTCGGTCTGCACGAACTTCGCGCGTGCACCAAGCGCTGTTGCGCTGGCCTCACCCTGCTCCGTGTTGACGTCAAGCAGCACAACGTGTCCACCCGCATCGATAATGCGTTTCGCCGTTGCATAGCCAAGCCCTGAGGCGCCGCCCGAAACGACGGCCCTGGCAGTCGATAGATCCATGTTTGCTCCTAGTCGATCTCGAGGGCAACCGCGGTGGCCTCGCCACCGCCGATGCACTGCGTTGCGATACCGCGCTTCAGGTTACCCGCCCGCATCGCGTGCAGCAACGTCGTCGTGATGCGTGCACCCGTCGCCCCGATGGGATGCCCCAGTGCACACGCGCCGCCGTTCACGTTGACCTTCGCGTGATCGATGCCGACATCTTTCATTGCCGCCATCGTGACGCAGGCGAACGCCTCGTTGATCTCGTAGATATCGACATCGTCGGGCGTCCAGCTCAGGTTTTCCTGCAGCAACCTCAACGCATCCACTGGCGCAGTCGTAAACCAGGCCGGCTCGTGCGCGAACGCCGAGTGGCCGACGATGCGTGCCAGCGGCTCGAGACCGCGCTTCTCCGCTTCCGACGCGCGCATGATGACGAGTGCGGCCGCGCCGTCCGAAATCGATGATGAACTGGCTGCGGTTACCGTGCCGTCTTTGGCGAATGCGGGGCGCAGTTTAGGGATTTTGTCCACGCTGACGGTGCCCGGAACCTCGTCCGCGCTCACGGTGTGTTCGCCTCTGCGCGTCTTGACGGTCACGGGCACGATCTCGGCGTCGAATGAGCCGTCGCCGCCTGCACGAGTTGCACGCGTCACCGACTCGATCGCAAACGCGTCCTGGTCTTCGCGCGTGAAGCCGTATTTCTGCGAGGTGGCCTCGGCGAAGTGGCCCATCATGTGGCCTTCGTAGATGTCCTGCAGGCCGTCGTAGAACATGTGGTCGAGAACTTCCTGGTGCCCCATGCGATACCCTTTGCGGGCCTTCGGCATCAGGTACGGCGCATTGGTCATGGACTCGAGTCCGCCCGCGACGACGACGGAGGCGCTGCCCGCGGCGATGAGGTCGTGGCCAAGCACCAGCGCCTCCATCCCGGAGCCGCACATCTTGTTGACCGTCGAGCATGGGACGCCCTTCGGCAGGCCACCGCCCAGTGCAGCCTGGCGGGCCGGCGCCTGGCCCAGCCCGGCAGGGAGTACGCAACCCATGAGCACGCGGCCGACGTCCGCAGGATCCACGCCCGAGTCGGCGACGGCGGCGGCGACGGCTGTTGCGCCCAGCTGCGTTGCGCTCACGTCGGAAAGGGCGCCCTGGAAGGCACCGATGGGTGTACGCCGTGCGGCGACGATGACGACAGGATCCGTACTCATTGCTTTTCTCCGGGCTCTTTTTTTCGGGGGCTCCCTACTTTGGTGCAATTTTTGGTGCAGCGCAACAAGAAACGCGCCAAATTAGTCTAAAGTCGCAAGCAGATCCGGCTCGTCCAGCGCCGACAGTATGCGCTGCCGAGCGGTTTCCGCGAGTACGTGATGATCACCGTAAGCGGGGTCGTCAGGCAAGACCGGCGGCAGGATGTCGATCCGGATCGGTCCGGGACGCGGCAAGGCGCTGCCGGCGCCCAGCATCCCGCGGGTACCGGAAATCGCGATCGGCACGACGGGCATGCCGCCCTTGATCGCGGCCATGAAGGCGCCGGCGCGAAATCGTCCAACGCCCGGTTCGGCGATAAACGTGCCCTCGGGAAAAAACCCGAGCGACTCGCCGCCACGCGCGGCTTTCACGATCTGACGTGCATCGCGGGAGCTTTCCGATGATTTGAAGCGCTCGACGAAACGTGCGCCCGAGCGGCGCATCAGGAAGTGCGCGATGGGCACGTCGCGCATTTCACCCTTGATAACGAAAGAGAATCGCGCCGGTAGAAAGCCTTTCAGCAGTATGCCGTCCAGGTAACTCGCGTGATTCGCGACGACGACACAGCTGCGCTCGGGCAGATTCTCCAGCCCACTGATCTCCGGTCGCACGCCGGACAGCAGGAAGGAGGCGCGCGCTGCGCCCGCGACGAGCCGGCGGCGCCGATCCAGCCCGGGAACGAGCACGGCAACAAGAAGTGAGAACAGGACGCACACCGCAAACGCGAAAATCGCGTACAGTCCGAACAGTGCGTGCAGCAGGCGTCTCACGGTTTAATCCCTGCCAGGAACCAGCGCACGCGGCACAGTGTGACGCAGATCACTTATGTTAACGCCTTCCGGAATCTGTGAAGCCCATCACGCCGACTGGTAGCCATCGTTATCATACTCAAAAACTTGAAAAATCCGTCGCTTGGCGATGCGCCATCGAAAGCGCCAGGCGGACCTGAACGCGACGCCGGATTCTGGACCCGGCGTATGCTATCAGCTGATCCGCCGGGATGTTGGCTGGCAACTCGTTCGAAGGCGCAGCGACGTCACCTAGGCAATGGATTGCTGGACGACTCAATGGACACTATGGCTAGCAGTGAACTGACGCAGGAACAAGCCGAACTCGTCGCCCGCTCCGAGGAGCTCGTCGATCGTTTTCTCGATGCAATTTGGATGGAACGCGGTCTGTCGCAGAATACGCTCGGCGCCTATCGGGCCGATTTGATGACGCTGTGCCGCGAACTCGCCAAAAGCGACAAGACCATCGACCAGGCGGACAAAGCCGACCTGCTCGACTTCATCGCGGGTCGCGTCAAGGGCGGCGCAAAACCGCGGTCGACGGCACGCCAGCTGTCGAGCTTCCGCCGCTTCTTCCGCTATATCATGCGTGAAGGCATGCGCAAAGAGGATCCGACGGCCGAAATCGAGATGCCGCGAATCGGCCGCTCGCTGCCGAAGACGCTCAGCGAGGAAGAAGTCGATTCACTGCTGAATGCCCCAAACACGGACGAGCCCCTCGGCCATCGCGATCGCGCGATGCTCGAATTGCTGTACGCGACGGGATTGCGGGTCTCCGAACTCATCAATCTCAAGCAGTCGCAGGTCAATTTCAACCAGGGCGTACTGCGCATCGTCGGCAAGGGCGATCGTGAGCGCCTGATCCCGCTCGGTGAGGAATCGCAACGCTGGCTCAAGGACTTCATCGAGGGCTCGCGCATGGAGATTTTGCTCGAGCGCCAGACCGACTACCTGTTCCCGACACGCCGTGGTGATCGCATGACGCGCCAGGCGTTCTGGCACATCATCAAGCGCTATGCCGAAAAGGCCAGCATTCGCAAGAAGCTGTCGCCCCACAGCCTGCGCCATGCCTTCGCAACCCACCTGCTGAACCGCGGCGCGGATCTGCGTGTGGTCCAGTTACTGCTGGGACACAGCGACCTCTCGACGAGCCCGCTCTACACCCATGACGCCCGGGAGCGCCTGAAGGACCTGCACGGCGAGCATCACCCGCGCGGATAATCAGTTTGCTACACTTGCGGCGCCGGAACTGGCGTCGCGCAATCCTGTCGAACGTCTACACGAGTCCGCGCAAAGACCCGGTCTGCTCGCAGCTACGGAAGAATTCTTATGACAAACAAGTATTTCAGGACAGCAACGGCTTTGCTGGCGTCGCTCTTTGCCGTATCGCCCGCATGGTCGGCAGATTCGGCCGGGGTTCCGGCAGTGGATCGCGAGCGGCTGGCAGGACTGTTCGATAGCATCGATCCCGAGAACGTCAAGACGAGCCCCATCGACGGCTGGTACACGATTCAGAAAGGATCGCTGGTCGCCTATATTTCGAATGACGGCCGTTACCTGCTGCAGGGCGACCTCATCGATCTCGACACGCAGGTCAACCTGTCCGAACAGAGCCGGACGGACGCACGCCGCGAGATCATGTCGGAACTCGGCAACGACGAGGTCATAAGCTTTGCTCCGAGCGAGGTCAAGTTCACGGTATCCGTTTTTACCGATGTCGACTGCACGTATTGCCGACGCCTGCACAGCCAGATCGAGCAATACATGGCCAACGGCATCGAAATCCGATACCTGCTGTACCCGCGCGGCGGGCCTGCATCGGCCGCATGGAATACGTCTGAAGCGGTCTGGTGTGCGTCCGATCGCGGCGAGGCGCTGACAATGGCGAAACTCGATCGCAAGTTCGAGTCGTCGAGCTGCGACGCGTCGATCGTGCAGGATCACTACATTCTCGGACAGGAGGTCGGGCTGTCGGGCACGCCCGCGATTGTGCTGGATGACGGTGAGCTGATTGCCGGCTATATGCCGCCGGATGCGCTGAAGATGCGGCTGGAACAGAAAGCCGCAATAAACGCCAATATAGCAGCCAGCGAATAATCAATTAGGGTCACTGTCCCCTAATACTCCTGATGCGTCTAAGTTCGTGAATGTGGACGCCGCGATTCTCGCCGCGGTCCTCGAAATATTTCTGTAGCGCAAAGGTGCCACTGCGGAAGGCGATCTCGTCCCACGGGATCTCGTCTTCCGAGAACAACCTGGCGTCGAGGCTCTCATGCCCCGCGGCGAAGTCACCGACGAGCTTGCCGGTAAAAAAGAAATGCACCTGGCCGGCGTCGACGACGTCGACCGAGGCGAACAGGTGGCCGATCTCGACGGTCGCGCAGGCTTCTTCGAGTGTCTCGCGGGCTGCGCCGCCGGCGAGCGTCTCGCCCAGTTCCATGAAACCCGCCGGCACGGTCCAGTAACCGTAGCGCGGCTCGATCGAGCGTTTGCACAGCAATACCTTGCCGTCCCTTTCGGCGACGCAGCCGACGACGATCAGCGGATTCTGATAATGCACCGTGTCGCATTGTTCGCAGACCCAGCGTTCGCGATTGTCGTCGGCCGGAATCCTGCGGGCGACGCGTGCGCCGCATGTGGAGCAATATTTCATCAGTTAGTTCGAAGGCCTGGTGCCGGGAGGGGGAATCGAACCCCCACTCTGTCTCCAGAACCGGATTTTGAATCCGGCGCGTCTACCAGTTCCGCCATCCCGGCATACATGGCCGGGGTAGAATCTGGGCGGTCCCGGCCGGAAGCCGCACAGTATACGAATATTTCGCGATTCTGCGACCATTCCCGGCCGCCGGGCATCTAGGCTTCGAGACATGAGCAAGTTTGCCGATATCCAGATCGATCCCGCGATCATCGAGCGGGCCACGCGCGGCGACGCGCGGGCGCACGAGATCCTGTATCGGGCATTTGCAACACCGGTGTATTCGTTGTGCCTGCGATTCACGCGGGTACCGGCGAACGCGGAGGACCTCGTTCAGGAGACCTTTATCGAGGTGATGCGCTCGATCAGGCAATTTCGCGGCGAGGCAGCGATCGGCAGCTGGATCCGGCGAATCGCGGTGACGAAGGCGTTGATGTTTCTGCGCTCGGCCTGGACGGCACGCGGCCAGTCACTCGGCGACGACTGGGACGATTTGACGCCCGGCGATGCGGCCAGCCACGGGATCTCGCGGCATCCGGATGACGCACTGGATCTGGACGCGGCGCTTACCAACCTGCCGACAGTCAGCCGCGTGGTCGTGTGGCTGCACGATGTTGAGGGATTTACGCACAAGGAGATCGCGGTCGCGATGGGCAAGACCGAGAGCTTCTCCAAGTCACAGCTATCCAGGGCCTATCAGCGCTTGCGACCGATGCTCGACGCCGGTCGGAACGACCTTGCACGACAAAGCGCCGCGGCGAGGAGTTTTTAGAGAATGACGAAAGACCTGAGGGACGAAGAGATGATCTGCGCACTGACTGCTGACGAACACGACACGTTGCGTCAGGGGCTGCGTGAGTTACCGGACACGATGCCGCCGCGTGCCGTCTGGCACCGGATCCGTGAACAGGCGGAGGCCGAGGGGCTGATTAGGAGGCCCGCGGCGCGGCGCCCGTCGACCTGGTATGTCGGGGGCAGCCTGGCGGCGGCCATCGTGGTGGCGGTTCTCATGGTGCCGGGCATGCTCGGCCAGGAGCCCGTTGTCTATCCGACGACACCGGAAAACGTCGGCAGCAGCTCACCGATTCAATTGAACACATTGCAGACGCTGATGACGGAATCGCGCGAACTCGAGAAGGATCTGCGCGGCCTTCCCGGAAAGCCGCGCGTGATGCGCGCGGGAACGGCAGCGACGATCGCGGATCTCGAAGACCGAATTGCCGCGATCGACTATCAGCTCAATGATCCCGATTTTCAGCTTACGTCGGAAGACGAGGAAATTTTCTGGCGCGAACGCGTCAGGTTGATGAAGTTGCTGGTTGGCATGCGCTATGCGCAGGCGCAGCGGACCGCATTTTGACAGTTTCAGGAGCACCCTATTGATGAAAACGATGAAGATCTTGATTCCGGCCGCGGCGGCATTGCTGCTGGCAGGGCAGGCGGCTGCGCAGAGTGCGGACGAGGAACAGGCAAGGCGTGACGCCGAGCAACGCCGGGCCGAAGTGCGCCTCCAGGAGGCGGAAGCTCGCGAGGAGATGCGCGAGGCAGAGCGGCAGCTCGAGGAGGCCGCGCGGCGGATTGCCGAACTGAGCGAGAAGCACCTCCCGCGGATCGTGAAAGTGGAAAAGTCGGTCGTCGAGCTGATGGGCAAACCCAGGCTCGGCGTGACTGTCGGCGGCAACGAGGAGCAAGGGCCCGTGGAAGGGGTCAATATTCTCGGGGTCTCGCCCGGCAGCGCCGCGGATGACGCAGGATTGCGTGCTGGTGACGTAATTACGGCGGTTAACGGCGAATCGCTGAGTGCCGGCGGCGGTACCGAGGCAAACCGCCGTCTGCTCGAATTCATGAAAGGCGTCGAGGAGGGCGACAAACTTGAAGTGGAGTACCTTCGCGACGGCAATGTCGGCAAGGTCGAGGTCGAACCCCGCATCATGGATATGCACGCGTATGCGTGGGCGGGTGATGGCGAGAACTTCGAGTTCGAGATGCCGCGGATGCATGTAGCGCCCGATGCCGTACGCAAGTACCGCTTCGCCTCGCCGCTTTTCGGCAGCAGCTGGGGCGACATGGAGCTCGTCGAGCTCAACGAAGGTCTTGGCCGGTACTTCGGCACCGAGACGGGCCTGCTTGTCGTCAGCGCGCCGAAGTCCGAGGCGCTCAAGCTGCAGGAGGGCGACGTCATCCAGAGTATTGACGGCCGCGAGCCCACGTCCGTGAGCCACGCCATGCGGATCCTGGCGTCGTACCAGGCGGGTGAGAAGCTCGAACTGATGATCATGCGCGACAAACGCCGCCGGACGCTGAATGTCGAGATGCCGGACGATCGTTCGAGCAGGGTCGCGCCGCTCCCGCCCTTGCCGGTCAAGCCGGCGAGTCTCGATATCCGGGTGCTGCGCGCGCCGGTCCCGGACCAGAGTACCTGACCGTACATTTTCGGACGCTCGGGCGCGCATGGCTTTGATACCATGCGCGCCCATGCAGGTCTCCGACTTCGATTACTCACTGCCCGACGAGCTGATTGCCCGCTATCCGGCGGCCGAACGGCGCGCGAGCCGTTTGCTCGAGGTTGATTCGCAGATCGTCGACCGGCAGTTTGCGGATCTGCCGACGCTGCTCGATCCTGGCGACCTGCTGGTGTTCAACGACACGCGCGTGATTCCTGCGCGCCTCACCGCGGTCAAGGACACTGGCGGCCGCGCCGAGATCCTGATCGAACGCATCGAGAGCGACTGTTGCGCGCTGGCCCAGGTGCGCGCCAGCAAGTCGCCGAAGGAAGGCGGCCGACTCCGGCTCGCATCCGGCGAGGACGTCGTCGTAGCAGGCCGCGACGACGAGTTCTTCATCCTGGATTTTTCGCGCCCGGTGCTGGAGACCCTGGATTCGATCGGCGAAGTGCCGTTGCCGCCGTACCTCGGTCGGGAAGCCGAGCCGGATGACAATGAGCGCTACCAGACCGTGTACGCAAAGGACCCCGGCGCTGTCGCGGCACCGACCGCCGGGCTGCATTTCGACCTGCCGATGCTCGAGGACACGCTGGCGGCCGGCGTGCGCCATGCCTTCGTCACGCTGCACGTCGGCGCCGGCACGTTCCAGGCGCTGCGCCGCGAACACATTGAGCAGAATCGCCTGCACACAGAACGCGTGCGCGTGACCGAGGCCTGCTGCCAGGCGGTCCGCGAGACCCGTGCGGCTGGCGGCCGCGTCATCGCGGTCGGTACGACGGTCGTACGGGCGCTGGAGTGCGCGTCGCGAAGCGGCGAGATTCGGCCGTTTCACGGCGAGACCGACCTCTTTATCCTGCCTGGATACGAATTCCGGAGCGTGGATGCGGTGATCACCAATTTCCACCTGCCCAGATCGTCACTGCTGATGCTGGTGGCGGCATTTGCCGGCCGCGAGCGCGTACTCGACGCGTACGAGCACGCCGTGCGGTCCGGTTACCGCTTCTTCAGTTACGGCGATTCGATGTACGTAACGCCCCGGGCGAATACGTGAAATTCGACATCCTCAACCGCAGCGGGGCTGCGCGTACCGGGCTCCTCACCTTCCGTCGCGGCCCGGTCCATACGCCCGCCTTCATGCCGGTCGGCACCTACGGCACGGTGAAGAGCGTGACGCCGGAGGAAGTGGCGGCCGACGGCGCCGAGATCATCCTCGGCAATACGTTTCACCTCATGCTGCGGCCGGGCCCGGACATCATCCGCAAGCATGGCGGGCTGCACGAATTCATGAACTGGCATGGCCCGATCCTGACGGACTCGGGTGGCTTCCAGGTCTTTTCCCTGGCGAACATGCGCGAGCTCACGGAAGAGGGCGTGCGGTTCCAGTCGCCGGTCGACGGTGACGCTGTATTCCTGACGCCGGAGCGGTCCATCGAGGTGCAGCATGACCTGGACGCCGACGTCACCATGATTTTTGACGACTGCACGCCTTATCCTGCGGCAGAGAGCGCGGCGCGCGAATCGATGCTGCTGTCGCTGCGCTGGGCCGAGCGATGCCGCCGGCGGTTCGACGCACTCAAGGATGCCGAGCCCGACCGCGGCGAGGCCCTGTTCGGCATCGTGCAGGGCGGTATCTACGAATCACTCCGGGCCGAGTCGATGGCCGGGCTCCTGGCGATGGGCTTCGATGGTTACGCGATCGGCGGACTCGCCGTCGGTGAAACCGAGGCGGAGCGCCTCGCCGTGCTGGACGCGTTGCTGCCCGGGATGCCGGATGAGCGGCCGCGCTACCTGATGGGCGTCGGCACGCCGGTGGATATTGCGGAGGCCGTGATGCGCGGCGTCGACATGTTCGACTGCGTGATCCCCACACGTCATGCGCGCAACGGCCAGCTGTTCACGACACGCGGCATCGTGAAGTTCCGGCATGCACGCTGCGCCGGGGAAACCTCGCCGCCCGACCCCGATTGCGGCTGTTACACCTGCAGGAACTACAGCCTGGCTTACCTGAGGCACCTCGGCAAATGCGGCGAGATCCTCGGGCCGCGCCTGGCAACCATGCATAATCTTTATTATTATCAGAAGCTTATGCTTGATATCCGGGCGGCGATCGATGCGGACACCCTGCCAGCCCTGGTCGCATCGCTGCGCGACGCCTACGCCTGAGGCGTTATTCAGCCTGGCATTCGTGATCGCGTCCCCACGCCTTGCGCTCTATGCCATAATACCGCGCTGTTTTTTCGGGGTGCTTGCCGGACCCCGCAACGAGAAGAAATATCACCATGGACTTTTTTATCAGTAGCGCGCATGCGCAACAGGCGGCACCACAGGGAAGCCTCATCGACTTGTGGCCGCTCGTCGTCATCTTCATCGCGTTTTACTTCCTGTTGATCAGGCCGCAGCAAAAGAAGCAGAAGGCGCACACCGAGATGGTTTCGGCCCTGCAGGTCGGTGACGAAGTCATGACCGCCGGTGGAATCCTCGGGCGCATCACGGCCGTCAGCGACCATTACGCCGTTGTGCAGATCAGCGATAACACCGAGATCAAGATTCAGAAGAGCAGCGTCTCGCAGGTAGTGCCGAAGGGCACCTTCGAAGAAGCCTGAGCGACGACGCGCTGTTTCGATGAACAAGTATCCCGCCTGGCTCAACGTGCTGGTGCTCGTCGTACTGCTGACAGGCATCCTGCTGGCCATGCCCAATCTCTACGGCAGCGTTCCGGCGATTCAGCTGGCCGATCGCCTCGGCGAACCGGTGACGGAGACGCAGCTGCAGGAGTTCGTCGGCACGTTGCAGGGTGCGAATATCGAGCCCGAGGCGGCGTACCTGAAAGACGACCGCGCGGTGCTGCGCTTCGAAACGCCCGAGGCGCAGACTGCGGCCGGTGACCGGCTGCGCGATCGCTACGGCCGGGATCTCAACATTGCCCTCACGCTCGCGCCGAGGCTACCGGCCTGGGTGCGCGGCCTTGGCCTCAACCCGATGAGCCTCGGCCTGGACTTGCGCGGCGGAATCTACGTCCTGCTCGAGGTCGACATGGCGTCGGCCATCAACAAGCGCCTCGAATCCTACCAGCAGGATTTCAACGGTCGCCTGCGTGATGCGAGGATCCGAAACCGCGTCGACCTCGACGAGAATGTCATCACGGTGCGGGTCGCGGACAGCGTGGACTACGAGGCGGCGCTGAGTATCGTGCGCACTGCCGATTCCGAGGTTTTGATCGCCGATGGCACGGACGACAAGTCGTTCACCGTGCGGATGTCCGAGACGCAGATACGCGCCCGCCAGGATTTTGCGATCGAGCAGAACATCACCACGCTCAGGAACCGCGTCAACGAACTGGGCGTCGCCGAGCCGCTGGTGCAGCGGCAGGGCGTCGATCGAATCGTGGTACAGCTGCCCGGCGTGCAGGACCCGACGGAACTGGACAAGATCCTGACCGCGACTGCGACAGTTGAGTTCCGGCTCGTTGACCAGTCAGGCAATGCGCCGGGCTCGCGGCGGTATCCGGGCCGGGGCCAGGAACCCGCACAGATACTGAAGCGCGAAGTCATCGCCTCCGGCGACGAAATCGTCAACGCGTCGGCCGGCTTCAGCGCCGAGGGCCAGCCTGCCGTCAACATCACGCTGGACGCCGCGGGCGGTGAGCGCATGCTCGCGACGACCCGTGACAATCTCAACAAGCCGATGTCCACGGTGTTCATCGAGTGGCGGGAAGAGACCGTGACGCGGGGTGGCAAAACCGAGACACGCCGCGTGAAATCGGAAGAGATCATCAACACGGCGACGATTCGCGGCGTGTTCAAGAACAACTTCCAGATAACCGGGCTGAACCCGATCGAGGCCAGCGACCTGGCCAAGCTGCTGCGCGCCGGTGCGCTCGCCGCGCCCGTCTACAAGGTCGATGACCGGACGATCGGCCCGACGCTGGGCCAGGAAAATATCGATCGCGGTTTCAAAGCCATCCAGATCGGCTTCCTGGCGGTGATCATATTCATGGTCGTCTACTACCGGGTATTCGGCCTTGTCGCCAACGTCGCACTGCTGTCGAACCTGGTATTCATCGTGGCCATGCTGTCGCTGCTGGGCGCGTCGCTGACGCTGCCCGGTATCGCCGGCATCGTGCTGACCGTCGGTATGGCCGTGGATGCCAACGTACTCATTTTCGAACGAATACGCGAGGAACTGGCGGCGGGGACGTCGCCGCAACAGGCGATTCATTCGGGTTACGACAAGGCTTTGTCGTCGATCGCGGACGCGAACATCACTACCCTGATCGCCGCGATCGTACTGCTCGGATTCGGTACGGGACCGATCAAGGGATTTGCGATCACGCTGATGATCGGCATTCTTACGTCGATGTTTACGGCGATCGTGGGTACGCGGACGATCGTCAACCTGGCATTCGGCGGCCGCAAATTGCAGGGCATTCCGGTTTAGGAAAAGACGATGAAGTTTCTGAAGAAGAAGACCACTATCGATTTCCTGAGCCTGTCAAGGCGCCGGATTGCACTGGCCGTCTCGGTGATCGTCGTCATCGCATCACTCGTTTCATTGAGCATGCGCGGCCTGAATTTCGGGATCGACTTCACGGGCGGCATTCTGCTCGAAGTCGGCTATTCCGAAGACGCGGATGTCGAAGGAATCCGCAGCGATCTTTTCGCGGCCGGATTCGAGGACGCTCAGGTGCAGCTTTTTGGTGCGGCCAACGACGTGCTGGTTCGGCTGCCGCCCCAGGAAGGCTCCGATCAGGGCGCGATCCGCGAGCGGCTGCAGGCCACGTTGACCGCGGGCGGTAAAGAGGTCGAGCTGCGTCGCGTCGAGGCGGTGAGTCCACAGGTCGGCAGCGAACTCGCGGAGCAGGGCGGTTTCGCAATGATCATTGCGCTGCTGCTGATCTTTGCGTACGTGATGTTCCGCTTCCAGTGGAAATTCGCGGCCGGCGCCGTCGCTGCCCTCATCCACGACGTTATCGTTACCATCGGTTTCTTTTCGATATTCAGCCTGCCGTTCGATCTCACGGTCGTGGCCGCGGTGCTCGCGGTCATCGGCTACTCGCTGAACGACACCGTGGTGGCTTTCGACAGGATTCGCGAAAACTTCTTCAAGCTGCGCGGCGTGTCAGCGGAAGAATCGATGAACACGTCCATCAACGAGATGCTGGCGCGCACGATCATCACGGGACTGACGACCTTGCTGGTGCTGGTGGCCCTGTTGACGCTTGGTGGGGAGTCCATAGCGCCATTTTCGATCGCGCTGATCGTCGGCATCATCGTCGGTACCTACTCGTCGATCTACACCGCAAGCGCGACCGCGCTGCTGCTCGGCGTCAATGCCCAGGACCTCATCGAGCCCGTCAAGGATCCCGAGCTGATCGACGATCTTCCCTAGCCGGGACCTCATCGCTAAAATGCGAAACTTCCGTCGAGGAATATCCGACCGGTTTGCCGCAGTAGCTATCCGTGCTCGGGCGGTCGCACGAAGTGCGTGCCGCAATGCGAGCGGCCTTTAACCCGGTTTCTTCACAATCCTGGACTATACTAGGTGCGAACAGGTCGGAGGAATCTCCTGCCTTTGGATCGAGGCGCATACGCGCGACTCTCATTTGCACAGAAGAAATAATATTTGGAGGAGATTGGAATGACGACTCGCATCATCAATGTGACATTGGACACAAGCGGCAACCCCGCCGTTGTATTAACCAATCGGAGCCAGGAGGCTACGGCTAACGACACCATTAAATGGCAGAAGCAGGATAATAACGACGATTTCGACATCGCAACGCTAAACCCCTCTGGCGCGGGTATGGCGTTCAGCACTGCCACGGTCGGTGGCAATGGTCAAAACCTGAGTTGCACGTACACACCAACAAGCAGCGATCCCGGGGCCGAGTTTCCGTACACGCTAACGGTTACGTCTGAGGGTGTCAGCTACGACACGACCGAGACCAGCACTCAACCTGACGAAGGGAGACCGGTAATACGGAATTAGTGATCTTGCTGTTGGGCGGGCGCGGTGATGTCATGGGCTTGAAACGCCGATGAGATATCGTGCCTTTCTCAGCTACAGTCATTCCGACACCAAGTGGGCTGCCTGGCTACACCGCGCCCTCGAGTCATATCGTGTTCCGACGCGTGTTAGTTCGCCGGACGGCAAGGAACTGCCGAAGCGGCTGAGCCCGATATTTCGCGACCGGGAAGAATTGCCGAGTACTGCGGACCTTTCCCACGCGGTTAGCGAGGCGCTGCGGGACTCCGAGTCTTTGATCGTCGTCTGTTCGCCGCAGGCGGCGGCATCTCGATGGGTGAACGAAGAGATCCGAACTTTTCGCCGTCTCGGTCGCGAGGACCGGATTTTCTGCTTCGTCATCGACGGTGAACCGGGTTCCGACGATTCGAACGATTGTTTTCCCGCTGCATTAACGGAGCCGGATGATAATGGGCACACAGCCCCCGAACCTGTTGCCGCTGACGCTCGATCGCAGGGCGACGGTCGCAAGAACGCGATGCTCAAGCTCGTCGCAGGGATGCTTGGAGTCCGATTCGATGCGCTCAGGCAGCGAGACCTGCGCCGACGGCAACGGCAGATGGCGTTTATCACGGCGGGTTCGATGACGATTGCCGTTGTCACGATTCTGCTTGCTGTCAGTGCCGTCGTAGCACGCAATGAGGCCGACCTGCGCCGAACTCAAGCCGAGAACCTCATCGATTTCATGTTGGGCGATCTACAGGAACAACTTCGTGAGATAGGGCGCCTCGATGTATTCGAAAGCGTTGGCGATAAGGCGCTTGAATATTTTGCGTCGCAGCGTGATGGCGATGACTCGGCATACACACTCGCACAGCGTGCCCGCAACTTGCGACAGATCGGCGAAATACGCATGGAACAGGGTAACCTGGACGCGTCGCTCGAAGCTTTCGAGGAATCGATACTTGTAACCGGACGACTTGCCGAAAACGATGCGGACGATGCCCAGTTACAGATCGATCTCGCCAATAGCCTCTTTTACGTTGGTTACGTGCACCTTCAGCGTGGCGCGCTCGACGATGCGCAAAGTTACTTTGAGAAAGTCATCCCGATTGTCGAGAATGTGTCCGCACGCGAGCCCGCCAATCCCAAGTGGCTGGTAGAGCGCGCCTACGCACAAACGAACCTCGGCCGCGTGCTGGAGCGGAAAGGTGAATTCGAAGACGCACTGTCCTCATATCAAAAGGTCATGGACGTCAACAAGCGGCTGATCGAACTTGAGTCGGAGAATTCTGAGTGGGTGCTCGAACTCGGCTTCGCGCACAACAATATCGGCAAGCTAGTGCTCGCGCTGGGTCGATTGGACGAAGCGGAGTCGCATTACCGCAGCGATCTCGACATCAAACAGCGCCTGGTGGAAGCAAATTCGAATCACAATGTCTGGCGATCCTACCTCGCGGTCAGCCAGTACTACCTGGGCCAGTTACTTCGTATAAAAGGTAAGCTGAAAGAAGGCGAGCAACAGCTGGCTGATGCGCGCGAGAACTTCAGCTATTTGCTGGACATCGATCCGGAGCGAAAGCGCTGGGAGGCCCGTCGCGCGGTAATCGATCGCGAACTCGGTGAGCTCTATGTGCATAACGACCAGGTCGCAAAAGGCAGGCAATACCTCGCGACCTCGATCCAGACTCTGCAAGAGCTTGTCCGGAACGATCCGGACAACGTGCACTGGCGCGGCAACCTTACGCGGAGTTTGCTGGTCGCTGCCGATACCGATTCGCAATATGAGCGCGACAGGGCGACGGAAAATCTCCGAATTGCCATCGAGCACATTGCCGTGCTCCTTGAGCAGGACCCTGGAAACCTGGGAACGCGAGAACTGGCCGCATATGCTGACGTCTGTACCGCGAGCATCGCCGCCCACGAAGATCCAGATGGCGCACTGAGGAGCGCGCAAGCCGCGCTCGAAAAGATCGATCAATATTTTCGCGGATCATCTGATCCGCGCATCCTGGCGCTGACGACGGCTGCTCGCAAGCACTTGGAATCCCACTAGTGCCCGCCCGTTCCGCATTGTGCCGACAGGCTAGGCTACTCGAACAACACAACGAATACGGTATGACGACATGATTGAAGTGGCCAGAGCAACCGACAACGCGCCGTTCGGAGAAGCCGGCTCGCAGGGTGACGGCACGGGTCACATCATCATCCGCCTGGACAAACGCGAGACCAGCGATACGCTCGATCTGCGCCAACTTGCCGCAGATGAAAGCTTTCAGAACCTGCTCGAGTTCCTGACAACGAACGGTCACCTGGATGCCGAACGCATAATCCGCCACGTCACACCCGATATCATCCGTTCGCGAGAGTTAGTCGCTTCGTCGACGGCGTTTACGCCACTTGAGTCGCTTACGGCATACTGGCGCATTGACGTTCGCCAGGAAGACGATCCGGAGACTCTCCGATCCGCGCTGCACGGCATGCCGGAAATCAACGTCGCCTACCACGAGACCGAGGTGCGCGACGCAACAACCGGTACTGAAGATATCACGTCAAATATCTACGAGCGTGACCAACACTTTCTCGATGCTGCGCCATGCGGTATTGGGGCGCGCGCGGTCTGGGAGAAACAGAACGGCGAAGGCCAAGACGTCAGGGTTATCGACCTCGAAGGCGGTTGGATCCTCGCGCACGAGGACCTGCCCGGGCCGCAGTTGCTGTATGGCAGTAACGGTTGCGACGATCCCGATTTTGGCGGCGATCATGGCGCGGCAGCGCTAGGCATCGTCGGCGGTGTAAACAATGACCTCGGGATTATCGGTGTCGCCCCTCGTATCGCGTCGTTAAACGTCGTGTCCCATTACGATGCGGCCAAGAAGACTGCCCTGCATGTGGCGGACGCGATCGACGCGGCGTCCAAACACCTGGGGCCGGGCGACATTCTACTGCTGGAGGTGCAGCGATTTCACGACAAGATGGCGCTGCCGACAGAAATCGAATCGGCCGATCTGCATGCTATCCGCCATGCCGTCGCACAAGGCCTCATCGTCATTGAGGCCGCTGGCAACTCAGATATCGATCTCGATTCGTGGTCCGACCCGACGGGGCAACACACGCTCGATATGAATTCTCCCGATCATACGGATTCCGGTGCGATCGTCGTTGGTTCGTCCTATGCCACAGTGGTCCGGGATCCGCGCGGCTTTGCGGGTCACCGGCGATATTACACCTCAAATTACGGCAGCCGCGTCAATAACTACGCGTGGGGCGAACAGATTTACACGACTGGCTATGGGACAATTGCCGGAACATCCGGGTCGACAAACAGCTACACAGCGAACTTCGGCCAGACGAGTGGCGCAACGGCCATCATCGCCGGCGCCGCGGCTCTCGTGCAGTCCTGGTACAAGGGGGCGCATGGTGAGCCGCTCACGCCGGAAGCAATGCGCGCCGCATTGTCGAATGCCGAGACCGCCACCCCTCAGGCAATGTCCGGGGAACGCGCCATTGGCGTCATGCCCGATCTTGCCGCGATCATGGTTGCGAGTATTGCTGCCAGCCGGAGTGTCGCGGAAAAGCTGGACCGCGTACGACAGGCGACGGGTGCCAGCCGGGACCCCTTCGCGAAATTCAAGGGGCCGCACTAGAGACTGCGCGATTTCAGACATCGGCCGGAATCCGAGCAGCAATAGCGCCGTGCCTATTCTCTCTACTCGACGATAACTGGTTGTCGGAGCCGGGTTCGATTCCGAACGTCTGCATCAATGAGCCGTATGCGGTCCCTCGCTGCAGCGCAACAGCTGCAATGGATGCCCGGCCAATCTCTGAGGCAGAGCAGGCTATTGACGCCGAAGCACTTTAGCCAACGATAGCCTTGATTTCACTCGCGCAGAGTTTCGCGAGTCCCGCGTAGATCTTCGGCGTGCCGGCGAGGACGTGGCCGGTTTCGAGGTGATTCTCACTGCCGTCGAGGCCGCTGACGATGCCACCCGCCTCGCGGATGATCAGGCTGCCCGCCGCGAGGTCCCAGGCTGACAGGCCTGCTTCCCAGAAGCCGTCGAGGCGCCCGGCGGCGACGTAGCAAAGATCGAGTGCCGCGGCGCCCGGACGCCGCACGCCGGACGTGTTCCTGATGATCTTGCCGAGCATAGTCAGATAAGGCTCCATCTCGAAATCGGCCTGGCGGAACGGGAAGCCCGTGCCGATCAGCGCGCGCTCGAGATTGGCCAGTCCGCTGACGCGGATACGACGACCGTCGAGCTGCGCACCGACACCACGCGATGCGGTAAACAGCTCCTGCCGCACAGGGTCGTAGACAACGCCATGCTCCATGCGGCCTTTGACCTGCACGCCGATGGAGACGGCAAATACCGGGAAACCGTGCAGGTAATTCGTGGTGCCGTCGAGCGGATCGATAATCCAGACGGTATCGGAGTCGCCGCTCGCGCCGGACTCCTCGGCGAGGATCGCGTGATCCGGATAGTGCTTGTGTACGGTTTCGATCACTTCCCGTTCGGCGCTGCGATCCGCGTCACTGACGTAATCGTTGCGGCCCTTGACTTCGACCGTCAGCGTGTCGAGCTTGACGAGGTTTCTCATCAGCGAATTGCCGGCTCGACGCGCGGCCATCACGGCCACATTCAGTAGTGCGTGCATGTAACGATTCCGTCGATGTCAAAGAACTGCGATCCGCGGTTCCGGGAATAGCGACTGCCGGCACCCGATCGGGGCGGTAGAATACCGGACTTTGCCGCCAACTCGCCAGATTATTGCCATGTCGATACGCATCGTCCTCGTCGGAACCACGCACCCGGGCAACATCGGTGCGGTTGCCCGTGCGATGAAGAACATGGGGTTTACGGACCTGGCGCTCGTCAATCCACGCTACTTCCCGGACAAGGAAGCGACGGCGCGGGCATCCGGCGCGGAAGACCTGCTCGACAATGCGACGGTCGTGGACACCCTTGCGGAAGCGATCCAGGACTGCGTGTACGTGGCTGGGGCGAGCGCGCGTTCCAGGGCCATCAACTGGCCCTGCCTCGATTCGCGCGACTGCGCCGCCAGGCTGCTGGACGAGAACGCGAAGGGTCCCGTTGCGGCCGTATTCGGTCCGGAGAAGTCGGGTCTTTCAAACTCGGATCTGGATCACTGCGATACGCTGTTGACGATTCCGACCAATCCGGATTTCAGTTCGCTCAACCTCGCGATGGCCGTGCAGGTCGTAACCTACGAACTGCGCGCAGCACAAGCCCTGAAGTCGCCCGAGTACGAAGCGGACGCGCCGCTTGCGACCAGTCGGGAAATGGAGGGTTTCTACGAGCACCTCGAGCGGGTTCTGACTGACATAGAATTCCTGGACCCGGACAATCCGCGGCACCTGATGCGCCGCCTGCGGCGCCTGTTCATCCGGGCGCGGCCGGACCAGAACGAGGTCAATATCCTGCGCGGCATCCTTGCAGCCGTGGAGCGACAAAGGGAAAAAGACGCATGAGCAACAGCACAGATATCGTCTATCTGGATTACGCGGCCAGCACGCCCGCCGACCCGCGTGTCGTCGATGTGATGACGCCGCTTTTCGGCGCAGACGGCGATTTCGCGAATCCGTCGTCGGGACATGTCGCGGGCCGCCGCAGCCGCGCGCACGTGGAGCGCGCGACCGGGCAGCTCGCGGAGCTGCTCGGTTGCAGGGAGGAGGAACTGGTATGGACATCGGGCGCAACGGAGTCGGACAACCTCGCAATCGTCGGCGCCGCCCGGTATCGCGCTGACCGCGGCAGGCACCTCATTACGATGCCCACCGAGCACAAGGCGGTTGCCGATGTGTCCCGACTACTCGAGAAAAAGGGCTTCGAAGTCAGCTGGCTGCGGCCTGATGACACGGGTGTCCTCGACCCGACGATACTGGAGGCGGCAATACGGCCCGACACACAGCTCGTATCAATCATGCACGTCAACAACGAGACCGGCGTGATCCAGGACATCGAGGCACTTGGCGCCATCTGCCGCGAGCGGGACGTGTTGTTTCACGTGGATGCAGCGCAGTCCGTCGGCAAATTACCGCTCGACCTCGCGTCAATGCCCGTCGACCTGTTGTCGACGACGGCGCACAAGGTCTACGGCCCCAAGGGCATCGGCGCGCTCTACATCTCGGGCCGCCCGGGGTGCCGCGTCGAGGCGCTCATCCATGGCGGCGGCCAGCAGGGGGGGCGGCGCCCGGGCACGCTCGCGGTGCCGCTGATCGCTGGATTCGGGGAGGCTGCGCGCATCGCGCGCTCCGAGATGCAGGAAAACCACGCGCACCTGCGGTCGCAGCGCGAACGCCTCTGGCGCGGGATTCGCGACCTCGAGGGGATCGTGCAGAACGGCAGCGAGAGCCACGCGTTCCCCGGCATTCTCAACGTCAGTATCGAGGACGTCGAGGGCGAGAGCCTGCTGCTGGCGCTGGAGCCGCTGTGTGTAGCCACGGGCTCGGCCTGCAATTCGAAAAGCCAGGAGCCCTCGTCCGTGCTGCGCGCGCTCGGCCGCAGCGACATGCTGGCACAGAGCGCCATACGCTTCAGTTTCGGGCGTCCGACGACGCCGGACGAGGTCGATATTGCCGTCGAGCGGTACCGCACGGCCATCGCACGCCTGCGGGACATCGCGCCGGGGCGCGCGGCGTGACGGCCGACCCGTACAGTGAACAGGTGCGGGCGCTGTTCGCCCGGCCCGATCATGCCGGCGACCTTGAAAAGGCGTCCGCGCGGGTGCACATCGAGGAGCAGGGTGTGCGGATTTCCCTTGCGGCGCAATGTGATGGCGATATTATTGAGTGTCTGCGCTTTCGCGCGTGGGGTTGCCCGCATCTGCTTGCCGCCGCGGAAGCGGTTTGCCGCTCGTACGAGGGCCAGGCCCTCACGGCACTGCAGGCATTCAGTGCGGCTGAAATTATGCAAACTCTGCCTGTACCGCGGGAGAAGTTGGGCCGTATACTCATACTCGAAGACGCGGTGCGATCGCTTGGGCGGAGCGCCCGCGTGAGCCCGGATGCGGGGAAGGACACGGACTAGATATGGCAATTTCGTTGACAGAATCGGCAGCAAGCCGCGTACGTAACTACCTCGAGGCCAAGGGCGACGGAATCGGATTGCGCCTCGGCGTGACCAAGACCGGTTGTTCCGGCTACTCCTACGTCATCAACTACGCTGAAGGCATCACCGACGCTGATGTCGTGTTCGAGGACAAGGGCGTCAAGGTCGTGGTGGACGCAGATGCCCTGCCGCTGATCGACGGCACCGAGGTCGATTTCGTCAAACATGGCCTCAACGAGGCGTTCAGCTTCAGAAACCCCAACGTGTCCGGCGAGTGCGGCTGCGGAGAAAGCTTCAACGTTTGATCCGCCGCCGTTGCCCGGCCCCTATATGCCAAGTAAAATCGAGGGTTTACGTCCGCCCGGTCGAATTCTGAATCGCGCGGGAATCTCCACTTATTCGAAAAGGAACATCGCATGGCCGTTGAGCAGACGCTCTCTATTATCAAACCGGATGGCGTCCAGAAAAACCTGATCGGCGAAATCTACAGGCGCTTCGAAGCAGCCGGCCTCGAGATCGTCGCCGCAAAGATGAAGCACCTTACGGACAACGAGGCGCAGGGTTTTTATGCTGTCCACCGGGAACGGCCGTTTTTCAATGACCTGGTCTCGTACATGACGTCCGGACCGGTCATGGTGCAGGTGCTGCGGGGCGAGGGCGCGATTGCGAAAAACCGCGAGATCATGGGCGCGACCAATCCGGCAGATGCGGATCCGGGCACGATACGCGCCGATTTCGCTGCGAGCATCGAGGAAAACGTGGTCCACGGTTCGGATGGCCCGGATACGGCGGCCGCGGAGATTGCATTCTTTTTTGGTGAAGACGGGACCTGTCCGCGCACGCGCTAGGCCGATTAGCCATGACCGGTGACGCTGAAAAACTGAACCTGCTCGGCATGCCGCGAGGCGAGCTCGAGGCGCTTTTCGCCGATCTGGGCGAGAAGCGCTATCGCGCGCGGCAGTTGCTGCAGTGGATGTATCAGCGCGGTGTTACCGATTTCGATGCGATGACGGACCTGTCGAAGTCGCTGCGCGCGAAGCTGGCCGAGCGGGCGACAGTTGCCTTGCAAAGGGTCGATAGCCAGCACGAATCCTCGGACGGCACGGTCAAATGGCTGTTTGCCAGCGGTTCCGGGCAACGCGTGGAGGCTGTGTACATTCCCGAGCCGGCGCGCGGCACTTTGTGTATCTCCTCGCAAGTCGGTTGTGCGCTCGATTGCGCGTTCTGCGCGACCGGGGCGCAGGGCTTCAATCGCAATCTGAGCGCGGCCGAAATCATCGGCCAGGTCTGGTATGCCAACGCGGTGCTTCCGCGCCGTCCGAATGGCGAGACTGCAGTGACCAACGTGGTATTCATGGGTATGGGGGAGCCGCTGGCGAATTACCGCAACGTCATCCCCGTGCTCGAGTTGCTGATTTCCGATTACGCCTACGGTCTGTCGCGACGCCGCGTCACGATCAGTACCTCGGGTATCGTGCCGCACGTCGAAAAGCTCGGAGACGATTGCAACGTGTCGCTCGCGGTATCGCTGCACGCGCCGAATGACGCACTGCGTAATCGCATCGTGCCGATCAACAAACTGCACCCGATCGGCGAACTGCTCGACGCGTGCTGGCGGTATGCGGCGAAACACGCGAACCGATTCATCACGTTCGAATATGTAATGTTGCGCGGCGTGAACGACTCGCTGGCGCACGCGGACGAGCTGGCCGAGCTGCTCAGCGGCAATCCTGCCAAGGTGAATCTCATTCCTTTTAATCCGTTCCCGGGGACCGAGTACGAGCGATCCGGCGTGGAGACGATCCGGTATTTCCAGGATCGGCTGCGCGACCGCGGTATCGTGGCGACGACGCGCCGGACGCGCGGGGACGATATCGATGCGGCTTGCGGACAGCTCGCTGGCAAGGTCAGCGACCGGGTCCGCAGGCGCCTAGGCGAGAAAAACATCAGGGTGGCGACAGCGTGAAAAAGAGCGATGGTCTTCTGGGGGCAATGGCCGCCATACTCATGGTCGCGGGCTGCGTGTCGACGACGACGGGGCCGTCCGAGATGAAGGCGGATCAGGGCGACGCGGCAGAACTGAATTACCAGCTGGGGGCCCGCTACTACCGCAATGGTGATTACGATCTCGCGCGCGACCGCCTCGAGCTGGCGCTGAAGCAGAACCCGAAGAACGGCATGGCCTGGTCGGCTCTGGGCCTCACCTACGAGGCACTCGATAACATCAGGCTCGCGGAGGACGCATACAACAGTGCGGTGCGAGTGGCATCGCGCGATTACAAGGTCCAGGAGAACTACGCAGTCTTCCTGTGCCGCCAGAAACGATTCGAGGACGCGCGCAAGTATTTCGACAAGGCGATAAGGGCGCCGACCAACGACTATGCGGAGCAGACGTATACCAATGCCGGTGTCTGCATGATGCAGAAGCCTGATAATGTCGCGGCCGAGGAATACCTGCGTGCTGCCCTGGAGCGGCGCCCGAACCACGGCGAGGCGCTCCTGCAGATGTCCGTGTTGTTCTATGAAACGGGCGATGCCCTGCGCGCACGCGCTTTTCTCGAGCGCTACCTGAGCAGCAACATGCCGACCGCGCCCGTGCTCTTTCACGGTATCCGCATCGAGGAAAAGCTCGGCGACGACAACGCGCGCCGCGAGTACACGCTGCAGTTACTGCAGGATTTTCCGGACTCGGCCGAGGCCGAGCGTATTCGCCAGGCCGGCTAGGACCATTGCTCCGCGAGACCAATGACCGACGACAAAGACAAACCGGACGCCGAGTCGCCTGAGGCCGAAGCAGAGGGCCCGGTTGGCGGCGGGCGGCTCGCCGAGGCGCGGCGTGCAAAGCAGATAAGCGTGCTCGAGATCGCGAAGGAACTGCATGTCGAGGAGGCAAAAATCCGGGCGCTGGAGGACAACAAGTTCGACGCGCTCGGCGCACCGGTTTTCGCCAAAGGCCACCTGAAAAAATACTCGCAGCTCGTCGGCGTAGACCACGACGACGTACTGGCTGACTACTACCGCCTCACCCGCAGCCAGGAGCTGCCGCCGGTCGTGGTCAAGCGGCAGAAGCCGATGCGCGAACTGTCGCCGGGCCCCTGGGTTGCCGCCATCGCTGTGCTGGTGTTGCTGGCGCTGGCGTACTGGCTGCTCGTCGAAAGACCATTCACGACGGCGCCCGCACCCGCGGCAACAATGCCTGCCGCGACAATGCCGAGCATGGCAGAGACGGCGCCGCCACCGGAAACGGTGCAGACCGGCGCCGAAAACCCGCCGGATGGTGACGCGCCGGCCGAAGAAGCAACACTCCCTGACGAGCCCGCGGTTGAATCACCCCCTGCTGAGGTACGGCCGCAGGCCGCGGCAGATGAAGCCATGGAGGCAGCGGGCAGTACCGCGCAGCAATCCCGGTCCGCGGTTGACATGATGTCGTCTGCCGCTGCAAGCGGTGACGATGTCCGGATTTCCGTGACGTTTCTCGGCGATTGCTGGACGGAAATAACAGACGCCTCCGGCCGCCGCCTGTTTTTCCAGTTGGGTCGCAGCGGCCGCACCGTCAATGTGAGTGGCCCCGGCCCGCTGTCCGTGTTGTTCGGTGATGCAGATAAGGTCGATGTCCGGGTAAACGGCGAAGATTTCACGATTCCCGCCACCGGCCGCCGAGGCCAAACGGCGCGCCTTACGATTTCCGGCCGGTAATCGGCCCCGGTAGCGCCTGGTCACATGAAACCCACAGCCATCAGGGGAATGAATGACATCCTGCCCGAGGTGTCCGCCACCTGGCGGCATCTCGAGCAGGTACTGCAGGAGATCGTGCATTCCTACGGATACGACGAGATCCGCCTGCCCATCCTCGAACACACGGAATTGTTCCGGCGCTCCATCGGCGAGGCAACCGACATCGTCGAAAAGGAGATGTACACGTTCGAGGACCGAAACGGCGAGAGCCTTACGATGCGCCCGGAAGCGACCGCGAGCGTGGTGCGCGCCGGCATCACTAACGGCTTGTTGCACAACCAGCGCCAGAAGCTCTGGACTTCGGGACCGATGTTCCGCTACGAAAAGCCGCAGAAAGGGCGTTACAGGCAGTTCCACCAGTTCAACGTCGAAGCGCTCGGCTACGCCGGACCCGATGTGGACGCCGAACTCATCATCATGAGCGCCCGCATGTGGCGCCGGCTGGGTATCTCGAAATTGAGCCTGGAGCTCAATTCGCTGGGGACGCCGGAGGCGCGCACGCGTTACCGCAACACCCTCGTCGAGTATCTTTCCGGCGTGAAAAATCAGCTCGATCAGGATAGTATTCGGCGCCTCGAACGCAACCCGCTCAGGATTCTCGACAGCAAGAACCCGGATATGCAGGGGATCATCGACGCCGCCCCGGTGATGGTTGATTACCTGGATGCGGAGTCGGCGGAACACTTCGGGGAACTGCGTGAGCTGCTGGATGTGGCGGGTATCGCCTACACGGTGAACCCGCGCCTCGTGCGGGGGCTCGATTACTACAATCGCACGGTGTTCGAATGGGTCACCGATGCGCTCGGATCACAGGGCGCGGTCTGTTCCGGCGGCCGTTACGACGGGCTGGTCGAAAAACTGGGCGGCCGGCCGACGCCCGCCGTGGGGTGGGCGATGGGTATTGAACGATTCGTCGCGCTGTTCGAGGCCTGCGGTGGGGAAGCGCCGGATACCGGGGCTGACGTTTACATTGTGGCGGTCGGCGAGGGTACCCTGCAACGCGCGGTCGGCCTGGCGGAGCAGTTGCGGGATGCGATCGCGGGGATACGCGTGGAGCTGAACCTCGGCGGGGGCAGCTTCAAGTCGCAGATGAAGCGTGCGGACAACAGCGATGCTGATTTCGCACTGATACTCGGCGAGCAGGAGCTGACCGAGGGACGTATCGGCCTGAAACCGATGCACACGCGGGAAGAGCAAACGAGTATCGGCCTCGGCGACGTGGTATCGATACTTGCTGGAAAACTGGATACGGTGGCAGTTGATGCTGGCGCCGAAGATGACTAAGGGAAGTTTCCGTGGACGATCTACTTTCGGAAAAAGAACAGATTGAAAAGATGCGCGCGTGGTGGTCGGACTACGGCCTGTACGTCATCGGCGGCGTCGTGCTCGGCGCAGCCATCCTGTTCGGCATCAACTATTACCAGGCGCAGAAGGTCAATGCGGAGATCGCAGCGTCTGTATTGTATGACGAGATCACAAAGCATGTGGTCGATGGTGACCTCGACGCAGCGGGCGTCGCAGCTGGCAAGCTGGACAGCGAATACGGGAACAGCTCCTACGCGGCCCAGTCCAAACTCGCGGTGGCGCGACTTTACATGGACAAGAACCGTGACCAGGATGCCGCGCGGGCGCTCAACGAATTGCTGGCAATGAGCGGATTCGAACATCTCAAGCACGTTGCGCGCGTCCGACTTGCGAAAATTCTGCTCTACCAGGGTAAGCCGGAAGAAGTCCTGAGTCTGCTCGAAGGGCAGGAGAATACGGCATTCGCGGCGCGCTATGCCGAAGAGCTCGGGGATGCTTACGTTGCGCTCGGCCGATATGACGAGGCCAGGTCGGCCTACCAGGCGGCGCTGGGCGAGGCGCAGCCGACCGTCGATCAGGGGCTCATACAGCTGAAGCTCATGGATCTGCCGGAAAATGCGGAGGAATCCACTGAAGAGGCGGCCATGGCACCCGGCGAGGGCGACAGCGAGTGACATCCTCCGGCCGCATTTTGCTGGCCCTGTTCGCGGCGCTAATGCTCTCCGCCTGCGGCCTGTTCGGTGACGACGACGAGGAGCTGGAACCGGCCGAGCTGATCGATTTCGAAACCAAGGTGCCGATCAAGCGGCTCTGGAAAACGAAAATCGGCGCGGACGCCGAATTTCTGCGCGTTGCGTTACGGCCCATGGGGGACGGTAACAGGATCTACGCAGCCAGCGTCAACGGCAATGTCGTCGCTCTCGACGCCGAAAGCGGCAGGCAGGTCTGGCGCAACAAGCTCGGTATCGATTTGTCGTCGGGTCCGGGCGTCGGTGAAGGCCTCGTCGTCGTGGTGTCGGCCGACGGTTATGTCGTGGCACTTGCGGCCGACGACGGCACCGAGCGCTGGCGAGCCTATATCTCCGGCGAGTCGCTGGCGACGCCGCTCGTCTATGAAGAGTGGGTGGTCGTGCAGGCGGTCGACAACAAGCTGACGGCCTTGTCAGCGTTCGATGGCTCCGAGCGCTGGTCCATCGAACAGTCCACGCCGGCACTCACAATGCGCGGCTCGACGTCCCCGATGCAGGTGGGCCAGACCGTCGTGACAGGCTTTGACAACGGTCGGGTCATGGCGATCGACCTGTCGAGCGGCGATGTGGAATGGGACAGCATGCTGGCGCCGCCGAGCGGGCGCTCTGATCTCGATCGCCTGTCCGACATCGACGGCGACATCGCCGTGGTCGGACAGGATATTTATGCGTCAGGCTACCAGGGACGCATCGCATCGCTTGCTGCAGAATCCGGACAAGTGCTGTGGGCGCGGGAGATATCGACCTACGAAGGCGTGAGCGCCGACTGGAACAATGTCTACTCGACACTGGAAAACGGCGAACTGGTCGCCCTGAACCGCCGTAGCGGCACCGAGATCTGGCGCCAGAATGCGTTGCTGCGACGGGAGCCGACAGTGCCGATGTCGTTCAGAACGACGGTCGCTGTGGGCGATCTCGAAGGCTATCTGCATTTTTTCAGCAATGTGGACGGCGAACCGGTCGCACGGATACGTGCGGGCAAAAGCGCGATCGTAACGACCCCCGTGGTCATGGCGGACCGCCTGTATGTTCAATCTGACGACGGTTCTATCTCGGCATGGTACGTGAAGGAACCGAAGCGGAACGATCGCCGCGCACCCGATACCGTGGAAGGAGACGACGAGAGCGCATGACACGCGCTCGTCTCGGTGAAATCCGATGCTTCCTGTCATCGCATTGATAGGTCGGCCCAACGTCGGCAAATCGACACTCTTCAATCGCCTTACGCGCTCGAGGGACGCGCTGGTCGCCGACTACCCGGGCCTGACGCGCGACCGCAAGTACGGCTTCGGCAAGCTCGGGCCAGTTCCCTACCTCGTCATCGACACCGGCGGCGTCGCGGGTGGTGAAACCGGTATCAACGAGCGCATGGTGGACCAGACGCAGCGGGCGCTCGAGGAGGCCGACGCCGCGATCGTCCTGGTCGATGCGCGTGAGGGTCTGACTGCCGCGGACGAGCACGTCGCGGACCTCGCCAGGCGTCATGCGAAACGCGTGTGGCTGGCTGTAAACAAGGCCGAAGGGCTGGACGCCGATATTGCATCGAGCGACTTTCACAGTCTCGGCATCGGCGAGCCGCACGCGGTATCCGCCGCTCACGGCGATCGTGTGAGCGCGCTCATCGAGGCCGTGCTGGACGAGTTTGAGGCGGCTGTCGAGGATGCGGAACAGGGTGAGGCCGACGATGAAGAACTGCGCATTGCCGTCATCGGGCGGCCGAATGTCGGCAAGTCCACGCTCGTCAACCGGCTGCTCGGCGAGGAACGGCTGGTCGTCTACGACCAACCCGGTACGACCCGCGACAGCGTCGCGGTGCCCTTCGAGCGCAATGACCGAAAATACGTCCTGATCGATACCGCCGGCATACGGCGTCGTGCGCGCGTCCACGAGGCGATCGAGAAGTTCAGCATCATCAAGGCACTGCAGGCGATCGAACAGGCGCAGGTCGTGATCGCGGTGCTGGACGCTCACGAAGGCATTACGGAGCAGGACGTCAGTCTGCTCGGACTGGTGCTGGAACGTGGCCGTGCGCTGGTGGTCGTTACCAACAAGTGGGACGGGCTGAGTGCTTCCGAGCGCAAGCACGTTCGTGACGAGCTCGACAGGCGCCTGCCGTTTCTCGATTTTGCCGAGCGAATCACGATCTCCGCACTGCACGGCACCGCGGTCGGCGACCTTTTGCCGGCAGTGGAACGAGCGTACCAGGCGGCGATGCGCGACCTGTCGACTACGGAGCTGACACGGGAACTCGAGAGCGCGGTGACGGCGCATCCGCCACCCCTGGTGCGCGGGCGGCGCATCCGGCTGCGCTATGCACACCAGGGCGGCCGCAATCCACCCGTGATCGTGATTCACGGCAATCAGACAGAACGCGTGCCGGAGGCCTACCGGCGCTACCTCATCAATCGTTTCCGCAAAGCGTTTAAACTACGGGGCACGCCGGTGCGCCTGTCGTTCAGGACGAGCGAGAATCCCTACAAGGGCCGGCGCAACAAGCTGACGCCGCGGCAGCAACGGCGGCGCAAGCGCCTGATGAAGCACGCGAAGAAGTAACGTCGATGACCTTAGCGACCAAGTTCATGACCCTCGAGGGGCCCTTCAAGATGCATCGCGGTGGCTACATCGAATCCCCGACGCTGGCCTACGAGACCTGGGGTGACCTCAACGAGGCGAAAGACAACGCGATCCTGATATTTACGGGCTTGTCGCCGTCGGCGCACGCCGCGTCGTCCGGGGAGGACCAGACGCCGGGCTGGTGGGAAAACATGATCGGCGAGGACCTCCCGCTCGATACGGACAAGTACTGCATCATATGCGTCAATTCCCTGGGCAGCTGTTTCGGTTCCGCAGGGCCCGCCTCGGTCAACCCGGAGACCGGTGAGCGATACGGCATCTCGTTTCCCACGTTATCGCTGGAGGACGTCGCGGAGTCCGCGTACCAGGTCGTGCGGCGGCTCGGCATCGAACGCCTGCACACCGTCGTCGGCTGTTCGATGGGTGGCATGAGCGGACTGGCCTTGTGCGTCAAGCATCCCGAAGCCGTTGCCGGGTTCATATCCATCTCGTCGTCGGCGCGGCCGCTGCCGTGGGCGATCGGGATCCGGTCCCTGCAGCGCGAGATGATCCGATCGGACCCTAAATGGCAGAACGGAAACTACGACCCCGACGATCCGCCGATCACGGGCCAGCGCCTGGCGCGCAAGCTCGGCATGATCAGCTACCGGTCGCCCGAGGAATGGGAGAAGCGCTTCGGTCGGGAACGCGTTACCGACGTCGGGCCCGTCGACGAGCCGTTCCGCATCGAGTTTTCCGTCGAGTCGTACATGGAAAACCACGCCAACAAATTCAGCGGCACCTTCGACGCGAACTGCTACCTGTATCTGTCGCGTGCTTCGGATCTTTTTTCGCTGGCCGAACACGGTGGCTCGCTCGAGAACGGCTTTCGGCGCCTGAAGCTCGAACGTGCGCTCGTTATCGGTACCCAGACCGACATCCTGTTCCCGATACACCAGCAGCACCAGCTTGCAGACGGCATCAGGAGCGTCTGCAAGGATACCTGGCTGGTCGAACTCGACAGCATCCAGGGCCACGATGCCTTCCTCGTGGATATGGATGCGTTCCGGCCCGTGATCTGCGATTTCCTCGAGTGCACCGGCCGGTTCAGCGCGTCGCCCTCAGAATGACCAGCCCACCTCCAGCCTGGCCGCATTGAGCGAGGGGTCGCCGCCGGCGTTGCCGATATCAATCCAGTATTGATTCACGCTCAGCTTCAAGGTCATGCCGCCGCGCATGATATAGCGTAAACCCAGCGCGCCGCCGTAGCTGAATTCGGTCGAACTGAAGGTGCTGTAGAAATTGGAGCAGATATAGCCCCACCAGGGATGCCACCAGCAGCCCGTTATGGGTGGGCCGTCCGCAACGTTAGAGTCGAAATACGACCAGCCGATGCCGGCTTCGACAAACGGCGACAACGGGCTTTCGAGGAACGTCAGCGTACCCTTGATGCGGCCGTTGAACTGCGACATCGTGTGATTGATCGTCCTGGATTCCGGGTCGGGGGCATCCTCGATCAGCGTGGCCGTGAAATCCGGGCGCAGCCATTCGAGATCGGCGCCGAGATAGAGCTTGTTGGTGAAGTTGTAGCCGAAATTGATGCCGAGACCGAACTCGTTGTCCAGCTTCAGGTTGGAGCCGCCGTCGGCGCCGCTACTGGCGGAGTCCTGGTAGAGAGCGGCAAATGACCATTCCCACTCGCCGGCGCGATTGCCCTGGGCAAAGGCAAGGCCGGGGAGGGCGGCGAGAGAAATTACAATCAGAAGCGTGCGCATCGGGAAATCTCCAGCTTGATGCAAATTCGAGACGACGGATGATGCCACCTGAAGCCCGGGAACATCACTCCGCCGCGGTAACAGTTTGTAACAGCAATGCCGGGTCGACCGCGGTGCCGTTGAGATAGGTGCCGAAATGCAGGTGCGGGCCTGTCACGCGGCCGGTGGCGCCCACGGTGCCGATCGGTTCGCCCGTTTCCAGTGGCTGTCCCTCATCGACGCCGATCGTGCTGAGATGGCAGTACATGGTAACGAAGCCCTGGCCGTGATCGATGACAACCGTGTTGCCGTTGAAGAAGTAGTCGCCCGTTGCCGTGACGACACCGTGTCCCGGTGCGGCGATCACGGTGCCTTCCGGAGCGGCGATATCCATGCCCTTGTGCGACGACCGTGGCTGGTCATTGAAGAACCGCCGCAGGCCGAAGCTCGAACTGCGGCGCCCGTCGACCGGCGCCGCAAGCGCCAGGCTGCCGACGTCGACGTCGCGCCAGTTGCGCAGTGCCGAGTCGATAATCTTGCGCTCGCGGCCGATGCGTTCGAGCTGCGCTTCGTCCGGGGTGACGTACTTCTTGTTCTTCACGGTCAGCCGCTGTTCGCGATAGGCATGTTCGCGCACCTCGAAAGTGATGTCGCGCGCCGTGTTTACGCGGATCGACATCTCGCCGGTCGATGCGTCGAGCGGAATGCCGATGGCTGCCTGCCAGCGACCCCCGTTCTGCGTGACGAGCACCCGGCGCTCGTCGAATTCGACGATGGGGCGGGGCGCTTCCGCGGGGCCCACGTCGATGACGGCGATGCCACCCGGCCACGGCGCGTGCGCCGGTGCAGCCACGGTGATCGCAGCAGATAGCAGGCCCAGCAACGAGACTACCGCTCTAGTCCTTGGCATCGAATACCCCGGTGATCCTGGCGAGCAATTCGCCGCGGGCCAGCCGCGCGCGAACGTCGTTTCCTTCTTTGACTTCCGATGCGCGCGTCAGTGCCTTGCCCGTGGTGGCGTCGGTTACGATTGCGTACCCCCGGTCCAGCGTCGCCAGCGGACTGACGGCATCCAGCGCGCGCGCGGCGACGCGCAGCCTGTGATCGGCGTTCGTGATTCTGCGTCGCCCGGCGGCAGCGAGCCGCTGGCGCAACGAAGTGGCGCGACTGATGGCGCGCTGCACGCGGACGGCTGGAGACACCTGCAGAAGCGCCTTGTTCAGCGCGAACAGCTGGCTGTTGCGGGCGTGCAGGTCGTGTCGCATGGCGGCTGCAAGACGCCCCATTATCTCCCGCAGCCTGTCCTGCTGGCGTGCAACCCGGGCTGCCGGGCTCGCGATGATGAGTCTGCGGCCCAGCCAGTCCAGCGCCTGCGCCTTGTTCTCGAGCGTCCGCCGGCCCTGGCGCGCAATTCGTGTGGTGATCGTGTTGATCGCGCGCAGCCAGTCGCGCCGGTCCGGTACGACGAGCTCGGCGGCACCTGAGGGCGTCGCCGCGCGCACGTCCGCCACGAAGTCGGTAATCGTGAAATCCACCTCGTGGCCTACGGCACTGACAATCGGCAACGGGCATTCCGCGATGGCGCGAGCGAGTTGCTCGTCATTGAATGCCCAGAGGTCCTCGAGCGAGCCGCCGCCCCGGGTCAGGATCAGGACATCGCACTCGTCCCGCCGAATCGCGGTCTGCAAAGCCGCGATCAGCTCTCCTGGCGCTGCGTCGCCCTGCACGGCTGCGGGGTAGATGATGACCGGCACGATCGGGAAGCGGCGCCGCAGGACGCTCAGCACGTCGCGCACCGCCGCGCCGCTGGGCGAGGTGAGGACGCCGATGCGCCGTGGAAGCGGGGGAATCGCCTGCTTGCGGTCGTCGTCGAACAGGCCCTCCGCGGCCAGCTTCTTCTTGAGCGCCTCGTAGCGCCGCTGCAGTACCCCTTCCCCGGCGGCTTCGATCTGTTCGACGATGAGTTGGTAGTCACCGCGGGCCTCGTACAGGCTGACCTGGCCGTAGGCGAGCACGTGGTCGCCGTTCCTGAACGCGACGGTCGGGCCGCGCTGGCGGTTGCGAAAGAATGCCGCGCTGATCTGCGCCGACTCGTCCTTGAGCCTGAAGTACAGGTGGCCGGAAGCGGGCCGTGCGATGTTCGAGATCTCGCCTTCGACCCAGAGCCGGCCGACGCCCCGCTCGAGCAGGGTCTTCACCTGGCGGTTCAGCTGGCTGACCGTGATTGCGGTGGCCTGACCCGAGTTTTCCATGGTCGCGAGTATAGCCGATCAGTCCAAGCTAGTGCCGGAAAAAGCAGGGGCGTACAATTAACCGTTTAACCTCACCAAGAGACCCGATCCAGACCATGCGCATCGCCAAGGAAGCCCTGACGTTTGATGATGTTCTTCTGCAACCCGACTATTCGGACGTACTGCCTCGCGAAGTGGACCTCAGCACGCGACTGACGGCCGAAATCTCTCTGAATATTCCGATCCTGTCTGCTGCGATGGATACGGTAACCGAAGCGCGGCTCGCCATCGCGCTCGCCCAGGAAGGCGGCATCGGCGTCGTCCACAAGAACATGAACATCGAGGAGCAGGCACGACAGGTTCACACGGTGAAGAAATACGAGAGCGGCATCGTGCGCAACCCGATCACGGTGACCCCCGACATGAGCATCCGGGAGGTCATCGACCTGACCCGCGCCATGGGCATCTCGGGCGTGCCCGTCGTCAGCGAGAACCAGACCGTCGGTATCGTTACCGGCCGCGACCTGCGATTCGAGACGCAGCTCGATGCGCCGGTGTCGTCGGTCATGACGCCGCAGGAACGCCTGGTCACCGTGACAGAGGGTGCCGACGAAGAGGAAGTCGTATCGCTGCTGCATCAGCACCGGATCGAAAAGGTCCTCGTCGTCGGTGACAACTTCGAACTGAAGGGCATGATCACGGCCAAGGACTTCCAGAAAGCAAAAGACTTCCCGCGTGCCTGCAAGGATTCGAGCGGCGCGCTGCGCGTCGGTGCGGCAGTCGGCACCGGTTACGATTCCGACGATCGGGTCGACGCGCTGGTAGAGGCGGGCGTCGACGTGCTCGTTGTCGATACCTCGCACGGGTTTTCGAAAGGCGTGCTCGAACGCGTTGCGCGCATCAAGGAGAAGTACCCGGACATGCAGGTTATCGGTGGCAATATCGTGACGGCCGACGCGGCCGAAGCGCTAGTGAAGGCCGGTGCCGATGGCGTGAAAGTCGGTATCGGTCCGGGCTCGATCTGCACGACCCGCGTCGTTGCGGGCGTCGGCGTACCCCAGGTATCGGCTGTCGCCGAGGTCGCGCAGGCATTGAAGAACAGGGGCGTGCCGCTGATCGCCGACGGCGGCATCCGCTACTCCGGGGACATCGCGAAGGCGCTCGTCGCCGGTGCGTATTCGGTGATGATTGGTGGCCTGTTCGCCGGCACCGAAGAGTCGCCCGGCGAAGTCGAGCTCTACCAGGGGCGGTCTTACAAATCCTATCGCGGGATGGGCTCCATCGGCGCGATGGGGCAGACGCAAGGTTCCGCAGACCGCTATTTCCAGGACGCGACGGAAGAACTGGAGAAGCTGGTGCCCGAGGGCATCGAGGGCCGCGTGGCGTACAAAGGCAGCCTGATCGCGATCGTGCACCAGCTCATCGGCGGCGTGCGAGCGGCCATGGGCTACACGGGTAGCAGCACGATCGAGGAGATGCGCAGCAAGCCGCAATTCGTCCGCATAACCGGAGCCGGCATGAAAGAGAGCCATGTCCACGACGTCACGATCACCAAGGAAGCGCCGAACTACCGGACCAACTGACCGTCGAAAGAAACTCCATGAGCGAGCCTGCAAGCATCACGAGCATTCCACGCAAGGACATCCATGCGCACCGGCTGCTGATAATCGATTTCGGCAGCCAGTACACGCAGCTGATCGCACGCCGCGTGCGCGAGCGTGGCGTCTATTCCGAGATCCACCCCTGGGACATGGACGACGCTGCTATTGCGGCGTTCCAGCCGTCGGGCGTGATTCTCTCGGGTGGGCCCGAGTCGGTGAACCTCGACAACCCGCCGCGCGTCGCGCACGCAGTCTTCGAACTCGGCGTGCCCGTCCTCGGCATCTGCTACGGGATGCAGACCATGGCGGCCGAGCTGGGCGGAAAGGTCGAAGCGTCGACGCATCGCGAATTCGGTTATGCAGAGATCGAGCCGGGCGACTCGGGACTGCTCGGCGGACTCAGCGACACCGAAAGCGGGCCACCGCTCTTGAAAGTCTGGATGAGCCATGGCGATCGCGTCGAAGCCCTGCCACCCGGCTTCGAGGCGACGGCAAGCAGCAGCAATTCGCCGCTGGCGGCCATGGAGGATCGCAAACGGCGCTTCTACGGCGTGCAGTTCCACCCCGAGGTCACGCACACGTTGCAGGGCCAGGCGATCATGGAGCGTTTCGTGCACGATATCTGCGGCTGTCCCAGCGACTGGACGCCGGGAAACATCGTTGCCGACGCCATCGCGCGGGTGCGCGAACAGGTCGGGGACGGCAAAGTCCTGCTGGGCCTTTCGGGCGGCGTCGATTCGTCGGTGGTTGCGGCCTTGTTGCACGAGGCGATCGGCGACCAGCTGACCTGCGTGTTCGTCGATCACGGCCTGTTGCGTCATGACGAGGGCGACCAGGTGATGGATACCTTCGGCGATCATCTCGGAGTCCGGGTCATACGCGTCGACGCTGCCGACCGCTTTTTTGCCGCGCTCGAAGGTGTGGACGACCCGGAGCACAAGCGCAAGATCATCGGCGGCAAGTTCATCGAGGTGTTCGACGAGGAAGCGCACAAGCTCGAAGGCATCGAATGGCTCGCCCAGGGCACGATCTACCCGGACGTGATCGAGTCGGCGGGCGCCTCGACGGGTAAGGCACACGTCATCAAGTCGCATCATAACGTCGGCGGGCTGCCGGAAGACATGCGCATGTCGCTGGTCGAACCGCTGCGTGAACTTTTCAAGGACGAGGTGCGCAAGATCGGCCTCGAACTCGGCCTGCCGCACGAGATGGTATACAGGCACCCGTTTCCCGGGCCGGGACTCGGCGTGCGCATACTCGGCGAGGTCCGGCGGGAGTACGTCGAAAAGCTGCAGCTCGCGGACGACATTTTCATCGACGAACTGCGCAAGAACGATCTCTACGACCAGGTCAGCCAGGCGTTCGCGGTGTTCCTGCCCGTGAAGTCGGTCGGCGTGATGGGCGACGGCCGACGCTACGACTACGTCATCGCGTTGCGTGCCGTGGAGACGATCGATTTCATGACCGCCAGGTGGGCGAGGCTGCCCTACGACTTCCTCGAGGCAGTGAGCCTGCGCATTATCAACGAGGTGGAAGGTATTTCCCGCGTCACTTACGACATTTCCGGCAAGCCGCCGGCGACCATCGAGTGGGAGTAGATGGCGGCCTGGTCGGAGACCGATCTTGGTCATATGCGCGCGGCGCTTGCCGAGGCGAAGATTGCTGCGGAGGCGGATGAGGTACCGGTCGGCGCCGTCGTCGTCACGGCTGGTGACATCATCGCGCACGGCCACAACCGCAGCGAGACCGACAATGACCCCAGCGCGCACGCTGAAATCGTGGCGCTACGCGAAGCTGCCAGAAAAACCGGCAACTACCGGCTGACAGACTCGACTCTCTACGTAACGCTCGAGCCGTGTGCAATGTGCGTGGGCGCGATGGTGCAGGCGCGGATTGCTCGCCTCGTTTTCGGGGCCTACGATCCGAAAGCCGGGGCAGCGGGCAGCGCGATCGACCTGTCGGACAGCCCCTCATTCAACCACCGCTTCGAGATCAATGGCGGTGTGCTGGCGGACGAGTGTGGCGCTGTGCTGAAGAGATTTTTCGAATCCCGCCGCAGCGCGTAGGAGCGCATCTCGAGGCGCGCTCCTGCCGGTGCGACGGTCAGGTTTCGGTGATCTCCCGCTCTTCTTCCACCGTATCGGGCTCCGGTACCATCTCTTCCGGCAACTCCCCGTCTTCAGGGATGTCCGGTTCCTCGTTGGCCGTCAACCACTTGAGGATGTTGTAGTATCTGCGGATATTGTTCACGTACAGCACCGGTTCCCAGCCACGCGCATAACCGTAGGGTACTCTCGTGTACCACTTGCGCCGTGCAAGCAGCGGCAGCGCCTTGGATACCTCTATCCACGTGTCGGGATTGCCCCCCTGCCATTCGACGATCATGCGTGCGTCTTTAAGGTGATTGAAGCCCACGTTGTAGGCGGCCAGGGCCATCCACGTACGGTCCGGTTCGTCGACCGTGTCGGCGACGCGTTCGGTCTGTCGCACATAGTACTGCGCGCCCCCGAAGATGCTGTTTTTCGGATCCACCCGGTCGTCGATTCCAAGGTAGGCGGCGGTATCTTCAGTGAGCATCATGATGCCGCGGACGCCGGTCGGCGAGACGGCGCCGGAACGCCAGTGGGACTCCTGGTAGCCGATGGCTGCGAGCAGGCGCCAGTCGGCACCCCACTCGGCGCCGGCTTCCTCGAACATCTGGCGGTACCGCGGCAGCCGGCTCTCGTAGTGCCGGATGAAATTGCGCGTGCCGACGTAATCGAATTTCTTCGTGTGACCGTAGTAGCGGTCGTGCACGCGAGCGAGATACCCGTCGCGATCCGCGTTGATCAGGAAGTTGTCCGCACGAGCCAGCAGGCTGTCGCCCGCGCCCTTCGGGAACGCCCACGCGATCGGGTCGCCGAGTTCCAGATCGAGCGCCACCCTCAGGTCAGGGTGGAAGTGCCGCTGCACGTTGAACTCCGTGCTGTCAGCGATCGTGAAATCGACTTCTTCGTTGGCCACCTTTTCGAGCAGATCGGTGACCTCGGCGTCGGCGTTTTCCGTCCACTCGAGGTCCGGATGAACCGTCGATAAGGCCTGCAGCATGTCGGAGTGGCTGCTGCCCGCCATTACTTCGATCGGGCGCCCGATGACGTCCTCGATACTCCGCGGTTTGCCCGTGCCGAGCTTGTAGATGAGATGCATGTCGACCATCTCGTACGGATAGCCGAAGTGCAGGTAATCGCGCCGCGACTCCGTGATCGAGAGGCCCGCGGCAGCCATGTGAGCCTTTCCCGCATTCAGGTAAGGGACAATTTCGGAGATGCTGTCGACCGTCTCGATCACGAGTTCGACGCCGAGTTCGTCGGCGAATCGCTGCACCAGGTCGAATTCCGGCCCGGAGGGTCCGTCCGGGCCCTCGACGTAGCTGACGGGGCTGTCGCGGGTCACGACGCGCAACTCGCCGAGTTCGAGCACCTGGTCCAGGAGAGGAGGTGGCGACGAACAGGTGCCGATCAGTGCTGCCAGAGTTATGTAGAGCAACAGGCGCAAGAGCTATCTCCGCGTTGCATCGCTTATTGGTTTGACCGGCCGGGCAGGCATCGGATTCCCCCCTTTTGCCCGGTTCCGGTCTGGCGCTGTGATTCTATTTTACCGTTTTTGTCGTAGTCCATGCTGTTAAAGTTTGCGACACCTGCGTAAAATCCGGACCCCGCGATGCAACATCGGAGAGGTGCCGGAGTGGTCGAACGGGCCTGACTCGACAAACCGGCGCAGCCGGTTTGGACGCCGCAGGCGCCCCGCAGGGGCGAGGAGCGAAGCGACGAGTCAAATCAGGTGTACGCCGCCCGCAGGGCGTCTCGCCGAACGAAAATACGAAATTATGGAGAGGTGCCAGAGTGGTCGAATGGGCCTGACTCGAAATCAGGTGTACGGGTCTCCCGTACCGTGGGTTCGAATCCCACCCTCTCCGCCAGAAAATGAAACGGCCCCCTTTGCGGGGCCGTTTCGTTTTCTCGCCGAGTGTGGTTGCGGAAGCAGAATCCTGTTCGACGGGCGCAGCGGCGCAGCCGCCTGCCCGGTCGCGGAGCGACAATCCCACCCTCTCCGCCAGTAAACAAAAAAAAAGGTACCGGATTCAAGTCCGGTACCTTTTTTGTACATTGAGTCTCCTCCCGGGGGCTCGCGAATGCTTTTTCTTCTCGGGCAATGGTCCCCGGTGTCGAGGCTGAGGAAATAGCGCTGGATTTTCTGGCCTCTTGCGAGGCAAACTCGTGTCATGAGTGGACCCCCAATCCACATTCGCAACCGCTGGCTGCGAGATCCAGTACTACGCATCTGGATAGCGGTGGTCGTTGTCGTCCTCGTTGCGGCCAGCGTGGCTTGGAGTCTCCTGCCGCCACCGTTGCCGCAAGTGGTGCGTTTGGGCACCGGCCAAGCCGGTGGATATTATGAACGTTTCGGCGAGGGGCTACGTAAAGAAGTAGCCGAGCACGGAGTCGAACTGGAGACGGTGACCACGGCCGGCTCGATGGACAACATCCACCTGTTACTCGATGGAAAAATTGATATAGCGTTAGTCCAGAGCGGAAACCTGAGTGATGCGCAATCCGCTCAGCTGCTTTCCATCGCAAGTGTGTTCTACGAACCTGTGCTCGTCGTGGAACGCAGCGAGTGGGATTCCTACCATATCGCTGGCGGCCGTATCGCCATTGGCGCACCGGGCAGCGGCGGCAATGCACTCGTACGCCGGCTCCTCGAGGACCAGGGGATCCGCGACGGCGAACCACCAGGCACTCAGTTCGTAGAGATAGCCGGAGAGGCGGCGGTCAATGCACTTCAGTCGGGGGAGCTCGACTCAGCGGTTTTCGTGACATCATTTGACGCGCCGTGGGTACGGACACTTTTTACCGACTCTGATCTGAGGGTGACGGACTTCGCACTGGCCGAAGCCTTTTCACGGCATGATCGTTTTCTCAGACGTCTTATCATCCCGGCCGGCCTTGTCGATCTCAGGTACGAACTGCCGCCGAAAGACCTGCAGATCGTTGCGACGACTGCCAGCCTGGTGATCCGGCCGGATGCCCACAAAGCGCTTATCCCCCTGTTCATAGAGAGTTCGCGACAGCAACTGTCGCAGGGCGGGTTGCTGGCAGCCCCGGGTGAGTTTCCGTCTGCGCATGGGGTCGAGGCACCGCTCGCGGATGAAGCACTTCAATACTTCCAGCGCGGGCCTTCGTTCTTTTATCGCTGGCTTCCGATCAGCTATGCATCGACTGCTACGCGACTCGCGATCGTATTGATTCCGCTGCTCACCCTGATGTATCCGCTGTTTCGCCTGGCCGGACCAGCTTACCGTTGGGCTACCGAGCGCCGCATCTACCGCTGGTATCGCGTGCTGGGGCGGATTGAGAGAAGAATGGACGCCGCCGACAGCGCCGCCAGCCTGGATTCCATCCAGGAAGAACTTGACCGCGTCGACGAACAGATCCGGCACGTGCACGTGCCTAACAAATATGGATCGAATCTATTTAGCCTGCGAATGCACCAAAAATTGCTGCAAGACCGACTGGCGAGCCTTCGACGGAACGCATGACGGCAGAGCATTCTTCGCAGAGGACTCGCCGCTCCGCCAGCGCTAGATCGCTCCGGTGTCGACGCCAGCGGTATCGGCGTTGTCGAAAAGTCGCGCGTACTCGATCTTGATACAGCGATCCATAACAACTTCGAGCCCGGCGGCACGTGCTTTTTCTGCCGATTCGTCGTGCTCGATGTCGAGCTGCATCCAGATGACCTTGGCGCCGATGTCGATTGCAGCTTCGACAAACGGCGGCACACGCTCCGATCGCTGAAACAGGTCGACGATATCCACTGACGTAGGTATCGCGTTCAAATCCGGGTAGCACCGGCGGCCGAGTACTTCATCGTATTTAGGGTTGACCGGGATCACCTCGAAACCTTTATCAAGCAGGTACCTGGCGACCTGGTTACTGGGTTTCGATGGTTCGGCCGAGAGTCCCACGATCGCGACTCGTTCGTAGTGGGTGAGGATACGTCGCAAGGCGTCTGTGTCGGTCACAATCGCCCGGCCTTTTTGCGCAGCTCGACTTTACGGATTTTACCGGTCGACGTCTTCGGCAATGGCCCGAATACGACTTTGCGCGGTGCTTTGAAGTGCGCCATGTTATCGCGGCAAAAATCGATAAGCTCCTGCTCGCTGATCGCTCCGGTGTCGCTGCGGAGATCGACGAACGCGCAGGGTGTCTCACCCCATTTTTCGTCCGGCATCGCCGTGACGGCGGCCTCGAGCACGGCCGGATGGCTGTAGAGTGTCGCCTCGACCTCGATACTCGAAATGTTTTCGCCACCCGAAATGATCACATCCTTGGCGCGGTCCTTGATCTCGATATAGCCATCGGGATGGCAGACCGCGAGGTCACCGGAATGGAAATAACCGCCCGCAAATGCCTGAGCGGTCGCCTCGGGGTTCTTCAGGTAGCCTTTCATCACAATATTGCCGCGGAACATGACCTCGCCGATGGTCTTACCGTCTTTCGGCACTGGCTCCAGTGTCTCCGGGTTTGCCACGATGAGTTGCTCGAGCATGGGATAGCGCACTCCCTGGCGCGCCTTGAGCTGCGACTGTTCGCGCATCGGCAACTTATCCCAGTGCTCATGCCAGGAGCAGACGACAGCGGGACCATACACTTCGGTCAGCCCATACGTATGGGTAACGTTGAAATTCAGCCGGGCCATTGCTTCGAGGACCGCCGGCGGCGGCGCGGCGCCCGCGGCCATTACATTAACCGGGCGATCGACTGCCTTCTTCAGCTCATCGTCTGCATTCGCCATCAGATTCAGCACGACCGGCGCGCCACACAGGTGCGTGACGCCGTTTTGCCTGATGGCATCGAAAATCTTCACGTCACGGACATCGCGCAAACAGACGCTGGTGCCATTCAGGGCAGCGATCGTCCAGGGAAAGCACCAGCCGTTGCAGTGAAACATTGGCAGGGTCCAGAGATACACCGGGTGAGCGCTCATGTTCCACGCCAGTATGTTCGACACTGCGTTCAAATACGCACCGCGATGATGGCTGACGACGCCTTTGGGGTTGCCGGTGGTACCGGATGTATAGCCGAGCGCAATAGCCTGCCATTCGTCATGCGGCAACTCCCAGGCGAATTCGGGATCGCCGCTTGCCAGAAAGTCCTCGTATTCATAGTCGCCAATCATCTCGCCTTCTTTCAAGGCTGGATCATCCACGTAGATCACGAGCGGTTTATCGTCGAGCTGGTCCAGCGCCACTGCCACCGTCGCGGCATACTCGGGATCGGTTAGCAAGACGCGGGCACCGCCGTGTTCGAGCTGAAAAGCTATCGCACCCGGGTCGAGGCGAATATTGAGCGCATGAATAACCGCACCCGCCATCGGAATGGCGAAATGGGCCTCGTACATCGCCGGCACGTTGGGCAGCATGACTGCAACGGTGACGTCTCTCGCGACGCCATGCTGCCGCAGTGCGCTGGCAAACCGGCAGCTGCGGCGATACGTTTCGCGCCAGCTACGGCGCGATTTGTTGTAGACGAGGGCGCAACGCTCAGGGTAAACCGCTGCGGCCCGCTCGATAAAAGTCAGCGGTGAAAGCGGCGTATAGTTGGCCGCATTCTTGTCGAGGTCGGCCGAGTACTGCGAGTCTGCCATGGCCTGGCGCTATTTGTTCTTCCACTCGGGTTTTCGCTTCTGAATGAAAGCATCGATGCCCTCGCGCGCGTCGTGCGAATCCATGTTGCAGGCCATGCGTTCGCTTGCGTAGGAATACGCATCGGCAAGATCCATCGGCAGTTGCTTGTAAAACATGTCCTTGCCGAGCTTGATCGAGTGCGCAGACTTGGCCGCTATTTTGGCAGCCAGCGCCTGCGTCGCCGATTCGAGTTCTGCAGCCGGGACAACCTCGTTGACCAGGCCATATGCCTCGGCCTCTGCTGCCGATATGAAGTCCCCCGTAAGCAGCATTTGCATCGCCTTCTTGCGAGGAAGATTACGGCTCAGAGGCACTGCCGGGGTCGAGCAAAACAAACCGAAGTTGATGCCCGAGACAGCGAAACGCGCATCCTCGGTGGCCACCGCCAGGTCGCAGTTGGCAACCAGCTGGCAGCCTGCGGCCGTAGCGATTCCATGCACCTGAGCAATGACCGGTTGCGGCAGGCGGTTAATACTGACCATCATGCGCCCACACTGGTCGAACAGCGCCTGGTGGAAAGCGCGGTCCTCGCTCGCGCGCATTTCTTTTAAATCATGACCCGCACAAAATGCCTTGCCATGGGCCGCAATGATGACGACTTTCAGTCTTTCATCCTGCGCAATCTGGTCCAGCTCGTGCTGCAGGCTGGTCAGCAGTTCTTCGGATAACGCATTGAATTTCGTCGGTCGATTGAGGGTCAGCGTTGCAATACCGTCGTCATCGCTGCGCAACAGAACGGGCTCTGGAGTGACTGGATCGGTGCTCATCGATTAGATTCCCTGTGGTATGTGACGGGCTGAATACGGATCCGCTCCAGTTTTTTCAATGAACGACCGATTTCATGCCTCGTACGTCACCATACCCAGCGCCGACGATTTATTCCAATTCCAGCCAGGTGGTCCTGTTCGTTGGCCGCAGGAGCCGCGCCTAATCTTTCGCGGCGCCCCGCGCGACCGCGTACTCCTGCGCATCGACCACTGCGAGCGCACTCATGTTGACGATGCCACGCACGGTAACCGATTGGGTCAGTACGTGAGCGGGCCTGGCGACGCCAGCCAGGATCGGTCCGACGTTTACGCCGTCGCCCAGCGCTTTTACCAGATTGAACGCGATGTTGGCTGCGTCCAGGTCCGGCATGATTAACAGATTAGCGCTACCGGTAAGCCGCGAGTTGGGGAAAATGCGCTCGCGTATCTGTTCGGAGATAGCGGCGTCAGAGTGCATCTCTCCCTCGACCTCGAGATCCGGCGCGCGCTCGAGCAGGATCTGCAGCGCATCGCGCATCTTCTGCGCCGAGGGTGCGCTGCTGGCGCCGAAATTGGAATGCGACAAGAGTGCGGCCTTCGGCGTCAGTCCGAAGCGGCGAATCACGTCGGCCGCCATAAGCGTGGTTTTGGCAATGTGTTCGGCCGACGGATCGTTGGTCACATACGTGTCCGTGATGAACAGGCTACCCTTCGGCGTGATCAACAGGTTGATGGCAGAAAAATCCGTCAGCCCCGGCGCAACGCCGATGACGTTCCGAACGTAACTCAGGTGCTTGTGGAAGCCGCCGTTGACCCCGGCAACCATGCCGTCGACATCGTCACGATGAAGCAGGAGGGTGGCCAGGGCCGTGGTCCGGGTCAGGATGATCGCACGCGCATCGGCCGGGGAAACACTCCGGCGTTCCATGATGCGATGGTAGTCGTCGCAATCCCTTTCGTAATTCGGATTGTTGGACGGATCGAGGACGTCGAAGTCCTTGCCGCAGACGATATGCAAACCCATGTCGCGGATCGTCGTTTCGATCAATTCCTGGCGTCCGAGCAGGAGCGGACGCGCGATGATGCCGTCGTCGACGAGAACCTGGACAGCGCGCAATACCCGCATCGACTCGCCCTCGGCGTAGACCAGTCGGCGCGGGTCCCCGGCGGCACGTTCGAACACCGGCTTCATTACCAACCCTGAACGGAAAACGTAGTTCTCGAGGCGGTGCCTGTAGGCGTCGAAATCCTCGATCGGTCGCGTCGCAACACCGGAGTCAATCGCCGCCTTCGCCACGCGCAAAGGCACTTCTGCGATCAGCCGCGGGTCGAAAGGCTTGGGAATCAGGTAGTCGGGACCGAAGCGCAGCTGTCCGCCCCCGTAGGCCGCGGCGACCTGCTCGTCGGCCTCTTCCATGACCAGGTCCGCCAGGGCCTCGACACAGGCGATCTTCATTTCTTTGTTTATGTCCGTCGCGCCCACGTCCAGGGCGCCGCGAAATATGTAGGGGAATACCAGCACGTTATTGATCTGGTTGGGATAATCGGAGCGGCCTGTGCCAATGATCGCGTCAGGTCGCACCTCGTGCACCAGTTCCGGCCGGATCTCCGGCTCGGGATTCGCCAGCGCCATGATCAGCGGGCGATCGGCCATGCGTTTGACCTGCCCGGGCTCGAGGACGCGCGGCGCCGACAGCCCCAGGAACACATCGGCACCGCCAATCACGTCGTCGAGGACGCGTGCGTCGCTATCGACCGCGTAGCGTTCCTTGTACGGGTCCATGTTGTCACGACCGAGACACACGACGCCGTGGATGTCGCAGAGAGTCACGTTCTCCTTCTGCAGGCCCATGGCAACCAGCAGGTCGACGCACGCCAGGGCGGCGGCGCCGGCGCCGCTGCCAACCAGACGCACGTCCTCGATGCGTTTGTCGATCAGGCGCAGTCCGTTCCGCACGGCAGCCGCGACGCAGATGGCGGTGCCGTGCTGGTCGTCGTGCATCACCGGTATCGACATGCGGTCGCGCAGCTTGCGCTCAATGTCGAAACACTCGGGCGCCCTGATGTCCTCGAGGTTGATGCCGCCGAACGTGGGTTCCAGGGCGGCGACGATATCGACGAACCTGTCCGGGTCAGTTTCGTCGATTTCGATGTCAAAAACGTCGACGCCCGCGAACTTTTTGAACAGCACCGCTTTGCCTTCCATCACCGGCTTGGAGGCCAGCGGCCCGATCGGTCCCAGTCCCAATACCGCCGTACCGTTGGTCACCACCCCGACCAGGTTGCCGCGGGTCGTATAGGTTGCTGCGTCGGAAGGGTTGTCGACGATCTCTTCACAGGCAACGGCCACTCCCGGCGAATAAGCCAATGCCAGGTCGAGCTGGTTGACCATGCGCTTGGTCGGCTGGATCTGCAGCTTGCCCGCAACAGGATGCCGGTGGTAGTACAGCGCGCGTTCGCGAAATTCATCGGTCATCGGGATTCCCCTGCTTCTTGCTGTTGTTCGGGTTTCCGGCACGAACAACAGTTACCAATCCTGGTTCAAATCTCTGCACCGTGCTCGACCAGGTCAGCGCCGGTACCACGGGCTAGCCGCTCATATCCTCCAGCTCGACACCGCGCGTCTCGTGAACCATCTTCACGACGAACACGATCGAAAGCAGCGCGCAGAGCGTGTAGAAGCCGTAGGCGCCGGCAAGCCCGATGCTTGCGAGCATGATCGGGAACGTCATGGTGATGCCGAAATTCGAGCCCCACTGCGCGAGGCCGCTTACGGCAAGACCGGTGCCGCGAATCTGGTTCGGGAACATCTCGCCGAGCATGACCCACATCACAGGGCCCCAGGAAAAATTGAAGAATACGACGTAGACATTTGCCGCGACCAAAGCGAGAGGACCGAATATGCCCTCGAGCGTCAACTCACCGTTTGCGTCCGTCGTTGCATTCATGAACGCGATGACGAGGGTCGCCAGCGCCAATGACATACCGATCGAACCGATCATCAGTATGGGCTTGCGGCCGATCCTGTCGATCAGCAAGACCGTGACCGTTACGGCACCGATGCTCAACCCGCCGCTGATGATATTGATGAGCAGTGCGTCGCTCTCGGTAAACCCGACCGATTGCCACAGAACCGCCCCGTAGTAGAAGACGACATTGATACCGACGAGTTGCTGCAGCGTGGCGAGGCCGACGCCGACCCAAACGAGCTTGCGAATGCGATTCGTTTTCGGATCGACCAGGTCGCGCATGCGCGGCCTGTGATGGTCCGCAGCAAGCGAATGATCGATTTCCTCGACTTTTCGTTCTGCAGCTTCTCGTCCAACGAGCTTGGTCAGGACGCAGAGCGCCTTGTCGCGGTGCCGGCACAGGACGAGGTAGCGGGGACTCTCCGGAATGAACAGCAGGGCGAGGAAGAAGATTGATGCCGGCAGGATCTCGATCCAGAACATCCAGCGCCATGCTTCGAAACCCAGCCAGAATTCGTTCGTCGAACCACCCGCAGCGCCGGCGAGCAAGTAGTTGCTGATGAAGGCGATGAAGAGTCCAGAGATAATGGCAATCTGCTGGATCGTTGCCAGAGCGCCCCTGAACCTGGCTGGCGCAACTTCCGCGATGTACGCCGGCGCCAGCACGCTTGCAGCACCAACTGCGAGGCCGCCAAGCACCCGGTAGACGACGAATTCGGCCGATGCGGACGCGATGCCCGAACCCCAGGCGCTAACGATAAAGAAGACAGCGGCTACGCGCATGATGCCGCGGCGCCCGAATCGGTCTGCAAGCCGCCCCGCAAAGAATGCCCCCACCGCACAGCCGAGCAGCATCGACGCAACGTTGAAGCCGGTGCCTACACTATCGGAGTTGAAAGCCCCTTGCAGCCCGTCAACCGTGCCGTTGATGACACCGCTGTCGAAGCCGAACAGGAAGCCGCCGATCGTTGCAATGCAGCTGATGATGATGACGTAGAGCGTATGTTTTTCTGATTCTTCCGGCATAGAGCGAGCAATATGATGCTTAAACGACTACGCTACAAGCCCCGGCGGGCCGTTCTTTCCCACGGACGGGTGCTGCGGGCGGGTGCACCAATGCGCTTCGCCCCGGCGTCGAAAGACAAGATAATCGGCTTACCGACACAGTTTGGTGAAAGATCGTAGGTACGCGTCGGCAAAGGCGTTATGCTATCGGGGTAGGCAAGAGAGAGGTGAAAGGATCATGTTCAGCAAGAAGAAAGAAGACTATCCGGAGTATGAACGCTCCGAACCCGCCGTGCCGAGCAGTCCGGACGTAAGGCGGCGCAAGACCTCCGTCATCGGGCCGACGCTCAAGTTCAAGGGCGAATTGTCGGCGAACGAAGACCTGATCATCGAGGGCGAGATCGAGGGCACAATTGCCCATCAGGACAAAAACCTCACGGTTGGTAAAGAGGGCCGTGTGAAGGCCGATATCAATGCCCAGACGGTGGAGGTCTACGGCAAAGTGGAGGGTGACATCCACGGCCAGGACATCGTTAAACTCGCCAAGTCCGCCGACGTGAAGGGCAATATTCGCTGCGCCCGCATCGTCATGGAAGACGGTGCGAAATTCTCCGGCACCATCGAAATGAGCCAGAAAGCGAAGGCGGCACCCAAGCCGGCCAGCCTCTCGGTCGCGGAGTCGTCCAAGCAGGCCGAATCCGTCGGTTAAGCTGCGGTGACGGCCTCTGATCCCGTCATTGAGCCTACGCCGCACGAGGCTGACGCGCCTGACAATGCGGCCGGTTCGCGGCGGCCGCTGCCCTCGATGATCGGTATTTCCGTCGTAATGAAGGGCGAGCTGACCGTCGGAGAAGACCTTGTCATCGAGGGCACGTTCGACGGCACGATAACGGGTGAGGGCACGGACACCGTGACGGTCCGGCGCACGGCGCGAGTCCGTGGCGAGGTGTCCGCGGGCGTCGTGCAGGTCGAGGATGGCACGAACCTGGAAAGCACCACGCTGACGGGCCGGATACGGCTGGCGAGGTAGCGGATGTTGCTGGCGTGATCCCGGCCGGAGCAGAGAGAACCATGGAAACCGCAGTCCTTGCGGCAATGTTCCGTGAATTCATCGACGCGCGTTGCGTCGTGTTTGCTGACGAGTCCAAACGGCCGTTCGAGTGTGACGGTCTGTCGGTGTACAAGCAGTTGCCCGGCCTGGTCGTGATGCCGTCGACGACGGAACAGGTCCGAAAAGTCATGCGCTTGTGCTGCCGGCACAAGGTCCCGGTTGTCGTTCGTGGTGCCGGAACGGGTCTATCGGGCGGGGCGCTGCCGCACCCGGACGGTGTGCTGCTGTCCCTTGCGCGTCTTTCGAAAATCGTGGAGATCGACCCGGACGCCGGGCTGGCCCGAGTGCAGCCTGGCGTAAGCAACCTAGCGATCAGCGAAGCCTGCGCCCCGTATGGACTGTTCTACGCGCCGGACCCCTCATCGCAGATCGCCTGTTCGATCGGCGGCAACGTCGCGGAAAACGCAGGCGGCGTGCATTGCCTGAAGTATGGGCTGACCGTGCACAATGTGGTGCAACTGACAATCGTCACCGTCGAAGGCGAGATAATCACCGTGGGCTGCGACGGCCTGGCCAGCGCCGGTCCCGATCTGATGGCGCTGATGATCGGCTCCGAGGGCATGCTGGGCGTCGTAACCGAAGTCACGGTCAAGCTCCTGCCGCAACCGTCGCACTGCCAGGTGATCCTGGCGTCGTTCGATGAGCTCGAAAGCGCAGGCGACGCGGTGAGTGCCGTGATCGCACAAGGGATCATCCCGGCGGGATTCGAGATGATGGATAGCTACGCCATCCGGGCCGCTGAGGACTATGTCGGCGCAGGCTACGACACCGATGCCGCGGCCTTGCTTCTCTGCGAGCTGGACGGCACCGAGGAAGAGGTCCGACATTGCGCCGAGCAGGTCACGGCCGTGTTCCAGCGATACTGCGCCAGGTCGATTCGCGTTTCGCAGAATGAAGCAGAGCGCTTGCTGTTCTGGAAAGGACGGAAATCGGCGTTTCCTGCCGTCGGGCGAATCTCGCCAGACTACTATTGCATGGACGGCACGATTCCCCGCCGAATGTTGTCACGCGTTCTGAGCGAAATCAGCCGGCTGTCCGGTGAATACGGATTGCGGGTGGCGAACGTCTTCCACGCCGGCGACGGCAATTTGCACCCGTTGATTCTGTTCGACGAAAGCCAGCCCGGTGAACTACAGAAAGCAGAGGAGTTCGGCGCCGAGATTCTCAGGATCTGTGTCAATGCAGGAGGATGCATCACGGGAGAGCATGGCGTCGGCGTGGAAAAACTGGCGCAGATGCTCGACCAGTTCAGCAACGAGGAATTGGCACAGCTGAACGCGATCAAGGACGCGCTCGATCCCGATGCATTGCTCAACCCCGGTAAGGGCGTTCCGACGCTCAAGCGCTGCCAGGAGTACCGGTCAACGTGACGGCGATCGCAGACCTGCTGGACCAGGTTCGGAATGCCGTTGCGGCACAACGGCCGCTCTGCATCAAGGGTGGCAACAGCAAGCAGTACCTGGGACGCGAGCAGCAAGGTGAACCCGTTGATGTAAGCGGCTATTCCGGTGTCGTGGATTACCAGCCTTCGGAGCTGGTAATAACGGTACGTGCAGGCACGACGCTATCGGACATGCAGCAGGTACTCGCGCAGGAAAACCAGGTGCTTGCCGGCGAACCGCCGGAGTTCGATGGCAAGGCAACGGTGGGCGGCACGCTGGCATGCAATCTTTCGGGGCCCTCGCGGCCATGGCACGGTTCGATTCGCGACCAGGTTCTCGGTGTGCGGATCATCAATGGCAAAGCCGAGCACCTGCGGTTCGGTGGCCAGGTCATGAAGAACGTGGCCGGGTACGACGTGTCGCGATTGCAGGCAGGCGCAATGGGGACGCTGGGAATCCTGACCGAGGTAACGCTCAAAGTCATACCGAAACCCGAGTCGACCGTCAGCGTCCGGCGGACGATCGGCGCGAACGATTCGCTGCGCGTTATGAACGAGATTTGCCGCAGGCCTCTACCGGTAACGGGTGCATGCTGGTACGCGGGCGACATGTATATTCGCCTGTCGGGGCCGGTGTCTGTCATTGGTGCTGCGGCGGAGCAACTCGAGGGCAGAGTCCTGCCGGACGACGACGGCTTCTGGTCGCGGCTGCGGGAAATGGAGCTGCCTTTCTTCGCTGACGCAAAGGACCTCCGGTGCATCTCGCTTCGATCCACCCGTGACCATTTCAGTGAGGATGCGGACTGGCTGATCGACTGGCGTGGCGCGCGACGGTGGCTGGCAGCCGGTGGCAACAGGGACTCTCTGGACAAGCACGTGCGGGATGCCGGCGGCGAGCTGAGCCAGGTGCGCGGCGCGGAGCATGGGGCTGACGTATTCCCGCAGCGCAGCGCGGTGTACCGACAAATGCTGCTGCGGCTCAAGCAGGCACTCGACCCTGACGGGGTTTTCAATCCGGGTCGCCTGTACTCCTGGCTGTAGGGCGCAAGCATGTATCTGAAATTGCACAGCGACTATGCGGGCAACGCGCCGGCGCGCGAGGCTGCGGAGATCATAAAAAGCTGCGTGCACTGTGGTTTTTGCAACGCCACTTGCCCGACGTACCAGGAATTCTTCGATGAACGCGATGGTCCGCGCGGCCGAATCTACCTGATGAAGCATATGCTGGAAAGCGGACGGGCGGGCGATGCGACGCGACTACACCTGGATCGCTGCCTGACCTGCCGTGCCTGCGAGACGACGTGCCCGTCCGGTGTGCGTTACGGCAGGCTGGCCGATATCGGCCGTGAGCTTATCGAGGAGAAGACCCGACGTCCGATCGTGGAAAAACTACAGCGCAGCATCGCGAGAATGATCTTTCCGTTTCCGGGTCGCGTCAGAATGTTGTTGGGATTCGGCCGCGTCGCGCACTGGCTTCTGCCATCGCGGTTGAGGCGTCAGATCCCTCGCAAGCAGAAGTCCTCCGCGCCGGACGCCAGGCAGCCGGCGACGCAGCGAAAAATGATCATCCTGGGGGGTTGCGTCCAGGCGGCAGCGACGCCGGGTACCAACGATGCGGCGAGGCGCGTATTCAGGCGTCTCGGTATCGATCTGGTCGAAGCGGCTTCAGCCGGATGTTGTGGCGCCGTCAGCTATCACCTGGCCGCCAGGGACGAAGGTCTCGACTTCATGAAACGCAACGTCGATGCCTGGTGGCCGCATATCGAGGCCGGGGCCGAAGCGATAGTATCTGCGGCATCGGCATGCGGCGTGATGATCAAGGACTATGGGGACCTTCTGAAGGGCGACCCGATCTATGCGGCCAGAGCCCGGCGTGTCAGTGAACTGGCCAAGGACCTGACCGAAGTGCTCGAGGCAGAGGACCTGAGCGTATTTCGAGAATCGAGCGGCAAGCAAGCCACTGCCGTGCATTGTCCCTGTACGCTGTCGCACGGCCAACGGCTGGATGGGGCACTGGAGCGTGTCCTCGAAAGGGCGGGCATACCGCTGGTAGAAACCGCCGAAAAGCACCTGTGTTGTGGTTCCGCCGGCACGTATTCCCTATTGCAGCCGAGAATCAGCGACAGACTTCTGGCTCGTAAGCTCGCGGCTTTGTCCGTCGGAAAGCCGGAACAGATAGTCACCGCGAACATCGGCTGCCAGCTGCACCTGAGCTCGCAATCGGATGTGCCCGTCAGACACTGGATCGAGTTACTCGACACCGCAAATTAGGGGACAGTGACTTTAAGTGCCAGGGAACCCGGGTCACCGTCTCGGATAGAGTTGCGGGACAGGGGTTACTGTCCCTGTATTTCGTGAGGCGTATCCCAGTTTTGATCGATCTCGGTGTGCAATAGTGGTTAATAACCGGCGACAGTGACCGATGTTGCCTGGCACTTAAAGTCACTGTCCCCAAATAGAGGGCATGAGATGACGGCATTCAACACCTCAGGAAATATGGCACGCTGCTTTGCGCTGGCTGCGGCAGCTCTGGCATTGCCGGGTTGCGACGCCGTCAACGAGGCGATCGACGCCGTCGACGATATCGGCAACGATGCAGATGTCTTCTACTACGTTTCTCTCGGTGACTCGCTGTCGGTCGGCGTGCAGCCGAACAGCAACGGCACGCTGCTGCCGACGGATGACGGATACCCGGACCAGCTGTTCGACCAGGTCAAAGCAGATTTCGATGCCGCAGGGCTGAACCGCGAGCTGCGCCTCGTAAAGCTCGGCTGTCCGGGAGAGACGCTGGACGACATGATCAATGGCGGCAGCTGCCTGTATCTCGCGGGCTCCCAGCTCGACGCAGCGGTCGACTTCCTCGGTGATAACACGGACAAGGTGCTGCTGCTGACGATCGATATCGGCGGCAATGATTTTCGCAATGCCGATTGCATCACCGATTCGGTGGATTTCGATTGCGTCGCCGAGGTGTCCGGGCAGATAGCCACGAATCTGGCGTCGGTCCTCGAGGCATTGAAGGGCGCCGCTGATCCCTCCACGACAATCATCGGCATGAATTACTACAATCCATACCTGTCATCGTGGCTCGATGGCCCCGACGGCCAGGTCCTCGCAACGGGCTCGGCGGATGCCGCTGTAGTGTTCAACGACGCGATGACGTCGACTTACGCGACTGCGGGTCTACCGATGGCCGACGTGTATGCCGCGTTCGAGTCCGATGACTTCGTGACGATGGTCTCGTCGCCAAACGGCACCTTGCCGGTCAACGTGGCAAATATCTGCGCATTCACTTACATGTGTGACGCCCCGCCTGTCGGACCCGACATCCATGCGACCGTCGCGGGCTACAGTCTTATCGCGGATACATTGGCAGGCGCGTTGCCGGCAAGCCCGTAAGATTGCAAATGATTCTTGTTTCCTGAGCAGCAGCAACGAACTGCTTTGAGTTTTTATTTGCCTGTGTCACTGGCATGATAGCGTCTCGCGTCTTCCATTTCGGAAGGGACGTTCCGCATTCATAACTGCTGACTCCGAATGACATCGATGACTGATACGCTCCGGGACGCGGTGCCTGGCCTGCTGCTCAGCGCGACCATCGCACTTGCCGTGCGTTTCGTCAGCGACGAGCTCGGTGGTCCCGCGATGCTGTATGCCTTGCTGTTCGGGATGGCGTTCAACTTCCTCACCGAGGATGAGCGTTTTGCGCGCGGCATTCGTTTTGCCAGCCGCCATATTCTAAGGTTCGGAGTCGCGTTACTGGGGATACGCATCACAACGACCGAGGTCATGGATCTCGGCTGGCCGGCGCTCGCCCTTATCGTAGCGGCTGTGGTTGTGACTATCCTGATTGGCGTATTGATCGGACGTGCCGGCGGCCTTAAAAACGACCAGTCCATCCTCTCGGCCGGTGCGGTGGCTATCTGCGGCGCATCCGCTGCCCTTGCAATCGCGTCGGTATTGCCGTCGCACAAAGACCATGAACGCAACACGATTCTGACCGTTGCCGGCGTTACCGCGCTCAGCACGGTCGCCATGGTCGTTTACCCGGTGCTCGTTTCTTACCTCCAGTACGACGACGTTACGGCAGGGGTGTTTCTCGGTGCGACCATTCACGATGTTGCGCAGGTGGTCGGCGCGGGTTACATCATCTCCGACCAGGCGGGCGAGATTTCCACGCTCGTGAAACTCATTCGTGTCGCCTGCCTCGTGCCGGTGGTTATCGTCATCTCGCTGGTGATGCACCGGCGGCGATCCGCGGATGCGGCCGGGGAACCGCTGCTGCCATGGTTTCTCGTGATTTTCGTCGTGCTCGTAATCGTCAACAGTCTTGGCTGGGTTCCTGCACAGGCGCATACTGTTCTGACGCCGGTGTCGAGCTGGTCGTTGCTCACGGCCGTCGCGGCTCTCGGGGTCAAAACCTCGCTCAAGTCCCTGGCCGAAGTCGGCCCTGCGCCCGTTGGCGTGATGCTGGCTCAGACGGTCGTTCTTGCGTTGTTTGTGATGGGTGGCGTCGCGCTGATCCGGTAGTCAGCTGCGAGGTGAGACGCTCCATCGATTTTTCTGAGAAGAGGATGCACAGATGTCGAACCTGGTTCCGCCGCACGGCGCCGACTCGCTGAAACCACTGCTGCTGCCGGAAACCGAGAGAGCAGAGGAGGCAAAACGCGCCGCAAGATTGACGCAGGTCCCGCTGTCGAGCCGCGAGGTTTCCGACCTTTTCATGCTCGGCATGGGCGCCTACACGCCGCTCGACGGTTTCATGGGCGAGACGGACTGGCGCGGTTGCTGCGAACATATGACGCTCTCCAGCGGGATCTTCTGGCCGATCCCGATCACGCTGTCCTGTGCGCAGGATCTGGGCGACAGCATCGGCATCGGCGAGGACGTGGCGCTGACGGACGGGGAAAATGGCGAATTGCTGGGAATCCTGACCGTCGAAGAGAAATACGGCATCGATCGGGAATTCGAGTGCTCACAGGTATTCCGCACCACCGATACGGCGCACCCGGGCGTGGACAAGGTCATGCAGCAGGGACCCGTCAATCTGGGCGGTCCGGTTCGCACGCTATCCGAAGGGCATTTCCCCGAGACTTACGCCGGGTTTTACCATCGTCCGGCGGAGACGCGCGCGTTATTCCAGGAACGCGGCTGGTCGAAAGTGGCCGCATTTCAGACGCGCAACCCGATGCACCGCAGCCACGAGCACCTGGCGAAGATCGCGATCGAGATCTGCGATGGCGTCCTGATCCACCAGGTCCTCGGTGCCCTGAAGCCCGGTGATATTCCCGCCGAGGTGCGGGTGAAGGCGATCGACGCTCTCGTCAATCATTATTTTGTGCACGGCACCATCCTGCAGGCCGGCTACCCGATTGAAATGCGCTACGCCGGCCCGCGCGAAGCGCTGCTGCACGCGGTCTTGCGACAAAACTTCGGTTGTTCCCACCAGATAGTCGGGCGCGACCATGCCGGCGTCGGGGATTTCTATGGTCCCTTCGATGCGCACCACATCTTCGATACGCTCGAAGCGGGCAGCCTCAAGACCGAGCCGCTGAAAATCGATATCACGTTCTACTGTTACACCTGCGGCGGCATGGCGACCGGAAAAACCTGCCCTCACGAAGCCAGTGACCGGCTGGCGATCTCCGGTACCAAGCTCAGGGAGATGTTCGCCAGCGGCGAGTCGATTCCGCCCGAGTTCAGCCGTAGCGAGGTCGTTGCCGTGCTAAGGGACTATTACGATGGGGTCGGCGGTCAGGCTTCTGATTGACACGGGCACCGGATACGTATTACAAATTAGAAAAATCGAATATTCTCATGTCGGCCGGTCGGCGGTTGATTGACGCGGGCTGCAGGGGTGCCTCCGTGTCAATCGTCACAATTACGCATTGCGCCGAGTACCGGAAAAGCGCTCTACAAGGGTCAGCCAGGTCGTTGGGCAGCAAGTCGAAAACAACCGGCTAATTTGGGGAAAATTGATGTTTACGAGCAATCCCTTCGCCGAGCTCTCGGCGTTCATTTCACCCGCGGTAATGCAGACCTACGTCATTGTCATGGTCATCCTCGTGGCGGCTGGCACGATCTATGACGTTCTGCACAAGAAGAGTGCCCGGTATTTTCGGCGAAACATGCAGAAATCAAGAGCCCGGGGCAGCGCGATCGGCGGCGGCGAAATGGTGTCGATGGCGATCAAGACGGCCGTTGTCGACGTCGCGACCTCGGGCATTGCTTCACGGTCTCCCGTTTCGATCGGGCGTCCGACAGCTGGGATCTCGAGAAAGCCCCCGTCTATCACATCGTCGACTAAGAGCTGCTATTGCTAATCGCGCAGATCAGCGATACGCACATACTCGCGCCGGCATCGGACCAACCCACAGCAGAACTGCGGGCCGAGTGCCTGCGGCGAGCGGTCGCGGATATCAACGGGCAGAAGCCGGATGCCGTCGTGTTCACCGGCGATACGACGCAGCACGGCTCGCCGGAGGAGTACGCGCTCCTGCGCGAGCTGCTGGCGCCGCTGGCTGCGCCGCTCTATCTCGTGCCGGGAAATCGCGACGACAAGGACACGCTCCGCGTCGCATTCAGCGATCACCCGTACCTGCCCGGCAGCGGTAATTTCCTGCACTATGCGGTCGAGGAGCACTCTGTCCGTCTCGTTGCGATCGACTCGACCTCCCCGAGAGAACGAAAAGGCCGATTCTGCGCCCGGCGCCAGGCTTGGCTCGACGAGGTGCTGAGCGAGCAGCCCGAACGACCCACGCTGCTTTTCATACACCATCCTCCCTTCGATGTCGGCGATCACTATGTCGGTGGTTACCGCCGGCCGGAAGAGGCAGCTGCACTTGCTGATATCGTCGGTCGCCATCCGCAGGTTATCGGGTTGCTCTGCGGCCACGTGCATTGGCCGGTCGAGATTCGCTGGGCAGGTACAGAGGCCCGCATCATGCCGAGTATTGCGGTCGACGTCCGCAAGGGTATCGACGAGACCGAGGCCAAGGGGCGGCCAATCTACTTTCTTCACCGCCTTCTGGGCGCGATCGCCATCGTCAGCGACACGAGGATGGTTAGCGACCCGACCGGCAAGATAGGGGACAGTGACTTAAAGTGCCAGGCGAGATAGAAATAACCGATTTCGCCTGGCACTTTAAGTCACTGTCCCCTTAATATGTGAAGCACGAATGGGCAGCATCGCAATTATCACGACGACGGACAGCCTCGACGAGGCGCGCTCGATTGCGTCTGCGTTAGTGGAGCGGAAACTCGCGGCCTGCGCACAGATCTCGTCAATACAAAGCTACTATCGCTGGGAGGAGGCCGTTCAGAATGACGAGGAATTCCGTCTTCTGATCAAGACTACGGATGACCGTTATGCGGACGTGGAGGCCGCGATTCTGGAGCTACATTCTTACGATCTGCCCGCCATAGTTGCTTTCGATATCACGCAGATTTATGGGCCTTACGCCGAATGGGTGGCTGATGCAACAAGGGGACAGCGACCCTGATTTACGGAGTTAAGGTCACTGTCCCCTTTTTGATCTAGAGTAGGGCGACCATGTCTCGTGACACCAGACACCGGATTCTCGTTGCCAGTCTCCTGCTGTTCAATGAACACGGGGTGCCGCGCACGACCATCAACGAAATCGCGGACGAGATCGATATCAGCCCGGGCAACCTGCATTATCACTTTCGCAAAAAAGAGGACATCGTCGACGCGCTGACGGCTGAATTCCAGGCCGACGCGCGCAAGGTGTTGCATCCGCCGGAGAGTGGCACCCTGTCGCTCGACGACTTCTGGTGGTTCCTGCATCACCTGCTGGAACTGAAGGGGGCGTATCGTTTTATGCTCACCGACACGGAGGTCCTCGCCGACGAGTATCCGAAGGTTGCTCGGGCCTTACGGCACTTCGCGAGAGCAGTCAATGCGGCTTTCGAGTTGTATCTGCTCGGTCTGGTACAGAGCGGCTATCTGAATGCAGATATGCCGGGCGTAAAGAGCGCCGCCAGAAATGTCGCCATCATCGCGCTCATGTCCGAGCGCTTCGACGCGTTGGTTGAATCAGGTTCGGAGGCGGATGATGCAGCAATCGGCGTCGCGCGATCGATCCTTGGCCTGTTGAAACCGCTCGCCACCGCGGAGGCGGCGAGCCACCTGGAAGAACTGGCCACTCACTACGCGGAGTGAGTGGCCAGGAAGTCGCTATCAGGCAGCCTTCGTTTCAGATGCTGCGGCTGGCTTTGCGGCCGCTGCCTTCTTTGCCGGAGCCTTCTTGCTTGCAGCCTTTTTGGCCACAGGCTTTTTCGCCTTCGGCTCGATCGCCCTCATGATCTTGTCGAGCTTTTTGTTGATCTTGTCGATATCGCTCTTGCTCGGAACATACAGGCGGTCCATTGCGCCGGCAACGCGCTTGTCAAAAGCACTCTGCAGCTTGTCGAGCCCGGAACGATCGCGGACCCGGTCGAGCAGGCCTTCAGCCTTCGACTCGGCGTCGTCCCGCATCTCGCGGACGGAGTCCTGGACGTCGTCGATCAGCCTCTCGGTCTTCTTCGAGGCTTCCTTGCGGAATTTCTCGCCGTCCTTCACCAGCGTATCGAATGTCTCGGAACCCATTTTCTGGGCGTTGGCGAATGCACCGAGGCCCGCCAGGAATACATTGTCCAGCTGCTCGGTAAATTCACTAACTCTTTGTTTTGCCTTACTTTCTTTCTTCGCCATGGTTTTCTCCTCAGCACAGTTAATTGCGAATTATGGGAACTGTAGCTCGCAAAATTAGGGCCTTCATACTAAATTGAGCGAATGATTCTCTCGGCAACAAGGCGCCTGCAGGCGGCCATGAACGAGGCCCAAAGCTACGAGGAGTGGCGGCAGGCGGCGATCGCGCATGACAAGGCCACCGGCATACACGAGTGGGCGGAATCGGACGAGTCGAAGTACTTCGATTACGTATCCATCAGGCGGCGGCTCGAAAGGCTGCGCAAGCTCCGTGCGTCCGGCGACCATGCGCGTCTGCTATATGCTCTGAACGAGGGCATTCACGGCAACATCGACGGTATCGGGCGCCGCGCGCTCTATGGCAAGGCGAAGTTCGGTACCAAACGGCTGATCAAGGACTACGTCAACGAAGTCGTCAGCGCGCTCGAACTGCTTGCGAGCGAAGACGCCGAGGACATCCCGTTCGACGATCGGCTGGATTTCTTTCGCCGGGCCCAGCATTGCTACGGCTGTTCCGCTTTCGTGATGAGCGGGGCCGGTTCGCTGTTGTTCTTCCACATTGGCGCCGTGAAAGCGATGTGGCTCGAGGGCATTCTGCCCGACGTCCTGTCCGGCAGCAGCGGCGGGGCCATCGTCGGCAGCCTGGTCGGCACCTATGAAAGCAAAGATGTCGGGAAGCTGTTCGAACCCGGCAACCTTGTGCACGAAATCGAGCGCGACAATGGGCTGTGGCGATACTTCGACATGTTCCGGCCCGAGGTAGCCTCTATCGACGAGGTATACGGAGCGCTCGAACGGTTACTGCCGGACCTGACATTCCTGGAAGCGTTCCAGCGAACCGGCCGGCACATGAATGTCTCCATTGCTGCTGCGGAGAAGCACCAGACCTCGCGCCTGTTGAATGCGATCACGACGCCGAACGTGTGCGTGCGCGAGGCCGTGATGGCATCTGCTGCAGTACCCGGCTTCTATCCGCCGGTGAGGCTAATGGCCAGGGACGACACGGGTAAGAAGCAGCCATACCTGAAATCGCGCCGCTGGGTCGACGGCTCGATCAGTGATGACTTGCCGGCCAAGCGTCTGACCAGGATCTACGGCGTGAACCACTTCATCGTGAGCCAGGTCAATCCGCACGTATTCCCTTTTGTCACCGATACGCGGCGCGGCACTGATCCGCTCTCTATAATGAAAGCCGCGGGTAGCCGCACGGCGCGCGAATGGCTCAACGCCGGCGCGACCCTGTTCGAAAAGCCGCTCTCGTGGAACCCGACGCTCAACAGGCTCACGAACGCGGGCCTGAGCATCATCAACCAGGACTATATCGGCGACATCAATATCCTGCCCGACAGGTTGCTTTTCAATCCGCTCAAGTTGCTTGCGCACCGCTCCGTCGAGGAAGTAATCGAACTGATCGCGATGGGCGAGCGAGCAACGTGGCCGAAGATAGAGATGATCCGGGTCCAGACGAGGATTGGCCGAACACTCGACCGTATCGTAGGACAGCTCGATCACGGCGCGCCCAAATTGAGCGGATCGACGGTGCGGCGCGCCGGTTGACGGCCGTCCGGCTCAGGCGGCCGGTGATTCCTTGCTCGCTTTGGTTGACTTGCGCGCGGTTTTCTTCTTCGCGGTTTTCTTCTTGTTCGCCTTTTTCCTGGGTTTGACCGCGGACTTCAGGCTTGCCACGGCCGTATCGACGCACTCGATGAAAAACTCGATGTCGGGCATGAGTTCGCGCGTCGACGTCACATTGAACGTGATCTCACCGTTATAGCTCGGCGTTGCGATGAAGAGCCCCATGCCGTTTACAAGTGGCGCGAGCCCGTAGGCGCCGACCTGCCGGGCGCCATTCATGTACAGCGGCACCTGCGGTCCGGGAATATTGGAGATAAACAGATTGCACGTGCGCGCTGCCATGCCAGCACGCAGCACGAGGCGACCCGCAAGAACCTGCGTTGCCGCCGGCACGTGCTGGCTGAGATCGGTCATCAGGCGCGCGGACACACCGGCTTTGGCTTCCTTGCTGAGTTTTGTCGCCTCGTGAATGCAGCTCAGCCGATCGACGTCATTGCCGACATCGGTGCAAATCGGCACCGTCATCGATGTGACGTTATTGCCCGGTGAATCGGGAGCGGCCGTGCTGGATTTGCGTGCATTGATCGGCACCCACGCTACCAGCGATTCATCGGGCAATTCGCTATGGTGCTTGAGGTAACGACGCAGGGCGCCGCCGCACACGGCCAGTACCACATCGTTGATCGTGCTTCCCGGCACGGCCTGCCTGATGGCTTTGAAGTCGTCCAGCCGGAACGCCCTGGCGCCGAACATCTTGCGTGGGGATACGACGTGATTGAATCGCGTGTCCGGCACATCCTGCTTGTCTTTCTTCTGGGCGGTCAGCACCTTTTGTGCGACGTGATACACGCTCGGCACCGCACGCATGACAGCATCCGTCAGGCCGATCGGCGAGCGAACCGTATGCCAGGCGGCTCGGATGGCCATATCGACGACGCCCGGCTTCGGGCTGCGCCTTAGCCTTGCCATGTTCAGGGGGACCGCCGGCGTGCCCTTGTTGTCGATGTCCGCCAGGGCGCCGAAGAAGTCGATGATGGCTTTACCATCGACGGCGGCGTGGTGGATCTTGGTGACAAGCGCGTAGCTTCCCTTCGGTAGCCAGTCGACGTTATCGAGCCCTTCGATGACGTACATTTCCCAGAGCGGTCGGTTCATGTCGAGCGGCCGCGAGTGATAACGTGCGACGTGGATGCAGAACTGGCGCCAGTCGCCCGGTTCGGGCAGCCGTCCGTGCCGGATGTGGTATTCGAGGTCAAAGTGCTCGTCGTCCACCCAGTACGGAAAATCGAGCTCAAGCGGAACGTGCACGAGACGGCGTTTGAACAGCGGACTCATGTGCAGGCGCCCTTCGACATGGGCGAGTATATCCTTGAAACGCACGACATCGCTGCCGGGTACGGTCGACTGGTCGAAGATTGAAACCGACGTGAGGTGAGTCAGGTTGTCCGGCGACTCCAGGTAGAGGAACTGGGCGTCCTGCGGGCTAAGTTGATCCATATAGACGGCTCCTTATTGGTCCAGTGCATTCAGATACATGCCCCGAACCTCGGCAACATGCCGGTCGATCGACTCGACCGACCAGTTGCTCGTATCGACGGGCGGCAGTACTTCGACGTGGACCGTACCCGGGTGGAACAGGATATCTCCTTTCGGCTGCACGTCTCCCGAATTGTGAATGACGATCGGAACGATCGGCACGCCCGCCTGCATCGCAAGATGAAATGCGCCTTTCTTGAACGGTGCGAGCTTGTCGGTTATCGAGCGCGTACCTTCGGGTGACAGGCACACCGACTTGCCTTCGACACGCATGGCGTCGACGAGCGGCATCATTGCCTCGACGGCCTTCGCCGTATCCCTGCGGTCGATAAGCACCACGCCGGCAGCTTCGAAAACCCGGCCGACGATCGGCAAATCGCGAATCTCCCGTTTGCCGACACCCGTGATGTCCCGCCGCAACAAGCGAGCGACGATGACGAGGTCGACGTTGCTCTGATGGTTGAAGATAAAGACTGCCGGGCGCTGCGACCACAGATGCTGCTCTCCGTCGATCCTCAGGTTGAGCCCGATCAGGGCGCTTGCCGTGTCCGCAAACACGGATATCGAAAAATTCAGTGCATCGCGCTTCGAACCGGTCAGCACCCAGATCGGCAATCCTGCGGCGAAGGAGCCGACGAGGTTCGCCGGCAGCAACAGCGACCGCACCCAGTCGGACGCATGGGTGCTGCCGCGGCTGCCGAACCGGCGGATCGGCCAGCCGTTGCGTTCGGCTATGCGTTGAAGTTTCGAGTTCGGGTTTAGCGGCCTCGGTTTGCCGACACGCTGCAGGAGTTCGATGTCGTCGTCGCTGTCGGAATAAAAGAATGACTGGCCCAGGTCCACGCCATGCTCGGCGGCGAGCGACTCTGCCGCGGTAACCTTGCCTTCGCCGAAACAGGTCGGCTGGATCACCGCGCCCGTGAAATAGCCTTTTTCCACCTCGAGTTCGGTGAACAGCACGTTCTCGATGCCGAGATCGCGTGCCGCAGGTTCCACCTGGTAACGCGTTGCCGAGGTGATGATCGCCACGGTGTGTCCCATCCTGAGATGAGCCTGGACGAGGGCGCGCGACTCGGGATAGATCTGGCGTGCCAGGTGTGATTCGAACAACTCCTGGCCGAAATTCGCGTAGCTGTCCTCGCGTATGCCGCGCAGAAATTGTGAAGCGGCGATCATCATGGCTGAAAATCCCAACCTGCCGATGCCGAAGGCCGCCATCGCGCTGACCAGTTCCATGAGTTCGCGCACGGAGAGGTTGCCGCGGCGGACCTGCTCCCGGATGAAGGTCACGGCCGAGTAGCCCGAGATCAGGGTGCCGTCGAAATCGAAGAACGCACCGATCTCCGGCCCCTTGGGCGATTGCATGATTTCGGCGATGACGCTCTCGTGTTGCAGCATTCGGATCTCCGTTTGGACCGGCAATTATAGCGGAGGGTGTGACGGGTTTGTCCGAGAACCGTTCGTGGTAATGTCGCTTTGGTCATTTCGGGGAAGGTGCAGTGACGGAAATCAGGGGTAGACGGGCGCTAATAACCGGCGCCGCCAGCGGTATCGGCAGGTTACTGGCTGCGGAACTCGGGGCAGCCGGCGCCAGCCTGGTCCTGTGGGATATCGATGCAGAGGGTCTCGGCGACGCGCAGGCGGAGCTTCGCGGTGCGGGCTGCGACGTAGAAATCTGCGTCTGTGATCTGACCCGGCGGGAGGCCATAGAGGAGGCGGCGGCGGAGACGCTGCAGAAAGCCGGGCCGGTCGATATCCTGGTCAACAACGCGGGAATCGTTGCGGGGAAAAACCTCCTCGACATATCGCCCGCGGAGATCGAACGGACGTTCCAGGTCAATACGCTGGCCCTGTTCTGGACGGCCAGAGCATTCCTGCCGGGCATGCTGGCACGGGATTGCGGGCACGTTGTCACCGTGGCGTCGGCGGCCGGGCTTGCCGGTACGTCGAAGCTGACAGACTATTGCTCCAGCAAGTTTGCCGCCGTCGGCTTTGACGAATCGCTGCGTGTGGAGCTCAAGCGCATGAAAAGCAAGGTCGTCACGACCGTGGTTTGTCCCTTCTATACGAATACGGGCATGTTCGATGGCGTTCGAACCCGCTTTCCGTGGCTATTGCCCATATTGAAACCTGATTCGGTCGTGAGACGCATCGTCGGAGCCATCCGAAAAGACCGGCGCAGGCTGATCATGCCGTGGTTCGTCTACACGTGCTGGCCGAGCAGGCTCTTGCCGGTGAGCTGGTTCGACACGCTGATGGCGTTCTTCGGCGTTAGTCACAGCATGGACGAATTTCGGGGCCGCGAGTAAGTCGGTGCATTCGCCTACTTGAAGATATCGGCCGGATCGATTCCGAAGGCGCCGTGCTCGTGACCGCTTGCGATCCACAGCGCGCCGGGCTGGGTGGCGTCGAGCGGCAGGTCGCGCATCTCCACTACCCTCGGTTGCGGCAATGGCGCTTTATTCTCGTCGAGCAACAGCAACACCTTGGGCCGCAGGATATTGTGCGGATTCTGCTCGAGGACGACGGCCACCGAACCGTCGTTGAGTTCAACGAGGCTCGCAACCGGGAACATGCCCATGGTTGCGAGGAATTGCTCCACGACCTCTGCCGCGAAGTCCTTGCCGCGCATGTCGTTCAAAGCCCTGGCGGCATCGTAGGCTGCCATAGGTTTTGAACAAGACGCCTCGCTGGTCATGGCATCGTAGCAGTCTGCGATTCCGGCAATGCGGCCGAACGGCGGGATCTGGTTGCCGAGCATGCCGTGTGGATAACCGGATCCATCGAAGCGCTCGTGGTGACACCGGACCATGTCGGCAACCGGCTGCGCCACGCCCTGAGAATCCGCCAGGATATTCACCCCGAACTCGACATGCTGCCGGAGCATGGTCTTTTGTTCTTCTGTAATCGCGCCGCTTGACGCGGCAATACTCTTCGGGAGCATGGCGTTGCCGACATCGAGCAGCATGCCGCCCATCGCAAGAACTTCGAGCATGTCGCGATCGAAATTCAGGTGGCGCCCGAACATCAGGCACCAGATCGCGGTGCCTACAGAGCGGTTGTAGTTTTCGGTGCTGCGCTTGCGGGAAAAAACCTCCCAAGCCAGTGCGTTCGGATTACGCAACACACTCTCGACCGCCGGCTGGACGGCTTGACGCAGCTCCTCAATCTGCACGTTGCCACGGATAGTCGCCCGGTCCATCAGTGCCTTGTGGTGCTTGCCGAGAACTTTATACGCGTCGCGGGCTTCGCCGGCTTCCGCGCGCGCGGTGGTCTGTATCCCGTATCCCTCCTGCCCGCTCGAGGCGAGCGTGGCAGCCTGGCGAAAAAGCCCCAGGCGCGTCAACAGCTTCTGCAGCCATCGGATGAGCTTGCCCGGCTCCTTTGTCTTACGGCGTGAGGCCGGCGTCGGTTTGCGTGGCTGTCGCTGCAATTGGATGAGCCGTCGCACCTGATCATCCGACAGCTTGCCACGTTCGACGTCGATATAGACGATGCTGCAGCATCGCTGCAGCATATCGATCTCCGCCTGCTCACTGATCTCGAAGCCCTGGAAGATGAACGGCGTCTCGAGCCAGGGGCGATCCAGCTTCGAGACGTACATGCCTTCCGACACTTTCGCGACGTCGATTGGGACTTGCTTGATGCTCAATGGAACCGATCAGTTGTGGAAGCTCATCGATCATAGCAGAGCCTGAGTCATCAGGCCTTTCCGGGGCGCTCCGTCGCCGCGCGAATTTCGGTACCATGCCAGCAACGGCCAGATCCTCGTCCGTTCCGGCATGGGAGTATCAGACGCTTGACCACGGAATCCGTAGCCAGGGCAAGAGCAGCATTCCGCGAAAACCGTATTCCCAGGATTTATTCGGGGCACATGCATCTCGCTACGATCGTCGGATTTACCATCCTGGTTGCGGCATCCAGTTTCGCGATGCTGAGTGACGTCAAGCCGCTTGAATGGCTGACCATCCCGCTGACCTTTCTGTACTCGAATGTTGCGGAGTATTTCGGACACCGCGGCCCGATGCACCACAAGACAAGATTACTCGCCGGAATATTCCAGCGGCATACGGTCGAACATCATGCCTTCTTTACCGATGAAGCGATCAGCTTCGACTCACCGCGCGACTACCGGGCCGTGCTGTTTCCGCCGATCCTGCTGGTGTTCTTCTTTGGTTTCTTCGCGGTCCCGGCCGGTGCGATGCTCTACTACCTGGTATCGCCAAACGTCTGTTTCCTGTTCGTGTTCACGGCGATTCTTTATTACCTGAATTACGAACTCTTTCATTTTGCTTACCACGTGGACCCGCAGTCGTGGATCGGCCGACTGCCGATCATGCGCCGCCTGCGCAGGCACCACGTAGTGCATCACAACAAGGCCCTGATGACGCGCTGCAACTTCAACATCACCTACCCGATTTGCGACCGGCTGTTCGGCACGCTTTACCGCGGCGGCGATCGGGGATATACCCAGTGAGAGCCGTCGTGTACCGGGCGTTTTCGGCGCCATCGGCGTGACGATCGTCACCGGGTATTATTGACTACCAGGGCATCTGGCTGCCGTCGTAGGACCAGAACGAGCCGTTATCCGCCGGCGTAAGCTTGTCGAGCACCGCCTTCATCCCGGAGATCGAGTCAGCGGGTTGCAAGGGGGCGTTGGGACCTCCCATGTCGGTCTGCACCCAACCCGGTGTGAGCACGACGCAGATAAATCCCTCGGGTCCGAGCTCTGCGGCCAGGGTCTTCGTAAACATGTTGAGCGCCGCCTTGCTCTCGCGATAGCCGTAGAAGTTACCGCGCTCGTTTTTTGCGATGCTGCCGAGATTGCTGCTCAGGCCGGCAATTATCTTCAGCTGGCCCTGACGCAGGTTGGGGAGCAGCGCACGGGTAACTCGGACCGGCCCTACCGTGTTGACCGCCAGCGTACGGTTGTAGTCGTCGAAATCGATCTCCTCTATCGTGCCGACCCGCGGGAAGATTCCGGCATTATTAATAAGCATATCGATGGGCTGGCCGGCGAGTTCGGCCGCCAGCCGGTTCACGCTGTCCTGGTCCGCAACGTCCAGCTGCGCGACGCGTGCGCCGAGCCCCTTCAGCTCCCCGGCCTGTTCGGGTTTACGCGCCGTGCCGATCACGTGCCAGCCGGCTTCGGCGTATTGCCTCGCAAACTCGAGGCCGAGTCCGCGGTTGGCGCCGGTGACCAGGACTGTTCGGGAAGTTTCTGCGCTTGATTCGTTAGCACCGGAATCGGCCGGGTGCACGACGGATAGCGCCACCAATGCGGTCAGGCACGCCATTACTCCAATGTCTGCAACTGATCGAATCGCCATGGATCTTACGGTCCTTATTTAGCTGTAAAGATTTCGAGGCAACATACTAGCGTCAGCCGCCGAGGGATGACACGCCTGCCGGCAAGGCAACACCGAATTACTACCGGTATTTCTACCTATATCAAACGGACTTCTAATTTAGATAATCCTAATATATAGACCATTTAGCCAGGCCTCAGGGCGCTGAACAGGTTCACAACCATGAAATTCGGAACTCGCTGGCCGCCCGTACCCGCGGGCATTCTCATCGGCATCAGCATGTTGCTGGCCTTCGTCGTGGCAGGACGCGGCATCGGCGCAAGCGGGGCAATGACGCGCTTCGTCGCCTGGGTGCAGCACGGGCTGTTCCCGGCCGCCACGGAACAGAGCGCCTATTTCGGCAAGTACTTCGCCGACGGGGCGCACCCGCTTTACGACTACGTCGTGTTTCTCGTCGTGGGTCTGATCATCGGCAGCTTCATCGCCGCGTGGCTGAGCGGCGAACTCCGAGTCGAGGTGTTGCGCGGGGCTCGCAGCTCGATGGCGTACCGGCTCGCGCTCGGCCTGACCGGTGGCGTTCTCGCAGGATTTGCGGCCCGTCTTGCGCGCGGCTGCACCAGCGGCCAGGCATTGGTCGGCGGCGCCGAGCTGTCCCTCGGCGCATGGGTTTTCATGATGTGCATATTCGCCGGCGGCTGGATGGCGGCCTGGTTCGTGAGAAAACAATGGATATGATCGCTCCCCTCGCCAAAACGGGCGCCATCTCGCCCGAGATGAACCTTTGGCTCGCGATACCGATCGGTGTCGTGTTCGGTTACGCACTGTTTCATGCGGGCTTTACGGACGGGCGGCGCATCGCGTGGGCGTTCTATTTCAAGGACGTCGGCGTCCCCGTCGTCATGTTCTCGGCGATCGTCACCGGCATGCTCGGCCTTTGGGGCCTGAGCCTGGTCGGCTTTCTCGATATCACGCAGGTCTACCTGTTGCCGACTTTCCTGTTGCCGATGGCTATAGGTGGGATATTGTTCGGGCTCGGCATGGTGATCGGTGGCTACTGCCCCGGCACGGCCGTCGCCGCGGTAGCAACCGGCAAGATTGACGCCCTCGTGTTCATCGTCGGCTTTCTGCTGGGCAGCCTGATCTTCGGCGACCTGTTCCCGGTCTGGGGCGACTTCTACAATAGCGATTACATGGGCGTCGTTCGCCTGGACCAGACGCTCGGGATCGGGCTGGGCGCGGCCGTGTTCGCCGTTGTCGTCATCGCCTTGGTCGGCTCACTGGCGATGCGCTGGGTGCAGCAGCATTTCTGGCCGACGACCGATACCGACCCGCAGCAGGGCGCGATCCTGAAATTGCAGGGCGGCCTGATTGCTGCCGCCCTCGTCATCGGTTTCGCGCTCGCTTTTTTCCCGACAGAGTCTTTCATTGACGACAACCCCGAACCGCCTCACTACATCATTCCCAAAACAGCGAGCTCCCAGTGAAACGACGCGAATTCATCAAGGTCTCCTCGTTGCTCGGCGCGGGCGCTGCGGCATCTCCTGCGCTCTTGCTCGGCGGCTGCGCCGCGAAACCTCTGCCCGGCACCGGCACGGTAAGTACCACGCCGACGATCTGCGACATGTGCTTCTGGAAGTGTGCGGGCAACGTTTACAAGGAAGACGGCGAGATCTGGAAGATCACCGGCAATCCCGATGACCTGCACAGCGGTGGCCGGTTGTGCACCCGGGGTACCGGCGGACCCGGCGCGTATCTCGATCGCGACCGGCTGAAAAGGCCGCTGATGCGCGTCACGATCGACGGCAAGCAGACGTTCCGCGAGACGTCCTGGGATGTGGCGCTCGACTTCATTGCCGACAAGATGAAGTCCATCGCCGCGACGGCTGGTCCGGAGCGGATGCTCATGCTGAACCACGGCGCGGGCAGCAGTCACTTCCGCCACTTGCTGCGGGCTTACGGCTCGGACAGTCATGCCGAACCGGCGTTCGCGCAGTGCCGCGGGCCCCGCGACGTCGGTTTCAGGCTGACCTTCGGTGCGTCGGCCAGTTCGCCGGAGCGTACCGACATGGCCAATGCGCGCTGCATCGTGCTGATCGGGTCGCACATCGGCGAGAACCTGCACAACGGACAGGTGCAGACGCTTGCCGAGGCGCTGAACAACGACGTGACGCTGATCACCGTCGATCCGCGATTTTCCGTGCCTGCGGGCAAGTCGAAATACTGGCTGCCCATCAAGCCGGGCACCGACATGGCGCTGCTGCTCGCGTGGATGAACGTACTCATTACGGAGGACATGTACGACAAGGATTACGTCGAACGTTACACGGTCGGTTTCGATCAGCTGGCCCGGCACGTACGCGATTACACGCCCGAGTGGGTGTATCTCGAGACGGGCATCAAGCCGGACGTGATCCGGCAAACGGCGCGCGAGATGGCGCAGGCGGCGCCCGCGACAGTCGTGCATCCCGGCCGGCATGCAGTCTGGTACGGCGACGATACGCAGCGTAGCCGCGCGATCGCGATGCTCAACGCGCTGTTAGGGTCGTGGAACCGCAAGGGCGGCTTCTATGTTCCGGAGAAAGTCAGCCTGCCGAACTATCCGTTGCCCGACTATCCGAAGCCGAAGGCGAGGACGGCGGACGCGTACCCGGGCAAGTGGCCGTTCGCGGGCCAGGGCGTCACCAACGGCGTGATCGAAGCCTCGGTTGGCGACGACGCGTACTTCAAGGGCTGGCTGGTCTACGGCACCAACCTGCCGCAGACGGTTCCCGGGATTGCGCAGCAGCTCGAAGCGGCCGCGAATTCGCTGGAACTGGTCGCCGTCGTGGAGACCATGCCGTCCGAGATGACGGGTTATGCCGATGTGATCCTCCCCGAATGCACCTTTCTCGAGCGTTACGACGACCTGCGCAACTCCGGCGAGCGGCATCCATCACTCGCGCTGCGCATGCCGGCCTTCGAGCCGAAGTACGACAGCAAGCCCGGCTGGTGGATCGCGAAACAGCTCGGCAAGCGTCTCGGGCTGGAGGCGTATTTTCCGTGGAACGACTACGCCGAGAAGCTCGACTGGCAGCTAAAGCAGGTCGGCAGCTCGCTCGAGGAAATGCAAAAAATCGGCGTGAAGAACTTTCCGCGCAAGACACCGCTTTACTTCCGCGACGGCGAACGTGTGCGGTTTCGCACGCCGAGCCGCAAGATCGAGCTGTACTCGAAGCAGCTGGCCGACAAGGGTTTCGAGCCGATGCCGGTCTATACACCACCTGATCCTGTCCCGGAAGGTTTCTACCGGCTCAACTACGGTCGCATGCCGGCACACACCTTCGGCAAGACCGTGAACAATCCGCTGCTGTTCCAGCTCTCTCCCGAGAACCAGGTCTGGGTCAATCCGCTGGTTGCAAACGAATGGTCGCTGAAGAACGGTGACTACGTGCGCCTGGGCGGCACCAACGGCGTAGTCAGCAACAAGGTCAGGGTTCGGGTCACCGAGCGGATCGGCCCTGACTCGGTATTCATGGCGCACGGTTTCGGCCACAAGTCCAAGCGGCTGCGACTGGCGGCCGGTGTCGGTGCCGACGACACGGAGCTGATGGGCAACGTCAAGGTCGATCCCATCATGGGCGGCACCGGTCTGCGGGCAAGTTTCGTGACGTTCGTTCGAGAGCGCGCCTGAGGGGATCACTGATGACACGATTTGCCATGGTGATCGATACGAAGACCTGCATCGGTTGCGGCGACTGCGTCGTTGCGTGCAAGACCGAGAACAGGGTGCCGGACGGCCTCAACAGGGACTGGATAGTCGAGGCAACGCAGGGGAAGTATCCGCAGCTCACGACGGAGTTTCGCTCGGAGCGCTGCAACCACTGCTCCAATGCGACCTGCGTAACGCTGTGCCCGACCGGGGCAAGCCATCACTGGGCAGGCACGAACATCGTCCTCGTCGACCCCGACATGTGCACCGGCTGCAAAGCGTGTATCGCCGCTTGCCCTTATGACGCGCGCCTCGTCATGCATCCGGACGGCTATATCGACAAGTGCACGTTCTGCCATCACCGCGTCGGGGAGGGCCTCGACCCGGCCTGTGTCTCGAGTTGCCCGACGCGCTGCATGCATTTCGGTTCGCTCGACGAGCCGAGCAGTGAGGTCAGCCGGTTGCTGAAGACTCGCGAATACAAGGTTCTGAGCCCGGAAACGGGCAATGAGCCGAATGTCTACTACCTGATCTGAGGTCCGCGGAAGATGAAGGAAGAATTGTTTGTCACCGCACGCAGTAACGCACTCATCGACCCGAGCCTGCACATATGGACCTGGGAAGTCGCGATGTACCTGTTCCTCGGCGGCCTCACCGCCGGCATCATGGTGTTCGCCGCAACCATAGCGTTGCTGAAGAAGGACGAGGAGGCGCCGTTCGCTGCCACGAAGCTGGCCCTGCTGGCTCCTGTCGTGCTGTCTCTCGGCATGACGACCCTGTTCCTGGATCTCGAGCACAAGCTGTACGTGTTTCGGTTCTATACCTCGTTCCAGGTGCTGTCCCCCATGTCCTGGGGCGCGTGGATACTGATTGTCATTTACCCGGTCTCGATCCTGCAGATCCTGTCCACCCTGCGCAGCGGCTATCCGCAGGCTTCGCCGTATGTGGATCGTTTCGCAATTGGCAGGCAGGTGCTCGACTGGTGCGAGGCGAATCGCCGCCAGATCGCGATGACGGCCATCCCGTTCGGCATCGCGCTGGGCATTTACACCGGTATCCTGTTGAGCGCTTTCAGCGCGCGGCCGTTCTGGAACTCCGGCGTACTCGGACCGCTGTTCCTGGTCTCCGGGCTGTCGACCGCGGCCGCGCTCGTGGCGCTCGTCGCGAGAAAACACAGCGAGAAGGTTCTGTTCACCCGGTTCGACCTGGGACTGATCGCTGCCGAAGTGGCGCTCGTGGCACTCTTTATCATCAATCTCGCCAGCGGCACCGAGCAGCAGCTGACTGCACTGGACAGCATTATGGGCGGCCCCTATGCGCTGGTATTCTGGGTGCTGTTCGTCGGGGTCGGATTGCTGATACCGCTGGTACTCGAGCTCCTGGAGATTCGTGGTCTTGCACGCCGCGTAGCTATCGTCGCGCCGGTGCTCGTGCTGCTGGGAGGATACGTACTGCGCCAGGTGTTGATCGACATTGGCCAGGAGAGTAACTGGACGAAGTATGATACCCAGTATAATGCGGAGCTGCTGCAGCGGCTGCGCGATTGAGCGGCCGTCGAATTAATCAAACACAACGGACGAGAGGCAAATGGCGCTACGACTGAATTCGATCCTGCTGTTCCCGGTTGCGGCTATAGTCGCTGCATGCGGACAGGCACCCGAGCCTGGCACCGGGGTATCTTTTACGGATGTCGCGCAGTCCGCGGCTCGCCAGGAGGACCGTGTCAGCGTCGAACAGCTGGCCGAATGGCTGATCGAGGAACGCAAGGACTTCGTGCTGATCGACGTGCGTTCGCAGGAGGAGTACATGAAGGGCAAGATCCACGAGGCCCGCAACGTACCTCTGGCCGAACTCGTCAGCGAAGAAACCATGGCCGGCCTCCCGGCCGACAGGAAGGTCGTCGTCTATTCCAATGGGTCCGAGAACGCGGCCAAGGCATCCACGATGCTGCGACTCGCAGGCCTCGACGCGCATCTCGTTACCGGCGGCTACAAGGCCTGGCATGAGCGCATACTCAATCCCGACATACCGGCCGAGGAACTGGACGGCGAGAGCCCGCAGGTGTCTGCCCAGCGTGCTTACAGCTGCTACTTTGTCGGCGAGCGCGGCGCAGCGGCTGCGGAACGCGGCGAAAAGAAACCGTTCGAGCCGCCGGTATTCACCGCGGAAGAGGACGAGGAGCTGCCGGAGTTGCCGCCTGTCGGCGAAGAATCCTGCTAGTCGCCTGAACCATCTTCAAACAGTAGCTAATCGACGGCAGGGATATTCGCGTCGATATCGGCGTCGAGGATCGCTTTCATTTCGGATGCGTTGAAGGGTCGCTGACCCGGCACGGGCGTTGCTCCACCCAGGGCGTTGTCGGCGTTCGTCCAGGCATCGGCCGGCAGGCCGTCCTGCAGCAGAACGTGTCGGGGGGTGAACGAAAACCCGTCTCCGTCACTGACGATGTCGCCTGTGCCCAGGCCGAGCGCCTTGCTCGAGCGATGGCAGGATTCGCAGGATCTCGAGTTGCCCGTGGTGTGCGGCGAGAGCGGCGCAAACCGCCGCACGAATCTGGCCGTGTCCCAGGCCGGGTGTGCGACCGTCATGATCATTCCCGGTACGAAGGGCTCGATCTCGTTGTTGTCGTTGACGCCGAGCGCGGGCGGCACGTTGTCTGCGTGCCAGAACCTGTCGGTCCAGCGCCCGGGCGTGAGGGATTTGTCGATGTGATCCCATTGCTCGCCGCCCGGATCGAACGCCATGTGGCAGCCATAGCATTGCGGCGCCCACTGGCTGTGACACGCGGCGCAGCTTAGCCGTTCGTGCGAATGATCTCGGGCATGCCGCCCGGGCGGCGGCACCGGGATTCGCAGCACGTGACCCGTATTCTTCGCGTGCAGCCATGCGCCATCATCGCGCAATTCGATGTTCCACAACGGTGTCCCGTGCTTCTCAGTTGCGAGGAAACGGGTATCGGCATTCGCGGCGAACGGCACGTGTTTCTTCATGCCCGCGAGCCCGGGCGGCCAGTCCCGCATGGAAATCCGCGGGCCGTCATTGCCGTGACAGTCGCTGCAGGCAATGTCGACTGCCTGTCGCTGGTGACTCGCGTCGCCGGCATCCGCCATCAGCCCGACGCTGGTATGGCAGTCGACGCAGCTCATGCCGGCGAGGTTGTGAACATCGGGCGGCAATCGTTCGACAGGACGGCCGTCTGCGAGACGCAACTCAGGACGTTCGCCTGCGTTGGCCGGGGGCACGGTTTCCGCCAGACCCGCGTAACTGAGCGAGATTCGGCCGGAGCGGGAGTGGCAGCCGAAGCAACGGCCGTCTTCCACGCGGGTCGTCAATGCCGGGTGAGCATCGTCCGGATAGTCGTTGATGTGGCAGGCGAGGCAACCGCCACCCCGGTCGCGCGTCACGTCCAGCGCATGATTCCGTTTCGGCTGGCCGAGGTGGCAGCTCGCACACTGCTTGCGCAACATCGAATCGGCAACGCTGTTTCCAAGCGACTGGAAATTCGCCTGCCTTGCGGCGCCCGATTCATCACCGAGAACGGCTCGCGTCTTCTGAACGATGCCGTGGCCCGTCTGCATCAGGTTGCCCGCGACACCCCTCACGCGATCGGAGTGACAGTCGCCGCAGGCGCGTCCCGCCGTCGCGAGGTTGCCAGGGAATGCAATCAGGCCGTCGTGCGCTCCGGCCTCGGTCGATGACGAAGGGTTACCTGCGTGACAGGCGACACAGTTATCCGGGGCAAACGCATGCGCCGCGCCGAATCCGCTTTGCTCTGCAGCATGGCACTGCACGCAGCCGTTGACGCTCGCCGCCGGATCGCCGCCATCCGCTTGCCCGGGCGGCGTCAATGCGAGGAACAGGCCGAGTACGAGCGGTAAGCGACACAGCATAGGCGGATTACTTTAGCAGAGCGGTGTCCCCGGGGTTCGTGTGTGCTGTCGTTGATCCCTCTGGTAAGGTTGCCGCTGCAACAATTTTGACCGGAGTCCCAAGAATGAAAAGAATCGTCCTGTCCTGCCTGGTTATGAGCCTGTCGTTCGCAGTCAATGCAGAGGAAACGCGGCGCCTGAGCGCGGAGGTCCTGTGGGAACTTTCACGTCTCGCACCGCCGGTGATCTCGCCGGATGGCAGGCACATCGTGGTTGCTGCTACGACCTATCCCGAGGATGACGACCCCGAACAGAGCTTTAATCCGGAGACGCGTCTCTGGTTGCTGTCGACACGGTCGGGCAGCGAGCAACGGCCTTTGACGGCCGAAGGTACGCAAGCGAGCGAGCCTGTGTTTTCCCCCGACGGTTCACGCCTCGCGTTCGTCGGCAAGCGCGATGACGACGACACCGGGCAGGTCTACGTGTTGCCGATGGACAAGCCGGGCGAGGCCGTGAAATTGACGGACGTTCCCACCGGCGTCTCGGCGCTCAAGTGGACAGGAGAGCACATCTATTTCGTCTCGAATGTCTGGCCTGACAAGACCTTCGAGGCGATGGCGGAGGAGATCGAGGCCGAGGAGGACAGCAAGCTATCCGCGAAAACCTGGAACGCGATGCCTTATTCCCACTGGGATCACTGGCTCGACGAGGAACGGCAGAATCACCTGTTCCGGATCCCGGCGGCCGGTGGCGAGATCGAAGCATTGACGTTGGGCACGGATTTGCAGTTGCCGCGCACCGACGCCGGCACCGGCGAATACGATGTGTCGCCGGACGGCAAGCTGCTGGCATTCGTCGCCAACAGCCGCACAGAGGGCGTGTACCCGGACTACGACGTGTTTCTCATGGAGATTGGTTCGAAGGAAGCCGAGAACATCACGGAGGAAAACGAGGCGCCGGACGGTCAGCCGATGTTTGCACCGGACGGCAAGACCCTCGCATACACACGTCAGGCCATTGCGGGATTCTACGGGGACCAGGTGAAGCTCCTGATTCGCAAGTTGCGCTCGGGCAAGACGGATCTTCTGCATGAGACCTGGGACCGTTCGGTATCCGGGCTCGTGTGGGCGCCGGACGCGAAGGGCTTCTATGGCGCCATAGACGATGCCGGCAGCCGCCGCGTGCATTACCTGCCGCTCGACGGGGCCCCTGAGCGACTCACAGACGCCACCAACTTCGATGGCCTGAGCATCGCCGACGACGGCACCCTCGTCGCACGCAACCAGAGCGCAGTGTATCCACCGCGGGTGGTTCTTGTGTCGAAAGACGGCAAGGACGTGCGGCGCCTCGACCGATTCAATGACGAGATACTCGCCGACGTCGACATGGGAACCTACGAGTCGGTTACCTATACGGGCGCGGACGGAGACGAGATCCAGATGTGGGTGCATTATCCGCCCGGGTTCGATTCGCGCAAGCAGTACCCGTTGTTGCTTGCGATCCACGGCGGGCCGCACGGCGCCATCACCGACGTGTTCCATTTTCGCTGGAACACCCCGACCTTCGCATCCTGGGGGTACGTTGTTGCCTGGCCGAATTTCCACGGCTCGTCGGGGTTCGGTCAGGATTTCACCGATTCCATCAACCCGGACTGGCTGACGAAACCGTATGCCGACGTCATCGCGGCAACGGAATGGTTCGCCGACAAGCCCTGGATCGACTCGGAGCGCATGGTTGCCGGTGGTGGCAGTTATGGCGGTTACCTCTCCTCGGTGTTGCTCGGTAAGGAGCATCCTTTCAAAGCCCTGGTCATACACGCGGCGGTCTACGACATGTATGCACAGACCTCAGCCGACTTCGCAGTTCACGATCAGCGCTTCGGCCCGTACTGGGAGAACCCGGACATCTATGCCGAAATCTCGCCACACATGTACGCGGCCGGGTTCGACACGCCGAGCCTCGTTATCCACGGGCAGAACGACCTGCGTGTCCCGGTGGGCCAGGCGTTTTCACTGTTCCGGGCGCTGCAGCGCAATGGTGTCGAATCGCGACTCGTGTACTACCCGGACGAGAATCACTGGATCCTGACGCGGGAGAACTCGGTGCACTGGTATGGCGAGTTCAGGGACTGGATAACGCGCTTTGCGGCGCCCGGACCCCGGTAATTGGAATTTGCCCGGTAGTCCGGTGTCCAATCAGGCATTCGCCGGGCGGGGGATCGCATGTCTGACAAGCAACCTGCAATGGCGCGAAGGGATTTTCTCGCCGCCATTGGCAAGGCCGTTGGGGGCTCCGCCATGTTGCGGGCAATGGCGGCGATGGGCATCGGCACTTCGATCTCGGCTTGTGGTTCTTCGTCGGCAGCGTCCGCCCCGGGCGCGACGTCTCCGCCAGCGCCGCGTGTAGACTCGCCGCGCCCCGGCGACTGGCCGGCGAACGTCGGTGCCGGCAAGACAGTCGTGATTCTCGGCGCAGGCATCACCGGGATGACTGCGGCACTGGAGATGACCCGGCTGGGTTATGCGTGCACGCTTCTCGAGGCACGGTCGTCTGCCGGCGGCCGGGTATTGACGCTCCGCGCCGGTGACGTTGTGAACGAGACCGATTCGTCACAAACCTGTCAGTTCGATATCGACGAAGAACTGTATTTCAACGCCGGGCCGTCGCGTATCGCGCAGCACCATGAATTCCTGCTCGGCTACTGCCGCGAGTTCGGGGTGAAGCTCGAGCCGTTTACGAACGATAACCGCGGCGCCTGGTTGCATTCACCAGGCGCTTTCGGCGGACAGCCGCAGATCGCGCGACAACTGCTCGCCGATACGCGCGGCGGCATCGCTGAATTGCTGTCCACGGCGATAAATCAGGACGCACTCGACCAGGCGCTCACTGAGACGGACAAGGCCAATATCCTCGCGATGCTGCGGCAATTCGGCGACCTCGACATCAACTACATCTATGACGGTACGCCGCGTGGCGGATTTCCGGGTCAGGGAAACGCAGGTAGCCGCCAGCGAGGTGAGCTGCTGCCGCCAAGGCAGCTACAGGAGCTGGTCACGGAGTTTTTCTGGGAACTCCGTTTGTCTTTTTCCCAGGGCTTCGATCAGCAGCCCGCGATGCTGCAACCTGCAGGCGGAATGGACAGGATCGCTCGTGCGTTCGAGTCACGAGTCGTCGACGACATCGTATTCGAGGCCACGGTCACGGAAATCCGAAAGACGTCCGGCGGCACCCGTGTCGTCTTCAACGACCTGTCGGGGACACCTGCGACGATCGAGGCCGACTACTGCATGGTCACCGTTCCCGCGCCCGCACTTGCGGGCATCGACAATGATTTCTCTGCAGCCCATCAGGCAGAGATCGAGGGTTTTCAGTATTCATCGGCCGTGCGCGTGGCATTCCAGGCGCCACGATTCTGGGAGCAGGAACACAACATCTATGGCGGCATCACCTGGACCGACCAGGACATCACTCAGATCTGGTATCCCAACCACGGATTCCAGAATCCAAACGGCATAATCGTTGGCGCCTATATTTTCGACGGCGCAGCCGGCGGCAGGTTTACCGACATGGCACCGGTGGCACGCATCGACGCGACGCGCGCACAGGCAGCAAACGTGCATCCGCAATTCCGGGACCAGGCAACGCATGGCATCAGCGTGGCCTGGAATAAAATGCCTTTTCAACGTGGTGGCTGGGGAACGTCAATTCCGTTGGCACTGCTGAGCGCGGACGACAATATCTTCTTTGCGGGCGAACACCTCAGTATCCTCCAGGGCTGGCAGGAAGGCGCAATACTGTCGGCGTACCTGGCTATCGATCAGATCGTAAACCGCGATCTCGGTGCCTGACTCTCGGATCCCTGGCGCGCGCCGGTCGCCTGGAGTGGTGTTGAGCGGCGGGATCGCGGGCGTCGCCCGATGAATGAGCTTTGGTGTCTATGCGGGCGGTGAGAAGTACAGCTGCGTGACTAACGCGATATGTGCCATTGAGTGCGCGATGATCACGACCCAGAGATTGCGGCCGCAAAGCAGGTAAGCGAAACCCCAGACGGCACCCATGATGGAGGTGAGTAAGATGCCCCCGAGCCCCCATTGGAAGTGCACGGACCCGAATATGAGCGCCTGGGCAAGAACCGCGAGGACGGCGGCGCCTCTCGCGCTGCCAAAGACAGTCGCCAGCCGCTCGATCAGGAAACCGCGGTACAGGATCTCCTCGGGAATGGCTGCCGTAAGCGGTAATGCGACCGCAAGCGCCAGCGCGGCGGCAAGGTTCCCCCGGACGCCGTCATAGCGGGACATATCCGGCTGCGGCAAGTCGAAAAACGGCGCGACGATCAGCGGCGCAAAGTTCTGCGCAACGACGAAGACCACCAGGATTCCGACCGCCCAGACGGGAACGGTTGCCCAGCGGTGCGGGCGCCGCAAGCCGATATCCGCCAGCGTGCCGCCGCGTCCCAGAGTCATCGCCACGGCTGCCGCGGCGCCGGCGAGGACCGCCATCACACCGCGTGCCTCTGCGCCCCACGGCAGATGGTCCGCGACCGCGAGCTCGCCGCGGAAGGCGAGGATCGAAACGACCACGACGACTGCGATATCAGCCAGGCTGGCGCTCGATGATCTGTTGCCAATAACCATGTTATTTAATACAATAACAATGTTATATGAGAAGAGTCAATACGACACGCGAGCGCATCAAGACGGCGGCGCTGAATTTGTTTGCGGAGCAGGGCTTTGCCGGGACGTCGATCGCGGCAATCGAGACCGCGGCAGGGCTTGCGCCGCGCGCCGGTGCTTTCTACCGGCACTTCCCGGGCAAGCAGGCGCTGTTCGAGGAGCTTGCGAGAGAGCGAATAACCGAGACGCCGGACGAGTTCGATTTCGAAGGGCTGAGAGCCTTCGGCGATACGCGCGCCGAGCTCATTTCGCTCGCCCGGCAGTTCGAGACGGCGGCGGAGCGGCAAAGACCCTACCTGCGCCTGATCGGGGAAGTCAGGCTTACGGAGTCCGGCAAATCGTTCGAACAAGAGGCGAATGAGACGATGCTGCATGCCCTGATGGAATGGATTGCAACCAGACCGGCCGGCAAAGAACTCGATTCCGGGCGGCTCGCCGCATTGACCATGAATGTATTCGGCAGCTGGCTGTTTTACCTCGCGAAGCGGCAGCAGGGCATCGATTTCGCGGCGCTCGATCGCGATACGCTTCTCGAGAACTGGGCGGGAACCTGGTCCGCAGTGCTCGACGCCGGGGACTAGCGCCTGCAACCTCTCGTGCAGTATCGATCGCGATCTGGTTCAGGACAACATGCTGCCGGCCCCGGCGGTGCGCGCAGCGTCTCGGGGTCCGTATTTGCCTCAATTGCGTCGGGATTCGACAGAGTCCAGAGTGGATAATGAATTCCTGTACGCCCGCGTGGGCGAAGGAGGCACGTATGGCTGTCATCAACCTGCTGATAATCGCGGCACTGCTGGCGACCCTGGTGGTTTTGACCCTCGGTTTGCGCTCAATGGCGAAAGGCGGCGCCTACGACGCAGAGCACGCCGAAAAGTTCATGTGGGAGCGCATCGCGCTGCAATCCCTGGTCGTCGTCCTGCTGATTGTGGCGGCTATCCTGCTAAACGCCTGAAGCAGCGCGCCGGGGTGCGCTCAGGCGGCAGCGCCCTTGAGGCCGCTGGTACTGACGAGACTACGTTAAACTCGGCGTCTCGCAGTTCCTGACGCGCACGAAATGAATCTCAGCCAATTCGAAACCGTCATTCGGGAGACGATGGGCGGACTCCCGGAATGGGTGCAGGATGCGCTCGATAACATCGAGATTCTCGTTCTCGACGAGGCCGACGAAGGCCTCGATCCGGACGGGGAGGGTCTGCTCGGGCTCTACCTGGGACTGCCCCTGACGGAGCGTGGTGTCGACTACGCGGGTGAACTGCCGGACGTCATTTACATCTTCCGGCAGCCGCACCTGGAACTCGGACTACCTCCGGACGAACTGCGCGACGAGATCGCCCGAACGCTGATCCATGAGGTCGCCCATTATTTCGGGATCGACGACGATCATCTCGACGAAATCGGCTGGGGTTGATCCGGGTCCGCCTTATCGAGTGGCGCGTACTCGACCAGTTGGGCTTTAGACTTGATATTACCGCCTTCGCGGAAGACGATCATTACCGGCGCATAATCCAGCGCTTCTGCGCAGTGCAGTGACCAGCTCTTGTTCTTTTTCGCGGACGAGTAACGGATTTCGACCGTCTCGAATTCCCCCAGCTTCGTCTTGACCGCCTGGCCGGGAAACACCTCGAACTCGTAGTCGCGCCAGCGAGCGCGGTCGAATACCGAGATCCCGTTCATGCTGGCGCCGGTATTCATCGCAAGCATCACTGCAACATGTGCCGAAATGCGATTGTGCCCGTTCGGCTGCATCGGTTCGTCGACCGATCTCTCTTTGTAGACGCCGGTCACGCGGCCCGGGGGGGTGTCGAACAGGTATTCGGTGTTGCGTGTCGGGTTGGCGATCGTGTCGGTGCTCCGGTAATCGATCGGCCTGAGCTTGCCATCCGCTATTTCCAGCGACGTGGTTTCCACTATGCTGCCCCGCCGGAATACCGTCACAATTCCCCGGGGAGTCAGAGACGTTTCGTAGATATATCCCGATTCGCCGTCCTGCCAAAGATCCAGCGTCATCTCGCCGCGCAGAATGCCGTAGCTGACCTTGTAGCTTGCGCTGAACAGCGGCAACGGCTGTGCGCCGGCGACGCTTGCCAGAAACATCATCAAAATCAGAATGATGCAGCGACAGGCGAAGTCGCTTACGCTACGTACTTTTGGGTATTTCACGGCGTTCATTGTTGGGGTCAAAATAGCCCGATGCACAGAATGAAATTCACACGCACGATTATAGCGTTGCCGCTGCTGGTGATCAGTGTACCGGGATGGGGTGGCGGCGTGGACAGTTATGCGCTTCGCAACCAGCATCCATTCCTGCATATTTACGGCTTGCCGCCGCTGCAGGGCGCGGTACTTGCCGAACGTGGAAGTACTGATTACGGGTTCACATTCACCGTCGTAAACAACGCCGAAGTCAAGGATACGGACACAGAGTCGATAAGACTCGATGGCGAGACCTACTTTGCTGATTTCAGGCTGCGCCGCCGGGTTCACGAGCGGCTCGAGCTCGGCGTCGACATACCTTTCGTCAGGCATTCGAATGGTGTACTCGATGACGCAATTTTTGATTGGCACGATTTGTGGAGCATGTCCAATTCAAAGCGTAACGGGCCAGGCAACGTGCTCAACTACAGCTACCTGAACAACGGTTCGGTCGAGCAGGAAATCTCGTCATCGAGTTCCGGGATCGGCGACGTCCAGCTCTCCGCTGCCGTTCCGCTTAGCGCAGATGGTGGAGACAGTTCGGGACACGTAACGATGCGCTTCAGCGTTAAAGTGCCGACCGGCGATTCCGCTGATTTGCATGGGAGCGGCGCGGTGGACGCAGCGCTTGGGCTTTATGCCCAGGATTCCGGCACGCTGCTGGGCAAGGATTTTGCCTATCTCGGATTCGCGGGCGTGCTGGCGCTGGGAGACGGGGACATACTCACTGAGCAGCAGCGGAGCGCCGTGCCCTTCGGAGGAGTCGCCGCGACCTGGCATGCGACCGAACAGTTCGGCATCACGGGGCAGTTGCAGGCGCAGGGCGCTTACATCGACAGCGATCTGGACGAGCTGGGCGGCAGTTCGATCCAGCTTGCGGTTGGGGGTATCTACAGGCTGCCCCGGCACGGCGTATCGTTGAGATTCGCGCTCGTCGAGGATGTGATTTCGGACGCGACGCCGGATTTCGCAGTGCACCTGGCTGTCCACGTTTCGGGGAGCCGGTGATGCCTGGAGTTTCAGAGCTGCTCGGAATGCCAATGCGGTTGCCGGCCGCAGCGATCGTGGCGCTGACCCTCGTTTCGAGTCTCGCGTGGGCAGACGACGTCGAGGTTGTAACGCGCGATCCGGCCGATGAGGTGGAGTTTTACCGCGATGGCGCCGGGCTCTGGCGCGATACCAAGTACTTCCTGGGCTACCAGTTTGGTGCGATTGCCATCCTGTATGTGATGCCCGAGAGTGTGAGCGGCTGGAGCTCCGAGCAGAAAAAGGACTATAGCCTCTCTGTCTGGTGGGAGAAGACGACCCACCCTGAGAATGACTCGGACGATTTCTACATCAATTACATATTGCATCCGTACTGGGGCGCCGCGTACTTCGTGCGCGCGCGCGAGCGCGGCTTCAACAACTGGCAGTCATTCGGTTACTCCACGCTGCTGTCGACCCTTTTCGAGTTCGGTGTCGAGGCAATGGCCGAGGAGCCGTCGAAACAGGACCTCTGGGTAACCCCGGTGATCGGCTCCATGGTCGGGATGTATTTCATGCACCTGAGGGGGAACGTTCGGGCCCGCGATATCGAGCGCGGCTATCGTTCGACCGGCGATAAATGGATTTGGGTGCTCACCGATCCGCTGGGCTCCCTGAACCGGCAGTTCGACAAATGGTTCGGGTGGGACACGGAAGTCCAAATCCGTCCCTACCGTGCTCAGGTTGAGGCGCAACCTCCTGGCGTTTCGAAACCGCCGAATGGCACGGACAACGAATACACTTATGGCCTGCAGCTGCAGGTGCGCTGGTAAGGCCGTACAGGGTCGGCGGACTAGGGGGCCGCCTTCAGCAGCCTCGAATCGACCTCGTATTTCGATCCGTCCAGTGCTTCGAGGTTGACCTCCCAGACTTCTTCGTCGGGTATCTGGGTTCGCTCCAGTCCCGGCAATTCGCGTTCGTCATCGACCTGCAGTCCCCAGATGCGAACGTGTCGGACACCGGCAACCGGTATGCGCTCCGCGTCAAAACGGGCACGCAGCTTCTCGTCGACGTCGTCCTTGCCCCAGATCGCGAAACCGCATTCCGCGATTTCGGCAACCTCGGGCGGCATGTTCCTCGGCCCTGAATCTGTCATTGATGTCACCTCCGAAGATGATCGTAGATTCGATTTCTGCGCGTCGATATCCGTAAATATGCCGACTGAGATTGTTCGAACGGTTGGCGGTCGCTAGTTGTTGCCTGTCTTTGTCGGCGTCAACCGCAGCAATCGACCGCCTTTCTTGTCCTCCAGCATCCAGATCGCGCCGCTCGGTCCCTGTAGCACCGCGCGCATGCGCTTGCCCATGTCGAAGCGCTCCGCTTCACGAGCGTTGTCGCCGTCGAATTCGATACGCACCAGCGACTCCGACGAGAGCCCGGCGATGAAGCCGTCGCCACGCCAGTCTGAAAACAATGCACCGTCGTAAATCATGAAGCCGCCCGGCGAGATGACCGGCGTCCACCAGACGGCAGGCGCAGCGAACTCGGGCCGGGTATCGTGGTCCGGAATCGCTTTGCCACTGTAATGGTCGCCGTTGGAAACGACGGGATAACCGTAATTTTCGCCGCGAACGATCCTGTTGAGTTCGTCGCCGCCCTTGGGTCCCATCTCGATATTCCACAGCTGACCATCGAGGTCGAACGCGATGCCGAGCGGATTGCGGTGACCGAGCGACCAGATCTCTGCTGTCACGCCGCCTTCGCTGTGGAAGGGATTGTCTTGTGGCACGGATCCGTCGTCGTACAGGCGTACGATCTTGCCGAGATTGCCCGACATGTCCTGCGCGGGATCGAATTTCTGCCTGTCCCCCGAGGAGATAAACAGATGTCCTTCGTCATCGAACAGCAGGCGGTGTCCGTAGTGGCCGCGTCCGCTGACTTTCGGGTCCTGGCGCCAGATGACCTCGACGTCCGACAAAGAGCCCCCGGCATCGGCCAGTTCGAGCACGCCCCGGGCTACTGCCGCACCGCGCGTGTTGCCTTCCCCGGCTTCCACGTAGCTGAGGTACACGAGCCCGTTCCGCGCAAAATCCGGATGCAGGGCAACGTCGCCGAGGCCACCCTGGCCGCCATAGTCGACCCCGGGAACACCGCTCACCGGCTGCGACGTGTTTCCGGTTCCGTCGACGACCAGCAGGCGCCCGGCTTTCTCGGTGACCAGCAGGCGCCCGTCCGGCAGGAATGCCATCGCCCACGGCTCGTCGAATTCCGCGATTGCCGTTGCGGAGAATGGTGGTTGCGCATCGGCGTTGGCGCAACCGGCAAGGAAAACGGCAGAAAGGGCAAGCAGGACTCGGGACATGGCAGTTACCGGTACTTGGAGGGTTAGCATAAGTGTAGTATTGAGCATAGTCCCCCGTCCGCTGCCGTTACAAACGAATACGAACATTATGAGAATCAACGCGATCGCCATAGGCCACAATCCCCCGGAGGACGTCAATGTCATTATCGAGGTTCCCCACGGCGGACAACCCATCAAGTACGAAATGGACAAGGAGGCGGGCACGCTCGTTGTCGACCGTTTCCTGTATACGCCAATGGCCTATCCGGGCAATTACGGGTTCGTGCCGCATACCCTGTCGGAAGACGGCGACCCCATCGATGTGCTGGTAGCCAACTCCCGAGAACTGGTGCCCGGCTGCCTGATCAATGTGCGCCCGATCGGCGTGCTCGTGATGGAAGACAATGCGGGGCAGGACGAGAAGATAATCGCCGTACCGTCACCATCACTGACGCAACGCTACGATCACATCGAGCAGTATTCCGATCTGCCGGAGATCACCCTGCGCCAGGTCGAGCATTTCTTCGAGCACTACAAAGACCTCGAGCCGGGGAAATGGGTCCGGATCGGCGACTGGCACGGCGCAGACGATGCCAAACGCATGATCGTCGAGGCGATAGAGCGCGCGCAGTAGCTACAGGGCGTCGAAAAAGTTCTCCATCTGCCTGCGTTGTCCGGCATCGGGCATGGGTCCCTGCGCGGCGCCGAAATTGTCGTCCACGTGTCGCGCCTTCGTCATGCCCGGTATCGCGACCGTGGAGGCCGGGTGCGACAGCGCATACTTGAGCAGGAACTGCGCCCAGGAAGTGATCTGCAGTTCGGCTGTCCACACAGGCAGCGACCGGTCGCCAAGCGCGCCGAAGATCCGGCCGCCGCCGAAGGTCCGGTTCAGCATCACCGCCATGCCGCGGTCGGCAGCCAATGGCAGCAGACGTTCGGCCGCTTTGCGCTGCTCCAGGGAGTAGTCGATCTGGATGAAGTCCAGGTCGTGCCGCAACATGGCTTGTTCCATCTCTGCGTACTGACTCGATCTCGACGTCGTCAGTCCGACATAGCGAATTCTGCCGTCCTGTTTTAGGTCATGCAGCAGGGGAACGTTGTTCTCCCAGTCCCGCAGGCTGTGCACCTGCATCAGGTCGATGGTATCGGCTTGCAGCTTGCGGGCCGAGTCGCTTGCCTGTGCCAGGCTGTCGTCGCGCCCGCTTTCGCGGTCGACCTTGGTGGCGATGAACAGGTCTTCCCGAATGCCGAGGTCGTTCATCAGGTCGCCGAGCACGCGTTCAGAACTGCGATAGCCCGGTGCGGTGTCGATAACGGCCCCACCCAGCTGGTGGAAACGCGCCAGTGCTTCCCGGAGTGGCGCGCGGGCGTCCGCGGAATCTCCCACGCCGTACCGATTCGTGCCGAGACCCATGATCGGGATTGACTCACCCGAGGACGGGATCTTGCGGTTGATGACGGCTGCCGGCCCTGCCAGCGTGGCAGGCGTGCCAGCGGCAATCAGCCCGGCGGCGGCTAGCGCTTGTTTCGTAAAGTTACGACGACTGATTCGAGGCACTGCGGTCTCCCGTGGCGGCACGATAATACCGTATCATGCGAGGTGGGCATCGAACCGAGAGACAGCGATGGCAGGACTGTATTTCGAAGAATTCTCGGTCGGACAGATATTCGATCATCCGATCCGGCGCACGATTACCGAAGCAGACAACGTGTTGTTCACCACGATGACGCACAACCCGGCTTCGCTGCACCTCGACGCCGAATACATGAAAAAGACGGAGTTCGGCAAGCCCCTTGTTAACAGCGGCCTGACGCTTGGATTCATGGTCGGAATTTCGGTCAACGACACCACTCACGGCACCACGGTCGCCAATCTGGGCTGGGACGAAGTTCGCTTTCCCAGGCCACTGTTTCACGGCGATACGATCCATGTGCAGACCGAGGTTCTCGAAGTGCGCGAGAGTAAGTCGCGTCCCGACAACGGCATTGTGACCTTCGCCCACCGCGCTTATAACCAGCACGACGAGCTTGTCGGCGAATGCAAGCGCATTGCACTCATGTTGAAGAAGTCGAAATGATTCGCAGTTTCCTGTTTGTGCCGGGCGACAGCGAGCGCAAGCTCGCGAAGGCGGGCGCGGTCGGTGCGGATGCGATCATCGTCGACCTCGAAGATTCGGTGGCCGCAGATAGCCGCCCGCGGGCACGGGAACTCGCACGCGAGTACATCGAAGGACGAGACGACGCCTGGTTGCGGATCAATCCGGTCGACTCCGGGGAGGCACTCGACGACCTGCAGGCCGTGATGCCGGCGGCACCGAGCGGCATCGTGCTGCCCAAGGCCAGGAGCGCTGACGATGCCGCGCGGCTTGCGACCAAGCTGGACGAACTCGAAAGCCGGTACGACGTGTCCGCCGGAACGACCCGGATACTGCCTATCTGTACCGAACGGCCGCGGGCGCTCTTTTCCCTGGACAGCTACGTCGGCGCCACCCCACGGCTCGCCGGCCTGACCTGGGGTGCCGAGGACCTCAGCGCTGCGCTGGGCGCACGGGCTAACCGTGGTGAGGACGGACATTGGCTTTCGCCTTACGAGCTGGCACGTTCGCTGTGCCTGTTCGCGGCGGCGGCGGCCGAGGTACCGGCCATCGATACGGTTTACACGGATTTCCGCGATGCGGAAGGGCTGGCATCGTTTGCCGCGCGCGCGGCGCGCGATGGTTTTACGGGGATGCTCGCCATACATCCGGCGCAGGTGGCGACGATCAATGAGGCATTTTCGCCCAGCGCTGAGGATGTGCGCAGGGCAGAGCGCATTGTCGCGCTGTTTCGGGCCCACCCGGGCGCGGGGGCACTGGCGCTCGATGGCGAAATGATCGACAAGCCGCACCTGGCGCAGGCACGCCGCACTATTGCGCTGGCGACAAAGCTAAAGACACGGCAGCAAGGCCAGGGCGATCAGCAATAGATTTCTGTATCGGCGATACCTGGACGCCGGCCGATCCGGCCATCACTGACGACCTGATCCGGAATCGCGGGGATCGAGCGTAGCTCGCGGGAGAATCAGGCCTTGGCCTGACCGCTGTCATCATTGAAGTCGTCGTCGAAAACGACAGTGTCGGATTGCGTCTCGAGGTCGTCGAAGTCGACGAGTTCGTTCAGTCCGCTCACGTCGCCGATGCCTTCGAGTACCTCGCCCGGCGCCTTGTCGGACAGGTGCTCGGTCTGGTCAGACGGCTCTTCGGGACTTTCGCTGGCCGCTGCCTGTTCGGCCATGAATTCTTCCTCGCTCAGCGGTTCGAGCTTCACCTTTGGAAGCGGCTGGCTCAGCCGGTGTTCGCGCAGCGACTCGATGATATGGCGTTCATAGGCTTTGACGAACTCTTCCGCAAACATCTGCGGGAAACGGCCGCCACCCCTCTCCGTCATGATCGGGTAGAGGTCCTTGTAAAGTCCCCAGTACTTGATCTCATTCAGGAAGCGGAACAATCGCTTGCGGCCAAGGGAGCGCTCGAAATTGGCCGTGAGCTCTTCCGGGTCGAAGCGCTCGGCGAACTCGACGAACGCTTCCGTCATTGCATCAAGAAAAGCTTCCTGGTGTGCCAGCAGGTCCTGGCAGACTTCGCGTACGGCATCGCGGGGGCCCAGGTATTCGCCTTCGCGCCCGACCAGTAACTGCTTGACGAGGTCACCGGTATTCTGTGACAACTTGATCGGGTTATTGTGCCGCGGAAGTATGGTGGTCTGGTCGAGCCGGAACGCCGTCTTCAGCTCGGCCCGATTCTGCAGCAGTTTCTCGATGCCGCTTATGAACTCGCGCAGGATCTCGCCCGCGTTGCTCATGGTCTCTGCAACGTCGATCGCGGGATGGAGTTCCGCACGGCTGATTTGCAGACCATCGAGGAATGCATCGAAAAGGTCGTCCTGCGTCACGCCGACCCGCGACGGCCCGGGTGTGCCCGGATCGAGAACCGGTGGTGCGGGTTCGGAAGCTTCTTCTACCAGCTCGGCCAGCGGCGCGTGGGCCGACTCATCGTCGGCTGACAGGGCCGTGGCGAACGCCCCGTCGCCCGTAATCTCGTCTTCGTCGAGCAGCTGAACGCCGGTCTTTATGCGGTCCTCTTCCACGAGCTGCTCAATGTGGTCGGGTACGACACTCGGTTTCGGCTCAGCGGGCACCTCGAGGTCCTCGCCTTCGTCGATGGAAACGAAGATTTCGAAGTCGCCCAGGTGCAGATGGTCGCCGTCGAACAGGCGGCGGGGGTTGCCCTTGCCGATCGCCTGGCGCTCGTCGTTGACGTATACGCCGTTGGTACTGATGTCGACGATGTAATAGATCCCGCCTTTGCAGTCGATCGTGGCGTGCTTGCCGGAGATGAACTTGTCCGGGTCGGGCAGAATCCAGTCATTGTTCAGGGAGCGGCCGATCGTCCCGCCTTCCGACCGGAATTCACGCACCGCATCGTCGCCGACGATGTCGCGGTGTTCGCTGATGATTTCCAGTTTGAGCGGCATTCCCGTCCCGTATCGTCGCCGCCGCACGCGAAATTCGCCGCGCGGTCAGTGGCCCAGTACAAATACTGCGCCGGAAGAAGGGCCTATGCTGCCAAGTAGTTCACATAATGGGGCCCTGAGTGCCGTCTGACGCCTTGACAACGCGATTTGGCGACCAAATATGAGACATGGGTCGGCAGTGGCGAAATCCGCTGCGGTATGTCACTTTAGGCGGATCAGCATGAGCAACAAGACACTGTACAAGATCGTTTTCGTGAGCCAGGGTCAGGTCTACGAAGTGTATGCACGCGAAGTCAGCCACGGCGGCCTGTTCGGCTTCGTCGAGGTCGAGGACCTCGTTTTCGGCGAGCGCTCGAGCGTCGTCGTGGACCCCTCCGAAGAGCGCATCAAGTCAGAGTTCGAAAACGTCAAGCGCACCTACCTGCCCATGCACTCGATCATTCGCATCGACGAGGTGGAAAAGCAGGGCACGTCGAAGATCACCAAGGCCGAGGGCAACGTCACCCAGTTCCCGATGCCCATCTATACCCCCACCGACTCCGACAAGTAGACAGGCACCCGTTGCGGCGCCGGCTCTTCATGACACTTAGCTAAAGCGGTCATGCGCACGGGTCAATTGCGCATTCGGGCCGGACCGCGGCGATGCTTTTTCTCGTCATGGCTCGCTACGCTGCGCTTTACTTCCTCGAAAAACATCGCCGACGGTCCGCCAGTGGCAGGAGCGCACGTTGGCGTGCCTGACCTGAACTGCTGTGTCCAGCGAGCCTGGTTCGGGGTGTTTGTCGACGAGGCCTAAAGCGAGCGCAGCGAGCAGCCCGGAGACAAATACCGCAGACCAGGCTCCTTGCCCATTTGCCCAACGAGAAGAACCGGCGCGCATGATGCAAGGTCGACGTGCCCTGCGGAGGGGGCATGCAGGGGGAGGGCAGCGCTTGCAGCGGGGTGCGTGTCTAGTATGATCCCGTGCTATCTATTCGATCCCGTGCAAGGCCACCCCGCTTGTCGAAACCTGCCGCTGATGTCGTGACTCCGACACCCGTCGACATGCTGGAACTGGCTGGTCAGCCCGCGCTGTCCGGTTTCCGACTGGAGAAGCTCGCGCACGCCCTGCGCAAAGCGGACGGGCGCGTCGGCGGCATCGAAGCGCGCTACATCTACTTCGTCGATCTCGCCACGAAGCTACCCGCAGAGCATCGCGAGCGCCTGGAGGCGTTGCTGCTGTCGGGAGAGGCGCCGGGCCGACTGTCGAAGGGAACGTCTAAGCTGTACGTCGTGCCGCGCCACGGCACGATCTCGCCCTGGTCCAGCAAGGCCACCGACATCGCACTCGCGTGCGGCCTGAGCGGCGTGCGGCGGATCGAGCGCGGTATCTGTTATGCCCTCAAGTTCGGGGGGCGTCCGTCGCAGGACGAGGTTCTGCAACTGTCACGACTGCTGTTCGACCGCATGACGGAGACCGTGCTCGAGTCGAGCGGCGACGCACGTGCGCTGTTCCAGACACATGAACCGGCTGAAATCGTATCGGTCCCGCTGCAGGAAGCGGGCCGCGCCGCGCTGGAGTCGGCCAATATCGATCTCGGCCTTGCGCTGTCGGAGGACGAGATCGATTACCTGGTGGCGAGTTACGCCCAACTCGGCCGCGATCCGACCGATGCCGAACTCATGATGTTCGCCCAGGCCAATTCGGAACATTGCCGGCACAAGATTTTCAACGCCGACTGGATCATCGACGGTGAGCCGCAGGATGAACGGTTGTTCGGCATGATCCGCGCCACGACCGAGGCGAGCCCCAATGGTGTTATCTCCGCCTACTCGGACAACGCCGCCGTTATCGAAGGATGGACCACGTCGCGCCTGATGCCTGCACCATCGAGCCGCGAGTACACCTACTGCAACGAACCCGTGCATATCCTGATGAAGGTGGAGACACACAATCACCCCACCGCCATCTCACCGTTTCCCGGCGCGGCCACCGGGTCGGGCGGCGAGATTCGGGACGAGGGTGCAACGGGCCTCGGCGCAAAACCGAAGGCCGGTCTGACTGGATACACGGTGTCTCACCTGCGCATCCCCGGCTACCCGCAGCCCTGGGAGTCGGACTTTCCGCACCCCGACCGCATGGCGACACCGCTCGAGATCATGATCGACGGACCGATCGGCGGTGCGGCGTTCAACAACGAGTTCGGACGGCCTAACCTTTGCGGTTATTTCCGCACCTTCGAATGGCGGTCGCCGGACATGCCGGTGAATGAAATGCTCGGCTACCACAAGCCGATCATGATCGCCGGCGGCGTCGGCAACGTGCGCGAGGAACACGCGAAAAAAATCGACGTGCCGGCCGGTGCAACAGTCGTCACAATCGGCGGGCCGGCCATGCTCATCGGACTTGGCGGCGGCGCGGCCTCGAGCGTCGCCAGCGGGACGTCGAGCGTCGATCTGGACTTCGCGTCCGTGCAGCGCGGCAACCCCGAGATGCAGCGTCGCGCACAGGAGGTGATTGACCGCTGCTGGGCGATGGGCGAGGACAGCCCGATACTACTGATTCACGATGTGGGTGCCGGCGGCCTCTCCAATGCGGTCCCGGAAGCCGTGGACCACAGCAGACATGGCGCCCGCATAGAGTTGCGCGACGTCGCGAATGCCGAGCCAGGCATGTCCCCCATGGGCATCTGGTGCAACGAGGCGCAGGAACGCTACGTGCTTATTGTTGCCGCAGACAGGATCGACGAGTTCGAGACGCTCTGCGATCGCGAACGCTGCCCGGTATCCGTTATCGGTACGCTCGCCGATGACGGCAGGCTCGTGGTCACCGACCGCGAGTTCGAAAACCGGCCCGTGGACATGCCGATGCAGATGCTGCTGGGCAACCCTCCGAAAATGACCCGGGACGTGGTGCGCTTAAGGCGCCGAACGGATGCCGTCGATCTGGGCGAGATCGAACTCGAGGACGCCGTGTATCGCGTACTGCGCTTTCCCGCCGTCGCCAGCAAGAGTTTCCTGATTCACATCGGCGACCGCACCGTGGGCGGGCTCAGCGCGCGCGACCAGCTCATCGGGCCCTGGCAGGTGCCGGTCAGCGACGTCGCGATCACGCTGTCGGGCTTTGAGGGAGTGACCGGCGAGGCGATGGCCATGGGCGAGCGCACGCCGCTGGCCGCATTGGACGCACCGGCGTCAGGGCGCATGGCCGTTGCCGAGTCGATTACCAACATTGCCGCGGCGGCGATCGATGGCATCGACAAATTGCGCCTGTCGGCGAACTGGATGGCAGCCGCAGGCCATGCCGGCGAGGACGCCAGCCTGTTCGACACCGTGAAGACGGTTGCCAACGACATGTGCCGCGAGCTGGGTATCGCTATCCCGGTCGGCAAGGATTCCTTGTCGATGCGCGCCCGCTGGCACCAGGACGGCGAGGAGTACCAGGTCGTGGCGCCGGTTTCGCTGATCGTGTCTGCGTTTGCTCCGGTCACCGATGCAACCCGGCAGCTGACGCCCCAGCTGCAGGCCACGAACGAGCAAAGCTATCTGCTGCTCTTCGACCTCGGCGCCGGCCGGAATCGGCTCGGCGGTTCCTGCCTCGCCCAGGCCTTCAGTCGTGTCGGTGGTGAAGCGCCCGATATCGACAATCCCGCCGCACTCGGCAACTTCTTTGCCGCTATCCAGGAACTGTCGTCCCGTGACATGTTGCTTGCCTATCACGACCGCAGCGACGGAGGACTGCTCGCCACGGTCGCGGAAATGATGTTTGCGAGCCGCCTCGGCGTCTCGCTGCAGCTCAGTGGCCCGCGCGAGAGTGTGCTGGCACAGCTGTTCAGCGAAGAGGCCGGGGCGATCGTCCAGGTCACGAAAGGCAAGCTGACGCAGGTGCAGATGGTGCTCGACCGGCACGGCATCGGCACGCAGGCGATCGGTCGCGTCGAGAGCACACCGGTGCTGACAATACGCGACGGCGGCGCCACACCCCTGCGCTTCGAGCGCAAGGACCTGCAGCGCGCGTGGTCAGAGACCAGCTACCGAATACAGTCGCTGCGCGACAATCCGGCGACTGCAAAGGAAGAATTCGATCGCATCCTGGACGAAGACGATCCCGGGCTGAACGCGCAGCTCACCTTCGATGCCAATAACGACATTGCACTGCAACTGCGCGGCGGCATCAAACCGCGAGTCGCGGTTCTGCGCGAGCAGGGCGTCAACAGCCAGTACGAGATGGCGGCGGCATTCATGCGTGCCGGCTTCTCGGTCGTCGACGTGCACATGAGCGACCTGCTCGAGGGCCGTGACGACCTCGCGAACTACCAGGGCCTTGTCGCCTGTGGCGGATTTTCGTTCGGCGACGTATTGGGTGCCGGCGGGGGATGGGCAAAGTCGATCCTCTATCACTCGCGCACTCGCGACCAGTTCCAGGCGTTTTTCGAGCGCAGTGACAGTTTCGCTCTCGGCGTCTGCAACGGCTGCCAGATGTTGTCGCATCTGCGCGAACTGATACCGGGTTCGGACAACTGGCCGCGCTTCCTGAGGAATCGTTCAGAGCAATTCGAGGCGCGCCTGAGCCTCGTGGAGGTCGTCGAAAGCCCCTCGTTGTTCCTGCAGGGCATGTCCGGTTCGCGCATGCCGATCGCAACCTCGCACGGTGAGGGTCGTGCCGTTTTCGAGAGCGACGATGCTCGCTACGCCGCATCCTACACGGTGGCGGTGCGCTACGTGGACAACTATGGCCAGGTGGCGGACGAGTATCCGTCAAACCCCAATGGTTCGCGCGACGGCATCTGCGGACTGGCCAGCGAAGACGGTCGCGTCACGATCATGATGCCGCATCCGGAGCGGGTTGCCCTGACGCGCCAGAATTCCTGGCATCCCGATGACTGGAGTGACGATGGGCCGTGGATGCGGATGTTCCGCAATGCGCGGGTGGCCGTGGGCTGATCAGGCCGACGAGGCGAGATCTTGGTTGTCTTCCTGCACGAAGAACCGCCGTACCTTCAGCGCGCGCGTCAGCTTGCCGCGACGCACAAAGCACTGGTAGAGCATGTCTTTCATCACCTCGAGCAGAATGCCCGCCTGTACGCGATTCAGGAGCGGCAGCAGTTCCTCTTCGCCCGCGTCGAACAGGACCGACTTTATCGGCGCGAACGCCTCGTCATCGATACCGGCGATATCCTGGGCGATCATCACCTCTTCGAATGCCCGCAGCTTGCCGCCTTCGCCGAGCGCCGCGTAAGCGCTGCTTGCGGAGCGCCGGCACATCGACGCGAAGGCATTGAAATTGTTGGTGGAATAACAGGACAGGGCCTCGCGAAACAACACTTCCGTGTGCTTCGGCAGGTAGGAAAACGCGAAGCGCTCCTTGGGCCGCTCGAGCTCGACAAAGTTGCGGTACAGCTCCACCCGGTTGTCGGTGAATGACTTGGTGGCGAAACGCAGGAACACGGGAGCGTGGCAGGAGTCGCACTGGTAGACGAGGCCGACGTGTTTTGGCCGGGTTTCGATGACGTCAGCTGCTTTCGGGATGGACTGCGGCGTCATGTGCGAGTAGACGTTGCAATACGGGCACTCGAGCCCGATTTGCTCGTCATCATCGCTCAGCAACTCCTGGTGCCTGTCCAGTGCTAGTGTCATTCGCTCAGACCGCTCGTTACCGCCGGTCACCATTGTCGTTATTGGTCGGGCCGACGCTTATTGTAATTGCGGCAGGTCCGTCCCTGCCGGTATTTCCAGTATGCACCAAGGTTTTACCACGCCAGCGGCCCTTGAACATAATCCAGTAACCAGGGTCCGGCGCTAGTTACCGAGGCGCTTGTACCTGATGCGATGCGGATTGTCCGCGTCGGCACCAAGGCGTCGCTTGCGATCCTCCTCGTAGTCGGCGTAGTTGCCGGCGAACCACGTCACGACAGAGTCGCCCTCGAACGCCAGGATATGGGTGCAGATCCGGTCGAGGAACCAGCGATCGTGCGAAATGACGACGGCCGAGCCCGGGAACTCGAGCAGCGCCTGCTCGAGCGCGCGCAGGGTCTCGACGTCCAGGTCGTTGGTGGGCTCGTCGAGCAGCAGCAGGTTGCCGCCGGAGCGCAACATCTTGGCCAGATGCACGCGATTACGCTCACCGCCCGAGAGCAGGCCGATTTTCTGCTGTTGCTCCGCGCCGCGGAAGTTGAAGCGGCCGACGTAGCGGCGTGACGGCGTTTCGTAGTTGCCGACCTTGATGAGGTCCTGGCCGGCGGAGATTTCCTCCCAGACGGTCTTGTTGTCGTCGAGGCTGTCGCGCGACTGGTCCACGCTGGCGAGCTGCACGGTGTCGCCGAGGCGTATGCTGCCGGAATCCGGTTGTTCCTCGCCGGTGATCATGCGGAACAGCGTCGTTTTGCCTGCGCCGTTAGGGCCGATGACGCCGACGATCCCGCCAGGGGGCAGCTGAAAGCTCAGGTCGTCGATCAGCAGTTTGTCGCCGAAGCCCTTGCGCAGGTTTTCGACCTCGATCACAACGTCGCCCAGCCGCGGGCCGGGCGGGATGTAGATCTCATTGGTCTCGTTGCGCTGCTGGTAATTCGACGACGCAATCTCCTCGAACTGCCGCAGCCGGGCCTTCGACTTGGCGTGGCGGCCCTTGGGATTCGAGCGCACCCACTCGAGCTCGGCCTGCATCGCCTTGCGGCGTGCCTTCTCCGAGGCTTCCTCGTTGGCCAGGCGCTTCTCCTTCTGCTCCAGCCACGAGGAATAGTTGCCTTCCCAAGGGATGCCGTGGCCGCGGTCGAGTTCGAGTATCCAGCCGGCCACGTTGTCCAGGAAGTAGCGGTCGTGGGTGACCGCGATCACTGTGCTCGGGTACTCGTCGAGGAAACGCTCGAGCCACGCGACCGATTCCGCGTCGAGGTGGTTCGTGGGCTCGTCCAGCAACAGCATGTCGGGCTGCGACAGCAGCAGCCTGCACAACGCGACGCGGCGCTTCTCGCCCCCGGACAGCCGGGTGACGCCGGCATCCCATGACGGCAGGCGCAATGCGTCTGCGGCGATCTCGAGCTTGCGGTCCAGCTCCCACGCACCCGCGGCGTCGATGGCGTCCTGCAGCTTGCCCTGTTCTTCGAGCAGGGCGCTCATCTCGTCATCGGACATCGGTTCCGCGAACTTCTCGCTGATTTCGTTGAACCGGTCGAGCAGCGCCTTGGTCTCTGCGACGCCTTCCTCGACATTGCCGCGCACGTCCTTCGCGGGATCGAGTTCCGGCTCCTGCGGCAGGTAGCCGATCCTGATGCCGGGTTGCGGCCGCGCCTCTCCGTCGATCTCGGTGTCGAGGCCGGCCATGATCCGCAACAACGTCGATTTTCCTGAGCCGTTGAGTCCGAGCACACCGATCTTGGCGCCGGGGAAGAACGACAGAGAGATGTCGTGGATGATCTGACGTTTCGGAGGGACCACCTTGGCCACCCGGTTCATCGTGTAAATGTATTGCGCCATTTCTGCTGGGTAACGGTTAAGGTGCGCGCATTATCCGGTATGCTGCGGCGATAGCAAACCGGCTTTTGGTGCCCATGAGTCACCCCGTACTTGTCTACAAAGGGAAAGAGATCGCGGCCTATGGTTTCGGCGATCCGCATCCATTCGGTACCGACCGTCACGACGTGTTTCACCGGGAGCTGGCCGCCGCGGAACTCGACCCGCCGATCCGCTACATGAGGCCACGCCGCGCGAGCGTCGACGAACTCCTCCTGTTTCATACCCCCGAGTACATCGACAGGGTGTCGCGTATGTCCAGGGAGGGCAGGGGTTACCTCGACGATGGCGATACGCCGGCGCTGCCCGGCATCTTCGATGCCGCGTCGGACGTCGTCGGCACCACGCTTGCCGCCGTCGACGCCGTTATGCACGGTGAGGCAAAGCGTGCATTCGTGCCCATCGCGGGCCTGCACCATGCCGCCCGTGACCGGGCAGCCGGGTTTTGCGTCTTCAACGACTGCGGCGTGGCTGCGGAGTACCTCCGGCGCCGCCACGGATTGAGCCGGGTTGCCTACGTGGACATCGATGCCCACCACGGTGACGGCGTCTTCTACGGGTTCGTCGACGATCCCGATTTTATTTTTGCTGATATCCATGAGGACGGCCGTTACCTGTACCCGGGAACCGGCGCAGCCGAGGAAACCGGCACGGGCAGGGCGCTGGGGACGAAACTCAACGTGCCGCTGGCGCCGGGCGCAGACGATGCCGAGTTCCGCATGGCCTGGCGGCAGGTGGAGGCCTACCTGGATGCCGCCGGACCCGAGTTCATCCTGTTCCAGTGCGGAGCAGACAGTCTCGAGGGCGACCCCATAACGCACCTCTGCTTTACCGAGCAGGCGCACGCGGATGCGGCGGCAACGCTTTGCCGGCTCGCCGACAAGCATTGTGAGGGCCGCCTGGTCGGCACCGGCGGCGGGGGCTACAACCGCCAGAATATAGCCCGTGCATGGACGCGCGTCGTGCAGGCGTTCGTCGAGGCCGCCTGACGCATTTTGGAAAGTCGCTCTCTACAGCGCGCCGTTTTGCAGGTAAGATCGCCCTTTTTTCGCGCCCCCTCTACTGAACTCAAGACCCGGAGAAGCCCGCCCATGGTTGCCACCAAGCCCATATCCGCTACCCACTCGGATCGCCCGCTCGATGTTTTCGATCCCGAACTCGCCGAGGCGATCGAGCTGGAGCAGCGCCGCCAGGAGGAGCATATCGAGCTGATCGCGTCGGAGAATTACGCGAGCCAGCGGGTCATGGCTGCGCAGGGTTCCGTCCTGACGAACAAGTACGCAGAAGGTTACCCGGGCAAGCGCTATTACGGCGGCTGTGAGTATGTCGACGACGCCGAGATGCTGGCAATCGAGCGCGCGAAGGCGCTGTTTGGTGCCGACTATGCCAACGTGCAGCCGCATTCGGGATCACAGGCGAATGCGGCCGTGTGTATGGCGCTATTGAACCCCGGTGACACGCTGCTGGGTATGAGTCTGGCCGAAGGCGGTCACCTGACGCACGGCACCAAGGTCAATTTCTCCGGGCGGCTGTACAACGCGATCCAGTACGGGCTCGACCACGATACGGCGCTCATCGATTACGACCAGGTCCACGCGCTGGCGCAGGAACACAAACCGAAACTCGTGATCGCCGGATTTTCCGCCTACTCGCGCGTTGTTGACTGGGTTCGTTTTCGCGAGATCGCCGACAGTGTCGGCGCGTATTTCATGGTGGATATGGCGCACGTTGCCGGGCTGGTTGCCAGCGGCCACTACCCCAGCCCGATACCGCACGCGGACGTCGTAACCACGACGACGCACAAGACACTGCGCGGTCCACGCGGCGGGCTCATCCTTGCACGCGAGAATCCGGAGCTCACCAAGAGATTCAATTCGCTGGTATTCCCCGGCACGCAGGGCGGCCCGCTGATGCACGTTATTGCCGCGAAAGCCGTGGCGTTCAGGGAAGCCATGGAGCCGGGATTCAAGGTCTACCAGGGCCACGTGTGCGAAAACGCCAAGGTCATGGCGAGCGTCCTCATGGAGCGCGGCTACCCGATTATCTCGGGCGGCACCGACAATCACCTGATGCTCGTCAGCCTGATCGAGCACGGCATTACCGGCAAGGACGCGGACGCGGCGCTCGGTCGTGCCAACATTACGGTAAACAAGAACGCCGTGCCCAACGATCCGCAGTCTCCGTTTGTCACCAGCGGACTGCGCCTCGGCACACCGGCTATTACGACGCGTGGCTTCGGCATCGAGGAAACGCGCCTGCTGAGCGGCTGGATTGCGGATATACTGGACGATATCGAAAACGAGGAAACGATCGATCGCGTGCGTGGTGATGTCCTGGAGCTGTGCGGGCGATTCCCGGTCTACGACTAGATGCACTGCCCGTTCTGCGCCAACGAAGAAACCAAAGTAATCGATTCCCGCCTCGCGGGCGAGGGCCGGCAGATCCGCAGGCGCCGGCAATGCCTGGACTGCAACGAGCGATTCACGACCTTCGAAACCGCTGAACTGGTCATGCCCCGGCTCGTCAAGAATGACAACAGCCGGCAGCCTTTCGACGAAGCAAAATTGCGGTACAGCATGGTTCGGGCGCTGGAAAAGCGACCCGTGCCAAGCGATGCACTCGAGCAGGCCATCGGGCGGCTCGTGCACAAGCTCAGGACCATGGGCGAACGCGAGGTGCCGTCGCGCCTGGTCGGTGAATTCGTCATGGAGGAGCTACGGGCACTGGACGAGGTCGCCTATGTTCGTTTCGCATCCGTCTATCGCCGCTTCCAGGACGTGACGGAATTCGAGGAAGAGATCAAGCGCCTGCAGCGGATCTCGGAGGCGGCCGCGAGCCGGGAGCAGATGTCGTTATTGCCCGAACTGCTGGGCAAGAAGAACCGGTAAAGCCCGATGGCTGAATTCTCGGCCGCGCAAAGCGCATTCATGGCGCGCGCCCTGCGTCTCGCGGCGCGCGGAAAGTACACGGCGCATCCGAATCCGATGGTGGGTTGCGTGCTGGTCCGGCACGGGGAGATTGTCGGCGAAGGCTGGCACGAGGCCGCAGGCGAAGCGCATGCCGAAATCAACGCGCTGCGGGCGGCCGGCGCGAAGGCGCGTGGCGCAACCGCCTATCTGACGCTGGAACCCTGCTCGCACGAGGGCAAGACGCCGCCGTGCGCGCCCGCCCTGATCGAGGCGGGCATCGGCGAAGTGGTCATCGCCATGGAGGATCCATTTCCCGCGGTCAGCGGCAACGGCAGGGCGGCACTCGAAGCGGCAGGGATTGCGGTGCAGAGCGGCCTGATGCAGGACGCAGCGACAACACTCAACGCGGGTTTCCTGAGCAGGGTCCAGCGCCACCGGCCGTTCGTCCGGCTCAAGGTTGCCAGCAGCATCGACGGCGCGATCGCGATGAAATCCGGTGAAAGCCAGTGGATCACCGGACCGGCAGCGCGCGCCGACGTGCAGCGCCTGCGTGCGCGATCGGGCGCGATCCTGACGGGAATCGGCACCGTGCTCGCGGACGACCCGGCACTGAACGTGCGTCACGAGGGGCTCGACACCGGCGGTCGCCAGCCGCTCCGGGTCGTGCTGGATTCGCGGCTGCGCATGCCGCTGTCGGCCGGGATGCTGGCGATGCCCGGCACCACGGTCGTGTACTGCACGGACGACGCCGGGCGACAGCCGCTGCTGGATGCAGGCGCCCAAGTGGTCCGCGTGAAGCCGGAGGCAGGCGTTCTCGATGTGCAGCAGGTGCTCGCCGATCTCGCCGCCCGGGAAGTCAACGACGTGCTCGTCGAAGCGGGACCGGCGGTATCCGGACACCTGCTGTCACGGCGGCTCGCGGACGAGCTTGTGATTTACCAGGCGCCCCATATCATGGGCAGCGAAACCAGGCCGATGTTCGGCACCCCGGAGTGGACGCGCCTCGCCGACCGGCTCGCGCTCGACGTCGTGGATCTGAGGCGCGTCGGCCCGGACATTCGTATTACCGCAAGGATCAGGGGCTAGGGCCTGTTAATACTATGTGGACCCACGCTGTTGTGACTAAATCAGCGCCAATCAAGGCGCGAGGAGAGAATTTTGGTGACTCCAAATGAATGACGAGCAACGCGGAGTGGCGCTGATTCAGCCACAACCCTTCGGGACGCGGCCGTTTTCCCGTCTGGCGGCGTTATCACTCGCTCAGGTAGCGGTGCTACACGACGCTCGCTCTGCCTTGCCAGTCGAAAAAACGGCCTGCGGCAGCGCGGGTTCACATAGTGTTAGCAGGCCCTAGTGTTTACCGGAATCATCAAGGCAAAGGGCTCGATCAGTACGATCGAAAAGCGCGGTGGTGATGTGCGTCTGCGCGTCACGGCGGCCGGGCTGCCCTGGGCGGACTACGCTGTGGGGGACAGCATATCGGTCAACGGCGTTTGCCTGACGGCGGTACAACTGCATAAAGCCGGCTTCGACACCGACGTCTCCGTCGAGACGCTTGACGTCACGACGTTGAAGCACCTGGCCGTGGGAGATTTCGTCAATCTCGAGCCGGCGTTGCGCGTGGGCGACGCCCTCGGCGGGCATCTCGTCAGCGGTCACGTCGATGGCATCGGCAAACTGCTCGAGCGTGCGGATGACGCCCGCTCGGTCCGCATGACCTTCGAGGTCCCCGATGAGCTTGCACGTTACGTGGCCAGGAAAGGCTCTATCTGCGTGGACGGCGTCAGTCTTACCATCAACGAGGTATCGGGAAACACCTTCGGTCTCAATATCATCCCGCATACCGCCGAGGTAACCACGATGGGCTCATACGAGGTCGGCGCGGCTGTCAACATCGAAGTGGACCTGCTCGCACGCTATATTGAGCGCATGCTCGGCAATGACGCCAACGGATTGTCCACCGATTTCCTGAGAGAGCACGGATATGCCTGATAACACGACAACGCATCCCAGCGCGCTGGGCGCGCCGTTCAGCAACATCGAGGATATCGTCGCGGACATTCGGGACGGCAAGATGGTCATCATGGTGGACGACGAAGATCGCGAGAATGAGGGCGACCTGATCATGGCTGCCGAGCTCGTGCGACCCGAAGACGTCAACTACATGGCGACGCACGGCCGCGGCCTGATCTGCCTGACGCTATCGCGCGAGCGCTGCGCGCAGCTGCGCCTGCCGCTGATGGTGTCGGAGACCGACGATCATCACGCGACCAATTTCACGATCTCGATCGAGGCGGCCGAAGGAATCACCACGGGTATCTCGGCGCACGATCGCGCCCGAACTATCCGCGCTGCCGTCAAGCCGGATGCCCGTCCGGACGACCTGCGGCAGCCCGGCCACATATTTCCCGTCATGGCGCAGCCGGGCGGAGTCCTCACGCGTGCCGGTCATACCGAAGCCGGCTGCGACCTTGCGCGACTCGCCGAACTGGAACCGGCAGCCGTGATCGTCGAGATCCTGAAGGAAGACGGCAGCATGGCGCGCCGGCCGGACCTGGAGCGCTTCGCACGCAAACGGGGAATCAGGATGGGCACGATCGCCGACCTGATTCGCTACCGGCTGGAGAAGGAGCGAAACGTCGAGAGAATCGCGGAGCAGCCCGTCGACACCGCGCATGGGCGACTCACGATGTACTGCTATGACGACCTCATCAACCGTGCCGTGCACGTTGCACTCGTGAAGGGTGATCTCGCGAGCGCCGATAATCCGCTCGTTCGGGTGCACCTGCAGGATACGCTCGGCGACATCATCGGCGTCAGGGACCGCACGCTGGGCTGGCCGCTGGAGAGCGCCATGGAGCGCATTACCCAGGAGGATGCCGGTGTCATCGTGATTCTCCGCGAGCAGGAGTCGTCGCGCGACTTTATCGATGCCGTCGAAAGGCTCGGCCGTGAGACGAGCGAGCTGCAGGAACACCGCGGCGGTGATGCGGTATTGCGTACCTACGGCGTCGGCGCGCAGATCCTGCGCGACCTCGGGCTGTCCAAATTCCGTGTATTATCGGCACCCAAACACATGTACGCGATTTCCGGATTCGATCTGGAGATCACGGAGTACGTGGAAAGCTGATAACCGGCATCCGTTGGGACATGGACAAGATCAAGACCACCGAAGGCGACCTGATGGTGCGTGACGCACGATTCACCATCGTCGCATCGCGATTCAATGACTTCATCGTTGAGTCGTTGCTGAAGGCTTCACTGCGTTGCCTGCGTCAGCACGGCGCGGCGGACGCGGATATCGAGGTGGTGCGCGTTCCCGGCGCCTTCGAGATGCCGGTCGCCGTTGGCAAGATCGCTGCCGCGAGGCGTGCGGACGGCATCATTGCACTGGGTTGCGTGATTCGCGGCGGTACCCCGCACTTCGATTACGTGGCGGGAGAATGCGTGCGGGGCGTGGCCGCGGCCGCGCGCGAGTTCGGCGTACCCGTCGGCTTCGGCATCCTCACCGTGGACACGATCGAACAGGCGATCGAGCGCGCCGGCACCAAGGCCGGTAACAAAGGCGAAGAAGCAACCGTGGCCGTCATCGAGATGGTCAACCTTCTGCGTCGCATCGATTAATCATGGGGTCCGGGGGATCAACAGGCGCACGCACGCGCGCGCGAGAATTGCTGCTGCAGGCGTTGTACCAGAAGCAGATCGCCGGTCACGATTGCCCGGAACTGCTGTCGCAATTCCGGGCGCAGGTCGCCTACGAACGCGTCGACCAGGAATTTTTCGAGGAAGTCCTGCGCGCGATCTGCAGTACGCAGGCCGAACTGGAGAAGAGCATCGACACGCTGATCGACCGGCCCCTGGACCAGCTGGACCCGGTCGAACTCGGGATTCTCCTGATCGGCGTTTACGAACTGCAGTCGCGTATCGATATTCCGTATCGCGTCGTGATCAATGAATGCGTGAATCTCGCCAGGCGTTTCGGCGCGATCGACGGCCACAAGTACATCAATGCCTGTCTCGACGCTGCGGCACAGTCGCTGCGAGAAGTCGAGGTCAAGGCCAAAGGCAGTGGATGAGTTCGAGCTGATTCGCCGTTTCTTTTCGCGGCATTCGGACTCGCCGCTGCTCGTAGCCGGCGTCGGCGACGACGGCGCCGTCCTTCGGCCGCCTGCAGGCAGGGAACTTGTGACCGTCATCGACACGATGGTTGCAGGCACGCACTTCCCGACATGTATGGATGCACGCGATATCGGTTATCGCATCGTCGCCATCAACCTCTCCGATATCGCAGCCATGGGCGGGATACCCCGCTGGATGACGCTGGCGCTTACGCTCGTGGACGCCGATGAAGCCTGGCTGGACGAGTTTGCTACCGGACTCTACGAAGCGGCGGGCGAGTGGGGAGTCGTCCTGGCCGGCGGCGACACCACGAAAGGCGAGCAGCTTGTCGTCAGTGTACAGATGAGCGGCGATCTTGCGCCAGGCACCGCGCTGTATCGCAGTGGCGCGAAAGCCGGCGACACGATTTACGTCACCGGCACCCTGGGCGACGCCGCGGCCGGGCTGGGCCGATTCGCGGAGGGCGAAAGCCGTGATTACCTGGCGAGAAGATTTGCGCGCCCGACCGCCCGTGTGGCTGCGGGCAGGGCACTGGCCGGCATAGCGCACGCGGCTATCGATGTGTCCGACGGCCTGGTTGCGGACCTTGCCAAGGTCCTCGAGGCGAGCGGGGCAGGCGCGGAACTCGATGTGCACCGGCTGCCGTTGTCGCAGGAACTGCTCGATGCGGTCGGTCGTGAGCAGGCACTGCAACATGCAATGGGCGGCGGCGACGACTACGAGTTGTGTTTCACCGTGCCCGCGCCGCTGCTCCCGGCCGGGATCGCGCCCGAGGTTACGGCGATAGGCCGCATTGTGCCGGATGCGGGCCTGGTGTGCCGCGATGGCGATTCGGTTGTTCCCTTCGACGACACCGGGTACCGTCATTTCCGATGAAAAACGGGCCGGAAAACCTGGCACGAACGGTCCTGACGGACCCGGTGCACTTCCTCGCGTTCGGATTCGGTACCGGGCTGTCGCCGTTCGCCCCGGGCACCGTGGGTTCGCTCGTGGGTGTTCTTCTCGCCTGGCTGACGATCGACCTTGGACTGCCGCTGCAGCTGGCGATCGCGGCTGCGATTTCGGTCGCCGGAATCTGGATCTGCGGCGAGAGCGCACGCCGTATTGGCGTGCACGATCATGGCGGGATCGTCTGGGACGAGATCGCCGGCATGTACATAACGCTTCTGGCGGCGCCGCCCACGATAGCCGCGTGGATACTGGGTTTCGCGCTGTTCCGGGTCTTCGATATCGCCAAACCTTGGCCGATTCGGGACCTGGATCACAGACTCGGCGGGGGCCTCGGAATTATGCTGGACGACCTCGCTGCCGCGCTGTATGCCTTGATTTTACTGGGTTTGTACGGGTGGCTTATGACTTGACGTGAGACAAAATGGCCAGTCCTGTTAGCGAAATCGAGCGCCCGCATGACGTGCCCGAGAAGATCGGCAAGTACGTCATCATCAACAAGATCGGCAAGGGCAGCACCGGCATGGTGTACCTGTCTCACGACCCCTATTACCGCCGCGACGTCGCGATCAAGGTGTACGACATCCAAGAGGATGCGGACGCGGATCGTGCGCAGGTCTCCCGCAAGATGTTCTTCAACGAGGCGCACATGGTCGGGATGCTGCAGCATCCGAACATCATGCCGATCTACGACGCGGGCGAAGAGGACGGCAAGTATTACGTCGTCACCGAGCACATTCAGGGCGCGCGCACGCTGGCGGCCTATTGCCGGCCGGACAACCTGCTGCGCGTCGACGACGTCGTCGAAATCATCTACAAGTGCGCCAAGGCTTTGCATTACGCGCACGGCCGCGGTGTCATCCATCGCGACATCAAGCCCAGCAACGTGATGCTCACCATCGACAACGACGTGCGCATCATCGATTTCGGCATCGCCATCGTCAGCGACTCGGAAGTATCGCGCATCGAAGGCATCGCGGGTTCGCCGAGCTACATGTCGCCGGAGCAGGTGCAATCGGAGGAATTGACGCCCGCGTCGGACCTGTACTCGCTCGGCGCGGTCATGTACGAATTGCTGAGCGGTTTTCGCCCGTTTCGCGCGGACAACCTGTCCAAGCTCCTGCACCAGATCGTCTACGCGACGCCCCCGCCGATACACACCTACCGCGACGACCTGCCGGAGGAACTCGAGGAAGTCGTTGCAAAGACGATGATCAAGGACCCCGGGAAGCGGCTGAACAGCGGCGCAACCATGGCCGCCGAACTTACCCGGGTCTACAAGGACCTGCGGCAGAAGTACGACAGCCTCGACAACCAGGAGCACTTTGACCTGCTGCGCTCGCTGACCTTCTTCCACGAGTTCTCGCACGCGGAGATCTGGGAGGTGCTGCGGGCGTCGGACTGGCACGAGTATCGAAGCGGCGACGACATCGTCAAGGAAGGCGAGATCGACGATCGTTTCTACATCATCGTCTCCGGTAACGTATCCGTGCAGGCCAACGGCAACTCGATCGGCACGCTCGGCCCGGGCGATTGTTTCGGCGAGACGAGCTATGTCCGCGGCGCCAAGCGCCAGGCGTCCATTCGTGCCGAAGGCCCCGTCACCATCCTGCGCGTCAGTTCCACGCTGATGGAGCAAGTGAGTTCGGCCTGCCAGCTGCGTTTCAACAAGGTTTTCCTGCGCTCCCTGATCACGCGCCTGCAGGGCAGCGGCGGCGCGAATACCTGATTCGACCGGCAGCACGGCCGGTTATTCCTCTCCCTCATGGCTCGCCACGCTGCGCGTGGCTGCGCTTTACTTCGGTCGAGGAACATCCGACCGACCTGCCACCGTAGGAGCGGACCGGAGGGAGCCATGAGGGAGAGAAATTCCCCGGGCGCCTGCACACGACGCAGCGCCGCGCGGGCAGGCCATTTAAGATAGTATTCGGCCGGATTTCATACATTCCCGCAGGGGGTCCCATGTTTCGAGCTGTTGCCGCTGTCGCGGCGATCGTGTTTCTTTCGTTTTCCGTTTGCGCGAACGAACTCGGCGCGGCCGTCAAGAAAGACTACGATGACTATCTCTGGCCGCTGTTCGACCATTTTCATCGTAATCCCGAGCTGTCGCTGATCGAGCACGACACCGCGGCGCGCATGGCGCGGGAATTGCGTGCTGCCGGATTCGACGTTACGGAAAACGTTGGCGGCACCGGCGTCGTCGCGATGCTGGAGAATGGCGAGGGACCGCTCGTCATGATGCGTGCCGATATGGACGGCTTGCCTGTCGAAGAGAAGTCGGGACTCGAGAACGCCTCGCGCAAGACGCAGATCGACCCGATCACCGGCAACGAGGTCTTTACAATGCACGCCTGCGGACACGATGTGCATATCACGAGCCTGGTGGGAACCGCCCGGCAGATGGCGGCGCGCAGGGACGACTGGAGCGGCACGCTGATGCTGCTCGTGCAGCCCGCGGAAGAGCGCGGCATGGGTGCGCAGATGATGCGCGAGGACGAGCTCTGGCAGCGCTTCGGCAAGCCCGATTACGCGCTCGCGTTGCACGTGAATTCACTGGACGTCGCGGGCAAGATCAACATCAACGAGAGTCCGTTCGCCGGCGCCGACAGCGTGGATATCATCATTCACGGTGTGGGGGCGCACGGCGCTCACCCCTATGCCGGCAAGGACCCTGTCGTTCTCGGCAGCCAGATAGTACTTGCACTGCAGACCCTCGTTGCGCGCGAACTGCCGCCACGTTACCCGGGCGTCGTGACGGTGGGCTCTTTTCACTCCGGTACCAAGCACAACATCATTTCAGACCGCGCTCACCTGCAGCTGACCGTCAGGAACACGAGCCCGGAGACCCGCGAGATCCTGCTCAACGGCATCAAGCGTATCGCCGAGAACATGGGCCGCGTCGCAGGCCTGCCGGAGGACAAGTTGCCCGAGGTCATCGTGGCCGAGCGCGAGGCCGTGCCGCCGACCGTGAACACCCCGGAGCTGACGGAGCGGATCACGGCTGCGTGGCAGACTGCCATCGGCGATGAAACCGTCATCTCGAATCCGACGAAAGGCATGGGGGCCGAGGACTTTCCGTTCTTTACGATCGACCCGACGATTCCCTCGGTGTACTGGCAGATCGGCGGTACGCCGCAGGAGGCATTCGACGCGGCGGCCGCCGGAGGTCCGCCGGTGCCCAGTCACCACTCGCCGCTCTTCAGGATCTCTCCGGAGCCCGCGGTGCGTGCCGGTGTCGAGTCAACAGTGGTCGCGCTGATGGAGTTGATGGGGGCCAGGTAATTCGGCGAGCGCGCTCTATGTATACTGTTTCGCCACCTCTATCCAATGCATCTGGCGGTTACGCGAAAGTGAGGTATGCCGTCTTTCTGGTCGGGATTTTTTGTGCCCTGAACATCGGGTGTGCTACGTCTGTTGCGACTTCACATGCCCCGTTCGAAATAATCACGTTTGGCCCGAACGATGCTGATTGGAATGAGCGGCTCATAGTCACGTCGTTGCGGATCGGTTGTTCCGGTACCCCGGAGAATTGTATGGCAATGGTGGGGCGTCTTGCTGCAGATCAGGGCGTTGGCACGATCTATCTTTCTGTACTGCTGACTCCCAATAGTCCGGAGCACTTTGCCCAACTGAGAGAGCTTGCAGCGATGCGTCCGGAACTTCGCGAAGTTGGCATAGATGATTTTGTAGCTGCTTATGACCGGCTTGCTCGCAGTGAAAAAGGGTATTCGGAAACACTCGAGCAAGCGATCCGGCAGCTAAAAGCGAATGGCAGCACGCTGCAATTCGGTATCACGCTGTACGAGAATGAACTCGACCACCGCCGGCTCGGCAACAAGGAATTTCCGCCCCATGTTCGTGCGCTCGTCGATAACGTGCACCTGTATTTGCATTATCGTCGTGCGGCGCCGGGGTACAGGAAATTCGTCATGCAGACGAAGCGGCTATTTCCGAACGCCAGGGTCATTGCAGGCTCTTATGCATATGATCGCATCGACTACCTGCCCTGCGACATCAATTCCAAAGACCCGTGTTCAGTCCAGGATGAAATCGACCTTTTTTCCGCTGCGCTGGATGAACAAATTGCCCTGCTCAAAAATCGAGAAGTTTCCGCGATCGAGTTTTATCCAGCCCAATTCGGGGGGGAGGAAGACTGGCGGGGCTGGGAGAGAACACGTATCTGCAGGCCCGAAAATCATGAGCGCTGCATCGAGACGACGCACCGGATGAGGCAGATTGTCCTGGAGAGGCTCGCGGAGTTGCACGGCGACAATATTGCAAACTAGGCAAATGTCCGGGCAAGAAATCGGGGACCAGTCAAGAGAGCTCTCTTGCGCAGGGTTGAGCCCCTAGTCATCGTCGCTTTCGAAATCCTCGAGCGCCTCCTCGCCGCCGGCGCTCTTCAGGAGAACCTCGACCTTCTGTTCGGCATCCTTGAGCGCAGACTGGCAGTTACGCGTGAGCTTGATGCCTTCCTCGAACTTCTTCATCGCTTTTTCGAGCGGCAGGTCGCCGGATTCGAGTTCTTCAACCAGTTCTTCCAGGTCGCTGAGGGCTTTTTCGAGGTCGATTGTTTGCTGCGTGCTCATGAGGCATCCCGTGCGTGATTGCGTCGCTACGCTACCTCCCGTGCATGGCAGCGTCAATGCTGTCCGCGGCGGCGCGGTGCGCCGCGTGGCCCGTTGACAACGCTGCGGCCCGGGCATAAAGTACAGGATCCTTAGACTCAGTCTAATTGAAAATCAATCTCAATTGAGAGGGGAAATCATGTCACTGAAAGGCAGCAAGACCGAACAAAATCTCAAAGACGCCTTCGCGGGTGAGTCCCAGGCGAACCGCCGCTACCTCTACTTTGCCGCCAAGGCTGACGTCGAAGGCTATAACGATGTAGCCGCCGTGTTCCGCTCCACCGCCGAAGGTGAAACGGGCCATGCGCACGGTCATCTCGAGTACCTCGAAGAGGTTGGCGATCCTGCTACCGGCCTGCCCATCGGCTCGACCGCCGAGAATCTCACGTCGGCGATCGCCGGAGAGACCCACGAATACACGGACATGTACCCTGGCATGGCGAAAGCCGCGCGCGACGAAGATTTTGACGAGATCGCCGACTGGTTCGAGACGCTCGCCAAGGCGGAGCGGTCGCATGCGAACCGCTTCCAGAAGGCTCTCGATACGCTCGACGACTGATCTTCACAAGGAAAGCCGGGCGTTAAGCCCGGCTTTTTTCTCGCCATGTCCAACTCCGAAGTTCGTCGCGAGGGCAGTCTCGAGGCTCCCACGCGTCATCCGATCGACTGGCGGTCCGGCGACTTCTATGACGAAAAATCCCTGTTCGAAGAACTCGAACGGGTGTTCGATATTTGCCATGGTTGCCGGCGTTGTTTCAACCTGTGTCATTCCTTCCCGACTCTGTTCGACGCGATCGACGAGTCGGAGAGCATGGAACTCGATACCGTGCCGAAGTCGCTTTACTGGGACGTCGTGGATCACTGCTACCTGTGCGACATGTGCTACATGACCAAGTGCCCCTACGTCCCGCCGCACGAGTGGAACATCGATTTTCCGCACCTGATGCTGCGTGCCAAGGCGGCGCGATTCCGCAAGCAGGGCGCGTCGATGCGCGACAAGTTGCTTGCGGCGACCGACGCCGTCGGCAAATTCGCGGGCATACCGGTCATCGCGCAGGTGGTCAACGCGACCAACCGCAGCAAGTTCGGGCGCAAGATGCTCGAGGGTGCGCTCGGCGTTCATCATGCGGCGCCGGTTCCGGACTACCACTCGAAGAATGCGCGCAAGCGCCTCAAACATCTCCGCGGGCAGTCCACCGTCGAGGGCGAGGCGACGCAGAACACCAGCGGCAGGGTGGTTCTCTATACCACCTGCTACGGCAATCGCAATCGGCCGGAGATGGACGTGGACCTGGTTGCGGTGTACGAGCATAACGGCGTCGAAGTGGCGCTGGCGGAAAAGGAGGCCTGTTGCGGCATGGCGAAGCTCGAACTCGGCGATATCGATGCGGTCGTGCGCGCGAAGGAGACCAATATCCCGGTGCTCGCAGCCTGGGTCGACAAAGGCTACGACATCGTGACGCCGATACCCTCCTGCACGCTCATGTACAAGCAGGAACTGCCGCTAATGTTCCCGGACGACGCGGATGTGAAGAAGGTTCAGGCCGCAATGTATGATCCTTTCGAGTACCTGATGCTGCGGCACAAGGACGGCAAGCTGAAGACGGATTTCGCGCAGTCGCTGGGCAAGGTGTCGTACCAGGTGCCATGCCACCTGCGCGTGCAGAACATCGGCCTGAAGACGCGCGACGTGCTGCAGCTCGTGCCGGACACGTCTGTGGAGGCCATTGAGCGCTGTTCGGGCCACGACGGCACCTACGCCGTCAAGAAGGAGTTCCACGAAATCTCGAAGAAGATCGCGCGGCCGGTCGTCAATAAGGTGAAAAAAAGCGGGGCCGATCACTTCGTCAGCGACTGCCCGATGGCGTCCGACCAGATTGCCCAGGATCTCGACGATTACTCCGCCGGGCATCCCATGAGCCTGCTCAGGAAAGCTTACGGAATATGAATGCGATGCAGAAGTTGACACGAGACGATTTGTACAGCCTGGAGCAGTACTCCGAAATACGCGATGAATTTCGTAACCAGGTTCTCTCACACAAGCGCAATCGGCGGGTGGAACTCGGCACAAATGCCGCGCTGTACTTCGAAGACCGGCTGACGATGCAGTACCAGGTCCAGGAGATGCTGCGCATCGAGCGTATCTTCGAAGCCTCGGGCATCAACGACGAACTCGAGGCCTACAATCCGCTCATCCCGGACGGCTCGAACTGGAAGGCGACCTTCATGGTCGAATTTCCGGAGGTCGCAGAGCGGCGCGCGATGCTGACGCAGCTCATCGGAATCGAGGACAAGGTTTACATGCAGGTTCAGGGTTTCGACCGCGTTTTTGCGATCGCTGACGAAGACCTCGAACGTTCAAACAAGAAGAAGACCTCCGCCGTGCATTTCATGCGTTTCGAACTCTCGGCCGAACAGGTCGATTCGCTGAAGTCCGGAGCGGCGTTGACGGCCGGTATCGCCCACGAAAACTACCAGGTCGAAATCTCGCCTTTGCCCGAGAACGTGCGGCAGTCGCTGATCGGCGATCTCGGATAGAGGCCGGCAATATTTGCTTCGCCGCCGTGATTTCGCGGGTGCACCGCTAGTGCAATCAGGCTAGAATCCCGGGCGTGAATTCGCTGGGCAGCTTCACGTAATGGCCAAATCCTACGACGCCGCGGACATCGAGGTCCTGAGCGGGCTCGAACCCGTACGCCGACGGCCGGGCATGTACACCGACACGTCCCGACCCAATCATCTCGCGCACGAAGTCATCGACAACAGCGTTGACGAGGCGCTCGCGGGGCACTGCAAGAAGATCGAGGTGACCATTTACAAGGATGGTTCGCTCGAAGTTAGCGACGACGGACGCGGCATGCCCGTGGACAAGCACCCGAAGGAAAAGCTGCCGGGCGTCGAAGTGATTCTCACCAAGCTGCATGCCGGCGGCAAATTCTCGAACAAGAATTACCAGTTCTCCGGCGGCCTGCACGGCGTGGGCGTATCGGTCGTGAATGCGCTGTCGAAGAACCTGGAGGTATGGATACGCCGCGGCGGCAAGGAATACAACATGAGTTTTGCCGGCGGCAAGAAACGCGGCAAGCTCGAACAGGTAGGCACCGTGGGCAAGGCGAACACGGGAACCACCATCCGCTTCTGGCCAGACCCGCAGTACTTCGATTCCGCGAAGGTTTCGGTATCGCGGCTGAAGCACGCGCTGCGAGCCAAAGCCGTGCTGTGCCCGGGCCTGACGGTGCGCCTCAAGGTCGAGAAGCCGAAAGAAAAGCTCGAGTGGTGTTATTCGGGTGGCCTCGAAGAGTACCTCCTGGAGGCGATCGGCGGCGCCGAGTTGCTGCCGGCGGAGCCATACTCCGGCAGCATCACGGGCAACAACGAAGCCGTCGACTGGGCTCTCGCATGGGCCGTTGAAGGCGGACAGGCGGTAACGGAAAGTTACGTCAACCTGATCCCTACGCCGCAGGGTGGCACTCATGTCAACGGCCTGCGCACGGGACTCACGAATGCGCTGCGGGAGTTCTGCGACTTCCGCAACCTGCTGCCCCGCGGCGTATCGATCGCACCCGAAGACGTTTGGGACGGCCTGAATTTCGTCCTCAGTGCGAAGCTCGAGGATCCGCAGTTCTCGGGTCAGACCAAGGAGCGCTTGTCCTCGAGGGAGTCGGCAGCATTCATCGCCGGCATCATCAAGGACAATTTTGCGATCTGGCTGAACCAGCACCCCGAGACGGGCGACCAGCTCGCACAGTTGGCCATCGTGAAGGCCCAGAAGCGCCTGAAGGCGGCAAAGAAAGTCGTGCGCAAGAAGATCGTATCCGGACCGGCGCTACCCGGCAAGCTGGCCGACTGTACGTCGCAGGAGCCGGAGCTCTGCGAGATCTTCCTCGTCGAGGGCGACTCGGCCGGCGGCTCCGCCAAGCAGGCCCGCGACCGGACGACGCAGGCGATCATGCCGCTGCGGGGCAAGATACTGAATACGTGGGAGGTGGATGCGGCGGAGATACTGGCGTCGCAGGAAGTCCACGACATCAGCGTCGCGCTGGGCGTCGATCCCGGCAGCGACCACCTCGGCGGGCTGCGCTACCACAAGATATGCATTCTTGCCGACGCCGATTCGGACGGCCTGCACATTGCCACACTGCTGTGCGCCCTGTTCCTGAGGCACTTCCGCGAACTGGTTCTGGCAGGTCACGTCTACGTGGCGATGCCGCCCCTGTATCGCATCGATGTCGGCAAGGAAGTCTTCTATGCGCTCGATGACAGCGAGCGCAAGGGCATACTCGATCGAATCGAGGCGGAGAAAATGCGTGGCAAGATTAGCGTGACCCGCTTCAAAGGGCTCGGTGAAATGAACCCGTCGCAGCTGCGGGAGACGACGATGAACCGTGACACACGCCGACTCGTGCAGCTCACCGTCAATCCGCGCGACAAGACAGACCAGGTGATGGACATGTTGCTCGCAAAGAAGCGCGCGAAAGATCGTCGCGAGTGGCTCGAAAGCAAGGGAAATCTGGCAGAGGTGTGAATACGTGTGCTGGGCCCGAAATGCAGGGTAGCCCGGCCGAGGTATCGATGACATGCAGAACAGCCTGAATCTCGAAGGCGTCGAGCAGCAGTCGCTCAAGGAGTACACCGAGAAGGCGTACCTCGACTACTCGATGTACGTGATCCTCGATCGTGCGCTGCCGCAGATCGGCGACGGGCTCAAGCCCGTCCAGCGGCGCATCATCTACGCGATGAGCGAGCTCGGCCTGTCGGCGAGCTCCAAACCCAAGAAGTCGGCACGCGCCGTCGGCGACGTCATCGGCAAGTTCCACCCGCATGGTGATTCCGCCTGTTACGAGGCGATGGTGCTCATGGCGCAGGACTTCTCCTACCGGTATACGATCATCGACGGCCAGGGCAACTGGGGCTCTACCGACGATCCCAAGTCCTTTGCCGCCATGCGCTACACCGAATCGCGCCTTGCGCCCTACGCGAAAAGCCTGTTGCAGGAACTGGGGCAGGGCACGGTCGACTGGGTTCCGAATTTCGACGGCATGCTCAACGAGCCCGTGGTGTTGCCAGCGCGGCTGCCTAACCTGCTGTTGAATGGCACCACCGGAATCGCGGTCGGCCTGTCGACCGACGTGCCGCCGCACAACCTGAAGGAGGTCGCCAGCGCCCTCGTGCATCTCCTGAACGAGCCGAAGGCGACCGTCGCCGCGCTCATGAAGCACATTAAAGGCCCGGACTTTCCGACCGGCGGCGAACTCGTGTCGCCGCGCGCCGATATCAAGCAGATCTATACGACAGGCAGCGGCACACTGCGGCTGCGGGCGTCCCACAAGATCGAGAACGGCGACATTATCATCACGTCGCTGCCGTACCAGGTATCGGGCAGCAAGGTGCTCGAACAGATCGCGACGCAGATGCGCGCGAAGAAGCTCCCGCAGGTGGACGACCTGCGCGATGAATCCGACCACGAAGAACCGATCAGACTCGTCATCAGCAAGAAGCGGGGCGTCGATGTCGAGCAGCTGATGTCGCACCTGTTCTCCACGACCTCGCTCGAGCGCACTGTGCGCGTCAATATGAACGTGATCGGCCTCGATGGCCGGCCGCGGATGTTCAGCCTGCTGGAAATACTGAAGGAATGGCTCAAGTTCCGGCGTGACACCGTTAAGCGACGTCTGCAGCATCGCCTGCAAATCGTCACCGACCGGCTGCACATATTGGACGGACTGCTGGTCGCCTACCTGAACATCGACGAGGTCATCAAGATCATCCGCACGCAAGACGAACCCAAGCCCGTGCTGATGAAGCGCTTCAAGCTCACTGATCTTCAGGCTGAAGCGATCCTGAACCTGAGGCTGCGTAACCTCGCCAAGCTCGAGGAAATGAAGATCCGTGGCGAGCAGGACGAACTCAACGAAGAGCGCGACGTGCTGGAGAAGACGCTGAAAAGTGCGGCGAGGCTGAAGACGCTGATCAAGAAGGAAATCCTGGAGGATGCGGAAACGTACGGTGATGAACGTCGCACCGAGATCGTCGAGCGCGAGGCCGCACAGGCGCTGGACGAGACGCAGCTCGTTGCGAGCGAACCGGTGACGGTGATTCTGTCGCAGCGCGGCTATGCGCGTGCGGCGAAAGGCCACGATGTCGATGCCACGACGCTCTCCTACAAGTCCGGCGACGATTTCCTTGCATCGGCGCAGGGCCGCAGCAATCAGCTGGCGATGTTCATCGACAGCACAGGACGCGTCTATTCGGTAATGGCGCACACGCTGCCATCCGCGCGCGGGCAGGGCGACCCGCTGTCGTCACGGTTCAAGCCCCCCGATGGCGCGGAATTCTGCGGCGCGATGATCGGCGACAGTGAGCAGAAGTACCTGCTTGCCAGCGACGCCGGCTACGGTTTCGTCGCAAGGCTCGAAGACCTCGTATCAAGAAACAAGGCGGGCAAGGCAATACTGCGCGTGCCTGCAGGTGGCAGGGCCGTCGTGCCGGCGTCCGTGCCCGGGGACAGCGAGTGTCTCATTGCCGCCGTCAGTTCCATCGGTCGGCTGCTGATGTTCGAGATGGACGAGTTGCCGGAACTCGCCAAGGGCAAGGGCAACAAGCTGATCAATATTCCGGGCAAGAAGTACCAGGCCGGCGAGGAGAAAATGGTCGCCGCGACGGTCGTTCCGGAGGACGGCGATCTGCAGGTCTATTCCGGCAAGCGCATGATGACCATCAAGTGGGACGACTCGGAGCCCTATTACGGGGAACGGGCACTGCGCGGCGCGCTGCTGCCCCGGGGCTGGCGCACCGTCGACCGGCTCGTGGGCATCAAACCCGAATGAGCGTCTAACAGGCGCCCCGCCCTTATACTTCCGCAGAACCTCGCACTGAGAAAGCTCGTCAGGCGTCCCGGGTCATTACTCTCCCGCATGGCTCGCCGCGCTTTGCGCGGCTGCACTTTACTTCGGTCGAGAAACGCCCCGGGGCGCCTGATCGTCGCCGCCAGGTCTAACGGAGCCCGGTTCGGGGTGTTTGTCGACGAGGCCTAATGCGAGCGCAGCGAGCAGCCCGGAGACAAACACCGCAGACCGGGCTCGATGCTACGATGCCCCGGGCGCCAGTGACCTGGCCGCCGGTGCGATCGATCGGGAGCGGGGCGCGGCAGCGGCGCGCCCCGCGTTGATGAATCAGGGAGGCTAGCGGGCCCGGGCGCCGTCCTTGTCGCGAGGCATCTCGACGGTCTTGTCCTCGGCGTCGATTTCGGTCGTCACGTCGAGGTCGTCGCCGACGTCATCGTTCTGAGCCTCGAGTGTCGCCGTCAGGTCGAGTTCCGAGAGATTCGTCAGCTGCATCTCGATCGAGGTATCGTCTTCCGATCCGACGATCCGGCCGGCGTCGTCGTCCACCGCATCGTCATCGTCCAGGCTGGCGACGGCGGTCGGGTCGTCCTCGCCGATAGTTTCGGCAAGTTCCGATGCCGCCTTTTCGATTTCGGCAGTCAGCATCTGGGTCGCGCTGAGTTCGTCTTCGTAATCCTGCTCGAGGATATCCTGGGCGACTTCGTCGACGATCGTGTAGTCGTCATTGATCAGGGTCTGGCCGGTGTCCTCGATCGGTACCGCCTTGAGGTCGCGTTCGGTCACCTCGGCCGGATCCGGCATTTTGGTCGCGTCGACGATCATCGAGATGTCGTATTCGTCGCCATCGTCTTCCGGCAGTACCTCGCTGTCGACGACGAGGTCTTCCTCGGGCCTGTCAGGTGGCGGGATGATATCCGTCTCCGGCGACGAGTTCTCCTCGGTCGGCTTCTCCGGCAGCTCCATGTCGAGATCCATCGTCGCCGCAAATCCGAAGTCCCGGTTGACGTCGACGTCGTCGGATTCGTCGAACCCGGTTCCGTCGATGAGGTCTGCATCGAGCGCGAGGTTTTCCTCAGTCGGGGAATCGTCGGACAAGTCGAAATCGACGTTGTCGTAGTCGGGCTGGATCTCCTGCACGGTCATCTCGGACTCGGGCACGGCAATGGGTGCCACGTGAGGGGCGCCGTGTTCCGACTGCATCGGCGCGCGATCGTCGGCACCGACCGGCTTCGAGGCAAACTGCTCGCGGAGTCTCGGCCAGAACACGAGGTAGGCGCCGAATGCCGAGATCACGGCGACGGCGGCCCAGATGAGCCAGTTCCACGACGATCCGGCGGGCTGGGGCGCCCCGATGATACGCGTACCGGCGCTCGGTTTGACGACCCTGGCCGGCGTGGCAGCCGGGTCAGCGGTGACGGGCTCGTTGATAACCACGTCGCCGGCAACGAGGTCGGCGTAGGCGGCCGAGTAGTCGCCTTCTTCGGCAGGTTCGGCCGTGGTTTCCTCGCTCGCGTCGACAGACGTCGCGACCGGTTCATCGACCTGGGTTGCCGGCCGCTCGGGCAGGAACTCGGTTGCGGGAATCTGTTTGCTTGCGTCCTGTTCGAGGGCTTCGGCGCCCTGGTAAAGCGCGCCACCGGCCGATGCCTGTGTCACGGCGGCAACATCTGCCTGTGGCTCCTCCGCGGCGCTCTGCGACGCGGGACCGGCTGCGGTGCTAGCTGCAACGGCAGCACCGGCAAACGACGGGATTTCCAGCCAGCTGCCGGCTTTCAACCTGTCCGGGTTACCGTTGAGGAATGCGTTCGGGTTTGCACCGAGGATCGCGGCCATCGCGTCCGCCATGGCGACGCTGCGATTTTCGAGGCGCTGCGCGATCCCGGACAGCGAGTCGCCGCGCTGCACCAGGTAGCGCGAATCCTGTGCGATGGGCGTTGCCGGAACCGAAGCTCGCGGCGCAGCGGTTCGGCGGCGGTCTGGCGCCGCAGCAGCGGGCGTGACCGGTTTTGACTGGCGTGCCACCGTGACCGGTCGTTCCAGCGGGTTGATGAACAACAGGTAGCTGCGACTCACGTGTGCGGAATACGGACAGTCGACCACGAGATTCGCCGACAACATGGGTTCCATCACCGCCGACTTGCCGGTGATCGAAATGACACCCTTCGATACGCGGACACTCGCATTGTGCAGGCCAGGGAGACCGCGGCCGCCTGCGCGTATGGCTACACAGTGATCCTCGAGGAGTTCATTCGGACCGAGCGCGTAGGCGATGCTCGCGCGCAGCGGCTGGCCGAGCGTCGACTGCACCTGCAGTTCACCGAGTTCGAGCGCGGCCGCGGAGCCGACGGCAAGACCGCCTCCCGCTGCAACGATCGCAGGCAGCGCTGCCTTGCCGGACCTGGACCGGCGTTTGCCCCGCACCTTATGCGATTTCTTTCGTGTCTTCACTGCTGGTACCTCGGTACTCTTGCGCGGCGTTCAGGTTACGAACACCCCGGTGTTCCGTCTACGCGCCGATTCCACGTTTTCTGTAAAAAAAGACCGTAACCGGCGGTTTCAGTCCGAATGTGTGATGGCCGTCACATTCCCCGTCAATTCCTCACCCCGTGTTGGCCGCAGCCAGTTCTTCCAGCGTCCGTTTCCTGACGCTGTCGGTCTTGTCCTGTAGCACGACCTCGGGCTCATGAACATAGTGTCCCTGCATGTAGTCGAGTCCGAGCTGGAACAGTACGGCCATGGCGTTGGCATTCTCGACGCGCTCGGCAATCGATTTGATATTCCTCTTTGCAGCGGCAGCGACGATGCGTTGCACCGCTTTCTGCATACTCGTGTCGGTCATCAACGTATGCATGAGTTCGCCGTCGACCTTGATGTAGTCCGGTTTCAGGATATCGAGGATCTGGAAACGTTCCTGTTCGATGCCGTAGTGCTCGAGCGCGAACCCGACGCCGAGTTTCTTCAGCTTGTTTACGATGTTGCGTGTCTGCTTGATGTGCCGCGCTGCATCGCGTTCCGGCAGCTGCGTGACCAGCCTCGAGCAGTCAAATTTGCGCTCGTCGAATTCACGCTGTATCCAGCCGATGGTGCTGCTGTCGATGATCGACTGCCGCGACAGTCTCACGAATACCCGGTCGGCGCTGCTCTGTTCGCAGAAATCGATCGCAGCCTTGATCATCCAGCGGTCGACATTTTTCATCAGGTTGTTGCGTTCCGCCGCGGGAATGAATTCCGACGGCAGCACCGGGCTGCCTTGTTCATCGACCATACGCACGAGCAGGTCGTACATCTCGATCGAGTCGCGCCGCAATCCGGCGATCGGCAATTGCGCCAGCATGAAGCGATCGTCTATCAGTGCCGACTTCAATCGTTTGACCCAGATCGCGTCGAACTCCTTCTGCCTCGTGTCTTCGTGCGCCGACTCGTTCAGGAAACAGGCGTTGCCGCCGGCAGCCTTGCCGAGTTCGTAGGCATCGATCGTCGCGGCCACGAGTTCTTCGAGGTTGCTGAACACGTCGGTTACGGCACAGACGCCGACCGTGCAGGTTATCTGGGCCGACTTCTCGCCGACGTCGAATGTGGTCTTGCTGATGTGCTTGGCGAGTTGCCTGCCCCACACCTGGCCGTCACGCGCATTGCCACGCTCGAGGAGGACCATCAACGACGTGCCTTCGAAGCGTCCTGCAACATCGCGCGGGTGCATGCGTTTGCGCATCTCCTCGGCGAATTGCGCCAGCACCTGTTCGGACTCCAGGATTCCGATCTTCTTCTGGACCTCGGCAAACTTGTCGATCTTCACGTAGGCCAGCACATGAAGACCGGACTTCGGTTTGCGCTTCAGGCGTTTGCCCAGGCGCTCGATAAACTGTGCCCTATGGTAGAAGAGCGTGGTCGGATCACGCTTGAGCGCATCGTGCACCAGTGCGGTCGGTTCCTTGTTCGAATCGTCCTGTGGCGCAATGCGCACGTGCACGCATGGCACACTGTCGAAATCCATGCGCTGGAACTCGAGCTCCAGGTCACCGCGAGGACCGACATCGAGATGCGGCTTGACGCTCAGTTTCTCGTCTTTTGCCCATTTGCCGTTGATAGCGGCATTCAGCGCGCCCTTCAGCGCCGCGTGGCTTTGGGAATCGAAACTGTCCATGAGCGGCAGGCCCTTGACCTCGTCAACGGTCGCGAATTTGAACAGCCTGAGCCAGGCGTCGTTGGCTTCGATCACGATGCCTTCGTGGGCGAGTGCAATGGCCGCGGTGGACGACTGCATGTAGTCGCGGATCTGGCGCTTGTACTCGCTGGCGGAGGCGATCGTCGAATTCAGGGCGCGTTCCGCACGCAATGCGCGCAGTTCCCGCGTAACCACGGACTGCAGTCGATTTCGGAGACCGATGGAAACAAGGTCGCAGGCGCCGTCGCGCATGGCCTCCTGGATCGTGTTCTCGTCGGCATCCTTGCGCAACGCGATGACGGGGACTTCCGGGTTGAAGCGGTCTTTCTGCTTGATGATCTGGCGTATGCCCTCGGGATAGCGGTCGCAATTGACGATGATGAGTTCGACCTGATCGGCCGCAAGGGTGTCGTCGAGCTTGCTCGGTCGGTCGATCCAGTGGCAGTGGGCGACATGTCCACCATCGCGGAGCGTGCCGTTGATGAGCGCCACGTCGTCCTGGTCCTGGGACAACACGGCGATGGAAATGCTGTGGCGGTCGTTCAATGCGCGGTCCTTGCGTGCCTCGGGACTTCGTTCCGGATATCCATATTTTGTTAAAAATGCCGGATTTAGCGATGGTCCCAGACTAGCCGCCTGCGATTTACCATACTGTGACCCGGTTCTAGGTTCGGCACCCCCCCGGAGCCAAACCACCGCCGTCAGCTCGCCGGAGCACGGCGAGGCGCCCGGGTCATTCGTCTCCCTCATGGCTCGCTGCGCTTCGCTTGCTGCGCTTTACTTCGGTCGACAAACGCCCCGCGTCGCCTGCCCGGCCAATTCAATCCGAGTATTTTTCTGTAGAATGGCGCCTCGCCGAAAACCCCGGGTACCGTAATGGCAAGCTACAGCACCAATGAATTTCGCTCAGGGCTCAGGATCCTGATCGACAATGATCCCTGCATTATTGTCGAGAATGAATTCGTCAAGCCCGGCAAGGGCCAGGCCTTCAATCGCGTCAGGATAAAGAACCTCAAGACCGGCAAAGTCGTCGACAAGACTTTCAAATCCGGCGAGAGCGTCGAGGCGGCCGATGTCATGGACACCGAGATGCAGTTTCTCTATTCGGACGGCGAGTTCTGGCACTTCATGAAGCCCGACACCTTCGAGCAGTACGCGGCCGATGCAAACGCCGTGGGTGCCGCAAAGGACTGGCTTAGCGACGGCGATATTTGCCCGGTCACGCTGTGGAACAATTCGCCACTGATCGTGGAGCCCCCGAACTTCGTCGAGCTCGAGATCGTCGAAACCGACCCGGGGGTGAAGGGCGACACGGCGAGCGGCGGCGTGAAGCCGGCCAAGCTCTCGACGGGGGCCGTTGTGCGCGTGCCGTTGTTCGTGGACCAGGGCGAGGTCATCAAGGTCGACACGCGCTCGAAGGAGTATGTCAGCCGCGTGAAATAGGGCTCAGTGCGCCCGGACTACATGCCGCGGGCTACGGGAACCCTGTGCGGCCGGACTGCAGGCTGCAATAGGTCGCGCACAGGCGTTCGATGCCCGCCTGGTCCTCTGCGCTGAAACGATCCGGAGAGGGGCTGTCGATATCGAGTACGCCGACGAGCGAGCCGTCGACGATGAGCGGCACCACGATCTCGGAGCGAGACGCGGCATCGCAGACAATGTGCCCGGGGAATTCGTGGACGTCGGGTACGCGCTGAGTCTCCAGCGTGGCCGCTGCAGTCCCGCAGACGCCGCTGCCGACGTCGATGTGCACGCAGGCGGGTTGCCCCTGGAATGGGCCGAGCACGAGCTCATCGCCGCGCAGCACGTAGATGCCCAGCCAGTTCACATCTTCCAGCGCGTTGTACAGCAGCGCCACGAAATTGGCGGCATTTGCCAGCGCGTCGGGTTCATCGCGGAGGAGTGCCTCCGCCTGGGAGTCGAGCAGTTTGTAATCGGTCATCGTCAGTCGCCTTGGTCGTCGATCGCGAACGTCAAAACGTCGCGGATATCCGCCGCACCGGACGCCAGCATCAGCAGGCGCTCGAAGCCTGCCGCGACACCCGCGCAATCCGGGAGGCCGGACTCCAGTGCCTCGAGTAACGGTTCGTCCAGCGGCACCGGCCGCCGGGCCGTTGCGCTGCGGCTCGCCAGGTCCGCCTGCATGCGGCGCCGCTGTTCGTCCGGGTCGCGCAGTTCGACGAAGCCGTTGGCAAGTTCCGTTGCGCCGTGAAATACCTCGAAACGGTCGGCCACCCGGCCGTCGGCCGGGCAAATCCTCGCGAGCGCCGCCTGGCTCGCAGGAAAATGACGCAGGACAGTGAGTTGTCGCCCGGCAAAGTTCGGGGCGACGAGTGTGCTCAGCAGCAGGTCCAGCCACGCATCCCGGTCGTCGCCGAGACTCTCCCGCAGGCCCGCGTCGGCAGCCGCGGCAATTGCGAGTTCGTCGAGCGAGGCCGTCAACGGGTCGATACCGGCGAAACGCCGGAAGGCGGTTACATACTCGAGCCTTACGGTATCTGTCAGCTCCGGTCGCTGCAGGACGTCGGCGATGAAAGCGACGGTCTCGTCGATCATCTCGCCCAGTCCAAAGCCGTGTCGATACCATTCCACCATCGTGAACTCCGGCTGGTGCAGACTTCCTGACTCGCCGTCCCGGAAGACGCGGCAAATGGCGTAAATGTCGGGGTAGCCGTCGGCGAGCAGCCGTTTCATGAAGGACTCGGGTGACGTCTGCAGATACCGCGTGGCCTCGAGAGGTCCGGCAACTCGGAGGCTGTCGATATTGGGGTCGCTCGTCGTAAAGCGGCTCAGGGCGGGCGTATCGACTTCGAGCACGCCGCGCGAGCGGAAAAAGGACCTTGCCTGCTCGAGCATGGCGGCACGCTGCCGGGCCACGGCAACGCCCGATGACGGCTTCCAATTCACCCGGCGGGCGCCGCGAGTTCGCCGATTGCCCTTCCCGATACGGTCATCACACCGGCCTCGAAGTTGTCGTGCCAGCTGCAGCTCTCGGGCGGTAACAACAGGATGACCGTCGAGCCCAAGTTGAACCAGCCGAGCAGGTCGCCCTTGCTCACGTTACACGGTGCGCCGGACAGGTCGACGGTTTCAACGACCCCGCGCTTGCGTGGCCGGATTTCGCCGCTCCAGGGCGTCGAGATGCTGCCGACATTGAGGGCACCGACCAACACCACGACGATCGCGCCGAAAGCAGTGCGGAAATGCAGGTTCAGCCTCTCATTGCGGCTGAACAGGGCGGGCACGTGTGTCGCCGTCTTGCTGTTGACGCTGAACAGATCGCCAGGCACGTAATGTGCGGCCACGAGTTCGCCATCCATGGGTGCGTGCACGCGATGATAGTTATATGGCGCCAGGTAGATCGTCGCAAATGCGCCCCCGGCAAACGCCCTTGCCGTATCGAGATCGGCTGCGAGCAGGTCTTCGAGCGTGTAGTCGATGCCCTTGGCCTGCAGGATGCGATTGCCGCGCAGCGTGCCCGCCTGGCTCAGCGTGCCGTCGGCGGGTGAGACAATCGCGCGGGGATCCGGGTCAACCGGACGGGCGCCGTCCTCGAGTTCGCGAATGAAGAAGTCGTTGAACGTCCCGAAGTCGTCCGGCACCCGGCCACGTACCTCATCTAGGTTGACGTCGTACAGCCTGAGGAAACCACGGATCAGGGCATTCTTGACGGCCGGGACTTTGACGCGCGCAAGCCGGTACACCAGCGCGGTCAGCAGGTATTTCGGCAGCAGGTACTGCAACATTACGAACAGTCGGGACAGCATGCTTCAATCCACCGCTGTCGTGAATTCCGCGCTGACGCTGAGGAGCAATATCTCGTCGGAATAAAAATTCAGAGTGACCGTGTCCGGGGTGCCAATGGGCCGCATAAGCATCAGGTGCTTGCCGCCGCGCTCGAAAACCACGGTGCCGCCGTCCTCGATTTCGAGCAGCGGGATCGCGCGCATTCTCGCGACGTCCTCCTCGACGACCGTTTCGTGCATCTCGACCGACTCGTAATCGGGGCTGGAGACGCGGGTGATGCGGATGGCGGTCCCGGAATGATTGCTGATCTCGAGGTACCCGGCCGCCACGGGCATTCCGGGCGCAGGCGCCGTTATCACGACGTTTGTGGCGACGACCGGCGTCCGGCCGCCACTGTCGCATGCCGCGACGGCGGCGAAAAGGCTGAGAATCATCAACAGGTATCGAATCATTCGCTTGCCATGATCAGGGGCAGGTCGTGAACGAGATTCTCCACGAGGTGCGGTGCGCTGAACAGGGCTTTCAGGCGGCCTTGCGGGTCGATGACCAGCACGACCGTGGAGTGGTCGACGCCGTAGTTGCCGTCCTCCGCGCCGGCTTTCTGGAAATAGATTCCCAGTGCGCCGGTCAGCTTGCGGATCTCCTCGAGTTCACCCGTCAGCCCGAGATTACCCTCTCCGAAATAGTTGATGTATCGCGCCATCGCCTCGGGCTTGTCCCGTTCCGGGTCGACGCTCACGAGCACGACCCGCGGCAGCGGATCCTGGCCTCGGTACCCGAGTTCACGTTGCGCCTGTCCGAGCACGGTCATCGTCGCCGGACAGATGTCCGGGCAGTTGGTGAAACCGAAGAACACGACGTCCCACTGACCTGCGAATACAGTCCGGTCGACCGGCGTACCGTCCTGGTCGAGCAGTGTGAAATCGGGCAGCTCGTTGCCGGCCGGGAGTATGGTCGCGGTAAGCTGCGCAGCGGGTTCGCCGGCATGTCGCAGCGCGAGCGCAAGCCCCGCTGCGATCGCGGCGCCGAGTACGATAGCGACTATGAAATTCCGAGCTTGCATGGGTTACGGGAAAGAGCGGTCCGGAGCGCGATTCTACAGCAGCCGTGTGAGATTATGAGGTGGGTCCGATAATCGGCGTTGCAAGCAATAAGACGACAGTGACACGGAGCGATCGACAAGCCATGACGGTCGAGCGGCTGATCCGGCAAACCGCCGATCGGTTCGACGACGCAGGCCTGAGTTACGGCCACGGCACGGACAACCCGACCGACGAGGCCGCGTGGCTGGTATTCGCCCACCTGGGCCTGTCGCACGACGACGTGCCCGGAGCTTATTCGCGCAAAGTCGGGGATGATGAACTGGCAGGATTCGATGCGCTCGTCGAGCGCCGAATTCGCGAGCACGTGCCGGTCGCCTACCTCGTCAATGAGGCCTGGTTTGCGGGGATGCGCTTTTACGTCGACGAGCGGGTCCTCATTCCGCGCTCGCCAATCGCGGAACTGATCGACGCGCGATTTACGCCCTGGCTCGAGCCGGCCAACGTGCGCTCGATTGCCGATCTCGGCACGGGCAGCGGCTGCATCGCTATCGCGCTGGCAAAAGCGTTTCCGGAAGCCGCCGTGGACGCGGTGGACGTCTCCGCGGATGCGCTCGACGTGGCGGCAATCAACGTCCGGAGGCACGCCGTTGCCGGCAGGGTGCGGCTCGTCAGATCGAACTTTTTCGAGGCTCTGGAGGGCAAGCGTTACGATCTCGTCGTCAGCAACCCGCCCTATGTGGATCGCGAGGACATGGACTCGCTGCCGGATGAGTTCCGGCACGAGCCGTCGCTCGGTCTCGCCGCCGGCGATGACGGTCTGGATTCGGTGCGAGTCATCCTGCATGATGCGTCGCGATTCCTGTCCGACGCCGGAATACTCGTTTGCGAGGTCGGCAACAGCCAGCAGGCGCTCGAAGCCGCGTATCCGGATGTTGCATTTGTCTGGCTAACGTTCGAGCATGGCGGGCAGGGTGTATTTCTGCTGACCGCCGGAGATCTGCAGAGTGTCGGGTAACAGTTTCGGAACGCTGTTTGTTGTATCCACGTTCGGTGAGAGCCACGGCCGTGCGCTGGGCTGCATTGTGGACGGTTGTCCGCCCGGTATGGAACTCGCTGCGGCTGATATCCAGGCGGATCTCGATCGCCGTCGCCCGGGCCGTTCGCGGCATACGACACAGCGTAACGAGCCGGACCAGGTGCAGATTCTCTCCGGCGTGTTCGAGGGCCGCACGACCGGCACGCCGATCGGCCTGCTCATCGAGAACAAGGACCAGCGCTCGAAGGATTACGGTGACATCAAGGACAAGTTCCGGCCGGGACACGCCGACTACACGTACCAGCAGAAGTACGGCATCCGGGACTACCGTGGCGGCGGCCGGTCGTCAGCGCGCGAGACAACCATGCGGGTCGCAGCAGGCGCCATCGCGCGCAAGTATCTCAGGGAACGGCTTGGCGTCGAGGTACGCGGCTATCTCTCGCAGCTGGGGCCCATCGAACTCGGCGCCACCGATTTCGACGCAATCGACGACAATCCGTTCTTTTGCGCGGATCCTGCCAGTATCCAGGAACTCGAAACCTTCATGGACGAGCTGCGTGGACAAGGCGATTCTATCGGCGCGAAGATCAGTGTGCTGGCGAGCAACATGCCGGTAGGTCTCGGCGAGCCCGTTTTCGACAAGCTCGAGGCAGACCTCGCGCGCGGTCTCATGAGCATCAATGCGGTCAAGGGGGTGGAGATCGGTGCCGGTTTCGCGGCCGTCGCGCAGCGCGGCAGCCAGCATCGCGACGAAATGTCCGGTACAGGCTTCAGCAAGAACGATGCCGGCGGCACCCTCGGCGGCATATCGTCCGGGCAGGACCTGCTCGCCAGCATCGCCCTGAAGCCCACGTCGAGCATCTCGGTCCCGGGCAAGACGATCGACAAGAGCGGCTCCGAGACCGAGATCGTAACGAAAGGCCGTCACGATCCCTGTGTCGGCTTGCGCGCTACGCCGATCGCCGAGGCAATGGTCGCGCTCGTCGTCATGGACCACTTTTTGCGCAACCGCGCACAAAACGCCGACGTTCAGTCGGAAATTCCAGCCATCACATAGACAGGACTAATGACAGATCGAATTGATGTAGCCGTCGTCGGCGCCACGGGTGTTGTCGGTGAATCCATGCTCGAAATTCTTGCAGAGCGGCGGTTCCCCGTCGGTAATATATTCGCGCTGGCGAGCGAACGCTCGGTCGGCATGAAAGTGGCGTTCGGCAACCGCGAGCTGCCCGTGGCGGACCTTGCCGGGTTCGATTTCTCGCAGGTGCAAATAGGCCTGTTCTCGGCCGGCGGATCCATCTCGGCCGAACATGCACCGCGCGCTGCGGAGGCGGGCTGCGTGGTCGTCGACAACACCTCCCACTTCCGCTACGACGACGATGTTCCGCTCGTCGTGCCGGAAGTGAATGCCGATGCGATCGGCAGCTACACGAGCCGCGGCATCATCGCTAACCCGAATTGCTCGACGATTCAGATGGTGGTTGCGCTGAAGCCTATTTACGACGCGGTCGGCATCGAGCGAATCAATGTCGCGACCTACCAGGCCGTGTCCGGCGCGGGCCGCAACGCGATCGAGGAGCTGGTTCGGCAGGCGACCGCGCTGCTGAACGGCCGCCCCCTGGAGATTGAGGGTGCGGCAAAGCAGATCGCCTTCAACGCCGTGCCGCATATCGACACGTTCCAGGACAATCGCTATACGAAGGAGGAGATGAAGATGGTCTGGGAGACGCGCAAGATATTCGGCGACCCGAATATCCTCGTGAATCCCACGGCAGTGAGAATTCCTGCGTTCTATGGCCATTCCGAGGCGGTGCATATAGAGACCCGCGACAAGATCTCCGCTGCAGCGGTCTGCGAGCTATTGCGGAACGCACCCGGCGTGCAGCTCGTCGATGGCGTCCAAACCGGTGCGTACCCCACGGCGGTGACAGAGGCGTCCGGGAAAGACCCCGTCTATGTCGGCCGGGTACGTGAAGACATCTCCCACCCGCGCGGTATAGATATGTGGGTGGTTGCCGATAACATACGTAAGGGCGCGGCTCTAAATAGCGTCCAAATTGCTGAAATTTTGGCGAAAAACCATTTATAGGCTATAGTTCGCAGGCAATCGGAGAGGCAGCATTGCCTGCCATGCGTACGTCTCTGCGCGGCGTCTGCAGAGGCACTTGGGGAGTTGGAGACCATCATTATGCCGCGACGAAGCAATCGTTTTTCGCTTGCGCTCGTTTTATTGTTGTCGGGTAACGCCTGGGCCCTGGGCCTCGGTGAGATCCGCCTCGACTCAGCGCTTAATGCGCCCATGCGCGCGCAGATCGAATTGCTGTCGGCGACGCCGGAGGAACTCGAGAATCTGCAGGTGGGGCTGGCTTCACAGGAGACGTTCGAGCGCTACGGGCTCGACAGGCCGTACTACCTGCAGGATCTCCGCTTCGAAGTAGTGAACTCCGAGTCCACGCAGGGCAGTTACATACGCGTTACCTCCAGCAAGCCGATAACCGAACCGTTCCTTACTTTCCTGGTCGAGGCCGTCTGGTCGCGGGGCCGCCTGCTGCGCGAGTACACGGTCCTGCTGGATCCGCCGACGTTCGCGCCGCCTCCGGCCGAGGAGACACGCCCGGCCGTCACGGCACCGCAGCGCAGCACGCCGGCGGACAGCGGCCGTATCGAACGCCAGGCCGAGCCGCGGCCCATGCCCGCCACCGAGCAGCCGACGGCAAGACCGCGCCCGATACCTGCACCGGCACCGGCACCGGCACCGGCACCGCGCAGCGAGCCCGAACCGCTGCCCGAACCCAGGCCGCAGGCCGACGAGCCGGAGCTGCCGTTCGACACCACGTCGGGCGAAGACTACGTCGTGCAGCCGCGTGAAACCCTGTGGGGCATTGCCTCGCGATTCCGTCCGGACTTCCGCCTGACGATGAACCAGACCATGCTGGCGATCTACGAAGCGAATCCCGGGGCATTCGGCGGCAATATCAATATTCTGCGGGCCGGCGCACGGTTGAGACTGCCGAGTGCCGACGACATTTACCGCATCGATCGCGCCTATGCGCTGAACGAAGCGAAGCGCCACCACGCGGATTGGAGCGGTGCGCCTGCACCGGCACCTGTTGCCGAAGAGCCTGTAGCGGCGGAGACGCGCCCGAGCCTGCAGCTCGTGCCGCCCGACGAAGAACCCGTTGGCCTGGGTACCGGTGCCGAAGCGCCCGAAGACGCGGAGACGATTGCCGAGGAACCCGACGTATCGCTGCGCGAGCAGGAGCTGGTCGATCGTATCGCCGAACTCGAAGCCGCGGAGGTGCCGGAGCAGCAATCGCTTATCGAGATTCGCGACAACGAGCTGGCCGCGTTGCGCCAGCAACTGGCCGAGATTCGCGGCGAGCTCTACGAGCCTGAGGGCTTCGAGCCTGCAGGCTACGAGACCGGGGTGGCCGAAGACGAGCTTGCGGCCGAAGATGAGCTGCTCGCCGAACCGGAAGCGGCCGACCTCGCCGACACTGCGCCCGAGGAGCAGGCCGACGCGGTAATACAGCCGCCGAGCAACGTGATCTCGGCGCCGGCACGCCCGGAACCGTCGCTGCTCGACAAGATCATTGGTATTGCGACTAACACGTGGGTCCTCATCATTGCGGGCGCCGTCATTCTTGCCGGTCTCGTGCTGTTCTGGTTCGTGCGCCGCGGCCGTGATGCGGACGATGAGGAGTGGACCAGTGCGGGCATGTCCGCGCCCGATCTTGACGATACGGCGCTGTCGTCCACCGAGGCGCTCCGCGCGCCGTCGCGCGACGACGAATCGATCGTGGTCGTCGAGCAGGATTCGGCCATCCGGCCGCTCGACGAGGACACCCTCGATGCACCGGGGCCGGAGCAGGTTGGTGGCGGACAAGTCGCCGATACCGGCGGTTTTGGCTCGATGGAGGATACGTTCAGCAGCGAAACGGCCGTCAATCTCGATCAGAGCGACCCGATTGCCGAGGCCGATTTCCATATGGCCTATGGTCTCTACGACCAGGCGGCCGATCTGATCAACGGCGCTCTCGAGGCCGACGCTGACAGGCTCGACCTGCTGACCAAGCTTTCCGAAATCTACTTCGTTTGGGGCAACCGCGACGCGTTCGTCGATGCGGCGCGACGCGTCAAGCAGATTGCGGGCGACAGCGAGGGTGGCGAATGGGACAAGATCGTCATCATGGGCCAGCAGATCGCCGCCGACGACGAAATGTTCGCCGGTGCCGGCGTTGCCGGCGCGACAAAAGAGGTCGACCTTACGTTCGATGCGGACACGGACGAGGGCGGCGCCCTGGACATGGACTTCGGCGCCAGCGACGAAGGTGGTGACGATGTCATCGACCTCGGTGGGGACGGTGGTGGCGAGGACATCTTCGAGTTCACGGCCAGCGAAGATACGGCCGAGGAGGTCATCGACCTGAGCGGCGCCGAAGAAGCCGCAAGCGATACAAGCGGTGATGCCGGGGAGGGCGTGGACTTCGCGTTCGACGAAGAGCCGATCGAGGTCAAGACCGCTGCCGAAAACGACGAAGTCGACTTCGACATTTCGGGCGGCGAGCCGGCGGAAGACAGTACCGCAGAAATGCCGGGTACAGAGTCGGCCACGGAAACGCCGACCATCGAGGAGCAGTTCTCCGGGCTCGATGCGACGTCCGAGCTGCCGTCGATACCGGATGCAGTGGAGGAACCCCTCGCTGAGCCAGCACCGTCGCCGGAGGAAACCGCCGAAATCAATCTCGACGAACTTGGCCTGGACGTGGAGTCGCTCGCGGAAACCGAGGTTGCTTCACTGGACGACATTGACGAGTTCGGCGATGCAGAAGACGACGACGATGTCACGGCGACCCAGAAGAGACTCGACGACACGGGTCTGAACGAAGCACTGCAAGACAGCAGTGCGGCAACCGGCAAGAATCCCGCAATCGACCCGGAGGCGACCGGTGTGCACGAGAGCTTCGATGCCGAGGACACCAGTATCAACGAAAAGCTCGATATCGATGACATGCTGTCGTCGACCTCCGAGATGCGTCTTGCGGCCGACGAGACCGGCCAAAATCCGCTGATGCAGCAGGTCGACGAGGACACCGAGGTCGAGTTCGACGATAGCCTGCTCGAAGCCACGGGCCGGACACAGATCCTGCCCGAAGATTTTGCGGTCGAGACGACGACCGATGTGGAGGAAAGTCCGGACGTGATCCCCGACGAGGCGGAGACGTTGCTCGCATCCCTTGACGACGATGACGGGCCCGGAGACGACGAGGAAACCATGCTGTCTCGAACGCTCAACGAGGACGCTGATTTCGATTTCGCGAAGACCGAGGCGCTGCCGCCGGATGTCTTCACCGGAAACATGGACCTGGACGAGACTGGTGAGATGCCTGCTGTGGCGAGCACGGACGTCGATCTCGATCTCGACGACCTGACTGCGGCGCTCAAGGTCAGTGAGATGGGCGACACGGTGGACATGCCCCGCGACGACGCAACCGTGGAACACGTCCGTCCGGGCTTTGATGAGTCCGACGACACGTCCGAAGTGCCGACGATGTCGCTGACGCCGGACGACATGAGCGACGATCTTCACGAAGCGCGCACCATGACCGAGGTAGGAACGAAGCTCGATCTTGCGCGTGCTTACGTGGATATGGGCGATCCCGGCGGCGCTCGCAGTATCCTCGAGGAAGTGCTCGACGAAGGTGACGAGTCACAGCGCCAGCAGGCGCAGCAGCTGCTCGAATCTCTGCCAGGCTGAGCAAATGCGCCGCTTGCCGGCGGCGCCGCGGCAATTCCCCGAATGCGTATCGCTATCGGTATCGAGTACGACGGTACGGCGTATAACGGCTGGCAGCGCCAGCGCACCGGCCTTGGTGTGCAGGAGTGTCTCGAACAGGCACTGGGAGAGGTCGCAGACGAGCCTGTGGCGGTGACCTGCGCCGGGCGCACGGATACCGGCGTACACGCGACCGGTCAGGTGGCGCATTTCGACACCGCGGCCGGGCGCAGCGTGCGCGGCTGGCTGCTGGGTGCGAACACCAATCTTCCCGAGGACATCTGTGTGACCTGGGTGAAACCCGTCGACGATGATTTTCATGCCCGGTTCTCGGCCACGGCGCGACGTTACCGTTACCGCATACTCAACCGCCTGGTTCGCTCGGCGCTGTATCGCCATCGCGCCTGGTGGGTTTACCAGGCGCTCGATCACCGGCGAATGCACGATGCGGCGCAGGCGCTGCTGGGCGAGCACGATTTTTCGGCATTCCGGGCAGCGGGCTGCCAGGCGTCGAATGCCGTGCGGGAGGTCACCGACATCAGCGTCGTGCGCGATGGCGACTGGGTCGTGCTCGACGTAACGGCCAACGCATTTCTGCAACACATGGTGCGCAATATCGCCGGGACGCTCGTTGCCATCGGCAGCGGGGAGGAGGATGTCGCCTGGGCCGAGCGGGTGCTGGACGGCCGTGACCGGACCCGTGCGGCTATGGCGGCGCCGCCTCACGGGCTCACGCTGGTGCAGGTCTTCTATCCCGATACTTTCGGCATTCCCGTGCCGTTCGAATTGGGGCAATAGCGGAATTTGGATATGATGCGGGCATGAGCTGGTTCGAGAAATTGATGCCCTCGCGCATCAGTACGGAAAAGCGCACGCGCTCGGTGCCGGAGGGTGTATGGATCAAATGTGCTCGCTGCGATGCACAGCTGTACCGCAATGAGCTGGAGCGCAATCTGCAGGTCTGCCCGAAGTGCAACTTCCACATGCGCATCGGCGCCAGGCGACGGCTGGAGGCATTTCTCGATGCGGATTCCGCGCAGGAGCTGTTCGGCAACCTGGAACCGGAGGACCCGCTCAGGTTCCGCGACAGCAAGCGCTACCGCGATCGCATCGCGCAGGCGCAGAAGAAGACGGGTGAGAAAGATGCGCTGGTTGCGGCCGCCGGGAGCCTGCTCGGACGCCCGGTCGTCGTCTGCGTCTTCGAATTCGCATTCATGGGCGGTTCCATGGGCTCGGTGGTCGGCGAGCGGTTTTCGCGGGCCGCAAGGCATGCGACGGATAACGGCATGCCGCTGATCTCGTTTGCGGCGAGCGGTGGCGCGCGCATGCAGGAGGCATTGTTCTCGCTGTTGCAGATGGCGAAGACGTCGGCGGCGCTCGCGCAGCTGGGGCAGAAGCGAGTGCCTTACATTTCGGTATTGACGGATCCGACCACCGGTGGCGTTTCTGCCAGCCTGGCGATGCTGGGTGACGTCAACATCGCCGAGCCGGACGCGCTGATCGGATTCGCGGGCCCGCGCGTGATCGAACAGACCGTGCGCCAGACTCTGCCCGAAGGCTTTCAGCGTAGTGAGTTTCTGCTCGAACACGGCGCGATCGACATGATCGTGGATCGCCGCGAGATGCGCGAGCAGATTGCCGACCTGCTGGCCAAATTCGAACACCGCCCGAGCCCGCTCGAGACAGACTGACGGCAATGCCACCGGCCGGACTGCCGCTGAGTGACTGGCTGCGTCGTCTCGAGACACTGTCGCCCAGGGAAATCGATCTCGGCCTCGGGCGCGTGGCCGAGGTGCTCGACCGCCTTGCACCCCAGCCGCCTGACCGAACAATCCTTGTCGGCGGGACCAACGGCAAGGGTTCCAGCGTCGAAATGCTGCGCGCATTGCTATCCGGGAGCGATGTCGTCGGCACGTATACCTCGCCGCACGTCATTCGCTACAACGAACGCATTGCAGTCAACGGCGAGCCCGCGACAGACGACGCCATCGTCGCCGCGTTCGAGCAGGTCGAGGCGGCGCGCGGCAACGTGCCGTTGACCTACTTCGAATTCGGCACGCTCGCCGCCCTTGCCGTCTTCGAAGCCGCGCACGTAGACACGGCAATCCTCGAGGTCGGATTGGGAGGCCGGCTCGACGCGGTCAATATCGTCGAGCCCGACGCGTCGCTGATCACCAATGTATCGCTCGACCACTGTGACTGGCTGGGACACGACGTCGAAAGCATCGGGTACGAGAAGGCCGGCATCATGCGCGCCGGCAAGCCCGTTGTGTTCGCAGACACCGACATGCCGGCGGCAGTAGCGGCGCACGCAGACGAGCTGGGTGCCCGGCTGATACGCGCCGGGCGCGATTACACCTGGACCCCGGCCGGGGATGACCGCTGGTCCTGGCGCGGCCGGGACATCGAGCTTACGGATCTTGCAGTACCGTCGTTGCTCGGGCCAATGCAGCTGCAAAATGCGGCAGGTGCGCTCGCGCTCGCCGAAGCGCTCGGGCTGTTGCAGGAACTCGGTACCGAGAAAGTCAATCGTGCACTCACATCCTTGCGCCTTCCCGGTCGTATGCAGACCATCGAGCGGGAGCAGGAGTGGCTATTCGACGTCGCTCATAACCCCGCTGCGGCCGAGGCCCTGGCCGCGAGCCTGCGGCAGCTCGGAGCCCGGGCATCGGTGGCGATCGTCGGCATACTCGACGACAAGATCGTGGAAGGCATCGTCGGACCTCTGGCCGCGGAAGTCGACAACTGGATCGCCGTGACAGCGGCGAGCCCGCGCGCTATCGACGCAGCCGAGCTGGCGCGGCGGGTTGCGAACGAAACCGGCAAGGCCTGCCTGATTGCGGAAAGCCTGGACACGGCAATCGAAAATGCCGACGCCATCGCCGGAACCGGTGGGCGGACGCTCGTCACGGGATCGTTCTACACTGTCGGTCCGCTTCTCGAGCGCCTCTCGACGCGCGACTGATATATACTGCCCACCGCTTGGGAAATGACCTGCCAACAATGGATCGAGCTTTGAAAGAACGCATCATTGGCGCGGCCGTACTCGTCGTTTTCGTCGTGCTCGTCGTGCCGGTCTTCCTCGATGGACCGCCGGAAAGCGGCGAGATCGTGAGTGAGCGAGTGCCTCTCCCGGGACAGGCTGCAGAGGGCGAAACGCGCACGGTCGTGCTGGATCGTGACCGGGACGAGCCGGTGCCGGTGGCGGCGGTTGAAACGGAAAGCCGGCGACCACAACAAATGCAAGCCAGCGCCACGGTTCAGCCGGAACCGAAGCCGGGACCCGAACCCGCAGCCAAGCCCGAACCCGCACCCACGGAACCGGCGACGCAGCCGGTGACCCGGGCTGCCGACTCGCCGACCGGCATGTGGGCTGTTCAGCTTGGCAGTTTTGGTAATCAGGAAAACGCCGAACGGCTTGCGGCCGACCTTCGAAAACAAGGGTTTGCCGCCTTCCTCAGCCAGTTGTCCACCGGGTCCGGCCAGCTTCATCGCGTTCGTATCGGGCCACAGAAAGACCGTGAGAGCGCCGAGGCGATGGCTCAACGGCTCACGAAGGCCGGCCATGACGGGCAGGTGGTGCCGCATCCCTGATTCAGGGTGCACCGCGTTAACGTTCTGTTAGAATTTCCTCCCATCCTGCTTCGAGCTGCGGCCGAACCTCTCGACATCGCTGATGCCGGTTATCGACATAATTATCGTTATTGCGATCATCATCTCGGTGGTCATCGGTTTGCTGCGTGGCTTCGTGAAAGAAGCGATCGCGATCGCGGCCCTGTTGTTCGCTATCTGGGCGGCACTTTATCTCGGCCCGGCGCTGGGCAAAGCGATGGCGGGCTGGCTCGACTCCGAAGAGATGCAGATGTGGTTCGGCCGGATTTTCCTGTTCGCGGTCATCGTATCGCTGGGGGCCCTGGTGAGCTGGGGCCTGTCGAAGCTCGTTCGCTTATCGCTGTTGGCCGGGATGGATCGTTTCCTGGGCTCGGTGTTCGGCCTCGCGCGTGCTGTACTGCTGGTCGGGCTGGCGATTCTCGCGGGTCAATATGCGGGATTCGACAACGACGACTGGTGGCAGGATTCAATATTGATTCCGCGTCTCGAGGTTGTAGCCAGCTGGATAAATGTCATGGCTCCACAGGGCTACGAATTACTGACGCCGGACGAACCAGCCGAGGTGCTGCCGGTGCGGATGCCCGACGCGCTGACGTTCCCGGGCGATCGATGACATTCATGGAGTGAAGCATGTGCGGCGTTATAGGAATTGTTAGCAGGAACCCGGTCAACCAGGCCCTTTATGACGGCCTGACGGTGATGCAGCACCGTGGCCAGGATGCAGCGGGCATCGTCACCTGGGGCGAAAAAGGCCTCAGGCAGCGCAAGACCAACGGACTTGTTCGTGACGTATTCCGCACCCGCCACATGTTGCGCTTGGCCGGCAACGTGGGCATCGGCCACGTGCGCTACCCGACAGCCGGTGGCTCGAAGTCCGCCGAGGCACAACCGTTCTACGTGAATTCGCCGTACGGGATCTGTCTCGCGCACAATGGCAACCTCACGAACCATGATGAGCTGGCCGATCTGCTGACTCGCGAAGATCGTCGCCACCTGAGTACCGACTCGGACTCCGAAGTGCTGCTCAACGTATTCGCGCACGAACTGCAGATTCGCGTGAACGGCCATCCGACAGCCGATCAGGTCTTCGACGCGGTCGAAGCGCTGCACAAGCGCTGTTCTGGCGGTTACGCGGTCGTCGCGTTGATCGTTGGTCACGGGATCGTCGCATTTCGCGACCCGAATGGTATTCGTCCGCTCGTGCTCGGGCGCCGCGAGGTCGAGGGTGGCCATGACTACATGGTGGCATCAGAGAGCGTCGCGCTCGATGTGCTGCAGTATGAGCGCATGCGTGATCTGAAACCGGGCGAGACGATCTACATCGAGAACAACGGCGCCTTGCACAGCCGGGAGCACAAGGGTGATATTCGCCACACGCCCTGTATCTTCGAATTCGTGTACTTTGCGCGGCCCGATTCGATCCTCGACGAAATTTCCGTTTACAAAGCACGTTTGCGCATGGGCGAGGAACTCGCCGGCAAGATCGTCCGCGACTTTCCCTACCACGATATCGACGTCGTGATACCGATCCCGGACACGAGCCGCACGTCGGCGTTACAGGTCGCCTATCACCTCGGCGTGAAATACCGCGAGGGATTCATCAAGAACCGCTACATCGGCAGAACATTCATCATGCCGGGGCAGGCGGAGCGCGATCAATCGGTACGGCGTAAGCTGAACGCGATCGGCCTGGAATTCCGCGGCAAGAACGTGCTGTTGGTAGACGACTCGATCGTCCGCGGCACGACGTCCCGGCAGATCATCAGGCTCGCGCGCGATGCGGGCGCGAAAAAGGTCTATTTCGCATCGGCGGCGCCGCCGGTACGCTTTCCCAACGTCTACGGCATCGACATGCCGGCAGCCTCGGAACTCATTGCCAACGGCCGCGACGTCGACGAAATTGCAGAGTTGATCGGCGCGGATTGTCTGATCTATCAGGATCTGCATGGCCTCATTCGCTCGGTGCGCCACGACAATTCGTCGATCACCGAGTTTGACGCTTCCTGTTTCTCCGGCGAGTACGTCACGGGTGACGTGACAGATGAGTACCTGCAGGATCTCGAGGAACGCCGCAATGACAGCGCGAAGCAGGCACGCGAAGCGCGGCAGAAAGGGCTATTTGCGCCCGGCGATACTTCAGCACGGAAGGGACCCAAACCGGCCATCGGCATGTAGCGCCGGGGCCTCCCGCCGCAGTCGTATGAGCACACGATTCATGATCATCGACGGCCAGGCCGCCTTCCGCCGCCTGTTGATGCACCACGTGTCCACGCATTGGCCCGACGCAATCATAACGGAATTCGATCCGATTGCCGGCGGCCACCTGCCCGACGAGTTTTCCGGTGCCGGCAACGACGTCATCCTGTTGGGCAGCGAACTGGGCGAGCGGCGGGGCGTCGACGTCGTCACGCGCTTCAAGAAGACGCAAAATTTTCCGGCGGTCGTGTATTTCGGCCGCAAGGACGAAGTCGGGCCGGTGCTCGATCGCGGCGCAGACGGGTGTTTCCTCAGGGAGGGATTCAGCCACGATGCGCTGATCGTGCGCCTGAGCGACATCCTCGTCGCGCGGCGCCGAGTGTCCTCGACCGGCTCGCTGTTCGTGGGCGACAAGGCCACGGGCATCGAGCCGCTGATCAAGGGCTACCGCCTGATCAGGAAACTGGGCACTTCCTCGCATTCGAGCGTGTACCTTGCGGAGCGCGAGGCCACGGGGGTCAACATGGTGCTGAAGGTGCTGCGGCAGATCCCGGACGTGAACGACGAGAGCATCGCGGCGTTCGACCGTTTCCTGCAGGAATACGAAATGATCGCGGGAATCGATCACCCCAATATCGTCAGGATCCACGACCTCGGTGTCGCCGACGATCATGCGCACATCGCCATGGAGTATCTCGACGCGGGCGATCTCAGGCAACGCATAAACGAGCGCATTATTGCGGCTGCCGCCATGAAATACCTGCGGGAGATCGCGAGTGCATTGGCGCGGATTCACGAAGTGGGCATCCTGCATCGCGACCTCAAGCCCGGCAATATCATGCTGCGCCGGGACAATTCGATCGCGCTGATCGACTTCGGACTGGCAAAGCGATTGCGCCTGCAGATGGAAATAACGGGCAGCGGCGAGATCTTCGGCACGCCCTATTACATGAGCCCGGAGCAGGGCCACGGCAATCCCGTCGACGAGCGCAGCGACATCTACAGCCTCGGGGTAATCTTTTACGAGATGCTGACGGGCGAAAAGCCCTATCACGCGGACACCGCGATGGGCATCATCTACAAGCACGCACGCGCGCCAATACCGCTGCTGCCGCCGCGCCTCGCAGAGTACCAGGCGCTCCTGAACATGATGCTGGCGAAGGACCCGGAGGACAGGCTGCAGTCGGCGGCCGAGGTCGAGGAATGGCTGTAGACGCAGCAGTGCCACGGAATATCGCGGCATTCTTCGATACACCGACACCCGGCGCGTGGCTCGATGCGGCCGGCGAGCGGATTCCGGAGCTCCTGCTCGACCATGCCAACTGCGAACTCAAGGCGGCGTCGACCGCGCTCGGCTTTCTTTACCGCTATCCCGAGCGAACGGCGCTTGCACAGCGCATGTCCCGGCTGGCGCGCGAAGAGTTGCGGCATTTCGAGCAGGTGCGAACGATCATGGCCGGCATGCAGCTGCCTTTCGAGCGCCTCACCGCGTCCCGGTATGCGGGCGCGTTGCGCGACGCCATGCGCGACGACGAGCCGTACCGGCTGCTCGACATGCTGCTGGTCGGGGCGATTATCGAGGCGCGCTCCTGCGAGCGTTTCGCGAGGCTCGTTCCACGGCTACCCGCGGAAATCGCGAAATTCTACGGCGGCTTGCTGGCCTCGGAGTCGCGCCATTTCGAGCACTACCTCGGCTTCGCGCAGTCGGAAACAGGCGTCTCCCGGTCGGAACTCGATGAGCGGCTCGCAGAACTGAAGGCCATCGAAGCCCGGCTGATTACGGAGCCGGATCCGCAGTTCCGTTTTCACTCGGGTCCGCCTGCCTCGGGATTCGACTAAGCTCCAGCCCGTCCTCGTCCCAGCGCACGACGCTGCCTTGCTCGTACCAGTCGCCGAGCACCACGCGCTTGGCAAACTGATCGTCCAACCCGACACCGTGAATGCCGGGGCGGTGGGTATGGCCGTGCAGCAGGATCTCGACACCGTGTTCCGAGATGGTCTTCTTCACGGCGTCGGGATTGACGTCCATGATCGATTCGCTGAGCGTCTTGTTACGCTCCTGGCTCTGAGCGCGAGCGTGTTTCGCGATCGCGAGGCGCTCTTCGAGCGGCTTCTCCAGCATCTTCGCCTGCCATTCCGGGTTTCGCGTCATGGCGCGCATCTGCTGGTACTCCACGTCGTCGGTGCACAGGGCGTCGCCGTGGCTCAGCAATACCGACTTGCCGTAGAGGTCGATCGGGCAGGGGTCCGGCAGGATGGCTACGCCGGTCTCCGCCGCAAATGCTTCGCCGATCATGAAGTCACGGTTGCCGTGCATGAAGTAGACGGGTACGCCGCTGTCCGTGAAGGCGCGCAATGAGCGCTTTATCGACGCATAGTACTCGTCGGGATCGTCGTCGCCGACCCAGTACTCGAAAAAGTCACCGAGGATGTATAAAGCTTCGGCATCGGCCGCCTCCTCGTCGAGAAAATCGAGAAACTGTTCGCCGATTTCGGGGCGGTCGGCTTCGAGATGCAGGTCGGAGATGAAAAGCGTCGTCATATCAGTCGTAGGTCACTCGCGACATCTTCTTGATGACGATGGGCACCATCGGCACGTCCGAGCGTAGTTTGCCCTGCGGGCCGGTCCTGACCGCGACGATTTCGTCCACCACCTCAATGCCTTCGATGACGTAGCCGAAGACGGCATAGCCCCAGCGATTATTGCCGGGATCCAGCCGCACGTTATCGGCCACGTTAATGAAGAATTGCGTATTGGCCGAGTGCGGGTCGTTGGTGCGGGCCATCGCGATCGTGCCGCGCATGTTGCTCATACCGTTGCCGGACTCGTTGGGGATGGCGTCGTCGTCCTCCTTGAGCTCGAGGCCCGGCGTATAGCCACCGCCCTGCGCCATGAACCCGGGGATGACGCGGTGGAAGACGAGCCCGTTGTAGAAGCCGCTGTCGACCAGCTTGAGGAAGTGACCGACCGTGATCGGTGCAAGCTTACCCTCGAGCTCGAGTTTAATGTTGCCCATCGTGGTTTCGATCAGGATGTGAGGATGCGCCGGAACCTTGTCCGCTGCGAGCGAGAGGCTGCCGGCCAGCATAAGTGCCAGCGAGATCATGAGCTTTTTCATGCCGATAATTCCTCGTTCGGGCGTTCGGAAAGCCGCGACCATAGCATTGTTGCCGCGAGACGCGTAGTAGGGAATTGCCTAATTCGGCCCGAGTTCGAATAACCGGAACAGCTGCCTAAATGCGCGGCGCGAACCCTGAAGATCGAGTACGCCGGTTTTAATCGCATCGCCGAGTGATTGCCGCCCGTCACCGATCGCCATGAGCGTCCGCGTCGTTGTCGTTGCCGTCGCGTCGGCGTCCTCGGATGCTCCCTGGATACAGCGTGCTGTGCAGTCGCAGATAACGACATGAAACCGATAGCCCGACAACGTGAGGTCGATAGTGGTCTCGACGCCCTCGGCGCGCTCCGGACGGAATGCCGCCTCCAGCGCAAGCATGTCCCATTCCGGGCGGCCCAAGGCAACGTCGGGGGCCAGGTGGCGGAATTGGTGGCCCCAGCGAATCAGGGCATGCACGATCGGCCTGAGTGCCTCGCCCCGTTCGGTGAGTTCGTAACCCGCATCGGTCTTTTGTGCGACGCCATGTTCGACAAGTTCGCGCAGCCTTGTTGCGAGCAGGTTGGTGCCGATTCCCGAGAGCTGGTCCTGCAGTTCCGAGTAGCGCTTCGGACCGATAAGCAGGCCACGGATGATAAGTAAGGTCCAGCGCTCGCCGATGACATCAAGGCCGAGTGCGAGTGCGCAATCCTGTCCGTAGCTGCGTTTGCTCATGGCTTGACAAGTATAGAGTTGAGCTATATCTTTTTAAAGTACTATATTTTTTTAAAGTAACTGGAGGCGATATGGAACTGTCGAATTACGGGGCAGAGGCAACGCTCCTGAGGCGTGCTCTGCTTGGAAACGCCGCTTTCTCGGCTATTTGCGGACTATTGGTCGTCGTTCTCGATACGCGAATCGCGGCCGTGATGAGCGACCTGCAGCACCACCTGTGGCCGCTGGGCCTGATGCTACTCGGCTTTGCCGCGTCCCTGGTGTGGTTCTCGACCCGGCCCACGATCAGTTCGGCCTGGGTGACCTCGGTTATCGTTGCAGACCTGGCATGGGTGGCGGGCACGGTCGGCCTGCTCGTCGGCTGGCACGGCACGTTGACGGCAGCCGGGCTGTGGATCCTGGCGGTGGTCGGGATGTTGGTGTTCACTTTCGCTGAGCTGCAGTGGCTGGGGCTCCGGCGACTCAGAAGCAGCGCACAAAACCCATGACTGCTTGATTGACGGGCCCCCGGCCCGCCCGTATTATCGTGCCCCCGCAGGACCCGGCTCAGGCCGGGTTTTTGTGTGGCAGAATGATCGGCATCGGGGCATGGCGCAGTCTGGTAGCGCATCTGCTTTGGGAGCAGAGGGTCGGCGGTTCGAATCCGTCTGCCCCGACCAGTATTTCTGCCGCGGCAGAGTATTCGATTGAGTGGCGCCCGTAGCTCAACTGGATAGAGCATCGGCCTTCTAAGCCGAGGGTTGCAGGTTCGAGTCCTGCCGGGCGCGCCAGATCGGCTGGCTTTTAGTAAGATACGCGAAACCGTGGTGGGCGTAGCTCAGTTGGTAGAGCCCCGGGTTGTGATCCCGGTCGTCGTGGGTTCGAGTCCCATCGTCCACCCCAATTTTCTGCCTGCCGGCGGTCTGCGGTTCTTTTTTGGGGACCGGGATCGATTATTGGTGATCCCGGTCGGTCTTTCTCTTGAAGAGGACTTGTTGCTTCGAAATTGATTGCTCGATTGGCTGGGGTTCGAGTCCCATCGTCCACCCCATCTTCCCGTGGGACGTGCCTGTTATCGGATGCGCGGTGATCACTGACGCTCTGTAACACGCCGGTACGATCCCTCTTTTTTTGCGTCGTCCGCCGCTTCTTCCCCACCTCGGCGTCCGACAGTCAAGAACAAAAACAGGAGTTCACAATGAAACATCTCATATCTCTCGCGGCGTCAGCCGTGCTGCTCGTAGCCTGCGGTGACCGGCAGGCCGACGAGACACCGCGGGACGCGGCCGGTGGTGCACCGCAGAGCGAGGCTGTCGAATCGGCGCCGCAGGCCGCGTCACTCATTCCTCGGGATGTCATCTTTGGCAATCCGGACCGGACGCTGGCGCGAATCAGCCCCGACGGCGCCTGGGTAAGCTGGCTGGCGCCAAAAGACGGCGTGCTCAATGTATGGGTCGCTCCGTCCGACAACCCGTCCGATGCCCGCGTTATCACGAACGATACCTACCGCGGCATTTCCCAGTATTTCTGGGCGCCGAACAGTGCCTTCGTTTACTACATCCAGGACCAGGGTGGTGACGAGAACTTTCATGTTTATTCGGCGAATATCGAAACGGGTGACGTCGTTGATCTGACCCCGGTCAAAGAAGGTGCCCGGGCGACGGTCGAGAGCATCTCGTCGCAGCGGCCTGATGAAATCGTCGTCGGCATCAATGAGCGTAACGCCCAGTTGTTCGATCTGTATCTCGTCGACGTGACGACCGGCGAACGGGAATTGCTGAAGGAAAACCCGGGCTTTGCCGGCTGGCTCATCGACAACAACCTGGACCCGCGGTTCGGCTTCCAGCCGACGGCGGACGGCGGCGGCAACATCGTTGACTTTGAAGGCGAGATTTTCGCGGTAATCCCGCCGGAAGACTTTCTTTCAACGACGGCCGTCGGATTCAATGCCGCCAATGACGCGGTGTTTATCCTGGATAGCCGTGGCCGCGATACGGCAGCGCTGACGCAGGTGGCACTTGGATCCGGGGAAGTCGAGCTGCTCGCGGAGAACGACGATGCTGATATTTCCGGGATTTTCGTTGACCGGCGCACGCTCGAGCCTATTGCCTACAACGTCAACCATCTGAAGTCGCAGTGGTACCCGGTCGACGACTCGACCGCTGCTGATCTCGAAGGTCTGACAGCAGCACTCGGCGGCTCGCTGAGCATACTCGCCGCCACCGACGACATGTCGAAGTGGATCGTGCACGAAGACGCACCGGAGCGGTCCGGTACCTACTTCATCTACGATCGCGAAGATCGTTCCGTGACGAAGATGCTCGAGCAGTATCCAGATCTCGAAGACTATACGCTGGCGCCTATGCAGGCCCTGATCATCAAGTCCCGTGACGGGCTCGAACTGCCTTCCTACCTGACACTGCCTGTCAGCAGCGATAGCAACGGCGATGGCCGCCCCGATGCGGCGATGCCAATGGTGCTCGCCGTTCACGGTGGGCCGTGGGCGCGCGACGAGTATGGATATCATCCATGGCACCAGTGGCTGGCCAACCGCGGCTACGCCGTTCTGTCGGTGAACTACCGCGGTTCCACCGGTTTCGGCAAGACGTTTACACGCGCTGCGATCGGCGAGTTCGCGGGCAAGATGCATGACGACCTGATCGACGGCGTGCAGTGGGCAATCGACGAGGGCATCGCCGACCCGGAGAAGATTGCCATAGCGGGCGGTTCCTACGGCGGCTACGCGACGCTGATCGGTGTGAGCTTTACCCCCGATACCTTTGCCTGTGGCGTCGATATCGTCGGGCCGTCGAGTCTCGTCACGCTGATCGAGAGTTTCCCCGAGTACTGGAAGCCGTTCCTGCAGGGCACCTGGTACACCTACGTCGGGGACCCGGCGGACCCCGAGGATCGTGAAGACATGCTGGCGCGCTCTGCGATCAGTCGCGTCGACGACATCAAGGTCCCTCTGCTCGTGGGCCAGGGGCAGAACGATCCGCGGGTAACGAAACTGGAATCGGATCAGCTGGTCGAGGCAATGGCTGCGAATGAGCTGCCGGTCACCTACGTCAACTTTCCGGACGAAGGTCACGGATTCCGTCGCCCCGAGAACCGTCTTGCATTCTACTCGGTGATGGAGGGCTTCCTCGAGAGCTGCCTCGAGGGTAGGTCAGAGCCGGTCGATAATGCTTTCGAGGGTTCGACCATCGAAATCCTTCACGGCAAGGGTTACGTCAGGAACCTGCCGTAGCCCGGCGTAGTTGCGACGGGCTGGCGAATTATGGCCTCAGCCCGTATCGCAGCTATCCGGCTGATCCAGCAATGCCTGGTCCTCGGCCGGCGGGGGCTGCGGTAGTACGCCCCCGGCGTCGAAGACGACGCGCCACTGGCCGTCCGCATGCAATCGCCACACCGAGTTGAACGTACCCCAATGCTCGGTTTCGTTGCCGTCCTCATCACGCGCAACCAGCCTGTAGGGGCCGCGCGAGAGCGCGAGTGTGCCGTCTTCGAGGACTTCCAGGTACTTCGGGCGCCACTTGATCGACGGGCCGTCTGAATCGAAAAACACGGCCCACGCCGCGGTGATTGCCTGCGGTCCGCGACTGACAGAGCCGCTTACGAATCGTGCGTCCGAGTCGATGAACGAAGCGAAGAGCTCTTGATCCCGGGTCTCGACGGCCTTGCTGAAGCCGATCTCCCGGCAGCGCACCTCGTCGTCGACTTCAGCTTGGGCAGGCATGGCAAGTGCCAGTAACGCTAAAAGTGTCACGGAAAACCTCATGAGCGCACCCCCGATGGTCTTTGCCAGCCTCTCCGGTTTGAGCTAGTATCTCGCGTCCGGCCAGCCCGGCAAAGGCAATTCTGCGTTGCCCTGGCTCGAACAGGATGGGCCTCTAGCTCAATTAGGCAGAGCAACGGACTCTTAATCCGCAGGTTCGGGGTTCGATTCCCCGGGGGCCCACCAATATCCCGCGGTTACTTCCTCACGGCCCCATTGGCTGCAGGCAAACTGCATCAGGCAGGAGCGCCTGGAATAGGAAAGCCCGGCTGCTCCAGCCAATTACAAAAGTCGGCGGGCCCGTTTCCCCGCCTTGTATTGCGGCTTGTAAGAAGACAAGCCGGACACCCGGGTTCGTCAGACTTCGGATATTACCTACCACACACAGGGGTGGATACGAATCGCACCGCGCATGCCTTCTGGTAAAATCAGACAGTAAGCTGGAAGCACACAGTTCTTTGCGTTTGAACTGTTTCATGCTGATCATTCGCATCTGCTGATTAGTCTTGTGAAATGGATATTCTGATTACCGGTGGTACGGGCTTCATCGGTAGCGCCTTGGCCAACCGGTATAAACGTCTGGGTCACCGGGTTGCCGTTCTGGGGCAGGCGAACAACGACTGGGAGGCGCGTCGCGCCCGCGAACTCCAGGCCAAAGGAATCGTGGCCGTTCTGGGCTCGGTTCTCGATGAGAAATTGCTGCAATCGGTTTGCGCCGGCAAAGACGCCGTTTTTCATCTCGCCGCTGCGCAGCACGAAACGGACGTCGACGACAACTATTTCCGAGACATCAACCTGCACGGCACGCAAAATGTGCTTGAGGCCAGTGTCGCCGGTGGAGTCGACAGATTCATTCACGGCAGTACGATCGGTGTTTATGGCAGCGTTCAAAAGGGACCCCTTGACGAACAGTCACCGACGAGGCCCGAGAATATCTATGGTGCCACTAAACTGGAAGGCGAACAGGTCGTGCGGGAGTTCCGTGATCGACTCTCAGTTACCATTGTTCGGATATCGGAGACATATGGCCCGGAAGACAAGCGCCTGCTACCGATGTTCCGGTACGTTTCAAAGGGCTGGTTTCCATTGATTGGTGCCGGTGGAAACAAGCACCAGCCTATTTTTGTTGACGATTTGGTGGAAGCATTAATTGCGCTTTCAAGTAACGAAAAGGCTTTTGGAGAAACTGTCATCCTCGCTGGTCCTGCACCGGTATCAACGGTGGAGATGATCGACAATGTCGAGTCGGCATTGCATCGACGCAGTCACAAGCTCCGCATCCCGATGGCGCCGATGACTGCCATTGCTTATATCCTCGAGAAGGCGCTGCCGCCGTTGCATATCAAGCCCCCGCTTACACGCAGGCGGCTCGATTTCTATCGCAAGAGTTTCTGGTTCGATACCAGCAAAGCCGATGCACTGATCGGTACCGCATCCTCTACAAATTTTGCGGCTGGCGCACGGCTGACCCTGCAGTGGTATGCTGCAAATGGCCTGCTCGTTGCGCAAACCATAGTCTAAACCCAATCTATGTGTGGAATCGCCGGATGCATTGGCTCGCGGCACGGTCGCGAGCAGCTCGAGCGCATGCTCGATGTGCAGCGCCATCGCGGCCCCGATGATCGTGGAACGTTGCACGATTCTCCGGCACACCTGGGTCAGGTCCGCCTGTCAATCATCGACCTGACGGGCGGACACCAGCCGATTGCCAATGAAGACCGGACACTTTGGGTTATCTGCAATGGTGAGATCTACAATCACGAGGTCTTGCGATCATCGCTCGAGCAGAGAGGCCACTCGTTCCGCACGCGCAGCGACGCAGAGGTCATCCTGCACCTCTATGAAGATTATGAAGAGAGCTGCGTGGATCACCTGCGAGGCATGTTTGCATTTGCGATCTGGGATAGGCACCGGCAGCGGCTGTTTGCGGCCCGGGATCACCTGGGTCAGAAACCGTTCTACTATGCGCTGATCGGAGATGAATTCTATTTTTCGTCGGAGATAAAAGGCTTACTTGCAGCCTGCCCTGAACTACGCGAGCCGGATATGGAGGCTCTCGACCAGTACCTCGCTTTGCGATTTATCGGGGCGCCGCGAAGCATGTTCAGGCGAGTGCATAAACTCCCCGCCGCGCATCGACTGACGTTCGACGCAGGCGCAGGACTTCGCATCGCGCGGTACTGGCAGCTGGCGTATGAGCCCAAGCGGGAAATCAGCCTGGATGACGCGATTGACGCGACGCGAGAGCAGCTTCTGGAGGCGCTGCAGCTGCACATGGTCAGCGATGTTCCGGTGGGTGCATTTCTGAGTGGCGGGCTGGATTCTGGACTTATAACCGCCATGCTCAGCAAGGACCTTCTAGCTGAGCCGATCAAGACATTTACGCTGGGGCTCGTGCATGAGCAATTCGACGAATCGCCCGCAGCAAAGGCGGTATCTGTCCGGAGCGGCACTGAGCACTATGCGGAAACGGTCTCGCCGTCCATGGTCGAGTACCTTCCTGACCTGGTCTGGCATCTTGATGAACCGTCGGATCCGCTTTCGCTATGTGCGTGGCTCGTATCCGAGCTGGCGTCCCGGCATGTAAAGGTCGTCGTCGGCGGCGATGGTGGTGATGAGTTGTTCGGAGGATATGACAGGTATTACGGCGTGCAGTTTGCGGATCAATATGCCCGTATCCCACGGTTCATTCGGAGCGGCATACTGGGCCCCCTGATCTCTGCAGGGTCGGGGGGGAGCTGGTACAAGAGTCGCATGCATCAACTCAAATGGCTGCACCGCCTCGCGAGCTATCAAGGTGGCGAGCGCTATGCCGCGGCTCTCAATTATTTCTATTTTGATTCGCAGGCGCGTTCGACTGTCTACGGTGAGACTATGGCTTCGGGAGTTGCTGGATTTGATGCCGAGTCTTTCATTACCAACAACTATGAGCAGGCCGACGCGAAAGCGCCGCTGGATCGAATGCTGGCCACGGACCTGGAGGGCCGATTACCTGACCACCCGGTGATGATCACGGACCGGATGACCATGGCCCATGGCCTCGAGGCGCGCAGCCCTTTCATGGACCACAAGTTGGCGGAATTTTGTGCGCGACTTCCGGGGGAGCTGAAGGTTAAGGGGCGATCGCTACGCATACTGCAACGGCGAATAGCCCAGCGGTATTTGCCTCCCGAGGTGCTTCAGCGACCCAAACAGGGCTTTGCTTCGGCAATGCCTTACATGCTGCGTGACGAGTATCCTGCTCTGTTTGGGGCACTTCTTCGAGATTCGATTCTGGTCAGAGACGGGTATCTCCGGAGCGAGGGAATTTCGAAAATTCTTGACGCACACCTTGCAGGAAAGGAAGACCATGCAGCGCGTCTGTGGCTGCTGGCCAACAGCGAAATCTGGTACCGGATGGCGATCAAGAACGAGACTCGCGAATCGATGCGGGATTTACTTGCGTCCACGACCAGATTCGCTGCGTGACTGTCCAGTCATGATATACGATACCGGTCGGACGAACCCGTCGCCAACAACCTGACAGTTTGCGGCAAAAAAAAGCGCCCGCGGTTTTCCGCGGGCGCAATAGCACGAGTGTGTCTTCGGGGGGGTTACGGCCTCGTGCCAGCCCCAAACGGGGGCGGTTCATCCGTCCAGCCGAGCTCGGTCCAGTCGATCTGACCGCCACCATGACAATCGCCGCAGCTACTTGAGCCACTAAAGCCGTACGCCGCCTCTTTTGGTGCAACTTCATGATTCACGGTCAGGTACATGACCGTGGGTACGAACTGGAACTCGCCGGAGTAGGTTTGGCCGGTGTACAAAGCACCGTCCTGTAATGCGAGATTCCAGTCCCAGGTGCCCCAGTATGGATTCGGTCCGCCCTTGGTGCCGAAGAGGTGCGGCACGAGGACCGTGTTGTTGTTGGCGTCCGCCGGCTGGTTGCCGATCATCTTCTTGAACGGATAGATCTTGGCGCCTGCCGTCGTATAGTCGGCGCTTGGTTCGCCGAGGACCACGGGCGCCTCGGTGGTCGGTGTCCCGGTAAACTTGTCGTTCGCTTCGATAATAAAGCGATCCCACATGCCGTCGAAGTAACGCAGCGTCGGCCTTACGTTATTTGCCCAGACGAAGGTGCCTTTCTTGGGGTCGTAGACCGGTACGCCTGTGTCCCCATAGTCAAAGCTGGGATCATACTCAACGCCTCGCTCCACGTCCCCCGCGTCTGCCCAGTACCACTCGGTCTTCGTCGGTGTCTTGCGCGCGAAGGTCGGGATGTGGCAGACCTGGCAGGCCAGCATCGGATGCGAGGTAATGATTTCTTCGACCGGCTTGCCGGCGTGGCGAGAGTTGGCATCGCCGTGGCAGCCTTCGCAGGTCTTCATTTCGCCTTCATCCACTGAGTGGTAAGGCATGCCGCCGATGCCGTGATCGATGACGTTGTCGCTCGCGTCTTTTTTCACGCCGTGGCAGAAGACGCAATCGACGTTGACGCCGTCCGTGCCCATGTGGACGTCGAACTCCTTCGTCGTATTCGCCAGTGACATCGCGATATCGCCGTGCTTGACGTTGTCGCCGCCGCCGGCCTTGGCATGGCAGTCAATGCAGTTGTCGATCGTCGGCGCGCCGTCGGCGACGCTGCGTGCGACCGCGCCGAGATCCACGCCTTCAGCGGGCAGTCCGGCGGTCTTCGGCGCTTTCGCGTAGGTGCCCGTCTGGTCGTGGCAGACCAGGCAGTCGACGTTCGTCATGTCGTTGAAGTCGTAGTTCTTGTCGTCGTAACCGTATCCCGCGTGACACTGCGCGCAGCGCGCTTCGTTGGTCGGGACGGCGACGCAGAAGTTGTTAATCAGGTCGTTCTTGCCGTGGGGCCCTTCCTCGAAACCGGTGATGTTCGACGATACACCTTCCCAGGTGAAGTGCGCCCGCATGAGCATGTCCGCGCCGATCAGGCCGTGGCAGGCCAGGCAGTCGTTCGTGCCGGTGTATTCATTTTCCGTGAAATACCCGACATGCAGCTTCTGACCTTCGTACGCGCCGCTCGCGATCGCGTTGCAGTCCAGCGCGTCGACCACACCGTCGCCGTTGAGATCTTCCTCCGGATCGCCTTCCCCGTTGCCATTGAGATCCCAACAGGCGAGGCCATCGGCACCAGGGGCGCCAGCGACGCCATCCAATCCGTCCAGGCCGTCGTCGCCCTCGCAACCGGCAATGGAGAATGCGAGGAAAATGCTCATGACAAGGCTGACAAGGCGGTATTTCGTGCTTAATGCCCGTCTCATTTCTAGTCTCCTCAGATTGAGTATTAGAACTTTATGAAGTTCTAATAGAAGTTCTGAGGCAAAACATACTTCCAGCGCGTTTGCTCCTCAATTGGAGGTGACGCCCGACCATTACGGGGAATCCACTATTGCCCGAAATCCACGATTCGCTGATTTTGTTGCGTCGCCGCATTATCGCCGGGCGAGTGCCTGGCGGGCTTTGCGCCGCGGCACGGTTCGTCACGCAAACGTCAGGAAGTCCTCACGGGTTAGTCAGTATCTTGCCGACGATCGCCCGCATCCTTTGCGTCAGGATCAGCGAACGCAGAGGAGACGCCATGAACGCCGAGCCGAGGCCAATGCCGGGATTCGTCGGCTACCTTTCGATACTGTTGATTTTTGCGAGCGTGATCGGTCCCGCGCTGATCTGAATGGCGTGCGGAGCGCTCAGAAATCGGCCGTCAGCACGTCTTCGTCGAACAGCGGCGTACCTTTCGGCGGCCTCTCGCTGTTGCGCTCGACCCGCAGCCCCAGTTCCTGCGCAATCATGCGCATCGCCGCCTGCGCTTCCGATTCGCCCTTGAAGCCCTCGCCAACGACCATCGTGTTGCCGTCCTGATCGACCATATTGATGGCGTAATAGATGACGTGCCTGCCGCCCGACTGGGCCTTCATCGAAGATTTCTTCTTGAATCGCGCGAAACTGGATCGCCTCATGCTTTTGCGGCGCACTGGCACGCCGAGCCAGCGCCGCACGACGTTGACCGATGTGCCATCCTGCGATACCTCGAGCGAATTCGTCATCATGTAGAACGCACCGAGCGCGACCAGCGCGCCGACGCCGCCAAAAATACCGCCGAAAATAGTCTGACCTTCCTGCACCACCAGGAACCAGCCGGCGACAGCGAATACCAGGCCGACCAGGATCCCGGCCAGGTTCGGGCCGAGATACCGTCCGATAGGATAGAACATCGACTTGCCCATGGGGCCTTGTTGTATGCGGACGATGTCGCGAACCCTGCCGTCGGAAATCGCATTCTGCTCCCGGCGGCTCTTGTGCACGGCGCGATCGGAGAGATAACGCGATTCTTGCGCGGTCGCGTAGACCGGTATCTCGTAGTCGCGGTCGACGTCCGTGCCGGGCAGTTCGGCCCTCAGGTTCAGACGCCACGTGTAATAACTGTCGCCTTCCTGTGTAGCATCGGATTCGTCGAGTCCGTCGGGCACCTCGAAGCGGAACGTGAGGCGCGTTCCCTTAGCGCCCGGCTCCGCATGCGCAACGCATTCGTCCTGCCATTTAGCCTCTTCCTTGCGGCTGCGGTTCTTGCCGCTGCCGGAGACGTAGCTGTAAAGGTTGGTAAGCGTCAGCTGGCACTTCGCCGTGCTGTCGTACGGCAGGTTCAGGTCGATCGTGCCGCCGACATGGCCCCCGATCGAGCCCGGGAAAGGATCCAGCGTGACGGGGGCAGGGCCGAAACGGCGCCACTCCAGCGTGCGACGCACGGCCCAGGTCAGCAACCCGATGCCGACCAGTGGAAAGAGCAGGGCGATAAGTGCCAGGTAATTCTGGTTGTCGACGACTTCCCTGTAGGCCATGAAAGGCGTCATCGCCGAGATAGCATTCCAGAGTGCGGCGAATATCCACGCGCCCCACATCGCGGCTCTGGAGCCCGAGCGGATTTCCGGCGTCTGCCACGCATCGTTCAGCAGCCAGGGCGCATCCTGATATTGCATCAGGGATGCATCTTTCTCCCGCGGGCCCATCCACGTATAGATGATCAGACCGAGCCCGATTCCGCCAAATACGAACAGGAATATCGATCTGAATCCCACGAGTCCCCAGCGGATATTGCGGTCGATGACGGATTCCCGGGGAGCCGCCGGGTTCACCCAGACGGTGGCCGGCTCGCCGCGTGAGCGCAGTCCACTGAGCCGGTTGCCAAGGTCAGTCTGGTAGTTGCCGATATTGTCGGCGCCGTCCGAGAGGGCGACCCGTTCACCGGTGTAGGCTTGCCCACGATGCTGGTAGGTGTACTTCGCATACGCCTCGTAGCTATCGGAATCATCGCCCGTATGGGTCTCATAACCGGCAGCTATGAGCCGGGCCGGCACCGGCTCCCAGTCCTGCATGCGCCAGGCGTCGTGAAACGTGCTGCCGATGGACCACAGCATCCACACACCCACGCCGAAAAACGGTAGTGCGAAAAGCGTTACGAAGATTCTGCCTTTCATGCGAATGCACCACGCCCCTGTTGCCACACGTTGAGGCCAGATTAGCAGTGCGTGACGGCGGCCGCCGTGAAGCGTGTCAGAAAAAACGTATTGGAAATAAAGCGTTGCGCCCGCGCGCAGGCGATTCAGATGTCCGAGATGGACAGACGCACGAGCCGGGCCGTCTTCTTGTCGTGATGCCGCTGCATTTTTCGCAGGATCTTGTCGAGCGTGTGAATGGCGCCGAGTATGTTCGGCCCTTTGTTCAGCATCACGCAGTCGGCACGTTGCGACATTGCGGCATCGGTAATCTCCGCGCGCGTCGGCGTGCCCTTCTTGGCCGCGCCCTCGAGCACCTGAGTCGCCCAGATCACCGGCACGTGTGCAGCCTCGCAGATCCAAAGCATCTCTTCCTGGATTTCCGCAAGCCGCACCCAGCCGCACTCGATCGCCAGGTCGCCGCGAGCGATCATCATGCCGGCCGGATACCGCCGCATCACCGCGAGCAGTATCTGCGGCAGCGCATTGAAGGCGCGCTTGGTCTCGATCTTGGCCACGATCGGCACGTCCTGCTCCAGGTACTGTCTCAACTCTTCCTGCAGGGCGATCACGTCCTCGGGGCGGCGCACAAAGGAGAGCGCCACGACGTCGGCATGCTCGACGACGAATGCGAGGTCCTCTCGATCCTTGACGGTGATGCCCTCGAGGTCGAGGTCCGTGCCCGGAAAATTGATGCCCTTGTTGCTGCGCAGCCGGCTGCCGGTCGGCTTCGCGCTGGTAATGCGTACCACGATCTCTTCGCCTGACACCTTCTCGACAGTTCCCTCGATGCGCCCGTCATCGAGGCTTACCGGATCGTTGACCGCCACCTGCTCGAATATTTCGACCGGCCGGCACGAGACGCGAGCGGGCGTCGTTACCACGTCGTCCTTGTCGAGCACGGCAGGTGCACCCGGCGCTCCGTCCCGCGTCAGAATCAGCGGATCCCCGACGTGCAGCATGATGGGCTGTTCCACCGGTGGCAGCTCGCCAAAGCGAAATTCCGGTTCTTCACCCGTCGTGCGCGACACCACCCGGAAGCTCAGACCGGTACCAATGTAGGCCGTTTTGTAGAGTTCCAGCACCAGCCCCTTATTGTCCTTGACGACGACTTCGAGTTTGCGGCGCCGGCCGCGCGTGTCTTTGAAACGCAGCAGGTCGCCGATCTCCGCCAACTCGATAGCCCGGCGCGGCACCGGAACGACAGCGGATTTGGTGCCGGCCCATGGCTCGTCGTCCGGAATGCAGCGCACCCGCCTCGGGGCGAGAACCTGGCCCAGCGCATCGCGCCTTGGCCGCAGCCTCAATACTCTGGGACCAGGCTGCAGCTGCCCGGTGCGGAACTTGGGTCCGCCCAGGTCCATCATGATCCGGCAAGGCCTGCCGAGCTTGTCGCTCGCATGTCGCACGTTGCGGATCATGCCCAGCCAGGCCTCCTGCGTATCATGTGCGCAGTTGATTCGCGCCAGGTCCATGCCCGCTGACATGAGACCGCGCACGTAGTCGTAGTCCTCGGCCGCCGTGGCCGGTAATGTCACCATGATCGGTACGGCGCGATCCGCCGGGGGCTCGCCGAGCAATGCCCGCGCATGCAGCTGCAGGCGTTTTTCGCCGGGCGGGAAGGGCAGGTGGCCGGTGTCGCTGTCCGCCGCGTCGTCGGAGATCCTGAGCAACGCACGCTGAACGCTATGAATGCTCGCCAGCACGTGGTGCTCCGCACGCCCCAGCGAGGACAGGCCGAGCTCGGTAAGCCGCTCCTGCAACTCACCGATGTCGTACTGGCGAAGTGCGATGTAATGCAGCAGGTTGCGCGCGCTGGCCGCGAAATTCGGGTGGACCTGCTGCAGCTCCGGTTCGAAGCGCGCCTCCAGCGCCTCGGCGCGCTCCCGGATACGTTGCAGCTGCTGCCGCAGCGACACCAGGTCGCCATGCACTGCCCCGGTCTCAGGGCGCGAGGCGGTCGATTCGCCAGCGGTCATCATCTTGTCTCGTGTAAATAAAACGATCGTGCAATCGATTCGTGCGTCCCTGCCAGAATTCCATCTCCTCGGGGATTACCCGGTAGCCGCCCCAGAAAGAGGGCAGCGGCACTTCCCTGTCGCGGAACTTCTGTTTCAGTTCCTCGAACTTCGCCTCGAGCAGCGAGCGCGTCGAGATGATGCTGCTTTGCGACGACACCCAGGCACCAATCTGGCTGCCACGCGGTCGGGTTGCAAAATACCGGAGCGTCTCGCTCGTCGGGATTTTCCCGGCGCGGCCGCGAATCGAGATCTGCCGTCCCAGTTCGCGCCAGAAGAACAACAGGGCGACATGTGCGTTAGCGGCGATGTGGCCGGCTTTACTGCTCTCGAGATTGGTAAAGAACACGAAACCGCGTTGATCGAAATATTTCAGCAACACCGTGCGCGAGGCGGGCCGGTTCCCGGCATCCACCGTCGAGAGCGTCATCGCGTTCGGGTCCATCCGGTCCGAATCGCACGCCTCACCGAACCAGAGTCCGAACTGGACAATCGGATCTTTGTCGAGATCGTCACGCTCGAGTGCCGGCCCCGTCGCCGACCGGCGCAGGTCGGACACGTCCATGGCGGTACGAGGCAAGGAATCGTCGCGATTACTGGAATCCACAGCCGGGCCCTGATTCGGTTCCAGCCGGTATCCTAGTACGATTGCCGGGCCGAGTGGCAGTCGTTATTGCCCCTATGCCGTGCCGTCCCGAGAAGCCCCAATAAACGCGGAATCTCCGTTATAATGTTCGGCTGGACGGTAGTTACGGGTTCCAGAGTCAGGCCGGGCTCGGTCAAGCGAAAGTGGCGGAATTGGTAGACGCGCTGGCTTTAGGTGCCAGTGGGGCAACCCGTGAGAGTTCGAGTCTCTCCTTTCGCACCAGCTCTCGCTGTCTAACCCATTGAATTTAAGAGATAGTTTTTCACCAGCCGCACTGCACGCGCGCCTGGTGGCGGAAAGGATTGAAGTCATGCAGGTCACTGTCGAATCGACGGGAACGCTGGAGCGGCGCATGCGTGTCGAGCTGCCCGCCGAACGCATTGAGAAAGAGGTCGATAGCCGCCTGAAGTCGGTCGGCAAGAACGTCAAGATCAAGGGCTTTCGTCCCGGCAAGGTGCCGCCCAAGGTCGTGAAGCAGCGCTACGGCGCGCAGATTCGCCAGGAAGTCCTGTCGGAGCTGATGCAGCAAAGCTACTCCGACGCGGTCCAGCAGGAAAACCTGAACCCGGCAGGCGGACCGCAGATCGAAACGGAGGCGGCAGGCGACGGCAAGGGCTTCACCTACGTCGCGACGTTCGAAGTCATGCCCGATATCGAGCTCAAGGGGCTCGACAAGATCAAGGTCGAAAAGGCCGAGGTCGAGATCGGGGACAGTGACCTCGATGACATGATCGAGAATCTGAGGAAGCAGAAAGCGACCTGGACCGAGGTCGACCGCACGAGTGCGACCGGCGACCGGGTCGTCGTCGACTTCGACGGCACGCTCAAGGGTGAGCCCATTGAGGGCGGCCAGGGCAAGGAAGTGCCCGTAATTCTCGGCCAGGGCCAGATGCTGGCGGATTTCGAAAAAGGGCTTACCGGGGTCAGGGCCGGCGAGGAGAAGGCCTTCAAGGTCAAGTTCCCGAAGGACTACCACGCCGAAGACCTGCAGGGCCAGAAAGTCGATTTCACGATCCGGACGCATCGCGTCGAGGAGGAAACCCTGCCGCCTGTCGATGACGGGCTGGCGGAGATGTTCAATGTCCAGGAGGGCGGTCTCGACAAATTCAAAGCCGATGTCATCGACAATATGCGCCACGAGGCCGACCAGAAGGTGAAGGCGCAGGTACGGGAACAAATCATGGATGAACTGCTGGCGGCGAACCCGGTCGAAATACCGCAGGCACTCAAACACCAGGAAATGCAATCAATGCAGCACGAGGCGATGCAGCGCCTCGGCATCGAGGATCACGACCAGGCCCCGCCGCTGGAAAATTTCGCCGAATCCGCCGAAAAGCGCGTGCGCCTCGGGCTGCTCATCCGGCAGTTGATCACGGACCAGGACCTGACGCTCAACGAAGACCTCGTCCGGGCTCACGTGGAGGATATGTGCGCCGGCTACGAGAACTTCGACGAGATGGTCAACATGTACATGAGCACACCACAGGTGCGCCAGCAGGTCGAGCCGGTCGTGCTCGAACAGATGGCGTTCGACTGGCTGCTGGAGCACGGCAAGGTGAAAGCCCGGAAAGTCGGCTTCAGGGAAATCATGAACGGCTGACGGTCACATTGGAATACCTGAACGCACGGATTCGTGAGAAAATAGACACTTCAAAACCGCAGCAGGCACACACATGAGCGCAACCGCACTGAATCTCGTTCCGATGGTCGTTGAACAGACGGCGCGCGGCGAGCGAGCGTACGATATCTATTCTCGGCTCCTGAAGGAGCGCGTCGTTTTTATCGTGGGGCCCGTGGAAGACCACATGGCGAATCTCGTGGTCGCGCAACTCTTGTTTCTGGAGTCGGAGAACCCGAGCAAGGACATCCATCTCTACATCAACTCGCCGGGGGGCGCGGTTACCTCGGGGTTGTCGATCTACGACACGATGCAGTTCATCAACTGCGATATCTCCACCATCTGCATCGGCCAGGCCGCGAGCATGGGCGCCCTGTTGCTGGCCGGCGGCACGCACGGCAAGCGGGCGGCGCTGCCACACTCGCGCGTGATGGTGCATCAGCCGAGCGCGGGTTTCCAGGGGCAGGCCACGGACATCAGCATCCACGCGAACGAGGTCCTGGAACTGAAACACCGCCTGAACGAGATTATGGCGAAACACACCGGGCAGACACTCGAGACGATCGAGAAGGACCTGGAGCGCGACAACTTCATGAGCGCCGTATCAGCGGTCAAATACGGGCTCATTGACACCGTCCTTGAACAACGCAGCGAGATGAAGAGCGCGAAGAAGGACTGATCACATTAAAATCAATCACTTATAGTGCGAGTCGTCGCAGATGAGACGTGCCGCTTTGCACCCCGAAAAGCCGCATGTTATATACAGTCCCAGTCGTAACAGACTGATTTTCGAGTCACAGAGGCCGATCCTGCATGAGCGATGAGACCCGCGGTAAGAGCGAAGACGGAAAACTCCTCTACTGTTCTTTTTGCGGCAAGAGCCAGCACGAAGTACGCAAGCTGATTGCGGGCCCCTCTGTTTTCATCTGCGACGAATGTGTCGAGTTGTGCAACGACATCATTCGTGAAGAACTCGAAGACTCCGGCGAGGCCGGTCGCGACAAGCTGCCGAAACCGCAGGAGATCAACGCGATTCTCGACGAGTACGTCATCGGCCAGGCCCGGGCCAAGAAGGTCCTGTCGGTCGCCGTTTACAACCACTACAAGCGTCTTAACGATCGCCTCGACGATCGCAGCAAAGACGATATAGAACTCGCAAAGTCGAACATCCTTCTGATCGGCCCGACGGGTTGCGGCAAGACGCTGCTGGCCGAGACCCTGGCCCGGCTCCTGAACGTCCCCTTCACGATTGCCGATGCCACGACGCTCACCGAGGCGGGTTACGTCGGCGAGGACGTCGAGAACATCATCCAGAAGCTGCTGCAGAAGTGCGACTACGATGTCGACAAAGCGCAAACGGGTATCGTCTATATCGACGAAATCGACAAGATCTCGCGCAAGTCGGACAACCCGTCGATTACGCGCGACGTGTCCGGCGAAGGTGTGCAGCAGGCGCTGCTGAAGCTCATCGAGGGCACCATCGCGTCGGTGCCGCCGCAAGGCGGTCGCAAGCACCCGCAGCAGGAGTTCCTGCAGGTCGACACGGGAAATATCCTGTTTATCTGCGGCGGTGCTTTCGCGGGCCTGGACAAGATTATCCTGAATCGCTCCTCGAAAGCCGGCATCGGCTTCGTCGCTGAGGTGAAGAGCGACGAGGACGAACAGAGCATCGGTGAGCTCCTGACCGACGTCGAACCCGAAGACCTGATCCGCTACGGCCTCATCCCCGAGTTCGTGGGCCGTTTGCCCGTCGTGGCGACGCTAGAGGAACTCGACGAGGATGCGCTCGTCACCATTCTCCTCGAACCGAAGAATGCGCTGACCAAGCAGTACAAGAAGCTGTTTGACATGGAGGGCGTGGAGCTCGAGTTCCGGGACGATGCGCTGCGCGCCGTCGCGATTAAGGCCATGGAGCGCAAGACCGGCGCCCGTGGCTTGAGGACGATTCTCGAAAACGTGCTGCTCGATACGATGTACGATCTGCCGTCGGCGGCGAGCGCGAAAAAGGTCGTGGTCGACGAAGCCGTTGTCACGGGTGAGACCAAGCCCTACGTCATTTACGAGTCGGACGAGAGCCCGACCGCAAACATCGAACAGCAATCGCCGCGACCGACAGGTTCCGACGGCGCATAACGCTTTGTTCACGCCCCTGTCGCTTGGGAAAGGGGGGCCATTGAAAGAAGCTGCAAGTTCAAACAGAGGGGTAGTGCCCTGCAGTGCGCCGGTTGCGCCCGGCTGCGGGCCGCTTTGGCGCGATAATTGCGTCCGGACCCCTTTTATTTCCAGCTTCCAGCCTTATCTCGACTCAGTCACCCGTAGAGGTATTTCTTGTGTCTGAAGAAAATTTGATGACCGACGTACAAGAGACGAACGACAGCGGAATCCCGGTACTGCCACTCCGCGATGTCGTGGTCTATCCGCACATGGTAATCCCGTTGTTCGTGGGTCGGGAACGGTCGATCGTGGCGCTAGACCGTGCGATGAGCACCGGCAAGCGCATCCTGCTGGTCGCGCAGAAGACGGCCGACCTCGACGATCCGCAGCCTGAGGATCTCTACGACGTCGGCACGCTGGCGACGATACTGCAGCTTCTCAAGCTGCCGGACGGCACCGTCAAGGTGCTCGTCGAGGGCGGCGAGCGCGCCAGCATCGACAATATCGCCGTGGGCGATCATTTCGCGGCGGACATCACTGTTCTCGGCGAGGAAGACCGCCACGACGAACGTGAGATCGACGTGCTGGTGCGGTCGATCATTGCGCAGTTCGAGCAGTACGTGAAACTCAACAAGAAAGTGCCGCCCGAGATCCTGACGTCGCTGTCGGGCATCGACGAACCCGGGCGCCTCGCGGATACCGTCGCCGCGCACATGTCGCTCAAGCTCTCGGAGAAGCAGCGTATCCTTGAAATCCAGGACATCAAGACGCGGCTCGAGCAGATCCTCGGCATCATCGAGGGTGAAATCGACGTACTGCAGATCGAAAAACGCATTCGTGGCCGCGTCAAGCAGCAGATGGAGAAGAGCCAGCGCGAGTACTACCTGAATGAGCAGATGAAGGCCATCCAGAAGGAACTCGGCGAGATGGAAGACGCGCCCAACGAGATCGCCGACCTCGAAAAGAAGATCGAGAAAGCCGGCATGTCGGAGGAGGCCCAGGAGAAGGCAACGTCCGAGCTCAACAAGCTCAAGCTGATGTCGCCGATGTCGGCCGAAGCCACCGTCGTGCGCAACTACATCGACTGGCTGCTGAAGGCGCCCTGGAAGAAAAAGAGCAAGGTTATCAAGGATTTGAAGCGGGCTGAGGACGTGCTCGAGGCAGATCACTACGGCCTCGACAGGGTCAAGGAGCGCATCCTCGAGTACCTCGCCGTGCAGCAGCGCGTGAAAAAACTCAAGGGTCCTATTCTGTGTCTCGTCGGCCCGCCGGGTGTGGGCAAGACCTCGCTGGGCCAGAGTATCGCGCGGGCCACGAACCGCAAGTTTGTGCGCATGTCGCTGGGCGGAGTTCGTGACGAGGCCGAGATCCGCGGTCACCGCCGCACCTACATCGGTTCCATGCCGGGCAAGATCATCCAGAACCTCGGCAAGACCGGCGTAAGGAACCCGCTGTTCCTGCTCGATGAAGTCGACAAGATGGCCATGGACTTCCGTGGCGATCCGTCGTCAGCGTTGCTCGAGGTGCTCGACCCGGAACAGAACTCGACGTTTCAGGACCACTATCTGGAGGTCGACTTCGATCTCTCCGACGTCATGTTCGTGTGCACGGCAAACAGCCTGAATATTCCCGCGCCGCTGCTGGATCGCATGGAGGTCATCCGTATTCCGGGTTACACCGAGGACGAGAAGCTCAATATCGCGACGCGCTACCTGATCCCGAAGCAGATGAAGGAGAACGGGCTCAAGGAAGACGAATTGCTCATCGCCGAGAGCACGGTCCGCGACATCATCCAGCATTACACCCGCGAATCCGGCGTCCGCAACCTGGAACGCGAGATCTCGAAGATCTGCCGCAAGGTCGTGAAGCAGCTGCTGCTGAAACCGCGCGAGGGCCGTGTGACCATTCAGCCGAAGAGCATTGAAAAGTACCTCGGCGTGCGCCGTTTTCGCTACGGCAAGGCCGAGGAGAAAGACCAGGTTGGACAGGTCACGGGACTCGCGTGGACCGAGGTGGGCGGTGAACTGCTGACCATCGAGGGTGCGGTCGTACCGGGCAAGGGCAAGCTTACGCATACCGGCCAACTCGGCGAAGTCATGACCGAATCGATCCAGGCCGCGATGACGGTGGTACGCAGCCGGGCGAACGTGCTGGGCATCGATCCGGACTTCCATCAGAAGCTGGACGTGCACATTCACGTGCCCGAGGGCGCCACTCCGAAGGACGGTCCGAGTGCGGGAGTTGGCATGTGCACGTCGCTGGTGTCGGCGTTATGCGACATCCCCGTAAAGAGCGATGTGGCCATGACCGGCGAGATCACGCTGCGCGGTGAAGTGTTGCCAATCGGTGGCCTCAAGGAGAAGCTCCTGGCGGCGCATCGAGGCGGCATTTCGACGGTGTTGATACCCCAGGAGAATGAAAAGGACCTTGCGGAAATTCCGAAGAACATCAAAGACAAGCTGACAATTGTTCCAGTGAAATGGATCGACGCGGTCCTGGAGCAGGCGCTGACCCACATGCCGGTTCCGAAGACCCAATCCGAGGGTGCCAAATCGAAGCCGAAATCGGGTTCCAAAGAGCAAAAGTCCGAGGACGTCGTCCGGCCGCACTGATGTCCTGAAACCCGCGTGGTTAAAGGATATTTGACCCCCTAGGGGCCAGTTGGTATAAGCATCGCAGTCGTCGGTGGATGCACGGAGCCAACGGCGGCGATTCAGCGGATTGCGAACTGTTATGGGGGCGCGCGCTGGATTGATCTTTTCACAATCAATCTGCAAGGGTGAAGCTATGAACAAGGGAGAACTGATTGACGCGGTTGCCGGTAGTGCTGGATTGTCCAGGGCGGACGCAACGAAGGCAGTCGACGCAGTGCTAGACAGCATTACGGGGACATTATCGAACGGTGGTTCGGTGTCGCTCGTAGGCTTTGGAACGTTCTCGGTCAAGGCTCGCGCCGCACGCGCCGGCCGCAATCCCAGGACCGGCGAAACTATCCAGATTCCGGCCAGCAACGTGCCCGGATTCAAGGCTGGCAAAGCCCTGAAGGCTGCTGTAAACTAGCGCGCCCTTCGGGGCCGGGGGCCCGTAGGAGCGCTTCTCGAAGCGCGGTTCTGGCGGGTCCCAGGCGCACTTCGAGAAGCGCTCCTACCAGTTTTGGGGTGCTTAGCTCAGCTGGTAGAGCATCGCCCTTACAAGGCGAGGGTCGGCGGTTCGATCCCGTCAGCACCCACCACGGTTCGGAGTGGTAGTTCAGTTGGTTAGAATACCGGCCTGTCACGCCGGGGGTCGCGGGTTCGAGTCCCGTCCACTCCGCCATTAAATAAAGAAGTTCCGGCCCCGACGGGGGCCGGAACTTTTTTTTTGGCCGAGCGACCGGCCCGGACGCGAGACAAAACCGCGGCAGCGGTTTTGGACGCTCGAGCTTCGCGAGAGCGCCCGAAGGGCCGCCGAAGGCGGTCAACCGGGTTCGACAAACGCCTCCGAAGGCCCGTTTGGACGCATGAGCGCAGCGAATGCGCCCCGCAGGGGTGAGCGAGCAGAGCGAGCGAATCCGTCCCGTCCGCTACGTCTCCTGGCCACTCAACATAAGGCCCCTGTTGGCCTAACTAGCCGACTCAGATAGAATTCCGGCCCTTATCCCGGGTCCGAGTGCCCAAGCCAGAAAGACTCTCCTATGCTGCAGAAAATTCGCGAAAAATTCACCGGTACTCTTGCCCTCGTGATCCTGGCCCTGATCGGGATCCCGTTCGTCTTCTTCGGGATCAATTACAATTTTGTCGGCTCAAATTTTGCCGCGAAGGTTGACGGCGAGGAGATATCCGCCGCCTACTTCGAACAGCAATATCGTTCGGAGCTTGCGCAGAGGCCGGAATTCGCTGACCTCAATTCGGCGCAGCGCCAACAGCTGCGGCGCTCATTGCTGGAGCGCCTGATCCGCGATCAGCTGGTTCGAAATTTTCTCGTCGAACACGGCTATCGCATCGGTGACAAACAGCTTACGGATCTGATTCAGCAGGAGCAGGAGTTCCAGGTCGACGGCGAGTTCGATCGTGCGACCTACGTGGACTACCTGGCGGTTCGCGGCCGTGAGCCGCGGGAGTTCGAGGAATCACAGCGCCAGTTCATGCGCGAGTTCCAGTTGCGCTCGTCGATCATGGGATCGGCCTTAGTGACGCCTTCGGAATACCGCCGTTACCTGAACATCGCCGCCGAGCAGCGCCTCGTCAGCCTGGCGACGCTCGCCGAGGATGTGGTGGCCGATGAGATCGAGATTACAGACGAGCAGATCCAGGCGTTCTACGACAGTAACCCGACGATGTTCCAGCTGCCGGAGTCGGCTGACGTTCAGTACATCCGCATCAGCCGCGAAGATGTTGCCGACGCCATCGAGATAGCTGAGGACAGGCTGGAACAGTATTACGAGGACGAAAAGTACCGCTACCTGCAGGACGAGCAGCGCCAGGCACGGCATATTCTCATCCAGTTCGGCGAAGACGAGGATGCGGCGCGCACCCAGGCAGAGGATCTGCTGATGCGTATCCGTTCCGGGGATTCGTTCGAGGCGCTTGCCGCGGAGTTCTCTATGGACGGTGGCACGGCGTCGCAGGGCGGTAACCTCGGTGTACTGACAGAGTCGCAGTTGCCGGAGGCGCTCGGTGCAGCCATTTTCGCGATGGGGCAGGGCGACCTCGAAGGCCCGGTGAGGTCCGATTTCGGTTTCCACATTATCCGTCTCGACGAGATACTGGAGCGTGGCCCGCTGCCGCTCGATCAGGTGCGCGGCGAGCTGCTCTCGGAGTTGCGTGATCGCGAAGCGGAATCCCTTTACCTGGATCTCGAACGCCGCCTTTCGGATGCATTGTTCGACATGACCGACATGCAGGCCATCGCCGGGGCCGTGGGTGCCGAACTGCAGACCATCGAGGGCTTCACGCGAGATGGCGCCGGGCCGTTCGGCGCCAACCAGGCAGCGATCGACGCCATATTCGACGATGCCGTTCTGCGGGGTGGCCAGATCTCGGAGGTTATCGAGCTCGATGCCGCCAGCGCCGCCGTATTCCGGGTGGTCCAGTACAACGAAGCCATGCGGCAACCGCTGGACGAGGTGCGCGGTGACATCGAGGCAATGGTTCGTTCGCAGCAGGCAGAAATTTTGCTGGCGCAACGCGGGGAACAGATTCTCGCGGCTATCGACGGCGGTGAGGATTTCGGGGTGGCGGCCGAAGCTGCGGGCGCGACCGTCAGTGAGCCGAAACTGCTGACACGGCAGGATACCCAGACCGACCAGCTCGTGGTCTTCGAGGTTTTCGCCGCGCCGAAACCGGGCCCCGATTCGCCGGTTACGGGCAGGGTTCGTGGCCTCGATGGTTCCTTCACCGTTTACAGCCTCGAGGCTGTACTCCCCGGCCGCCCGGAATCCATTCCGCTTGCGCAGCGCGACGCAGGTAAGGCTCAGCTCGCTCAGGAATCGGGCGTGGGCGACTACCTCGCGTTCCTGCAGTCGCTGTACAACGAGGCCGAGGTCGTCATCAACCAGGACGCGCTGGAAGAACAGGACCTGTTACAGTAGCAGCGGGCGGCGCAGACAGAGGGACGAATGCCCAAGCTCGAACTGCACTGGCAGATACTGATCGCCATCATCCTCGCTGCGATCGTCGGCGGCATCGTCTTCAACACTTTTGAAGCGACCGGTGTCGAGCCGACATTGTTCGGCATTCGTTACCTCGCGATGTTCGACTACATCGGCACGATCTTCCTCAATGCGCTGAAGATGATCATCGTGCCGCTGATCACCTCGTCGATCATCGTCGGCGTCGCGGGCATCGGATCGGGCGGCAATCTAGGCGCGCTGGGCGGCAAGACGCTGCTGTTTTATGCAACGACTACCCTGGCCGCAATAATCGTCGGTCTGTTGCTGATCAATGCGATCGGACCCGGTTACGTTGACGGTGAGCCAGCCAGGGATCTGCTTGCCCTGGACACGCCGGTCGAGGAAATCGCGGCCAAAGTCGAGGGCCGTGGCGTCAGTGATGTAGCGCAGGTCTTTCTGCGGATGGTGCCCGAGAATATTTTCAAGGCGGCAGTCGAAGGGCAGATGCTCGGGCTCATCTTCTTCGCCATACTGTTCGGTTATTTCATGACCCACCTGGAGGATCAGTACGCGAGCCCGCTGTACCGGTTCTGGGATGCGGTGTTCCACGTCATGATGCGCATGACCGAATGGATCATGAAGTTTGCGCCTATCGGGGTGTTTGGTCTCGTCGCGGGCGTTATTGCGGAAACCGGCTACAAGGCGGCAGGGCCGCTGGCCACGTTCGCCGTTGTCGTGATCCTGGCGCTTGCCGTGCATGCGTTCGTGACGCTGCCCTTGCTGCTCCGCTTCATTGGACGCGTAAGACCCTACGGCACGCTGAAGGCTTGCGCGCAGCCGATGCTGACTGCGTTTTCGACGGCGTCATCATCCGCAACCCTGCCTGTGACGATAGATGCTGTAGAAGACAACGTCGGCGTGTCGAACAAGATATCGAGTTTCGTATTGCCCCTTGGCGCAACAGTCAACATGAACGGTACGGCGTTGTACGAATGCGCGGCCGCCATGTTCATTGCGCAGGCCTACGGACTAGAACTCACGTTCGGCGTGCAGTTTTCGATCGTCGTTATCGCCTTGCTGACGTCCGTCGGCGTCGCGGGCGTGCCGTCGGCTTCATTGGTCGCAATCGCAATCATACTTGCCGCCGTCGGCTTACCGATCGAAGCTATCGGCGTCCTCATGGTATTCGACCGGCTGCTCGACATGGCGCGCACCAGTGTCAATATCTGGGGCGACTGCTCCTGCGCAACGATCGTTGCGCGGTTGTCCGGTGAGCAGACAAAGGTCGCGATCAACCCCGAGCCCGACGGACGCAGTTAGCCTTCGTCAATAATTTTTCTCCTTTAAACGGGGCAGGGCACGCCGAGGTGGACAATGACCGTCTCAGTCTGGAGAGATCAGTGTGCGTAAAGCTCCAAACCATTTCTGCGCCATCTTCCTCTCGCCGCTAAGGTCCGGGTGCACGCCGTCATACGTATCGACCGAGGCATCAAACCCGGAAAACTGATCGACAAGCAGGACCGGTGAGTTCGGCTGGTTTTTCAGTGCAACCAGTTCGGGTATCGCCTGGTTGAACGGCAATAGACTGGGTCTGGAGGGGTCAGATGTTGGAATGATCGTTGCGATCAAGGCGATGACCCGAGGATTTGCATCGCGAACTATTTCGACGATGCGGCCGATTTCGTCGATTGTGCTCGACACACTCTGGCCTCCGAAAATGTCATTGGTGCCCAGATGAATCAATATGATATCCGGTCGATACATGCTCGACCATTTGGCGATGTTGTCGTCGTTCAGGAATCGGTCTGCTTTCCATCCCCAATGTCCCTCGTGGTCGGTGTCGAAGTCAGGTTTGGGGGCTTGACCGTCTCGATTGCCTCTGCGACTGCCGACGAAGTCAATGTTGACGCCCATATCATATAACAGGTGCCAGAGTGGTCTGCGATAGCTATTACGTGAGCCGGAGGCCTCGGTAATTGAGTCGCCGATAGGCATGATTCGCCAGGTTCTGTCATCTTCATAAGCGGTGACTACGACATACACCGTAGCGGTAGACTCGACATTGACCGAATCGGCGATCGTGTAGTCGAAGCTCTCGGTGCCGGCAAAACCTGCCCTTGGCGTGTAACTCACGCTGCTAGCGTTGTTTACGACCAAACCGCCATCACTCGTAGAGCCGACGCTGACAATTTGCAGTGTATCGACTGGCAAATCGGCGTCCGAGTCGTTTGACAGCACATCGAGGACAATTCCTGCCGTAGATTGATCGACTGTGTAATTATCGTTCTCAGCGACAGGAGCTGCATTTCCGCTGGGATCTGCCTGCCAAGCACTCACTGCAGACATGACATCGGAGCGCAACGGTGAGCCGGCGTCAGCCTGGGTAACGGAAGCAGTCGCGAGAGGCGCGGGATCGATCGCGGGCAGCATGTTGGCAGTTATGGCCGACTCGCTCCATTCGCTCTGCACAATGTGCAAGCCAACCTCGCCGTCGTTGGGCAACGCAGCGAGCGTAATACCTAGTTCGGCTGATTCGGCTGACCCGCCGGGTAGAGTGGACGGTGCAAAATTTAAGTATGCCTGGCGGGCACTCCGGTGTGACACCCACATTGTGTTGCTGGTCCCGAAGTTGCGCGACGGATTGTCTGCTCTCGTATAGGTGTCCTGTGCTAAATCGAATGCATCTGCCACCAGCGGATCAGAACCAACAAAGCAGGCGAGCGCCCCCAATGCGCTATAAAGAACATTCGAATTGGGCATAGGAGGATCCCGATGAGCTTGCAGTTATCGATTGACGATACTGTATCGCGTGTTTTGCGACTTATCCGGACTGTTGGGCCATTCAGTCGTCCTCGTCGAACACCATCCCCATGATGTTGGCGCCGGCGTCGACGAAGGTCGTCTCGCCGGTGATACCGCTCGCGAGATCCGAGCAAAGGAAGGCGGCCGTGTTGCCGATCTCCTCGATCGTCACCGTGCGCCTGAGCGGCGAGGCTTTCTCGGCGTAACCGAGCATCTTGCGGAAGCCGCCGATGCCCGCGGCGGCGAGCGTCTTCACGGCACCCGCTGATATGGCGTTGACGCGGATGCCCTTCGGTCCCAGGTCAGATGCCAGGAAACGCATGCAGGACTCCAGGCTCGCCTTGGCAAGGCCCATGACGTTGTAGTTCGGCACGACCTGTGTCGCGGCGTTATACGTGAGCGTCAGGATGGCACCGCTGCGTCCCTCCATCATGGGCAGCGCGGATTTCGCGAGCGCGGCAAGGCTATAAGCCGAGATGTCGTGAGAGATTGCAAAGCCCTCGCGCGTGATCGATTCGGTGAAGCCGCCCTCGAGCTGCTCGCGCGGCGCGAAGCCCACCGAGTGCACCAGGACGTCGAGCCCGTCCCAGGACTTGCCAAGGCTGTCGAAAACCGCGTCGATCTCCTCGTCCGAGGACACGTCGCACGGGAACAGCAGGCTGGTGTCCTGGCCGAGCCGCGCGGCGAGTTTCTCGACACGGCCCTTGAGCTTGTCGTTCTGGTAGGTGAATGCAAGTTCGGCGCCCTCGCGCGCGAAGGCTTCGGCGATTCCGGTTGCAATGGAACGATCGCTCGCGACACCGACGATGAGTGCCCGCTTGCCGGCCATGAATCCCATGTTGATTCCCCTGCTCGCGAATTAAGGGACAGTGACCCTAATTCGGCGTTGTTGTTGATGGTATGTGTCTGGCCCCGTCAAATTAGGGTCACTGTCCCCTAATTGAGGATTAGCTGGACTGCCGCGTGACGTCAACGTACATCGTCAGCTTCTGCCCGGGTCGAAGTATCTTGTTTTTATCGATGTTGTTCCAGCGTGCGATGTCGTTGATCGACACGCGGAAGCGATTTGCGATCAGGTACAGCGAGTCGCCATTGCGCACGGTGTAGCGCAGTTTGCGGGTCGTATTGCCGAGCGTCGTGGCTGGCGATATCTGTGGCGACGCATTCGCCGCGTCCGTCCAGACCACCAGCTTGCGGCCGACGGGCAGCGGGTCGCCCGGCGCCATGCCGTTCCATGCGGCGAGCTGGCGATGGGTGACTTTGTAGCGGCGGCTGATCGTCCAGAAGCTCTCGCCCTTGCGCACGATATGCTCGACCTTGCTGCCTCTGCGCTTGCGGTTCTGCGTTTTTGCGAGCCTGGCATCGGCGCTCTGGCTGTAGGCGGACAGCGGCTTCGTTGCCACGGGGATCAGCAGGTAGTGCCCGGCCCGGATGGTGTTGCCGCGCAGGTTGTTGGCCTCGCGGATCTGCATGACGGTCGTGTTGTACTTCAGCGCGATCTGCGAAATGGCTTCCCCGCTTTTCACCTTGTGGCGCTTCCAGCGCACGCGATCGTCCACGGGGACCCCGGTGAGCGCGGTCGTAAACGTATCCGCGGCCTCGACGGGCAGCACCAGCCGGTGCGGCCCGGCCGGATCTGTGGACCAGCGATTGTAGCCGGGGTTGTAGGCGTACACGGTGTCGACGTCGACGCCCGCCAGTTCGGCAGCGAGTGCGAGATCGAGCTGCGAACCGATGTCGGCGACCACGAACTGCGGTTCGTCGACAACCGCCGGAAGCTCCAGGCTGTAGGCGTCCGGGTTCTCCACGATGTCGACCAGCGCCAGTAATTTGGGCACGTACATGCTGGTCTCGCGCGGCAGCCTGAGGTTCCAGAAGTCGTCCGGCTTGCCGGCTTTGCGGTTGCGCCTGACCGAGCGGAGCACGTTGCCTTCGCCGGAGTTGTAAGACGCTATCGCGTTGAGCCAGTCGCCTTCGTTGAGTTCGTAGAGGTACTCGAGGTAGTCGAGCGCGGCGCGCGTCGAATCGACGACATCACGGCGGCCGTCGTACCACCAGTTCTGCTTGATACCGAACCGCCGTGCCGTGCCCGGGATCATCTGCCACAGGCCGGCTGCGCGGCCGTGCGAGTAGGCGAACGGGTCATAGGCGCTTTCGACGATGGGCAGCAGCGCCAGCTCGAACGGCAGGCCGCGGCGTTCGATCTCGCCCAGGATGTAGGGGAGATAGCGCTGCGCACGCGTAAAGACACGCTCCAGGTAGTCCGGGTGGCGCACGAACCAGTTGCGCTCGGCCGCGATGCGCTTGTTGTCCGCGTAGTCGAGCGTAAAACCGAAGCGCAGGCGCGTCAGCAGGTCGTAGGGTTCGGCGGGGCCGTAGCTTTCGAGCGTCAGACCCTCGAGAGGTGATATCAGCGTCAGCGACGGCTCGTCCGGCGCAACGCCGGGCAGCAACCCTTCGCGGAGGAACGGCTCGGCACTGGCAGTCCCGGCAAGATACGGCAAAAGAGTGACGCCGACGGCGCCAATCCCCTTGATTCTTTGCAATAATTGCCGGTAACCGGCGTTATGTCGATTGAACATCCGGGTATCCTACTGACGGAAGCCGGATCTGCAAGGTGCAGGAGTCACAAACCGGGGGTTTCAAGAGAACAGGATGGGCAATTCCGTGAACAAGGAGCAGCAGGACTTCGAGACACTGCAGGCATGGCTCGGCACGCCACTGGGCGCGTCGCTGCTGCAGCAGGAGTCGCGCGTCGTGGAGGAGGCCTTCGACGGCATTTTCGGCGAGCAATGCCTGCAGCTCGGTTACTGGGGCGACCCGAAGACCTTTGTGCGGCTCGCCCGGACCCAGCGCTGCGCATTGATCACCGGGTTTCCGCGCAGCGACGGCGTCTCCGCGGTCGGCGAGCTGCACCGGCTGCCCGTGCAGGACGACGCCATCGACGTCGTGATCCTGCCGCACACGCTCGACTACAGCGACCGGCCGCATGCGATCCTTCGCGAGGTCCACCGGGTGCTGCGATCGGACGGCCAGCTGATCGTGCTGGGATTCCGCCCGGGCGGTCTGTGGGGCCTGAGACGGCTCGTGCCCGGCGCCGGCCTGCCGCCGGGAGAGCTGCACCTCGTGTCCGAAAGGCGGCTGAGGGACTGGCTGAAGCTGCTGGACATGCGGATACACGGCATGACCGGGTATTTTTTCCGCTGGCCGTTGCCGGGCCTGAAGGGCAAGGCGTCCCCGCAGTGGGAGCGGCGCGGCAGGCGCTGGTGGCCGGAGCTTTCCGCATGCTATATGCTCTCGGCGCAGAAACGCATCAGCACGATGACGCCGGTGCGCCCCCTGTGGCGCACGAAGCCCAAGGTCGTCGCCGGGCTGGCCGAACCGTCCACCCGGGTGTCTAGAATCCGCTTCGATGGGCCCTAGAACAGTTGAGATTTACACCGACGGCGCTTGCAGGGGGAATCCCGGGCCGGGCGGCTGGGGCGTCGTGCTGATCGCGGGCAAGCACCGCAAGACTATGCATGGCGGCGATCCGGAGACCACCAACAACCGCATGGAACTGATGGCCGCCATCGAGGCGCTGAATGCGCTCAATGGCAGCCGGAAGGTCGTGTTGCACACGGACTCCAAGTACGTGATGCACGGCATCACCGAGTGGATGGCGAACTGGAAGAAACGTGGCTGGAGGACATCGGCGAAGAAGCCGGTCAAGAACCAGGACCTTTGGATTGCACTCGACGAAGCGATCGCGCGCCACGACATCCAGTGGAAATGGGTAAAGGGGCACGACGGCAACCCCGGCAACGAGGAAGCCGATGCGCTGGCGAACCGGGGTATCGACGAATTGCGGTAGGAGCGGCTCTCGAGCCGCTAGAACAACAATTCATGGTGTAAATTGAGCTATGCGACAAATCGTCCTCGACACAGAAACCACCGGCCTCTCGACGGGGCAGGGCCATCGCATCATCGAAATCGGCGCGATCGAGCTCGTCAACCGGCGCCTGACCGGCCGTGAATTTCACCGCTTCCTGAATCCCGAGCGTGACATCGACGAGGGGGCCGAGCGCGTGCACGGCATCAGCCGTGCCGATCTCGAGACCGCGCCACGGTTTCAGGAAGTCGCTGACGAGCTGCTGGAGTTCATCAAGGATGCCGAGCTCGTGATTCACAACGCGGAGTTCGATGTGGGTTTCCTCGAGTACGAACTCGAACTCATGAAGCATCCGCAGCCGTCGATCACGAAGTATGCCCAGGTGCTCGACACGCTGTCGCTCGCGCGTGAGTTGCACCCGGGGCAGCGCAATAGCCTGGACGCGCTGTGCAAGCGCTACGAGGTGGACGCGTCGAATCGTGACCTGCACGGTGCGCTGATCGACGCGGACCTGCTGGCGCGCGTTTACCTCGCGATGACCGGCGGGCAGACCGCGTTGTTTCTCGAGGAGTCCGGGACGGACGGCGGGCAGAAGGAGGGGCGTATCGCGATCCGCGCCAGCCGCCCGGACCTCAATCTGGTCGTGGTGCGGGCCTCGCGAGCCGAGAACGCCGCACACGAAGCGATGCTGGAGAAACTCAGGGAAGCCGGGCAGTGCGTCTGGGACCGTCTCGACGGCGCCCGTCAAGCTGCAAAGTAGGGCCGGAAACGTCTAGAATCACCCGGCCACAACAACAGGAATAATCATGGCCCACTCGTTTGCGGACGCACTCCGCGAGAACTTCCTCGGCAATTCGCCGACCTGGTACAAGCTCACGATCGTCGGGTTCCTGGTCGTGAACCCGTTCATCGTGATGATCGACCCGTTCCTTGCCGGCTGGGTGCTCGTGCTGCAGTTCATCTTCACGCTGGCGATGGCGCTGAAGTGCTATCCGCTGCAGCCTGGCGGCCTGCTCGCCGTGGAGGCAATCGTCCTCGGGCTCGCGACACCCGAGATGGTGTTCCACGAGGCCGAGGTCAATTTCCCGGTCATCATGCTGCTCATGTTCATGGTGGCGGGCATCTATTTCCTGCGCGAATTCCTGTTGTTCACGTTCACCAAGATCCTGCTGGGCGTGAAATCCAAGATGCTGCTGTCGCTGTTGTTCTCGTTCACGGCGGCGTTCCTGTCGGCGTTTCTCGACGCCCTGACGGTCACCGCGGTCATCATCACCGTCGCGGCCGGCTTCTATGGCGTGTATCACCGCGTCGCCTCGGGCAAACGCCTCGACATGGACCATGACCCGACCACCGATGCCGAGGTGGTCGAGCTGCACCGCGAGGACCTCGAGCAGTTCCGCGCGTTCCTGCGCTCGCTGATGATGCATGGCGCCGTTGGCACGGCGCTCGGTGGCGTAACGACGCTGGTTGGTGAGCCGCAGAACCTGCTCATCGCGGAGGTAATGGACTGGGAATTCGTCGAGTTTTTCCTGAAGATGGCGCATATCTCGATGCCGGTCCTCGTGGTCGGCCTGATCACCTGCGCGATGCTCGAGAAGACGAAGATCCTGGGCTACGGTGTGGAACTCAGTCCCAAGGTCCGCGAAGTGCTCGAGCATTACGATACGGAAATGAGCGAGAAGCGCACGCACGCCGAGAGCATGGCGATCGTCGTACAGGCCGGGGTGGCGCTCGTACTGGTGTTCGCCCTCGGTCTGCATCTCGCGGAGCCGGGCGTCGTCGGCCTGCTCGTTATCGTGCTGGCCACCGCGTTCAACGGCATCACCGAGGAACACCGCATCGGCCACGCTTTCGAAGAGGCGCTGCCGTTCACCGCGCTGCTCGTCGTGTTTTTCGCGATCGTGGCGGTCATTGACAATCAGGGCCTGTTTTCGCCGGTGATCCACTGGGTCATGGAGCACGACGGCAGGACCCAGTCGGCGCTGTTTTATATCGCCAACGGCGTGCTGTCGATGATCAGTGACAACGTGTTCGTGGCCACGGTCTATATCACCGAGGTGGCCGAGATCTACGATGCGGGCGAGCTCACGCGCGAGCAGTTCGATGCGCTGGCGATTGCGATCAATACGGGCACGAACATCCCGAGTGTTGCCACGCCGAACGGCCAGGCGGCATTCCTGTTCCTGCTGACGTCGGCGCTGGCACCGCTCATCCGGCTGTCCTACGGTCGCATGGTGATCATGGCGCTGCCGTATACGATCACGATGAGCATCACGGGCCTCGCGGCCCTGTGGTACCTGGGGTAATGCGGGATTCCGGTATTGCCTCACGACCGCTACTGTGACTGAATTCGCGGCGGCGGGAACGCCCGCCCTTTAGAGTACGGATCCTCATGAAATTCGATCCCAATAACATTCGCATCGGTGTGGTTGGCCGAGGCCCGCGTTGCCGAGTTGGAAGCAGGTGCTGACTCTACACTGGAGGTTAATGCCGAAGAGCTCTCGGATGCCGGGAAGTTAACGTACACCACGGACGCCGAAAAACTGCGCGAATGTAATTTCTATGTTGTTACCGTGCCGACGCCGATTGGCGATGGAAAGCGTCCGCTACTGACGCCTCTGCGCCTCGCCAGCAAGACGCTCAGCAAGGTACTCGAGAAGGGCGACATCGTTGTTTACGAGTCGACCGTCTATCCGGGTGCGACCGAAGAGTTCTGTGTACCCATCCTGGAAAAAGGCTCGGGGCTCGAGTTCAACGAGGATTTCTTTGTCGGCTACAGTCCGGAACGCATCAATCCCGGCGATAAAGAGCACCGCTTGCCGACTATTCTGAAAGTGACCGCCGGCTCGACTCCGGAGGTGGCCGATTATGTTGACGCCCTCTATGCGACAATTATCACGGCCGGAACGCATAAGGCGTCGAGCATCAAGGTGGCCGAAGCTGCCAAGGTGATTGAGAATACACAGCGTGACGTGAATATCGCATTGGTCAATGAGCTGGCCATGATATTCGAGAGGCTGGATATCGATACGGAAGAGGTACTGATTGCGGCCGGCACCAAGTGGAACTTCTTGCCGTTTCGGCCCGGCCTCGTCGGAGGTCATTGTATCGGTATCGATCCGTACTACCTGACCTACAAGGCCGAGCAGGTCGGTTATCACCCGCACATGATCCTGGCCGGCCGTCGTATAAACGACAACATGGCGCAGTACATCGTCACGCAGGTCATCAAGAATATGATCGCTGCCGATATCAGTCCGAAATCGGCACGTGCGCTCATTCTCGGCCTCACGTTCAAAGAAAACTGCCCGGACCTCAGGAACACCAAGGTCGTGGATATCATCGCGGAACTGGAGGACTACGGCGTATCGGTCGATGTTCACGATCCCTGGGTCAGTGCGGTCGAGGCGAAGTCGGAATACGGGCTGGATATTGTCGACGAGCCCGAGGAGGGCGCCTACGATCTGGTGATTGTCGCCGTGGGCCACCATCAGTTCCGCGCGTTGGGCGCGGAAGGTATCCGCAGCTTTGGCAACGTGTCCTCGCTCGTTTACGATATCAAGTACGTGCTGCCGCAGGGTGCGGCGGACGATCGCCTGTAACGGCTTCGGAGAATCGTCATGAAAGTCCTGGTGACCGGGGCGGCCGGTTTCATCGGCTTCCACACTGCGAAACAGCTGCTCGAGCGTGGCGATACCGTGGTGGGCCTCGACAATTTCAATGATTATTACGACGTGTCGTTGAAAGAGGCGCGAGCGGCGCAACTCGATCCGGAGGAGCGTTTCCGCATGGAGCGGGTGAGTCTCCAGGACCGACCGGCAATGGAGGCGCTGTTCGCGCGTGAGAAATTCGACAAGGTCGTACATCTCGCGGCACAGGCTGGCGTACGCTACTCGATCGAGAATCCGCATTCCTACATAGACAGCAACATCGTCGGCACGCTGCATATCCTCGAGGGCTGCCGCCATAACGAGGTGGAGCATCTCGTCTATGCGTCGTCGAGTTCCGTTTACGGCGCCAACACGACGATGCCGTTCTCGATCCACCAGAATGTCGATCATCCGCTGGCGCTGTACGGGGCGACGAAGAAAGCCAACGAGCTGATGGCACATACGTACTCGAACCTGTACGGCCTGCCCACAACGGGACTCCGGTTCTTTACGGTCTATGGCCCCTGGGGCAGGCCGGATATGGCGCTGTTCCTGTTCACGAAGAATATCCTTGCCGGCAAACCGATCGACGTTTTCAACTACGGCAATCATCGCCGTGATTTCACCTACATCGACGACATCGTCGAGGGTGTGATCCGTACGATGGACCACACCGCCCAGCCGAATCCGGACTGGGATGCGGCGAGGCCCGATCCCGGCACCAGCCGTGCACCGTACCGAATCTATAATATCGGCAACCAGCAGCCGGTAGAGCTCATGCACTACATCGGGGTGCTCGAGGATTGCCTCGGAAAGAAGGCCGAGAAGAACCTGTTGCCCCTGCAGGACGGCGACGTGCCCGACACCTGGGCGGACACGGAAGACCTGGCCGCCGACGTCGGTTACCAGCCGGCGACGCCGGTCGAGACCGGCGTGAAGAATTTCGTCGACTGGTATCTCGAATTTTACAGAGACGACGTCAAAGTTAGTGGATGATCGTGGAGTACACGGATCGCAAGCTTTCCGCCCGTTACCCGACCGATCTCGGTGCCTGGCAGGCGCTGAAAGCGCATTATCGCGATTCGATGCGTGCGAAATCGCTGGAGGCACTTTTTTCCCGTGACAAAGAGCGCGCGGGGCGGTTCACGTTAACCGCCGGTGACCTCACGCTCGACTACTCCAAGAACCACGTCAACGCGACGACGCGAAAACTGCTGGTCAGATTGGCGAGAGAGGCGCAGGTGCCGGCCGCGATCGAGGCCATGTTCGCGGGCGAGAGAATCAATGTCACCGAGAGCCGGTCCGTCCTGCATGTAGCGCTGCGCGCCAAAATGTCGGACAAGGTCGCGCTCGAGGTCGACGGCGTGCCGGAGGTCTGGGCAACGCTGAACAATATCGAGGACTTCGTCGAGCGCGTGCAGTCGAAGAGGATCCGCGGTCATACCGGCAAGCGATTCACCGACATCGTCAACATCGGTATCGGCGGCTCGGATCTCGGACCGGTGATGGCGGCCCGGGCGCTGCGGCCTTACTGGCACGAGAAGATGAGATTCCACAGTGTCTCGAACATCGACGGCACCCAGCTCGCGGACCTGACAAGGGAGCTTAGCGCCGAGTCGACGCTGTTCGTCGTCTGCTCGAAGACGTTCACGACCATCGAGACGATGACCAATGCCAATGCTGCGCGCGAGTGGGTCCGGGACCATCTCGGGTATGCGGCGATACAGGATCATTTCGTCGCGGCATCCACGAACCACGAGGCGATGGACGCGTTCGGTATCCGTCCGGATTACCGCTTCGGCTTCTGGGACTGGGTGGGCGGCCGTTACTCGCTGTGGTCGGCAGTAGGGCTGTCGCTCGCGCTGGTTGTGGGCATGGAGACTTTCCGGCGGCTGCTGAACGGCGGGCGGGTCATGGACCTGCACTTTCGCAATGCTCCGCTCGACGCGAACATGCCGGTGCTGCTGGCGCTGATCGCCATCTGGTACAACAATTTTTTCGGCGCGGAAAGCCAGGCAATACTGCCGTACGACAATCGCCTCGACCGCTTTCCGGCCTACCTGCAGCAGCTGCAGATGGAATCGAACGGCAAGCGCGTGCGCATGGACGGCAAGCCCGTCAAGTGCGACACGGGCATGGTCATCTGGGGCGAGGCAGGCAACAACGCGCAGCATTCGTTCTACCAGCTGCTGCACCAGGGCACGCGGCTGATCCCGATCGATTTTCTCGCCCCGGTGCGCTCCGCGGGCGCGAGCCAGGAACAGCAGAACCTGGCGCTCGCGCAGTGCCTCGCGCAGTCCGAGGCGCTTATGGACGGCTTCGACGAGGAAGGCCTCGAAGCGTATCGCGTGCACGAGGGCAACAACCCGTCGAGCACGATCCTGTTCCCCGAGCTGACCCCCGAAGCGCTAGGTCAGCTGATTGCGCTCTACGAGCACAAGGTGTTCGTCGAGGGCGTGATGTGGGGAATCGATTCCTTCGACCAGTGGGGGGTGGAGCTCGGCAAGAAGCTCGCGACTAATCTCATCGAGCCCGTGGCGCAGGGCAAAGGCTACAGAGGCAGGAATCCTTCGACGACGAGCCTGCTTTCGTACATCAGAAAATTACGCTAGTTGAGCATCGTCATGCGTTTTCCGGTCCGCCAATTAGCCGTCCTGTCACTGATTTTCTCTGCACTGTCGGCTCAGGCGGACCCGTTGGCACGCCCCGGCGATATGCTGCTGCGGCACGACATCCGGTTGCTGGTGGACGTGGGCGTTATCAACATTCCGCTGAATACGTGGCCGATCCCCTGGGGAAATATTCTCGATCAGCTCGGCAATGCGGGACGCGCGGCCGCAACGCCGGCAGCGTCGGCCGCTATTCGGCGGCTGCGGGATCGCGCCCGATGGGAACTGGATTCCCGCGAGTTTTACCTGACTGGCTGGGCAAGCGCGGCCGCCGAGCCGCGGATTATTCGCACCTTCGAAGATACGCCGCGTGCCGAAGCGGAGGCTGGCCTCGCGTTTTCATGGACCGGCAACCGGTTCACAGTCAACCTCTCGGCCGCGTATGCTGATAACCCGGCGGATGGCGAGGAGTTTCGCCCTGACGACACCTATGCAGGCATGGCGCTGGGTAACTGGATGGTGACAGCAGGCTGGCAGCAACGCTGGTGGGGGCCTGGCAACGACGCGAGCTCCATCCTGTCGAGCAACGCGCGCCCGAGACCGGGCGTCACATTGCAGAGAAACCTGAGCACGCCGTTCGAGACCAGGTGGCTGAGCTGGATGGGACCGTGGGCGTTGACGACGTTCATGGAATATCTCGACGACGAGCGAGCAACGAAGGATCCATTACTGTGGGGCTTTCGCTTCGGGTTCCGACCGCTTTCGGGTCTCGAAATCAACGTGACACGCACGGCCATGTGGTGCGGCGAGGGCAGGCCCTGCGATTTCAGTGCATTTGTGGACGTGCTGAAGGGTAACGACAACAAGGGACAGAACACGACGCCGGAGGATGAACCGGGCAACCAGCTCGCGGGATACGACATTCGCTGGTCGTTGCCGAAGAAGATACCGGTGGCTTTGTACATGCAATGGACGGCCGAAGACGGCAGAGGACAGGGCGTCCCGCTCGGTAATTTCCTCCGGCTGGTCGGCGCCGAACATTGGGGTACCTTAGGCGGTGTCACGCACAGGACACACGTCGAAGTCGCAGAGACAACCTGCCGGGAGGGCGGATTCGGGTCCAGTGACAAGAAGCCGAACTGTGCATACAACCATCCGCTTTATCCGACAGGTTACCGCTACAACAAACGTGTCATGGGTCATTCGATCGATGGAGACGGGCGTTCCTACTCGCTCGGCTCGACCTGGGTGGAATCAGCGGGGCATACGTGGAATCTGTCGCTCCGGTACATGGAAATCAATATCGAGGGCAGTCCGGATGCCCGGCACTCGATTTCGCCGACGCCGCAGGAAATCACGGACGTCCAGGTTTCTCACGTCAGGATCACGCGCTACGGCCGTTTCCAAGATTTGAACGGTCAGTCAGAGACCGATTTCTCGAAGCCAATTCATGGTGTGGCAGGTCGTCTATGCAATACGGCTCCCCAAGAGAGTCATCAACGGGCCCGGGCGGGATAAATACCGGGTCCGATATCAGAGCGCTGAGAGCAGCGCGACGGATAGTCTTCGTCCTGCCGAATTTCAGATACGACCACGTTCGGTGCGTTCACAAACAGGCTTACATTCTCTCACAGGCGGGTTATAGGGTCGTCCTGGTTGTTGGCCACACCGATAGATCGGAATACCTCGGTATGCAGGTTATCAAGGCCCGGGCGCCGTCTCGCGGCCTGCTGAGGCCTGCGCTCAACGTTTTGCCGCTCTTCTTTCAAGCTCGCGGCCTGAAAGGTGACCTGTTCGTGCTGAGTAATCCTGATACCACGATTCTGGCAATGCTCCTCGCGATGTCCGGCCGAAACGTGTACTACGAAACCCAGGAGGATTTTTCGCAGCGCACGCTGATGCGCAGGCAGTTACCGGCATGGTCTCGCGAGTCCGTGGCCCGGATCCTGACGAGTCTGGAAAAAATCGCAGGGCGCGTCTGCCGTCGGGTGATTGTGACCCAGTCTCACCAGGTTCAGGACTTCGGTGAAAAAGCGCTGTACCAACCCAACGCACCGCTCATGGCCGGCCCGATCGTCGAGGCGGCGACAAAGCCGCCGGTCGCTCGTGCCATGGACAAGTTATCGCTCCTGTATGTGGGCGGAATTTCGGTAGAGAGAGGGCTTTTCGCGATGCTGGACCTGGCCGCCGCGCTCGACAAGCATGTCGCGTGCGAGCTGATCATCGTAGGCTGGTTCTCGCCTGCGGAGCTGGCCGAAGAGGCGGCCATGCACGAGGCGTGGCCGCTCGTCCGGTTCCATGACACGGTGACGCATGCCGAATCGCTGGCACAAATCAAACACGCTGACATCGGCCTTGCCTTGCTCGAGCCCGTCGCCGACCATCCGACGAGCAGCGTCACAAAGTTATTTGAATATATGAAGTTCGGACTGCCCTTTGTCGCTTCGGATTTTCCGTCGTGGCGTGTTACTTCCGAGCTGGGAGAACCGGGTGTCTATGTCGATCCTGACTCGCCGGACGATATTCTGGAGGGCGTATTGCGGCTCGCGCGTGATCCTGGCCTCCGGCAACGCATGGGCCGGGCCGGGCAGCACCACATCGAGTCGGGTTTCAATTGGGAATCGGTAGCGCGAGCCATGATTGACGATATCGATTCGCTGCTGGCTGACTCCAATAATGTGGAACGGAAGTCCCGTTGACCGGCACGCTCGGAAAGCTCCGATTACTCGTTCGCCATCTACTGGCGTTCACGGGCTGGCGCGCCGTTGCTGTTGTGGCACTGATGGTGATCGCCGCCATGACGGAAGGGTTGGGATTGATTCTGCTGGTACCTTTAATGGCCGTCGTCGGGCTTGGTGCCGGAGAACCCGCGCCCGGCGGGTTCCTGGACTCCATTACGCGATTCATCGCCGGCATCGGCATTCCCATGAATCTCAACACGCTCCTGGCCGTATTTCTCCTCATCGTCATCATTCGGCAGACCGTCGTGTATCTGTCCGCCAGGATGGTCGAAGATACTCGTATCGGCTACATGGTGGCGCTTCGCCGGGAGCTATTCAGCGCTTTGTGCGAAACCAGCTGGCGAACCGTCAAAGGCGGCAATCTCGCTCAATTCGGCCATGTCGTCCTCGTCGACAGCTGGCGAGCCGCTGACGCCGCCCAAGGCATTTTTCAGATACTGAGCAGTTCAGCGCTGGTGCTTGCCAGTTTCACGGTAGCGGTAATACTTTCGCCGCTACTTGCCGTCCTCGTCCTGGTCAGCATCGCGTTGCTCATCCTGATCTTCAGCAATCGTTATGCGGCCGTACGGGGGCAGGGCGATCGCGTTGTCACAATGCAGAATGAGCTTTACCGGGTTGTCGAAAATTACCTCGACAACCTGCGTGTAGCCAAGCTCGCGAATGCCGAGAACCGCATGCAAGAGGAGTTTTCCGGGACCGTGTCGAACCTTGGGGACGAGTACAGTGGTTTTACCGGGAACATGGCGAGGACCCGAGTGGCGTTGCAGATCAGCAGCGCTATTGGCGTTGGGGCCTTCCTTCTTATCGCCGTGAATGTCTTCGGCAGTCGCGGACCTGAATTGCTGCTGCTGGTGCTGATTACCGCCAGGCTCGTGCCGCAATGTTCGGTACTCAATCAATACGTACATCACCTGCTTCATAACTTGCCCGCATTCTCGGCGGTCATCAAAGCACTCGATGATTGCCGCGACACGCCGGACGCGCCGGAGTCGGGCTCGAATGATGTGGTGCCCGAACGCTCTATCGAGCTGCGAAACGTAGCGGTGAGCGGTTCCGGTGCGTCGGGCACCCAACTTTTGAACGAGGTGAGCCTGGAAATCGAGGCCGGCGAATTCGTGGTGATACAAGGGCCGTCGGGTGCCGGGAAGAGCACGCTTGCCGATGTCATATCCGGGCTCCTGCCCGTCGAATCGGGGGAGATGTGCATCGATGGCAAGGCACTGTCACTGCTCGAATTGAGAGCATGGCGGCGGAGCGTCGGCTACGTTCCGCAGCACTCTGCGATGCTTCGGGATACGGTACTGCAAAATCTGTCATGGGTACTGCGAGCGCCCCCCGGCGCGGCGGATGTGCAGCGAGCCTTACGCTGCGCAGACGCGGAGCGCATCGTCGAGGCGCTTCCGGAGGGTCTGCATACGATGCTGAGCCGCCGCGAAGATAGGCTCTCGGGTGGCGAGCGCCAGAGACTGTCGCTTGCCAGAGAACTTCTGCGACGCCCAAGGTTACTCATACTGGACGAGGCGATGAATGCACTCGACCCGGAGACCGAGTCGCGTGTGCTCCGGAACCTCCGTGCATGGCGGCCGGAGCTAACAGTGGTAATTATTTCCCATAGAAAGGGATCGGAGGCGTTTGCCGATCGTGTGATAATGCTGGGGAGCGGGAGAATCATCTCTAATACAAAGCAGACAACGACCGGCGGGGGGAGCTCGCGACATGCTTAGGAAGGCAAATTCCGACGCACAGGATGATCGTACGCCACCATACGGGGCGGAGCTCGGTGTGCTCCAGCGCGCGATTCTCGCAACCGTCCTGTATCGGGATCTTTTCGAATACCCGGTCACGATCGAGGAAATCCACCGTTATCTTCACGGCGTGCGTTGCGATCTGTCCGACGTGCGAGCCGCGTTGCTGGCAGATGAGTTCCTCGACCGATACCTGGAAACCGACGGTCACTATTTCGCGGTCGGCGGCCGCGAAGCCCTGTTCGAAATTCGGCGCCGGCGCGAGTCCTACGCAAATGAGCTCTGGCCAATCGCGCTGCTGCATGCCCGTCGCCTCGCCGGTCTGCCTTTCGTGCGCATGGTTGCCGTAACCGGCTCGCTCGCGGTTGACAACCCCAGCGGCGATGCCGACACCGACTTCATGCTCGTGACGGAGAGCGGTCGACTGTGGACCGCACGCGCAATGGCCAAAGTCCTGCAGCACGTTAATGTGCGTTTCTCCGGCGGAGAACTATGCGTTAACCACCTCGTCTCGCTCAGCGCGCTGGAACTCGAGGACCCCTCGCTTTACGTCGCTCAGGAAATTGCCCAGATGGTCCCGGTATATGGTGCCGACGTCTACGACCGGCTTCGCAGTGCGAACTCCTGGAGCGACGAGTTCCTGCCGAACGCCTGCGGGCCACCTCCGGTTAGCTGGCGTTGCGCGGCGAGCTCGGAGTCATTCAAGCGACTCGCTGAACCCGTTCTGAATTCACCGCTGGGGAGCGTGCTCGAATCCTGGGAAAGTCGCCGCAAGATCAGGAAATACAATGAAAGCCCGTTCCTGCTGGGGCGCTCGACGCCGTTTCGCAAGGAAGCTACCGGCCATCGTCACACCGTCAAGAAGACCATCAGCGACGCATTCGCAGACCGTCAGAAAGGCCCGTCGGAATATCGGGGCAATTTCCGAATTCTGTTTGCCCAGGCGTACCACCTTTACCGGGACCCCAAACTCTGGCGATCGATGCAGCCGTTCCCACCGCTCGGCAGCCTGTATGGAGCCGCCGTGGCTCGTTCGCTGGGCCACGACGTCCGGGTGCACGATTCGATGCTGTCGACGAATTTGCACGACTGGCACATGGGGCTGCGCGTTCATGATCCGGATGTTGTCGTGCTCTATGAGGACAACTTCAATTACCTGACAAAGATGTGCCTGTCGACGATGCGGGATGCGGCTCTCGAAATGATCACTGCGGCAAAAGAACGGGGGGCCACGGTGCTGGTTTGCAGTTCCGACAGCGCCGATGCACCGGAAGCGTATCTGCGCGCCGGCGCCGATTTCATACTCGTGGGGGAGGGCGAGCATACGCTTGCGGATCTGCTGCAAACCCTCAACGGTCGAAGCGGCGTCAACACGGCAGATTTACCCGGCATTGCGTACCTCGGCGATGACGGCAACCCGGTCACGACCGGCCGTCGACCGGTAATCCGGCATGTCGATGACCTGCCACTTCCGGCATGGGACCTGATAGACCTGGATCGATACCGCCAGATCTGGAGGCGCCGGCATGGCCGCTTTGCGTTGAATATGGTTACAACCCGCGGTTGCCCGTACCACTGCAACTGGTGCGCAAAGCCGATCTGGGGCCAGCGCTACAATGCCCGATCGCCGGAAAGCGTCGTCGAGGAACTGGTCACGCTGAGGGAATTCGGCGACATCGACTACATCTGGTTCATGGATGATATCTTCGGATTAAAACCACGCTGGATTTCGCGCTTTGCCGATCTCTTGCAATCGGCGGAAATCAAGATACGTTTCAAATGTCTCAGCCGTCCCGATCTCCTGTTGCGCGACGGCGAGGTGGAGTCGCTTGCGCGCGCCGGGTGTGACATCGTCTGGATGGGTGCCGAGTCGGGCAGCCAGAAGATCCTTGACCTGATGGAAAAGGGCACGAAAGTGGAGGAGATCCCGGCTTCCTGCGAGAAACTCCGGGAACACGGGATTCGAGCAGGCCTTTTCATTCAATTCGGATACCCGGGCGAAACACGTGACGACATTCGCGCGACCCTGAAAATGATCCGCCGCGTCATGCCGGATGAACTCGGTATCTCCGTGTCGTATCCATTACCGGGCACGCGCTTCTACGATCGGGTACGTGACGAACTCGGTGAGCAACGAAACTGGCAGGATTCCGACGATCTGGCCATGCTCTTTGACGGCCCGTTCAACACCCGCTTTTACCGGGCGCTGCACGGCTTTGTCCACAGCGATGTCGCATTGCGGCGGGCATGGCGCGACCTTGCAATCGGCGAACGGCGTCGTCGGCTAAGTGCCTGGCGACGGCTGCGCAAGATCGGCTCGCTCGGCGTGTCGGTAACGAGGCTCGTCCGTTTCCGGCTTGCCATGGCAGCCTGGTCCCGCGCCCCGCACCGGGGGATGCGTCCGCTGCCGACGGAATTGACGCAACAGGCAGCCGCAACGCCCACAGCCCAGCCCGGGGAGTAGGCGATAAATGGACATCCTGCTGACACACGCCTATTACCTGTACGAGGACCCCGCGGAGCGGCAGATCATGAAGCCGTATCCGCCGCTGGGGCTCATGTACCTGACCTCGCATTTGCGCTCAGTGGGCTTCGACGTCGAGCTGGTTGACGCGACATTCTCGAGCAGGGAAGAGCACCTGCAGCGGATTCGCGATTGTGGAGCGCCGGTTGTCGGTATCTACGTCAACCTCATGACGCGCCGTAACGCTCTGCAGGTTATCGCCGCGGCCAAAGCCACTGGCGCCCGGGTCGTGCTGGGTGGCCCGGAACCGGCAAACTATGCCGAGGAATACATCGAGCGCGGAGCCGACGTGATCGTGGATGGCGAGGGCGAATTGACGCTGACCGAATTGCTGGCCGTTTTGGCTCACGACGGCAGTGAGGCGCTGAGTCGAGTGCCGGGAATCATATACCGGGATGATGCGGGTTCAGTAACGCATACCGTGCCACGGGGGCAGATCAAGCCGCTGGATAACCGGCCCTGGCCGGCGCGAGAGTCCATCGACATGGCGCGGTACCTGGATGTCTGGAAGACGCATCACGGCGCGAGTTCGGTGTCACTGATCACGGCGCGCGGCTGTCCTTACAAGTGCCGCTGGTGCAGTCACTCCGTGTACGGGTTCAGCTACAGGCATCGTTCGCCAGCGGATGTCGCGGACGAACTGGAACACATCCGCGACACCTATAATCCCGACCAGGTCTGGTACGCGGACGATGTATTCACGATGAACAAGCGCTGGCTCCAGGAATACGCTCGATTGCTGAAGCAACGGGGCCTCTTTTTTCCTTTCGAGACCATTTCCCGCGAAGACAGGCTCGACGAGCCGACCATCAGGACACTTGCGGAGATGGGCTGCTATCGCCTCTGGGTGGGGGCCGAGAGCGGATCGCAGCGAGTCCTCGACGCGATGGAGCGCCGTACCGATGCACGGCGTACACGCGAAGTGATGGAAATGCTGAAGGACTACGGTATCCGAACGGGCACGTTCATCATGCTCGGTTATCTTGGCGAAACCTGGCAGGATATCAACGAAACGGCGGCGCACCTCGAGGAGTCCCTGCCTGACGACGTGCTGACGACACTGGCGTATCCGATCAAGGGCACGCCCTATTACGAAGACGTCAAGGACAAACTGGTATCGTTGAAAGACTGGGAGGACGGATCCGATCGGGATGTTGTCGTCCTGGGCCGCGGTTCGCGGCGCTTTTACGGGCACGCGCAGCGCTGGATACAAAGCCGGGTTCAGCTCGCCAGGCATTTCAGCAACGGACATCTTGATCCGGGCGCGATCGCAAAGACGTTCGTGCGCACCGCGCAGTACAGAGCCGCGATGTACCTGACGCGTCGCGAGGTCGAAGACGGCAGGCCGGATGCGTGAACGGTGATCTGCACGTTCGCCCGTTCGACACCGCGGCCCCCCGCTACGATGCGCAGTTTTCCCGGCGCATTGCGGCACGATGGCTGCGCGCGATGGTTCACCGTCGCGTCGACCCGTTGCTTGCAAACGACAGCCTGATCCTGGAAATCGGCTGCGGTACCGGGGAGGATGCGGTTCACTTCGCGCGACAGGGACACCGTGTGTTTGCGACCGACGTGTCCGAGGGCATGCTGGAGGAGACACGCCGGAAGCGCGAATCGGAACCCGCTCAGACTCGCCGCAGGATCACAGTAGCGACACTCGACGCCGCAGACCCGTGTACCCCGGCGCTGGAATCGAGCTCCGACTTCGACCTCGTGTTCTCGAATTTCGGAGCGCTGAACTGCGTCCGGAATCACGAACCGGTGATCGAATTCGCGCATGACGTATTGCGCCCGGGGGGGCACCTGGCGCTGACTGTCATGGGCCGCTACTGCCCCTGGGAATTCCTCGGTTTCGCGCTCCGCGGAGACTTCAAGCGCGCGACGCGGCGCTGGCAAGGCGTGAGCGACTGGCGCCAGGCTGGCGCGACACAGCGCGTGTGGTACCCGACGATTTCCGGCACACGCGATCTGTGCCGGACAAGATTTCGTATCCACGGCATCTTTGGGATCGGTGCGTTATTGCCGTCGACCGAGTTCTTCGGAGTCTGTGAGCGCTGGCCGCGGCTGTTTCGCGGCGTCGCCCATGTCGAGGACATCATGGCGTCACACTGGCCATTGAATCGATTGAACGACCATTTCCTGATCGTGGCGCAGAAGGTCGCGGAATAGTCGATGGCAACCGGACACGAACCCCGGGTCGAATCGTCACTATTACGCCGGGCCAGGTTCGCCCTGAGCCCCCGGCGGCGCGCCGAGCGGCGATTCTATCGACAGTTCGTGATGCGAGGAGACCTCTGCTTCGACATTGGTGCCCATCGCGGAGCCCTGACTGCACTGTTGTCCCACATCGGTGGTCGGGTGGTCGCGGCCGAGCCACAGGCATCTTGTGTAGCTGATCTCGAACAGCGTTTCGCGGCGTGCAAATCGGTTGTCATAGAGCCGTGCGCGATCAGCGATCATGCCGGTAGTGCCGAGTTGCGGATATGCAGCGCGGGGCCGATGACGTCGATGAGCGAAGAGTTCATAGCGCACTACGAGCAAATGCCAGGTTTCCAGTGGGGCGAATCAGTGCCGACATCGACAAAGACCCTTGACGCCCTGGTCGAGCAATACGGTATGCCGAATTTTTGCGCCATCGACGTCGAAGGTCACGAGCCGGAAATCTTGCAGGGACTGTCCTCACCGATCCCGACGATTCGTTTCGAGTACCACCAGGCGCTCGACAGGATTTCGACAAAGTGCATCGAGCGGCTGACCGAGCTGGCGGAGTATCGCTTTAACTACTCCACGGACGAGAAACGCGGCCTCGACATCGATGGGTGGGTACCGGCAAGCGAAATACCGGGGTTACTGCGGGCGGCGCCGAAAAACGGTCACGTCTACGCGCGAACAGGCCTGTCAACGGCGTCGCGTCACATCGTCATATAGTTCCAGGTAGCGATTCGCAGTCCAGCCGTCCGAATGCTGCAATGACCATTCGTGGCCGGCTCGAACCAGTTCGTTCAGCCGCTTCCGGGATTCGAGCAGATCGAGCGCCGCATTTGCCAGCGCGGCGGCGTCGCCGCAGGGCACGGTCACACAACAGCGACCGTCGAGGTCGGCAAAAAGGCCCACGCGAGTTGCGCAGACGGCGACACCGGAGGCCATTGCTTCGGCCGCCACGACAGCCTGCGACTCATAGAGTGAGCTGTGGAGGAGCATGTGGGCGTCGCGATAGCAGGCCGGCAGGTCTTCGTGAGGCACAGGACCCGAGAAGCGGACATGGTCCTGCAGACCCAGCTCTCGCACCGCGCGCTGCAACTGGCCATCCAGGTAATCAGGCCCGACGATATCCAGCTGCGCATCGACTTTCAGCCGTATCCTGTCGAACGCCCGCAACAGTGTGAGCTGGTCTTTGACTTCATTGAGGTTGGCGACGTGCAGGAAGCGCCACGGGGCTCCCCAGGCACGCTCGTGGAACGGGAACTGTTCCGGGTTGGCACCGAAAGGGACAATCTGCAGGTTCCCCGGGCGGATCCCGGCATCGACGAGCTTCCGGCCCTGGAAATCGGTCAGCGCAACCGTTGCGGCCGCGTGCCTGCAGGTCCGTGCGAGCCGGGCGGTCTGGCGTACCGACAGCAATGCACCGTATCCGATGTCGTCAACGGCGGCGGTCTCACCGCCTTGCAGACTTACGATGGCCGGGATGCGGAGCAGCCTCGATGCGGCGACGGCGCAACGCCCGCCGGCGTGGCCCCAGAATCCGTGCAACAGGTCGATTCTCCTGCGCGCATGTTCACGCACGATTGCGGCAACGGTGGACGCCACGCCTGATTTACCGGGCAGCGTGCGTAACCGGTAAGGGAGCGACAGGGCCTTGTCCATCGGTCCGGTATTCGCGGCGATCGCCACGATGTCGTGGTGCCCGGCTAGCGTTTCCACGAGCCCCATCAGAGCCGGGACGCCCTGGCGGAAGTGGCCGCCATGCAGACCACCGTGCGTAATGATGGCTATGCGTTTCCTGCTCGTCATGCGGCTTCTCAGAGTTCCGGTTCGACGAATCTTCTGCCGTGTTTTCTTGCGACGACGTACGGATTTCGGCCGCTCAGGATGAGCAGCAGCGCTTTCGAATAAGCGCGGCCTGCCGGACCCCGGCCGAGCAAACTCGCAAGCCATTGGCCGAACAGTGACCAGACGAGCATCAGTTGCGTTCCACTGCGCGCGTGCGCCGTCAGGAAGTAGTGCAGGGCCAGCGCGCGGCGGAAGTCGGCAAGGCCTTTGTCCAGCCGATTCTGTCCAGCAACATAATGTTTGACGCGGGTCTGGCGGACAACGAGGATCCCGTCGGGAAGGCCAAGCGCAACGCCATAATTGTCACCTATTCCATGCGCGTCCAGTATCTCGTCAAACGGTACGGCTTCCAGGCACTCTTTCTTTACGATGCACGAACCCAGGCCGTAGATACGCGTACGCACGACGTCACCGTCGAGTTCGGTCAGCAGAGGCCAACCGGCCAACGTAGTCGAATTGCCGCGGCGCTGGTAGAAACGCTTCATGTGCCGATACAGAGGCCGAGTGATTGCGTTTACCGAAATTTCATCGAGATTGCCCCAGAGACTGAGTTGAAATACGTAACACCACAGCAGTCGCCGGAAAGATCTTACCGGGTATTCAGCCACCCAATCCCCGTCTTCGTTCTGCTGCAGTAACAGGCCGCTCACCGCCGCGGCGCCGGACTGTTCTATACAGCGGACCAGAACTTCGACGTAGTCTCTCGGGGGCACGATGTCGTCGTCGCAGAGAAAGACATAATCGCCGCTTGCGGCCGCAATCCCGATATTGCGTTGCAGGCATACCGACGGCTCGCTCGTAATATAGTGAATCGGCGGCATCTCTCCCGTCGCCATGCGGTCCGCCGTCATTGCTTCATCGCTCGAATCGACAATTATGATCTCCTCGAGCTCGAAAGACTGATTGCGCAATGCCCGTATGGTCGTCAACAGGCTGTCCGGCCGGTTGCGCGTCGGCACGACTGCACTGATCCTCACCGCAAACGTTGTCGAATGGCCTTCATCGTCCCGAATAGTCGCACATCGGGCCTCGGTTCCAAACAAGCGCGGCACCGGCTGACGGCCATTACAGGCATAATGGCCGTCGGTCCCGGTTTCGCGCACGCCAATGACTAGCGTTGTTCAGTCACCCGATCTGCCCATCGTCAATTCGGAATTCCTGTTCCGCGTGCTGAGTAACCTGTTTCGCGCGGGCCTGGTGCTCGATGTCGGTTCGTATGACGGTGAGAACGCACTTCGCTTCTGCCGAGGCAAGCGGCGCGTGGTTGCGCTGGAAGCCAACCCGGTGAACGCCGGGCTGCTTGCGTCGAACGCCGCGGTGACTGCCGCCGGGATCGATGTCCGTCACTGCGCCGCGTGGAAGGAGGACGGTACTGTTTCCTTCAATGTGGTCGAGGTGCCGGAAGCCGATGACTGGCACAACAAGATCAGTTCGACCCGGTCGAGAGAGGACTATGCGTTTCCCACGAGGGCAGTAACGGTTGAAGCGAGGCGGCTGGACTCCCTGGTCAGGGACATGGATGACAGGCCGCCGGAATCGATCGCATTGTGGATCGATGTCGAAGGTGCGGCGTACGAGGTATTACAGGGTATCGAACAGATCGCCGAGCTCGTTTGTGCTGTGCACGTCGAGGTCGAGTTGCAGCAATTCTGGAACGCACAGAAGCTGTGGCCCGATGTGAACGCATTGATGCGGGATGCGGGTTTTGTCCCTGTGGCACGCAGGCCCGGTGACCTGCAGTTCGACGTAATTTTCGTGAACTCGCGGTTTGCCAGGCGCATGCCTGTGCGCTGGCGCGCGGCTTTAGTACTCGCATGGCTGCGGCTGCGCGTCGCGATTGCGCGGCGAAACATTCTCCGGTTGTTTGCGCGCCAGCGATGAAATCGGCGGGGCGGGGCAACATTGCCGTATTCAGCGTCGGTGCGATAGGCACCGGCGAATTCGGCGAGGGTATCCCGGCGCTTGTCGACGCCCTGCGCGTGGTGGCGCAAAGGCACCCGGTCACTGTCTACTCACTCCTGAGAGCTGACAGAAGTAACGTGCCCGCCGGTATCGTGCTCCGCGACTTGCCGTTCCGGACTCCACTGCTGCGCGTTGACCTGTTGCTGCTCGCCGTGCTGTTTGCCGTAGACCACCTGCGGCACCGTTACACGCATCTGCATGCCGTTGCCGCCTACCCGATGGGCTCGCTGGCAAATGCGCTTTCGGGACTGTTTCGGATTCCAAGCCTGATTTCGCTGCAGGGCCAGGAGCTTGCAAATTTGCCGCAATACGAGTTCGGTGACTTGCGCAGCCCGACAGGCCAGCGCCGTATAGCCGGGGCATGCCGACGCGCCGACGCACTGACCGCGTTGAGCAGGTTCCAGGCGAGTGCGCTGAAAGAAATAGGGTACGCGCCCGGATCGGTGGAGGTTGTTCCATTCGGCATCGACACGAGTCGTTTCAACTACGTAGAAAAGAAGCTCGACTCGCCTGTTGTGTTCCTGCACGTCGGCTACGCGCATCCGGTAAAGGACATAGAATCGGTCCTGACAACGTTTCGCCTCGTGCAACTCGAGGTACGGTCTCGCCTGATTATCGTGGGGCAATCCCATCGTGGCGGGCTAGCCGAGAGACGGATTCGGGAACTCGGACTGGCGGAATCGGTGGAAATCGCTGGTTCCATGCGGCAGGCGGATCTGGTCGATTGCTACGACCGAAGCCATTTTCTGCTGCAAGCGTCGAGGTACGAGTCGCAGGGTGTGGTTTTCAACGAGGCAATGGCGAGTGGCACGGTGGTGTGTTCGACGCGGGTCGGCCTGGCCGACGACATCGGCGACATTGCCTGCATCGTTGCCAACATCGGCGACGCTGAGGGCCTGGCACGGAAGATTCTGCAGGTCATTGCCGACGAGCCCCGTTACGCGGAATTGCGGCGGTCAGGACATGCCTGGGCGGTCGAGCACGACGCGCACTGGACCGCGGCGCAGTATGAGCGCATCTATGCAAGGCTGGCTAGGGCAGGTGGCCGAGTTTCTGCAGGAGATTGACCGCGGTCTCGAGGACATGCTCAGGCGAGTAACGGGTCAAACAGCGCGTGTCACCGAACTTACAGGTCTCGAGCAGACAGCCTCCACAGGACAGGTCACCGGAATGAAGGCAAACCGAGTGCTCGCCCAGCGGACGCGACCAGTCACTCCGCGAAGAACCGAATAGTGCGACGGTCGGGACACCGTTGACCCAGGCCATGTGCATGAGGCCGGAGTCTTCGGTGATCATGAGGTTTGCCCTGGCGACGATGGCGAATGCATCGCCAGGCGTGGTCTTGCCGACCAGGTTGATGCAACGGTCTCCCAGTGCCTGGGAGAGTGACTGCGCTGTATCCGCGATACGGTCGATGCCGAGCAAAACGAATCGACACCGCGGATCGACAGCATTCAGCCAGTTACGCGCCAGTTCGATGTAGTTCCCCAGCGGCCAGTTGCGGCTGGGAAAGAAGCCACCCGGGTTCAGGACGACCAGCGTTTCCGCCCCGTTCCAGCCGTGCGCCTGAAGCGTCTCCAGACTGCGGTCGTTACTGAGCGGCCCAATGTCGAACACCGGTTCGAGAGGCCCGAGCCCTAACTGTTCCAGGGACGCTTGTGTTCTTGCGCCTGCCGGCAACGGCGAATAGCGATCGAAAGCGCACCAGGCCGCCGGCCTCAGCGCCCGCCTTATACGACCGCTGATGCCGTCGTTCTGCAGGTCGGCGACAATATCGTAGCGGGCTGCGATGAGACCAGGGAGCTTGAGGGCGGCGGAGAGCTGCGTCAGCCGCCGATTGCGGCCCCCGCCGAGCGCATAGACCGTGCCAAAGATGCCCGATCGCCCTGGAATCTCGGCGACCTCCTGCCGCGTCAACATGTCCAGCCGGGCCTCCGGGAACTGCTTGCGCAACGCATCGAGGTACGGCAACGTGATTACCACATCTCCCATCGCCTGAAGACGAATGGCCAGTATCCTTCGAGGCTCGTTTTGCAGCTTCCAGTTGCGGTTCCCGTCCATGACCAAAGTGTAACCTGCCGTGCCGATGCGGCAGCATGCGAGCTGACAGTGTTCACAATATTGTGAGCGTTTTCTGCCCTTTGCAGCCAACATTGGTACAATCCGCCGGTCAAACGTTGGAACATCCGGCTCCGTTGTATGCAGATAGGTAATGAAGGCAGTCCCGATCACAATCGCGCGTTGACCAGGACTCCACAGGGCAGGGCCGTTGTTCGGTTGAGCCATGGGCGCAACACGCGTTTCGGGCACTCCTGCATCGAGGCCGGTTCGCGAGTTTCCCGACGGGTCTGCGGGGACTCGAGGTGACCGGCTACCGCGTTCGCCATCCATACGCCAGGACTGCGATGGCGGCTATCCTGGTCTGCGTAACGGGGCTGAGTCTCGCGCAGTCGATCCAGCTTTCTCCCGAGCAGCAGGCTATGCTCGACCAGCTTCCGCCCGCGCAGCGGCAGCAGGCTCTCGATGCACTGGAGCAGCTGCAAAAACAGGCGGCCCAGCCGGAGGCCCCTCAAGTCGCCGACGACACGACACCGATTCCAGGATTGGAGGAAGATCCGCTTGCCATGCTGCAGCCCGAGGTCGAGGAGCCGGGTGCGGAAGGGGGCAGCCGCCTCGTTATCGAGTTCGAACCTCGATTCGATTTGCAACGTGAGGAAAAGAAGGCGATCGAGGAAGATCCTGCGCTCCGCAGGATCGTCGGCAGTCAGTACTTCGAGCTGGATGACAGGGGGGTCCTTTCAATTCCCGGCCTGCCTGAAATCCCGCTTCGCGGCCTCACGCAAGAGGCGATCGAGGCGCGGCTCGGCGCTGAACCGGCACTGAAATCCTTTGATATTTCGGTATTTCTGCTGGATATCGAGTCCGCGGCAGCCGAGGCACTGGAGCCCTTCGGATACGACGTATTCGGCTCCAGGGCCACCGGATTCAGGCCCGTGACCTCCGGACCCGTGCCACCCGACTACGTGCTTGGCCCCGGTGACAGTATCCGGGTGCAGTTATTCGGCAACGTTAACGGGATTTACGAGTTCGAGGTATCGCGCGACGGGGTGCTCAACTTGCCGGAGCTCGGGCCGATTACCGTTGCCGGTTTACCCTTCTCCGAATTCCGCCAGGATCTTAACCGGCGCGTGGAGCAGATGCTCATTGGCACGCAGGTCAGTGTTACGATGGGGCAACTGAGAACGATCCAGGTATTCGTTCTCGGTGATGCCAGCTGGCCCGGGTCGTATGTGGTCAGTAGCCTGTCGACGATCAGCAGCGCGCTATATTCCAGCGGTGGTATCAGCGAGATAGGCTCGCTTCGCCGCGTTCAGCTGAAACGAAACGGGCGGGTCGTAACGAGCCTCGATCTCTATGATTTGCTCTTGCGCGGGGACACGTCCGGCGATTTGCGCTTGCAGCCAGGCGACGTCATCTTTGTTCCTCCAGTCGGAGAGACGGTCGGCGTTGCCGGCGCAGTTCGGCGTCCGGCAATCTACGAACTTCGCGGCGAGACGCGTGCTGATGAACTCGTTGTTCTTGCGGGCGGCCTGCGCCCCGTGGCGTACCCGGCAGCGGCGCGTATCGAGCGGATCGACGAAAAAAACCGGCGGGTCACCGTCTCGGTCGATATCGAAAGCGCGGCGGGTGCGCGAACTGCGATGGCCGATGGTGACACGCTTTACATACCGGAAGTGCTGTCGAAGTTGCAGGACTCGGTCGTGCTGGCCGGCCACGTGCAGCGGCCTGGCGCCATGCAGCTGCGGCCGGGCATGCGACTTGCGGACCTGATACCTTCGGCAAATTACCTGCTCCCCGGGGCGGACACCGGCTACATCCTGATCCGGCGAGAGGACAGGCAAAATCAGGTAACGGTTGTCTCAGCGAATCTGGACGAAGCTTGGTCGACCAGGGGCTCCGAGGAAAATGTTGCGCTGAGGGCCAGGGACACGGTGCATGTATTCAGCCTCGCGTTCGGCCGGCAGCGCATCATCGAACCTCTACTCGAGGAGCTGAATCTGCAGGCACGAGTGGGCGAGCCGTTCAGTGAGGTCAGCATTTCTGGCAGCGTAAAAGCGCCGGGAACCTATCCACTCGAGGCCGGCATGCGCGTCAGCGACCTGATCCGCGCCGGCGGTCGCCTGGCTGAAGAGGCCTACACGCTGCGCGCTGAGCTGGCACGTTACGAAATCGTCGACGGCGAATATCGCACGAGCGACGTCATCGACATCGACCTCGATGCGATTCTCCGGGGCAACCGCGAAGCAGACCTGTTTCTTCAGGAACATGACAATCTACGCATAAGCACGGTGCCGGAGTGGGACAGCCTGTGGAGCGTTACGCTCGAGGGCGAAGTCAGGTTTCCGGGCACCTACCGAATTCGACGGGGCGAAACATTGCGGCAAGTGTTGCAACGGGCTGGTGGCCTGACCGATGGAGCATTTCCTGAAGGCGCGATATTCCTGCGGGAATCTCTGCGAGAGCGCGAGCAGGAACAAATCGATGCGTTGGCGCGACGCCTGGAAGCGGATATAGCCACGCTCTCACTGGAGGCTCGGGATACCAGCGGTGTACAGGCGCTGGAGACCGGCGAGTCACTTCTCCGTCAGCTCAGTGAAATCGAGGCAGTTGGTCGACTGGTGATCGATCTCGAACAGCTGTCCGCGCGCACGACCTCGACGGAACTCGTCAACGATGTTGAGCTTCGTGACGGAGACCAGTTGCTGGTGCCGAAGAAATCACAGGAAATCACTGTCCTCGGCGAGACGCAGCAAAATACGTCGCACCTCTTTCAGCCCGGCCTGAGCCGCGACGACTATATCGAGATGAGTGGCGGACTAACCCGGCGCGCGGATAAGAAACGTATCTATGTGGTACGGGCGAGCGGCGCAGTGGTTACCAATAACCGGTCACGGTGGTTCGGGCGTGGGACGGGCAACGAACTCCGGCCCGGTGATACGATCGTCGTGCCGCTCGACACAGACCGCATCAGACCGCTTACGTTCTGGACGAACGTAACGCAGATTCTCTACCAGGGAGCACTCGCCGTCGCTGCTATCCAGACCTTCCGGGACTAGGCATCGGGCCACGATCGGTAGCAGCCATCCATGAGCGAAACGTCGACCACCGGGAGTACAGGGATGGCGCAGATTATTCGTTTTTTTCTACGTAACTTCCTGCTGATATTCGGACTGTCCTTTGCCGTCGGCGTCCTGATTTTCATCCTATCCGCCTACATGACTCCTATTTACCGGGCGGAAACCCTGGTCGCCCCAGCCGAGGAATCCGGTGGCGGCGCGCTTACGGCGATGCTGTCGAATTTCGGCGGACTGGGTCGATTAGCCGGTCTCGGGAACGCGGGTCCGACTCGCAAGGACGAGGCATTGGCGATGTTGAGGTCGAGAGCATTCATCTCGGCCTTTGTTAAGGCGCATGACGGATTTGCCGTTCTTTACCCCGATGCCTGGGATTCCGAAGCGGGAACCTGGCTTGTCCCGGAAGATGAGAGACCCTCGGAGCAGGATACGCATCTTCTGATGACGCGCTCCATTCTGAGCGTCGACGAGAACCCCGACTCGGGAATCATCGCGATTGGAGTTTCGCTCCCGGACCGATTCGTGGCAGCCGATTGGTCGAACGCTGTCGTCCATTTGCTCAATGAAAAGTTCCGCGAGTTTGTGGCTGAGGAAGCGCAACGGAGCATCGAATACCTGTACGGCGAACTGGAAACAGCGAGCTCCGTGGAATTGAGACAGGTGATTCACCGTCTTATCGAGACGCAAATTCAGACAATCATGCTGACGAACGTCCGCAAGGACTTCGTTTTCAGAGTAATTGATCCGGCGGCCGCACCCGACGCGGATCATGTCGTAGCACCACGCCGTGTGTTTCTCGCTTTCTTCGGCTTGATCTTCGGGGGCTTCATCGGGCTGTCAATCGCATTGGTTATTGAGGCTCTTCGCGCGGCGCGGCGCGTCGAGGCAGCAGAAACAGAGTGAGATTTCCGGGTGGATAATGTGGCAACAGAACCCGGTTGGACGGGTTCAGTCAGCCTGGTCACGCTGCTGACCATCGTTCGCAAGCGGCAAAAACAGGTAATCGCGCTGACAATCACGATATTCCTGGTCGCAGCGATCGTCGTCTTCTCACAGGAACGCGTGTATCGCGCCTACGTGACGATGATGCCATCACAGCCGCTCGTCGATCCCGCGCGCATGTCAATTACCAGTGAGCTGCTGGGATTTGGCCTTGCCGATGCGGGCAAGATGGACGTGTTCCAGGCACGGACGTCGATGAATGAGGCTTTCGCCATTCTCGATTCGAGAACGATCAGTCGCCGTTTCATCGAAACAGAAGGGCTGTTGCCGATCCTGTTCGCTGATCGGTGGGATGAGGAGGCCGAGACCTGGGCAGAGCCGGCGTCAGGAGATCTGCCGACGATTGATGATGCGATCGAAATTTTTGAACGAGATATTCGGTTCCTGTCTCGAAACAGGCAGACGGGGTTCATGCGCGTGAATATCGAATGGTCCGATCCGGAAGTCGCAGCAACGTGGGCCAACCGGCTGGTCGAACTCGCCGACGAGGTCATTCGGGAGCGGGATATCAGGGAGTCCCGTGACAGCATCCGCTTCCTTCGGCAGCAGGCGGCCGCGGCGCCATTGGAGTCCGTGAAGCGGTTAATTTATAGGTTGATCGAATCCTATTCCAAGACAATCATGGTCGCGAGCGTCAAGGAGGACTATGCATTCGCAATCATCGATCCCGCGGTCGCGCCGCGCATCGACGAGCCAATCAACATGCCGCACAGTTTCAAGCTATCGCTGGCCCTCGTTTTTGCTCTGGGCTGCACCCTTGTCTTTGCAATCCTGATGGCGCAGATAGAAGGGGAGGGCCATTAGGGTGCAGCGTACGACGGTGCCGCAGGTGCTCGACAAGTGGCTCAAGGCTCTGCTGATCATCGTTCTGGCGCTGCCTTTTCTCGGCCAGGGCATTCCCTACCCCGGTGGCGTTTCATTATTCGTGCCTTTCGCGGCCCTGCTGCTGCCGGCGACAGTCTTGCTTCGGATCGCACAGCGAGGCAGGTCGGCGTTGATCATTGGCGATCCTGCATTCATGGTCATCTGCGGGGTGGTCCTCCTCAGCTATGCATACGGGATCATCCTGTCGTCGGATTATCCTGCCTTTACGCTTCTGCGGGATTCGATAACCGGCGTTGTGGCGATGATGGTCGTTTTCACCGTCTGCAATTCGGACTGGGACAGGGCTGAACGCGAGTCGCTGGTCAAGTCATTTGCATGGGCGCTGCTCTCGATCGGAATTTTTGTCGGTGCGTTAGGCGCCCTGAAATTCTGGCTGTTCGTGACCCAGGGGCAGATGATCGGCTTTGTCGCCGCAGCGAGCAGTGGACCTTACCCATGGGGGACATCACTCGTATCGGATTACAATTTTTATGCGCTCACTATTCTGGTAGCGATTCTGGCGGCTATGTTCCT
>CAMYJB010000002.1 GCA_947258565.1 uncultured Woeseiaceae bacterium
CAATCACTTAACGGTGGTTGGCTTTTTTGCTTTCAGCCCCGGTGGGTAATAATCGGTGACGTGGGTAATATTTTTGGATCTAGCTGTGACAGGCGAGATCTGATCTGGCAGATAGAGAACCGGGAGCGATTCAGACCGCGCGCTGAACGGCGGTTCTCCGGGATGCCGGTAGTCTGGTGTTTCTCAACAGCTTCTGTTGGCGCACCTAGAGACTTTTGGTTCTCATGATTGGTAGACACTCATATAAGTCGGACTGCATTTTTGGGTCAGAACTCGCCAATAGCGTCATCCGCTTCACCACTGTGACTTCAAGCGGTCGTTGCAATAGTTGGATGCGTAGTCGACGCTCATTTTTGCGAACTGCTTGGCCAAAATACCTAAAATCGGCGGCCAACGATTACACAATGCGACAAATCAAGACTGCAGCGCGGCTCAGCACAGACGCTGTCGTCCAATGTCTAACTGTCGATAAATCAACCTGAAGTTCGTAGCTACGAGCTCGCTCATGAACACAGAATCTTGCGAAATCGTGCGCAAATTTGCGCAAATCTCCTGGCTGCATTGCGCTAATCCTGTTTTGTTTGTGCCATATATGAACTAATAATTCAGAAAATACTGTATCTGTGCTTTACAATTCACATATTTCGCTATTGCTGAACAACCCATAACCTTATCGAACAAGTGCCAGACGACCAAATTAGACTTTCTCTAATCGAACATCGAGTTGGTATATCAAGGGATTACGATTAGATTCTAATTTCCAGCCGGCCCAATATGGCAATTATTGCGCTGGATCAGCCTTACGCAATCTGGAACGAAAATTCCAATTCTCAAGCCCCGCCATTTGACGAAGAAATGACCTTTTGAGAGACATCGTTGTGGCCGTAAAGACCAACTCCTCCCAACAATAGAGCGAGAAATGTAAGATTTGTGTCGACTCTTATTCCATAGCCTAGAATTCGATCGAGCAATACGCATGCCATCTATTTGGGGAACTACGAAATGATGTCAATGACACACAGAAAGATCCTGACGCTTGGATTGATTCCTGGTTGGCTCGCCGTAGCAGCCGTTGGTTTTACAGCCTACACCGACGCAACCAGTATGAAGTTTTTCTTAGCTATGAATTTTCTAATGCTGTTTTACACAATGATAGTGCTAGGTTCCTGGCTAAAGTGGAAACTTCAAAAAGACAACTAACTTGAAACTGACAGCGTTGCGTCTCCTAAGAAGGGAGTTGCCATATGAAAAATGCAGGACTTGTAAGTTTGTTAATTCTCAATTCCCTTTTTTCTACGCAGGACGCGCAGGCTGTTGAAAATAAGGAATTTTGGACTGCGCTGTTGCAGTTGCCGGGTTCGACTTTACTGTCATACTCGCGGAAAGTACCTGCGCTATTGCCATCTCTGCGCCTACCCTCCCCACCGTCACTGCGTGTTTCGGAGCCGTCGGTGTAAGTGCGATTGCTGCCGCACATGCATACTTGACGTGCGATGAGTTCTTGGAAAGTCAGTCTTGTGAAGAAGGACCGAGATCGGGCAACGAAAAAACTGAATGCAGTGATTCTCCCATATTACTCGATCTCGACAGGAATCAGTTTCACCTAGCAGGCGGGCCAGCATTGTTTGACATTGATTCGGACGGCAATGTCGAGGCTGTGACATGGGTGCCACCAAATAGTAGGGATGCTTTTCTCTTTCTCGATCGTAATGGCAACGGTGTCGCAGATAATGGATTAGAGCTCTTTGGCACGTCGACCTTACTAGTCAATGGTGATCGAGCCGAAAATGGCTACGAAGCTCTGGCAGAGTTCGATCTACGCGAGAACGGTGGTTTCGAAGATGGTGTCATTGATGAGTTAGACTCCGTGTTTGCGAGCCTTAGGATCTGGGTGGACAAGAACGCTGATGGAATATCAGAACAAGGAGAAACAATGAGTCTCGCAGAAGCTGGTGTGTTGGCTCTTGAGACCGATTACCGAGAGTCCCCTCGGACTGATAGTTTTGGAAATGAGTTTCGTTACGTAGGTAAAGGCTCAATTCTCAAGAATGGCAAGGCCAAAGAAATGTGGACCACTGATGTTTTCTTCAAGATTCTAGCTGATTGATGGTCGTGGATTTCCAAGAAACGCATCTATTTTAGTCAACGTCTAGCGGCAGTTCTTTGTGAAATACAGGCGGCTTAGTTGTCCCATGGCGGCATCGGAATGGCCCTTATTCCAATGGCTTAGATGTTGCTGAGATGTAGAACTATGGGGCACCGGACTCTGCCAATGCTTTGATCCTTAGCATTATTCACGGAGACGCGTACCTAGCTACGAACTAGGCGGTCGGGAGTTCGAACTGAGGCCGACGCAGTCGGCCGACAGACGCGCAGTGAACGAAGTGAGCGAGCGCCCGCTTGATGGGCGAGGACCGCAGGCCCGAGTCAATCTCTCCGGGCGCGCCAAAAGATGAAACGGCCCCCTTGCGGGGCCGTTTCTCAAAGCCTAGTCCGAACCTGCGCTGACCGGCGCGAGTTCCTGTTTCTCTTCCTCGGTGAACAGTCGCGATTTCGTTACGAAGCGCACCCCGAGCGGTATCTCGAGCGAGAAACTCGCACCGCGGCCGGGTGTGACATCGATCGTCAGGTGTGTGTCCTGCCAGTGCTCGAACTGGCTCTTCGAAATATAGAAGGGACAACCATGGATCTCGCCAATCTGAATATCGCTGGCACCTACCCGGAATTCACCGTCCTGGAAGCACATGGGCGACGAACCATCGCAGCAACCGCCACTCTGATGGAACATCAATGGCCCATGCGCCTCCCGCAACTGCTCAATGACCCCGCGGGCCTCTTCCGATACGTCAACGCGTGTATACATGTCGTCTCTCAGAAGAATCCCATCGCGTTCTTGTCATAGGACGTCAGGATATTCTTGGTGTGGCGGTAGTGATCGAGCATCATCTTGTGAGTCTCGCGACCGATGCCGGACTGCTTGTAGCCACCGAACGACGCGTGCGCCGGATAGAGGTGATAGCAATTCACCCAGACACGTCCCGCCTGAATACCATCGGCGAACTCGTGAACCTGGTGGACGTCACGTGACCAGACGCCCGATCCCAGGCCGTACAGCGTGTCATTAGCGATCTCCATCGCTTCGTCTTCGTCCTTGAACGTCGTGACGCTGACCACCGGACCGAAGATCTCTTCCTGGAATATCCGCATCTTGTTGTGGCCCCGGAAGACGGTCGGCTCGATGTAATAACCGTCCGGGAATTCCTCGACGCGCGCGGGTTTGCCGCCAGCCAGAACCTCGGCACCTTCCTCGCGGCCGATGTCCAGGTAGTTGAGGATCTTCTCGTACTGATCATTCGATGCCTGTGCGCCCATCATCGTCGAGGTTTCGAGAGGGCTGCCCATCTTGATTGCAGCAACGCGATCAAGCGCCATGTCCATGAATTGATCGTAGATAGACTCCTGGATGAGTGCGCGTGAAGGGCACGTGCAAACCTCACCCTGGTTCAACGCGAACATCACAAATCCCTCGATGGCCTTGTTGAGGAACTCGTCGTTCTTCGCCGCGACATTCTCGAAGAAAATATTGGGTGACTTACCGCCCAGTTCCAGCGTGACTGGAATAATGTTCTCGGAGGCATACTGCATGATCAGTCGCCCCGTCGTGGTCTCACCGGTAAATGCGATCTTGCCGATCCGCGACGAACTTGCGAGTGGTTTACCGGCTTCCGGACCGAAACCATTGACGATATTGAAGACGCCCCGCGGCAACAGGTCTTCAATGAGCTCCGCGAGCACGAGGATTGACGCCGGGGTCTGCTCGGCCGGCTTCAGGATCACGCAGTTACCGGCGGCCAGCGCAGGCGCGAGCTTCCAGGTGGCCATCAGAATCGGGAAATTCCACGGGATGATCTGGCCGACGACACCCAGCGGTTCGTGAACCTCCTGCGTCACCGTGTTCGCGTCGATATTGCTCACTTCACCGGCTTCGGCCCGGATAACGCCCGCGAAATAACGGAAGTGGTCGATGGCCAGCGGCAGGTCCGCTGCCAGCGTCTCCCGGATGCTCTTGCCGTTGTCCCAGGTTTCGACGGTCGCCAGCATCTCGAGGTTTTCTTCCATTCGGTCGGCGATCTTCAGCAATATGGCACTGCGCTCGGCTACCGAGGTCTTGCCCCAGGCGGGCGCCGCCTCGTGTGCGGCGTCCAGCGCGAGTTCTATGTCCGCGGCCTGCGATCTCGGGACCATGGTCATCGGTTTGCCGGTGACCGGTGAACTATTCTCGAAATACTCGCCGTCCGTCGGCGCAACCCACTGACCTCCGATGTAGTTCTCGTATTTCTGCTTCAAACCGTAGTTAGGTTCGCTGATTGGTTGTACGGTACTCATCGTTTCGCTCCTCCACGATTTGTCGGCGCCGAACGGCGGGGGCAGGCGGCACCGGCAAGTTCATCACAGTGCAATCGCCCTTTATGCCCTTCCCGTGCTTTGATTGCAAATCGCGTTGCGGGAGTCGGTTTGGCAGTTCAACGAGCGTCACGAAGTCGGGTAGAAGTCTCAGATATTTCATCGAAAATTGTTTGCTCTTCGAGGAGCGAAGTCGTCGTCCACGAATTCCCATGCGCATTGCGGCGCATCATCCGAGTAGTATGCTTCCGGCCCGTCAGAGGAGGGCGTAGCCCAACAACAGGCCGACCGCTGGTCGGTCCATCTCTACGGGCGCGCCAATGTGCTAAGGGTCCCTCCTTCATGGGCCCCTTTTCCGGTTTGCATTCATGGTATACCTCTGTCGTGGGCCAGATCACATCGCTATTCGTGCACAAGGTAATCGCCCAGGCGGATTCCAGCCTGGATAAGCGCGCCTTTCTTGAAGCTGTCGGCGTCGATCCCGATGCACCGGTCGACCCCAAAGTCATGGTCGCGGACACGGACTATTACGAGTTCTTTGCAGACCTTGCTCGTGCAGACCCGAAAGGGTTCGAGCTGCCACTGCGGGTTGGCGCCACCATGCGTTGCGAAGACTACGGCGCTTTCGGTCTGGCATGGAAATCGGCCCCGAATCTGCGTGGATCCTGCGAACGTGCTTCGCGTTACGCTCGGGTGCTGACCAGTGTCGCTACCTACGAGGTTCGCGAGGCGAAAGAGGGTGTCTACATGCACCTGCACCGCGCTGGCGACCGGGCAACGCTCGGGCTTCGATTGTCCAACGAGGCCACGATCGCGAGTATTGCCGCGATCTGCCAGGAGGTCTCAACGTCCACGTTCCGGGCATTGGCCATCTACTTCAAGCATGGGGTGCCTGGATCGGCGGCCGCCCATGAGCGCCATTTTGGTTGCCCCGTCCGGTTCGACACGGATATGGACGCACTGCTCGTGTCGCACGAGACGATGCAGGCGTCGAATCAGGTGGGTGATCCGGGCATCGTGAAGTTCTTCGATACACACCTCGAGGAGGAACTCTCGAAGTTCGATGACGATGCTTCCCTCGAGCGGCGCGTGCGCATACGGATCTCGCAATCTCTGAGCCAGGGCATACCGACCGTCACGGCCGTTGCGAGCCACTTCGGCATGAGCGGCCGCACGCTGCAGCGTCGCTTGTCCAATCGCGGGTATTCGTTTCAGAAGCTTGTCGACGAGGCGCGCCGGGAACTCGCAGAGCGCCTCCTGAAGGAGACGTCCTACCCGCTCGCAGAAGTCGCCTACCTGACCGGTTTCTCGGAACAAAGCGCTTTCAATCGCGCCTTCAAGCGCTGGGCCGGCCAGACGCCGCGCTCGTTTCGCATCAAGGCGTAGTGCTGACTGACGGATTCCGCTTCCTGGCGTATTGCGTCAAAAAATGGGCATGCGCTGTCAAGAACAGATGGCGCCCGATCCGGATGATTTGCTTGAACCTGATTCAAACATGAAGGAGCAAGCAATGAACTCACATTCTCAAGAACACGAGCCCGGCTGCGGATTGATCCTGGTCCTGGGCGCCACGGGCAAGACCGGCCGGCGGATCGCCGCGATCCTCGAAGCAAACGGCCACGAGCTGCGTCTCGGCTCTCGCTCGGCGACGCCGTCCTTCGACTGGAACAACGAGGCTGGCTGGGACGAATGTCTTGCCGGTGTCGAAGCGGCTTACATCAACTACGCGCCGGATCTCGCAATGCCGGGTGCCACAGACTCGATCCAGGCATTTGTTGACGCGGCCAACAGGCATGGCGTCAAGCGCCTGGTCTTGCTGTCCGGTCGCGGAGAGAAGGAAGCCCAGGCCTGCGAACGAATCGTGCAGGACAGTGGCATCGACTGGACGGTCGTACGAGCCAGCTGGTTCAACCAGAACTTCTCGGAAGGCGCCTTCGTCGAGATGGTGCAGTCGGGACAGATAACCCTGCCAGACGTCGACACACCCGAGCCATTCGTCGATGTCGACGACATCGCCGAAGTCGCTGTTGCCGCGCTGACGGAGCCGGGACATGCTGGCGAGGTTTACGAAGTGACCGGACCCCGGATGCTCACGCTGGCCGACGTTGCCGCCGAGCTTTCCAACGCAACCGGCCGGAAAATCGAGTACGTCCCCGTGCCGCATGACGCGTTCGTCGCCGGCGTCGCCGAATCCGGTGCGCCAAAGGACGTGGTCTGGATGCTCGATTACCTGTTCGCGACCGTACTGGACGGCCGCAATGCCTACCTGACCGACGGCATCCAGCGTGCGCTCCGTCGTGAACCAAAGGATTTTGCCGACTATGCCAGGGAGATTGCGGCAACCGGCGTATGGAGGGCAGTCGCATGAACTCAACCAGCATATACGTGACACGCGGCTTGTTGCTGGCAAGCGGGCTGCTCGCGACAGGAATCGCGGCAACGATCCTCGCTGCGCCTGATTCTTTCTACGCGGGCTACGGGATCGACATTAGCTTTAATGTAAGCCTTGCCAATGAGCTCAAGGCACCGGCGGGCGCATTGCTCGTCGCGGGTCTGCTTATGCTAGTTGGCGTCGTGAAGCCTGAGTATGAAGTGACGTCCCTCGCAGTTGCCTCAGTCATCTACTTGTCTTATGGGCTGTCGCGCCTGTTGAGCATTGCGGTTGACGGATTCCCGCATAGCGCATTGGTCAATGCTGCAATGCTTGAACTCGCGCTCGGTGCGGTTTGCTTATTGGGCTTTGTCCGCCTTCGAATGAACGCAAAATGCAGCCGCGATGCTCGTGGTCGGGAGGAACCCGCATGAATATTGTCACCCATGCCCTTGCAGTCGCCGCAATTCTTTCTGGCAGGTGCGTTGTTGTATCTGGTCGGCACATTCCTCGTCACCGGGCTTGGAAATGTGCCGCTCAATAATCAACTGGCTGCGGTTTCTGCGGCCGACCCGGGCGCAGTTCCTGTGTAGGAACACTACCTTGACCGGTGGACGTCGTTGAACACGATCCGGACCGGCTCCGCCGCTGCCGCCGTGCTGCTGTTTACAGTCGGGCTGTTACAGAACAGCAGCGGCTGATCGGAGGCTGGACTTCGCCAGAGTGCTGACGAATTCCCATTTGGGGGTGTTTCAGGGGGCATTTTTGGGAACTGAACAGGGGATATTTTTGGGAACTGAATTTGCAACTCTTTGAAATCATTGATTCTTGGTAATGGCGCTCAGCCGATCACATTGTGAACTTTGGTTACAACGTGGCGAACTCGCTACCGCGGCTCTACTATAGTGATCCCTTGCGACGGCACTCGTCGCTACAGATTGTTCCAGGAGGATGTAACTATGGGTTTACTCGATTTTGCGCGTGACGTCGGTCGCCAACTCTTCGATACCGATGCCGAAGCCGCAGATAACATCAAACAACATCTCGAGGTGAAATTGTCCGGTATTCGCAATGTCGCCGTAGAGTATGACGATGGCGTTGCTACTATTTGCGGTGAGTGTGACAGTCAGGCGATCAAGAATCGCGCGATACTGATCGCTGGCGACGTTAAGGGTGTGGAGAGGGTCGTCGCCGACGACTTGATTGCGCCGGAGCCAGCGCCGGAAGAGGAACCGAAAGAGGACTACTACACGATCAAATCCGGGGACACGCTCGGTGCAATCGCGAAGCAGTTTTACGGCAAGGCATCCGCGTACACGCGAATCTTCGAGGCCAACAGGGACATCATTTCCGACCCGAACAAGATCTACCCGGGCCAGAAGATTCGTATTCCGCTGGACTAACAGGTCACGACCAACCTAGTTGAGGAGTCAAAAATCATGGATCTAATGGACCTGTTAATGAAGAGTGGGGCCGGCAACAGCGTGGGTGAACTGGCCGGCTCGATTGGCGTCGGTGATTCCCAGGCCAAAGACCTGATCGCTGCGCTCGGACCGGCATTGACGCGCAGCCTGCAGAAGCAGTCAGAGTCGAGCGGCGGCATGGAGGCGCTGCAAAACGCCTTGTCGCGCGGAAGTCACCAGCAATACATCGATCGTCCCGAACTCATGAAGTCTGAAGCTACCCGGGAGGACGGCAACAAGATCCTTGGCCATCTCTTCGGTAGCAAGGACGTTAGCCGCAATGTCGCTGCACAGGCGGCGCAGGACACCGGAATCGATGCAGGGCTGATCAAGAAAGCATTGCCGCTCGTGGCCGGGCTCGCCATGGGCGCGCTCAGCAAGAGTTCACGCCAAGATGCCCCGGCTGACTCCGACAGCGGCCTGGGCGGCCTGCTCGGCTCAATGCTGGGCGGTGGCTCGTCAAGCGGCGGCGGTGTCGACGACCTGCTCGATTTCGCAAAGAAACTGTTTTAGAACACCATCGGGAGGTGATTAAGATGTCAGTAGCACGTGTAACGGAGTTGACGGCCAGTTCGTCCAAGAGCTTCGAGGCCGCGATCGAAAAAGGTATCAAGCGCGCCAACGAGACACTTGAAAATGTTGAGGGCGCCTGGGTTCAGGAGATGAAGGTCACCTGCAAGGGCGGCAAGGTCGAAGAGTATCGGGTCAACATGAAAGTAACCTTCATATTGCACGATAAAGACTGATGCTACTCTGGCGTTACTGAAAACCGGGCCACGTGCCCGGTTTTTTTATTTGTTAAACATTGTCAACAATCCTGAATTCCGCGTTTTCCGCTCTAGACTCGCATTTGTCCGCTGGCATGCACTGCCCGCGGACGATCATCTGAAATGTTGGCGCTACGACCAACTGATACTACGAGGAAGGAAACATGGGAAAGCGAATTGAGAGCATTGAAGGTATCGGCCCCTCCATGGGTGCCGCTCTGCGTGATGCTGGAATCGGTTCTGTTGAGAAAATGTTGGAGCTTTGCTGCGATAAAAAAGGTCGTGTAGCCATCGCCAACAAAACGCAGATTTCGGAAACGCGCATTTTAAAATGGGTAAACATGGCAGACCTGTTCCGCATCAATGGCATAGCCAGCCAATATGCGGAGCTGCTCGAAGGCGCCGGTGTCGACACGGTGAAAGAACTTCGCAACCGCAACGCGGAAAACCTGACCGCCAAGATGAATTCGGTCAACGCCGAGAAGAACCTCGTGCGCCGGACGCCGTCCGTCACCGTCGTTAACGCCTGGATCGAGCAAGCGAAAGAGCTGCCCCCCAAGGTTACGCACTAAGAATGTCGATTGGATAGATGCCGGGGGCGCCCCTGAGGCGCCACCCGGCCCGCCTTCGAAAAGGGGGAGTCATTATGGATTTCAGATCATTGCTAGAGTCGTTGCAGAATACGATGGGCGACACCTTGCCAAGTCTATTGGCGGCCGTTGGTATCCTGATTGTCGGCTGGTTCGTCGCGGTGCTTTTACGCGCCGGTACCCGACGTCTCCTCGATGTCGTCAATTTGAATGAACGCATTGCGTCGTCGACCGACGGCGAAGTCAATGCGGAAGCCTTGGCCGCGAGCGGCGTATTTTGGGTCGCGATGTTCTTTGTGTTGATCGCATTTTTTAATGTACTCGACCTCGAAATCGTATCTGAGCCATTACAGGCGCTCGTTACGCGTATCTTCGAATACGGTCCGAACCTTATCGCGGGTGCCGTTCTCGGCCTCGTCGCGTGGGTGCTTGCCAGCCTGGCGAAAAGGCTATTGACCAGTGCGCTGGCGACAACGACTTTGGACGAGAAGGTCAGCAGCGCGGCGGAAATGAAACCGGTCAGCCAGAATATCGGCGACGTCGTGTATTGGTTGATCCTGCTGATGTTCTTGCCTGCCATTCTTGGCACGCTTCAGCTCGAAGGGCTGCTCGTCCCCGTCCAGGGAATGGTCGATAAGATCCTCGGGATGGTGCCGAATATTTTTGCCGCTGCCGTCATCACCACAGTCGGTTGGTTCGTCGCCAAGATCCTGCGCGATCTCGTACAGAATTTGCTCGAGGTTGTAGGCTTCGACAAGATCGGCGAAAAGGCCGGTCTGACGGGGAACGTTGGATTGTCCAAACTGACGGGTCTGCTCGTGTTCATATTCGTGTTCGTACCGGCCCTGGTTGGCGCGCTGAACACCTTGCAGATCGAGGCGATCTCGCGGCCGGCGACGGATATGCTCGGCGCATTCATGGCGGCTATACCGGATATTTTCGCTGCGGCGATCATCCTCGGCATCGCGTTTTTCCTGGCTCGCTTTGTTTCGGGGCTGCTGACGACACTCCTCGACGGAGTCGGCGTCGACGCCATTCCACAAAAACTGGGCCTGACCCAGATCGCCGATAATGAATTTTCCGTATCGACACTGGTCGGTCGAATCGTCAGCCTCTTCATCATCCTGTTCGCCGGCGTCGAGGCCGCGAATCAGCTTGGCTTCGCACAGGTATCGGATCTCGTGACCATGTTGATCGCATTCGCAGGTCAGATTCTGCTCGGCTCGGTTATTCTGATCGCGGGTTTCTGGCTGGCGAATCTTGCGCACTCCGCTGTCATTCGTGTCAGCGGTGACGGGGCTGCAGCACTCGCGGGAATTCTGCGGGTCGCTATCCTCGGACTGGTATTCGCGATGGGACTGCGGGCGATGGGAATTGCTGATGACATCGTTAATCTCGCGTTTGGTCTCATTCTGGGCGCAATCGCTGTCGCCTTCGCCGTTTCGTTCGGCCTTGGTGGTCGCGAAGCGGCGGGCAGGCAGATGGAGTACTGGCTGTCTGCCTTGCGAGACAAATAACCACAAGAGCACCAATGTAACGGAGCAAGACATGCAAAATACAACGAAACTAATCCTGGCCAGCTTGATGGCGATTGTCATTGCAGGCTGCGGACGGCAGGACGAGGGTGCCAGCGATGCCGGGCAGGCAATCGAAGAAAAGGCCCAGACGACGCTGGACACTGCTGCGGAGTCAGCGAGTGAGACCGCCGATAGCGAGATGCAGAGCGCCGAGGACATGGCGAGCGAAGCAATGGACGAGGCTGGGCAGATGGCCGAGGAGGCCGAGCAACAGGCAGGCGATCTGGTCGAGCAAGCTGAGGAAATGGTCGAGGAGGCGGGAGACTTGAGCGTCGACGAGCTCGAGCAAGAAATCAAGGAAAAGTTGGGCCCCAAAGATTAGCCGGGGTCGGCACGGAGCAGGGATGGGGGACCATGAGCTGTATACTCTGTCAGTAATGATTCGAGTGCAGCAAGGATGACGAAGAGCAGGGAAAACACGGTCGTTGTGAACGACCCTTTTGCTCGGCGGCTCATGGTCCGCTATCTCGATCATCGGCAGGATGACGTGGAAAGTCTGCGTGCCGCACTGGCCCGGCAGGATTACGAGAGCATCCGCAAGAAAGGACATAATCTGTTCGGCTCGGGCAGCGCCTACGGCCTCGACCGAGTCAGCGAACTCGGGGCCAGTCTCGAGAAGACGGCTAAACGTGGCAACAGCGACGCGATCGGCGACCTGATCGAGGCGCTCGACGCGTTTATTCGCAATGTTCGCGTAGTCTAAGACCCCCACTCCCGCTGCGCGTCGGGCTGGCACGGCGAACCGCCGGTTGCCTCCAGATCCGCAGCCCATGGCCCTCTCCAGCCGTACAGTTGAAGTCAAACCTGCCCAGTCGCCATAAATCGTTGTAAACTTGCCGATTGATGGGCCGACTAGTCGAATTAGAACGAGGCCTTCTGAATGATTTCACTGGAACCACGGGCCCTTTGCGGGAGGGCTGTTTGCGGATAGCGTTGCTTGAAGACGATCCCGACCAGACCGAGTTGATCCGGCTCTGGCTCGAGGATGCCGAACATACTGTCGCGGCATTCGGCCTCGGCGGCGATTTGCTGCGGGCGGCGCGCCGGGACTCCTTCGATCTGTACCTGCTCGACTGGATGTTGCCGGACGTCAGCGGCATCGACGTCCTGGAGAAGTTGCGCGGCGAGTTTCGTGAGAGCACGCCGATAATGGTTGCCACGGTCAAGCAGGAAGAACGCGACATTGTGCGCGCGCTCGAGTCCGGCGCTGATGACTTCCTCGTCAAGCCCGTTCGTCGCCGTGAGCTGATCGCCCGAGTCGAGGCGATCTCTCGCCGTTCCTCGAATGCTTACGGCCAAAGCGACTCTTACGACGCCCATCCATACACCATGGATTTGCGTCACAAGACAGCTTCGCTGGCAGGGGAGACCATCAGGCTGACAAGCCGCGAGTTCGAGCTTGCACTGTTTTTCTTCCGTCACGCAGGGCAGGCGGTATCGCGAGCCCACATTCTCGAGGCGATATGGGACATCGACAATGAAGATGTGTCGACGCGGACAGTCGACACGCACGTCAGCAGACTGAGGAAGAAGATGCAGCTCAATGAGGAAAATGGCTGGAAGTTGTCGGCTATCTATCAGCACGGCTACCGACTGGAACAGGTCGCCGGCGAACCGCTTTACGCGAAATCCTGACACGGAGCGCGCCGCAATGACAAAAAAACAATCCCGCAAGCACACTAATAAAGCCAGTGGCGGAGAAGATGTCGAGGGCAATGTCGACAAAATTCGTGACATCCTTTTCGGCAGCCAGATGCGTGACTACGACAGTCGCATCGACGCGATGGAAAAACGCCTGGTTCAGGCGATCGAGCGCACGGCTCGCGACATGGAACGGCGTATCGAACGGCTCGACAAGTTCACGCGTCGCGAACTCGACAAGCTCTCCGAGCAGGTCAAGGCGGAGCGCAAGGACCGCGTGGCCGAAGTCAAGAAAAACAGCGGCGAGCTGAGCAACCTCTCCGAACAAGTCGAAGCCTGGTTCGGCGAAGTGGATGAGCAGCTGGCGCAGGAGTCGAAGGACCTGCGCAACTCACTCCATGATCAGGCGGAGGATCTGACCGCGCAGCTTCGCGAGGCGCAGAGTCAATTGCAGGCTGCGCTCCAGAAGGAAACCGGAGAGCTGCAGGACGTAAAGGTTGCGCGCGAAGACCTGGCAGAGCTCCTGACAGAGGTAGCATTGCGCCTGAACAAGGACTTCAAGCTGCCGAAGGCTTGAAAACAGCCACTAGCGGCGGATTGCCAATGAACGATCTCGAGGAACTAAAGAGCCTGCTATTCGGTGCCGAAAAGCAGGCGCTCGACTCGATCACCGAACGCGTGCAGAGGCCTGAAACGCGTGCGGTAGACGTAGCTGACGTCTTGCCCGAGGCCGTACGCATCAGTCATCAGCGGGGAAGAAATCTCGTCGGGACATTGCGAGACCCCGTTGGGCAATGCATCAAGGACTCGTTCCGCAGCGAACCCAAAGAATATGCCGACGCCCTCTACCCGGTAATGGGCCCGGCCATTCGCAAATCGATAATCAGCGCGCTGCGTGCCTTCGCCCAGCAAATCAATGAAACCGTCGAACAGAGCGTATCGGCCAAAGGCGTCAAGTGGCGCTTCGACGCCTGGCGGGCCGGGATTCCATTCGGCGAGTATGTCGTGCAGCGGACATTGCAGTATCGGATCGAGCAGGCCTACCTGATCAGTCGCGATAATGGCTTGCTCATCGGACACGCTCATCACGAGGCCTCGCGCATCAAGGACAGTGATGCCGTTTCCGCGATGTTCACGGCGATACAGGATTTCATAAAGGAGTCGTTCTCGCCGGACCGCTCGGGCCGCCTGGAGACGGCGGATATGGGCGAATTCACATTGTGGGCCGTGCACGGGCCGCATGCCTTGCTGGTTTGCGTGATACGTGGTGTCCCGCCACGCACCCTGCGAGCAGACCTGAGCGCCATCCTCGAGCGAATCCACTTTCGGTATGGCGATGCCGTGCGTGAGTACACGGGAGACACCGCGACGATGCCGGGCATTGACGAGGACCTGGCTGAATGCCTGCGCTTCGAAGCGCTGAAAGCGGGCGAGGCCGAGAAACGCTGGTCCAAATCCTTGATCGCGTTGCTCGTCCTCGTCGCAGCAGCAGCCGGCTATTTCCTGTTCCATAGTTGGCAATACGGCCAACAACAGCAGGCGCTGGCGGCTGTGCTCGACAATACGCCGGGCATCCATATCGCGGATATCGAGCGGCACGGGCGCGTATTTGCGGTGCGTGGACTGCGTGACCCGCTCGCCGATCCGCTCGATACAATTGCAGACCGGGCGGGCCTGAGCGCCGATAGAGTCGTAGGCGTTTTGCGCCCGTTTCAGTCACTGGAAACGGACATAGTGTTTCGACGTGCCGAAAAGAGGCTCGGTGCGCCTGACACGATCGTCGTCAATCGCGAAGCGGGCCGAATGGTATTAAACGGTACGGCCTCCGAGTCCTGGCTCGCGACGACGCAGCAACTTGCGGTCGCGGGTAGCCTCGGCGTAGACATCGATCTCAGTGGCGTCCAGTCGTCGGACCTCCTGCAATTACAAATCGATGCGGCCAAATTAGGAGATGCGGCGTTCGTTTTCACCGCTGGGTCGACGATGCGTGACGCAGACATCGAGCGCCTGGCAGCTCACGTTGCATCGCTGGCGGCTCTGATCAAAAGGGCGGAGCGACTGGGCGTTGAATATCGCATCACGGTTGTCGGGCATACCGATGCATCCGGCTCGTTGCAGGCGAATACCTCGCTCGCGGCGCAGCGCGCGGCAGTTGCGGTCGCCGAGTTGCAGAAACAGGGCATCGGCGCAGCATTCATTGAACGGTCGAGCGACATCGATCCCGGCGAGTACCAGGCGCCCAAACCCGAACTGCGCCGCGTATCGATCGCCCTCGATTTGCTTGCGACGGAAGCATCAGGGCGTAACGGGTCCGAATGACCCAGGTCAGTTCGAAGGTTTGCATACTCGGCGACTTTGCAGTCGGCAAGACCAGTACGGTCGAGCGCTTTGTCAACAATCAGTTTTCCGACAAATACCTCACGACAATCGGGGTCAAAGTCGACACCAAGGAACTGTCCCTGGCAGACGGCCTGATCCTGAAACTGGTGCTCTGGGATGTCGCCGGTGCGGATCGCTTTGGCGAGCTGGAACTCAACTACCTGCGCGGTGCGTCGGGACACTTGCTGGTCGCCGACGGGACTCGGCCAGAGACGATCGAGTCAGCGCGACGGCTGAGAGAACAGGCGGTGGACCGTTACGGCGACCTGCCGTTTGTATTCCTGGTGAACAAGGCGGATCTAAAGGACGCCTGGGAAGCAGATGACGCGGAAATCACCGCCCTCCGGGACGAGATGGATGATGTGTTCGTTACCAGCGCCAAGACTGGTGAGAACGTTGCAGAGGCTATAGAACGGCTGGGTGAACGTATCGCAGCGCGCGAGTTTTCTCTCTAGCCATGATCTTTCCGGACCGCGTAAACGGCTATTTGCAGGCGAGCTTCGAAACCGAGCGTCGACCGTTCTGCTTTCTCGTCGATCAGGAAAACCGCTTGCTCGATTCCTGGGGGGATGCTTCTGCGCACCACTTCGAGAATCTGGATATCGGCGACGCGATGGATGAATTCGCGCCCTATCTGGTGGGGTTGCTCGATGGCAGCTCTGTGCGGCTGCCATTTGTTACGACGTCGTCGGGCACCGTCGAGGTGCACATCATTCCCGATGGTGACAACTATTATGTGATCGTAATGGACGCCGGCGAAGAACACTCGTCGCATCGGGATCGGCAACAGGTTGCGAACGAAGTACGGTTGCTGCACGCGAGTCAGAAAAAGCTCATCGACAAACAGCGGAGCCTGATCAGCGAATTGGTCGAGACAAAGACGGAGCTGGATCATCAGAGACTGGAGGCGGAGCGGACTAATGCCAGCAAGAGCCAATTCATTGCAACGATGTCGCACGAGTTTCGAACGCCACTGACATCAATCATCAATTATGCGGAACTTGCCCTGGAAGATGGCACAGGCGTTGAAGTGATACGCAAGAGTGCCGAAGCCATCGCACGCGCGGGGCGGCATCTGAACCAACTTGTGGATACTGTGCTCGACGAGGCGCAATTGGAGACCGGCCAGATCAAGCTCACCGAGCGCGCTTTCGATCTACGCGAATTGTTTGACGATATCGCCGCGATCATGGCCCCGCTGGCCGCCGACAAAGGTCTGTCCTTCGGGATTTTCGTTGCCGGTGACGTCCCCGAGACGATCTTTGCCGATGACGTCTGTCTGCGGCAAATACTGATCAATCTGTTGGGCAACGGGATCAAGTTCACGGAAACCGGCCGTGTTCGGCTCGACATAAGTTGGGAGCACGACACGTTGCAGGCAACGGTCACGGATACCGGACCCGGCATACCGGCCGAGGACCAGGAGCGCATTTTCCATGCCTTCGAACGGGCAGGAGATCTCGATCGGCGTAGCCGGCCTGGCACGGGACTCGGACTGACAATCTCGCGTAAACTCGCGCGCCTCATGGGAGGCGATATTCAACTCAGCTCGCAGTATGGGAACGGTTGTTCGGTGACAGTCTTTGTTCGCGCCACAGTTCCCGAGAGGGATCGCGAGCCCGCCTTACCCGAACCAGCGGAGGAGTTCCGCGCACCGCGGCCAACGACGATACTCGTCTGTGATGACGACGAAGACTTGCTCGCCCTGGCCGAGTACTACCTGCAACGTGCCGGGTACGGACTGCTCATTGCCCGTGACGGCGAGGAGGCCGTGCAAAAGGCCCTGGCCTACGTTCCCGATCTCGTATTGATGGATATCAATGTGCCGCGGCTGACCGGTTCGGAAGCGGCGGCAAAACTGCGCGCCAAAGGCTTCGAGGCGCCAATTCTCGCGCTGACAGCTTCCGACGTGCGCAAGCTCGATAGTGACGACTTCTCCGGCAGCCTGCGCAAGCCAATCCAGATGCCGAGGCTGCTTGCCCAAATCCAGACCTATATCTAGGTTCGGCTGGCACCGCCCGCGAGGCGATTGTTAAAGATTGTTGCAACTCGGTTTAGCGGTCGCTGCGGCCGATATTATCTACCGCAATTGAGCCGCCCAAGCCTTTTGAGGAAGTCGTTCTGTTGACCGAGATCCGGGACGCGCTGCGGCGGTCGTGACAGCGCGGCCACAAGTCAGGACGATGGTGCACGTGCAATCCGCCGGCGACTCATCGATACTGGCGCCCTGACCACCGGGACCCGGTGAGCCCGGTGGACGCGAGAGAAGGACGAACAACAAGAGCAAGAGCGCGAAAACGTCGAGAGAGCTGGATCTAACGGGGTTTCTGTTCCGGCTCGTCGCGACGACATTACTTGTGCTGGCGACTTACAATCCCAGCGGTTTTTCCTTCGCGCACTGGGTGAAGACGGCATTCGCCGAAAATGGGCTGGGACCTGAACATTTCGTGGTTGGCGTGGTACTCGTCATCGGCTGGATCGTTCTGCTGTCTGCCACCTACCGGTCGATGGGTCTGCTCGGGCTGATCCTGGGCGCCGCAATGTTTGGTGGCCTGGTCTGGCTCCTGGTCGATATCGGCGTCCTGTCGATCGACTCGACGTCCGAGCTGACCTGGATCATCCTGATCGTGGCATCAATCGTGCTCGCGATCGGCCTGAGCTGGTCGCACGTCTGGCGCCGCCTAACCGGGCAATTCGAGGTCGACGGCGACTGACGTTCGCGCTCGCCCGCGGCAACCAAGCAGCGGCGTTGCCGGCCAGTCTCTCCGGGCGGGGCCAAAAAAAAGGGCCCCGGTTGCGGGGCCCTTTTCTGTACAGGTCGGGTTTCTTAGACGAGAACGATATTCTCTGCCTGCGGGCCCTTCTGGCCCTGCGTGACGGTGAATTCGACCTTCTGGCCTTCAACGAGCGACTTGAAGCCGTCGCCCTGGATCGCGCTGAAGTGCGCGAACACGTCGGGCCCCGATTCCTGCTCGATGAATCCGAATCCCTTGGCATCGTTGAACCATTTCACGGTTCCGGTAGTAGTAGACATAACTCTTTCCTATTTAAACAACGTAATGAAAGCCCTCTTCCAAGGGCCGGTGTAGCTGGAAGTGATGCGATTACTAATGAAAAACAGGACGAGGTACTACGGAAGAAACTTCTGAAGGAACTTCGAAATGGAGTGCATAGTGAATAGCGCACTTACAAGCACGGCGAAGTATAGAGCAACACGTGGCGGATACAAGGAATAAATGAACGAATTCAGCATCATCTGCACAGAACCGTCACAAATAGTGGCCAAATTCGTACAAATGGACTGATATCACGCGTATAGTGAACCGGTAGCCGCTTATCGAGCTTAAGGACCAACCGCGTCCCTATCCTCCGTATTCGGGTGCGTATTCAATCGGCCCGGCATGGTGCGAGCGCCGATGCCCTCGCGGAGCATTATTCCCTTGATCGAAGAAGACTATGCGATTGTCTCGGTTGAGCCGACAGATCCGCCCGGTGACATGGCGGGTACCGGCTGGCACTGCTACATTATCGAGCAAGGCAGTAACACGATTCGCGGCTACCAGCGGGGCGATATCAAAGCCGTAACGCGGGCCGTAGAAGAAATCGTCATGCGTTTAAACGAGCGGCGATACGGACGAAGCGGGCGCGTTCACCTGACCATGTCGGCACAAGGAAAGAAAGCCAAGCGCCAATAGGCACGCAAAAGGATTCCTTCCTTTTGCCAGGGAGTCTGTTATAGTGCGCCGCATCCTGGCGCACATCGATCGGCGCCACTTACTACAGCTCGCAATCCTGCGAGCATCGTAGCCACTCAAGAATTCCAGCCTGGATCGAGACTTTTGCGGCATCGCGTCGTCATCGTGTCAGGCGTCTTCGGAGCAAACATTCCAGTGTTATTCAACCAATTTGGCCTTTCGGCCGAACTGCTGCGTGCAGTCGAACACCAGGGGTACCAGACGGCGACCCCGATTCAGCAGCAGGCAATACCTCCCATTCTCGAGGGCCGCGACGTCCTGGCGGGCGCCCAGACCGGTACCGGCAAGACGGCGGGCTTCACCTTGCCAATGCTGCAGCGCCTCCAACAGGGCACTGCCAATCGGCGCCGTATCCGTGCCCTGGTGCTAACCCCCACGCGCGAACTGGCAGCCCAGGTCGCAGACAGCGTACGTTGTTACGGACAGTACCTGCCGTTCCGCGCCGCCGTCATCTACGGTGGTGTCAGCATCAACACCCAGATAGCGAAGTTGCGCAAGGGCGTGGATGTGGTCGTTGCAACGCCCGGGCGGTTGCTCGACCACCTGCAGCAGGCGACCATCGACCTCAGTGCCGTCGAGTGCCTGGTCCTCGATGAGGCGGACCGGATGCTCGACATGGGCTTCATTCGTGACATCCGCAAGATCATGAGAACGTTGCCGCAGGAGCGCCAGAACCTGCTGTTTTCGGCCACGTTCTCGAAAGACATTCGCCGCCTGGCGGCGGACCTCCTGGATTCGCCGACGGAGATCAGCGTCGCCACGAACGGCAAACCGGCGGAGGGCATTGACCAGGTGGTGTTCCAGGTCGACCGGCAACGCAAGCGGGAGCTTCTCTCGCATACGATTGGCGCGCGCGATTGGCGCCAGGTCCTGGTATTCACGAGGACCAAGCATGGGGCCAACAGGCTGGCAGCCCAGCTTGAAGCTGACGGCCTCAAGTCTGCTGCAATTCACGGCAACAAATCACAGGCCGCTCGTGTGCGGGCATTGCAGGAGTTCAAGACCGGCAAGGTCAGGGTCCTCGTGGCAACCGACGTCGCCGCCCGGGGCCTCGACATCGAGCGCTTGCCGCACGTGGTTAATTACGAACTGCCGCATGTGCCGGAAGACTATGTGCATCGCATCGGGCGCACGGCGCGTGCCGGGCGTGAGGGTAATGCGCTCTCACTCGTCTGTGTCGATGAGCACAAGCTGCTGGCCGACATCGAAAAATTGCTGCAGATGAACATCAGCAAGAAGACGGTTCCAGGCTATGAGCCGGATCCACGAATCAAGGCAGAGCCCATTACGATGGGGCGTGTGCAGCGCTCGTCCGGCCCGAAGAAGAGGCGACGGAACGCAGGCCGCCCGGCCACAGCGAAGGGCAGCGGCTCGCGCAAAAGCCGGCCTTCCAAACGCCAGTCACAGAGATAACGCGGGGACGACCAGGTTTCTCGTAACAGTGGGCGTACTGAAGGTTTGCATGGACAGCCGCGATCCGCGGCTGTCACACAGCGACATGAGACTCGCCATTTCGCGCGGGTGCGCCGGTACCTGAGAGGAAACCCGGGCGACTGACAGCATCGAGGCAGCGGGACCCGGGAACTAGCCCCAGATGTCCGACGTGATGCTCTGGTACCAGCCTACCGCATAGCGCGATTCCGCCACCCGGAATTCCGCGTCCGCATCCTTCGGGCTCACACCGCCGGCGCCCGGGACCGCCGCGATACCCTGATCGCCCAGGCGGTACACGGCGGCGACAGAGATACCGTACTCGGGCCCGACGAGGCTGTAGCACGTGTTTACGTAGGAGGGGTCAGGCATCTCCTGGCCGCTGAGGCTCGCCATGATAGCTGTGGCGCAGACCTTGCCCTGGCTGCTTGCCGCGAAGCCGGATTTCGGCATCGGCGTCGCGATGGACGCGTCGCCGATCACGTGGATATCTTTTTGCATCTTCGATTCGAAGGTGCGCTGGTCGACCGGGCACCAGCCATTGTCGTCCGTCAGCCCCGCAACTTCGGCAATCGTTCCCGCCTTCTGTGGAGGAATCACGTTGATGACGTCGCCCTTGTGCGGGTCGCCAAAGGTCGGGTTCACGGTCATCGCCCCGACGTCCACCGCATCGATCGCGCCGCCCTCGGACTCGCTGATCCATTCGATCATGCCGGGGTACAGTGCCGCCCACCCCTGCTCGAACAGCGGCTGTTTCGAGAACTTCGGTTTCGCGTCGTAAATCAGGATCTTCGAACGCGGTTTATGCTTCTTCAGGTAATGTGCGATGAGGCTGGCACGCTCGTAAGGACCGGGCGGGCAGCGGAAGGGATTGGGCGGCGCGGCAATGATCACCACGCCACCGTCGGGCATTGCTTCGAGCTGTCTGCGCAGGAGGGTTGTCTGTTCGCCCGCTTTCCAGGCGTGCGGCATCGTGGCGCTCGCCGCTTCGTCGTAGCCCTCGATTGCGCCCCAGCGCAGGTCGATGCCGGGCGATACCACGAGGCGGTCGTAGTCGAGCGATGGTCCACCGGCGAGCCGGACCTTCTTCGCATCGGCATCGACGTCCACCGCGCTGTCGTGCACGACCTTTACACCATGAGCATCGCGCAGGGAGTCATACCCGTGCGTAATGAAGTCCATGTCGTACAAGCCGCCCAGAACCGCGTTGCTGAACGGGCAGGTCATGAACGTTGAATCCCGTTCTACCAGCGTCACGTCGATGTCGCTCGACAACCTGCGGAGATACCCGGCACAGGTCGCGCCGCCGAATCCACCGCCGATTACGACGACCCGCCCACCGGCCTTTGCATGTCCGATTCCAGGCCAACCCAGCACCGACGTCGCCGTGCCCAGCGCGCCGAGCGAAAGTACGAAACTTCTGCGCGTAGTCTTACTCATGACCGCTGCTTCCTGTTAATCACTTCTGTTTGGAAAAATATTCGGCGATCTGGCGAATCTCGTCTTCGCTGTAGCCTGTAACGTGTCGCCCCATGACCGTTGAAGGTCTCTCGCCAGAGCGGAAACTCTCCAGTGTCTCTTGCAGATACTCCGCGGACTTGCCGGCGATTGCCGGTATCGCGCCCGGACTGCGGCCGCCGGTCCCGTGGCAACCTTCACAGGATGCGGCCAGTATTGCGCCGCGGCTGAGTTCTCCGGCCTGGCCGGCAGCTGCGAGCATCAGGCTCGCCGCAAACAAAGCAATGAGCTTCAATAGCCTTGTCGAATTTCGCATCGCTCTGGTTCCCCCGTTCATGAGATTTTCTTGCCGGTGCGCCCCCGCGAACACCTTCCCCAAAGACTAGCAGACGCGAACTGATCCGTGAGCCCTCGCAAAGCCGGAATAGACTAAGGTCGAAAGGCGCTTAGCCACGGGCTTTCTGGCTCAGCCCGGCGGGCCCATCGGCGCCCGATCCGCGGTCGCATACAGACGTCGCAACGGCCGTTCGTTGATCGGCACGTGGATCAATGCCGCGGCAACCGACAGCGCTACGCCGGTCCACCACACGACGTCGTAGGTACCGGTACGGTCATAGAGGTAGCCGCCGAGCCAAACCCCCAGGAAGCTGCCCAACTGGTGGCTGAGGAAGACGATGCCGAACAGCGTCGCCATGAACCGCAGGCCGAAAACCTGCGCGACGATGCCCGATGTCAGAGGCACGGTGGACAGCCACAGGATACCCATGGTGGCGGCAAACAGGTAGATCGTCGATGGCGTCTTGTCCGCGATCAGCAAGCCGGCAATCGCGAGCGCACGCAGCGAGTAGATGACGACCAGGCCGTTCTTCTTCGGCCAGCGCTGCCCCGCAACGCCCGAGAGGAAAGAACCCACGATGTTGAACAGGCCGATGATCGCAATCGCGTAGGCGCCGACTTCCGCCGCGAGACCGAGGTCTTTGACGTAGGCGGGGAAGTGCACCGTGATGAACGCGACGTGGAAACCGCACACAAAGAAGCCGAGGGTCAGGAGCACATAGCCGCGATGCCGGACGGCTTCGATGATTGCCTCGCCGAGACCTTGCTCAATCGCCGTGTGACTCTCTGTGTCGGCATTGCCCGGCAGCACGAACGCCAGCGGCACGATAAAGAGTACCGATGCGGCAAGGAAGAAAAGCGCGGAATCCCAGCCGTACTCGGCGATGACCAGTTGGCTGAGCGGCGAGAAGATCACCTGTCCGAGAGACCCGGCCGACGTACCGATACCGAGCACGAGGGACTGGCGCCCGGGTTCCACGACCTTTGCCATCGCGGCGAGCGCGATCGAGAAGGAGGTCAGTGCGATTCCGAGGCCGGTCAGGATGCCGCCGAACAATGTCAGGCCGACGCCGGTCGTGGTCGTCGCCATGCCCGCCGTACCGATGCCGTACACGATAGCGCCGGCTGCGAGCACGCGGGACGGGCCGTAGCGGTCCGCCAGCATGCTCGCGAACGGCACACCGAAGCCCCACACCAGGTTCTGGATCGCAAGCGCAAACGCAAAGGTCTCGCGCCCCCAGCCGCGCGCGCTGGTCATCGGCTCGAGCAGCAATCCGTAGGCCGAGCGCGCCCCGAAGCCGACCAGCGCGATCAGGCAGCCCGCCGCGATCACGATCAGCGGCGTTCTCCAGTTCGGCGGACGGACGCCCGACCGGGTGCCGGGATTGTTCATGGCGGCTTGCCTTGCCCGGCGCGCCTGAGCGCTGTATCGAGTAACGAACTCATGACCCAAAGTGTGTCACAGGTCCCAGATTATGTCCTTTGCCGTGATCTATGCTGTCAAGTCGAACGGCATTGGCACGCGACCCGGTTCGGCGCCGGGGGATCGCTTGCCGTTCAGCTTGGGCAAATCTCAGCGGTCAGGCGCGTGCGTTCCGGAGCAGGTGCCGACATGCGAAACAAATCAGCCATACTCGCCGCGTTCCTCGCGTGCTTCGCCGCGTCAAACGCAATGGGCCAACAGACCGGTAGCGGGGCGACGACCCCGAACGGGCTGCAAATCGAGATCCAGTCTCCATCGCCGGATTTCGTCGCGAATTCAGGCGAGAAAGCCATCGAGGTCGAAGGCGTCGCGTCGACGATCGGCGGCGTCAAGTACCTCGACATGATATTCGTCATGGATACGTCGACGAGCCTGCGCGGCACGGACCCTAAGGATTTTCGTTCAGCCGGCGCTATTGGCCTGGTCGAGAAACTCTCGCCGAGAAGCGATATCAAGATCGGCGTCGTCAGCTTCGACAGCCGGGGTGAGCTCGTGCAGCCGATGACGTCGGACCGCAAGCTGGTAGCCCAGGCACTGCGCGACATGCCGCGCTCCGGCAGCACCAACCTTGCGGCCGGCATCAATACCGCATTGAAAGAACTCCGGGCGCACGGGCGCCCCGACTCATCGCGGGTGATCATGCTATTTACGGACGGCCAGTCGAACAGAAAGCGGGCACATGCCGCGGCCGTCAAGGCACACGGGGAGGGCGCTACCATCCAGACGCTGCTGCTCGGGTCGAGCAGGACCGGCACGGAAATTCTCGACGAGATTTCCTGGGCCACGGGCGGCAGCCTGGTCCGGGTTTCGGATCCGTCGAAGCTGCCGCAGGCTTTCCTCGATCTGCGTACGACCGGCGTGGATGAGGTCACTCTCAGCGTCAATGGTTCGGCACCCGTGCCTGCGAAACTTGCGGGCGGCACGTTCATCGGCAGCCTGCCCGTCGAGACAGGCGAGAATCACATCGTCGCGCTTGCGACGAGCATCGACGGCCGGACACAGGAGTCGGCGATAACCGTGATGGTGCAGGACGCGAGCTGCGCGGCGCTCGAAGTGGCTGCCGTGAAGTCGGGCCGCGAGGTCGTATCGCTGGAGGACAAGTCGGTCGAAATCGTGGTCGATGCTTCCAGAAGCATGTGGGGCCGCATGCACGGCGAACCCAAGATGTCCGTTGCCAAGGAGATCCTGTGGGACGTCTCCCACTGGTTCCCGGAGGATCTCGATCTCGCGCTTCGTGCTTACGGCAGCACCAGCCCGAGCGAAAGCGCGAACTGTGCCGATTCCGCCTTACTGGTTCCATTTGCCAACGAAAACCGCGGACCCATCCGTGCTGCCATTGAAAGCCTGCGGCCGCTGGGGCAAACGCCCCCTCAATCAGGCGAGCAGGGATTTCGGCGCGCGTACGGACGATCGGGCGGTCGTGCTGGTTACCGACGGCATCGAGAGCTGTGGCGGGGATCCAGTGCAGGCCGCGCGCGAGCTTCGCGACCAGGGCATCATCGTCCACGTAATCGGTTTCGGCCTCGGCAGCGCCGCCGATGAGGATACGGCGAGCCTGCAATCCATCGCCTATGCGTCGGGTGGACGGTACGTCACGGCCGGCAGTGCGGAGGAACTCAAGGCAGCACTCGCGCAGACCGTCGCAACGTCCTACAGCGTGTACAAAGGCAGCACGCAGGTCGCCAGCGGGTCGCTGGGCTCGGACGCGCCCATTTACCTGCCCGAAGGCGACTATCGTGTCGAGCTGCACAGCTCGCCGCCGCAGAGCATGCCGGTCAGCCTGGCACCCAGGGACCGCGTGACCCTGACGCTGGAGAAGGCGGGCGGTTCCGTCTCTCATTACGAACGCCGGGACAACATCGGCTACCGCTCCTGCGAGGACGTGGTTGCGTCGATCGAACGCCTGGAGGCGGGGCAGGGGTCGCTGCACACGGCGACCGACGAAGCGCTATATAACGATACCGACTGAATTGCTACGGGCAAATGCCCCTGATCGTGCAATCGTTCTGCGGCGCATGAGTTCATTTCAGCCCCGCAACAAAGCTCGAACTGCCCTACAAATGCAGGGCCCGATCCAGGCAACAGCGTATCTATTCAATATCGCTAGCTTGCCGGCCTGAATCGGCGCTTATTTTAATCTGGCTTGAGGAAGCGTAAACTCGTTACTCGCGACCGCCGCCGGCGTGAGTAACGACGTGCTTTCTCGAGCGAATCCCGACCTCTTTTCTGTCGATGCGGATCGACCATCGATTTCGTGGTGCACTGTGATCGAAAAATACTATCGATCAGGGTATCTATATACGATTTAATGTATGGATAACGTGTCACGTTTCATCCCTGCAGGGAGTAATCAAAATGCTAAGACAAACCATTCCTTTACTAGCCGCATTAGCGGTAGCGATGTCACCCATGGTGTCATCGAGCTCTGCCCAGGCCGAGGGCATGGCGAAACCGAACAGGTTCTGGTGGCCGGACCAGGTCGACCTGAGCCCGCTCCGGGATCACGGTCCACAGTCGAGTCCGCTGGGCGAAGACTTCAACTATGCTGAAGCGTTCGCGGCGCTCGACCTGAATGCCATCAAGAGAGACATAACGGGCGTGATGACCGCCTCGCAGGACTGGTGGCCGGCTGACTGGGGTCACTATGGCGGCTTGTTCATCCGGATGGCCTGGCACAGTGCGGGCACGTACCGGACGCTCGATGGCCGCGGTGGCGCCGATGGCGGTCAGCAGCGTCTCGACCCACTTGCCAGCTGGCCGGACAACGCCAACCTCGACAAGGCGCGCCGCCTGCTTTGGCCCGTGAAGCAGAAATATGGCAACAGCCTCTCCTGGGCCGACCTGATGATCCTGGCAGGTAACGTCGCGCTGGAAGACATGGGCTTCGAGACCTTCGGATTCGCGGGGGGGCGCGTGGATGATTGGGAAGCCGACCTCGTTTACTGGGGCCCCGAGACGGAGTGGCTCGCGGACGAGCGCTTCAGCGGCGATCGCGAGCTGGCGAAGCCTTTAGGCGCGGTACAGATGGGCCTGATCTACGTGAACCCGGAAGGGCCGAACGGCAATCCGGATCCGGTACTGGCCGCGCACGACATTCGCGAGACCTTCGGCCGCATGGCCATGAACGACGAGGAGACCGTCGCGCTCATCGCGGGTGGCCATACGCTCGGCAAGATGCACGGCGCCCACAAGCCCGGCGACTGCGTTGGACCGGAGCCGGGTGGTGCCCCCATCGAAGAGCAGGGCATGGGCTGGAAGAACAAGTGCGGCAAGGGTAATGCCGAGGACACCGTCACGAGCGGCCTCGAAGGCGCATGGACGGTAACGCCCACGAAGTGGAGCATGAACTACCTGCAGAACCTGTTTGCTTTCGAATGGGTGCAGACGAAGAGCCCCGGCGGTGCGACCCAGTGGATTCCCGAGAATCCGGACGCTGCGAACATGGTGCCGGATGCGCACGTGCCGGGTAAGCGCAATGCGCCTGTCATGTTGACGACGGACCTGTCGCTGCGTTTCGACCCGGAGTACGAAAAGATCTCGAGGCGGTTCCTGGAGAATCCGGCGGAGTTCGACGACGCGTTCGCCCGGGCATGGTTCAAGCTGACGCACCGGGACATGGGTCCGCGTGCCCGTTACGTCGGTGGTCCAGACGTGGAACTGCTTTGGCAGGATCCGGTTCCGGCCGTGGATCATGAGCTCGTCGATCAGGACGATGTCACCGCACTGAAGGCTGAGGTTCTCGACTCCGGCCTGAGTATTCCGGCACTGATCAGGACCGCCTGGGCGTCGGCATCCACCTTCCGCGGCACGGACATGCGTGGCGGTGCAAACGGTGCACGAATTCAGCTTGCGCCGCAGGTCAGCTGGGCGGTGAATGACCCGGATGAGCTGGAGAATGTCCTCGAAGGACTCGGACGCATCCAGAGGGAATTCAACCGCGCGCAGCGTGGCGGCAAGCAGGTATCGATGGCCGACATGATCGTGCTGGCCGGCGACGCAGCCGTTGCACACGCTGCGAAGAAAGCCGGTCATGACGTGGAAATCCCATTCACCCCGGGACGCACGGATGCATCGCAGGAGCAGACCGACATCGCGTCGTTCGAGGTTCTGCGGCCGAAAGCAGACTCGTTCCGCAATTACTTCGGCGAGGGCAACTACCGGTCGCCGACCGACATGATGGTCGACAAAGCCGACATGCTGACCCTGACCATTCCTGAAATGACTGTCCTGATCGGCGGCATGCGGGCCCTCGGCGCCAACGCCGGAGGCTCCGAGCACGGTGTATTCACGGACCAGCCGGGCACCCTGAGCAACGACTTCTTCGTGAATCTGCTTAGCATGGACACGGCCTGGACGCAGTCATCGAAGGAAAAGGGAATTTTCGAAGGTCGCGATCGCTCCACGGGTGAGCTGAAGTGGACCGCCACGCCCGTTGACCTCGTGTTCGGAGCAAACGGTGAGCTGCGTGCCATTGCCGAAGTCTATGCGTCGAGTGGCGGCGAAGAGAAATTCGTCAATGATTTCGTCGATGCATGGCACAAGGTCATGATGCTCGACCGCTTCGACGTGGCACAGGCACACCATGGCATGGCGGTGGCCAGCCGCTAGAAGCCGGCGCACTGAGTACACAATGAAGACGAACGGCGGCGCACCCTGCGCCGCCGTTCCCTCATAATTAGGGGACAGTGACTTTAAGTGCCAGGCGAAATGGCTTACTTCCATTTCGCCTGGCACTTAAAGTCACTGTCCCCTAATTCGTTGGACCTCGATGGTCGCGTGCACGATGCCGAGTTCGGGCGGTATCCGCGACCGGTACGCGTCCGGCGATTTCGGATTGCTACTCACGATCGCCAGGTCCGCCGCATAGATCCCCGGGCCGATGCTCCAACAGTGCAGGTCGATCACTCGGTCGCCGGATTGGCTCTCGAGCGATTTCTTTATTGCCGCGACCGTCTTCTCGTCGGTCTGGCGATCGAGCAACACTCTCGCGGATTGCTTGATGAGCCCATACGACCATCGCGAAACCAGTGCTGCGCCCACAAATCCCATGAGCGGGTCCAGCCAGTTGGCACCGTAGAACTTGGCCGCGAGGAGAGCGACGATCGCGAGGAGTGAGGTAAGAGCGTCGGCAAGCACGTGCAGATACGCGGCACGAAGGTTGTGGTCGTGATGATGCGCGTGGCTGTGCCCGTGATGATCGTGATGATGGTGCGGCGTGGCCGCGAAGATCCAGGCGCTGAGGCCGTTTACGATAAGACCGACGACGGCAACGACGAGTGCCTGGTTGTACGAGATCTCCACCGGGGAAAAAAAGCGCGACGTACTCTCCGTCACCATGATCAGCGCGAACCCAAGCAGCAAAACCGCGCTGGCGAACCCGGCCAGACTGTTGAGCTTCCCGGTGCCGAAGGAAAACCGCTGGTCGGTCGCCAGCCTGCGGGCGATGACGTACGCGAGGAAAGCGATGCCCAGCGCGGCGGCGTGCGAGGCCATGTGCAGGCCGTCCGCGAGCAGCGCCATCGAGCCGTACGCCAGCCCGGCGGCAATTTCCACGACCATCATTACAGCCGTGATCAGCACGACGATCAGTGTGCGCTTTTCGCCGGGCTGTTCCCGGTCCTGCGCGAACACGTGATCGTGCTGCCAGTGTCCTGTGTCTCGTGTGTGCATGAGCGTAGCGCCTGTGTCAGTTCTCCTGCCGGGGCGATGCCGATTTCGAAGTATCCTTCGAACCGGCAATACGGTAGAGCGCGGGAAGCACAACAAGTGTCAACAGCGTCGATGAAATGATACCTCCGACGACGACCGTTGCGAGTGGCCGCTGCACCTCGGCGCCGATGCCGATGTTCACAGCCATCGGAACGAATCCGAGACTCGCAACCAGCGCGGTCATCAGGACCGGCCGCAACCGAACCATGGCACCCTCGAGTATGGCCAGGTCAATGGCTTTGCCTTGCGCCCTCAGGTCGCGGATGAACGTCAGCATGACAACGCCGTTCAGCACGGCGACGCCGGACAAGGCAATGAAGCCGACCGCGGCGCTTATCGAAAACGGCATACCGCGAAGCCACAGACTCAATACGCCGCCCGTGAGCGCCAGCGGTACACCGCTGAATACGATCAGCGAGTCCCGAGCCGAACCGAATGCTGCGTACAGCAGCGAGAAGATGAGCAGCAACGCGAGCGGGACCACGATGGCCAGGCGCTGGCTCGCGGACTGCAATTGCTCGAAGGTACCGCCATATTCCACCCAGTAACCCGGTGGAAGGTCGACCCGGTCGGCGAAGGCCCCGCGAAGCTCATCAACGAACGATCCGAGGTCGCGTCCTCGCACGTTCGACGTGATGACGATACGGCGCTTGCCGTTCTCGCGGCTGATCTGGTTGGGCGCCATGACGATCTCGACGTCCGCGACTTCCATGAGCGGCAGTCCAGCCCCGTCCGGCGTCATAACCGGCAGCCGCCGCAAAGTGTCGACATCCTCCCGGAAATCGTCGTGCAGCCGGACAACGACGTCGAAACGGCGATCGCCTTCGAATATCTGCCCGGCCTGCCGGCCGCCGACGGCGGTCGCCAGCGTTGCCTGGATATCGGCTACGTTCAGGCCATAGCGTGCAAGGCGCTCACGGTCCGGCGTTACAGTCAGCATCGGCAGGCCCGTAACCTGTTCCGCCTGCACGTCGGCGTTGCCTGCGATGGATTGCAGCAGATCCTCCGTGCGGTGTCCCAGGTCGGTCAGCGTTTCGAGGTCGTCGCCGTAAATCTTTACGGCGACTTCCGAGCGTACACCGGCAATGAGTTCATTGAAGCGCATCTGGATGGGCTGGAGAAACTCATACCGGCTACCCGGGACCTGTTCGGCAATGGCTGCCATCTCTGCTACCAGCGACGTTTTTGATTTTCGCGGATCGGGCCACTCGGATCGCGGCCTCATGATGGCGTAGGTGTCCGCGACAGAAGGCGGCATCGGATCAGTGGCAATGTCCGGCGTGCCGACTTTCGAAAAAACGTGGCGGACCTCGGGCATCTCCGCGATCCTCGCTTCGAGTTCGGTCTGCATTGACAGCGCCTGGGTGAGGCTCGTCCCGGGTATGCGCAGCGCATGCAGGGCGACGTCGCCTTCGTCCAGGGTCGGCAGGAACTCGGAGCCCAGGCGCGACGCGAGCAGCCCGGCAGCGACGAGGAGCAGGAGGGCAACGATAACGACCAGGTATCGGGCCCGCAGCGCCAGTTCCAGCACCGGCCGGTAGGCCTTGTGGGCAACAACCATGAGCCTGTTCTCCCGTTCCCTGACCTTGCCCGACACGAAGACCGCGACGGCGGCCGGCACGAATGTAATCGACAGGATGAGCGCGGAGAGCAGGGCACCGCTGACCGTCAGCGCCATCGGCAGGAACATCTTTCCCTCGACGCCGGTCAGCGTCAGGATCGGCAGGTAGACGATGAGGATAATGGCGATGCCGAACACGCTCGGGCGCAGTACCTCGCGCGTGGCCGCACGCGTAACGGCAAGGCGTTCGCCGAGCGGCAGACGGCCGCCTCGCTCCTGCTGCGCAATCGCAAGGCGTCGCAGGCAGTTCTCGACGATGATGACGGCGCCATCCACGATCAGCCCGAAATCGAGTGCGCCGAGGCTCATCAGGTTGCCGGACACCCCGAGCTCGACCATGCCGGTGACGGTCATCAGCATGGACAATGGAATCACGGCGGCAGTTACGAGCGCCCCGCGCCAATTCCCGAGCATCGCGAACAGGACGACGATGACGAGTAGCGCGCCGGCAACCAGGTTCTCGCTGACTGTGCCGATAGTCTGGTCGACGAGGTACGAACGGCTGTAGAGCTCTTCGGCAATAACGCCCTCGGGCAATGTCGACTGGATGTCGGCGAGCTTCTCTTCGACCGCACGCGCCACGATGCGGCTATTCTCTCCGATCAGCATGAACACGGTGCCGAGGACGGCTTCGCGGCCGTCCTTCATGGCGGCACCCGACCTGAGCTCGAAACCGATATCGACGTCTGCGACGTCCCGGACGCGAACAGGCACGCCTTCGCGCTGAGCAACGACGATGTTGGCAAGATCCTCGATGCCCTGCGCCTGCCCCGGTGAGCGCACAAGCAGCTGGGTCCCGGAGCGCTCAATGAAGCCGGCGCCGACGTTGTTGTTGTTGGCCTCTAGAGCTTCAGCCAGTTGCTCGAGCGAGATTTCGTGCGCCAGCAGCTTTGCCGGTACCGGCGCTACAACAAACTGGCGTGAATAGCCGCCAACGGTGTTTACCTCCACGACCCCCGGCGTCTGGCGCAGCTGCGGGCGGATGATCCAGTCCTGCACCTCGCGCAGATACATCGGGTCGTGTTGTGCGCCGGGAGCCGCCGAAACCGCGTACATGAATATCTCGCCGAGGCCCGTAGCAATGGGACCGGGCTCCGGCTCGATCCCCGCCGGCAACTGTGAGCGCGTCTGCGCAAGCCGCTCGTTGACGAGCTGACGCGCCAGGTAGATGTCGGTGCCGTCTTCGAATACGGCCGTCACCTGCGACAGCCCGTAGCGCGATATCGAGCGCGTATAGTCCAGGTACGGCAGTCCGGCGAGAGCCGTTTCGATGGGGAAGGTGATACGGCTTTCGGCTTCTAGCGGCGAGAAACCAAACGCCTCAGTGTTGATCTGCACCTGCACGTTGGTGATGTCCGGCACGGCGTCGATCAGCAGCTTCTGGAAATTGTAGATTCCGAGGCCTGCTGCCAGGAAGGTTAACGCCAGTATGAGTGCTCGCCGGCGCAGTGCGATGTCTATGATCTTTTCCAGCACAAACGTCCCCTGCTAGTGGTCGTGACTTGCGCCGGACTTCTCTATGTCCGCCTTGATGAGGTAGCTGTTGTCGGTCACGTACTCGGTTCCCGGCTCAAGGCCGCCGAGGACTTCGACGTGCTCGCCGTCGCGCCGCCCGAGGTCGAGCATTCTTACCTCGTAGGTGTCGCCGACGCGCGCGTAGACGACAGTGAAATCACGAAATGCCTGCAGACCGCTTTGCCTGACCGCGAGCGGCACCTCTGCAGTCGCCACCGTGATGACACCGCGGACGAACTCGCCAGGCCGCCATCGCGCCTCTGAATTGTCGATAGTCGCGCGGGCCGTGGCGGCGCGGCTGCCTCGGTCCACGGTCGGCAGGATCTGATCGACTGTTGTCTCGACCCCAGTATCGCCGTCGAGGTTGCTCACAGTGACCGCCTGGCCCGCGTCCACCCGGCCGAGATCGCGGGAAAAAACACTGAAGTCGGCCACCAGCCGTGTGGTATCGGCGATGACATAGATCGGATCGTCCGTAGCCGTGCTGCCCACGCTCGCGCGACGTTCGATCACGGTGCCGGACACCGGTGCGGTAATCGTGTAGCTCTGCAGACTCTCGTTCGACTGGATGCGGGCCATTTCATCGCCTTTGCGGACGTTGTCCCCGACGGACTTCGAGAGCGATAGGACCTGGCCGGAAAAGCGACCGCGCACTTCCGATACGGCGTCGGGATCGACGCTGGTCGTTCCCTGCACGACGATCGTCTCGCGAATGCTCGCGGGTCCGGCCGTAGAGACCCCGATGCTCATGGCATCCGCCACCTGGGCATCGATCTGTGTGCGGCCTTCGTAGGATTCGTACGTCCATTCATGGTTGCGGCCACCGGAAATCGCTTTTACGGTCACATCGAAGGAATGCGGCTCCAGTACGAAGCCGTCACCGCGCAGCAGCTCGTCCTGCGGGGAGAATTCGAAACGATCTACGCGGCCCCCAAGGCGGCCGAGTTCGATGGTCAGGTCTACCTCGCCCGGCTCGATCGGCGTGCCGCCGCGATACGGATACACCCGGAACTCGGGCGGAACGCCCGTTTCGAATATCGTTATTTCGAGCGCGAAATCACCGTTGCGCAGCATCCTGCCCTGATGCGGGCCGCGCTCATAGTCTTCCTCGGCGGCCGGCCCATGACCGTGATCGCCGTTTGAGGATTGCTGTGTATCACAGCCGGCGATGAAAAGCGGTACAGAAAGCAGCGCGATCAGCCAGTGGGAATGTGGGATGGATTCGACTCTCATGGCGAGACCTCAGCGCTTGATGACAGCGATACCGGTTCGCCGCCGGTAAGCCGCTCGATCGAGACGAGCAGGCGATGATGGGCGGCGCAGGCGTCGAGGCGTGCCGAAGCGGCCGCGAGCAGTTCGGCCTGTGCATTGATCAGCGCAGTATGCGAAAAGCGGCCGACGCTGTAGCCGCGCTCGATTTCGCTTCGGATCTCGCGCGCCCTGGGCAGTATCTGGGTATCGAAAACTTCGACCGTTCTCACGGTGTGCCCGACTTCCTCGTAGAGGTCGAAGACGACGGCCCGGGCTTCCAATTCCTCGGCTTCGCGCCGTAATAAGGATTCGCGACCCAGCGCCTCCGCCCGCTGCTTCGCCGGTGCTGCCCTCGACGTGGCCCCCAGCGGTACGGAAACACCGAGTACGAGAGCCTGTTCGCCGATGTCCTCGAGGTGGCGTATACCGGCTGACAGCTGCCAGTCCGGCCGTTGGCGGGCTACTGCGAGGCGGGCCTCGGCCTCCCTGAGGCGTTGCTCGGTCGCAAATTGCAGCAAGTCCGGATTTTCAGAAACCCTCGCGGCCAGCTCCTCATAGGCCGGTAAATCCTGCAGGCGGCAGAGTGAGGCTGCTGCGCGTCCAAAGTCCTTGCGGCCACCTCCCCACGTCGATGCCAGCAGCATGCGTGCGGCGTGAAGTTCGTGTTCCGCGCCTGCTTCGGCCAACTTCGCATCAGCCACCCGGATTTCTGTTCGCAGACGGTCGACGGCGGGCGCAGCTCCGGCGCGTTCACGTGCCGTTGCGAGTTCGTTCGCGGCTTCCCAGACGCCGACGGACTCGGTCGCAAGGCGCAGCCGCTCCTGCCGGTGGACGACGTCAATGAATCGGTCCGCCAGGAGGGCGAGCAGGTCCAGTCGCTCCGACTCGAGTTGGTTGTCGATGGTTTCGCCGTACGCGGATGCCGCCGCAACGCGCGCATTTCGCGTGTCGCGCACCTGGAAGATCCGCGACAGGCTGAGCGTGGTCTCGCTGCCGTCGAATCCGGACAAAGGTCCCGTTCCAAGGACGTTCTCCACGTCGAGGGCAACCGACCACTGCGGTCTCAGCGCGGCGTCTTCCGACCGGGTGGCAGCGGCGTCCCTGGCGAATTGCGCCGACGCCAGGCGAGGGTTTTGCCGCAGTACCCGTTCTGCCGCCTGCGGCAGTGTCAGCGCAGGCGCATCGGGCAGGGCGCCCTGTGCGTATGTCTGCGACGTGGCCAACAGTGGCCACAAAATCAATAAACGAAACAACGTACTCTCCAGATCGGTGAACTGATGCGGCACAGCCGCAAGCTCGCCGCGCGACGGCGGCGCACAGTTCTAGGCGATCGGAGGTCGGTATAGCGGAGGAGCGGGCTTGTCCGGCGGTTGACTCACCGGTGGCGGAATCCGGTTTCGGCCGTAGGCAGGAATCTGGATATCGATGTCCATCGCCATCGTCAGCGCAAGTGCGACGCTGCCCACAATGTGAGCGTGCAAGTCGTCAGCCTCTGCAGTATCCGAATCATCGCCGTCGACAGTTCCAGGCATCCCGGGTACATCGTGTGAATGAACGTGCGCATCGTGGCCGTGCCCGAAGGTCGACTCGTGGTGTGTATGGACCTCGATGAGCGGTATGCCGGTGCTGACCACGGCGACGATTGCCAGCGCCAGTATTACGTCGCGGGCGCGCTCGTGGATTGTCGGCAGGCGGGTCATAGCGTGAGGACATTGCCAGATATAAGCCACCAATTCAAACGCTTAGGTCCCATTTTCCAGGTTTTCTATCAACCACCCTGGCCCTCTTAAATGTCCTCGATCGACAGGCCGAAGGGCCGTGCCGCCCTGAACGCGAGCGGTAGGTTCGGCCTCGCCGTGCATTTCGGGCATGATTGCGCTTTTTGCAAAGCGGCCCGCGGGCCGGCAACCGGGATGGATAATGGCACGATCGGCAAAATTCTGGGACCGTATCGCGAAGCGATACGAAAAAAAGCCGGTCGGCGATGAAGCTGCTTATCAACGCAAGCTCGCCAAGACCCGAGAGTATTTTCGTCCCGACATGGAGGTGCTGGAGATCGGCTGTGGTACAGGGTCGACGGCGATCGCCCATGCGCCGTACGTTCGTCACATTCGTGCGACGGACATCTCGGAAAAGATGATCGAGATCGCCAAAGGTAAGGCGGCCGCGGCCGGCGTGCAAAACGTTAGCTTCGAATGCAGCGCCGTCGAGGATCTCGACGTGGCGAGCGAATCGATCGACGCCGTGCTGGCGCATAGCCTCTTGCACCTGCTCGAAGACAAGGAAGCGGTTATCGAGAGGATCCACGACATGCTCAGGCCCGGCGGCATCTTCGTGAGCAACACGGTGTGCCTCGGCGACAACATGCAATGGTTCCGGTATGTCGGACCGATCGGCTGGTGGCTGGGCATATTTCCAATGGTGCGGATTTTTACGAGCAATGAACTGGAGGAGAGCCTTGCCAGCGCGAGATTCGAGATCGTGCATGCGTGGCAGCCCGACAAGCGGGTAGTCTTTATTGTTGCCCGGAAAGTGTGATCGGGGGACAGTGACTTTAAGTGCCAGGTGAAATGGCTTATTTCCATTTCGCCTGGCACTTAAAGTCACTGTCCCCAGAGGAGAGGAGTGATGCGAGCGACGACGGATCTTTATGACGATTTCGAGGATACCTGCGAGACCTGCTCGATCCAGTTCCGGGATTTCGGCGGGCGCGTTCGTTTCTGCGGCACGATACGAACCGTCCGGTGCTTCCACGACAATGTCCTATTTCGACAGTTGCTGAACGAGCCCGGCGACGGCGGCGTCATCGTGGTCGATGGCGGTGGCTCCACAGCCGTGGCCCTTATGGGCGACATGCTTGCGGCGAGAGCGCGCGACAACGGCTGGGCGGGCGTCATTATTAACGGTGCTATCCGAGACTCGGCCGAAATCGCCGGCATCGACGTCGGTGTCAAGGCACTCGGCGTCAATCCTGCGAAAAGCGAGAAAAAAGGCGACGGCGAAACGGACATTGAACTGGAGTTTGGTGGCGTCTGTTTCAGGCCCGGCGAGTGGGTCTATTGCGACGAAGACGGAGTTCTGGTCTCTCCTTCAAGAATCGAGTGAAAGTGACCTTTTTGCCAACGCGATGGTAGCTGCGTCGTTATTCAAGCCGGAGCAACGCAAGTAGCGACCCGATGAAGGGATCAAGTTCCTGTCTGGCGCTGCGACTGCGGGTGTCGCCAGCGCTCCCGCGGCAGGCGCGGCGGCAACTGACCGAATGCGCGGCGTGGCCCAGGTAGGGACCGCGCCGCAGGTACGTGTCAGCACCTAGCCCCCTGTGGCTTACCGAAATTGGGCTGCGGAGCCGCTCCAGCTAGTATCTTGGCGACAGCTGTCGAATTGCAGGGTTCAACGAAATCACCAGCTATATCGCACCACGGCATACAACAGACTCGCAACCGAGTGCCGGCGCCAGGAGTCCGTCGGAGCAGGTTCGTGAGCTTGCGGCTATTGCGCCCGGCGCAACCACGGACGAGCTGCTGCTCAAGCTGTTGTCGGCACTGACCGCAATCCTGGGCGCAAAACGCGCTTACGTCACCGAGAATTTCGATCCGGGCATGTCTCGCACGATCGCGTCGTGGGAGGATGGCAAGCCCGGTCCGGTCCGTGAATACGCCCTGAGCGGCACACCCTGTGCGGCGGTCATGAGCCACGGCGTGCAGATTGTCGATTGCGAGCTGGGAAGGCGGTACAGCCTGGAACGGTCGAGCATCGGTTTCGGCTGCGAGAGCTTCGTCGGCAGCCCGATCGTCAATCGTGAAGGCGAAAAGGTCGGCCAGGTCTGCGTCTTCGGTGCCAAGCCCCTACGCGACCCGGAAATGGCCAGCGCGCTGGTGTCGCTGGCGGCGGTCAGGGTTTCCGCCGAGCTGGAACACCGTCAGCAGCAGGCGGCACTGGCTCGATCCGAGGCATACTCGAAGGCCATCGTTGCGACAGCCGCTGAGGGCATCATTACCCTAGATGCCGGTGGGCGGATCGAATCGGTCAATCGCGCGGCCGAGAAAATGTTCGGCTACGAGGCCCGGGAGTTGATCGGCAGGGATATCAATGTGCTGATGCCCGAGCCTTATCGTGGCAAGCATACCGGCTACATCAAGCGCTACGTTGATACCGGGGAGGGCACGATTTGCGGTGCGGGCCGCGAGGTACCGGCACAGAGGAAAGACGGCACCCAGTTCCCTATCTACCTTGCCGCCAGCGAAGTTGTCGTTGACGGCGAGCGGTGCTTTGCCGGAATCATGCGGGACATCTCTGAGCAGAAAATGGCGGAAGAATCACGCGAAGCGGTCGAGCGCCGATTTCGCGCGGTATTCGAGCAAAGACATCAGCTTTCGGGAATACTGAGTGTTGAAGGCGAGGTGCTCGAGGCCAACCGGAAGTCGCGCGAATTCGGTGGGGTGGAAGGAGAATCCGTTACCGGCCGTCGTTACTGGGAGCTCCCGTGGTGGAGCCATTCTTTCGAGATGCAGCGGCGCGTGCGCGAGGCAATTCAGTCCGCGGCGGAGGGCGAGACCGTCAGGTTCGAGGCGACGCGCCCGCGTGCCGATGGCCAAATGGCCACCCTCGACTTTTCAGTTCGTCCGATCATGGACAGTGACGGCAAGCCCGTTTTCCTTGTCACCGAGAGTCACGACATAACTGAACACAGGCTCGCCGAGGAAGAAGCGAGACAACACCGTGCGCGCGTTGCGCACGTTTCACGGCTGAGCACGCTCGGCGAGATGGCGGCCGGTATTGCGCACGAGATCAACCAGCCACTGACGGCGATATCGCTGTTCGCCCAGGCGGGACGGCGCCTCGTCGAGGCCGGACGTTTCGAACGTATGGATGAGGTGTGCCACAAGCTGAATGAGCACGCGTTGCGCGCGAGCGAGGTCGTCGAGCGTATGCAGAAAATGGCGCGACAGGGCGAGAACATCAAGGAGATCGTTGACTGCAACGAGCTGATGGAAAGTACCGTGAAGCTGGCCGAGTCCGAGGCACGGATTTACGACATTCAGATCGAGTTTGACAGGGGCAGGGGGCTTCCACCCGTGTCGGTCGATGGCGTGCAGATCCAACAGGTGGCTCTGAATCTCTTGCGCAACGGCATGGAGGCCATGATGGAAGAGGACAGTCGTAACGGACGATCGATTCTGATTCGAACCCGGTTGCGCCCGGGGAACGAGATCGAGGTCTCCGTGACCGATAATGGGTGCGGCGTATCGCAAGAGTGTGCTGACAAGCTTTTCACGCCATTTTCGACCACCAAGACATCCGGTATGGGCATGGGACTGTCAATCAGCCAGGCTATCGTTCGCGCGCATGGCGGAAGTATCGACTTCCGTAACAATGATGGCGGCGGAACGACGTTCTGGTTCACCCTGCCCATCGTCGAAGGAGAGGCCCTGTATGAACGATAGTCAGACTGTATATATCGTCGATGATGATGAAGGTGTTCGCGACGGACTGAGTCTGCTCCTCTCGACGGTCGGCCAGTCATGCGAGCTATACGAGTGCGCACATGACTTTCTCGATTCCTACGAGAATGACAAGCGTGGTTGTATCGTACTGGACATCCGCATGCCGAAAATGACCGGACTGGATCTGCAGGCGAGGCTCATCGAAATGGGGTCGAGTTTGCCGATTATCTTCATAACGGGCCACGGCGATATTCCGATGGCGGTCGAGGCGATGCGACGTGGGGCGCTGGACTTCATTCGCAAGCCATTCCGGGAACATGACCTGCTGGAGCGAATTAACGAGGCGTTGAATCTCGATGAAGACGCTCACAGAAAGGCTCTCAAACGCCAGGAACTCGCCGACAAAGTGTCGTCGCTGTCGGAACGGGAAAGGGAAGTATTCGACAAGGTCGCGGACGGTCAGATGAACAAGGTAATCGCTGCGGATCTCGGTATCAGCGAACGAACCGTCGAAGTTCATCGTGGACAGGTGATGAAGAAGCTCGGCGCCCGGACCCTGGCTCAACTCGTTCGTACGAAGATCGAGACGCAACTCATCGAGGAAGCTGTCTGATCTGACCCTCACCGGACGCGGGGCATCCGCAGAAGGCTACGCGGTAGCCCCAATATCGCGATGCTGTGCGCCAGGAGCATACTCTGCTCTCAGGTTTTATTGGCGTCGAGTGACAGCTCGTGAAGCGCGAGAACTTTGTCGTCCATATCGTGGATCCCGACCAGGCGATCGCTGACGGACTGGCGACGCTATTGGGTACCTACGGCATCGATGTCCTTTCGTATCCGGACGCCGAGTCATTTCTCGAGTTCTGGCTGCCGCAGCGCACCTGCAACTGCTGCCTGATTGCCGAGGCAGAACTGCCGGGCCTGAGTGGTCCGGCGCTGCTGCGGGAACTTCGCGAGCTGCACGTCGAAATCCCTGTCCTGCTGCTGGTCAGTACGTCCACTCCCGAACTGATCGAGGTCGCACGCAGGTCAAGTCATATCGGCGTTGTCGAGAAGCCTTGCCTCGACGAATCGCTGATCAGCCGCGTTAAGAGGCTCAGGGCGGGAAGTTTGACCAGCCAGCGCAATGCCTCATCGTGAGGAAATAGCTGCGCACGGCATGCGGAAAACTTTCGTGCTGTCTATACTTCTGCCACGGACCTAATGCCGTGCCCGCATCACATGGCCAATCACTCCCGACAAGAAAGCGCGACCATTCGCGTCGGCATCGCCGACAAGAGCCCGCTCGTCCGGGCGGGCCTGCGGCACCTGTTCCAGAACGACGATCGATTCGAACTGGTGACGGTCTGCAACGATGGCAAATCGTTCCTGGCTTCGCTCGACAAGCAGCCGCTCGATGTGGCGATATCCGGCTGGGTGATCGAGCCGGGCAGGGGCAAGTACATACTCGACCAGCTGCGCGGCAGGACCGAAGCGCCCCGCATCATCATCTATACCGGGGCGGACGACGAAAACATTCCCGTTCTCGCGATGGCCCACGGGGCGGCAGCATTCGTGTCCAAACGGGAAGAGACGGACTACCTGCTCGACACTGTCGCCTCCGTGGCGGCCGGCCACATGGTCTTCCCATTCGTGGACGTACGGCGCATTCACCTGAACCCGCTGACGACGCTTACGCATCGCGAAATGGAAGTGCTAGCGGCGGCGGCTACGGGCCAGACCACCAAGGAAATCGCTACCGCCCAGGGTGTCACGCCCAACACGGTGAAGTTCCACCTGCGCAACATTTACGAGAAGCTCGGCGTCAGCAACCGCAGCCAGGCGATCGCCATTTACCTGAAGTCCTGACGGGCGCCAGACCTACCCGAAAGGGTAGTTTATGTACCACCCGTATTTCAGACTACTACCCATTCGTATGCATATGCCGCCGCGTCACTGGGCTGGCTAGCATCATCAGACACAGCACTCCGATCCGACATTGGACGTTGGAGTGAAGCTGGGGGATACCAACATGCCAAAATTCCAGACTCTTGAGGATTTCCTTGAAAAGGAACAACGCGAAGACGAAACCGGACGCGCGGTGCTGCAGCTCTGCCGGCAGTTGAGGACCGCCCTCAACAAGATCTCGACGATCGTCGCGTGTGGCCCGCTGGCCGGCGACCTGGCGGCCGCGCAGGGCAGTAATCCCGACGGCGACGTGCAGAAGAAACTCGATATCGTCGCCCATGACTACATTATCGAAACCCTCAAGGAGTCCCCGGCGGCCTGGGTGCTCTCGGAGGAGCAGGATGCGCCGATCGAACTCGACCGTACCCGGCCACTCGCCCTGGCGATAGACCCTCTCGACGGCTCATCGAACATCGAAACCAACGCCCCGATAGGCACAATCTTCAGCATCCTGCCCAACCCCGGACCCGACGCGACGCCGGAAGAGGTCTTCCTGCAGCCGGGCAGCGCCCAGCTCGCCGCGGGCTACTGCATCTACGGGCCGCATACCAAGCTGGTGCTGACGATCGGCAACGGGACGGAGATGTTCACGCTGGACCCGATGACCAAGGAGTTCCGCCATACCCGGACCGAGACCGCAATACCGGCAACGACCACGGAGTTCGCGGTGAATGCCTCGAATGCACGTCACTGGGAACGCGCCGTGCGGGCCTACTTCGACGACTGTATCGCCGGCGATCCGGGAATCCCGCGCGGCAACTACAACATGCGCTGGATCGCGTCGCTGGTGGCCGAGTGCCACCGCATCCTGGTCCGCGGCGGCGTGTTCCTGTACCCGCGGGACAAGCGTGAGGGCTACGAGCACGGGCGCCTGAGGCTCCTGTACGAGGCCAATCCCATCGCCATGCTGGTCGAGCAGGCCGACGGCTATGCCACCACAGGGGAGCAGCGCATGCTCGACGTCCAGCCGCGCGAGTTCCATCAGCGCATCCCTCTGATCTTCGGTTCCCGCAAGGAGATCCGGCGCATCGAGGACTACCACGCGGGCAGGAACATGACGGCGGCCAGGTCAGAACTCTTCCGCGAACACGGCCTGTTCAATACCTGATTTCGGGGCTTGCGGAGAACACAATGTCGATAGCACATCCCATTATTTCCGTTACCGGCTCGTCCGGGGCGGGCACCACATCGGTCAGACATACATTCGAGCAGATCTTCCGGCGCGAAGGAATCAACGCGGCCTACATCGAAGGCGACGCCTTCCACGCCTATGACCGCGCCGGTATGAAGCGCGTCATGCAGGAAGAGAGCGACAAGGGCAACAATCACTTCAGCCATTTCGGGCCCACGGCCAACCTGCTGGAGCGCCTGGAGGCGACCTTTCACGAGTTCGGCGAGACCGGCCGGACGACGACGAGGCACTACATCCATGACGCCAGCGAGGCAGAGTGCTACGGCTCGGAGCCGGGCACGTTCACCGACTGGGAAGAGACGCCGGCCGGCGTCGACCTGCTGTTCTACGAAGGCCTCCACGGGGCGGTGGTAACCGACGACGTCAACATTGCGCAGTACGCCGATCTCACGATCGGCGTTACGCCTGTCATCAACCTCGAGTGGATACAGAAGCTGCACCGCGACCGCTTCCAGCGCGGCTATACGCAGGATACGATCATGAACACGATCCTGCGGCGTATGCCGGACTACATCAACTACATCTGCCCGCAGTTCAGTGAGACGAGCGTCAACTTCCAGCGGATACCGACAGTCGATACCTCGAACCCGGCGATCGCGGAATGGATACCGACAGCCGACGAGTCGATGGTCGTCATACGGTTCGCGAATCCGCACGGCATCAATTTTTCCTACCTCCTGACGATGATCCCGGACAGCTTCATGTCGCGGGCGAACTCCATCGTTATCCCGGGCGGGAAGCAGGACCTGGCCATGCAGCTCGTGCTGACGCCGTTGATCATGAAGCTGGTCGAACGTAAGCGGCGGGTGGCCTGAGAAGAGAGGAAATGACATGAACGCAATAGCAGAACAACAGAGTCCCGTTGCCAGCGCCGCCAGCAGCGATATGGCCAACGCGCTGCGCATGCTGGCCGCGGACGCGGTGCAGCGCGCGAATTCCGGGCACCCCGGCATGCCAATGGGCATGGCGGACGTTGCTACCGTGCTGTTCACGCGGTTTTTGAAATTCAACCCGCAGGACCCCGACTGGCAGGACCGCGACCGCTTCGTGCTGTCGGCAGGACACGGCTCGATGCTGATCTACTCGCTGCTGCACCTGACGGGCTACGACGCCATGAGCCTCGACGAGCTGAAAAACTTTCGCCAGCTCGGCAGCAGGACGGCCGGCCACCCGGAGTATGGGCACGCACCCGGCGTGGAAATGACGACCGGCCCGCTGGGCCAGGGCATAACGACGGCGGTCGGGATGGCCCTCGCGGAGCGCATGCTGCATGCGCGCTTCGGCGATGACCTCGTCGATCACTACACCTATGTCCTGGCGGGCGACGGCTGCCTGATGGAGGGCATCAGCCAGGAGGCCATTTCACTGGCGGGGCACCTGCGGTTATCGAAGCTCGTCGTCCTGTGGGACGACAACTCGATCAGCATCGACGGCCCGACCGGCCTGAGCACGTCCGACGATCAGCTGTTGCGCTTCACGGCATCGAACTGGGACGTGCAGAGCGTGGACGGCCACGACCAGGAAGCGATCGCCGACGCGATCGAGAAGGCCCGCAAGGCGGATCGACCGTCACTGATTGCCTGCAGGACCGTCATCGGCTTCGGTGCGCCGAACAAGGCAGGCACGGCGGACACACACGGAGCACCATTGGGAGAAGACGAGGTTGCGGCGAGCCGCGAGCGTCTCGACTGGCCGCACGCACCCTTCGACATTCCAGACCCGGTCCGTGCGCAGTGGGCGACGGCCGGAGAGCGCAGCCTCTCGGACTACACGGCCTGGCAGGAGCGCCTCGCGCAATCCGGCGATCGCAACGAGTTCCTGCGCGTGACGGCAGGCGACCTGCCGGAGGGGTGGCAGGAGCAGCTGGCATCGCTCAAGCAGACGTTCTCGGAAGAGGCCCCGACATTGGCGACGCGCAAGGCATCGGGCCAGGTGCTGTCGGTACTGACCGCGGCCGTCCCTGAGATGATCGGCGGTTCTGCCGACCTGACGGGCTCGGTGAATACGAAAACCGAGCAGACCACGCCGGTCAGTGCTGATGATTTCAACGGGCGCTACGTGTATTACGGCGTGCGCGAGCACGCGATGGCGGCCGTGATGAACGGCATGGCCCTGCACGGTGGTTTCGTTCCCTACGGGGGCACGTTCCTGGTATTCGCCGATTACATGCGCGCCGCGATGCGCCTTTCTTCGCTGATGGGTCAGCGCGTGGTCTACGTGCTCACCCACGATTCGATCGGCCTGGGCGAGGACGGCCCGACGCACCAGCCGGTGGAGACGCTGGCAACGTTGCGGGCACTGCCTAACTTCAAGGTCTATCGCCCCGCGGACGCCGTGGAGACGGCCGAATGCTGGGCGCTGGCTCTTCAGGACGACGCAGGACCGTCGGGCATCGTCCTGAGCCGGCAGGGACTGCCGGCTCAGCGGCGTGAGCACACGGCCGATAATGTCTGCGCGCGGGGCGCCTACGTGCTCGCCGAAGCGGAAGGTGGCCGCCAGGTTACGCTGCTTGCTACCGGCTCGGAAGTTGCGGTGGCGATGGCCGCGCGCGACAAGCTGCAGGAGGAAGGCATCGGCGCGGCGGTGGTGTCGATGCCCTGCTGGGAGCTGTTCGATCAACAGGAGAGCGACTACCAGGCATCGGTACTCGGCCCCGGGACCGTGCGGGTCGCGGTCGAGGCGGCGGTCCGCCTCGGCTGGGATCGCTATCTCGGAGAACACGGCCGTTTCGTCGGCATGAGCAGCTTCGGCGCCTCGGCACCGGCTGCGGATCTGTACGAGCATTTCGGCATCACCGCGGCGGCCGTCGCCGACGCGGCCAGGGCCGGTCTGCATGAGAAAAATTCCTGAACAGGTGAAATAGCATGGCATTGATATCCCTACGACAACTGCTGGACCACGCCGCCGAACACGGCTACGGCGTGCCCGCATTCAACATCAACAACATGGAACAGGTGCTGGCCATCATGGAGGCGGCCGACGCGGTTGACTCGCCGGTCATCCTGCAGGCGAGCCGCGGCGCGCGGTCGTACGCCGGCGACATCATGATTCGTCACATGGTCGCTGCCGCCATGGAGATGTTTCCGAAGATCCCCGTGGTCCTGCACCAGGACCATGGCAACAACTCGGCGACCTGCGTGTCGGCGATGCAGCAGGGCTTTTCCAGCGTGATGATGGACGGCTCGCTGGAGGCCGATGCGAAAACGCCGGCGAGCTACGACTACAACGTCGAGATTACGTCGCGCGTGACGGACGTCGCTCACGAGATCGGCGTGTCCGTGGAGGGCGAACTCGGTTGCCTCGGTTCGCTCGAGACCGGCACCGGCGACAAGGAAGACGGCCACGGCTTCGAGGGCAAGCTGGAAAAGGACAAGCTGTTAACCGACCCCGAGCAGGCGGTCGACTTCGTCACCCGTACGAAAGTCGACGCACTGGCCGTCGCGATCGGCACGTCGCACGGCGCCTACAAGTTCACCAGGAAACCGACCGGCGACATCCTCGCCATGGACGTCGTCAAGGCGATCAACGAGCGCCTGCCCGAGACGCATCTCGTCATGCACGGTTCCTCGTCCGTGCCGCAGGAACTGCAGGACATCATCAACGCGTACGGCGGGGAGATGCCGCAGACCTATGGCGTGCCCGTTGACGAGATTGTCGAAGGCATCCGTCACGGCGTTCGCAAGGTGAACATCGATACCGACTGCCGCATGGCAATCACGGGGCAGATGCGCAAGGTCGCCGTCGAGAAGCCTGAGGAGTTCGATCCCCGCAAGTTCCAGCTGCCGGGGTGGGCTGCAATGCGCGAGCTGTGCCGCGACCGTTTCGAGCGATTCGGCACGGCCGGCAATGCCTCGAAGATCGATATCATCCCGCTGGCCGACATGGCCGAGCGGTACCGGCGGGGAGACCTCGATCCGAAATCGACCGGCCGCCGTGACGCCGCGGCGTAAATCGGCAGCTGTGGAGGTTAACTGGTGAAGGACATTCATTCGGGTGCTGCAGCCGTGGTCTGGGACCTCGACGGCACCCTGGTCGATTCGGCGATGGACATTGCGACGTCGCTGAATCGCCTCCTCGGGGAGAACGAGCTGGCGGCGCTCGACGACGCCCTCATCAAGAACATGATCGGTGAGGGTGTCGCAGTGCTGATCCGGCGCGGGTTCGAGGCGCACGGCATCACGCCCGACGGCGAGCGGCTCGAACAACTGGTCGAGCGCTTCCTCGTCATCTATTCGGAGGTTGCGACGGCCTCGACGCGCCTGTTTCCCGGCGCGCGGGAAGCGCTGCAGACCCTCAGCGATGCCGGGCTACGGCAGGCGATCTGCACGAACAAACCCGAGGCGATCACCCGTCAGGTGCTCGCCGGTCTCGGAATCTCAGAGTGTTTCGACGTCGTCATTGGCGGCGACACATTGCCGCGAAACAAGCCGGACCCGCTTCCATTGCGCACGGCGCTCGAGGGCCTCGACGTTACACCCGAGCGTTCGCTGATGGTCGGCGACTCGGCGATCGACGTCCAGACCGCGCATGCGGCCGGTGTCTGCGTCGCCTTCGTGACCTTCGGTTACGGCCCGGGGCCGAGCCACCCTCACAAAGCCGATTACCTGATCGATGATTTCGCGGACCTGCCGGCAGTGGTTGCCGGGCATTCGGCGGGGCAGGCCGTTACCTGAGCAGTCTTCCGGGCCGCTCGAACCGTCCTCACTGCGTGGGCAACGGCCAGTCGTGCCCCACCTCCAGGCACTCCTCGACGAGCCACTTGAATTCCGTGAAATCATCGACGATTGCGTCAGGTTGGTAGGGGTGCGCGGCCGTGCCCGGAAAAATCTTGTTGATCCAGGCGTGATCCCAGCCGGTGCCGTTGAAGAACACTGATGTAATGCCGGCGCGCTTGGCAGCGATCACGTCGGTGGTGCTGTCGCCGACGTACCAGCAATTCGGGGCGGGTTTCTCGCCGAGGTTCGCAAGCGCTTTCAGGATCGGGTCGGGATTCGGTTTGCGCCGGCCGCTGTCGTCACCGCATACCGTCGTTTCGAAAAGGTCCAGCCACGCGCCATCGTCGACGAGTGCGAACTCGCGCTCGAAAAATTCCCGGTCCCGGTTCGTCAGGATGCCGAGCCTGACCTCGAACGCGTGCATCTCGATCAGCAGGTCGAGCTCACCGCCTTCCAGCGGTTGAACCTCGCCGTAGTGGTTGCGGTAGGCTGCGTTGAAAGCATCGTGCGCGGCGTGCTTGGCGTCTTCGTCGTCGCCGAAAAGGACCTCGAATATGTCGGTGCGCGAAATCCGTCGCTCCGCCTTGATCTTCGGATGCAGTTGCTGGTATTCACGCACGTAGGCGACGAGGCGCGCATCTTCCGGCGTCTTGGCTGCCTCGTGCGATATCAGGGCATCCATGAGGCCGAGTTCAGGCAGCTGCGGCAGCACGTCGTCGACGGCGTGATACATCGCATCGAGCGTATCGACGAGCGTCGCATGCCAGTCGAACAGCACTACGCGTGGTGCAACCAGCGCCCTCGCGGCCTCATCAAGCTCACGTAACACGTCTCGCTTGCTCCGGTCAGCCCGCCTCGCGGTGACTGAGCAGCGCGTCCACGAACCGCGTACGCCATGCGGTTATGTCATTCATTTTCAACACTTTCAGCATGGCCGCGTGCCTTTCCCGTCGTTCGTCCAGCGGCATAGTGATCGCCATGGCGATGCCGTCGGCGACGCTGTCCCGGTCGTGGGGGTTGACGATGACGGCATCGGTTAGTTCGCAGGCCGCACCGGCAAGGCTCGATAACACGAGCATCCCAGGGTTTTCAGGATCCTGTGCCACGATGTATTCCTTGGCGACGAGATTCATGCCGTCTCTCACCGGCGTAACGAGCCCCACGTCCGCGTTGCGAAAGAAGCCCATGAGTGGCTTGCGGCTGATGCCCTTGTTGAGATAGCGGATCGGCACCCAGTCGGAGGAGGCGAAACGGCCGTTGATGCGACCGGAGTCCTGCTCCAGTTCCGAGCGAATTTCGTCGTAGGCACGTACCCCGACGCGTGTCGGCGGAGCGATCTGCATCAGCGTGACGTTATTTTGTGTATTCGGGTATTTCTCGAGGAGACGCTCGTACGAAAGGAATCGCTGGTGCAGGCCCTTGCTGTAGTCGAGCCGGTCGACGCCGATGATCAGCTGCCGGCCGTCGAGGCTATCGACCATGCGGCGCACCGATTTCGACCTGTTCGCCTCGACGGACAATGCCTGGATTTCCTCGACGTCGACGCCAATGGGAAACACGTCCGCGACCAGGGTACCGCCGGATACCCTGATCGTGTTGTCGCCATTGATTTGCGCGGGCACGATCGGTTCCTGCAGGCAGGTCCTGAAGGCGGTTAGGTCGCGATGCGTGTGAAAGCCCAGCACATCATAGGCACACAGGGATCGCAGCAGGTACTCGTAACCGGGGACGGCGCGCAGCGCCTCGAAAGTCGGAAACGGCACGTGCAGGAAGAAGCCGATCGGGTTGTCGATGCCCGCATTGCGCAGCTCCGCGGCGAGCGGGATCAGGTGGTAATCGTGTACCCAGATAATGTCGTCAGGCTGCAGCAGCGAGGCGAGTTTGCGGGCAAATAATGAATTGACCCGAAGATACGCGTCGAAATCCTCGGTTTCAAAGTGCAGGAAATCGAGAAGATAGTGACAGACCGGCCAGAGGACCCTGTTGCTGTAGCCGTTGTAGTAGTGTTCGAAATCGGACTCGTTCAGCGCGATCGTCGCGAACTCGATATTGTCTCTGCGAACGACTTCTACATCGGAATCCGATTTCTCGGTCAGCTTGCCGCTCCAGCCGAACCAAAGACCGCCCTGGTCCTTGAGGGCCGCGAGGATACCGACAGCAAGTCCGCCCGCCGATGCACCATTCTTCCTGGGCATCGCGACGCGATTAGAAACGATGATCAGACGCCTGTCCGCGGGTTCAGTCATGGTGCTTGCCCATATTACAGTGATTCTGACCAGGAGCGGCTCAGCCGGACCGCCGCATTGATGATGCCCGCCATGCTGTAGGTTTGTGGGAGGTTGCCCCACAGCGCGCCAGTGTCAGGATCGATGTCCTCGGACAGGAGCCCGAGCGGATTTCGGAGTTCGAGCATGTTCTCGAAGAGTTCCCTGGCTTCGTCTTTGCGCCCGATGCTGGCCAGGGCATCGATGTACCAGAAGGTGCAGATATTGAAGGCATTTTCCGGCTCGCCGAAGTCGTCGGCCGCGATATACCGGAACATGTACTTGCCCCTCAGCAGGTGCCGTCCGATGCACTCGATCGTCGAGACAAAGCGCGGGTCGTCTGCCTCGATGAATCCCAGGTCGTGCATGGTGAGGAGGCTGGCGTCCATCTCGGGACGGCCGAAACTCTCGGTAAACGACTTCTGATCCGCGTCCCAGGCGCGCTCCAGGATGTCGGCCCGGATCTCATCGGCTGCCGTGCGCCAATAGTCGGCGCGTTCGTCTTCGCCAAGCTTGTAGGCGATCTTCGACAGGCGATCGCAGGCAGCCCAGCACATGATGCTGGAGAACGTGTGCACCCGCTGCCGTCCGCGGTATTCCCAAAGACCGGCGTCCGGCTTGTCGTACTTCTCGCGCGCCCAGTTCCCCAGCGCCTCCAGCCGTTTGAACTCGGCCAGCGTGCCGGACTTGATCAGGCGGCTGTCGAAGAAGAACTGTGTCACTGCCAGCACGACCGCGCCATACACGTCGTGCTGCACCTGTTCGTACGCCTGGTTGCCCCGGCGCACCGGCGGCATGCCCTGGTAGCCGGACAGGGTATCCACGATCTGCTCGTCGGTAATCGATCGGCCACTGATGCCGTACAATGGCTTGAGCTGCTCGTCTCCCGCCTCCGCGGCGATATTCATGATGTAGCCGAGGTAGCGTTCCATCGTTACGGTGGTGCCGAGACGATTCAGCGCCTGCACGACGAAATAGCTGTCCCGCAACCAGCAGAATCGATAGTCCCAGTTGCGACCGCTGTCCGCCGCTTCCGGTATCGAGGTCGTGAGCGCGGCCACGACTGCGCCTGTGTCTTCGAATGTGCAGAGTTTCAACGTGATTGCCGCGCGAATGACGGCCTCCTGCCATTCGAATGGAATCGACAGGCCGCGCGACCATGCCTGCCAGTAATCGCGCGTCGCGCGAAAATGGGTGTGGTAGGCGTCTGCGCACGACTCGGGGATGGTCTCGTTGGGACCGAGAATGAGATGCAGGGGGCGGTCCAGTACGAATGCGTTTTCCTCGATGACGTGCGTGAGTGCGGCATCGGTCGTCAGCCGCAGCGTCGTGTCCGAGCACGTGTAGCTGATATGGTTGCTGCCGTGCATCGCCCCGCATGATCTTGCGCCATAATCACGCGCCGGGCGCAGTCGAATGCGAATTCTCGGCGCACCGGATTCCGGCCCGATGCGCCTGAGCAGCATCATCGGTGTAAACATGCGGCCGACGTATTCATAGCGGGGTGCGACGTCGGTGATACGCACGGAACCGCCGTTCGTATCGTAAAGCGTCGTGTCGAGGATGGCGGTATTTGTCTGGTAAGCCTGTTCGCTGTGCGAAAAGTCCACGAGCTCGACTTCGAAGAAGCCCGGTAAATCGGTCTCGCTATCGTCTCGCAGCAGGCGGCAAAAGACCGGGTCGGAGTCGAATTGCGGCATGCACGCCCAAACCATCGTGGCCCGTTCATCGATGAACGAAGCCACCTGGCAGTTGCCGATCAAACCGATGTTTAGACTGGACAAGTAAATCTCTCCCTGGTGTCCGCTAACGTGAAATGCGGCTCTCGACAGACTCGAGCCAGTCACGCACAGCTGCGACATCCGGCAATGCGTATTCGGCCAGGCTGCCACGGTTGCCACCGACGCGAATCGTGATTCCGTTCATGGCGTTCACCACGCGAAAGCCGTCTTCGTCCGTGACGTCGTCTCCGACGAATACGGCGCGGCGGCCCGAAAACGGCTCACGCCGCATCATTTCGGTGATTGCGGCGCCTTTGTTATGGTCTATCGGCGCCAGTTCCAGCACCATTTTACCGGCAATCAGGCGAAAGTCTTTGTCGATTTGTGGCAGCAGTTCCTGCACATAGGCTTTGCACTGCGCCTCGAATTCTGGTGCACGCCGATAATGCAACGACACGCCACCGCGTTTCTCCTCGAGCAACAGGCCCGGATTTTGTTCCACGAAGGCGCGAAGGCCGTCGAGAACGGATGCGGGCAACGCCGATTCCGCTGCAGCGACGGGATCATGCGGGTGTTGCCGCAGTTCCGATCCGTGCGCGCCTGCTGCGGCGAACCGGACGGGCGCGAAAATGCGGTCGATATCCGCGATCGGGCGACCGCTGATCAGCGACAGTGCACCGCCCAAGCCGGTGGATATACTTGACAGCATCGCGACCAGGGACGGGTCTGCGCGTACGTCCGCCGGGTGGTCCTCGATATCGAGCAGCGTGCCATCAACGTCCAGGAATAACGCGTGCTTCGACGGGTGGAGTTTGTCGGGCGGTGCCGGCATGGCGCTACTTTACCGTGCAGGTACCCGCCTGTCGCACATTGCGTGGCGCTGATGTCGAAATGGCATTGCCAATAATGAGAGTATTGGCATCGAACCGAATGCCGACCTCGACGGTCCAAGCGCCTATGCTGCGAACCAGAACCATCATTTTGTTGAACCTGCTGATTGTGGCCTGCACACCCGCCCGGCCCGTCATCGACGAGCAGATGATGCGTATCGACGGCGAGATGCCGGCTGATTTCAGCGGCTCCTGGGAGCGGGACTATTCGCGCGGAGACGACGTCAACCAGGTGTTGCGCGATATCTACTATTACCTGAGCCGTACGGCTGCAGACAGGGCTTACACGACACGCCCGGGGCCCGTGCAGCCATCGTCCAGGGACATGCAGTCGATTACGGCGCTCGCGCGCCTCGCAGAACTCATCACGCGGCCGCAGGTACTGACGATTTCGCAGAACGACCAGGAGATCACGGTCGATCGCAAGGACGACTTTTCCTTGCTCTGCGCATTCTACGACGGCGTCGCCAAGGGCACGGAAAGCGGCTATGGCACCGAGATCTGTGGCTGGGACGGCGACCAGCTGGTGTCTCACCTGATACTGCCGGATGGTTTGCAGGTGACGCACCGATTCACCGTTTCCCGGGATCGGCAGCAGCTGCGCGTGGTTACTACGGTCTCGTCGAGTAGCGCGCGTGTGCCGTTTACCTTGCGGCGCTTCTACAAGAAATTCGAACGGTTGCCGCCGGATTTCAACTGTATCGAGACGCTCAGCATGAAGCGCGTCTGCAGCACCGGCGAAATCGAATTGTGACGGGCAAAATCGGGCTTTTTCCCGTTTTCGTCATGTGCTGTTTGCTGCAGCAGCAGGTGCTCGGCGAGGTGCGCGACGTTGCAGCGCTGAACGTCTCCCTAACTGAATTCGATCCCGGGGTCCCTGACGATCGGTCGCTCCATCGCGACCTGCAGATCTTTCCGCGAATCCGCGAGGTCGAGGCAAAGTTTCTGCCGTTCGTGCTTAGAGAGACGCTGGCCAGGAGCGGCGAATGGGGCGCCGTGAGAGTTGTGACAGAACCGGATCCTGCCGCCGAAGTCGAGATCAGCGGATCGATCATCCGCTCCGACGGGGAGCACCTCGAAATCCGCATTCGTGCGGTTGACGCGACCGGGCGCGAATGGGTCGATCGTACTTTCTCGAGCCGCCTTGCACTCGCCGGGGAAGAGCGCGCAGCAGATACCGGGTCCGGGCAGGCCGGGCTTTACGAAGAGATCGCGCACAGCCTGCGCGAGGCTCGGGGGCGGCTCGACGATCGCGCACTCCGCCGGATCATCGAGACCTCGTTGTTACGCTACGCTTTCGAGCTGGCGCCATCTGCCTTCGGGGAATACCTCAGCGACGACGGCAACGGGTTGTTCTCGATTGAACGACTGCCGGCGCGGAACGACCCCATGCTCGACCGGATCGAGCGTATTCGCCTGACCGAATACGTGATCACCGATAACGTCGATGCGAAATTCCGCGAACTGCACGAAGAGATTGCGTCCACTTATGCGCTTTGGCGCGAGTACCGGCGCAAGTCGATCGAATACGACCGGCAGAACGCCAGGCGCGCGGAGGACACCCGGTCAGACGCGGCCCGCGGCAGCTACGAGGCCGTCAAGAACCTGTATGACAACTACAAGTGGGACAGGGTGACGGCCCAGGAGCAGGATCGGCTGGCAATCGCGTTCAACAATGAAGTAGGGCCTGTCGTCGACGAGATGGAGGCACGCATCGCCGAGCTCGAAGGCTGGGTGGATGACAAATACGCCGAATGGCACAGGCTCCTGGAAGAGCTGTTCGACATCGAGACCGAGCTTAACCGCGGCACCGCTACGGCTCCGTAGGAGCGCGCCCGCACGCGCGTCGGGTTCGGGTCGCGGAACGGCAACCGCTGCTGTCAGCCGATTTCGACGAGTTCGATATCGAAACTGAGCGCCTCGCCCGCGAGCGGGTGGTTGGCGTCGACGGTGATGGTGTCTGCAGATACGGCAGTTACCATGAACTGCGTAACCTGGCCATCTGGGCTGCTGCTCTGCAGCGCCATGCCTTCCTTGGGATCCAGTTCGTCCGGCAATACGCTGCGCTCGACTTCCTGCACCAGCTGGTCATGGCGCCGGCCATACGCGTCGTCGGCTTCTATACGTACGCTCTTGCTGTCGCCGACCGACATGCCCTCGACGGCCTTGTCGAAGCCGGGAATGACCTGGCCACTGCCGACTTCAAATTCGAGTGGATCCCGGCCTGCTGACGAATCGAACTCGGTGCCGTCGTCGAGGGTGCCCGTGTAGTGGATCTTTACAGTGTCTCCGGATTTTGCGTGACTCATCGGGGTGCTCCAATGTTTCGGGAATAGGGTGCTGCGGTCAGGGGCAGCGGTGCATGGCACCAATAGAAAGGGCCCCGTCGGGGGCCCTTTCAGGTTCATTCGGACCTAAGGATCACAGCGCGACGATATTCGCTGCCTGCGGCCCTTTCTGGCCCTGCGTGATCTCGAATTCGACTTTCTGCCCTTCGACGAGCGTCTTGAAGCCGTCGCCCTGGATCGCGCTGAAATGCGCAAATACGTCGGGGCCGTTCTCCTGCTCGATGAAGCCGAAGCCCTTGGCTTCGTTGAACCATTTCACTGTTCCGGTTGTGGTAGCCATAGTTTTTTCCTGATCAATCGATAAATAACAGCCCTGTCCAAGGGCCGGTGAAGCTGGAAGTGGTGCTAGTACTTATGAAAAACCGGACGAGATACTACGGAAGAAACTTCTGAAGGGACGTCGAAATGGTGTGCATAGTAAAAAGCGCACTTACAGGCTTGATGAAGTATAGGCGGTTCAAACCCTGAGTCAAGGGCATCGACCCTGTCGCCGGATGCTTCCGCACAGCGAAAATGTCCTTGTTTTCAGCGGATCACGCGCGCTACGGACCCCAGTCGAGCGCATCCTCTTCGACTTCGAGGCGGACCCGGCTCCAGGCGAGGCTGATGTCATCCGGCTCGCCGCTGACCCCGAGCTTGAAGTTGCCGAGATTGAGCTCATCGGCCGGGCGCATCAGCAGCTGCGCCATGCTCTGTGCCGCCTCGTGGGTTTCCAGCATGCGCGACTGCCAGCGGCCGAATACCTTGGGATTGTCTGCGTAAGCTTCAGTCATGCCGGTGCGGATGAACGGGAACATGATGCAGCAGGCGCTCACCATCTCCGATGCGCCGCCGAGGTTGACGCGGAGAATCTCGGGCAAACGCAGCACCGCCCAGTTGGCGACGACGTACCCGGGTACGGCGATGCCGGGTTCGATCGCCTGCATCGACGACACGTAAACGAACTGCAAGGGCGTCTTGTGGTAGACAGCTTCGCCTGCCCACAGGTGCGTCCACGATACGAAGCCCTGGATCTTCGTATCCATGACCAGACGTGATTCCCGCAGGTTGTCCATGAAGGACTGCCGCACCCGAACGCGGCGTTCTGCGCGGCTCTCGCCCTCTTTCTCGGGCAACGCGCGGCCGAATCGATACCCCTTTTCGGAGAGCCCGGAATTGCAGACGATGATGTCGGGGCACTTGCCACCCATGTGCTCGATAATGTAGCTGCGCGAGGCCCACAGATCGGAGAGGCTGGTTACGTCGGCCTGCAGCGCAAATGCATCGACGCCGCGCTCGCGTATGGCGTCGACGAGGTCGAAGCCGTCCCTGTAGCTGCTGTGGAAGTGGACACCGACTGCGGCGGCGCCATTTTCTGCTGCGGCAAGAGCCAGCGCCTGGCCGATGCCCCCGTCCTTCCCGGAACCCGTAATGAGCACTCGCTTGCCGGCAAAGGCGGGGTGATATGCTTCACCAAATTCGAATTTCTTGATATCCGCCGTGAACGCCATGGTGTCTGCCTCCGTCAACGTCTCCGAGGCACAAGGGTACCTCAGATTACGCGGCCCTTGGGGCGGTCTTAGCCAATGGTCTAAAGCAGATTGCTCATTCGCCTGCAAAAGCTTTTGTCGAAGAACCCGGTGATGACGGGAAGCGAAATCTGCGGTTCCACTCGAATCGGCGTGCGTTGATTTGGCGCAGCGGTAGCGAGCCTGTACGCGATTCTACGTAGCGCGACGACGCCGCGTAGATGACATCATGTTCCTCAGGCCTTTTCCCTGTGAGGAGGGACGGCATGAGCAACGCCGTGGACGCCGACAATGGCCTCGATCTCTATGTCATTGCGCAGCACCAGTTCGACCGGGCCTTGTCCTGGATCGACGACCTGAAATCCGGGCTCATCGACTACCTCGTAACACCCAAGCGCACCGTGCACGTGCGGTTCCCAATCCATATGGACGACGATTCGGTCCAGACCTTTCACGGTTTCCGGGTTCTGCATAACACCGCGCGTGGACCCGGGAAAGGTGGCATTCGTTATCACCCCGACGTGACCGAGCACGAGGTCGCGGCGCTCGCGGCGCTGATGACCTGGAAGACGGCCCTGGTCGATGTACCGTTCGGTGGAGCGAAAGGTGGTGTCGTCTGCAATCCCAAGGAACTCAGCCGGGCGGAGCTGCGGCGTATCACGCGGCGATTCGTGATCGAGCTCGGCGACGCCATCGGGCCGTATACGGACATTCCGGCTCCGGACGTCTACACCAACGAGCAGACAATGGCCTGGGTCTTCGACACCTTCGACGCGTTTCACAGGGGGCAGAACAATCGCGCCGTTGTCACGGGCAAACCATTGCGCCTGGGCGGGTCTTTGGGCCGCGATGCGGCGACGGGGCGCGGTTGCCTGAATGCAACCGAGCGTTTCCTCGAAAAGGGCATATGCGAAGGACTCGAGAGTCTCGCCGGGCTCAGCGTTGCGATCCAGGGACTCGGCAATGTCGGCTCGAACGCCATGCGGCTGTTCCACGAGAAAGGAGCAAGAATCGTCTGCGTATCCGATTCGCAGGGCGGCGTCGCCGATGACGCGGGCCTGGATCCCGACGAGGTGATGGCGCACAAGGCCGAAAACGGGACGGTCGTCGGATTACCGGAGACGAAAACGATTACCAACGAGGACCTGCTCACATGGGACTGCGACATCCTGATACCGGCCGCGCTCGAGTGCCAGGTCCTGGAGGACAACGCCGACAGGGTCCAGGCCAAGCTCATCGTTGAGGCGGCGAACGCGCCGGTTAGCCCCGAGGCTGACGAGATACTGCAGGATCGAGGTGTCGTCGTGCTCCCGGACATCGTTGCAAACGGGGGCGGAGTCATCGTCAGTTACTTCGAATGGGTGCAGAACCTCGAGAACCAGCAGTGGCCGCTCGACGAGGTCGAAACAAAACTCAAGCACAAGATTGAGGTGGCGGTCGACGCGATCGTTGCCCGGTGGCGGCACATACAGGACAACAACAGTCGCGCTGACGACGCGGTGCCGACGCTCCGGGACGCTGCGCTCGTCGAGGCAATCCGGCGATTATCCGAGGTGATCCTGCAGCGCGATATCTGGATGTAGCCGTCGGGCAGCCGACTGCGCCTGGCGCGCGCCAGTTTGGTGCACAGCTTCTCGTATTCCGTCACCGGACTCGACAATCCCGGGTCTGGCGGACAATGGGCGCACCCGGCATGCCTCACACTGCCCCGAGCTTGCGGAGCGCCACGAACATCATCGCCACTGCCAGGAGAACAAACAGTATGCTGATTGCCCTGCGCATCGTGTGGGGTGATATGCGGCCCTGGAGCCGCGGTCCGATCTGCCCGCCGATCAGGACGCCGGGGATGTCATATGCGAGGAGGTTCCAGGGCACCGCTGTCCAGCCGCCGTTCTTGATCAATTGAACAACGAGCGTCGATGACGCGAAAATGACCGTCGTAATGACGACCAGGACGGACGTTGCCGCGGCGACGGCGATCGGCAGACCCTTGCGTGTCAGCTGCGAAATCGTGACTTCGCCGATGCCTACCGACACCATCCCGGTCAGGAAGGCGCCCGCGCCGGTCAGCGCGGCACCACCCGGACCGAACCTGGGGACGTCATAGCTGTATTGCTGGCCGCGCGAGTCGGTTATCGTGCGCCACCCGGCGTCCTTCATCGCGACCGCGGCAGCGGATGCGGGTGGCCGGTTGCGCCACAGGACGACCGACAGGACGGCGACCAGTAACGCGTAGCTGCCCAGAAGGACGCTGTCGTGTACGACACCCGCAGTGAGGGCGCCCGCCACCGCGACCGGCACCGACACCAGGATGATCCGCCAGGCCAGGCGATAGTCGATCAGCTTGCGCCGGTAGTAGCCGACAAAACCGGACAGGAAACCGAAAGTCTGCGTGATCAGTGCGGTTCCGATCGCCGCAATCGTCGACCCCAGCACGTACTCGGGTCCGAGCAACGGAAAGACAAGGATGAAAATAGGCGTAAACAGGGCAGCGCCACCGATGCCGCTCAGCATCGCGCAGGTCGCGACCAGGATCGAGACCGGAAACATGAACCAGTAAAGCGTGAAATCCATTCCGATATACCGGAGACTCTGTCTGAGGTCCTCCCAGAATCGCAGCGGGAGAGTATTGTTTAAGTGCGGCCGAACGGCAATGTTTCGGGCCCGTCAGGGCCACGTTACGGGTTTGTCCCGATGCTTCGGCTGGCAACATGCGCGCAGCATTCGACTAGAATTGTCTACTACCACGGGAATACTGGAATTACATGAACAAGAAACTGGTCTACGCATTCGAGGAAGGTGACGGTAAGAACAAGAAACTGTTGGGCGGCAAAGGGGCGAATCTGTGCGAGATGACGCAGATCGGCATCAACGTGCCGCCGGGCTTCGTGATCACGACGGAAGCCTGTCTCGACTATCTCGAGGCGAACGAGTTTCCGGCTGGCCTGCCGGACGCTATCAGCGACGCGATTGCCGGCCTGGAGGCGGCGACGGGAAGGAAATTCGGCGCCGCCGATAATCCGCTGCTGGTCTCGGTCAGGTCGGGATCTGCGTTGTCGATGCCGGGCATGATGGACACGATACTGAATCTCGGGCTCAACGACGAAACGCTCGCGGGCCTGATCGAGCAGACCGGTGACGAACGATTTGCCTACGATGCTTACCGCCGCTTTATCCAGCTGTTCGGCAAGGTTGCGTTCGGTATCGACGACGAAAAATTCGACGAGCATTTCAACGACGTCAAGGAACGCGCAGGCGTAAAAGCGGATGTCGGCCTGGAGGCCGGGCATCTCAGGGAAATCAGCGAGAAGTTTCTGCTCGTGATCCGGCAGGAAACGGGCGAAGAATTTCCGCAGGATGTCATGCGCCAGCTGCAGCTTGCCGTCGAAGCGGTATTCCGTTCGTGGATGGGCAAGCGCGCCGTCGACTATCGGCGCGAGTTCAATATCACGCCCGACATGGCCAACGGTACCGCCGTCAACGTCTGCACAATGGTGTTCGGTAACATGGGCAACGACTGTGCGACGGGCGTCGGGTTCACGCGAAATCCCGGCACGGGCGACAACGAAATGTTCGGCGAATACCTGACCAATGCACAGGGCGAGGACGTCGTCGCCGGTATCCGGACGCCGAAAGCGCTCACGGACATGGAACAGGAGATGCCGGAGCAATTTGCGCAGCTCGTCGAACTTCGCAACAAGCTCGAGACGCACTACGAAGAAGTTCAGGACTACGAGTTCACGATAGAGAAGGCCACGCTCTACTGTCTGCAGACGCGCAACGGCAAGATGAACGCGGCGGCCCAGGTCAAGACCTCAGTCGACATGTTCCGGGAGGGACTGATCAGCAAAGACCAGGCGCTCCTCCGTATCGAACCCGAGATCCTCGAGCAACTGCTGCACCCGACGCTTGATCCGGACAGCCGTGATGAGCCCGTTGCGTACGGTTTGCCCGCATCCCCTGGCGCGGCGTCCGGCAAGTGCGTGTTCGATGCGGATCTCGCCGAAAAGCTCGGCAATACCGGCGAGCAGGTGATACTGGTGCGGGAAGAGACGCGGCCCGAGGATATTCACGGTTTTTTCGCCGCCGAGGGAATCCTGACCAGCCGAGGCGGCAAAACCTCGCATGCGGCCGTCGTCGCACGCGGCATGGGCAAGCCCTGCGTGGCCGGGGCGGAGGGTATCGACGTGGATGTCGCGTTGAGAATGGCTCACGTCGGCGGCCATGTCATCCACGAAGGCGACATCATTACCCTGGATGGCGGCACCGGCGAGGTTTATCTGGGCGCAATCCCGACGCTGGAGGCGGATTTCTCGGACGACCTGCGCACCCTGCTGGAGTGGGCGGACGAGACCGCCGATCTGAAGGTCATGGCCAATGCGGATACCCCGGATGCCGCCCGGAGGGCGCGCGAGTACGGCGCGATGGGCATCGGGCTCTGTCGCACCGAACGCATGTTCAATGCAAGCGATCGATTGCCCATCGTCATCGATATGATTCTTGCAAATACTACCGAGGACCGCGAAGCGGCGTTGCAGCGGTTACTGCCCATTCAGCGCGCCGATTTCATCGACCTGTTTACCGTCATGTCGCCCGACCCGGTGACCGTGCGCCTGCTCGATCCCCCGATGCATGAATTCCTGCCGACCGAGCAACAGCTGCTGGAACAGATCCGAACGCTCAGTCTTTATCGCGACGTCGTACGCGGCCGCGCAACCGCATTGGCGACGATGGTCCATCCGTCGCCGCTGCCGCAGCCGTTCAGCGAACTCAATGAAGAGATCGTCATCGACGCGATAAGCACCAAGGAGCGCATGCTGAAGAAGGTGCGGGAACTGCAGGAGACCAACCCGATGCTCGGTCATCGCGGCGTGCGCCTGGGCATAACGTATCCCGAGATCTACGAGATGCAGATCGAGGCGATCCTCGAAGCGGCGGCCGAATGCGCGAGGAAGGGCATCAAGGTGCAGCCGGAGATCATGGTGCCGCAGGTCATAACGTCCGAGGAACTGCTGCACGTGAGGGAAACCGTGGACCGCAGGACAGCGGAGCTCAAGCGGGAATTCGGCGAAGGCGTCGACTTCAAGTTCGGTACGATGATTGAAACCGTGCGCGCCTGTACTCGCGCAAGAAAACTTGCGGCGAGCGCCGAGTTCTTCTCCTTCGGAACCAACGACCTCACCCAGGCAACCTTCTCTTTTTCGCGCGAGGATGCCGAAAACAAGTTCCTGCCAATGTACAACGATTCCGGCATCCTGCAGGACAACCCGTTCGAGGTACTCGACGTGCACGGTGTCGGGCAGCTGATCAACATGGCCGTCTTCAATGGCCGCCAGGTCCGCAGCGACCTCAAGATCGGAATCTGCGGAGAGCAGGGCGGGCACCCCGAATCGATCCGGTTCTGCCACCACGTCGGGCTGAATTACGTTTCCTGCTCCGGACCCCGGGTTCCAGTGGCGAGGCTCGCGGCGGCAAATGCCAAACTGCGGCAAGAGGAGTACGTCGCGTTCCAGCGCTGAACAACGAGCCATGCACACCACGGCGAACCATGGCATCGCCACGATACGGCCGCGATCCTGAGTTTGCTCAGTTGTTTTTCGCGCCCTGGTCTATCCAGGTGCCGATGGTCTCGATGTTCGTCCTGGACAGCGCGAATCCCCTGCCTTCGGCCAGCGACTCGTCGTGATGTGGCGGCATATGGATCTTCGGGTCGACCCGCTCGGTAACGACCAGGTACAGCGAACTGGACATGCTGCTGCCGGGCACGACCACCTGTCCGAATTTTGTGCCCTGCATCACGGAATCGTAATCGTCCACGGCAAATCCGCTCGCCGCTTCGCCTTCGCCGGAACCGGAATGACAGCTGATGCAATAATTGTCGAGGATAGGCCTCACGTCGGCACTGAAGCTGACCTGACGTTCGCAGCCGGCAAGCACGATGCAGAACAGAGCAATACCCAAGCGTATGAAGGATTTCGAGGTCATGGCACGATCCTCATTGAGTCCTCCTTTAAAGCTAGGGCAACGCACCGGTCCCTGCTATCGTGGCTTTCCACATGCAGCGGGCACGCGACTCAGCCGCGCCAGACGGTCAGCGCTCGCCCGGACAGTGCGGGAATGGTGATCGCCGGCAGATGTGCTCGGTTTGCGGACTTGCGGCGGCGACGGACCCGGCCGACAATTCCCATTCTGCAGGACGGAGAGCCGATGTGACGGCAAGGACCAGGGCGCTGGTTTTCGGCGCCAGCGGCTATATCGGGACGAACCTGGTGCCGCGGCTCGTAGAGGGCGGCTGGCAGGTGAGGGCGGCCGCACGGCACCGGGCAGTGCTGGAGGCTCGCGACTGGCAGGACGTGGAACTGATCGCGGCCGATGCGCTGGATCCCGCGTCGTTGCCGGCGGCGGTGGAGGAAATCGACATCGCCTTCTATCTCGTGCACTCGATGGCGGCTGGCAAGAATTTCGCGGAGCTGGATATCGAGGCGGCGAAGAATTTCGCCGTTGCCGCTGCCGAAGCGGGCATCAAGCGCATCGTGTACCTGGGCGGACTGATCCCGGCGGATCCGCGCTCACTGCATCTCAAGTCGAGAGAGGAGACCGGTGACGTACTGCGACACGGTTCGGTACCCGTAACTGAGATTCGCGCGGGCATGATCGTCGGGCCCGGGTCCGCCGCTTACGAGGTGATTCGCGATCTCGTCAACTACCTGCCGGTGATGGTCACGCCGCGCTGGGTGCAGTCGCGCTCGACACCCATCGCGCTCGACAATCTGCTGGACTACCTGGTCGGCGTCGCGCGCCTGCCGGAGGCGCTGGGCAAGATCTATGACGTTGGTGGTCCGGAGGTGCTCACCTACGAGCAATTGATGCGGCAGTACGGCGAGATCGCAGGAAAACGCTTCTGGCTCCTGAGTCTGCCAGTGCTAACGCCACGTCTGTCATCGTACTGGCTGAAACTCGTTACGGCGGTGCCGACGAACATTGCCCGCGCGCTGATTGACGGACTCGAGCACGATGTCATCGCCGACAGTCACGCGATCCAGGAGCTGATCCCGCTCAAGCTGAAGACCTTCAGGGAATCCGTCGCCGCAGCACTGGAGGCAGAGCAGAACAACACACTGTGCGCGCACTGGGCAGAAGGCTCGATCGTGTGCCGTAATTTTCACCCGGAATACGCGTACTATGCGAAGCGAGCGGGTGGCACGGCGTCGACCTGGGCGAGCAGGGCAGCGCTCTGGCGCCAGGTCATGGCATTCGGTGGCGACGAAGGCTACTACTACGCGGAATCGCTGTGGTTCCTTCGCAGGTTGATCAACTGGTTTGCCGGTGGTCCGAGTTTCTATCGCCGCCGCCGCCATCCGACGGAGCTGCGCGTCGGCGACGCTATCGACGCATGGCGCGTCATTGCGCTGGAACCCGGGCGACGCCTGACATTGCTCATGGAAATGCGCGGACCGGGTTCCGGCGTTCTCGAGTTCGAAATCGACGACGAGGGAGACCATCGCAATCTGCGGGCGACAGCTTACTGGCACCCGGCCGGGCCGGCGGGACTCATTTACTGGTATGCACTGCTTCCGGTTCATGCATTCCTGTTTCGCGGCATGACTGCGGCAGTCGCGAAGCGCGCAGAGAAAAAGGAAGGTGAGCCGGTGGATGTGTCCACCTGATATTGCCGGAAACACCAGGTATTGCAGCAAGGTAACTCATGTGAAATATCCCCACAGGCTCCTCGAAGACGTCGATACGCTTGCCAGCTTCAAAGGCTGGAGCAAAGCGGTTTACGAGGATTTTTTCAGGCTTCAACGCGGCGAGATCGAAGAATCAGAATTTCGGGAGAAGTACTCACGAGAACGCGCCATCCTGTCGATCGACATGACGGGGTTTACGATTTCCACGGTAAAACTCGGAGAAATGCAGAGCCTGACACGGATCCTGGACGCGCAACGCGTGGCGATTCCGGTGATGCAGGATTATGGTGCGGAGCTCGTGCGCTGCTTCGCCGACGATATCGTCGCCCTGTTCCTGGAACCGGACAGTGCGGTCGATGCGGCGCTCGAAATACATCGACGCGTGCAGCTGTTCAACGCTTCCTCGCTGGCATCCGAGCACCCGACCTTGTGCTGTGCCGGCGTCGGCTATGGCCGTGTTCTCGCCATAGGCCCGAACCTGGCGCAAGGGGACGAAATGAACCGCGCCTCGAAGCTCGGCGAGGACGTTGCGCGTGGCAAAGAAACCCTGGTTACGGAACGTGTCCATGATGCGGTTTCTGCGCGCGAAGATATTATTTTTGAACGTCAGGATCACGATGACCTGCTGTTCCCGTTTTACCGCGTCACGGAGCCGGAGTGATCGCCGATTTTGATTTGGCCGGCGCGCGACCCTACTATGACTCGACGTATCCCGCCCGTCGAACCCGCATCACCGAGCCTCTCGTGATCGACTCGTCGGACATCCGGACGAATGCCAGGCACTTATGTTCACAGCCGATCAATTGGTAGCTCACGCGGTAGGCGATTATTTGCTGCAAAGCGAATGGATGGCTGTCGAGAAGACGAAGCGCTCTCTGCCGGCGCTGATCCATTGCCTTTTCTACCTGATACCGTTCCTGTTCATTACGCAAAATCCCGCCACGCTCGCGGTAATTGGCGGCACGCATTTCGTCATCGATCGCTGGCATCTCGCGCGGTACGTCGCGTGGCTTAAGAACCGGCCGTGGCCGGGCAGCGCGTCCTGGTCGGAATGCAAAACGACAGGCTTCAGTCCGGGCACGTCGCCGTGGATGGCAGGCTGGCTCGTCATTATCGTCGATAACATCATGCACATACTGATCAACGGCCTGGCGATCGCTTACATCGGCACCTGAACGGGCAATTGCGAATGACGTCAACGCGCGTCTTCGCGGGCTTCGAGATAGCCGCATGGGCAGAGTTCGATGCATTTTCCGCAACCTTCGCAGAGGTCGAGGGCCATTGCGAAGTACTGGCCGGGACTCGTTTCTTCCAGGCGAGTAAAACCACCGGCGTTGCAATACATGAAACAGAGCTGACAGTCGAAACAGAGGCCACACGACATACATCGTGCAGCTTCCTCGCTGGCTTGCCGATCGCCGAGTGTCGCATCGATCTCGGTGTTCGGGCGTGACAGCCACTCGCCTTCGGGCAGGCGCGAAGCCGGTGACCGTTGCCGCTCGGCATAAAAGTCGATCCTGACCGACCCGCGCGATATTTCTGGGCGTGCAGGCTTTGATCGTGGCCGCTCGAGACCCCGGAGTTGTGCATGAGCCGACTCGGCGGCGCGCCGTCCCTGGGCGATCGCCCGGCTTGCGATACCGGGCCCCAGGTCGTCACCGCCCGCAAGGAGATCCTCTTCAAGTCTGCCGTCATCTTCAGCCCGTAGCCATTCGTCCGCGTGCAATACGCTGCCTGCGTCGTGCCAGCCGGGTGCCTGCGATACAGCGACGATGACGCTGTCGGCCGCCAGTATTTCGAGCTTGCCGGGTACTGGCTCAGGCCGTCGCCGGCCGCTGGCGTCGGGCTCGGCCAGCCGCATTCCCTGGATCTCGACCTGTCGCACTCTGTCTCCATCACGGATAATCCGCGTCGGTGCCGAGAGGTAGCGGAATTCGATGCCTTCTTTGCGCGCGTCCTCGATCTCGTGCGCTGCGGCAGGCATCTCGGAGTCGCTGCGGCGATAAACGAGCGTCACCGATGCGCCCTCTCTCCTGACGCTGCGGGCCGCATCGATCGCGGTATTGCCGCCACCGATGACGAGCACCCGGGATCCGCAGGCGGACTCCCGGCCCTCCTTGCGTTGCCTGAGGTAGTCGATGCCGGACACCACACCGGGACCGTTCTCACCGGGAATGTGCAGGCGACGAGCCGCCTGCGCCCCGAGACCAAGGAATATCAGGTCGTGGTCCGTCCTCAACTGGTCCAGCGAAAGGTCTTTGCCGACGTCGACATTCCGAACGAGCGATTTGGTCAGCCCGAGTATCCGCCCGACTTCAGCATCCAGTATCTCCCGGGGCAGCCGGAAATCGGGAATGGCGTGTCTCAGCATGCCGCCAGGCCGATCGTCCTTGTCGTACAGGGTGACGTCGTAACCTCGACGTGCCATCTGGTAGGCAAAAGACAGGCTGGCGGGACCGGAACCGATCACGCCAATGGATTCCCGGTATCGTTCCTTCGGGGCCTGCGGCAGTTCGAGCCCCCGCGCCAGGCCCCAGTCGCCGAGAAACCGCTCCATCGCGTTGACGGATACTGCACCGTCCTTTTCCCGGCGGGTGCAGAGATCCTCGCAGGGATGGGGGCAGATGCGTCCGATCGTCGCGGGCATCGGATTGAATTCGACGAGTCTCTGCCAGGCCTTATCGCAGGCCTCGTCGAAGCTGAGACCATTTTTCTCTCGTTGCGCAATGATGCCGAGCCAGCCGCGAATGTCACCGCTGTTGGGACACCGCGCCTGGCACGGAGGCAGCTTCTCGGAGGGTTGCGCAAAGATCTGGAACGGCAGTTCGACCTGGGCAGCCTGTCTCGTCTTAGTGTCGGACATGGCCGTGTCCTCCTTTCTCCGCCCGGCCATTCCCGCTCGGGCTGCCCGGCAGGTTCGCGGCGACGAGATTCCACAGCAGGGCGCCAAGGTAAGCGGGATGCAGCGTGCGTAAGAAGACGTCGGTGTATGAGGCGCTGCCGCTGAACAGGTCCCATAGCACGCCGGACATGCGCCTGGGACTGTCGGTCTGACGCTGCTCGTGCGCGGTCATGGCCAGGATTCCCCGCCGCGCAAACCTGGCTTTCTGGACCAGCGTCGCAAAACGGAACACGAGTTTGCCGACGCGGTTGTCGTTGTTGATCCTGCGACACAGAGGCGCGTAGTGGTTCCCGAAATCTTCCGCGCTAACCCCGTGGAATATCGCTGTTTTCGCGGCAGCTTTGGACGTCCGGTAGGCCGCGCCGATGCCGTCCTTGAACAGGCGCGTCGTGCCGCTGTCGCCGATGAAAACCAGGCGGTCGCCACAGACCGGTGATGCCGAACGGATGTTGATGCGCGGATAGCAATGGCAGACATGCCCGGGAATAACACCATCGGGAAATCGCTCACGTACCTCACGGGCACTGAAGAACTTGTCGATGAGCGCCTCATCGATGTCGTCACCGAGCAGGCATAACGTGACGTAATCGCCTTTCGGGATCAGTGCAGCGAATTCGAGTCTCGGGATGTCGAGCAGGAACACGTGCATGGAGGGACCGAAGGTCTCGCGAATCACCTTGCGTCCCAGGTGGAATTCGCAAATGAAAGTCTTGGTCCGGTCCGGGCGTGCGAACTCGCCGGACTCTCGCTCGAGCATCTCGGTCAGGCGGCTGTTAACGCCGGTCGCAACAACGGCAAGCTCGTAGCTGTCAGTGAACTGGTCCGCGCACTGCACCCTCATCGAATCTTCTTCGCGCCGCAAGCCGGTCACGAGCCGCGGTATGACCCGAGCGCCTTTTTGCGTTGCCAGGTCGAGCAAATAGCCGTCGAAGCTATGCGTTTCCAGCGGTTCCGATGAGCGCGGACCAATGCCGCGGTAGATGGCAGCGATGCGTTTTTCCATCAGCGGTGTCGCAATCTCGACGTCGCCGACGTCCATGTGCAGCGTGTAGGATTCGATACCTCGCTGAACGACGCAGTCAGGCAGCCTGATTCCTTCGGTGGCGAGCCGCTGTACCAGGGACTCGGAAACGATACCGCCGCAATGGTTGCAACCGGCCGGTCCGCGATGGCAAAAACGCCGCGGCTCGAATATATCGATGGCGACATCGAGTCCAATCGTTTCGGCCATGCTGAGGAAGAAGTAGCTGAACATGGAGCCGGCGGGTCCGGCGCCGATGACGGCGATCCGGGCGCCGTCGCCCAGCGTCATCGCTTTTCCCTCTTGCGGTCTTGGTGCTTTACCGGTCAGGAGTTCCAGCCCCTCAACCATGTTTGTCTCGCTTGGCACGGGGTCATCCGCACCATCAACGTTGCTATTTTTGTTGTTCGTACCTCGCCAGCCTCTCCGTCAGGTCGCGAATGCGGTGCGACATCGTCTGTACGAGGCGGAAAGCCAGCGACGGATCCTCGTAAATACCGCCAAGAAAATTCTTCTTGTCGATCGACAGGATGCGCGTGGGCTTCGTGGTGCGAATCGTCGCCGTCCGGGTCTCTTCCTCGAACAGCGCCATTTCGCCGAAGAAATCGTTGCGCCCCATTGTGCGCAGCCGGAATTCACGGCCATCGGATTCGGCGATCGCTTCGACTTCACCGTCCTGGATAACGAACATGCAGTTACCCGTATCCCCCTGCCGGAAGATCACCTCGCCTGCTTTATAATTTTTTCCGAGGCCGGCCATCGTGAAAATCCGCTTTGTGCAACGGATTCATACTCAATCGATCGTATCGGTTTTCGACGGTTTCGACTGTCAGTAATTGCCGTAGCGTCGGGACATTCCCGGTCCCGATACGACTGGCGCGGATGCTACTAATCGTCTGATTATAATAAAAATTTCCGCCAATCTACGATATCCATCGAGGAACTGGTCCACCTGGCGGGCAAGAACTGTACCTTCGTAGGGCGCGATCGCTGCCCGAACGACTAAAATAGGGTTAAGCGATAGCAGCTGCAAATTCAGGCTTCGGGGACTGTTCTCCGGAGAATGGGGTTGATGAAAGAACAAGAACGCCACAACCTCGCCTACGGGGTAGCGGGGCTCCTTATCCTGGCGTTCTCCGTCTGGACCTTTAACCTGTTGTTCAGTATCCAGAGCAACTGGGCCGAGTCCAATGACGTGACCGCGATGGACAAGGACGTGCATGCGCTCTTCGACCCGTGGCGCAACCTGAACCGACCCGGCAACGACGTTCTCGAGAATTACGAAGTTGCGGCTCAGCAACGGGCACTGCGGCGCTATCTGCAGGAATACCGGCAGGCGCGCGGTCGCCTCGATGTGCACAGTCCTTCGCAGGTGGACCTGGGCGACTATTACCGCGGCATGGATACGGCGGCGCAGGAGGTTGAAACGCTGGCAAGGCGCGTCCTCGAGCTTGCCGAGGAGCGGGAATCGCTGCGAAATGCCGGTGCCGACCCTGTCCTGATCAGCGCCGCCGAGACCGAAGCGGCAACGACCATGGCGCGGATGGACCAGGCATTCCAGTCGGGTCTGGACATCATCGCCGGTATGGACCAGATCCTCGACCAGAGATTGCTCGATCTCGACGCAGCGCGTCGCGCCGGGGTCGGCAGCCTGTACCTGATCGTGATCGTGGCGCTGTTCAGCTCCGCGCTGAGTCTCGTTCTCCTGCGCAGGACGTCTGCGCAAGGCGAAGCGCTGCGGTCCGGCTCCGAGCGCCTGAATGCGATCGTCAATAATGTCCTCGACGGCATCGTCACGGTTGACGAGCACGGCAAGATCGAATCGTTGAACCGTACCGCAGAAGAGATGTTCGGGTGTTCCTCGGACTCGGTCGTCGGACGAAATTTCCGCAGGCTCATTCAGCCCGAAAGCCGCCCGCTGTACGATGCAGCGGATTTTCAGTCCGGTTCGCAGGCGCCCGGCAGCGTGTCCGAGTTCACCGGCATGCGCGGTGACGGGTCGGAATTTTCCATGGAACTGGAGGGCACGAGGATCAAAATGGATGGTCGCCCGATCATCATCCATATCGTGCGGGATGTGACGGAGCGCAAACGGTCCCAGAAGCGCCTGCAGCTCGCGGCAACCGTTTTCGAGAATACGAGTGAAGGCATCATGATTACGGACCGGAGCGGCCGCATTCAGTCGACCAATCCGGCGTTCACCGCGATCACGGGATTCACTGCAACCGAGGTTCTCGGGCAGAACCCGAGAATCCTGCAGTCGGGAATGCAAACGCGCGATTTCTACGAAGGGATGTGGCAATCCATAGAAAGCACGGGTCACTGGCAGGGCGAAATCATCAATCGCAGGAAGAACGGCGAAGCCTACACGCAGTGGCTGAACATCAACTCGGTCAGGGACGACAGCGGCCGGGTCTCGCACTACGTCGGCGTAACCTTCGATATCAGTGAACTGAAAGCCTCCGAGCGCATGAAGGACGAGTTCATAGCCACCGTAAGCCATGAGCTGCGGACGCCCCTGACATCGATACACGGCTCTCTGTCACTGCTGGACAGTGGCGTGGCTGCGAAGTCGCCGGAGAAATCAGCCGAGCTGGTTCGTATTGCGAAGGACAACAGCCAGAGGCTCGTACGGCTTATCGACGACATTCTGAGTATTGCCAAGATCGAGTCGGAAAAGATGAAGTTCCATTTGCGGCCGATCGATCTCGGCGAACTCCTACTGGACGCTGTCGAGGCGAACCGGGAGTATGCAAAACAATACGGCGTAAGCATCGAGGTGAGTCCCGGCGCGCCGGATGCGCGGGTGCTCGGCGACAAGGACCGCCTGATACAGGTCCTCACCAATCTCCTGTCGAACGCGGTCAAGCATTCGCCCGAGGGCGGCGTAATCGGCCTGGAGACCGTCCGCAATGACGGTTACTGGCGCGTGAGCGTTACCGATAACGGACCCGGAATCCCCGCATCGTTCCGCGGTGAGATCTTCAAGAAGTTCGCGCAGGCCGATGCGAGCGACCGTCGCAAGCGCGGCGGTACCGGCCTCGGCCTGAGCATCTCGAAAGCCATCATCGACCGGCTGGGCGGCCGCATCGGCTTCGACTCCCAGCCCGGTGTCCGCACACGTTTCTACTTCGATCTGCCGATGATGCAGCCCCACTGGGGAGTGGAAAAGGGTGCGGAACGCATCGTGACGAGCGCGGGCCTTGCCGCGCCTGCGGAGTAGGCCGGCTATGCACGGCGATCACCTGAACAGGATCCTGTACGTCGAAGACGATGCGGATATCCGCAAGATCGTCAGCATGTCGCTCGAGATGGTCGGCGACTACACCGTGGCCGCCTGCGGGTCGTGCGCCGATGCGCTGGAGGTGGTCGACGACTTTGCTCCCGACCTGTTGTTGCTCGACGTCATGATGCCGGACGTCGACGGCCCCGCGACGCTGCGCGAATTGCGCAAGCGCGAGAGCACGGCGGATACCCCGGCCGTGTTCATTACGGCCAAGGTGCAGGCCGGCGATATGGCGCATTACAGGCGGCTGGGCGTGTTCGACGTGATCGTCAAGCCGTTCGACCCGATGGTGCTCTCTGACAGGGTCGGGCAAATCTGGCAGCAATACAGGAGCGGCGGGCATGACGTCGCCGGATGAAATTGTCGCGATGGAGCTTGCCCGGTTGTCCGCGGCATTCGTGGCGCAATTGCCCGCGCAGGTCCAGGCCGTCGAGGAACAGGTGACGGCGTGGCTGGACGCCCCACAGGACGCCGACCGTTACGATGTCCTGAGTCACAGGGTTCACCAGCTCCAGGGCTCCGGAAGCACCTTCGGCTGTCCGGGTATCAGCCGGGCAGCCCGGACGCTCGAGCAACAGATCGGCGCGCTTCGGCGTGACATCACGGCGGGCCGGGTGCCGGCGCCCGCGGCCATTGAATCGGCGATGGCAGAGCTTCAGAATGAAGCCAGACGCGCGCAGACGCCGTCGCAGGGACCGGAGGCGAGCCCGTGAGAGTGCTGCTGATCGAAGACGACATCCCGATCCAGGAGCTGCTGCGCGCCTATTTCGAGGCGAAGGGGCATGCGATCAGCGTGGCGGCAGACGGCGTCGAGGGCCTCAGGGCGTTCAGCGCAGGACTGCCCGAGCTCGTGCTGCTCGACGTGGGCCTGCCGAGGCTGGACGGCTGGGCGGTGCTGGAAGCCATCCGCGCGAGTTCGGCGGTTCCCGTCGTGCTGCTGACGGCGCTCGATGACACCGAGGACGTGGTCAAGGGGCTGGCAATGGGTGCCGACGACTACCTCACCAAACCCTTCGACGTGCGCGAACTCGACGCGCGCGTCCAGGCCATCCTGCGCCGGCTCGAGGCTCCCGGGACGCACACCCGCCTCGACGTCGGTGACATTCATATCGACGATCGCAGCAAGACCGTGACAGTTGGCGACGCCTCCCTGTCGCTTTCACCGAAGGAATACAGGCTGCTCAGGTTGCTGGCGAGCGAGCCGGGCCGCGTATTTTCCAGCGACGAGATCATCGCGCACCTCTGGCCGGACAGCGACCGTGCCGCGGCGACCGACGTGAAGCAGTACATCCACCTGCTGCGCGGCAAGCTCTATCGCTCCGCCGATATCGGCGACCCGATCGAGAACATCAAGGGATTCGGCTACCGCCTGAATGGCTGAAACCAGCTCCGCGCGGCTTTTTTACCCGTTTTTGACTTTGCACTGACGTGCCTTCTATGGCCGCGCCCGGACCGGTGCCGGACAATCAATGCAACTGACCTGGCCGACGCACGCGATCTCGGATGCATAGCGCAATACCGACAGGCGTATGGATTGGCAATGTTGAACGGACAGCTGCAACCGACTCCCTCAAGCAATACCTCGTGTATTGCGAACCCGACGCGGCGGGTACTTCGGTATCCGCCGCTTTTTTCAGTCCAGGGCGGAATCGTGCGGACGGGAATTCGCCGCCGGCCGCGGCAGACCTATTGCCGGTCCGGATCGCTGCAGTCATCGCGGCGGCCGCAGCTGCCGCACTTCAGGGAGCGCTCTTTCGCGTCAGGGTCGCGCGCTGCCAGCCATTGCTGGAAGACGGCCCAGGCAGCGCACAGGGCGACGATTGCGAGCAGGGGCAGGAGATAGCTGGTCATAGCAACGTCGGCCTGTCAGGAAGAGCTGAACAGCCCGGCGAATCCCATGAACGCCATCGACAGCACGCCGGCAATGATCAGGTTCATCGCGGTGCCCTGGATCAGTTTCGGGATGTTCGACAGTTCCGATTCCTCGCGCAGGCCGGCCAGCAGCACGAGCGCCAGGGTAAAGCCGATCCCGGCGCCGAGCGCATAGACGATCCCCTCGACGAATCCGTAGCCGCGATTGGTCGCGAAGATCGCGAGACCCAGGATCGCACAGTTCGTCGTAATCAGCGGCAGGAAAATACCCATCGCCCGGAACAGCGCCGGGCTGAGCTTCTTGATCAGCATTTCGATGAACTGCACCGTGCTTGCGATGACGACGATGAAACAGATCAGGCGCAGGTAGGGTGCGTGTATCAACACGTAGGTGTTGAGAACCCAGGCGCAGACGGCGGTCACGAGCATGACGAAGGTCGTCGCCAGGCCGAGGCGTGCCGACGTTTCCAGGGAGTTGGAAACGCCGAGGAACGGGCACAGCCCGAGGAAGTAGGTCAGCACGAAGTTGTTCACCAGCAGTGCGCTCACAAAGATCCACGGCAGGTTGTCCATCAGCTGCCACTCCTCTCGGCTTCGGCGACATCCGCCAGGAACTCGTCTTTCTTGTACTTGAACCAGTTGAAGAACAGCAGGATGACGCCAAGCGTCAGGAATCCGCCCGGCGGCAGGATCATGACAATCCAGGGCTCGAAGCTCTCGCCGAAGAGCCTGAACCCGAACAGCGCGCCGTCGCCGAGAATCTCCCTGACCGCGCCCAGCGAAAACAGCGCGAGCATGAATCCGCCGGCCATGCCCAGGGCGTCCATGACGGCGAGCCGGGTGGGATACCGCGACGCAAAGGCTTCCTGGCGCCCGAGGATCAGGCAATTTGCGACGATCAGCGGAATGAAGGCGCCGAGTTCCTTGTGCACTTTGGGCACCAGCGCAAGCAGGGTGTAATCGGCAATCGTCACGAACGTCGCGATGATGATGATGAAGCAGGAGATGCGCACCTGCTTCGGGATCACGTGGCGGAACACCGAGACCAGGAAGCTCGATCCGACCAGCACGAACATCGACGCCATGCCCATGGCGATGGCGTTGATCGCCGAGTTCGTAACCGCGAGCATCGGGCACATGCCGAGAACCTGCACGAACACGGGATTGTCGCGCCAGATACCCTTGACGAATTCTTCATAGGATTCGTTCTTCTTCATTGTCCCGTTCCGTTGTCTGCCGGCTCGCCGGCGAACGGCGGCTCCGTGCCCGGCGCCGGCAGTTGTTCCGCCCACGCCACGTGGGTCTCATTGATGATCCGTACGACGGCCTTTGCTGAAATCGTCGCGCCCGTGATGGCGTCGACGTGATTGGGCTGGGTGCTCGTGCCTTTTTTCACCGCGACGATCTCGGGTTCGACCGACAGGGCGCTGAATTCGGCGACGAAATCGGCATCCTTGTAGATCTTGTCACCGAGGCCCGGCGTTTCGCGGCTCTCCAGTATCTCCATGCCGACGACCTGTTGCCTGCTCGGCAGGTAGCCGTACAGCAGCGCTATCGTGTCCTGGAAACCGGGCCCGGCCCCGGGCATCGCATAGCCGACGAAGTCGCCCCGTTCATCGTAGCCACCGTAGACAACGGGCTCGTCTTTCTGCGGCTTCGGTACGGCCACGATCCTGCCTTCGCGGTACACGAGTGCCTGCATATCGCTGACCCCCGGGAGCACCTTGAACACTGCTTCGCGAAGCTCGCGCGCCTTGTTGGCCGTAATCGTAGGCAGCGTCGATTCGTAGATACCGATGATTGCGATACCCGACACCAGTCCGGCGATCGCGAGGGTCATCACTAGCCGCAGCGAGCTCGGCGCAGCCGCCTGTTTGCGTGCGTCCGCCGTCATGATTCCTTCTCGATCCCGTGCCCGAATACGCGCGGCTGCGTGTAGCGGTCGATCAGGGGCGTCGCAGCGTTCATCAGCAGGATGGCGTACATGACGCCTTCGGGCAGGCCGCCGAATACCCGGATCAACATCACCAGCACGCCCGTGCCGATCGCGAAAATCCATGCGCCGCGCGGCGTGACGGGCGACGTCACCGGATCGGTCGCCATGTAGATTGCGCCGAGCAGCAGGCCGCCGGAAAACACCGAGAACAGTGGCGTCGGAAAGCGCTCGGCGTCGAACAGGCCCAGGAACGCGGAGAAGATCACGACCGTGCCGAGGATGCCGACCGGAATCCGCCAGTCCAGGTCGCGCCGCAGCCACAGATAGATGCCCCCGAGCAGCAGCAGGACCCCATTGGTCTCGCCGAGTGATCCACCAATCTTGCCGAACATCAGGTTCGTCAGCGGCGTGACTTCCTGCTCGAACTTCAACAGGCCGAGCGGTGTTGCCGACGTCACGCCGTCGACCTGCGCCTGCATGAAGGGCAGCGCGAGATTGCCCGCATAGACGCTGAAGAAGCCGCCCTCCGGATGGGCCGACACCCAGGTCGTCATCGCGATGGGAAACGTGGCCAGCAGGAACGCACGGCCGAGCAGTGCCGGGTTGAACAGGTTGTGGCCCAGGCCGCCCCAGATGACCTTGCCGAGTGCGATGCCGACGAATCCGCCGAGAAACGCCATCCACATCGGCAGGCCGGGTGGCAGCGTCAGCCCGAGCAGCAGGCCTGTGAGGATGCCGGTCGCGTCGCGCAGCGATTCGCCGCGCGAGGCGCGGTCGGCAAACAGCCATTCGGCGAGAACCGCGCCCGCGATACTCGAGCCGATCACCAGCGCCGCGGCGAGGCCGAAGAACCACAGCGAGGCGCCGGTTGCCGGCAGCAACGCGATAATGACGTCGCGCATCGCTTTCGGCGTGGTCATTCCCTGGCGCAGCAACGGCGCATGGAACAGCAACAGATCCGGATCCCGTTGCTTCATGCGTCAGGCTCCTTGCGATTGTTCAGGTCGTCCTTGGCGGTACGAATGAGCTGCACGATCGGGATGTCGGACGGGCACGCGAAGGTGCAGCAGCCACACTCCACGCAGTCGAAGACGTTATAGGCGCGCATCTCATCGAACATGCGCGCTTTGGATAGCCGCGCCAGCCGGGACGGGTTCAGGAAATACGGGCACGCCTCGAGGCAGCGGCCGCAGCGGATGCACGGGTATTCCTTGCGCCGTGCGGTCTGCTCCTCAGTGAAAACGAGCACGCCGGAGCAGCCCTTTAGCACGGGGACGTCGAGACTCGCGATCGGCCTGCCCATCATGGGTCCGCCCATCCGAGCGGCACGATCAGGTTGGCCGGATACGTGACGCCGGGACCCGCGACGGTTACGACCCGCTCAATCAGCGGCAAGCCGCGCAGGAAGTAGTCAGCGACGGCGACGACGGTGCCGACGTTATTGACGTTGACCTCGACGTCGCGCGGCAGGCGCCCGGCCGGCACCTCGGTACCGAAGACGCTCTTGATCATCATCTTCTCGGCACCCTGCGGATACTTGACCTTCAGCGTCACGACGCGCACCGGCTGGTCGGGCGACAGATGCCGGGAAATGGTCTCGATCGCCTCCGGTTTGTTCGCCTCGATACCGATGACCGATTCTTCAGCACCGAGTTTCTGCCGCAGTATTTCCGCGCCCTCGAGCAGCGCCTCGGGACGCTCGACCATGAGCCGATGATCGGTGGTCAGGTATGGCTCGCACTCTGCGCCGTTGATCAACAGGTGCCTGATCTTCACACCGTCGGGCACCGACAGTTTGACATGAGACGGAAAGGCCGCGCCGCCCATGCCGACGATGCCGGCCATCTGCACGGCCTTGATGAAAGCCTCCAGCGACAGGGAACGCCAGTCAGGCGCGGCATCCGGATCGACTTCCTGCGTCGCGAACGGGTCGGCTTCGATCGCGATTGCGGGCGTATAGCGGCCATCGACGCCGCGAAAGTCGCCGACGTCATTCACCACACCCTTGACCGGGCTGTGCAGCGCCGTCGAGACGAAGCCGCCGGGCTCCGCGATAAGCTGTCCGCGCTCGACCGGATCGCCCGCCGCAACGACAGCCCTGGACGGCACACCGATATGCTGACCGAGCGGCATGATGTAGTGCCTGCCGAACGGGACGCGCTGAATGGGCAGGTTCTCCGTCTGCTGTTTGTGGTGGGCCGGATGAACCCCGTGTTCGAAATTGCGGCGCAGGCGGCGGAACGCTTTCATGGTCAGCTCCGTTTCCGCGACGCGAGCGCGAGCAGGCGACTGCGAATCTGCGCGGCGATCTCGGTCTGGGTCTGTTCCCGGATTGCCTTGATCTCGGCCTCCGAAGCCTGCTTCTGCGCGTCGAGCTCCGCTGCGTGCTCCGCGGCGACCGCGGCACGAATTTCGGCCTCGACGCGCTCCGTGAAGGGCGTCACGATACCTGCGAGTTCCTGCAGAGTCCGCCAGTTCGCGAGACAGCCGGCCGCCACGTCCGCGACGGCCGCGGAGACGGCAAAGCGCTGCTCGTCGTCAGCGTCGCCATCGGCGACGTACGGGGTCTTGTTGTGGCGGCCCTTGTCGTCGAGCTGCAGCCACTCGTCCAGGGGGGTCGGGGCGGGCGCGTTGGCGGTAAGCGGCGCAAACTGGCTGGCGAACCGGTCCTGCCGGAATGCCCAGTCGGCTGGCGTCAGGTCCCGGCCGTTCCCGTCCGTCGACACACGGGTTTCGTCAGGCGCGGGATTACCGTCAAGCGACAGGCGCGAACCGAACACCCCGTCGCCGTGCGGATCGTAGCGGAATACCGGCAGTGTGCGGGAGTCGAGTGCGAGCCGTGCTATGTCGATGGTTTGCCGCGTTTCGAAGCCATGACGGCCGGGACTCGGCGCATAGACCTGCAACAGTGCGGGGCCCTCCCACGCGAGCGCCTGCAGCATGCTTTCGCCGAGATGGACAGGGTTCGCTATCGACGTCTGCGCGACGAACGCTTTGCGCTGCGCCAGGGCGAGCAGCCCGAGGCTCGAGCGCGGGTCGTTCGTCTGCGACTCGCGCAGGCCGAAGTCCAGGTCGCTGAGGATCAGCATCTTCACGGGCAGTCCGGAATTCAGCAGCCATATCAGCTGGCCGAGGCCCGGCCCTGCAAGCATCTCGTCGCTGCCGATCAGCACCAGGGGCGGGCAGAGCTCGAGTTCGTCTTCGCTGAGATCCTGCCAGTGCAGATCCGCCAGAGCCGCCCGCTTCCACTCGATGCCGTCGGCCTGGTCGATCTCCAGTCGTGCGAGGCGCAGGAGTCGCACCATTTCCGTGGTCTCGTGCAGGTGGCCCTCGACGAGCCCGGCGGCCAGTTGTGCAGCATCGCCCGTCATGTCGATTACGACCGGCGCCTGGAAGGGGTTGTGCGGGAAAGCGCCGGCCCACGCCGCCGTACTCCCGCCGCTTACGGCAAGCCCGTAGCGCGCGCGGCCGAGCCCGTGAGCGCCGGCGACAAGATCATGGTGTGCCGCCCTGATGCGTGTCGAGAGCTCCAGCAGGCGCAACAGGTTGTCGGTGTCGACAGAATGGTCACCGCCGGACTGCCCGACGCTCTCCGCGAGTTCATGCAGGTCGACACGCGGGCTGCTGGTCGTCCGGAGCCGCTCGCTCACTGCCTCGAGGTCGTCGACCGCAAGCGTGTGCGACAGCGTCTCTTCGACCAGCGTCGCCACCGATTCGCCGGCATCGGCGAGGGACGTTGCGAAATTCTGCACGAGAGGCTGCTGGTGGAATTCCGTCGCGGCGAGTGCCAGCCTCACGGCAATCTTCTCGCCCGAGCCGGCTTCGGCCGGGTCTCCACCCGACATCACGAACTGGCAATAGCGCGATAGCAGTATCGACGACATTTTGCCGATCTCTGCATTGTCCGCGATGCGCTCGATCGTTCCGGATGTCGTGTCCGGCGTCGCCGAGAACACCGACCAGAGGTCCCTGGCCCTCGCCAGCACGTCCGGATCCTGTTCGACCGGCTGCAGCGCTTCGTCCTCGCAGCTGTGCACGCAGATACCGCAGGATTTGCAGGCGTCCGGGTTAATAACGATCGACAGCAGCTCCGCGGCGTCTTTCTTTACGGCTTCGGCGTCATGGAAGAATGGCTGCGTGACGGCAACCGGCAGCGCGCCCAGCTCGCGAACGATACCGCTGATGCCCTCATCGATGGCCTTCTTGCGGTCTTCGTCGAGCGGCATCTTGTCCTTGAGCCAGGCGTATGCATCGTCGAGCAGGGTGCCGAACGCCGGCGCGACGTCTTCGGATTTTCTGTTCGCGGCAATGATGCGTGTGGCGAGTTTCGCAGCGACGGGTCGGACGGCGTCGGCGCTCGCGAGCCGGATGCCGGCGTCGATCAGCGCGGCCGGCGCCAACGAGACGACGCCGATTGCGCTGTCGGGGCAGTTTGTCCAGCACTTGCCGCAACCGGTGCAGGGCGCCGGATCGAATACCGGCATGCGCGATCGCTTGCCGCTTGTCGTGTTGAAGGTTGCACTGAGCGGCGGCATCGTGCCGGTGGCGAGGAAGGGGTCCGCGGTCAGCCGGCCGGCTTCGCCGTCGCGGTACAGCACACCGGCCTGGTCCCAGAACCGGGGCAGGCTCGCAAACACGTCATCATCGCGTCCGAGGTGGCGAACCGCAGCAGGCGCTTCTCCCTCCCATGCGGTCACGCCGGCAGCCGCTTCTGGCGCCACCGGTGTCGATTCACCGATCTGCTCGAGGCCCGCCTGGAATGCCTCCGTCATCGCATCGCGACGCGCCGCGTCCACTCCTTCGAGCAACGCGCGGCGTGCGGAGACAATCCGGCGTGCCTTGTGATCGATCAGCCCGGCGTCGAGCAGTGATCCGAACAGTGCACCGAGCAGCCGTTCCGGTCGGTCGCCGTTGTCCGCCGCTGCAACCGGGAAGGTCCGGCCCTGTCCGAGCAGCGTAATCTGGCTGCGGATGGCGTCGACTGCGACGTCCGCGACGAGTCCGTCGCCCGGATCGAGCATAGTGTCATCGCCGACCACCAGCCAGTCCGTCTGGACGTCGCTCCAGCCGTCCCACGAGGTCGCCGGCCGGCTGCGGACACGCCCTTCGTCCAGTTTGTGCAGCAGGGCTGCCGCCGTTTCCAGGAGTGTCCGGCCGAGCGCGGCGTCCATCCGCCGGATCGCGATGACCGTCGATGCCGGAGATACGCGTGCTGCGACATCGCCGGATGCGCGTACGCCCCGACCAGCGAGGTCCGGATAGGCTCGCCGCAGCGCATCGAGCAGCACTTCGCGCTTGGGCTGCCCGCCCGCCGGGTCGTCGAACGACACGCCGAGGAACAGCGTCACGTTTGCGGGCAGATCGTCCCGCGTGCAGAGCTCGGCGAGGTCGGCGACGCAGAGCGGCAGGCCGCCGACGCCGTAGACGACGGACTGGCAGGCCTCGCGGGGCCCGCTGCGCGAGCGCTCCAGGCTCGCGCGGATTTCGCGCATTAGTGGCGGGTCTGCGGCGAGCGGCACATTCACGCGTTCGAGTACGAAAGCGCGCTGTCGTCCTTCGAGTGCCGCGGCAATGGCCTCGGCAGGGAACGGCCTGAGCGCGTGGATGCCAAGGACGCCCACCTTGAGCCTGTGATGCTTGCGGATGAAGTCAGCCGCGAGTCGGGCGGTCTCGATGGCCGAGCCTTGTGCGACCAGGACCGTTGCCGCGTCGTCCACCCGGTAACGGGACACCGTCTCGTGCCGGCGGCCGGTCTTGCGCGCGAATTCTGCGAGCGCATTTTCCAGGGATTCGCCGGCGAAACTGTCGAAGAACGGACCACGGGCAAGGGCGCCGAGGGCGAAACTCCCGGCGTCGAACAGGGCGCCGGTGAGCACGGGCTCGTCGAGGTCGTGCCAGGCGGGGACGCGGCTCCGCGTGTCGCCGAACAATAGCCGCTGCGCTTCGGTGGGCGAGTCCAGCGGGTCATCGGGGGCGCCGAGCAGTGCGCTCACCTGTGCCGGCGACAGCAGGCGCACGTCCTGGGCCGCAAGCGCAGTCTGCTCGCCATCCATGACGACCATGACGGGAACGAGCGCTTCTTCCGCGACGCGGCGCCCGACGTAGGTGAAATCGACGGCCTCCTGGACGTTGGCAGCGAACAGGATGCAGAAGCCTGCGTCGGCGCCGAGGTGCACGGTCTCGTGCCCGGTGCCTGGCGCCGAGCCGTGCGCCGTGGCGGCGCGTGCGCCCACGTGCAGGACCAGCGGCACGTGTTTACCGGCAGCCGAGATCAGCAGATCCTGTGACGCTGCAATGTCCGTGCCCGACAGGAATGCCGTCGCGCGGCGTCCCGCGAGCGCGAGGCCCGTGGCTGCGGCAACCATGCCGCGCGGCCCTTCGGCTGACTGCTCGGCGAGCGCCTGGCCGAAGAGGTTGGTGCCGTTAGCGACTTCGCCGAGCCAGATGCTGTCGGCCGGATCGACCGGTGCGGCGCCACCGAGCACGGCATGCGTGGCGATCCCGGCTTCGGACAAAGCGACGGCGGTATTGCCGTCCAGCACCGTGTCGAGGCCTTCTTCACGGATGTCGGAGCCAGCCGGTGCGCCGAATACCTTGCGGTACCAGCGGATCGCCGTGTCACGCATCGCGGCCATCAGGCGGTGCCCGCTTTCCGGGACGCCTGGTCCTGGAATTGTTCGCGTTCGAGCCAGACGATCGAGCGGGTCGGGCAGCGGAATATGGCATCGGGCCTGGGCTCGCCGCCGGACGAATAGTCGATGACGGGCAGGTTGTCCTGCATCGTAATCAGTCCCGGGGAGGCATCGGCAGCGCAGCGTCCACAGGCATCACAGGCCACGTTGCAGAGCTGCGTGGCGGCCTCACCCGCGAGCGGGATATTGCACTGCACGTAGAGGTTCTGGCTCAGGGGCACGAGTTCGAACAGGTCGCGCGGGCATGCTGCCGTGCAATCCGGGCAGGCGGTACATTTCTCGGTGTCCACCTGCGGCAGTCCGTTCGCGTTCATGTGGATCGCATCGAAGGTGCAGGCACGTTCGCAATCGGCAAGACCGAGGCAGCCCCATGCGCAGCCTTTGCCGCCGCCCGACACCAGCGCCGCCGCCCGGCAGCCCTCGAATCCCTGGTACTCGGCGATCTGGTTTGCCTGTGCACGGCCACCGGCGCAGCGCAGCCTGGCGACCAGTTTCTCCTGGCTGCCCGCATCGACCTGCAGATAGTCCGCGATCTCCTCAATGGCATCGGCGGTGCTTACCGTGCACTGGCTCGGCTGGACTTCGCCGGCGACGAGCTTCTCCGCGAACGGCAGACAGCCCGGCTGCCCGCAGGCGCCGCAGTTAGTGCCGGGCAGGAGTTCGTTGGTTGCTTCGATCCGCGGATCCTCGTCCACCTTGAGGAAGCGCTGCGCGATGGCCAGGATCGCGCCGAAGAACAGGCCGATGCCTACCATGATTGCGGGCGCTACGAGGATGCTGTTCATCAATTAAACGGTGCTGCTCGCGCGATCAGTTCGTCGAGATTTGCTTCGTCGGGGTTCAGCGGTTTGCCGGGATGGATGCACTTGGCCGGGCAGATCTCGGCCGCCCTGACGAGGTCCTCGAAGGTACCGGCAGTCGGATCCGTGAGGTACGCCTGCTTATCGTCGTTGTAAGCGAACATCATCTTGTTGATGTCCATACAGTCGTCGCAGGTCGTACAGGCCGGCGTGTCGAGCCAGGGTTCGTCGAAACTGAGCTCCTCCTCGGGCTCCTCGGCGTCTGCCGGCTCGGGTTCCGCCGCGGCTTCGGTCTCGTCGGCTTCGGCCGGCGCCTCGACCTCGGCAGGGCGTGCAGCCGGCATCGTTGCGAGCTGGCCGCCGTCGGTAAGCATGCCGGACAGGTCCGCTCCCATGAGCACGTCGACAAGCTGCCCCATGGCCTCGCCGGCTGCCTCCGTGCGAACGGACTCCAGTTCTTCTGCATGCTCCTTACGCAGCTGCTCGCGTTCGGCCTCCAGTTCAGCGCGCTGCTCTTCGATGATCCGTTCGATCGCTTCCTCGACGTAGTAGTTCTGCACGCCGGCGAGCTCCTGCAGGGCGTGCCAGTAGTTGAGGCGATCCCGGCAGGCGAAAATAAGTGCGCGCGATACCACCAGCCGGACCAGTACGCCGTCCTCGCCGATGCCCCACACGAACGGGACGAGGCGATCGCGGCGCTCCTCGTCTGCGTCGAGGTACTCGGCCACGGTGACCAGCTCTTCCGGCGCGATGCCGGTCGGCACCATGCGGAAGTGCTCGTGCAGAGCCGGCATCAGCAACGCATAGTCGGCAAACGTAAATGCCAGCTCCATGGTCGTCTCTTCGCCGTCGGCGCTGCGGTAGTCCAGCGTCTCGACCGGCCAGTCGGCATCCGGCTGCGGATTGCCGTCGAACCTGACGCGCTTCGCGGCCTGATCGCCGGCGTCCGGGTCGATGAGCAGGAACGGGTGTGCGCGGCTCTCCAGGGCCGCGCTGGCAACGAACCAGGGTTCGAGGATCGGCTTGGTCGATTGCGTCTGCGTGCCGCGGTTGATCAGGTGCAGGCTCGTGCGGTTGCTGTCGATGGCGCACGTAAAACCTGCCAGCAGGCCCTCATGGCGCGCCGCCGATGTCTGCGCCACGACGACCTGGCGATGGCCGATGCCGAAGTTCGCCAGCTCGAAGCGATACGCGTCGAAGGGGCCCTCGCCGGGTTTCACAGCCGGATTGTCGTAGGCGCGCACCCATGTAAGCACGTGCACCGGCAACCGTGAGCCGAGCAGGTGCGAGAACGCGGACAAGCCGTCGGTGGCGAGGTAGTCGGCTGACTCCAGGGCCACCGCGCGCGGCACGAGCTGCAGCTCCTCGTCGGAGAATGCCTGCCAGTCGAAACTGGCGAACCATGAATCGTGCACGGCCGGATCGTATTGATCATCGAGTTCGAGGCCGGCGATGCGCAATGCCGCAAACAGGCGGGCGAAGCGCCCGGCGTCGTCGAGGAACAGCTCGCTTGCGGTCGCGCACGCCTCGTAGCTCTCGACGATATCCAGATCGGTTTGTTCGGCGAACCAGGGATTGAGGACGCGGCCCGCAATTCGAACCAGCACGGCGTCATCGTCCCAGGACTGCAACTCGCCGAGCGCGCTCTCTATCCGGGATCGCCGTTCGGGCGCCATCTCCTGCGAACCCTGCGACCGTTTACCGAGCATTCCCGACAAGGCATCGCTGTCCAGGTGGCGCCCCGCAGGACCCACGCTGCCGCTCACGCTCTCCGGTTCGTTGCCCTCTGTCGACTTGGACTGCTCGACAAGGAGCAGCGACTCGAGCGCGGCGGCGCGCTTCTCGACCTCGCGGCGCAGTTCGTTGCGGTGCGGCGCGAGCAGGTGCCGGATCGCGTGCACAAAGAGGTGCAGCGGCACGTCGGGCCCGTAGCCGAGGTACTGGCTGCCTTCCGCCACCGTGGCTCCCAGCTTGGCCAGATCGGCTGCGAGTGTCTCGCGGTTGTCGCCCGTGAGCTGCAGGTGCTCTTGCAGCGCCTCTGCCGCCTCCGAGAACAGCGGCGGCGCGTCGACCGGATCAGGCCCCGTCAGCTTTTGCCGAAGGAAGCGTTCCAGCCACGGCAGATTGTCCTTGAGTATCTTCGCCTGCCCGGCGGCCGGCGCGAAGGTCTCGATCGACTCCGCCAGGTGCTCGGAGAGCGGGCTCGCCAGCGCGGTCTCCGGCGCTTCGCCACGCGGCACGAGGTAGAGCGGATACTGGTAGCGGATTGCCGAGGAATCCCGGTAGGGATTGAGGAGCGCGGGCAGAACTGCACCGGCGGGCGGCGACGTCGACGCGGCTGCCGACGGTTCACCGTAATGAAATCGGCGCAGCAGCCTGATCACGGCTGCACCCTCTTCGACTTCCGTCCGCGCCGTTTCCACGGCGGACGTCTTGTTTTCGGCTGCGGAGTCCATGGTCGTTCCGGGTCAGATGGCGAAATGGTCCAGCGCTTCGTTGAGGCCGGCGAGCCTTTCCTCTGCCGTCATCTCGAGGCCGGCTGCCGACATCAGGTCGTAACGCGGCGCATCGGGATTGAGGTAGAGAATCCCGAGTGGCAGTTCGTCCGGGTTCTCGGCGAATTCGCGCGCGGCGTGAATATCGGACGGATCGTGCTCCGCATGATTCGGGAACTGGCGTTTGACAGTATCGTCGACCTGCACGCCCTTCTCGTGCGTCAGCAACTTCAACCTCGCAGGTTCGTCCTGCAGCGTCTTGCCGATGGATTCGACGTAGACAGGACAACGCTGGATGATTCTTACGAAACTCGTCCCCTTGTGCGCGTGGGCTTTCTTGATCACTTCGTGCCGCAACTGTGCATTCCAGTCCACGATCTGCGCGATGAAGGAGATGTTCGTGATGCCCAGCGTCACGGTCAGCGGGTTCATCGGCGGCAGCAGCGCACCCGAGGGATGGGTATTGGTCGGTACGTCCAGCGGCGTCGTCGGCGAGGTCTGTTTCTTCGTCAGCCCGTAGATGCCGTTGTCGAAGACCAGTACCGTCAGGTCCATGTTGTAGCGCATCGCATGGATCCAGTGAGCGGCGCCGATCGAGAAACAGTCGCCGTCGCCCGTCGCGACCCACACATCGAGATCCGGGCGCCGCGACTTGACGCCGCAGGCGACCGGCAGGGCGCGCCCGTGCAGGCCGTGAAAGCCGTAGGTATTCATGTAATGGGGAAGCCGGCTGGAGCAGCCGATACCCGACACGGCTACGGTCTTTTCGGGTTTGAGCTGCGCGTCACGGCACACCCGGTGCACTGCCGCCAGGATGCCGTGGTCACCGCAGCCCGTGCACCAGCGTGGTTCGGCGCCGCAGTAATCTTCCAGCGTGAAATAACGTTCCTTGACTTCGAGAGACCAGTCACCTTTCAAGCCGAACATCATTCTGCTCCTTCCATCTGTTCGAGGGTTTCGTCAATGACCCGGCCGATGGTGGCGGGTGACAACGGGTGGCCCGGGACCTTGGACCAGCAGTCAATATCCATGAGCGTGTGCGCGCGCAGTGCGTACGCGAGCTGTGCGTAACGCCGGTTTTCGATACCGGACAACGGTGCGTCGGGCGCGTCGCTGTAGTTGAGTTCGATGGTCTTGATCTTCCTGAATCTCGAGAAGATCTCCTTGAGGCCGGGTTCCAGCGGCGACAGGAACCTGAGGTGCACCGAGGACACGTTCTTGCCGGCGGCCCGAGCCAGGTCGACCGCTTCCTCGATAGCGCCGATTGTCGAACCCCAGCCGACGATCAGCAGATCGCCTTCGGGATCGCCATGTACCTCGGGTGCCTTCAGCGTCGCCGCCAGCGCGGCCAGCTTGCGGCTGCGCATGTCCATGCCTTCCTGGTTGGACCTCGTGTCGTAGGCAATCTTGCTGTTGCGGTTGTGGGCAAGGCCCGTGAGGATGTATTCGCCGCCGCGCATGCCGGGAATCGGGCGTTCCGACAGCCCGGTCTTTTCATCCCAGTCATACGGCGGCACGTTCCTGTCCCACGGCGACTGGTCGATCGGCGGGGCGAACCACTCGTCCGTCACGTCGGGCCGCTCGATCGCCTGCACGCCCGTGGCCAGGTTGGCGTCGGTGAGGATCAGCACCGGCGTGCGGAATGACTCGGCAAGCTTGCGGGCCATGACTACGAAATGGAAACACTCCGAAATCGTCGATGCGGCCAGCACCACCTTGGGCGCATCGCCCGGCGCGCCGAAGAGCGCGGCAAGCAGGTCGCCCTGCTCGATCTTGGTCGGCAACCCTGTCGCCGGGCCGCCGCGCTGCACGTCAATGATCACGAGCGGGATCTCGGCCATAACGGCGAGGCCGATCATCTCGGTCTTGAGCGCTATACCGGGACCGGAGGTAATCGTACAGGCGGTTTTGCCGGCATACGAGGAGCCGATCGCGAAGCCGATGGCGGCAATCTCGTCCTCGGCCTGGTGCACGAAACCGCCGGTCAGGTGAAAGTCCTCGGCCAGGTAATGCGAGGCGGACGTCGCGGGCGTGATCGGGTACATGGCAACCATTTCGATACCGGCGGCCATGACGCCGAGGCCGGCGGCCTGGTTGCCGTTTATGACCACGACCGAATCGAGCCGGTCCTCCGGCGCCGTCGTGATGCTGAACTGGTAGTCGATGTTGTCGCGGGCGAACGCGTAGCCGGCGTAGAGCAGGTCATGGTTGATCTTGATGACCGTGTCGCTCTTCTTGCGGAAAATCTTGGCGATTTCTTCCTTCGCCATTGTCGTGTCGCGGTCATAAATGTGGCAGAGCATACCGAGCACGAACATGTTCTTGCCCTTGCGCGGGTCGGACACGATCTTGAGGCATTCCTGCTGGATCGGCAGCTCGTGCACGACCAGGCCACGCTGCTTGAAGTCGGCGAGCGCTTCGGCGTACTGCTCGCGCACGGCCGGCTCGGGGTCCTCGGCCCACATGTTTTCGAGGAGCACGACGGTGCCTTCCCTGTAGGCGCCGTTCTGGATGCGGGAGTAAAGGACCTGCTCGTTGAAGGCGACGACCATGTCGGCTTCGTTGCCCATGTTGGTCATGTACTTCGACCCCATGCGCACGCGGATGCCACTGGCGCCCTGTTGCGAACGCGCCGGCGGCTGTATCTCGGCCGGGATGATTTCGACGGTCCACACGCCGTTGCCCATCTTGCCGCTGACGAGGCCCATGAGCTGGCCGCATTTCTGCGCCCCCTCGCCGGAGTCACTGACGATTTCGACGATGTGCTGATCCACCGCGATCGGACCGGCCTGTGATTTCCCGTTGCGGCTCTCGCGATTTCCCGGGCTCTGCTTGCCCTCGTCTGTCTCGCCGCCTCTGAGGGCCTTTACCTTCTCGATTTCGCTGCGGAATTCCTCGATGACCTCCCAGCGCGTCGCGCGCGCGGCTTCCAGATCGTGGGTGTGCAGCGAGCGCCGCAGGTCGTAGCCGAGCTCGTCTCGCAGAGTACGCGGCACGGCGACCTTGACCCACCAGGTCTTATCGCGTTTGAACAAGTACCTGGTATCGCCCTCTACATGTGAATCTGACATACCTAACTCCTCGCCGCAGCTCCGTCAGCAGAGCTGTACCTTTGTTTGCTCGTGATTCAATCGGGGTTCGGACGAATAAGTCCCTGAGAACCTCGGCGCTGGCTAATGCTGTCACCTGACCGTGTGTGGCGTCATCTCCCGTAGGAATAATCCGCAGTTCATATTAATCAATGACTTACCCAATTGCCTGGCAGCGCATATTCCTTGGCAACGCACGCCGGATTCTCTTTGTACCTTACGGAGACTGGCTCATCTCAGTACCCGCGGCTATACGCGCTAACCAAGCGGAACTAGGTGGAAACCCCGATGGACGCCGGAAGTCGGCCCGATTAAATTTCCGCAAGAGACCGTATTACCCCGGGTGCGCTGGCAGGAGGCGACCATGCGGAGAGAACTGATCGAGGCGCTCACCTACCCGAGACTGCTCATCCTGAAGATCATCGATTCCCGGGATTGTCCGCACGACAGCCTGTTCGAGGCCACCAGTGAGCGCTGCCAGCAGTGCCCGATAGGGCAGGAGTGCCACTGGACGAGCTGCCTGAACGATTTCGAGGACCTGAGCAGGAAGCCGACGCACACGCTGAACGCCTCGCTGCGATACGGCGTCCAGCTCGTCGGGTCGCTGCATAGCGAGCTGCGGCATGACGAGACCACCTGCACCTGCGAGCCGTGCACCTGGGTTCGGGAGTCGCAGCGACTGATTGAAAGCTACGAGGCCGGGCTCACGCCGAATCCTTACCGTCCAAGCGCCTGACCGGGCGGCCCGCTGGACGCGGCTCGCCGCGTCGCGCATGATGCGCGGCTCGGATGAACTACCTGCTGCGGACAATCAGCCTTGCTCCCGTCATCGTGCCCCAGGGCATCTGGACGAACCTGCGTGTCCCGACGCTGCCCGAGCCGCCCGGTGCCAGGGACGGCTCGGCCGGTACAGGGCCGCCGCTGAAGCTACTGATCGTCGGCGACTCGGCGGCCGCCGGCGTGGGCGTGTCGCACCAGGACGAGGCCCTGCTCGGCCAGGTGGTCTCCCGGCTCGCGGGCCGCTACCGCGTCGACTTCGCCCTGCACGCGAAAACCGGTTACACGACAGCCGATATCCTGCGGCGCCTCGACGAGATGGCGCCACGCGACTATGACGTGGCCCTGACCTCGCTCGGCGTCAACGACGTGCTGGCGCTGTCGGGCTGCGATGCCTGGCTGGAAAGGCAGGCACAGCTACGCCGGGTGCTCAGGGACAAGTTCGGCGTGCGGCTGTTGTTGTTGTCGGGATTACCGCCCGTGCACAGTTTTCCGGCGCTGCCACAGCCGCTGCGCTGGCACCTCGGCAGTCGCGCGACTCAATTCAACGAGGTGCTTGCCAGAGCCGTCGACGCGGATCCGGATACGTGCCTCGTGAACCTTCGTTTCAGCGCGGAGGCCGGCATGATGGCGAGCGACGGCTTCCACCCCGGAGCGCCGATCTACTCGGAGTGGGCGGAGCGGGCTGCACGGTTCATCCTCTCCCGCGAGGCGAATGCCTTTGCTCGGCCGAAAATGGAATAATCGCCCCTGATGAGGCGTCATATACCAGTAGATGCACTGTAAAAACCTCAAATTTTTCATGTCGTTGTGCGATTCCTGCCGGCGTGTGGCGGGCATCGCCGCGGCTGCGTTCCTCGCGGTGGCCGCAGCGCATGCGACACCGGCCGACAGCATCGCCGCGGGCAAGTCCCTGGCGGTGGAGCGTGGCACGGGATATTGACGGAAGACGAGGTCGAATTGATTGTCGATTACCTGTACACGCTTTAGCGTCGGGTAGCCCAACGGAGAACCGAGTATGGATGTAGGGAAAAGACTGTTACTCAAGGGCGGTGTCGCGCTCACGGTGCTCGCGGCCCTGCCGAGAACACTGCTGGCAGCGACGTGGCCCGAGAAGGCGTTTGCGGCGACCGAAGCCGATGCCGCGATGTCGACGCTGTTCGGCACGAACCAGGCAGCGCCGTCCGACCAGATCACGTTGAAAGTGCCGGCGATCGCAGAGAACGGCGCCGTAGTACCGGTCACGATCAGCACGACGCTCGGCAACGTGGAGTCGATCAGTATCGTGGTGGAGAATAATCCCCGGCCGCTGGCGGCCAGTTTCGAGATTCCCACAGGGACGCTGCCAAACGTTTCCAGCCGGATAAAGATGGGCGAAACGTCCGACGTGATTGCGGTCGTCAAAACGGATACCGGTCTCTACCGCACGTCCAGGCAGGTCAAGGTTACGATCGGTGGCTGTGGCGGCTGATCGCGCGGAGGGAGACGAGTAATGGCAAGCAAGATTAAGGTCAAGGCAAAACTGTCGGGAGACGTGGCGGAAATCAAGAGCCTCATGCTTCATCCGATGGAAACCGGGGCGCGCAAGGATCCTGACACCGGCGAACTGGTGCCCGCGCACTACATTACCCAGCTGACGTTCACGAACAACGGCGAGACGGTTATGGTTGCCAATTTCAGCACGGCCGTATCGAAGAATCCGTATTTCGGTTTCAGCTTCAGCGGTGCGAAGGCGGGTGACACGCTCAAGGTCAGCTGGGTTGACAACCAGGGTGCCACGGACGAACTCGAGACGGTGCTGAATTAGCGGCTCGCGGCGGATCGACACCTGCATGAAAGACTGTGCCGCCATGCTGTTGCTGGGCCTCGTGCCGATGCTGTCGCAGCAGGCGGCAGTGGCGGGTCCCGAGGAGGACCGCGAGGCTTTCGTCGAGTATTCCCAGTCGCGATTTCCCGAGGTGCCGTTTGCGGAGTTCGCGAACGGTATCTATGCGATCGACGAAGATGTGCGCAGCCAGGTCACCGGCACCTGGGCATGGTAAAAACGCCGGAGGAATTCATGATCCTGGGTGAGTACATCAAGGGCAAACACTACTTCGATACCGAGTACGAGGTCTTCGCCGAGCGACACGGGCAAGACAGGCGTGACAACATACTCGTAACGCCGGCGGGGGAAAGCGAATGATGGAATGGGAGCCGGTCTATCGCGTCGCAGCGCTGGGCCTCGCGATCGGGATTGTCTTCGGAGCGATCGCCAACAAGACGAATTTCTGCACCATGGGCGCCGTCAGCGACTGGATCAATATCGGCAGCAAGGATCGCCTGCGAGCATGGCTGCTGGCGATCGGCATCGCGATACTCGCGACGCAGTTCATGAACGCCGCCGGTGTTATCGATATCGGCCAGGCGATGTATCTCACCCCCAATTTCGGCTGGCTCGGGCACATCGTGGGCGGAACTCTGTTCGGCATCGGCATGACGCTGGCGTCGGGCTGCGGGCAGCGCACGCTGGTGCGCGTGGGCGGCGGAAATCTCAAGTCCCTGGTGGTAATGATCCTGCTCGGCCTGACCGCCTATATGACCATGCGGGGTTTGCTCGCCCTCGTCAGGGTGAATGCTTTCGAGGTTACGAACATCAATCTCTCCGGCTCGGGCGTCACCGACCAGGGCATCGGCAGCCTCGTTGCGGCGGCGGCCGGGCTCGAAAATGCGGCGACTGTCAGTCTCGTCGTTGCCGTTTTACTCGGCCTCGGTTTCGTAATCTATGCATTCGCCGCGAAGTCGTTTCGTAGCAGTTTCGACAACATTCTTGCCGGCGTCACGATCGGCCTGATCATACCCGCAGGCTGGTACGTTACCGGCGTCGTGGGGTTCGACGACTTCGACCCGGTGCGCTTCGAGTCCTATACCTTCGTCGCCCCGACTGGCGAAAGCCTCATGTATCTGCTGACTTTCACCGGTTCGACGATCAGTTTCGGTGTCGCCGCTGTTTTCGGCGTCATACTCGGTTCCTTTCTATACGTCATCCTGACCGGCAATTTCCGACTCGAGACCTTCAGTGACCCGGGCGACATGGTCCGGCACATCCTGGGCGGCATCGCGATGGGTTTCGGCGGTGTGCTTGCCCTCGGCTGCACGATCGGGCAGGGCGTTACGGGCATGTCGACACTGGCCGTGGGTGCCTTGTTGTCCCTGGTGAGCATCGTGTTCGGCAGCGCCCTGACGATGAAGATCGAATACCATCGCCTCGACGACAAGTCGTTCCTGTCGGCTCTGCGACGGTCGCTGGTCGAGATGCGACTATTTCCGGGAAGCCGCGACTAACAAGTCTTCGGACGCGGCCGATCACGATGAAAACCCCTATAGCCGCGCCGACTGATGCGCGCTAGCATGCAATCCGTGTGCGATTTCTTGCCGGATTGACGAGGGCAGCGACATGGAGAAAACGACAGACCTGGTGATCGGATCATCCCTGGGGTCGGAACTTTCACAGGAAGAGGCGGGCGTGCTCGCCGAACTCATGAGTCATCGCGATGTCGCCGATGGCGAGTTGCTGATCGATGAAGGTGCCACCGACGATACATTACACGTGTTGCTGTCCGGCAAACTCGAGGTCGTAAAGCACACGGGCGCCGGCGAGACGGCGAGCCTGGCAATATTGCGGCCGGGCGCGCTGGTGGGCGAAATGAGTTTTATCGACGGTGCGGTGCACACGGTAGGCCTGCGCGCACTGTGTAATAGCCGGGTACTGTCACTGAGGCGCAAGGACTTCGAGGGCATCATCGCGCAGCATCCGCATCTCGTCTACAAGGTGATGCGGGCCGTGACCCGTTCCGCGCACCGCATCGTGCACCAGATGAACCACGAGTTCATCGAGCTCAGCAACTACATTTTCAAGCAGCACGGCCGCTACTGAATTCGCGGCGCCCCCGCGCCCGCTAATTCTGCGATGCCACCTGGTCCAGCGCGTCGCGCGGCACTTCCGCGTAGTGACTGAAGTCCATGGTGAAACTGCCGTCACCGCCGGTCAGCGATTTCAGCCGGGAGTGATAACCCTGGATCTCCTTGAGGGGCGCCTGGCCGGTCACCACCATGCGGCTGTCCGGCAGGATCTCGGTGCCCGTGACCATGCCGCGCATCGATGACAGATCGCCGGTTACCCCGCCGGCGCAATCGGTGGGAATGGTGAACGTCACGTCGACGATCGGTTCCATCACAATCGGGCGCGCCTTGTTCACGGCGTCCAGGAACGCCTTCTTGCCGGCCTGCACGAAGGCGATCTCCTTCGAGTCGACCGAATGGTGTTTGCCATCGTAGACGGTGACCCTGACATCCTGCATCGGGTAGCCATACACGGAACCGGACTCCATCGCCTGCTTTACGCCCGTTTCGACGGCCGGAATATATTGGGTCGGGATCGCGCCGCCGACGACCTTGCTCTTGAACTCGAATCCGCTGCCCGGCGGCAGCGGCGCAATGCGCAGATAGACTTCGCCGAACTGGCCGGCGCCGCCGGTCTGCTTCTTGTGGCGGTGATGGCCTTCGGCAGGAGCGGTGATGGTTTCCCGATAGGCGATCGAAGGCAGCGCCGTCACCACTTCGAGGTTGTAGCGATCGAGGATCTGCTCGAGGACCGTGCGCAGGTGGAGTTCGCCCATGCCGCGCAACACGATCTCGTTCAGTGCGGCGTTGTGCTCGAGCACCAGGGACGGATCCTCCGCGACCATGGCATGCAGGGCGTCCGACGTGCGCTGCGCATCGGCATCGTTTTGCGGCTTGATCGCCAGCCCATACATCGGGTTCGGCAGGTCGATGGACTTCAGATGAAAATGGTCCTCGTCGTGGGAATCGTGCAGCACGGCGTCGAAGTGCACCTCCTCGACGCGTGGAATGGCGCAGATGTCCCCCGGCAGGCCGACTTCGGCCTTGCTGTGCGTCACGCCATTCACCTTCAGCAGCTGGTTAACCTTGATCGGCTTGCGCGCATCACCGACGAATAGCTGATTGCCGGGCTTTATCGTTCCCTGGTGAATGCGGAACGTTCCAAGGCGCCCCTTGAAAGGATCGATATTGATCATGAAAACGTGGCCGATGGCGTGCGCGTTCGGATCGGGTTTGAGGATGACCTCTTCCGCGTCCTCTCCCTCGCCCTTGAGGAAGCGTGGCGGGTTGCCCTCCATGGGATTCGGCATAAGCTGCTCGAAGATGTTCAGCAGCTGGCGTATGCCGGCGCCCGACTTTGCCGATGTGAAGCAGACCGGCACGAGGTGACCGGATCGCAGCGCCTTCTCGAAGGGGTCGTGCAGTTGCTCGGGCGCGAGCTCCTCGCCCTGCTCGAGATAGAGTTCCATGAGTTCGTCATCGACTTCCACCACCTGGTCGACGATCTGGGTGTGCGCCGTGGCAACGTCGCTGAAGGCGGTCTCGGCGCCCTCGGGCTGAAAAAAGCAGTCCACGACGCCTGCGCCATCGGCCGATGGCAGGTTCAGCGGCAGGCATTCGGGGCCGAAAGTCTCGCGAATATCCCTGAGCAACTTGTCGAGCTTGACGCCTTCCGCGTCAATCTTGTTGATGATGATCATGCGGCAGAGCCGCTGTTGCTTCGCCGCGGTCATCATGCGTTGCGCAATCATTTCGACGCCGCCATCGGCATTGATCACGACGGCCGCCGTCTCGACCGCGGGCAGTACCGAAACCGCGCGGCCATAGAAATCCCGGTATCCCGGGGTGTCGATGAGATTGACGTGGATCCCGCCGTGATCGAGATGGCACACCGATACATACTGCGAGTGACCGAGTTCGCGCTCGCGCTGCGTGTAGTCAGAGACCGTATTGCCTTTTTCGACCGCTCCCTGCTCAGAAATCTTGCCGCCCGCATGAAGCAGCGCTTCCGTGAGCTGGGTCTTTCCTGCGTTACTCGGTCCCACCAGGCACACGTTGCGGATATCAGTGGTTTTGTAGGCCATCTGCCGGATCCTCTCTTGTTCTGTTTTTCGTAATCTTAGCGCAATGCTCGCCGAAATTTCCGCGCCTTTCCCTGCCTGCCTGGCACCTCGGCGCCGGCGTCGGCACCCCGCAAGACCGATAAGGCCCTGATTCCAGCTGCTTCGGCCAGCATGCGTGACGATACGATGGTCCGGACGAGGCGCAAATGTCGGAATTCACCTAGTACTGCCCGGGCGAATCCGGCGCCATTTGGCGGATACGGAAAACGCCTATAGGATTCCGGGACCGCAACGTCTATTGATTCGTACCGGGCGCGATGCGCGAGGAGGACTTGAAACGATGGCGAGCGTAATCATGGTCTATTCGACGACGGACGGTCACACGCGGACGATCTGCGAGCGGCTCCGTTCGGTGATCGAACAGCAGCAGCACGAGGTGACGCTCACCGAGCTGAAACCGGGCACAGAGATTGATCTCGGCCCGTTCGAGCGCGTCGTGATCGGTGCCAGCATCCGCTACGGCAAGCATCGTCCGGAAGTGGCCGAATTTGTTGAACAGAATATCGAGACGCTGCGATCGAAGCCAGGCGCGTTCTTCTCGGTCAACGCTGTAGCCCGTAAGCCGGAGAAGCGCGACCCGGACACCAACCCCTATGTCAGGAAATTCCTGCAGTCGATAAGCTGGAAGCCGCCGGTTATCGGCATCTTCGCCGGCAAGATCGACTATCCGAGGTACGGGTTCGTGGACAAGACCATGATCCGTTTCATCATGTGGATTACCAAGGGACCAACAGACCCGAACGGAGTATTCGAGTTCACCGATTGGGATGCCGTCGATGCCTTCGGCAAAAAGATCGGCTCGCTGCAGTAGTTACTGACAGCGAGCGGCTACTCGGGCACGCAGGTCGTATCAGCCAGCAAGTGGCGCGATTCGTCGCGAAGATCGACAAGCACGCAGTCCTCCCCGGATTTCACGAGCCTGAACCGGATCGGCTCCTCCAGCACGCGGCCGGTCGCGGGCGGGGCATCCAGCGATCCGCGAGGATTGCGCTCGATCAGCAGGAGACTGGACTTCGTGAGTGCGTCATCGGCGAGCGGGACGTCGCGGCCGCCGAATACAGCGGATACCGTTGCTCGCAGCGCCGCGCGGCTGGCGTCGTCCGGTGCAGTGATCCGGGCGGGCACATCGGCGTCGGCATTCATGGTCTGGCACCCGGAAAACACGAGTGCTGCCGTCGTCCACCAGGCAAGTTGTCGAATGCGCATCACGGTCTCCGGATAATGCGGTTGGTGAGCAGGGGATTCTTCAGGACCATGCCGTCGGATGCCGGCACAGATACGCCGAGCTTGCTCATGCCGGGGCTGCCCGCACCGGTAGCGGCCGGGCAGGTACCGGTGTCGCGGTACTGGATGGCGGCAGCAAATCGGGCCTCGCCCGGGTCGCCGAGCTGTGACGAATAATCATCACCGACGGAGCAGCCCGGAACCACCGTGCCGATGATCCCGGACGGGTCGGTGTTCTCCGGTGAAAAGCCGTCGGCGAAGTCGCCGAAGTTCTTTGCATTGATGCCCCGGAACTGAATCGTGAAATACGTCGTGCCGCAGTTATCGGTGGGATAGAAACCGTAGGGCTTGCCGCAGGTCGTGGAGCCGATCTGGATGACCTCGACGTCGACACCGCGCAGGCTGTTCATGATCGACTCGCTGGCCGAACAGGTCCCGGGACCGGTAAGCACGAACACGCGACGAATCGGCAGGTCGAGGACCGGCAGTGAAGCGCCGTCCGTGGTCACGTCAAAGAACGGCATTGGCGCGACAGGCTGCCCGGTCACGGGATCCGTGACCGGATGCTTGTCGTTGAACTGCAGCGTCTCGAATGGCAGGCCTGCAGTTTGTGCCGGGCCGCCGATCATGTAGCCGAGCTGGCTCGCGATAAACAGGAAGCCGCCACCGTTGTAGCGAATGTCCAGAACGAGGTCATCGATTCCGAACGTATTGAGCTGATTCACCGCATTGATCAGGCCGTCTTCGGCGGTGAGGATGTGGTCGTTGAACAGCATGTAGCCGACACGACCGGTTGGCGTATCGACGAAACTCACGTTCTGTACGGGCGTGGACGTGATTTCGGCAGACGTCAACTGCACGGTGCGGCTTGTCTGCGAGCCAATGTCCAGCACTTCGAACTCATGCGTCTCGCCCGGCCCTGCCGGAAAGAGGCCGGCGTTGATCGTATCCACGTCCGCGCCGTTTACCACGTCAACGCCATCGACCGACAGGATCCGTGCGCCGCGAGCGAGCGGAACCGGTAGATTCGTGGCCGGCGAATCGGGTTCGGTATACGCGACGGCGATTTCCCGCGGTGGTGCCGGAGAAATGATAGTCCAGGTGGCGCCGTAGCCTGCGGAGACGCCGGACTGCGACAGCTGGAACCACTCGTCCGTGGGGAACGTGAAGTGGAACTTGTCCCTGGGTGCCCCGGAAGCCGTCAGCGCGGTGGTCCTCAGTTCCTCGAAATAGACCAGCGGGTCGTCGAACAACCCCGGATCCTGGTCGACGATCTCGTCGTACCACAGGTACGTGTCGTTACTGTAGGAGCGCAGGTAGTTGTTCTCGTCGACCGTTTCGCCCTGGATGTCCGGGAACGGCAGGCCCGTTGCGGGGTCCGTTCCGCTGCGCGGGTTCTGGCACAGGTTCCGGAACGTGCTCCAGTCGAGGAACACGCCGGGTTGCCACGTCGAGCCCCCTGGTGGTGGCGGTGGGGGCGGACTCGTGCCGGCAAAACCCGAACTGTCGCCACCACAGGCGGCGCCGAATGCAAATAATGCAATAAAGCCTGTTCGCACGATGCGAACCAGAAGATTTCGGTGGGTCTTTGCCATGCCGCGTCCCTCGATCCCTGCTTTTCCCGCCTCCATAGCCTAACGGCCGTTCGGCCAATTTTACGGACCGAGCGCACACTTTACGACGTTGCCGGCGTCCGTTCGGAGCGCGCGGGAGGTACCCGATTCTCAGCGGCCGCCCACCGGGCGGAGGATTTGCCTCGTAAGTATGAGCCACCATGCAATCCGCCAGGCCGAAAGAGGATACTCGGGGCATCGGGGCTGAACAGAGAGTTTCATGAGCCGGAACCTGTTGATCATGGGCGCCGCGGGTCGCGATTTCCATGTCTTCAATTGCTGCTACAGGGACAATCCGGAATTCAAGGTCGTCGCATTCACGGCTACCCAGATCCCGCACATCCAGGACCGGCTGTATCCGGCGGAACTTGCCGGGTTCCTTTACCCTGAGGGGATTCCAATACACCCCGAGACGGACCTGGACACTCTGCTCGAAGCAGGAGATATCGACGAGGTGGTATTCGCGTACTCGGACGTGAGCCTCGCTTACGTCGATGCGCGCCGCGGCAGGGTCGAGACGCACGGCGTCGCGTTTTCGACCTTCGACGTCGATGCAACGATGCTGTCGTCGTCGAAACCCGTGATTGCCGTGACCGCGATCAGGACGGGCTGCGGCAAGAGCCAGACCTCGCGGCGCATCACCCACATTCTGAGAGAGCTGGGCAGGAAGACGGTTGCAATTCGGCACCCGATGCCCTACGGAGACCTCGAGAGGCAGGCCGTGCAGCGGTTTGCCGACTACGAAGACCTCGACCGGCATGACTGCACGATCGAGGAGCGCGAGGAATACGAGCCGCACCTGAGTAACGACGTCATCGTTTATGCCGGAACAGACTACGCAGCGATTCTCGCGCAGGCGGAGAAGGAAGCCGACGTCATCGTCTGGGATGGCGGCAATAACGACACGCCGTTCTACCGGCCCGATCTCTGGATCGCTATTGCCGACCCGCATCGGGCCGGACAGGAACTGGAGTACTTTCCGGGGACACAAAACTTCGCCCGGGCAGACCTGATAATCATAAACAAGGCCGGTTCGGCCGATCTGCACGACATCGAGACGATCGAAGCCAACGCCAGGCGGGTCAACCCGGCCGCCCGCGTCATTCGCAGGGATTCCCGGCTGGACATACCGCACCCGGAGCAGATTCGCGGCAAGCGCGTTCTGGCCATCGAGGACGGGCCTACCACGACGCACGGGGGCATGGCATTCGGCGCCGCTGTGCTGGCTGCCCGGGAAAACGGTGCGGCGGAACTCGTGGATCCGCGGCCCTGGGCGGTCGGCGAAATCGCCGAGACGTACCGGCAGTATCCGGATACAGGCCCACTGCTGCCGGCGATGGGCTACGGCGATACTCAGATCAGGGACCTCGAAACCACGATAAACGCCACCGACTGTGATCTCGTGCTGGTTGCGACGCCGATCGACCTGACGCGTCTTGTCGACATCGACAGGCCACATATGCGCATTCGATACTACATGCCGCCCGGCGATGGCACGATTACCGAGGCGGTGAAACGAATCCTCGACTGATGACGACGCCAGACCTCTCCGAACTGATATGGGCCTCGCGTTACCGGGGTGCCGCCGGGAACGGGGTGCCGGATGCCAGTATCGCGGATACGTGGGCGCGGGTCGCTCGCTCGATCGCATCGGTCGAGCGCGATTCGCGCGAGTGGGAGCAGCGCTTCTTGTCCGCGCTCGAGAATTTTCGTTTCCTTCCCGGAGGCCGCATCCTGGCCGGCGCCGGGCTCGGCAAGGACGTCACGCTGTGCAACTGTTTCGTTGCCGGGCCGCTCCACGATTCGCTCGACGGGATTCTCGAGTCACTGAAAGAAACGGCGATCACGATGCAGCACGGCGGCGGCATCGGTCTCGATTTTTCGCCGCTGCGGCCCTGCGGCTCACCCGCGATCAGGACTGGCGCAACCGCGTCAGGGCCGGTGTCTTTCATGCACGTGTGGGATTCGATGTGCGAGACACTGCTTGCGAGCGGACGACGGCGTGGCGCCATGATGGGCACATTGCGTTGTGATCACCCGGACATCGAAGCATTCATCGATGCAAAGCGGGACCCGGACGCGCTGCACAATTTCAACCTGTCAGTCCTGATCACGGACGACTTCCTGCGGGCGGTGGACGAAGACCGGGAATGGCCGCTCGTTTATCCGCCGGACGGTGACCCGCGCGTCGACAGGCGCGTACCGGCCGGCACGTTGTGGCAGCATATCGTCGAATCCGCGCTCGACACAGCGGAGCCCGGACTGTTGTTCGTCGACACCATCAACCGTGAGAACAACCTCCGGTACTGCGAATCGATCAGTGCAACCAATCCCTGCGGCGAAGTGCCGCTGCCGGCTTACGGGGCCTGCAACCTGGGCTCCATCAATCTTGCAGCGGCCGTGACGGCACCGTTTTCCGACGCTGCGGCCATCGACCACGCGTCGCTGCAGCGGCTGTGCGGAACCGCGGTCCGGTTTCTCGACAATGTGATCGACGTGTCGCGGTACCCGCTCGAGAAACAGGCCGTGCAGGCGAAACGCACCCGCCGCATCGGGCTCGGCGTCACGGGACTGGGCGACGCGCTGGCAATGCTCGGGCTGCACTACGACAGCGACGTCGCCCGTGACATGGCGAGCGCTGCGATGCGCGCGATTCGCGATTCCGCGTATCGCGCCTCCATCGAGCTCGCACGGGAGAAGGGCGCGTTTCCGGGGTTCGATGCCGGCCGATACTGCGCGGCGCCGTTCATCAGGCGGCTCCCGGGGGACCTGCGCGAGGCGCTGGCAGTGCACGGCATTCGAAACAGCCACGTGCTCTCGGTCGCGCCGGCGGGCACGATCAGCCTGCTTGCCGGCAATGTGTCCAGTGGCATAGAGCCGATATACGCGCTCGAGGCCGTGCGCTCCGTTCGCGACGCCACGGGAAACGAGCGAGAGATTGGCGTTGCGGACTTCGCGTTTCGGCAATGGCGCAAACAATGCGACGCCGAAGCCACGCGTCCCCGAAGCTTCGTAACGGCGGACGCACTGAGCGGTGATGCGCACCTCGCCATGCAGGCCTGCCTGCAACCCTGTGTCGATAACGCGATCTCCAAGACCATCACGCTGTCGCCCGAGGCAACAGCTGAAACGGTAGAACATGTTTTCCGCAGCGCGCACGCGAAGGGGATCAAAGGATGCACGGTGTTTCGCCCCGGATCCATGCGCGGGCAGGTTATTCGTACGCGCGACGACTCGCATTGTTGCGGCGTCGAGCGGGAGTGTGACTGAAGTGAAGCTAGGTAAAAGTCCCGATACCCGAGCGCCCCGAGCGCAACCATTGTCGATATATTCGGGACGCTGTTAGCCAGGAACGAGTAAGGAGGCAACCATGGAACTACCGTTACAGCTGCAATTTCGAAACCTGGATCATTCTCCGGCCATTGAAGCCGCCGTCCGCAAGCATGTGGACAAGCTGAAATCTTTCAATGGCGACATTATCAGCTGTCGCGTGGCCATCGAATCACCGCATAAACACCGCTACAAAGGCAAGCTCTATCACGTTGTCGTCGACGTGCGTGTCCCCGGCAAGGAAATCGTCGTCAGTCGCGCGCCCGACGACCAGCAGGCTCACGAAGACGTTTACGTCGCCATACGCGACGCGTTCGATGCGGCGCGCCGCCAGGTACAGGATTACGTCAGGATTCGTCGCGGCAAGGTCAAGACGCACGGGACGCCCCCGCCGGGAGCCTGAAACGACCGCGGCTAGCCTTTGACGCAAACGACGGGTTCCAGCCGCGCCACTTTGCGCGCGAGCCCGGCACGATCCGCATTGTCGACAACGCGGTCGACGTCCTTGTAGGCGAGCGGCGCCTCCTCGGCAATGCCGCGCAATGACGGGCTGCGAACCACGATTCCGCGTCGCGCGAGCTCGTCGACAACCTGCCTGCCGCCGTATTCCCGGCGTGCCTTGCGGCGGCTCATGGCCCGGCCTGCGCCGTGACACGCCGAACTCAGTGCGCGATGCTCGCTATCCGCAGTACCCGCCAGCACATAAGACCCGGTGCCCATCGACCCGCCAATCAGCACCGGCTGTCCGGCGTCGCGCAGCGATAGGTCGAGGTCCGGGTTTCCCGGTCCGAAAGCCCGCGTCGCTCCCTTGCGGTGCACGTGCAGTTCACGCGCGACGCCTTCGACGACATGCGTCTCGACCTTGCAGATGTTGTGCGAAACGTCGTAAAGCATCGTGAGTTCAGCCTGTGGAAAGTGCTCGCGGAACACCGCACGTGTGAGGTGGGTAATGATCTGGCGATTTGCAAGCGCGCAATTCATGCCGGCACGCATCGCGCCGATATAGCGCTGCCCGAGCTCCGAGTGAATCGGGGCGCAAGCGAGTTCCCGGTCCGGCAGCGTCAGTCCGAAGTCGCTGGCAGCAAGCAACATTTCGCGCAGGTAGTCCGTGCCGATCTGGTGCCCGAGCCCGCGCGATCCGCAGTGGATGCTGATGACGAGATGATCCGGATCGAGGCCGTAGGCGGACGCGATCCCGGCGTCGAAGAGCTCCGCGACGCGCTGCACCTCGAGGTAGTGATTGCCTGAGCCGAGCGTCCCCATCTCGCGCCGCTGGCGCTTCCTGGCGCGCTCGGAGACCGCGTCGGGATCCGCGCCCGGGATGCAGCCGCATTCCTCGGTGCGCTCGAGATCGCCGGCGCAACCATAGCCCTGGTCGACCGCCCAGCGCGCGCCGCCTTCGAGCATGTCCCGCATCGATTCCGGGCCGAGGCTGATCGAGCCCTCGCTGCCGACGCCGACCGGGATGTTCGCGTACAGGGAATCGGCCAGCGCGGATTTGGCATCCTCGATGTCGGCGGCTTGCAGGCCCGTGTGAAGCAGGCGCACGCCGCAGGAAATGTCGAATCCCACACCTCCCGCGGACACGACCCCGCCGGCGTCGGCGTCGAATGCGGCAACGCCACCGATCGGAAATCCATAGCCCCAGTGCGCGTCCGGCATCGCGTACACGGGTCCGACGAGGCCCGGCAACAGCGTAACGTTGCGCAGCTGCTCGTAGACCTTGTCGTCCATTTGCAGGATCTGCTCGCGATCGCCGTACAGAATTCCCGGCACAGTCATCGGTGCTTCCGCGGGGATGCGCCACGCGAACTCGCTGTCTTGCCGGAGTCTATTCAGGTCCACGGTTCATACGTCCACGATACATTGTCCGTGCCACGTCCCCGCACTGTCCTGGTTCACGGACAGCGCCGTGTACGTCGCGCCTTTCACCTCGACCACCGGTTTATGGCGGGCCCGGTCCACGGTTTCGCCCCGGGCTACTGCATCGAGTACGTGGCCGTCGATCGATACGTGCCAGGCGCCGAACAACATCTTGCGCGCCGCCATCTCGTAAATCAGCGCATTCAGCCAGTCCGTCAGGAGCAGGGCATCATCGGGCGCTTCGCAGTGGATAGGCACTGCCTCGGCCGGTCGCACGTCTTTCGGGTCTGCAATAAGGGCCGTCAAGGCTTCGGCCATCGCCTCGAACAAACGCTCCCGCGACGGCGCCGTGGCGCGCAGCCCGATGTCGGCGTCATGCTCGAGATGTTCCCAGCGACGGTTGTGCATGTTGCTACCTAGGTCCTGCGCCCGGGCGCTTCGATCTGCAATTTCAGCGATATGATCTCCAGCAGGTCCTTCAGCGCAATGACTCCGACCAGGCGGTCGTTCTCCACGACCATGAATCGTGATCGCCCCGCGGGCTTCAATATGTCCGTCAGCAGCGTCATTGTGTCCATGCCGGCATCGACCGTGTTCGACGCGGAACGGCTTTCCATCAGGTCGGCGACCTTTTTCGACGACCAGTCGTCACGTCGGATGCCCTGCAAGCTGTCGACGGTGATACAGCCCAGTAAACGGGACCCGTCCAGCACCGGGTACATCTTGTAGTGGTGCCTGTAGACATACTCGTCCACCCATTCCGCGATACTGAGCGATGGCGCGACGGTGACCGGTTCGCTGCGCATGAAGCGGCGAACCGGCTGTCCCTCGACCATGTCTTTCAGAACCAGTTGCTGGTACGAGCTGCTTGCGGCGCCACGAACGAAAATGCCGATGAGGAACCACCACATCCCGCCGATCAGGTTGCCGCCGACGAATGCAACCACGCCGAGAATCATCAGTGCAGTGCCGAATCCACGGCCGATGCGGCTGGAGATGAACGTTGCCTCGTGAAGATCTCGCCGCCAGTGCCATAGGGCGGCTCTCAGGACACGGCCGCCGTCCAGCGGGAATGCAGGCACGAGGTTGAATACGGCGACCGTGAAATTGATGATCGCCAGCGTCGACAGTACGCCGACCACCGGCTGCGGCCATGCGCCGCCCTGCGCGATCGCTGCGCTACCCCACAACACGGCGGCCAGGAGAAAACTCGATATCGGACCCGCGATGGCCATCAGGAACTCGGCCCTCGGATCGGGCGGCTCGCTTTCCATCTCGGCGACGCCGCCGAAGATGAACAGCGTTATACCGCGTATCGGCATGCCGAATTGACGGGCGACGATCGAGTGGGAAAACTCGTGGAACACGATGGAGAAGAAAACGCCGACCGCGACGGCAACGCCCATCCAGGCGTAGGTCTGGCTGGAGAGCTCCGGATAGCGGGCGGGAAACCAGCCCGCACCCAGCGACCAGCTGATGAGCAGTGCCAGCAATAACCAGCTCAGATCCAGCTTGACCTCGAAGCCGAACAGCGTGAAGAGGTGAAAGCCGCGGAACGGGGCTGTTCGCTGTGCCTCACCGGTCATTCGCGTCTCCCGGTCTCGGCTACTGCGCTGTCCACCATATCCCAGGCTGCGTGCAGAAGCTCCCGGACTTCGTCGTCAGTGGTTTGCCGGAAGTCACTGTAGAACTGCCCGACCGCGTAAAACGATGCGGGCGATTCGAGGCAGATGACGCGGTCGACGATAGCCGCCACTCTGGCGACCGCGGACGCTGATCCCACGGGCACGGCGACGACCACCGATGCCGGCGATCGGGTCTTGACGGCTTCTGCGGCGGCGCGCATCGTGGCTCCGGTTGCAAGGCCATCGTCCACCAGCACGACGTCCCTGCCGCCAAGTTCCGGGTAGGGCCGGTCCAGCCTGTAGGCCTGCTCGCGCCGGCGCAGCTCCCGCATTTCCCGCCCCGCGATCCTCTCGATCGTCGCCTCATCGAGGCTGAGCAGCGATTCGATGACGTCGTCATTGATGACCCGGATGCCGCCCGATGCGATCGCCCCGAAGGCGAGTTCCGGCTGCGAAGGGACCCCGAGTTTGCGGACCACAATCGTGTCCAGCGATGCCCGCAGGGCAACCGCGATTTCGTAGGCGAGTGGAATGCCGCCGCGCGGCAGGCCGAGGATTATGGGGTCTTTGAGTTTACACCGCTGCAGTTCCGGCACGAGAGCCCGGCCGGCTGAGCGCCTGTCCTCGAAGACTCTGTACATCACTCGTCGCTTTGGCGGTGTGATTAACCAGTATCGTCCGAGGCGTTGCGCGAGACAGTACGGGGATTCACCTACCGTAGAGCTTGCGCAGTTCGGTCTTTGCGCGTTCCAGTACTTGCCTCTGGTCATCGTCCAGGTTGCTGCCCGCGCGGTTCATATAAAAAACCAGCATCGACATGGCGGAGCGAAACGGTGTTGCCTTGCGTTCCGCGCTGGCTTCCGCGGAGTCTCGCAGTGAGCGGGCGATCCGCGCGGGATCCTTCCAGGTAAAGACGCCTTCTTCGAGCTGCAGCGCGTGACTCTCTTGCGTGACCCTGCCGGACCAGCGCTGCCGTGTCGTGCCGGCTGATTTTCGGGACATCTCGTACTCGCGTGCCGCAACAAGGAGGCGCTATGCGGGCGTCAAGGATAGCGCATGAACCGCGAAATTTTCTGCTACCCTCAGGGTCATAAGTAGAATAACGAGCAAGAGGAGGAAGCCATGGATACCGCATGGATACAGGTCTTCGTGCTGACCCTCAGTGAGTGTGTTGCGCCGGCGGGCAAGACAGTCTGCCAGGAACAGGCCTTCGAGCTGCAATTTCTCACCCAGTCGGACTGCGAGTTTGCGCTGCAACAACTCGTATCCCTCAAGCAGGAGTCCGAGACGGTCATCATCGATCCCGCCACGGCCAGCTGCGCCCCCTCGGCAAGCCAGCGGCCGGTGTTTGCCAGTATCGAAGCCATCGAGGAGGCGAATCCGGACAAGCAGAACTGGAAGGCGCCGGACATCGAGGATGCCGGTCCGGGCGTCACGCTGGCCTCGCACCGCGAGCGACTGGCGCGATTGCCCGACTGCGGCGAGAAAGGCGTCGTGGCGCCCTGCAAGGTCGGCGAGATCATCGTCGAGGGCGACGACGCGGACTCTGTTGACGTCTGGCGCCGCGACTGAGGCAGTCATGAAAAAAGGCCTGCCGTGAGTGGGCCGCTGTTGTCGGCTCGGACCTGGCGTTCAGCTGCTGGTGCCCATGACGGCCGGGAGCAGTGACGCGAGGATGCTCGCTATCCGGGCATGCTCCGCGTCGCCGATGATTCGGGTACCCGTCTCAGCCACGCCGGAAATCCTTCATTTGGATCTTGGTCTCATGGCCCGTAAATGTGTTGCCGGAGGTGTCCTCGCCCTTCATGTACGAGCGCTGCCAGCCTTTCTTCGCGGCGACGGAATCCTCGACCTTCAGTTCCTCGTTGAATCTTAGCCGTTCGTCACGCCAGTCGACATACTGCCGGTAGAGCTTCGGGTTTTCGTTGAGATTTTTTGTCGCGGCATCGAACTTGCGGGCGTAATGCCGGGGATACGGGAGAATCGTACAGAAGGGTTCGCCCTCTTCGAACCTCACCTTGTGGCGTTTTCGGGTGAACTGCCAGTTCATCGTGAATGAATAGGGCGCCCAGTCGGTCTCTATGAGCCCCTCGAGCGGCGCAATGCCGTCTTTCGGCCTGTTGGCCGGGCCCTTTACATACAGGTTATGGGACCTCGTCGTGCGAAACAGGTAGCCGGGCGTAAAGGTCAGCACGCCGTGCCCGAAGTGGGAGCCGATCAGCGGCGAAGAGTCACCGTGGAAGCGGATCTTTATGGCGTCGAGACCGTCCTTGCCGTTCCAGCTTGCGGTAAATGAGACCGGGTTCAGGAGTTCCCATCCGACCTGGTTGGCTATCGCAAGCGGCAGACATCGATAGGCGAAACGTTCGGGCAATTCCTCGATCCAGGTGCGCGCTCTCTGCGCGGCGCGCAGCGCAACAGGGTGCTCGATGGCTTCATAGGCGGTGATCTGGAGTTTGTCCTTCAAGTCTCTTCTCCGTACGTCAGGCAAAGCTCACGATACGTTCAGTATTTCACCATTGGGCGCGGACCGTCTGCATTCGGCGACAACAGGAGTGTGACAGGCATCGCGTTTTGCGGTCTCCAAAACGATACCATCGGTTGGCAGGTCAGGGGGAGCGTCGGGACTCATGGAAAACGTGAAAACTCAGGGAGTAATTTCCAGAGTAGCGCGGCTGCTGACGGTCGCCGCTGCTGCCGCTGGGGCCGTGGTTGGCTGTGACGTCGAAACATTCGACGATGCCGTTTCGCGAATTCCCGAACAAACCGCGCCACCTCCATCGGGATCTCCGCCTCCACCGCCGCCTCCGCCACCTCCGGCGGCGGGCTTCGCGGCGAATTTCTCGGAGATCCAGGCCAGTGTATTCACGCCGGATTGCGCGACCTCAGGCTGCCACGCGGGCGGCAATCCGTCCGCCGGCCTCAATCTGGAGGAGGCGAACAGCTACGCAATGCTCGTTGGCATCCAGAGCAGCCAGGACGCGGGACTGCAGCGTGTCGAGGCAGGCGATCCCGGTAACAGCTACCTCGTGCAGAAACTCGAAGGCACGGCCTCGTCGGGCCAGCAGATGCCGCCGGGGGCGCCGCTGCCACAGGCGGAGATCGATGTCATCCGGCAATGGATCAGCGACGGCGCGATGGATGACCGGGTCAGCGTGCTGCAACCGATAACGGTAACGTCCCTGTCCCCCGCGCCCAACGCCGAGCTCACTGCGCAGCCGGCCAATATCGTCGCCGGTTTCAGTCGGGAACTGAACCAGGCGAGCGTGGACGCGACGACCTTCCTGCTCACGGCGAGCGGGGGTGACGGCAGCTTCGTGGACGGCAATGAAATGCAGATAACCGCGGCCGCGATCACCGTGCCTGCCGCGAATCCTCAAAGTGCTGTATTTGACCTGAATGGCGTCGCCCTGGCGGATGACACCTATCGCATTCAGCTCTCGGGCGGCGCGGCGGCCGCGATTCTGGATCTGGACGGCAATGCGCTCGATGGCGAGTACCCGGGCAGCCTGCCATCCGGCAACGGCGTCGCCGGCGGCGATTTCCTGGTGCAGTTCACGATTGTGTCGCCGGTGGGCTCGACGCTCCCTGAAATTCAGGCCGCCGTATTTACGCCGACGTGCGCGACATCCGGCTGTCACACCGGTGCCAATCCCGCAGCCGGACTCGATTTGAGCGACGCAACCACCAGCCACGCGGCCCTGGTAGACCAACCGAGCACGCAGGATCCGGCGATCTTGCTGGTTGCGCCGAACCTGCCCGACGATAGTTACCTGGTGCACAAGATCGAGGGCACGGCGCAGCAAGGACAACGAATGCCGGCCGGCGGCAGGCCTCCGCTTACCCAGGCCGAGATCGCCGCGATTCGCCAGTGGATCCTGGACGGGGCGCAGCCCTGAGCACGCCTCAGTCGTCGAGATGAATATTGACGCGGCGGTTGCGACGGCCCTTTTTCTCGACTTTACCGATGCGCACCTTGCCGACTTCCGCTGTCGACTTCAGGTGCGTGCCCCCGCAGGGCTGCAGATCCACGCCCTCGATCTCGAGCAAGCGGACATCGCCTTTGCCACGCGGCGGCTGCACTGACATCGTGCGCACGAGCTGGGGGTTCGCGTCGAGCTCCGCGTCGCTGACCCAGCGACAGCGGACAGGGTGATCCGCTGCCACGAGCGCCTGCATCTGCAGGGCGACCGCTTCCTTGTCGACCGGGTCCTCCATGTCGAAGTCGAGGCGGCTTTTCTCCGCCGAGATGTTGCCCCCGGTGACACCGTACCTGAGTACCGCGCCCAGCAGGTGCATTGCCGTGTGCATGCGCATGTGCCTGTAGCGCCGATCCCAGTCGAGTTCCAGGTGCACGGTCTCGCCGACCGTGGGCAAGGGGCTGCCGTCGGCGACGAAATGCAGGATTTCGCCCGACTTCCCGTAGCGGGTATCGGTGATGCGGGCGCTCCCGGCCGGCCAGCTCATCGATCCGGTATCGCCGGGCTGGCCGCCGCCGAGCGGATAGAAAACAGTGCGGTCGACGGCCACCCCCCGGCCCTCGACAGCGGTAACCTCGCCGTCACATGCCTTCAGGTAGGAATCCCTGCGAAACAGTTCGTCGGTCACGGTGCCTCCGGCTTTGCTGATCCCGACCGTCCACGCAATCTGACATAACGTGGTGAGGCGGGCAACCCGGGCAGGAATTTCGCAAAGACACGACGCTGCGCACAGAACTGGCTTGACGAATCCAGTAAAAGCGATCGAAGACCCCCGGGAGGCCCGCTGGCGCCGCCCGGATTTCAGGCAATGGAGAGGAGCCGGGTGCGCGGGATCAGCACGAAATTAATGGGCGCGGTGCGCCTCGCGGCGGCGGCGGGACTAATCCTGCTGCACGGCTGTGCGCTATTCGAGCCGGAGCCGGAGATAGTCGAGCCGGTAGCCGAAGTCGTCGAAGTGCCGGAGCCCGTTGTCGACGTACCGGAACCCGAGCCCGAGCCCGAACCCGAACCGCCTGCGGTCGAGCCCCCGCCACCGCCGCGCCAGGTTGCCATCGTTCTGAGCAGCCGGCAGGAGGCGTACGAGGAGGTCGCCAACCAGTTGAGCGAGCGGCTCGACAACGTCGCCATCTACGACCTGGGCGACCGCAGCCAGCCGCCCGTAATGGCGTTTCGCCAGATAAACGACTCCAGGACAGATGCCGTCATTGCGATCGGCCTGCGGGCCGCACGTTCATCCGTGGCCATGGCGCAGGTTCCCGTAATCTTCAGCCAGGTATTCAATTACCAGGATCACGGCCTCATAACCGAGACCAGCCGCGGTGTCTCGGCTCTGCCTCCGCTCAGCGCCCATCTCGCCGCATGGAAAAAACTCGATCCGACGCTCGCGCGGGTGGGCATGATCGTCGGCGCCGGGCACGAATCGCTACGCACGGAGGCGGAAATCGCCGCCCAGGACCAGGGCGTGGAACTGCGTGTTCAGGAGGCCGGATCGGACCAGGAGACGCTTTATCACTTCAAGCGCATGATCCATGAAATCGACGGTTTCTGGCTGTTTCCCGACAACAGGATACTCAGTCCGCGCGTGCTGACGGAGATTCTGCAGCAGGCAAACCGCCGCCAGGTGCCGGTGGCGGTATCGAACGAAGCGATGTTGCAGATGGGCGCTGCAATAAGCGTATCGACCATTCCGGCGGACATCGCGGCAACCATAGTGCAGGTCCTCGAGCGTATCCGGGCGGGCAGGATCGACGCCGTGCCGCCGCTGACACAACTGTCGGAAGTGCGCGTCGTAACGAATGACGCCCTGTTCAGGCCCGAGGTCGCGGCGGACGCCAACGAGCCTGGCGGGGAGGGCGCATCGCGATGAAGCAGGCGATGGCGGTCATCACGACACCCGTAGCAAGAATGCTGCAGCGGTTGCGGGCGCCGAGCAGCAAGCGCGTCCTCGTCCACGAGATTCTCTGGATCCAGATCCTGAGCGCCAGCATCGTCGGTGCGTTTGCGATCGGGGCGCTCTACTGGGGCGGTCAGTGGGTATTGCAGGACAACTACAGCCGCTGGGCGCTGCAGTGGACGGAAGAACTCAACGAACTCGGTTCTCCCCTGTACCTGAGTGACGACAGTGAAGCGCTGTTGCGGCTGGAAAGTTTCGTCAAGAAGTACCCGGAAATCGGCCGCGTCGCCTATTTCCGGCCGGACGGCACACCGCTGTTTTCGATCGACGGTGACGCGGAGCTCGGCCCGCTGACGCGCCTCCCCGAATCGAGGCTCGAAGACGCGAAGGCGCTTGTCGGCAACGATCAGCCCTACGTCCTGCAAAGCAGCATCGTCAGTCCGCGGCAATTCGAAATCCTGGCGCCGGTCTGGACCGAATCGCTGGCCGATGACGGGCTGTTTGCGTTCGACCCCGCGGTCGCGCTCACCGAGAGCAAGACCGAGCTGATCGGTTTCGTCGGCATGCACCTCGACTTCATCCTCTTTCACGACCGCCTGTTGGCCAATATAAAAGTGGCCATCCTGATCCTGCTCGTGCTGCTGTTCGCATTTGCGCTGTACGGCAGGCGGGCTCTGCGGCGCGCACTGGCGTCGATCTCGGACCTGCAGGACCCTATCCAGGAGCTCGCCCGTGGCAACCTCAAGGTCAAGTTCGAACCGGCGGAGCACAGGGAGATCTCCGACATTGTCGAGGCGCTCGAGACCACGGCTTCGGCGCTGAGCGAGCGCGACGCGATGCTCATGGAGCTGGCGAATCACGACAACCTGACGGGGCTCTTCAACCGGCGCCGCTTCATGGAGGAACTCAATGTCGAGCTCGCCAATATTGCGGTACACGAACACAGCAGTGCGCTGTTTTTCATCGACCTCGACCAGTTCAAATACGTCAACGACACCTGTGGCCATCACGCCGGAGACCGCCTGATCCGCAAGGTCGCGGACGAACTCCTGCGGAGCGTGAGCGATGAAGATATTGTTGCGCGCTTTGGCGGTGACGAGTTCGTCATTCTGCACTGCTCTACCGACAAGGAGTCTGCGCGCGAGATGGCCGAGGACATTCTTGCCAACATGCGGCGGCTTGCGCACGTGGAGGACGAGCGCGTGTTCCACATTCACTGCAGCATCGGCGTCACGATGATCAACCGCGCGAAGGCGAATCCCGACGAGATCATCGCCGAAGCCGACATCGCGTGCCGCGAGGCCAAGTCTGCGGGACGGAACCGCATGCAGTTTTTTGAGAAGTCCTCGCATATCGTCGAAAGGGCGACGTCGGATGTGGGGTGGATGAATCGGTTGCGCAATGCGGTCGACGGAGACAGATTCGAACTGCGATTCCAGCCTATCAACCGCATAGACTCCGGAGCCACGAGGTACCACGAAGTATTGCTGCGACTGCGAGGCGATGACGGCAAACTATTGAGCCCCGATGCGTTTCTGCCGTCAGCGGTCCGCTTCGGCCTTATGTCGGAGATCGACCTGTGGGCTATCCGGCATTCTGCCGAGGCGTATGCGGAGTACGTCGAGGAAAGCCCGGAACTGAGGCTGTCGATCAACCTGTCCGCAAACGCTTTTGAAAGCGATAACCTGTCGGATTTCGTCGCCACCGTTTTCGAGGAGTATGGCGTCCCGGCGAACCGGATCATCTTCGAGATCACCGAGAGCCTGGCGGTGCGGCGGCCGCGACATGTGGAGCTGCAAATTGACGCTCTGCGGGAAATGGGCAGCAAGCTGGCGCTCGACGATTTCGGCACCGGTTACAGCTCCTTCAGTTACCTGCAGAAGCTGCATTTCGATTTCATAAAAATCGATGGTTCGTTCGTCCACGACATCCTGAACAACCCCGTCGACCAGAAAATGATCAAGCTCATCGCCGAAGTCGGGCGCGAGGCCAATATGCAGACCGTCGCCGAGTACGTACAGGATGCAGCATCGCTCGAACTCCTCGGCGAACTCGGCGTCGATCTTGCGCAGGGCTTTTTTGTCGGGCGGCCGACGCGACGCCCGCTCTACAAGACGACCCCGATCTCGCTCAGTTCCCGGCGCAACCGGCGTAGCTGGCAGCACTGAGACTGCGACGCAGTCATCGGTCGCATGGGGACGGGGCGCGACAGGATGCGCCATTCCGACGAACGGCCGGATTCTTCCGACGAATGACATTAACAGGCTGCGGCCTGAGTCCTACTATGGTGTCGAGGGGTATCACAGCAGGACGGGATTATGACAATCGACAAACTTACGGCAGAGTTGGCCCCGCACGAGAGCGCGCACAAACTCGAACTGGCCGCCAGCGACACGCCATCGATGCCGCGACAGCAAATCGAATTGCCGGCGCTCGAGATCGAGGATGACAATTACGGCGGCGATCCCTATAACCGGACGGGGCAGTTCTGCCTGGCCGACCTGAAGAAACGGCATTCCTGAGAATCCGGTACAGAAGGTTCCTGCGAAACGCGATTTAGCCTAGGATCGCGTCCATGAAATACCTGCGCTGGACCGGCCTCGCGATGAGTCTGCTCGGCATCGCTTTCGTTGTTGTTCAGCTCGGCGCGTACGCTGCCGACCTCAGTCACTTCCGTCCCACTGTCACCCAGATTGCGCTCCTCGCCGCCCTCGCCGTCGTCTACGGCGCCTCGAATGTCGCCCTGGCGGTCGCGTGGCGCGACCTCCTGGAACACTGCGGCGCGCCCAGCGGCACGCGCTGGGCGGTACACGTGTTCGGCGTCACGCAGCTTGCCAAGTATATTCCCGGCAATTTTTTCCATCTTGCGAGCCGCCAGACCATCGCTATGTCCGATGGTCACGATGCGATGCCTCTCCTGAAATCCGCCGTGTGGGAATTCGGAGCGATCATGACATCGGCAGCTGTGTTCGGCCTGTGGCTGGGACCGCTGGTGCTGGACGGCGTGGGCTATGCTCTTGCCGGCGCGCTGTTTCTCGTCGCGTTGTTCATCGTGAGCGTAACCGCGCAACGTCTGTTCTCGGCACTCGTTATGAAAGCGGTCCTCTGGTACATCGCCTTCCTCTTGCTTTCGGGCCTGCTGTTCTTCGCAACGCTGCAGTTACTGATGCCGGACACAAGCCTGCTTTATGCGCTGCCCGGAATCGTCAGTGCTTACGTCATCGCCTGGCTGGCCGGTGCGATCACGCCGGGCGCACCAGCCGGGATCGGCATCCGCGAGGTCGTGATGTACGCCCTCCTGCAGTCAGTCGTTACCGAATCCGATTTGCTGGTTGCAATCGTATTGAACCGTGCGATCACGGCAGGCGGCGACACACTGTTCTATTTCTATGCGTTGACTGTCGGCAAAAGCACCTAGGGTCTCTACCGGTGCCTGCCGTTTCGCTGCACCAAACTACGTGCGCGGGCGCTCTTCGGAGTGCGTGGCCTGATGCAGGCGGGCGTCGTGGGTTCGAAAGTGCTCGGAAAACCAGTACTGCAGGTCGGCGGACAGCCTCGCTTCGGCATAACGACCGCCCGACCGAACCTGGTCGATGATTTCACGCAGGTCGTCCAGTAATACCTCGTGGTCTTCCTTATGCTCCGCATAAGCCATGTAGCGCGTCTCGCGCATGAATGCCTCTTCCCGCTTGAAATGCGCCGAGACGAGCGTGTAGATCTCGGAGATTCCCTCGAGGATGTCCGCACGGTCGGCGCCTTCCGAAATCGCCTCGTGCAGGGCATTGATCAATGCGACGAGGTCTCGATGCTCGTTGTCGACCTCCTCGATTCCGAGATTGAACTCGTCCTTCCACTCGATCAGGCTCATTGCCCGCGCAGGTCCCGTCCCATGATTCTTGCGGCACCTGCGCAGAATAACAGGAGAAGCCCGGCTGCACACTTGCGAAATCACTTTAACTTAATCCGCCAACGGCAGAAACGGAAAATAGCTTCAGGAAAAGCAAAATACGGTTTCAAAAGAAAGAGTTGCTTCACCCGGGAGAAGTTCTACATTGGATGCTGAGGCGAAAGCCTCGAGTCAGCAAGTTCGCTTGTTGACGACCGCCCTGCTTGAAGAGGTCCGAGCCTCGTCCAGTGTCGGGGGCGGTGGACGCAAAAGGCGGAACCTGACGGGAGAGCGGTGAGTGAGAGCTCATCGAAGGAACGAAAGGAATGCGATGGTGAAACTCGGAAATGAAGCCGGAGCGTTACGCCGGGTAGCCCGATATCAAGAACGTAATCGGGTCTGAATTCGGAAAGCGGGCCGCAAGGCCGGCAGCCTGAGTGAAGAGTCGGGTGCGCGACAAAGCAGATCTACCCACGCGTCCTCTTATACCGAAAGCGGCCCACCGGGCCGCTTTCTTTTTGTGGGTGCCCGCGCGGTTCTGGACAAGCTATGCATGAACTGCGAGACTCGGCCGCCGTTACCCCGACGTGGAGTTTGCCGATGCTTCGTTTCTGGACCGTTATTCTCACCCTGTTCGCGCTGTCGGGCAGCGCCTTCGCCGAGTCCCCGACGCTCGAGCGTATCGCCAAAACCGGCACGGTCCGCATCGGCTATGTACCGGACGCGCCGCCGCTGTCGTTCAGGGACGCGGACGGCAGTGTCGTGGGTTACTCCATTGACCTGTGCCGGCACATCGCGTCCGCGATCCGGTTCGATCTCGGCCTCGAGAAAGTCGATATCGAGTTCACGCCGCTGGTCTCGATCGAAAAACGCATCAGGGCAGTCGAAAAGGGTGAAGTCGATATCGAGTGCGGGACCTCGACCGTGACGCTCTCGCGCCGCGAGCGGGTGGACTTCACGTTGATGACGTTCATTACCGGCAGCGCCGTGCTGTCTCGCAAGGACAAGGCCATTTCCGCCATCGACGAACTCGACAGGAAGCGTATAGCCGTCGTCGCAGGCACGACCACCGAAGACGTCGTGCGTCGCGTGGCGGAAGTCAATGACTTTCGCATCAAGCTGACGCCGATCGAAACCCACGATGAAGGTATGGAGCTGCTCAACAAGGGCAAGGTTGATGGATACGCCTCGGACAGGGCCATGCTGATCGGGCAGGTGTTCCGCAACGCAAACGTAGCCAATGACTACACCATGACACGCAGCGCCCTGTCGTTCGAACCTTATGCTTTCATGATCGCCCGCGGCGATACCGAATTCAGGCTGGCAGCCGACCGCGCACTGGCTTCACTGTACCGTACCGCGAGGATTCGTCGAATCTACCAGAACTGGTTCGGGCGCTACGGAGAGCCGCTGTCACCGATTGTCGAGGCGATGTACCAGTTCCAGGCCGTCGGAGAATAAGTCCAACCCTGATCGCACGGAATTGAGGCGCTTCCGGCCGGGAATCAAGGCCTTAGCGCTGCGGGCGGAACTGCGTCACATTCAAACGCTGCCAACTGTGGCACAAATAGCGGCTGACCCACTGAAGGGGAGCGGTCGTGAAAACTACGTTTGGGCACCTGTTATCAGGGGCATTGGCTGCGGTGCTGCCGTTACTGGCATTCGCCGACTTCGTTGCTCCGGTCGACGCGGTGAGTTCCTACGTCAAGATACGCGAGGCACCTGATGCCGACGCTGAGACCGTCGGCCGCCTGCACAAGAGCAAGCCGCGGCCACATGTCGGGACCGTACCGGGCTGGCATGAGATCGAGCTCGAGGATGGCTCGACCGGATTCGTCAGTTCGGACTGGTCGGTCGTCCTGGCCGAAGAGGCAGATGACGAACTGCAGCAGGAGACGTCCAGCCCGGAATCCGCCGGCGTTACTGCAGCGCTCGCGGAGAGTGCCGCAAGTGATGACGTGTCAGCTGAGTCAGATGGACAGCCTGAAGACGTTGCCGGCAACGCCGTTTCGCCGCCGCCGGGCGCCGGGGGCGAGACCGACCCGGTCGCCGCAATACCGACCCCGGTTGCCGAAGCGACGCCCGCGACAGAACCCGATTCTCAGCCAGAGCCCGAGCCCAAGCCGGAGCCCGGGTCTCAGCCCGAGCAGGCGATCGCGAGGACCGGCGGGGAAAGCCTCGCGCCCGGGATGCAGGGTCCGCCGGGGCCACCGGGTCCACCAGGGCCGCCGGGACCGCCGGGACCGCCCGGGCCACCGGGATCCGGCGGGGCCGCCGAGGTTGCCGCTGGCGTCGAGATAAAGGGCGACGAGAACTTCCTCGTCAAGTTCAGGAAACCGACGGTCGGCGAGACGTCACAGATCTGGGACGACGGAAATTTTGTGGGTATCGGCACTACCGAACCGAAGCAACGGCTCGAGGTGAATGGCAGTATCCAGATTCACGAACAGAACAGCAGCGTCGCCGGCCTGATGATCACGCAATCATCCGGCGAGACGGGTTATATCCTGCACAACCGGGCCAGCACGCTGACCATCGGTGCCGGCTCGATCGACCGCATCACGATCGACCGGCTGGGCAATGTCGGCTACGGCGTCGAGCGGCCCGGGCACCCTATCGAAATGGCGAGCGGTGCCTATGTTTCGTCGGGCGGAGTGTGGACGAACAGTTCGTCCCGGCAGCGTAAGGAAAATATCGAATCGCTGACTCTCGAGGATGCGCTGGCGGCCCTCGCGCAGCTCGACCCCGTGCAGTTCAACTACCGGAGCGATGATTCCGAGACCTACGTCGGGTTCATTGCCGAGGATGTGCCGCCCCTGGTTGCGAACAAGGACCGCGCAAGCCTCAGTCCCATGGATATCGTTGCGGTGCTCACCAGGGTAATCCAGGCGCAGCAGGTAAAGATCGAGGAACTCGAGCGGCGCATGGCGGATTAGGGCGAGGTCCTTGCCCGCCCGGGCAGCAATGCTGACTCTCCGGTGCCAACTGTGGACCAGTTCGCGACGCACCCTGCCGGGAATCGTTAGGGTAAACCCCGGCATTGTGGGGCCTGTACATGAACCTGAACGCAAAAGTGCAGCCGGCGATCGCAACGGTTGTCATCGTCCTGGCTGTGTTCGCGATCATGATCAAGGTCTGGGGTGACGGCAGGGCGCTTGCTATCGGAGGGCCGGCGCAGCTACTGCGCGCACCGTCCGGGCATATTTACCTGCAGATTCAGAACCAGCTACTGCAACACGCCCCGCATGGTGGCTTCGAACGCCGCATTGATCTCGGCGAACTCGGCGTCACGAAGGTCATTGGTGGCATCACCTTCTTGCCCGATGGCGACATGCTGATCCGCCGCGGTCGGGATCCCCGCAGCCTGCTGGACAACATGCGCGCGTATGGGCGGCTGCAGAGCAAGCACTCGATACTCAGTCCGGACCCCGCAAGCGGCCTCGCCCGTTGCGACCTCGACACCATGACGTGCACGCCTTTCGGAGTGCCAGCCATCGATTTTCGGGCCACATTCCACGCGTACGTCGATTTTGTGACCGGCACCATCTATGTCAGTGACACATCGCGGCACACGCTTCGCAGTTTTTCCGCCGATGGCAGCGAACTGTCAGGCACCGCCACTGGTATGAAGTTTCCCAACCAGCTGCTTCTGCACGACGGACAACTGCTCGTCGCCGATACGAACAATCATCGTATCGCCGTGCTCGAAGTCAACGGCACGGCGTTGCCGCAGGAGAGCGCCAGTATTGACGTCGTTCCGGGAGAGGCCAGCTCGCGCGGCGAACGATGGCCGACGCACTTCGCGCGCGTCGCAGACCGCTGGTGGGTGAATAACATGCGCAGCGATCTGCGCAATGGCGGCATATATGTTTTTGACAGTGATTGGCAGTTCATCGAGCGGTTGCAACTTCCCGTTGGTGCAGACCCGATCGCGATACTGCCGTTCGCTTCGGGGGCGCTGGTCAGCGACTGGGATAATGACCGCGTCTACCACGTGGATGCGTCGGGCAGGCTGCTCGCAGACTTCACCTCGACAGGGATCGAAGCGTTGTTGAGTGAGTCCAGGGACCGGCGCGTCTTTTACAGGGTTGTCGCGTGGCTGGGCATCGCACTATTCGCCCTCGTGCTCGCGGGCCTCGTTATCAAAGCGCTGTCCGAGCCGGCCGGGAATGCGCGCGACCAGTCACCGGCAATCAATCCCGAGCCGGCGGTGCCGCCGCAAGACTGGGTCTGGTTCAGCCCCGACCCGGCTGTCATTCGCAAGGTGCGTCTGAGTGCGCGAATCGCGATCGCGGCGCTCGCACTGATGATTGCAGCGCTCCTGGTTCTCATCGTTGTCCGCGCGCAGTGGCTCATCCTGCTTGGCCTGGCATTGCCGCTTACCGGGCTGGTCGCAGTAACGTCGGCGGTCTACTGGATGGCGCTTGCGTTATTGCGGACCCGGATCGGCTTGCGCGGCAATCACATTGCGCTGCAGGATCACCGCGGCAGGGAAAGCCGCAGCCCGCTGCATCGTGTCGTCTTCAGCGATTCAGCGATTGCGACGCCGGATCTGGCCGTGCTGCTGGGCGGCCCACGGCAGTCCCTGTACGACCGGCGCCGGCTGGACGAAGACCTCGTGCCTTACCTCGACGATACGACAAGGATTACAGACTGGCAGATGCAGCTGAGACTGATTCGCCTGCACCGACCCACGGCCGTGGTGCTGACGCTGGTGTTGATTGCTTCCCTGCTTACGGTTGCCGCCTACCTGCTGGCAAGCTGGGTATATTTCCCTGCAGGCAACTAGTTGCGGATCGCCAGTGCGATGTCGCCCACGGGTGCCACGCTGCCCGAAATGCGATCGCCGGGCCCGACGGGCCCGACGCCGTCAGGGGTGCCCGTGTAGACCAGGTCGCCAGGCTCGAGCCGGTAAAGCCCTGACAGGTGGGCGATTATCTCGGGCACGGACCAGATGAGGTTCTCGAGGTCGGAGTCCTGGCGCAGTTCGTCGTTGACGGACAACTGGATTCGTCCGCGGGCAGGGTGGCCGATCTCTTCCACGGTCCTGATTGGGCTGATCACAGCCGAGTTCTCGAAGTCCTTGCCGATGTCCCAGGGACCCTTGCTGTCGCGTGACGCTACCTGAAGATCGCGTCGCGTCATGTCGAGTCCACACGCGTAGCCGTAAACGACGGACAGCGATTCGTCGAGCGAGAGCTCGAAGCCCGGCCTGCCGATTGCAACGACCAGTTCGATCTCGTGGTGGTAATTCTGCGTGGCCGGGGGGTAGGGGATCGCGCTGCCGGACGGCGCGATACACCGGGCGGACTTCGTGAAGTAGCAGGGCTCCTCGCGGTCCGGGTCGAACCCCATTTCCCGCACATGAGCGGCGTAATTGCGGCCGACGCAGAATATCCGGTTGACCGGAAAGCGCACATCGGTAGCGGCGATCTCGACAGATACCGGCGGCGCCGGCTCGAACAGGTACTCGCTCACTGTGGGAGGAATATCGTGGCCGGATGCTCCAGCATCTCCTTGATGCTTTGAATCATGGCCGCGGCATCATAGCCGTCCACGAAGCGGTGATCAAAAGACGATGACAGGTTCATCATGAGTCTGACCGCGACCTGGCCGTTGACGACGACCGGGCGTTCGACGGCACGATTGACCCCGATGATAGCCACCTCGGGCTGGTTGATCACGGGAGTCGACACGATACCGCCGAGCTTGCCGAGACTGGTGATGGTGATCGTCGACCCGCTCAGTTCTTCCTTCTTTGCACTGTTGTCCTTTGCCGCCTGCGATACCCGCCTGATTTCCGTGGCGAGCGCATCGATCGGCAAGCCATGGGCGTTGTGCACGACCGGCACCTTGAGCCCGTCGGGCGTCTGCGTCGCGATGCCGAGATTCACGGCGCCGTGCCGGAGCAAGACGTTTCGCGCCTTGTCATAGGTCGTATTGCATTGCGGGAAGTCCCGCAATGCGCGGACCAGCGCAAGGCCCAGAAACGGCAGCAGGGTGAGCCGCTCTGACGAATCGGCTTGCTTGCTGTTCAGATGCTTCCTCAGCGCCTCGAGCTCGGTGATATCGATCTCCTCGACGTACGCGAAGTGCGGAATTTCGCGTTTCGCCTCGGACAGGCGCTCGGCGATGATCCGCCGCAGCCCGATGACTTTGACTTCGGTGGTCTTCGCTGCCGGCGCTGCGGCAACGGGTGCAGCTGCGGGAATGCCTGCTGCCGCATGCCGCTTGAGGTACTGGTCGAAGTCCGTGCGCGTTATGCGTCCCCCGGGACCGGAACCCGGTACCAGTTCGAGATCGACGCCCATGTCTTTCGCGCGGCGGCGTATCGCCGGCGACGTCATAACGCGCGTGCGGCCCGGTGCCGCGTTCCGGATCTCCGAACTCATCGGTGCGGGTACCGGTTCCGGCGCGGGTTGCGGTTGTTCAGCGGCCTCGCGCACCGGCTCGGCGGCTGCGGTTTCCGCTACAGCGGCCGAATCGGTTTCAAAGACCACCAGCGGTGCACCGACAGCGACGATGTCTCCGGGCTCGCCCGCGAGCTTGACGACTTTCCCGGAGACCGGCGAGGACAATTCGACCGCCGCCTTGTCGGTCATCATCGTCCCGACCAGGTCTTCCTCGCTGACCTGGTCGCCGACGGCAATGAACCACTCGGCTATCTCGGACTCGACGGTACCTTCGCCCAGGTCCGGAAGCTTGAAGATGTACTCGCTCATTCGATCTCCATCATGCTGCGAATGCCGGCGACCATGCGCTTCTTGCCCGGGAAGTACTGCCACTCGAATGCATGCGGGTAGGGCGTGTCCCAGCCGGCGATGCGCCCGATCGGGGCCTCGAGATGCCAGAAGCACTCTTTCTGGATGCGTGCCGCCAGTTCGGCACCGTAACCGCCGAAACGCGTTGCCTCGTGGGCGACCATGCAGCGGCCGGTCTTTTTCACCGACTCAGCCAGTGTGTCGGTGTCGAGCGGCGAAATCGAGCGGACATCGACGACTTCGGCATCCACACCTGTCGCTTCCGCAGCAGCGACCGCGACATGCACCAGCGTGCCGTACGTGACGATCGTCAGTTCGCTGCCTTCGCGAACGACGTCGGCCTTGCCGAGCGGAACCGTGTAGTGGCCTTCGGGGACGTCGCCTTTCGGGTGCGAGCTCCAGCCCACGGCCGGCTTTTCAGGGTCGCCGTCGAACGGGCCGTTGTAGATGCGTTTCGGCTCGAAGAACAGGACCGGGTCATCGGACTCGATCGAGGCAATCAGCAGGCCTTTCGCATCGTAGGGATTCGACGGCATCACCGTCTTGATGCCGCTGACATGCGCGAAGATGGCCTCGGGGCTCTGCGAGTGCGTCTGGCCGCCGCGGATGCCGCCGCCACACGGTGTACGGATCGTCACTGGCGAGAAGAATTCACCGCAGGAGCGATAGCGGATTCTCGCGAGTTCGCTCACCACCTGGTCGAAGCCCGGGTAGATGTAGTCGGCGAACTGGATCTCGGCAACGGGCCGGAGCCCGTTTAGCCCCATTCCGATTGCCACGCCGATAATTCCGCCTTCGGCGATTGGCGCGTCGATGACGCGGTACTCACCGAATTTTCGCTGCAGGCCATCCGTGCATCGAAACACGCCGCCGAAATAGCCGACGTCCTCGCCGAGTACGACGACGTTTGGGTCCTTGTCCATGACGATGTCGAGAGCCGAACGAATGGCCTCGATCATGTTCATCTGCGCCACTACGACGTCCCTCCGTCGCCGTTGCCGGATTCGACCTCGCGCATTCGGCGGCGCTGGGACTCGAGATGGTGCGGCGTCTCCGCGTATACGTCGTCGAACATCGTGGACGGATCGAGGAACGGGCCTTCGGTCATCGTGCCGTACTGCTGCGCTTCCTTCCACGCAGCAAGGACTTCGGCCTTGAGTTCCTCTTCGAGCGCCTCGTGCTTCTTCTCCGACCAGTGACCTTCGACGATGAGATGCTGTTTCAGCCGCTCGATCGGGTCCCCGAGCGGGAACGCGGCCCACTCGTCCTTGGGCCGGTACTTGGACGGGTCGTCGCTCGTGGAGTGCGCACCGCCCCGGTAGGTCACGTTCTCGATCAGCGTCGGACCGCCGCCGCGGCGCGCCCGGTCTGCTGCCCACAGCGTGACGGCGTAGACGGCAAGCAGATCGTTGCCGTCGACTCGAATGCCGGGGATGCCAAGCCCGAGGCCGCGCGCGGCAAACGGACGCCGTTCGCCGCCGGCCGTGCCCTGGAAGGTCGAGATTGCCCACTGGTTGTTGACGACATTGAGTATGACCGGCGCCTGGTAAACGGCAGCGAACGTCAATGCATGGTGGAAGTCGGCTTCTGCGGTACTGCCATCGCCGAGCCAGGACGCCGCTATGTGGTCTTCGCCCTTGATCGCCGACGCCATGGCCCATCCGACCGCGTGCGGGTACTGGGTTGCCAGGTTGCCGGAGATCGAGAACACGTTGCCGTTTTTCGAGTGATACATGATCGGCAGCTGCCGACCCTTGCACATGTCCCGCGTGTTCGACAGGCACTGGCACATCATGTCCACGAGCTTGACGCCGCGGAACATGTAGAGACCCTGGTTGCGGTAGGACGGGAAACACATGTCGCCGGCGCGCAGCGCCATCGCCGCGCCGATGGAGACCGCTTCCTCACCGGCGGCTTCCATGTAGAAAGAAATGCGTCCCTGGCGCTGGATCTGCCACATGCGCTTGTCGAAGTGGCGGTTCAACAGCATCCAGCGCAGCGCAACCTGCAGTTTCGCCGGATCCAGGTCAGGGTTCCACGACCCGACCGCGTGGTGTTCGCCGTCGAGGACCCGCACCAGCCCGCTGCTCAGGAATTCGATATCGCGGGTACGCGCGTTGATGGACGGCTTGTCGACCTCCCCTGCTGCCGATAGTTCGAGGTAACTGAAGTCGGGCTTGTCGCCCGGCCGCGCCGTGGGGCGCGGGATATGGAGTCGTGACTTCTTGGTCGCCATTCGTCGAGGATTCCTGTTTTTCCGGGGCGGAAGGCAGCCGCCGTATTTTACGCGATACGGCGCTTCGCTGTTGGCTGGTTTACGTGCCCGGCTGCGCCGCCTTGCTCGACGATCCGGCGGGCAAGCTCGTCGGCAACGACGTTCGTCGGGCGCGCGCCGCTTTCGGCATCGGCGAAGATCCGCCTGAGCCGTTCCGGGATCCGGCAGACTTCGCTGCGCACGCGCGCTTCCGTACTGTTGCCGAGGTATTCGTGCGCAACGCTGATGACGCCGCCCGCGTTGATGACGTAGTCGGGTGCGTAGAGAATGCCGCGGTCCGTCAGCCTGCGGCCGTCGTTATCGGAGGCGAGCTGGTTGTTTGCCGCACCAGCCACCACTTTGGCGCGTATGCGCGGAATCGTTTCCGAGTTCAGGACGTTGCCGAGTGCGCAGGGTGCAAGGACGTCGACGTCGCTGAAGAGTATGTCGCGGGGAGCGACGATCTCGGCCGGGAGTTGCTCGCACAGGCTCTGCAGGCTTTTCCTGTCGACGTCGGCAACCACCAGCCTTGCGCCTGCAGCATGCAGGCGCCTGCACAGATGCACGCCGACGTGCCCGACACCCTGTACCGCCACGGTGATGCCCTCGAGCGAATCGACGCCCAGACGTGCGGCAACAGCCGCCTCGATACCGTGGAACACGCCGAGCGCAGTCCAGGGAGAGGGGTCGCCGCCGGCGCTCGCGCCGGTCTGCACAAGGCCTGACACGAACGGGGTCCTGCCGCGCACGACACGCATGTCGTCGACACCGATTCCGACGTCCTCCGCCGTGATGTACCGACCCTGCAGCGAGTCCACGGCGCGGCCGAATGCGTCGAACAGTGCCCGGGACTTTGGTGCACCCTCTGCGGCGAGAATCACGGCTTTGCCGCCACCGAACGGCAGCCCGGCGACCGCGTTCTTGTAAGTCATGCCGCGCGACAGGCGCAGCACGTCGGTGAGCGCGAGGTCGTCACTCACATAGTTCCAGCGGCGGCAGCCGCCCGCGGCGGGTCCGAGCGCCGTGGAATGGATCGCGATGATCGCCTTCAGGCCGGCGCCCGGGTCTTCGAAGTAATGAATCGATTCGTGGTGATCGAACTCGGGATGGTCAAAAACGCCCATGGATGCTTGCTCCCGAAACATGGAAAGCTGTTGCCAATATATCCCTCTTATAACCAATTTTTGTCGCTAATTCTTGTTATAAGTGCTTGAAAAGAGCATAATTTATGCATTATAGGGAGATATTAGGCAAAAAATATGCAACCTGTTCAAATCGATTCCGTCGACCGCAAGATCCTCCACCTGTTGCAGTCCGAGCCCGGCATCAATGCCGCGGCGATCGGCGAACGGATCGGCCTCTCGCAGTCTGCCGTGTGGCGCCGCATACAGGGCCTGCGCGACGAGGGGATCATTCGCGAGCAGCCCGTCAAGATCGATCGCGAGAAAATCGGACTCGATACGATGGTGTTCGCCCACGTGAAGCTGACCTCGCACGGCCGCAGCAATCTCGCGGCATTCGCGGCAGCGGTAAGGAGTTATCCCCAGGTACTCGACTGCTACGTACTGCTCGGTAACGTCGATTTCCTGCTGCGCATCGTCACCGAAGACATCAAGGCCTACGAGCAATTCTTTTTCGAAAAGCTGTCACAGCTTCCCGGCATCCAGGAGATCAATTCGAGCATCGCGCTCTCCGAAATCAAGCACTCGACCGTGTTGCCGATCTAGGTGCCGGGCCAGGTGTCGGAGACCCTGTAGCCCTCGGGCCAGGGATCATCGGGATCGACGAAGACCTGTCGGGAACCCGTGCGCCAGGCACGACCCTCGATACCGGGGACGATTGCGGCGAGGTCGCCGACGCGCGTCTCGGCTTCTATGCGTCCCATGAACCGGGAGTCGATGATCGACTTCGCGAGCAGCGACTCGCCGGGGGCAATGGCCTGGCGGGCATGCAGCAACGCGAGCCGCGCAGAGACACCTGTACCGGTGGGAGACCGGTCAATCTTGCCGGGCCGGATGGCTACAGCATGCCGGGTTTCGAGCATATCGTCGTGTCTCCGTACTGGCGCGGCGAACAGGCAAAACGAGATATGTTTCCAGTCAGGGTTCTCCGGATGGTGGAAGCCGAATTGCTCTGTGGCGGCGTTGGCGATGCGTACCCCGAGTTCTGCAAGTTCCCTGGCTTCCGTAGGGACGAGTTCGAACCCCAGGCCTTCGACATTCACCACGACGAAACTGTCGCCCCCGTATGCCGTATCGACCTTGAGCCGGCCCAGCCCGGGAACATCGAGCGGCAGCTCGAGCCCGCAGGCGAATGAGGGCACGTTCCGGACCCGCACGGAGCGGACCTTGCCGGCATCGCAATGGGCCGTGACGTGAATCAGTCCGCCGGGCGCTTCGAGAATCAGCTGTGTTTCCGGTTCCGTCATTGCCACGATGCCGGTCTCGAGAATTACGGTTGTCACGCAGATCGAGTTGGACCCCGACATCGGCGGCGTGTCTTCGGGTTCCATGATGATGAACGCGGCGTCAGCGTCCGGGTGCTTCGGCGGCACGAGGAGATTGACGTGGCGAAACACTCCCCCGCGCGGCTCGTTGAGGACGAGCCGCCGCAGGCGGTCGTCTTGCGCTATCCAGCGGGACTGCTCCCAGACGGAGTCGCCGGGCGGAGGCGTGACGCCGTCTACGATGACGTCGCCGACTTCGCCTTCGGCATGGCATCCGACGATGTGTATGATGCTGTCATTGTGCACGGGCACTCCGTGGTGTAAGCGTGAGTGTAGATTACACCGCCGCCGGACATCGAACGTGTTCCCGATCCGAGACGACAACCCCCAGATCCTGGTTCCCTACGCCACGTTCGGCATCATAGCCGTCAACACGCTGGTGTGGGTCTTCGTGCAGGGGCTGGGTTCGAATCCGCTGCTGGCAGGCTCTATCTGCCAGCTGGGGCTGATACCGGGCGAGCTGCTCGGGACCGTACCCGCGGGCGCCCAGGTTCAGCTTGGCGCCAATACCTGGTGCGAACTCGGCGGCACCGCGAGCTGGCCGACCGTATTTACGTCGATGTTCATGCATGGCGGGTGGTTCCATATCATCGGCAATATGTGGTTTCTCTGGATCTTCGGCAACAATGTCGAGGATGCGATGGGGTCCGTGCGCTTCGTGATCTTCTACCTCCTGTGCGGTGTCGCCGCCATCCTTACTACGGCTGGAAGAAACGTTCGCCCACGGCTAACTGGCATCGCATCGACCGGCGCTAGCCGTATTGAGAGCCGCGTTCTTGTTTCGCGACTGGTGCTGTGTAGACTGCCTTGTCATTGCCGCCCGGGTGGTCGATGTCAACCAGGACAAAAACGCTCTTTGCCGCCGCGTACATGCTGCACGTCGCGTGGATTATCCTGCTGGCCAGCGTGCCGCCGGTCAGCCGGGATGCATTGACGCATCATCTGGCCGTGCCGAAGCTCTGGGTCGGAGGCGGCGGAATCCATGAACGGCCGGACATTCTCTTCTCGTATTATCCGCAGCTCCTCGACATCCTGTACATGGCACCGGTCGCACTCGGCCACGACATCGCGGCGAAGTACCTGCATTTCGCATTCGCGTTGCTGACCGCGTTGCTCATCTGTCTGTTCGTACGGCGCCGGATCGGCTCGTCATGGGCAGCTCTCAGCGGACTGCTGTTCCTGACGCTGCCCCTGATCGTGAAGTTGTCGGTGACCGTTTACGTGGACCTCGGGCTCCTGTTTTTTACGACCGCAGCGCTGTTCAGCGCCGTCATCTGGCTCGAGGACACTACCAGGACACGCTGGCTGGTACTGGCAGCGGTATGCAGCGGCCTCGCGCTGGGTACGAAATACAACGCGCTGGTGTCGTTCCTGGTGCTGAGCCTGTTGCTGCCGTTCTTCTATCTCTTCAGGTTCCGGCGCGACAATCCACACGCGCAGCAGCTGAATGCGGTGAAGTTCGGCGCACTGTTCGTTGCTATCTCGCTGCTCGTGTTCTCACCCTGGCTGGTTCGCAATTACAGCCTGACGGGCAACCCGATATACCCGCTGGCGCAGGGGGTGTTCCCGGTTCAGGCAGAAGTGCCGCCGTCGCCGGATCTGGCGACGACTGCCGAAGCGCATGCGCGCGCTGCGATGCAGGAGCAGGCCGGGAAAGGTGAGAAGCCGCTCGGTCCCCTGCTGACGCGGCGGCTGGTTCACGAAGAAAGCCTGGCATACACGCTGCTGATCCCGCTGCGCATTTTCTTCGAGGGCCAGGACGACAACCCGAAGTACTTCGACGGCCGGCTGAATCCCCTGCTTTTGCTGCTGCCGCTCGCGCTGCTCGTGCTCCCGAATAAACGGGACGTCAGGCACAATGACCCGCTGCTGTTCGGCGCTTACACCGTATTGATGATCGTACTGGTATTCCTGCTCAAGGATATGCGGATGCGCTGGATCGCGACTATCGTGCCGCCGCTCGTCGTGCTTGCCACTTATGGCCTCCGGGTGATTCATCGGCAGCTCGAGAAGCGACTTGATTCTGCAGGCAGGGCGAATGCCGTGACGGCGGTCATTGTCGCCGCATACTTCGTGCCGAACCTGCTCTATGCCCATGCGCTGTCGGGCAAGATCGATCCGGTGCCGTATGTTACCGGTCGGGTGGACTACGCGACGTACGTTCGCATGCATCGGCCGGAATATGCGGTCATCGAGCTTGCCAACCAGCGGGTCGCACCTGGCAGACGAGTCCTCGGCCTGTACCTCGGTGGTCGCCGCTACTACTTCTCCGCTAACGCTATCCTTGTGAACGAGGTCTTTACGAGCATCGCAGAGCGTTCGGCTTCCGGTAACGCGATTGCAGATCGCCTGCTCGAACTGGACTACACCCATATCGTCGTTCATGCGGGGCTATTCCGGCAATGGCTGGATTCGACGGACGAAGGCACGGCCTCCCGGGTCAACGCATTCGCGAACCAGCGCCTGCAGGAACTGCTCGTCGAAGACGGCTTCGGACTTTACGAGATCGTCCCGCCAGCGCCGCCCTGAACTGGCGCGTTGCTGCGCGAATTTGTGACGGCAGTCACCTGTTTCCTGGGCGCAAAACACCATACTTGGCTCTGCCAGGAGCCATTATGACGAGATTACTGACCCTGTTCGTGTTGATGATCGGCGTGTCCGCGCCGGCGATTGCCGATGTATGGAAGTGGGTGGACGCGACCGGCAAGACCCATTTCGTCGATACGATGACGCCGATCTATACGTGGACCGACGCAGGTGGCAAGCGCCACTACAGCGACACGCCCGGGCACGAAGACGCGGTGAGCGTCGAACTGGTCTGGCATTCCGGCGGCACGCTGGGCGATCTCGAAGGTTCCGAGGGTGAAGACGCTGACGATGACTATGCCTATCCCGGCGAGACCGCCGAGGAACGCGCGGAACGTGAAGCGGCGGACGCCTATTACTGCAAGCGCGCCACCGAGATATTCGAGTCCTACGTCAACGCGCCGCGCCTGTATCGCACCAACGACGCCGGCGAACGCGAGTACCTCAGCGAGCAGGACGCCGTTGCGACAATCGCCGAGACCAAGGCGAGAATGACCGAAATTTGCCGGTAGCCGCGAGACTGCGGAGGCCGTAACGTCTACGTGGTCGCCGACCTGGCAAATATCGCCTTGTCGATCTGTTCGAAGGCAACCTGGTAAAACGGCGGGCTAGAAGCTGCGTTTGGCTTCCAGCAGGATCTGCACGCTGTCGATCGACGGGTCGCCATCCAGCGGAAAGGCGAAATCCAGGTGGGCGACCTTGTTGGTGCTGAAACGGGTGGGCGCAAAGCGAAACCCGAAGCCGACGTTCTTCAGCCAGCCGAAATTCTGCTCGCCGATCGGGTTGTCCCCCCAGGTACGGCCGACGTCGGCGAATATTGCGCCGCCGACGCGGAACAGGCGCCAGGGGTACCAGTCGGTGAAGTACCGCTGCTCGACCGAGAACAGCATTTTGGAGTCGCCGGTCTGGTAGCGCAGGGGGTAACCGCGGAGGCCGGACTTGCCACCGAGCTGCACCGGGTTGTCCAGATCGAGGTCGTGCCCCGCGGTGCCGGAGAGTTCCATGAAGAACAGCCGCTTCTCCGACTGCCGGTGGTAGAAGCGCGCGCGGATCGACGTGGTCGCATTCCTGCTGTCGCCGCCCTCGCGCCGGCCGCTTGTAACGCCGGTGACGAGCAACGCGGTCTTGTCCAGCGAGCCGAAACCGAGATTGAGCGAGGCAGATACGATCAGCGCGTCGCGATCCGCGCCGAAGCTTTCGTCCGCCCAGCCGACCGATGCGGAGAAGCGTGTGCCCATATAAAAATCTTCGGTGCGGCCAATCTGGTTGGTATTGCTGGTCGTGCTGAACTCGTCCTGCAGGACCTCTAGCCCCAGGAATGGGTACACCAGCTTGCGGTCTTCCGGGATTACAGCCGGCAGTGTGGGATCGACCGCCTCCGAAAAAAGGTTGTCGTCGAATACATAGCCCGCGGTCCACCGCCGCACCCAACCGTCCTTGAGACCCGCTGACCACCCGCCGAAGCCGGTTGCGTAATCACGCTCGTGGCGGTACTCGGCAGCTTCGTCTCCCAGCCGGTAGAGCGCCGTGCGGCGGTCGTCGAGGGAAACCCAGCCGCCACCCGACCAACGTGCATCCAGCGCATGAAACGGCCTTACGATGGAAAGAATCCGGGTTTCACCATCCGAATTGTCGGCGAGGCGCAGGAACATCGATACCCAGCTGCTGCCCAGGTTCCTGTCCTCGAAGTCGAATTGCGTCGACGTTCGATCGACACTGTCGATCCACTTAAGCCGCAGCAGCTGGCCCCGGCCAAGCAGATTGGTTTCCTCGATACCGAGCGCCGTCCTGTTCTCGCCGCCAGTGCGTGAAAATGACACGTCGGGCGTCAGTGACCATACGTCCTGCGTCGTGACTTTCACGTCGACGACGCCGCTCTCGTAGCGGATAGGCTCGACACTGGCGTCGTAAATGAAGCGGTTCGAGCGCACGATTCGCTCGGTTTCCTCGAGCAGGCGGCCGGAGAAGTTATCACCGTCCTCGAACAGTATCTGGTTGCGAATCACATGGTCGCGGGTAACGACATGTAGCCGGTTCGCCCAGCGGTAGAGCCACTTGTTCTCTTTCGGATCCGACAGATCGAAGATGTTGCGCTTTTCGAGCACGATATTGCCGATGACGGCGCCGGCCGCTTCGAGGTCCTCGTCTTTCGGCACGGGTGCCGCGGTGACGACCTCCGTACCCGGGGTAGTCAGAGTCTCCCCGGCGCCCGCGAGAGTTGCCCACGGGACAAGCCCAAGCACGAGGGTTCGGCATATGCTGCCCCGGCGATCGCTGCTGGAAAAACCGTGTCGCATGGTGAGATTCGCGAAACTCAAAACCGCAGTTGCTGATGCAATCATTGACGCGCTGCGGTCAACGCTTTGTCAACGGGTCCAATCCAGTATAATCGGCTATCCGCGCTTTGTAGACCTCGGATGCCATGGAAGAAAGCCTGCTAGAGCTGGGCACGACGCTCATGATCGCCGGCATGGGAACGGTATTCGTGTTCCTGACCGTGCTTGTCGGCGCAATGTCCCTCATGGCGATCCTGGTGAGAAGATTCCAGCCCGCGGTTCCCGATGGCGATGTTACGCATGAAGAGGTAGCCGCGATTGCCGCAGCAATTCGCCGGCACCGCCAATCCTGATTCAAAGGTCAAGAAACCAATGAGCGAAAAGAACGCCCTCGGTATCACCGAACTCGTGCTGCGTGACGCACACCAGAGCCTGCTTGCCACGCGTATGCGGATCGACGACATGCTGCCCATCGCCGACAAGCTCGACAAGATCGGGTTCTGGTCGATCGAGTCATGGGGTGGAGCGACCTTCGATGCCTGCATTCGCTACCTCGGTGAGGACCCGTGGGAGCGTATCCGCCGACTGAAAGCGGCCATGCCCAATACACCGCAACAGATGTTGTTCCGTGGCCAGAATATTCTCGGCTACCGGCATTATGCGGACGACCTGGTCGAGAAATTCGTCGAGCGCTGTGCGGTCAACGGCGTCGATGTCTTCCGTATCTTCGATGCGCTGAATGACCTCAGAAACCTGGAGACCGCGGTCAAGGCTACAGTCAAGGTCGGCAAGCATGCGCAGGGCACTATGTCGTACACGGTGAGCCCCGTGCACACGATCGACCTTTGGGTCGACCTCGGCAAGCGCATCGAGGACATGGGCGCTCACTCCATCTGCATCAAGGACATGGCCGGTTTGTTGCGTCCGTATGTCGCCTTCGAACTCGTGAGCCGGCTCAAAGAGGCTGTGGCTATCCCGATCCACATGCAGTGTCATGCAACGACCGGCTTGTCCACTGCAACCTGCGTGAAAGCGGCAGAAGCAGGCATCGACAACATCGACACGGCGATTTCGTCGATGAGCATGACTTACGGCCACTCACCGACTGAATCCCTGGTTGCGATACTGGATGGCACGGACCGAGATACGGGCCTGGATCTGCAGGCGCTCGAAGAGGTTGCCGCCTATTTTCGCGAGGTGCGCAAGAAATACGCGAAATTCGAAGGCGGTCTCAGGGGCGTCGATTCCCGAATACTGGTCGCCCAGGTCCCCGGCGGCATGCTGACCAATCTCGAGAACCAGCTGCGCGAACAGAATGCCGGCGACAAACTCGATGCGGTGCTTGAAGAGATCCCGCAAGTTCGCCGTGATCTCGGCATGCTGCCGCTCGTGACGCCGACATCCCAGATCGTCGGGACCCAGGCCGTCATCAACGTTCTTTCCGGTTCGCGCTACGCGACGATCAGCAAGGAGACTGCAGGAGTCCTGAAAGGCGAGTACGGCGCAACGCCGGCCGAGGTGAATAAGGGGCTGCAGGCGCGCGTACTCGAGGGTGCCGAGCCGGTTACCTGCCGCCCGGCCGACCTGCTCGAGCCGGAACTGGAGCTGCAGACCGAGAAGCTCAATCACATCGCGATCGAGAAGAAGATCCGCCTCGCATCCGACGTCGACGACGACGTGCTCACGTATGCGCTGTTCCCGCAGATCGGCATACGATTCCTGCAGAACCGCGATAATCCGGCCGCGTTCGAGCCAGCGCCGGGCAGCGAGGAGGCGCAGGCGCCGGCCGCGGCACCTGGTGCCGCTCCGGCGCGGGGACCCGCCGTGTACTCGGTGCGTGTCAACGGCCGGGAATTCACGGTCGAAGTGGCCGAGGACGGGGCGGTTGCAGGCGTCGCGCCGGCAGCCCCTGGGCCGAAGCCGGCGCCGCGATCGTCAGGGGAGGCGGTGAAGGCCGTGCTCGCCGGAAACGTCTTCAAGGTGCACGTGGCGCCGGGCGACCAGGTCGAGGAAGGCCAGCCGCTGCTCGTCGTGGAAGCGATGAAAATGGAGACGGCCGTCAGCGCGCCGCGCGCGGGGACGGTCAGCGACGTATTCGTGCGCGAAGGCGACGTTGTCGCGGTCGGTGACCCGCTCGTCGCCATCGCCGGCTGATGGAGCTGATCCTCGAAATCTGGCGTGGCTCCGGCCTCTACCTGATCACGGGCGGCCAGGCCGCGATGCTCCTGATTTGCCTGGCGCTGCTGTACCTCGGCATCGTCAGGAAATTCGAGCCACTGCTGCTGGTCACGATCGGCTTCGGTGGACTCCTGAGCAACATCCCCGGCGCCGGGATCGCGGAGCCCGGCGGGCTCTTGTACCTGACCTACGAAGTAGGCATCAAGACGGGTGCATTCCCGCTGATAATTTTCATGGGTGTCGGCGCGCTCACGGATTTCGGGCCGCTGCTCGCGAATCCACGCACGTTGTTCCTCGGTGCCGCCGCGCAGTTCGGGATCTTTGCGACGCTGCTCGGTGCGCTGGGGATGACCGAACTCGGCATAATGGATTTCACGCTGAAAGAGGCAGCCGCCATCGGCATCATCGGCGGTGCAGACGGGCCGACGGCCATCTACGTATCGGGCATGCTCGCGCCCCAGCTGCTCGGGGCAATTGCGGTTGCCGCGTATTCGTACATGGCGCTGGTCCCGATCATCCAGCCGCCGATCATGCGGGCGCTCACGACGAAGGCCGAGCGAGAGACCCACATGGTGCAGCTGCGCCAGGTATCGAAGACCGAGCGCATCCTCTTTCCAATTCTGCTGTTGCTGCTGGTCGCGCTGCTGTTGCCGACGGCGGCACCGCTGCTCGGCATGCTGGCATTCGGCAACCTGATGCGCGAGTGCGGCGTCGTCAATCGTCTGTCCGACACGACGCAGAACGCGCTCATCAATACCGTGACGATATTCCTCGGGCTTTCCATCGGTTCCAAGCTCAGCGCCGAGCAGTTCCTGTCGGTCGAAACGTTAGGCATTCTCCTGCTTGGCGTGGTCGCGTTTGCGATCGGCACGGCCAGCGGCGTGCTCATGGCCAAGCTCATGAACAAGCTGTCACACAACCCGATCAATCCGCTGATCGGTGCTGCCGGCGTCTCGGCCGTGCCAATGGCGGCGCGCGTGGCCAACAAGGTTGGCCTGGAAGCCAACCCGCACAATATCCTGCTGATGCATGCCATGGGGCCGAACGTCGCCGGCGTGATTGGCTCGGCCGTAGCCGCCGGCATCATGATCATGTTTACGACGTAAGAGCGGCCGGCAACCGGGTCATTTGTCTCCCTCATGGCTCGCCGCGCTGCGCGCGCCTGCGCTTTACTTCGGTCGACAAACGCCCCGCCCGCCGGCCACGTGTGGATGGCGGCGGCTGGGGGATTTCCCGTCAGGCGGCGGCTTTGACGCCGGTCTTGTGCCGGTAGTGGTCGGCGAGCACCTGCGCGACGCAACTCGTGACGCGTTTGCCCGTATCGATGTGCAGGAACTCATTGGGGCCGTGCGCATTGGAGTTCGGACCGAGCAGGCCCGTCACAAGGAACTGTGCCTCCGGGAACCTCTCGCCCAACATGCCCATGAACGGGATCGTGCCGCCGGTGCCCATGTACATGGACGGTTTTCCGAAGAAGGCCTGTGACGCTTTCTGCATCGATGTTTCGAGCCACTCGGCAACGGGCGGCGCGTTCCAGCCGGCCATCGTCGACTCGACCCGGAACGACACTTTCGACAAGGGCGGCGTGTCCGCTTCCAGGATATCCTTCACGGTCTTCGCCGCATCGTCGGCATCGCAAGTCGGCGGCAGGCGGAACGACAGCTTCAGCGTGTTGAAGGGCAGCTGCACGTTGCCCGCGTCGACCAGCGCCGGCAGGCCCGCGGCGCCCGTTATGCTCATGGTCGGCCGCCAGGTGTTGTTCAGTAACAGCTCGTAAGGGGACTCGCCGGGTGCTGCATCCTCGACCGCCCACGGGTACTTGCTGTAAACGCCCTTGCCCAGCGTTTCCGCGGCGAGCTTCGCCTGCCCGATGCGCTGCTCCGGAATGTCGACGTGCAGCGCGCCCGGCTTGATCTGACCGCTGCCCTCGTCCTCGATACGGCTCAGCAGCTTGCGCAGGATGCGGAAACTCGACGGTACGACGCCGCTCGCGCTGCCGGAGTGCACGCCTTCGGTCAGCACGTCGGCGCGCAGCGTGCCGGTGAGGTTGCCGCGCAGCGAGGTCGTGCACCAGAGTTGCTCGTAGTTGCCGCATTCCGCGTCGAGGCAGACCACCAGGTCGGGCGAACCGATGCGGTCCTCGAGCATCTCGATGTAGTAGGGCAGGTCGAAGCTGCCGGACTCCTCGCAGCCCTCGATCAGCACCACGCAACGCGCGTGCGGTACCCCCTGCTCCTGCAGGGAGCGGATGGCGGTCAGCGAACCGAACACGGCGTAGCCGTCGTCGGCACCGCCGCGGCCGTAGAGCTTGCCGTCCCTGATCGTCGGCTCCCACGGGTCGAGGTCCTCGGCCCAGCCGCTGAACTCCGGCTGCTTGTCGTAGTGGCCGTACAACAGCACGACGTCGTCGGAATCGCCCGGGATCTCCGCGAACAGCACCGGTGTGCGTCCCGCGATGCGCACGATCTCGACCGTCATGCCCTTGACGGGCTGGGTCTTGCACCACGCTTCGAGCTGCTGCACGGCTTTTTCCATGTGGCCGTGCTTCTCCCAGTCGGGATCGAAATGCGGGGATTTGTTAGGCAGTTTGATGTAGTCGCAGAGTTCGGGAATGATCGAGCTGTCCCACATGTCGTCGACGAAGGCTTCCGTTTTCTTGTTGTCCATTGTCCTAGTCCGATGTCAGGTCGCGGTAGTGCGTCCTGGTCATTTTCTCCGTGGTGATAAAGCCCCAATTATAATCGTCGTGATAGTCCGCGAGGGGGTTCGCGGCCAGCACCTCTTCTTCGGACATGCCCTGGTCGACGAGCGCCTTGATGCGCTTGCGTCCGTCCACGAGCACGGCCAGGTTACGCTCCACATCGGCCTTACTCGCCACCGGATCGCCGTGACCCGAGAGTATTAGCGTGTCGTCATCAGCCATGTCCATGAGCTGCTGCTGTGCAGCGATAAAGCCTGTGACGCTGCCGCCGCCATCGAGGTCGACATACGGGAAAATTCCGTTAAAAAGCACGTCGCCGGCATGGATGACATTGGCTTCAGGAAAGTGAATGGCGCCGTCGCCGTCCGTGTGCGCGTGCGGCAAATGAAAGACTTTCGCCATCTTGCCGTTGACGTGGAAAGTTACCGTCTCGGAGAACGTGATCACCGGAATCCCGGCCGCCCCGCCGGCATCCCCGGGTTTCTCCAGGAGTCGCTTGCGCAGGTTGTCGTGGGCAACGACGATCGTGCCGTCTTTCGCGAGCTGCGCGTTGCCGCCCGTGTGATCACCGTGATAGTGCGTGTTGATCACGAAGTCGACGGGCCTGCCCGCGATGTCCGTGACCGCATCGATGAGAGCGGGCGCTGTCGGCACCATGGCGTCATCGATCAGTACAACGTGTTCGTCACCAACCATGACGCTCACGTTGCCGCCGACGAATTTCTCGCCCGCACCGTAAATCACGTGGATGCCCGGAGACACCTCTTTGCTGGTAAATGGATTCGCGGCTTCCTGCGCGTGCGCCGAAAAGGCGAACACGAGACAGCTAATCGCCAGGGTGCACTTCGTCATCGACAGCCTCCGGAGTTGATTCGGGAACGGCATAGTGTTCCCGAATCGCGGCAGATTCTCCACCCCCGAAGGCCTACTGGTTACTCGGGAAGGTGTATTGCGCCTTTTCGCGGACGCCGCCAGAAGGCCAGCGCTGCGTGATGGTTTTGCGCCGCGTGTAAAAACGCACGCTGTCGGGCCCGTAGGCGTAAAGGTCGCCGAACAGGGACCGTTTCCAGCCGCCGAAGCTGTGGTAGGCCACCGGTACCGGCAGCGGCACGTTGATGCCGACCATGCCGACCTTGATCCTGTCCGCGAAATAGCGTGCCGCCTCGCCGTCGCGCGTGAATATGCAGGTGCCGTTGCCGTACTCGTGCTCATCGATGAGCTGCATGGCTTCTTCCTCGGACTCGGCGCGGACCACGCATAGCACCGGCCCGAAGATCTCCTCGTTGTAGATGCGCATATCGCGCGTCACGCGGTCGAAAAGACACGGCCCCAGGAAGAATCCGTCCTCGTGGCCGCCGACGACGAGTTCGCGGCCGTCGATGACGAGATCGGCGCCTTCCTCGACGCCGAGGTCGACGTAGGAACGGACCTTGTCGTAGTGCGCTTTCGTTACCAGCGGGCCCATGTCGTTGCTCGTGTCGGCACCGTTGCCCACCTTGAGTTCGGCTATCCGACCCCGGAACTTGCTGACCACGGTATCCGCTGTCTCGTCGCCGACGCATACCGCGACCGAGATCGCCATGCAGCGTTCGCCGCAGGAGCCATAGGCGGCTCCCATCAATGCGCTGACCGCGTTGTCGATATCGGCGTCGGGCATCACGACGGCATGGTTTTTTGCGCCGCCGAGGGCCTGTACGCGTTTGCCGTTGCTCGTGCCCGTGGAATAGATGTACTCGGCGACCGGCGTGGAACCGACGAAGCTGACGGCCTGTACGCGTTTGTCGGTCAGCAAAGTATCCACGGCCTCCTTATCGCCGTTGACGAGGTTGAAGACGCCGTCCGGCAAGCCGGCTTCGCCCAGCAACCTTGCGCAAAGCAAAGGTGCCGTAGGGTCCTTCTCCGAAGGCTTCAGAATGAAGGTGTTGCCGCAGGCGATCGCCATCGGGTACATCCACATCGGCACCATCGCCGGAAAATTGAACGGCGTTATACCGGCGACGACCCCGAGCGGCTGGTGCTCGGCCCAGCTGTCGATACCCGGGCCGACGTTTTTCGTGTATTCACCCTTCAACAGCTCCGGTATGCCGCAGGCGTACTCGACGACTTCCACGCCGCGTATGAATTCGCCCATCGCATCGTCGAGGACCTTGCCATGCTCGTCCGTGATCGCGGCAACGATTTCGTCGGCATGCTCTTCCAGCAGCTGCTTGAAACGGAACATGATGCGCGCGCGTTTGATCGGCGGCGTGTCTCGCCACGCGGCGAACGCGGCCTCGGCTGCCGCGATTGCTTCCTCGACGGTATCCCGCGACGCCATGGCGACGTGCCGGGCGATCTTTCCGGTGGCGGGATTCGTGACGGGTTCAGGCCGGTTCGAATCGGTAACGTCCTGGCCGTTGATGAAGTGGCCGACGATGTTTGCTGTGTCGATATCCTGTGCAGGGCGCGCGCTCATGAGTTCTCCTGGCCTGTGGGTCTAATCGATGCTGTCGATGACGCGACGCACGCTGTCGAACGCCTTGTTCCAGTCGTCGACCTTCGAATTCAGGAATGGCGAGAAGCTGAGAATATCCATGCCGTTGCGCACCATCAGCTTCTCTTCCCAGAAGCACCGCTTGTGCGTCTCGAGACCACGCGCGCCCGGCGCGCCGTCGCGAGGCGCCATCTCGATAGCGCCCATGAGGCCGAAGTTGCGCACGTCGATGACCTTGTCATGGTCCGCGAACGAATGCAGGAGGTCCTCGAACGTCTGCTCGAGCGATTTCGCCTGCTCGAATATGCCTTCCTCCCTGTACACGCCCATCGCGGCCAGCCCGGCAGCCGCAGCGACCGGATGCCCGGAGTACGTGTAGCCGTGGAACAGCTCGATCATGTAGTCGGGCCCCTGCATGAAAGCGTCGTAGACATGATCCCGTACCAGGACGCCACCCATCGGGATCACGCCGTTGGTCAGGCCCTTGGCGGTCGTGATGATATCGGGCATGACGCCGAAGCGCTCGGCGGCGAAGGCCTTGCCGACGCGGCCGAAGGCGGTGATGACCTCGTCGAAGATCAGCAGGATGCCGTGCTTGTCGCAGATCTCGCGGAGGCGCTCGAGATAGCCGACGGGCGGCGGCAGCACGCCTGCCGACCCGGCAACCGGCTCGACGATGACCGCTGCAATATTGCTGCCGTCGTGCAGCCCCGCGAGCCGCTCGAGGTCGTCGGCAAGGTGCGCACCCCAGTCGGGCTGGCCGCGCGAGAATGCCGTGTGCTCGATGTCCATCGTCGCGCGGATATGGTCGACGCCGGGTATCAGGTTGGGGCTGAACACCTTGCGGTTCGGGACCATGCCGCCCACCGACATGCCGCCGAAGTTGACACCGTGGTAGCCGCGTTCGCGGCCGATCAGGCGCGTGCGGTTGCCTTCGCCGCGGGCGCGGTGATAGCCCAGCGCGATCTTCAGTGCCGTGTCGACGGATTCGGATCCGGAGTTGGTAAAGAACACGTGATTGAAGCCCTCGGGTGCCATCCCGGTGACACGCTCCGCCAGCGCGAATGACTTGTCGTTGCCGGACTGGAAGGTCATGGAATAGTCGAGCTGTGCGACCTGCTTCTGCACGGCTTCGACGATCTTCGGGTGGCAGTGGCCGATCCCGGTCGTCCAGAGGCCCGCGAACAGGTCGTAGATCCTGTCGCCGTCGAGAGTCGTGTAGTGGTGGCCGCTTCCCGACGTGATGATGCGGGGCTTTTTCTTGAAATCGCGATTGGCCGTGAACGGCATCCAGAAGGCGTCAAGTTTCTCGGCGGGTGCGCTCATACTGCGTTGCTCCAGACTATCGAGGCAAAGAAAACGAGTTTACGCCCGCGCAGCGGAGCACGCCATTGCCGGAGACGGGGAAAAATACGGGCTGGCCAACGGAGGTCGTTTAATGGCAAAGTTAGGGCCCCGGTTTTTAATCCAGATTAGAATTCCCATGGCTCAGTTCGGCACCGTCTTTTGCGATCACATGACGATCGCGCGGTTTGAGAACGGCGGCTGGGGCGAGGCAGCGATCGAACCGCTCGCGCCGCTGCCGATGCACCCGGCGTCTCACGTCTTTCATTATGCCAGTACCTGCTTCGAGGGCTTCAAGGCTTACCGCTGGCAGGACGGCAATGCGCGGATCTTCCGCCTGCACGACCACGTCGCGCGCATGCAGCGCAGCGCGAAATCGCTGCACCTGCCGATCCCGGACGCGGATCTGCTGGCAGGCATGGTCGAGGATCTCGTGAGCAAGCAGCTCGCCGACATACCGGAGCCGCCCAGTTCCCTGTATCTTCGGCCGACGCTGATCGGCACGTTGCCCAACATCGGCGCGGCGGCTGCGCCGTCGACCGAAGCGACGCTGTTCGTCCTCGCATCGCCGGTCGGCGATTACTTCGCGGGCGGCGCGCGGCCGCTCAAGCTGCTCGTAGCGGATACCTTCGCGCGTTCCACCGAACAGCTCGGCAGCACCAAGACCGGCGGCAATTATGCTGCGGCACTGGGTCCGACCCTGAACGCAAAAGAAAAATACGGTGTCGACCAGGTGCTGTTCTGCCCGGGTGGCGACGTGCAGGAGACGGGCGCCGCCAACTTCCTCCTGATCAGCGACGACGAAATCATAACCAAGCCGCTGAATACTTCGTTCCTGCACGGCATGACCCGCGCCTCAATCCTTGTGATTGCTGCGGACCTCGGCTACCGGGTCAACGAGAGGGATTTCACGGTGCAGGAACTGCTGCAATGGGCCGCCACCTACGAGGCCGCGCTGTCCGGCACGGCGGCTACCCTGACCCCGGTCGGCACGCTCGTTTATGACGACAGCGAGATCCCTGTCCGTGATGGCGGCGCCGGGCCCAATACCGAGAAGCTGCGCAGGGCATTACAGGCCATCCAGTACGGCGACGCGCCGGATCCCCACGGCTGGCTGACCGAGGTTTCGTGAGCCTAGATTGCCCGTGAAAAACGCTTGTCGGTATCGACTTCGGCCATGTGGCGGTCGAAGACCATTGCAATACAGCGAAGCAGCAACCGGCCTTTGGCGGTTATGCCGATGCCGCCCGGCTCGAGCTCGATCAGCTCGTCTTCGGCCAGCGGCCCCAGGCGCTCGAGTTCCGACCTGAAGTAGTCGCGGAAGTCGATGTCGTGGCTCGCATCGAAGTCGTCGAAATCGAGACGGTCGTAGCACATCAGCGCCTGGATCACCTCCGCGCGCAGCAGGTCGTCGTCGTCCACGGCGATGCCCTTCTTGATGGGCAGGTGGCCATCCTCGATCAGCGTCTCGTACTCCATCGTCGTGACGGCGTTCTGCGCATAGACGTTGCCAATGCTCGAGATGGAACTGACACCGAGGCCGATCAGGTCACACTCGCCGTGGGTCGAATAGCCCTGGAAATTGCGCTGTAGCGTGCCATCGCCGCGCGCCAGCACGAGGTCATCCTCGGGCAGCGCGAAATGATCCATGCCGATATAGACGTAACCACTGTCGGAGAGGCGGTCGATCGTTTGGTGCAGGATGTCGAGTTTTGTCGAGGGTAGCGGAATGTCGTCCGCGTTTATCATGCGCTGACCTTTGAACCGCTCCGGCAGATGCGCGTAATTGTAAACCGCGAGGCGGTCGGGGCGCAGCCCGATGACCCGGTCGAGCGTTGCATTGAAGCTTGCGACGTTCTGGTGGGGCAGGCCGTAAATGAGATCGAAGGAAATCGACTTGAAGTCCGCAGCTCTCGCCGCATTGACCAGGTTTGTCACCTCTTCGAAGGACTGCATGCGGTTGACCGCTTCCTGCACGGTGGGATCGAAGTCCTGGATGCCGAGGCTGAGCCGGTTGAAGCCGAGGTCCGTCAGGTACCTGATGCCGTCTGTGTCCACGGTCCTCGGGTCCACCTCGATGGAGAATTCCCGCGCCTCGCTCTCGTCGAAGTTGAACGCGCTGCGCAGTGCAGCCATCAGCTCGTCCATCTGCTCGTTGTCGAGATACGTTGGCGTGCCGCCGCCGAAGTGCAGCTGCCGCGTTGCGCGCGACCGGTCGAAAAGCTCCGCCTGCATCAGGATTTCCTTGTGCAGCATCTCCATGTAGCGCTCGACCCGGACCTGGTTGCGGGTGACGATCTTGTTGCAGCCGCAGTAGTAGCAGAGCGAGTGACAGAAAGGGATGTGCACATAGAGCGACAACGGCGCCCCGCCCGCGTTGCTGTGCAGGGCGTTGGCGCGGTACTCCGCCTCTCCGAGACGCTCGCGGAACTGCAGGGCGGTCGGGTAGGACGTGTAGCGCGGGCCGCGCCCGTCGTAGCGTTCGATCAGGTCCTGGTCGAAACAGATGGCGGGTGGTGCGGAACTGGCTGCAGGTACGTTTTTCATGTCGCCGATCTTGTCTGAAGCAATAATCCGATTATATGGGTATTTGCACCTATGACGCAGCAGTCAGCCGCGCCTCAGGCCGTGCAAAAGGTACAGGGCGGATGTCAGCAGCAACAGTGCGGTCGCCTGGTGGCCGACCGCCAGTGCCGTCGGTACCGCCAGCACCACGGTCGAGATTCCGAGTAATACTTGCAGGACCGCCGTCACGAGCAGTGCGTTCGCACCGCTTTGCGCACGCTGGGGCAATTGCGCTCTCCGTGCCCGAAACCAGAAGACGACGATCAGCGTGAATGTCGTGAGGGCGAGCAGCCGGTGATCGAACTGCACCGTCGTCAGGTTATCGAAGACGTTGCGCCACGCGGGATCGAGCGCGAGCAGGCCGGGTGGAATCCAGTGGTCGCCCATCCTGGGGAACGTGTTGTACATGAGCCCGGCGTCGAGTCCGGCGACGAACCCGCCCGAGACGATCGTGACGGCGATCAGCACGGTGAGCGCTACCGTCCACCGGTACCACGGGTGGGGCGCGCTCCCGGAGGCGCCGTGCAGCAGCGACTGGGCACGCCAGAACATCAACGCGTACACGAGGAAGGCGGCCGAGAGGTGCGCGGTCAGCCGGTAATGACTGACCTGCGGGGCGTCTACCTGGCCGCTTGCGACCATGATCTTGCCGATAACGGCCTGCACGCCGCCGAGCGCAAGCATCAGCAGGTACCACGGCAGCTGGCGCAAAGTGATATAGCTGCGAGACACGAAATACACGAGCGGCAGCAGGAAGGCAAAGCCGAGCAGCCGGCCCAGCAGGCGATGCAGGTACTCGAGCCAGAAGATGCCCTTGAAGTCGTTTACACCCATGTGCGAATTTATTTTCTGGAACTCCGGAGTCTGCTTGTAAATCTCGAAGACCCGTTGCCACTCCGCATCGGACAATGGCGGCAGCGTTCCCATGATCGGGCGCCATTCCGCCATGGACAGGCCGGAACCCGTCAGGCGCGTAACGCCGCCGAGAACGACCATGGCGAATACGAGACCGCAACAGATCAGTAGCCAGGTGGCGATCGCCCGGTCGCGCGTCCGTGTGTCGGGCAGTTCATTCATGATGTGCACAAGCGTCGGGTTCTTGACGGCGCGCAATCATACCAGCAGCTGCGCCGACTTTGTGGGGTCGCGTGCTATTCTCGCTGTGTGAATATCGCCAAGTGCAACAACGTCATGGACTTTCGCCGCGTTGCGAAGCGCCGTTTGCCTGCGCCGGTATTTCACTACCTGGATGGCGGCGCCGACGACGAACTCACGCTGGCCCGAAACACGGACGCATTCGGCGACTACGAACTCCTGCCGTCGCAACTGTCTGATGTCAGTAACGTCGACCTGCGCTCGACCGTGTTCGGGCAGGAGGTCGATTGGCCGGTGATGATCGCGCCGACCGGTGCCTCCAAGCTGTTTCACGGCTCGGGCGAGCAGGCGGTGGCGCGTGCCGCCGGGAAATTCGGCATGGTCTACAGCCTGTCTACGTTGAGCACGGCGACGATCGAGGAAGTCGCAGCCGCGACCGCGGGGCCCAAAGCTTTTCAGCTCTATATCTTCAAGGATCGCGGCCTGACCGACGAGTGGCTCGATCGCTGCGTTGACGCCGGATACGTCGCGCTGCAGCTGACCGTCGACACACCGGTCGCGGGAAACCGCGAGCGCGATTTCGTTTACGGCTTCGGTGCTCCGCCGCGCTCTCGCCTGCGCCAGATTGCGAGCTTTGCACGCTATCCCGGATGGCTTTACCGGGCGCTGCTGCGCAAGGACCTGGAGATGGTCAACATAACGGGCACCAGCGAGGCTGCGCGTAACTGGAAAGGCGGGATCCGCAAGTACATCGACGAGCAACTCGAGCGGTCACTCACCTGGAAAGACGTCGAGTGGCTCGCGGGACGCTGGCCGGGAGCGCTCGTCGTCAAGGGCGTACAGACCGTGGAGGATTGCCGCAAGGCGGCCGAGTCGGGTGCTACTGCGGTCATGCTGTCGAACCACGGTGGCCGGCAGCTGGAGTCGGCGCCGGCGCCGGTTGACTGCATCGCCGCGGTAGCTGACGCGCTGCGCGACCGCCTGGAGATCATCTGCGACGGCGGTATCCGTCGCGGCAACCACGTCGTCAAGGCGCTGGCCCTGGGCGCGAATGCCTGCAGTATCGGTCGCGGCTACCTGTTCGCGCTAGCGGCCGGTGGCCAGGCCGGCGTGGAGCGTGCATTGATGCTCTTGCGCGCCGAAGTGGAACGCACCATGGCGCTCGCTGGCTGTGACTCCGTACGCAAACTCGGACGCAGCCATGTCAGCCATCGTCGCTGACGCACCATAATTCGCGCAAAGCTGCGCAATTCCCTTCTGTTGCTGCCGCAGGCGGAAACCCTGCTGCGTTGCGGCAAGCCGAAAAAAGCCCTCTAAAAAAAGGGTCTTATTATTTCTGCAATATTTCGACCGCATAATGGCCTTCCGCAAATTTGCGTCAGCGGCGGGGATTGCGGTTAGGATTGGCACCTGCACCGGTGCGGCGAAATCGCGCCGACCGGGCAGGCGGGTTGTATTGAGGTAACTATGTCAGAAGATAGAGTTTCGGGAACCGTTAAGTGGTTCAACGACGATAAGGGATTCGGATTCATCGAGCGCGAAGATGGCAAGGACGTCTTTGTTCACCACAGCGCGATCGTTGCAGAAGGATTCAGAACATTGAAAGAAGGCCAGAAGGTTACGATGGAAGTAACCCAGGGCCAGAAAGGACCGCAGGCGGAAAACGTCATTCCTGAGTAAGGGATGCCATGCCGGTCCGCTGTGCGAGTTACCGGCAACCTCCACGCGATATCCGAGCGGGGCAGGTCGTGAAAGGACCTGCCTGAACGCCAGTTGTGTGTGATTCTCCCGTTGCGCAGGTCGCGACCTAGTGACCTGCCGTGCTGCCGTCGTACAGCAGTTTGCAGCCGACGACGAACAGTACTACGTACATGAGGCGGAAGAAAAAGCGGTCCGACACACGCCGGTGCAGCCACACGCCGGCGTAAACGCCGACCGGTGCCAGGGGCGCAAGCACGAGCGACGTCCGGAGGTTTTCGGCCGACAGCTGCCCCAGCCAGCCGTACGGCAGCAGTTTGACGTAGTTGATCGCGGCGAATAGCAGTACCGTCGTCGCGACGAAATCCGTCCGGTCGAGTGGCCGCCTGAGCAGGTAAATGCTGATCGGCGGCCCGCCTGCATGGGCAATGAAACTCGTAAAGCCTCCTGCCGCACCGGCGGCGATCCCGACAGCCGGCGGGAAAAACGGCAGCGCCGCATCCGGTCGGCGGCGTGTCGAGAAGAGGTAGTGCGCGGTGAAAGCGATTGCGACGATACCGACGATGATCTTCACGGTCGCCGCGCTCATGAAGCCGAACAACAGGGTGCCGGCAGCGATGCCAATCATCGAGGCAGGCACCAGGATTCGCAATTCCGGCCACAACCACTTGCCGCGGTAAGCCCATAGTCCCACGAGGTCCATCAGACATAGTATCGGCAGCAGGACGGCGGCCGCCTGCAATGGCGAAACGACCAAAGCCATGAGGGGGACGGCGAGGACACCGAGTCCTCCTCCAAATCCACCTTTCGCAATTCCGAACAGCAGCACGGCGGGGATAGCAGCCACGTAGAACCAGGGGTCGGTGATCAAGGGCTGCTCCTGCCGGGCGGACTTACCGGCTCACGGGATTCATGCTTTAATCGGGGCCGGCGGACAATCGTAGACAATAGTGAAACTCAGTATCCGTGACAATTCCGTGGGATTGCGGCTGACTCAGGATGAGGTCGAGACCCTTCGGAAGCAAGGTGTAATATCGGCGCGCACGGGCTTCCCGGGCGGGCGCGAGTTGCGCTACGAACTCGAGAGCAGCCCGGCCAGCGTTGCGCCCGCCGCGTTCTTTTCCGACAACGTGCTCACCGTGCGCCTGCCCGAGACCGCCGTCCTGGCCTGGGCCACGACTGAACAGCTGACCATCGAAGGCGAGCAGGTGCTCGTGGACGGTGAAAAGCTCACGATCGCCGTCGAAAAGGATTTTTCCGGCTGTCGGCGGCTCGGCGAAGAAAACGAAGGCCGCGGTTAGTGGCAACGCCCCGATACGTCGGTTTCGAGAAGGCGTCGATCGAATTCCTCGAACAGCTCGCGGTCAACAACAATCGCGAGTGGTTCAAAGAGAACAAGACGCGCTACGAGGAGCAGGTGCTCGATGTCGCACTGCGGTTTATCCAGTCGATGCAGGATCCGCTCGCGCAACTCGCGCCGCATTTCACGGCAATTCCGCAGCGAATGGGCGGGTCGTTGATGCGGATCTACAGGGATACCCGTTTCTCGAAGAACAAGCTGCCCTACAAGACCAATATCGGCATCCAGTTCCGTCACGAGCAGGCCAGAGATGTTCACTCGCCGGGCTACTACGTGCATGTCGATCCCGAGCAGGTGTTCGTCGGGGTCGGTATGTGGCGGCCTGAATCAGATGCGCTGCTGGCGATCAGGCAGCGCATCGTCGCGCGGCCGTCTGAATGGAAAAGCGTGCTAGGTGACCCGAAGTTCCGCCGCCACTTCGAACTTGGTGGTGAGTCGCTGAGCCGTGCGCCCCGCGGCTTCGACAAGGACCACGAACTGATAGAGGACATCAGGAGAAAGAGTTTTATCGCGGTGAGAAATCTCGACGCAGGAGACAGCATCGGTCCCCGGTTTCAGCGCACGGTGGAAGCGACTTTCCACGCGGCGACGCCGTTCATGAAATTTCTTTGCAAAGCGGTTGGCGTGCCTTTTTGAGGGAATGAAGCGATGAGTGTGTTCAGTAATCCGGCATTCGATAATCACGAGCGCGTGATCTTTTGCCGTGATGAACCCACCGGCCTTTGCGCGATCATCGCGATCCATTCGACGGCTCTTGGCCCGGCTGCGGGAGGGACGCGACTGTGGACCTATGCCAACGACGATGACGCGCTCCACGACGTTCTGCGGTTGTCGCAGGGTATGAGCTACAAGAATGCGATGGCGGGGCTGAAGTTCGGCGGCGGCAAGGCCGTAATCATGAAACCGCCGGACTTCGATGGCAGCGAGGCGCTGTTCGAGCGCTTCGGTGAATTCATAGACACGCTCGATGGCGACTACGTCACGGCCGAAGACGTCGGCATGAGCGTGGAAATCATGGCAACCATTGCGCGCAGGACACGCTACGTGTCCGGGTTGCCGCTGCAGTCGGGTAAGGCCGGCGGCGATCCTTCGCCGAAGACCGCATATGGCGTCTATTACGGTATCGAGGCTGCGGCGAAGGCCAGGCTCGGCCGCGACAGCCTGGAGGGTTTGCGCGTCGCCGTCCAGGGCGTCGGACACGTGGGATATTACCTGTGCAAACTGCTGCAAGAAGCGGGCGCGACCCTACTGGTGTCGGACATCGACGAGACCCGGGTCGACCGTGTGTGCAGCGAGTTCGGCGCCGACCGCGTCGGCAGCGCGCAAATCTTGTCTGCCGATGTCGACGTTCTCGCGCCCTGCGCGCTCGGGTCTATCCTCCACCAGGAATCAATTCCGGGGATCACGGCCCGCATTATAGCTGGCGGCGCCAACAACCAGCTGCGCAGCCCGCAAGATGGGCAGCGGCTGGCGGACGCGGGCATCCTTTATGCGCCCGACTACGTGATCAACGCCGGCGGCATCGTCAATGTCGCGTGTGAATACTTCGGTGATGTGGACGACGACGGGGTGATGGACCTCGTCGCGCAGATCGGTCCGCGGCTTGCAGATATTTTCGACGAAGCAAAGCGTACGGGCGAACCGACGAACGTTATCGCCGACCGTCGGGCGCGAGAGATAATCGCGGGTGATGCCTGATCCCTGTTCAGGTGTCGACGGCTTTCTGCAGTTCGCGCAACAGCGCCTTCGGGTTCGGTCGGTCGATAATGTGCTTCGACAGCTCGACGTACCGAATGATGCCGTCCGCATCAATCACCAGCGACGTCGGCCAGATTGTGTCGCTGCCGTATTCCTTGTAGTAGTTCCTGGGAACGCCGGACTCGAGCAGCAGCCCGAGTTCGCGCGTCGCAATCAGCGATTCGTCGAGCCAGAATTCGAAATCAACGTTGAAGAACTCCGCAACGCGCCGCGTCGTCTCCAGTGGCTTGGGCGTGACGAATATCAGCCTTGCGCCGAGGTCGACAATATCCTTGTAATAGCCGGTTAGGTTCTTGACCTGCCGGCTGCAGAAGGGGCACCAGTTGCCGCGCACGAAGATCATTACGACCGGCGTTCCCCGCAGCTGTCCCGAGTTCAGGCTGTTGCCGGCCTCGTCCAGCGCCGCAAATTCTGGTAGCGGCTTTCCCTCGCGCAGCTGCTCGGGCACCGGACGCCCCCCGCGCCTGCGGTAGTAAAAATAGCCCGCGGCGGCGATCAGCAGCAGGACAACCAGGCCTGTGATTGCTTCAGTCATGTTTCGCGACCTCCTGCGTCACGTCACTCGTGGTAAGTACGATCTTGCCCATGTGACGGCTGCTTTCCATCAGTTCGTGCGCCGCGGCGGCGGATGCCAGGGAAAACGCCTCGTGGATAACGGGCCTGACGCGGCCGGATTCAATCAATGGCAGCACATTGCGCTCGAGGTCCGCGGCAATGCGGGCCTTTTCCGCCACGCTCTGTGGCCTCAGGGTTGATCCCGTCACGGTCAGGCGATTCGCAAGCACGACGCGCAGGTCCAGTTCCGCCTTCGATCCCTGGAGGAAGGCGATGATGCAGCAGCGGCCATCGCGCGCCATCGACTCGAGATTTTTCTGCGTGTAGGGGCCGGCTACCATGTCCAGCAACACGTCGACGCCACGCCCACCCGTCGCCTTCCGGACCCCGGCCTGCCAGTCCTCGTTGCGGTAATTGAAGGCTTTGTCCGCGCCGAGCCGTTCGCAGAAACCGCATTTCTCGTCGCTGCCAGCCGTCGTCAACACGAAACAGGCGTGAGCTTTTGCAAGCTGGATAGCCGTCGTGCCGATACCGCTCGAGCCGCCATGCACCATGAAGGTCTCGCCATCCGCAAGCCGGCAGCGCGTGAACACGTTGTACCAGACCGTGAAGAACGTCTCCGGGATTGCAGCCGCGTCGACAAAAGACATGCCCGACGGAATCGGCAGGCAGTGTCCGGCCTCGACGGCGCAGAATTCCGCATAGCCGCCTCCGTGCGTGAGCGCCATGACCCGATCGCCCGCATGCCAGCGTTCGACGGCGTCGCCAATGGCCACTATCTCTCCGGCAACCTCCAGGCCCGGCAACGGACTGGCATCCGGCGGCACGGGATACTTGCCCTGGCGCTGCAGCACGTCTGGCCGGTTGACGCCGGCCGCGACCACGCGAACCAGTACCTCGGATGCCCGTGGACGGGGAACGGGGTAGTCGATCTCGCGCAGCATCGCGGGACCGCCGGGTTCCGCGATGGCAATTGCTTTCATCATTGTCGGAACGGTATCGGGCACCGTGAGCCTCGTCGGGCGTGGACAGAGATGATGTTATGTGCATACTGACACGCCCGGCAAATCAAAAGACGACAGTGATGGGCGACAACCCGATCTTGTGGGAGCCGAGTGCCGAGAGACGCAGGTCGTCGGCAATGTACCGGTTCATGCAGCGGCAGGGATTCGACGACTACGAAGCCCTGTATCAGTGGTCTGTCGACGATTCGGCAGCCTTTTGGCGGGCGCTCTGCACATTCTGCGACATACGCCTCGCGAAGCCGCCCAAAACCGTCCTGAAACGCCCCGACAACATCATGCATGCCGGCTGGTTCGATGGCAGCGCGCTGAATTACGCTGAACACCTTTTGCGCCACGAGGGAGAGCATGAAGCGCTGGTGTTTTCGGCGGAAGACGGCGAGCGGCGCACGCTCAGTTTCGGCGAGCTTCGCGATGCAGTTGCCGGCGTTGCTGGTGGCCTGAAGCGCGCCGGAGTCGTCAAGGGCGACCGCGTCGGCGGTTACCTGCCGAATTGCCCGGAGGCCATTATCGCGATGCTGGCAACGACCAGCATCGGCGCAATCTGGTCGTCCTGTTCACCGGACTTCGGTGTTAACGGCGTCGTAGATCGTTTCGGGCAGATTGAGCCGAAGGTCCTGTTCACTGCCAACGCCTATTTCTACAATGGCAAACGCTTCGAATGCCTGGATACGGTTGCAGAGATCGTCAAAGCGATACCCGCAATCGAGCGAACCGTCGTGGTGCCGTTTGCCGGCGGTGCGGTCGACGCCGAGGCGACAGGCAACGCGGTAACGCTCGACGAGTTTGCAGAACCGGGCGCCTCGCTGGTGTTCGAGCCCGTTGCGTTCGATCACCCGCTGTTCATCATGTACTCGTCGGGCACGACCGGCGTTCCCAAGTGCATAGTGCATGGCCACGGGGGCACGCTACTGCAAATCGTCAAGGAACACGTGCTGCACTGTGATACCGGGCCCGGAGACCGCCTTTTCTACTTTACGACCTGCGGCTGGATGATGTGGAACTGGCTCGCAACCGGTCTTGCAACTGGCGCAACGCTCGTGCTGTTCGACGGCTCGCCGTTCTACCATGACGGCCGCGTCCTGTGGCAGATGGCCGAACGTGAGAAGCTCACCGTGTTCGGCACCAGTGCGAAATATATATCCGCTTTGCAAAAGGCGGGCGTACGGCCGCAGGACGAGTTCGATCTGTCGGCACTGCGCGCGGTACTGTCGACCGGTTCCCCGCTGGCGCCAGAGAGTTTCGACTACGTCTACGACGCCATCGGCAGCGATTTGCAGCTGTCGTCGATTGCAGGCGGCACCGACATTATCAGCTGCTTCGTTCTCGGTAACCCGATGCTGCCCGTGCGCCGCGGCGAAATTCAGTGCAGGGGGCTGGGCATGGCGGTGGCTTTCTTCGACGACGACGGCAATGCCCTGCTCGAAGAACGCGGTGAACTCGTGTGCACGCAGCCGTTCCCCTCGGCGCCCGTCGGTTTCTGGAACGATCCGGACGACGCGAGATACAACGCTGCGTACTTCGAGAAGTATCCCGGCATCTGGGCGCACGGCGATTTTGCCGAGTTGCGCAGGACCGGTGGCGTTGTCATCCACGGACGGTCCGACTCGGTGCTGAATCCCGGTGGCGTTCGCATCGGCACCGCGGAGATCTACCGGCAGGTAGAAAAGCTCGACGAAATCGTCGAGAGCATCGCGGTGGGCCAGGACTGGGAAGACGACGTCAGGGTCGTGCTGTTCGTCGTCCTGCGCCCGGGCATCGAGCTGGACGACGTGCTGCGCGACAGGATCCGGCGGGTGATACGAGAGAACACGACGCCGCGGCATGTGCCCGCGAAAATCGTTGCCGTGCCCGAAATACCGCGGACCAAGAGCGGCAAGATCGTGGAAATAGCGGTCCGCTCTGTCGTCCACGGCGAAAACGTGAAGAACACCGAGGCACTCGCCAATCCCGAAGCGCTGCAGCACTTCCGTGACATCCCCGAGCTGGGCACTGCCCGGGTGTGACGGCTGTGCTGGAGACCGTCGTCGAAGGTTTCGAAGTCGTGCGCGGCAGTGTCGCGGAGGACTGGATCGACGTGAACGGCCACATGAACGTCGCCAGTTACCTCGAGGCCTTCGATTCCGCCGTTGTCGCCCTGCGGCAGCAGCTCGGCATTACTGACGAGTACATCAGGGGCGGTCTCTCGACCTTCGCGGTCGAATGTCATATGACCTACGAGCGCGAGCTTGTCCTCGATGATCCTTACCTGATTACGACGCAGGTACTCGCGTACAGCCGCACCGGGCTGCATCAATTCAACCGGATGTATCACGCCGAGGAGCTTTACCTGGCGTCAACTGCCGAGTCGATGACCCTGCACGTCGACCTGGCCCGGCGCAAGGTCGTGCCCTGGCCGGAAACGGCCCTGCATGGGCTCGCTGCCGTCGCCCGGAAGCAGGGCCGGTTGCCCCGTCCGGATCAGGCCGGCCGGAGAATCGAAATCAAGAATCCACTGTACCTGACGGAGTGAAACGAACGTGACGACGCAATACCTTCTGGCGATAGACCAGGGTACGAGCAGCAGCCGTACCGTAATTTACGATGATCGGGCAAACGTCGTCGCGAGTGCGCAGCAGGAATTCCGCCAGATATACCCGGAGCCGGGCTGGGTCGAACATGATCCCGAAGAAATCTGGGCTTCGGTCAGGCAAGTGACGCGACAAGCACTCGAGAATGCCGACATCACGATAGGCGAGATTGCCGGAATCGGTATCACCAATCAGCGCGAGACGACGGTGGTATGGGACCGGCGCAGCGGCGAATGCATCTACAACGCGATTGTCTGGCAGGACCGCCGCACGGCGGCATACTGCCGCGAGCTCGCGGAGCGCTGTGCGGACGACGTGGTTGCCGGCAAGACCGGGCTGCGCCTCGACCCGTATTTTTCGGCGACCAAGGTTGCCTGGATCCTCGCCAACGTCGACGGTGCCCGACGCCTGGCGGATGACGGTCACCTCGCCTTCGGCACTATCGACAGTTTCCTGTTGTGGCGTCTTACCGGCGGCGCCGTGCACGCGACCGATGCGACCAATGCCTCGCGCACGATGTTGTTCAACATACACACGCAGGCCTGGGACGATGAATTGCTGGACCTGCTCGACATACCGGCGTCCATGCTGCCGGCGGTTCTGGATTGCGCCGCAGAGTTCGGCAGCACGAGTGAAGACGCCCTGGATGGCGTCGTGCCCATTTGCGGCATGGCCGGCGACCAGCAGGCCGCATTGATAGGGCAAGCCGGCTTCGAGTACGGCATGACCAAGAGCACCTACGGTACGGGCTGCTTCGCGATTGCCAACACGGGCAACAATGCATTGACGTCGCACAACCAGCTGCTCACGACCATCGCCAGCCGCATCGATGGCGACGTATCGTATGGTCTCGAAGGCAGCGTGTTCGTGGCAGGATCTGCACTGCAGTGGCTGCGCGACGAATTGCGAATCATCGGTTCGGCACCCGAGTCGGAGCAGGTCGCCAGGCGCACCGGTGTCGTCGAGGACGTTTACGTGGTGCCTGCGTTTGCGGGCCTCGGCGCTCCGTACTGGGATCCGGACGCCCGCGGTGCAATCGTCGGCCTGAGCAGGGGCAGCGGGCGCGACCAGGTCGTGACCGCAACGCTGCAGGCCGTCGCTTACCAGACCCGGGACCTGATCGATGCGATGGCGGACGACGGCATCTCGCCGAGCGTGATTCGTGTCGACGGCGGTATGGTCGGCAATGACTGGTTCCTGCAGTTCCTCGCCGACGTTCTGGATATCCGCGTGGAGCGGCCAGCCAATGTCGAGTCCACCGTACTCGGCGCGGCATACCTTGCAGCGCTGCAGTGCGGCCTGATCGATAACCTGCAGCAAGCGTCGCACCTGTGGCGTTGCGACGCCGTTTTCGAACCGCACATGTCGGCCGATCAGCGCGACGCACTGCTGTCAGGCTGGGCAACCGCCGTTGCCCGGGTCCGCGGCGCAAGGTAGCCCTCGAACTGCAGCGTCGAGCGGCGCCAGCCGCGGCACTTGACGGGGAGGTTACAGGTCGGTTACCAGCCGTTTACCAGGCCCGCAATAACAATTTCGTCACAAAACGATAACCTTGTTGTAGCATCGTCCTCACAGACTTTGTGTGTAGCCATCCGGACGAGCGCGACCAGTGGTTGAATACCTGAATCATTTCGAGCTGAACCTGTGCCTGCGGGTCAATGCGCTCAGCCGCCGCGAGTTGATTAGGCGGTTCTTCAGCATCGTCTCCTGGCTGGGAAACTATCCGGCGTGGGTCGTGTTCGGTTTGCTGATCGCGGCACAGCAGGGACCGGGGACTCTGGCATTTGCCGTCCAGGCCCTGGCGACGGCGTTCACGGGTATCGGCATCTACAAGTTCCTCAAGAAGCGACTGGTGCGTGAACGGCCCTTCGTGGCGCACAGCGATATCGTGTGTGGAGCGCCACCTCTCGACCGCTACAGCTTCCCGTCCGGCCATACGCTGCATGCCGTGAGCCTGACCATGCTGTACGGCGCCTACGAGCCGGCGATGTTGATCATCATGGTGCCGTTCGCAGCGCTCGTTGCCGTCTCCCGGGTCGTTCTCGGATTGCATTATCCGAGCGACGTGGCCGTCGGCGGCCTGATCGGGACCTTGCTGGCTGCGATCAGTCTTGCGGCGTCCGGCTAGCCGTTAAACCGGCTCCAGGCAACGGCGGACCACACCAGCAGCACCAGCGCCAGGCTTACGAACACGGCCGCAGACCCGAGGTCCTTGGCGCGCCCCGACAGTTCGTGATGTTCTTTTCCGACCCGGTCTATCGCCGCTTCTACCGCCGAATTTAGAAGCTCAACGATGAGGACCAGCAGCAGGCAGGCGATCAGCAGGACTCTTTCGTACGCGGTCTGTCCGAGCCAGAGAGCGAATGGCGTGAGGATAATACCGAGGGTCAGCTCCTGCCGGAATGCTGATTCGTGCCGCCATGCGTGTACGAATCCCTGCGCGGAAAACCGCGCGGCGCGAAGCGCACGCATAATGCCGGTGTTGTCTGGTTTACCCACGATAGGTCCTTTTCGCTGTGTCAGGAGACCTGGCGACATGGCTTTCTCTGACGGACAGGATATCAGCCGGCGAGGGTCGCGACACCGCGAGAGGGTAGGGTGAAATTCTCAACATCTCGCTGCGATTGCGTGACGGTGATGTTGCCCTTGACTGCACCCGATTCTGGCCCAATGATTGCTCACCAGATTCGTACCACCGCCAGGCGGCATCGACAGCGTAGCCAGACTTGTTAAGAGCTCGACAGAAAATCGGAAAATACCGGATCGTTGGCCGCATCGCCTCCGGGCCACTCGCAGACGTCTACCGCGCCTACGATACGATCCAGAAGCGGCGCGTGGCGCTCAAGATTCCGAAGGCGGATACGCACACGGGGCACGAGGAATTTCTGCACGAGGTGCAGGTTGCTACGAAGCTGCAGCACCCGAACATACTGACGGTGCTCAATGCGAGCTACATCGACGAGCACTTCGTGATCGCGATGGAACTCGGCGAGGAATCGCTCGCCGATCGCATCGAGCGCCGCATATCGACGGCACGTGCGCTGGATCTCGCCGGCCAGGCGATCGCGGCCCTCGCTCACGCCCACGAACACAAGATCATCCATTGCGACATCAAGCCGGAGAACTACATCCTGTTCCCGGGCAACCAGCTCAAGCTGTGCGACTTCGGGTTCGCAAAAATCAGCCTCCGTACGCTCAAGGCATCCGGCTCCGGCACCATCGATTACATCGCGCCCGAACAGGCCATGGGCCGGCCCAAGTTCCAGTCCGACGTGTTCTCGCTCGGCCTGGTGCTCTACCGCCTGTTGTCGGGGAAGCTGCCGGAGTGGCCGTTTGCCTGGCCGATGGTCGGGCACGAGCGACTGACCGCAAAGGCTCGCCCGGAGCTCGTCGAGATGCTCAGGAAGGCCATCCAGCTGGATCCGGCAAATCGCTATCGCGACGCGGTGCAGATGATGTCCGCGTTCGAACAGCTGCAGAGCCACGCAAGAAGACAGAAGCGCTCCAGGGCGCGGGGCGACCGCAAGATTGGCACGACCTGGCGGCGCATGCAGTGGCGCGAGTTCCAGCGGCAGTACAGAAAGGTCTTCGATACCCGGCACCAGTGCCGGCACTGCGAAGGGCCCGTGTCGGAGAGCATGCAGGCATGTCCATGGTGCGGTTTCGATAACCCGGCTCGGGGCTCGGAATCATCCATGCCGTCGAGTTGCCCGCGCTGCGAGCGCGGTGTCAAGAACGACTGGGACTATTGCCCCTGGTGTTACGGGCCCGGCTTCGTTGAGGAGACGACGCGCCGCTACCCTGACAAGCGCTACGCCGCTCGCTGCGGCAACAAGCGCTGCCGGGGACAGCTGATGCCGTTCATGCGCTACTGCCCATGGTGTCGCATGAAGGTGCGCAAGCCATGGAAACTGGAAGGCAGCCGGCACCGCTGCAAGGCCTGCGGCTGGGGCATCGCGCGGGCGTTCTGGAATTACTGCGCCTGGTGCAGGGAGCCGGTGAAGCGCGCGTAACAGCGCTTCCGGTTAGCGTCGTGTCGAATCTCATAGAGGGCCTGCTCGTACTCGATGGTGCATTCAAGCCGGACAGCCAGGCCGCAGACGTGGGCGGCGGTTCGGTCGTGGCGTTCACCGAGCGTGCACCGGACAAGGACACGGAGAACGAGGATACGGTCGCGGTGATCCCCTGGGGTCCGGAGGCGGTCGTCCTCGTTGTCGCGGACGGTGCCGGCGGACTGCCGGCCGGTAAGCGGGCGTCGATGACCGCTGTCTCGTCGCTGGTCGAGGCGTTGTCGATCGCCATGTCCGAAACCGTGGTGTTGCGCACCGCCATTCTCGACGGCATAGAAGCGGCGAACGAGGCCGTCAAACGCCTCGCCAACGGCTCGGCGACGACGCTGACCGTGGTGACGATAGAGGGCCAGGTGGCGCGCGCGTATCAGATCGGCGACTCGGAAGCGCTGGTGGTCGGCCAGCGCGGCCGGATCAAGCTGCAGACGACAGCGCATTCGCCCACCGGTTTCGCGGTCGAGGCAGGTTTTCTCGATGAACGCGCGGCGCTGCACCATGCCGAGCGGCACCTGGTGTCGAATTTTCTCGGCACCCGTGAAATGAGCATCGATATCGGCGCGCCCATCAAGCTGCGGCCGATGGACACGGTCCTGCTGGCAAGCGACGGGTTGATGGACAACGTGCATCTCGACGAAATCATCGAGCACATTCGCAAGGGACCGGCCGACGCGGCCGTGGATGCGGTCGTCGAACTTGCACGAACGAGGATGCATTCGAACGATGGCAACGAGCCATCGAAACCCGACGATCTGTCACTGATCGTTTACAGAAAGCGACCGATAACGCGCCGCAAGTCCACCAGCACCTCGAAAAGGAGCGGCGCGAGAACATAAAATCTATTTAAATCATGTGCTTGTCGCCTGGACTCGGGCGAGGCTCCCGCCCGCGACAGGGCTATTGATTGACTACTTGCCGCGTATTATCGTCACGGGGTGCCGGCAGCACATTTGCCGGCCCGGTCAATGCCGGGATTCCGATGGAACTCGGGCATACGTTTGGCGCTCAAAACAAGGAATACCGGTCGTTCCGGGTCGTCACGACGCAACGGGCCGGGCCTCCACACCCGCCATCGAGAGGCACGAGCAGATGAACCGCAAGCAGTCAACCAGATCCATATTCAGCCTGGCCAGGATTGGCCTGGTCATTTTTGCCGCGACGCTCTTCGTCGCCGGCTGCAAATCGTCGGTGATCCAGCCGCCGAGTAGCGGCATTCCAACGCCGCCATCGGGCGGTATGCCGCCATCGCCGGGGGGGTCGTCCGGCGGTGGTTCGCAAAGTGGCGGTGAACAGAGCGGTGGCCAGCAGGGTGGGGGTTCTTCCGGCGGCGGTTCACAAGGCGGAGGCCAGCAGGGCGGCGGTTCACAAGGTGGAGGCCAGCAAGGCGGCGGTTCGCAAGGTGGTGGTCAGCAAGGCGGCGGCACCCAGGGTGGTGGATCTGCCGGTGGCGGCGCAACGCCGAGCGGCACATCGTCGGGCGGCGGCGGCCAGTCCGGCGGCGTCGGCAGTGTGCCACAGGTCGAATTCCCGATGCCGGGCGGTGTGCCGGGTATGAGCGGTGGTGCGGGCGGCGACGGTGCTGCCGGTGACGGTGCCGACAGCGGAGACGGCGACGGCCAGAGCGGTGGTGATTGTGGCGACACCGGGCCGCTCCCCGGCGGCGTTGGCGGCATGGGGCAGGCGGGCGAATGCCTGGGCGGTGGCGCGTCCGCGAGCGAGTCGGCCGAGTCCGCCGGTGGTGGAGCAGAAGCCGCTATGGAAGGCGGTGGCGGCGGTGCAGGCGAAGGCGCCGAGGGAGGCGCCGCCGGTGGCGCCGCAGGCGGGACCGGAACGGGCGGTGCGGGCAGCGCCGGTCAGTTTCCCGGCGAGTCGGATGCCGAGCGCGCCGAGCGACTGGGGCGTGAGCTCGACGAGTCGATTGGCGGCTTCGACGAGGTATTGAGTGAGGAACAGCGTGAGATTGCATCCGTAGGCCGAAACACGGAAGGCTTCGGAGGCAGCGGCGGCTCCGGCGACGGTGCCGGCGGCATCAGCCTGGGCGAGCAGGCGGGTGGCGGTACGGGTGCGGGATCGGTGGCCGTGGCAAACCAGCCGTCGGCGCGGCGCGAGTCGCCGGTTGCCGGCCTCAGCCAGGAGGAGATTCGCGAGCGGACGCCGGATGACATTCCGATTACGGTCGACGACGACATCATCGCGCGGCAGCTTCGTGAGGCAGCCCTCGCCGAAGAAGACCCGGAGCTGCGTGAGCGCCTTTGGGAAGAGTACCGGAAGTACAACGGGATCTAAGGAGACGATTTGCGCAAGATGAGGAGAGTATCGCCGCTTGTCGCCATGGCCGTGTTCGCGGTCCAGGGCTGCACCGTCAACGAGGTCATCACCGCTGAAGAAACGGAACTCGTAGTCGCGGATGAAACGGTCGATGAGTCCCTGCTTCTCGATGTCGGCATCGTCGAGTTCGACGGTGGGGTGCCGGAGGATAACGATCCTTCGGATACACGCATTTACGAGGAGATACGGGGCGCAGAGGCGCGCTACCTGCCGTATCACCTGAAGACGACGCTGCAGGGGACGGGTCACTGGGGCGCCGTGCGCGTGATCCCGTCGCGCGAAGCGTTTACCGACATCATTATCAGTGGTCGCATCGAGAAGTCGGACGGCGAGCACGTGAAACTGGAGGTATCCGTCGATGATGCCACCGGGCGCCACTGGTACGCCGAGAAATACAGCGCGCAAACGGGCGTTTCTTCGTACTCGGAGCGACGCGACCGCCGCCAGGATCCATACCAGAAAGTCTTCAACGACATTGCGAACGATCTGCAGGCCTATGTTGCGCAGATGCCGCGCGAGGACATCAAGCGGATCCGCCAGGTATCCGAACTGCAGTTCTTCGGCGACATGTCGCCGGCGCAGTTTGGCGAACACCTTGCCACTGACGAAGACGGAATCGTGCGGGTCATGCGCCTGCCCGCGGAAAACGACCCCGCCGTAGCGCGCCTGCGGCAAATCCGTGAGCGTGACCGGCTCGTCGTCGACACGCTGAACGAACACTACGCCAACTTCTATTACGGCATCGCCATTCCCTACAGCGCGTGGCGCAAGACATCCCGCGAGGAGGCTATCAACTACCGCCAGGTAAAGCGTTCAGCGACGCTGCAGACGTTGATGGGTGTTGCCGTCCTGGCGGGATCCATTGCGATGGAAACCGACAGTTCGAGTTCCTCGACGCGCCGCATGCAGCGAAGCCTGCAGAGCATCGGCATCTCCCAGGGCATCGACCAGATATTCGCGGGTTTTTCGCGGCGTTCCGAAGCGTCGCTTCACGTGGAAGCGATCAAGGAGCTTTCGGAGTCGTTCGGCTCGGAAGCCGCGCCGATGGTAATCGATGTCGAGGGCCAGACTCGCCGTCTTACCGGAACCGCTGCGGCGCAGTACGAGAGCTGGCGCCGGTTGCTTCGTGAAATCTACGAGGCCGAGACCGGGTTCCCGACACCGATCGAGGTCGGCGCACCTGCTCGCGAGGCTGAACCGACTGGATGAGCGATCGAAAACCGGCGCGAGACCTGAGCGTTGGCACCCGGCTCGCTAATCGGTATACCTTAGCCCGCTGCTTAGGCAGAGGAGGCGCGGCCGAGACCTGGCTCGCCTCGGACCGGATCACGGGCGCGTCGGTTGCGCTCAAGATCCTCGCAGACGATGGTCGCGGCGCCGATGCGCTGCGTCGCGAGTGGCGGCTCGCGATCCGCCTGATGCATGCGCATATCGTGCGGGTGTTCGAGTTCCACGAGGACGACGGCGCTTTTTACAGCCTGCAGTTCATCGATGGTCCGGATATCAGTGTGCTCGCCGGCGCGTCTCCGGCAGAATCTCTGCCACCGGTCGCCCTCGTCGCGGATGCCCTGCGATATGCACACGCAAAAGGTGTTGTGCACCGTGACGTCAAAGCCTCGAACATTCTTCTCGATCACAACGGTGCGCCGTACCTGATTGATTTCGGCGTTGCGGCAACCCGCGGCCAGGATCCCGGTGGTGGCTCGCTGATTGCCGCCAGTCCTCAGCAGCTCGCGGGTGACCCACCCGATCCCGCCGACGATATATTCGCGCTCGGCGGCCTGATCTATGAGCTGTTGAGTGGTCGTTCGCCGTGGAGTTCTGCGGATACCGCGGGCGACATTCTCCACAGGGATCCGCCGCCGCTCGAGGCGGCCGATGGTTCTGCGCTGCCGGCCGGGCTGCAGGCGCTGATTGCCAGCATGCTCGACAAGGAACCATTGCGCAGGCCGGACGCGGAATCCGTCGCGGGCCGACTGGCGGAGCTGGGCTATGCTCCGGCAGCCGCCGCGAGGCGTTTCGTCGCCTCGGCGGGCGGGATTCGCGATGAAGTCATCGAGACGCGCGAGGCCGGCCGGCCGGTCAGTCGAACGCCGGGGACCGCGGCTGCCAGGAGCGGCACGGCGTCCAGCGGCATGAGCCCGCGGACGCTCGGTATCAGCCTTGCCGTTTTGCTGTTGCTGCTGCTGGGCGTCGTGTTCCTGTTGCCCGGGACAGTCGAAAAACCCGCGGCCGTGCCGGCGGCGGATACTGCAGAAGACCAGGATGCAGCGCCCGTGCCGGCGACTGACGCACCCAAAAAGCCACAGGTCGATTTCAGCGAGAATATCGACGACCTCAGCGGCCGCGACCAGCGTGTTCAGGACCGGGCATCCACCGAGGAGGTGCTGGGCGAGTTACTGTCCAAGATGGATACGCTGGAAAGCCGCGCCGTGCAGCGCTGGGGCGGGCTGCGATTTGCGCGAGCGCAGGCGGCCTATGCCGAAGGCGACGAGGCCTATCTGGCCCGCGACTATGCTACTGCGGCGCAAAAATACCGCGAAGCCATCGAGATCGTCGAACCGCTGCTGGAGGAAGTCGATAACGTGTTCGAGTCGACGTTTGCGGAAGCGCGCGCAGCGCTGGCGGCGGCCGATCCCGTCGAGGCCGTGCGCCTGTTCGACCTTGCTGCCGCGATCAGCCCGGGGCACCGGGGGGCGCAGCAGGGCCTGGTGCGCGCGCGCAACCTGGAAACTGTCCTGTCACTGATGGACCAGGGCCTGGCGCATGAGAAGGACCTGGAGCTCCAGGTAGCCCGGCAGAGCTTCGAACGCGCGGTCGAACTCGATCCGGCATGGGAGCCCGCGCAGCTCGCACTGGAAAGAGTACGCGGCACGATTCGGCAGATGGAGTTCGACCTGCGCATGACGGAGGGCTTGACCGCGCTGGCCGAGGGCGACTTTCTTGCAGCTCGTGCGGCGTTTCGCATGGCGCAGCAGCAGAAGCCGGGTTCGCCGGAGCCGGCCGACGGCCTGCTGCAGGTGGACCAGGGTATTCGACTGCAGGAAATCGCGTCACTTGAGCAAAAGGCGCAGCAGCAGGAGCAGGCGGAAGCGTGGAGCGACGCGACCAAAACTTACGAACGTATCCTCGAACTGGATTCCAACCTGGCGTTCGCCCAGGACGGCATCGTCCGGACTCGCCAGATGGAGGCCCTGCACGAAATGCTGGACCGCTTCATCGCGGAACCGGACAGCCTGAGCAGGCAGTCGAACATGCAGTCCGCAACCAGGCTTCTGCTCGATGTCACACGCATGGAAAGCATCGGGCCGCGCCTGGCGGATCGGCGCGACGAGCTGTCGAGACTGTTGAAACGGGCCGCAACGCCCCTCACGGTGAGGTTGGTATCCGACAACCGGACCGAGGTTTCCATCTACAAAGTTGGTAAACTCGGCAGCTTCGACGAGCATGAACTCAACCTTCGGCCGGGCACCTACGTCGCGGTCGGCGTGCGCCCCGGATACCGCGACGTACGTCTGGAGTTCCGCGTGGCACCGGAAATTGACATGCAGCCCATTGTCGTTCGCTGCGAGGAACCAATTTGAGTCTGAACCTATTCATCAGGGATGTTGAAGGCGAACGACGAATAGAGGCGGAGCGCTTGCCGCTGCGCGTCGGCACCGGCAGCGACTGCGATCTGCGCCTGCCGGGTCCCGGCGGCGGCCCGGTCATGATGCTCGATGTGCTCGACGACGTGCCCTTCGTGCAGCCCGTCGGCCGCGACGATTCGATGGCCGTTAACGGCGAGCCGCTTCTTGCCAGCCGACGTCTGCAAAATGGTGACGAGCTGCGCTATTTCGGTAGCCGTATTGCTGTACACCTCGACGAGGCCCGGTTGATCCTGGAAGTCCGGCTCGAGGACAGCGCTTACGTGACGAAGCCGCCCGACCTGGGCGACGCCGGCGAACAGCCGACCGAGGAAACCATCGCGCCGACGGCTTTCCGGCGCGCGGCGGAGTCGCCCCTTGCGGCAGCGGACAAGGCGGGGCACGGCAGCCTGCGATGGATCATCGGCGCCGCCCTGATGTTTCTGGTCGTTGTGTCCTTTCTCCTGTTCACCGCGAAATCTGTCAAGTTCGAGGTGACGCCGGGCGAGCCGGATTCCTTCTCCGTCAGCGGCGGCTGGTTTCGCATGCCGCTCGGCGATCGCGTGTTGCTGCGCAAGGGCAGCTATACGGTGCAGGTGTCACAGCAGGGGTATTTCGACGTAACGCGGAAATTCGAGGTGGGCGACGAGCAAAACGTCATTATCGACATAGAGATGCGCCGGCTGCCAGGACACGTAACGGTGGTCACCAATCCGCCCACGGACGCGGTTGTCGCAATCAATGAGAGCGAGGTGGGGCCCGCACCGTTCGGGCCGATCGAGTTGTTGCCGGGTGAACACAGCGTCAGCGTGCGCGCCAAGCGATTTCTACCCTACAACGGCGTCATCAACGTACCCGGACTCGGCAGGCACGAACAACTCAGCGTGCAGCTGGTGCCCCGCTGGGCAGAGGTCGAGATCAGCTCGGAACCGCCGGGGGCGCGCATCTTTTCAGGTGAACAAAAGGTCGGCGAGACGCCGGCAATCATCGAGTTGATGGAGGGCACGCACCAGATAAGCGTCGTGCGCGACGGCTACAGCGCCTGGGACGGCACGGTGGTCGCGGAGCCCAATTCCGACGTGGTGCTGCCGCTTATCCGGCTGCTGCCGGCTAACGCCAAACTGCTCGTCAACTCCATCCCGCGTGGCGCCAACGTCACCGTGAACGGCCGATACCGCGGCCAGTCGCCAATATCGCTCGACCTGGCACCGGACGTCAACTACGAAATCGGACTGTCAAAAGCCGGCTACGGCATGACCAGCCGCAAGGTGCGCCTGGCGGCGGCGGCCAGCGACTCGATCACGGTCGATCTCACGGCCAGGACCGGGACGCTGACGGTCAATGTCCAGCCCGCGGACGCGACCGTCTACGTGGACGGCCGGGCGCGCGGAACCGGCAGCGCAACATTGCGCCTGAGTTCGGCGCCGCACCGTATCGACGTGCGCAAGCCGGGCTACGAATCCTGGTCGCGCACCGTGACGCCTCGTCCGGGTTATCCGCAGACACTGTCCGCGCGCCTGCGCTCAGAGGAGGAGATCGCGCGCGAGTCGGTGGCACTGGAGCGCAAGACGGCGGCCGGCCAGGTATTGCGGCGGGTCGAACCCGGCACCTTCACCCTGGGGTCGTCGCGCAGCGAGCAGGGGCGGCGGGCGAATGAAGTCATCGTACCGGTCAGGGTGAGCAAACCGTTCCTGATCGGCGTGAGGGAAGTGACCAACCGGGAATTTGCAGAGTTTCGGGAGAACCACGATTCCGGCGCCGATATTCACCCATCCATGGCCGGCGACAACAACCCCGTGGCCAATGTCACCTGGGCGGACGCTGCGCAGTACTGCAACTGGCTCAGCGCTCGCGAAGGCCTGACGCCTGTTTACAAGGAGGAGTTCGGCGAGTGGGTTGCAATACGGCCGTTCCCGGACGGTTACCGCCTGCCGACCGAGGCGGAGTGGGCCTGGGCCATTCGCTACCAGGGCGGCAACGGCGCACTGAAGTTTTCCTGGGGCAAGGACTGGCCACCGCGGCGGGACGCGGGCAACTACGCCGACAAGTCCGCGGCCGATCTCGTGCCCACGATCATCCCTACCTATGATGACGGCTTCGCATCGACTGCGGAAGGTGGCAAATTTCCCGCCAACGCCATAGGAATATTCGACGGCGCCGGAAACGTGGCCGAATGGGTGAACGATTTCTACACGGTCCCAGCTCCGGGCGTTACTTCACCGCTCGTCGACCCGTTGGGTCCCGAGCGCGGACAGTCGTACGTGATCAGGGGCTCGAGCTGGCGGCACGCGTCGCCGACCGAGCTGCGGCTGTCGTACCGGGACTACGGCAATGATAAGCGGCCGGACGTCGGTTTTCGCGTGGCGCGCAATGCCGACTGAATTTCATGCGACAATTGAGCCGTGCGGCGGTCAAATAACGAGGTGATGACAGGGGATCGACGATGCATCGTTATCTGTTGACCATTTTGCTGCTACTGCTGCTCGCGAGCGCCCGGGCCCAGGACAGTGCCCCGGGCGAAGAGACCGAAGCACCGGCTGCAAAGGAGACGGCGGAAGAAGCGCCCGACGAACAGGAAGACGATCCCGACCTGGATGAAGAAAGCTACCTGGATGCCGAGGAAGAGGATTTCGTGCCGACCGAGGACATACCCGCCGACCAGGCAATCCCATTCCCCACGGACATCTGATGTCCTTTCTGCTTGATTCACATGGTTTCAGAATCGATGAAATCCACCAGGACGCCTGGACCGAACCATTTTCAAGACTGATGTTGCTGAACTATGAACAAAAAAAACATTCCTGTTGAGTTCGTGTTCCAGATGTTTGCACTGATCATCGCGATCATCGTTGTGCATGCGTTCTACGTCTCGGTCGTGCGGCCGAACGCGGCGCAGATCATCGAGGAACAGAATGCGGCCGCCGCCGCCGATCCCAACTACGTCCGCGAGCGCCGCGTCGCCGTGCTGATCAAGGACCTCGAACAGGAAGCCTGCTTCATCCTCATGTTCTGGGCGCTCGCGATCATGGGATACAAGGCAGTGATAATTTCGCGCGAGCGTGGCCTGCTCGACGTCGACCTCGTTCCGGTCGCCGAAGGGATGCGAATATTGCCTGAGGATACGCGCGAGTTCGCCCGCCAGGTGCAGCAGTTGCCGGGCGAGCAACAACAGATGTTGCTCCCGCGTGCACTGCTGAACGCGCTCCGGCGTTTCAATTCCACGCACAATATCCAGGACGTCTCGAGCAGCACGAATACCATCTGCGAGTCCGAGGCCGAGCGGCTCGAGTCGGAGCTATCGATGATCCGTTACATCTCCTGGGCAATTCCGTCGATCGGATTTATCGGCACGGTTCGCGGTATCGGCGAGGCGCTCGCGCAGGCGGACAAGGCCGTCCAGGGCGACATCGCGGGCGTCACCCAGAGCCTGGGCGTCGCATTCAACTCGACCTTCATCGCGCTACTGATCAGCATTTTCCTGATGTTCCTGGTGTACCAGCTGCAGCTTTTGCAGGAGCGCTTCGTGTTCGATACACAGGCGTATTGCGACGACAAGCTGATTCGCCATATGAGAGCGGACTGAACGCCGCGCGGAGCGACGGGTGTCCTTGCTTGCAGCGCATATCAACGATGCCGGGATTTCGGTACTCAATGCCGAGCGCCTGCTTTACCGGGAACCCGGATTCGCGCTTCTCGACGACGAACTAACTACGGGTTCGACCGCCTTTCAAAATGCGAGAATAAAACCGAGAAGAATCCAGAATCGATTCTGGTCGGAGCTGACGACCGACGCGCTGCCCGACAGGCTGTTCCAGCACCTGAGTGCCGCGGACCTCGTCAGCCGGCAGCTCGAACAGATATGGCAAGCGGTTGCTGCTTCGGGCGACCGCCTGGTCGTCGCCGTACCGGCCTACATGACGGGCGAGAATCTCGGCCTGTTTCTCGGCATCGCAAACGAGCTGCAGGTACCGATCGTCGGCCTGGTCGACGCCGCCGTCGCCGCGACGCGTCGCGAATACCGGGGAGCGGTTCCCGTACACGTGGATCTGGGTCTTCACGTTACAATGCTGTCGCGTTTGCGGCAGAACGGTCAGGTACAGCTCGATCGCAGCGCTGTCATCGAAAATAGTGGCTTGCTCGCACTGTACGATGCCTGGATACGGGCGATCTCGGACGCCTTCGTAAAGCAGTCGCGATTCGATCCTCTGCATACCGCAGAAACCGAGCAGCTGTTGCTCGATCGTCTCGGAGAGTGGCTGGCAAGGGCATCGGCCAACGAGAAAGTGGCGCTCGAGATCGAATACCGGGGTATTGCCCACAATGCGGAGCTCGAATCCCTCGAGCTGATGTCGGCGGCGGCGCCCGTTTACCAGCGCATCGCGAGCCAGCTCCGGGCCGTTTACCGTGCCGAGGAAACGCCCGCAATTCAGCTGAGCGATCGAGCAGCGCGCATGCCGGGCCTTGCGGACTTGCTCGCGGCGCGCGTCGGCGGCGAGCTATTCCTGCTCGAGCCCGGCGCCACGGCGCGCGGGCTCCTGACCCGCTGCCGGGACATGCAGCGGGGCGACGGTGGCGTGACGCTGATCAGGCAGCTTCCCTGGGATCAGTCGCCTGTAATGATCGAGCAGGACGAGACGCCCGTAGCGGCCGGACAGCCGACGCACCTGCTGTTCGAGAATACGGCCTACGCGATCGACAGCCGGGCGCTGGTGATGGGCTCGAAGCCGGTGGCCGACGAGCGCTGGATCGACCTCAGAGGCGACATGCCGGGCGTATCCCGGCGGCACTGCGCCATCGAGCGCAGGAACGGCCAGTGCATCGTGCAGGACTTCAGCCGCTACGGCACCTTTCTCAACGGGCACAAGATCGACGGGTCTGCCGTCCTCCAGGTCGGGGACCTGATCCGCCTGGGCAGCCCCGGCTACGAGTTTCGACTGATCATGATGGAGCCGGACGATGGCACGTAAGCGCCGGCCCTTCGAGGTCTTCAGCATGTCGTTTCTCGACTGTATGAGTTGCGGCTTCGGAGCGGTGATCCTGTTTTTCATGATCATCAACGCCCAGGTGAAGGAGTCCACGGAGGAGGATCCGACCGAGCTGATGGCCGAGACGAAGCGCCTGGAGGTCGAGATCCTCGATGGGCGCAAGAATCTAGTGCTCGCCAAGAATACGATCGAGACGCTGGACGAAGAAAAACAGACTGCGGAAGGCAAAATCGCCGAGATCATAGCGTTGATCAAGGAACTGCGCGAAGAACTTGCCGAGTACGACGACGAAACCCTCGCCAAGATCGAGCGAATCGAGAAACTGCAGAGCGACATCAAGTCGCTCGAAGAAGAAGTCAAACGCCTGCTGGCGCTCAAAGCCGAAGAGGAAAACCAGGGCGCGAGGATCCGCGAATTCAGGGGCGAAGGCGACCGGCAGTACCTGACGGGCCTCAATCTGGGTGGTGACCGCACGCTCATACTCGTCGATCGTTCGGCGAGCATGCTGGACGACACGATCGTCAATATAATTCGCCGCCGTAACATGTCGGACGCGGACAAGCTGCGCGCGGTAAAGTGGCGCCAGGTTGTGGCCAGCGTCGACTGGCTCACTTCGCAGTTCAAACCCGGCAGCAAGTTCCAGATCTACATGTTCAATAACGAGGTCCAGCCGGTTGTCAAGGGCAGCGACGGCGTTTGGCTCGAGGCGGATGATGGCACCAAGCTGGACGAGGCCATACGGGTGCTGCGGCGCACGACGCCGGAGAACGGCACCAACCTGCGAGCCGCGTACGAGGTTGCTGCCAGGCTGACGCCGCGGCCGGACAACATCATCCTGCTCGTCGACGGCCTGCCGACGATGATGGAATCCACCACCAACCGCCGGATGGTTACGGGTCGCGATCGCATGAGCATGCACGGCCGCTCGATCCGTGAACTGCCGAGCGGCATCCCGGTCAATATATTATTGTTCCCGATGGAGGGCGATTACGATGCCGCCATCGCCTACTGGACACTGGCATACGGGACCGGCGGGTCATTCATGGCCGTCAGCCGGGACTGGCCGTAGCACGTTGGAGCGCGAATGAGCAAACGACGCCGCAACGTTGAAGCATTCAGTCTTTCCTTCCTCGACTGCATCTGCTGCGGATTCGGCGCGATCATCCTGTTGCTCGTGTTGTCGAAGATCTACGAGCCGATGATCATCGAGAAAACCCAGGACGACCTGGAGTCACTGATCGCGTTGCTGCAGCAGGAACTCTTCGATATCCGCGGCGAGACGGCAGTACTGAATCGCGAACTCAATGACGTGCGCGAGCAGACCTCCGATACCAAGATCCAGCTCGCCCGCCTGCAGCAGGAACTGAGTACGGTTAAGGGTCAGTACGAAGCGTCGCAGGAAGAATCGGACTCGACCATCGACGAGGGCGCGTTGGCCTCGGCGAAACAACGCCTGACCGAAGAGATGCGCCGACTGCAGCCGTATTACAAGCGCGCCGACGACGATGCGGTTGCGGGTATTCCCGTCGACAGCGAGTACATCATCTTCATCATCGATACATCCGGGAGTATGCAGCAGTACAACTGGGACCGGGTGCAGCAAAAACTGAACGAAACGCTGGACGTCTATCCGCAGGTCAAGGGCCTGCAGATCATGAACGACAACGGCAGCTACATGTTCTCGCAGTATGCGGGCAAGTGGATTCCCGATACGCCTGGCCGCCGCGAAGCAATCAAGAACACGATGCGCCTGTGGCGCCCGTTCAGCGACAGTAATCCGGTTGACGGCATCATATACGCCATCAGTACCTACTGGTCGCCGGACAAGAAGATCAGTATCTATGTCTTTGGCGACGAATTCAGCGGCCGATCCGTCGAGAACGTGGTACGGCAAGTCGATGCGGTCAACCGCGCGGATGCCGCGGGCAACCGGATGGTGCGGATTCACGCGGTCGGGTTTCCGTTCCTGTTCCGCGGTGGCGGCAATATACCGCCCACTTCCCACAAGTTCTCACAGCTCATGCGGGTGCTGTGCGAGCGCAACGGCGGCACGTTCGTCGCGCTGACGCACTGGGATCGCTAACCGCGGGCAGCGCACTTTTCGCCATATTTTGTCGCCGGTTTCGCACCGGAGGGTCCCGCGCGCACCTTTGTTTCGCTTTGTAATCATCCCGTCGATGGCCACGCTGGTGGCCTCAATACATGGAGGAGATTTCAATGCGTAAGACAATTTCAGCAATCGCGGTCCTCAGCCTCGTTACGATGGCCCCGTTAGCCGCCCAGGCGGCCGCGTCAAAACAGGAAAGTATCGGCGTCGGTGCCGGCGCGATCGTCGGCGCAGCCGCCGGTGGCCCGGTAGGGCTCATTGTTGGTGCGGCGGTTGGTGCCTACCTCGGCGACAATCTGCACCGGAAAAACGACGAAATCGACACGCTCGCAGCGGAGCTCGCAGACTCGCGGTCCGAGGTTGTGCGGCTCGAGGGCGATATCGGCAGGATGGATCGTAATCTCGATACGCTAAGCGCCGAATTGCAGCGTCTGCAACAGTATTCGAGCCAGGAGATGGTCCGCTTGCTGGAAGCCGGCATCGTCATGGACCTGCTTTTCCGAACGGATGAAGCGGTTCTTGCCGACACCACCGGAAGCCGCCTGCATCAGCTGGCGACGACACTGGCTGCCATGCCCGGAGTCCGGGTGCAGCTCGACGGCTTCGCGGACGAACGTGGTGACGAGCGCTACAACCAGCAGCTCTCCGAGCAACGCGTCAACTTCATACGCGACCAGCTCGTAGCGGCCGGCGTAGACGCTGCGCGCATCACGGCGGCCGCGCACGGTGAGTCGCCGGCACAGGACGACAGCGTTGACAGCTATGCCCTCGAGCGCCGCGTCAGCCTTACCTTGTACACCGATGATGTGACTTCGTTTGCCGCGAATCCCGAATGACCCCTCGCGCTCCCGAAACCGCGATCGGTTCGCGCGCCCGGGCGCGCAACGCGGGATTGTTTTATAGTTGCCGCATGAACACTGACCTCGCTGATAAGCGCTGCAAGCCCTGCGAGGGCGGCGTAGAGCCGCTGCTGCCGGAGCAGGTCGTCGACCTGATGAAGGGCCTGCACAGTGACTGGGCGCTGAGCGACAATAGCCTGGAAATCTCGCGGCGATTTTCCTTTCCCGCGTACAGCCGTACGGTCGCGTTCGCCAATGCCGTCGCCTGGATTGCCATGGTCGAGGACCATCATCCGGTCCTCACGGTCGGTTACGGCGACTGCGTTGTCAGCTACACGACGCACGCCATCAATGGCTTGTCCGACAACGACTTCATCTGTGCGGCAAAGATCGATCGGCTCGCTGCCGACGCTGAATGATCGACATTGCGGCCATCGAGGCGGCGGCCGCGCGACTCGAAGGCGTCGCGGTACGCACTCCACTGGTACGCAATGACGCGCTCGACCGCGTGGCAGGCGGTCGCGTGCTGGTGAAACCCGAGAATCTGCAGGCCATTGGCTCGTTCAAGATACGCGGTGCCTACAACCTGATGAGTCAGCTCTCGGCTGCGGAGGCTGCGCGGGGGGTAGTGGCGTTTTCCTCGGGTAACCACGCGCAGGGCGTTGCATTGGCCGGTCGTCTGCTGGGCATTCATGCGGCTATCGTCATGCCGGAGGATGCGCCGCGGGCAAAACTCGAAAATACGCGGCGCCTCGGTGGCGAGGTCATTGCCTATGACCGCTATACGGGCGACCGCGAGGCGATAGCCAGGAAGATCGCCGCGGAACGCGGCGCGACGCTCGTACCGTCTTATGATCACGAGGACATCATCGTGGGGCAGGGCACCGTCGGCCTTGAAATGGCCGAGCAGGCTCTCGAGATGCGCGTGCCGCCCGACCAGGTGCTGATCAATTGTGGCGGGGGCGGCCTGTCGGCCGGAAGCGCCGTGGCCCTTAAAGCACGGCTGAAAAATGTCTCCGTGCGCACGGTAGAACCCGTTGAGTTCGACGATACGGCCCGCTCCATCGCTGCCGGTAAGCGGTTGAGCGTTGCGGCGGGCGCGCGTTCGATCTGCGATTCATTGCTTGCCGGTGAACCGGGCAGGCTGCCGTTCGAGATTCACCGTCGGCTATTCGACGCGGGACTGAGCGTGAGCGACCGCGAAGTACGCGACGCCATGCGGTTCGCGTTTCAACATCTGAAGATGGTGGTCGAGCCTGGCGGCGCGGTGTCACTCGCTGCCGTGCTCAGCGGCAAGATTGACGCCGCCGGGAAGACCACGGCGGTTGTGATCAGTGGCGGCAATGTCGATCTGGAGCAGTTTGCGGCGATACAGGCGTCCGCGGACTGAAGTCTAGCGTGCCGATGCCGCGGCCTTGACCGCTTTCCCGCGCATTCCCGTCAGCTCGAGACCGCGCTGCCTGCGTTGCTGCCAACGCTCCAGCCAGATCACGATCCGGTCGATCTGCTCGACGTCCTGGCGCACGCGGGACGGCTGCATTTCGTGAATACCGATCCCTTCTTCGGCCGCGTACACGAAGTTCTGACTGTCGCGCAGCACCGCAATGATCGGGATGCCCAGCGAATCGAGGAAACGCATCAGCTTCGCAAGGCTCTTGGTATTCTTGCGCGTGCGGTTCGCAATCACGGCAAGCTTCTGCTCGTTGCGATTGACCTTCGCGACCAGCAACAAGTCGGCGATGATCCTCGAGGCCGCATGCGTGTCCATCATCGACGGCAGCACCGGCACCAGGATGGACGATGAATCCCTCGTCAGTTCCCGCAGATCGTCATGGCTGATGCCGGCTGCCGAGTCGACGAGAACCGTGTCGGTTTCCTCCGGCACGCGTAATTGCCAACTGCGCGTGGCGTGCATCGATCGTTTGAATGCGGCGATACCGTGGATTTCCGGCCTGTCACCGGGCCGGCGTCCGAGCCAGGCCGTTGCCGAGCCCTGCGGATCGAAGTCCATGATCGCGGGCGCCGCGCCCCGTACCGCGTAACAGGCCGCGATATTGGTGACGAGCGTCGACTTGCCGCAACCGCCCTTGGGGTTGAGGATGACTACCCGATTCAGATTGTCGCGTTGCGGCGTTCTTAACATAGCCCGGTCACCCGGCTCCAGCACCCTGTTAATGTCGCTCAGACCGACTCGGCTGTCCTTGCTCCGGTTCACATAATACCCAACGCCAACAGCAACAGGAACGACGCCGCCGCCCGCCGTCAGGACCGGGGCGGGTAAGTTTCATGGCAGGGTACGGCGTCGCCGCTGCAGGACCACTGTGCGCGCGAGCCGGAGAATATCCTCGCCTCGGGGGCAATGCCGGGCTCGTGATCGAGCGAACCGGCCGGCACCACGGCGATCCCCCCGTCATAGACGCGCGGCAGCGGGCTGCCGCAGACGGAGCAGAAGACGGCGGAGAAGCGCTCCGCTTCCGGCAACTTGTAACGGCGTGTCAGGGACTCGCCGGCGGTCCAGGTGATCGAATCGAGCCGCAAGATGATATTGCTGGCATGCCCGCTGCCGCTCGCCTTGCGGCAGCGCTCGCAATGGCAGTGATAGAAACGCCTCGCGTCGCCCTGCAGCTCGTAGGCCACCGAGCCACAGAGACAGCTGCCCGATAAAGCCACATCCCCCATAGTCTCCTCCTGCCGGGAGTTCCAGTGATCGCAGGATAGCAGGCCCACGAGTCCAGGGCTTATTTGAGATGCGAACTCGTGAAATGCCGGGCCTCGCGCAGCCAGCGGCAGGTCTTGCAGTAGCAGGTCTTCGTGTGCTGGTGCGAGATTCTAAGGTGCTCGATTGCCGTCTCGAGCGCATCCGTGAGCTGCTCGACGGTGGCGCCTTCGAGTGAGCGATTCCGGTCGAGCCAGCGACAGGCGGTGCCGAACTGGCAATTCCTGCATTCCCTGATGAAGGCATTGTAGCGGCCGCCGTAGCGGCAGCTCGTGAAATCGACCTCGCGTTCGAAGACCCAGCGCGGATGCTCGAGAAGGTCCGCAACATAGCCCGTGATCGTGCGGGTCTTGTTGGTCTGGGTAGCCATGGATGGATGCCAAGCCTGATTGCTCAGGCTAGCAAGCGTCAGCGGCCTGTTTTATGCCGGAATCTACGTATCAGGGGCCGCCGCCAGGGCGCCCACGGCGCTCTGACACCGCAATCAGAACATCTCGCTGGGACCGGGCTGTTCGCCCTCCGGCTTGCTGCGGCTCTTTATGAATTCTCCCGTGATCATCTTGTCATAAGACATACCGGGTCCGACCATCGGGTAAACCCCTGCTTCGGGATCGATGATGACCTCCAGGAAGGCGGGACCGGGGAAATTCATGAATTCGGCAACGACCGCCTCGATATCCTGCTTGCTGTCGAGTTTCTTCGCGTACCCGAAGCCATCTGCCTCGGCGGCCTTGACGAAATCCTTGCTGTGGAGGGACTTGTCGCTGGCGGCCAGCCGGTTGTCGTAATAGAGCTTCTGCCACTGGCGCACCATGCCGTCGCCGTAGTTGTTGAGCACGACGACCTTTATCGGCAGCTTGTATGTTGTTGCAGTCTCGAGTTCGCCAAGGTTCATACGCATGCTGCCGTCGCCGTCGATGTCGATAACGACGCGATCCGGCTGGGCGAACTGCGCGCCTATGGCGGCGGGCAGGCCGAAACCCATCGTGCCCATGCTGCCGGAGGTCAGCCATAGCCGCGGCTCGCGGTAATCGAAGTATTGCGCTGCCCACATCTGGTGCTGGCCGACTCCGGTCGAAATGATTGCCTCGCCCTTGGCGTGCTTGTTGATCTCCTCGATCACCGCGTACGGCTGTATCAGTTCGCTGTCGCGATCGTAGTTCAGGCAGTGCTGTTTCTTGAGGTGAGCGATCTCCTCATGCCAGACGCCGAAGTCCTTGCCGAAGCCGATGCGGCGGCCGTAATCCAGCAATTCCGTCAGGTCCCGTTCGAGGATGCCGACATGATGCCAGTCGACCCGCTTTACCTTGCCGATCTCGGCGCTGTCGACGTCGAAGTGGGCGATTCTCTTCGCACTCGGCGCAAACCGGCCCGGGTCGCCCGCTACGCGATCGTCAAAGCGGGCCCCCACGGCGATCAGGAAATCACAATCTTCGACCGCGTAGTTGGCAGAGGCGAGTCCGTGCATGCCGAGCATGTGCAATGCGAGCGGATGCCGGGTATCGCTGGCGCCGAGCGCCATCAGGGTCGTGGTCACCGGGATCCCGTATTCCGACGCGAGACGCCGCATGGACTTCGCCGCATTGGCGTTGATCACTCCGCCGCCCGCGTAGATCAGCGGCCGCTCCGACTCGGCAAGCATCTCGTAAAAGCGTTCGCAGGACTCGTCCGTCAGCCGGTTTTCCGTCACGGCCCGCAATCGCCTGCGGTAACCGGGCAGCGGCAGCGCGCCGCTGCCCATGAATGCGCCCTGCCAGTTCTGGACGTCCTTCGGTATGTCGACGACAACGGGTCCGGGGCGCCCGGTGCGCGCCAGCTCGAAGGCGCTACGGATCGTCGCTTCGAGGCGTTCCGGGTCGGTGACGAGGAATACGTGTTTGGCGACTGCGCCCATGATTGCCGACACGGGCGCCTCCTGGAATGCATCCGTGCCAACCGCGCTTCTCGGGACCTGGCCGCAGATGACGACGACGGGCACGGAGTCCGCCATGCAGTCGCGCACCGGCGTTACCGTGTTGGTAGCCCCGGGACCGGATGTCACCATCACTACGCCGACCTTGCCGCTGGCCCGGGCATAACCGGAGGCCATGAATCCCGCGCCCTGTTCATTCGCCGGAACGATCAGCGGCATCGGTGAGCGGCCGCCATCACCGCCATGCAGCTTGTTGTAGCGAAATACTGCGTCGTAGGTCGGCAGGATCGCGCCACCGCTGTAACCGAAGATCGTGTCGACGCCTTCATCTGCCAGCACCTGCACCACGATGTCCGCGCCGCTCATGATTTTGCCTGCCAGGGGATGACTGCTCGTGCGCTCTGCGCTGGCCTGTTCGCTCACCGTTTTGCCGTCGCTCTATGAAGTACCGGTTCGCATCGAGTGTTTACTAATTTTTATTGCATTGCAATACTCGGTGTATTGCGCCGCCGTGTGCTTGTCCCGGTGGGCAATGTAGTTACAAACGATTCTTTTTCTACGGGGACTACAAGGCGATGCGACACGCGATATCCGTACTGTTGGAGAACGAGGTCGGTGCCCTGACGCGCATGACCGGCATGTTCTCGAGCCGGGGCTACAACATCGAGTCCCTGAACGTGGCGCCAACCAACGACGCCACCGTATCCCGCGTGACACTCGTCGTGTCCGGCTCCGACGCGGCGATTGCGCAGCTGAACGCGCAGCTCGCGAAGCTCGTCGACGTGGTCAACATTCACGACATGACGCTCGGCGAACATTTCGAACGCGAGCTCGCGATCATCAAGCTCAAACTCGCGACCGGCGGACTCGATCGCGCCGTCGAACTGGCGAAGAAATTCGGCGCCGAGGTGCTGGACGACGACCCGGCGAGCTACACGCTGCAGCTCACGGGACGAATAGCCGAGGTCGACGAGTTCGTCGACGAGGCTGCCGACGTCGGGAAACTGTCGGCCGTCGCGCGCAGCGGCAGTGTCGCGGTGTCGAGGGGTGAAGTAACGCTGTCTTCCTACGACCGGAATCATCGTCTGTCCGGCTGACGCGATGAGCGAATTCGCCGTCGATAAGTTCCGCCGTGTCGTCGTCAAGGTCGGTTCATCGCTACTGATCGGCGCGGACGGCCGGGTCGACAGGCAATGGCTTGCGGGTCTTGCCGAGGATATTGCGGACCTGCACAACCGTGATCACGAGGTGCTGGTCGTGTCGTCGGGCGCGATCGCCATCGGCAGCACGGTGCTCGGAATCAACATGCGCCGCGCCAGGCTCGAGGACCTGCAGGCCGCGGCTGCGGCAGGGCAGGTACAGCTGGCGCACGCGTACCAGGAAGCCCTGGCGCACTACGACATCACAACCGCGCAGGTGCTGCTGACGCCCGAGGATACGGAGAACCGCCGCCGTTTCCTCAACGCGCGCGGCACGCTGGGACGCCTGATCGAACGGCGCGTCGTGCCCGTAATCAACGAAAACGACACCGTCGCCACGGAAGAGATCCGGTATGGGGATAATGACAGGCTGGCAGCCCGGGTCGCGCAGCTGGTCATGGCCGACGCGTTGATACTGTTGTCGGACGTGGACGGGTTTTACACGGCGGACCCGGTGGCAGACCCCGAGGCCGAGCACATTCCGCTCGTGGCGACGATCACCGACGAGATGCAACGCATGGCGGGAGAGACCCGCTCGGACATCGGCAGCGGCGGCATGGCGACCAAGGTGCAGGCGGCGCGCATCGCCACGCACGCAGGTTGTGCGACGATCATTACCAGCGGTGCCGTGCAGCGGCCGCTCAGTAAGCTTGCCGCGGGGGCGCGACATACGCTGTTCCGAGCGCCAGGGACGCCCGCTGCGGCGCGCAAGCAGTGGCTTGCCGGTGTTCTCGAGGTTCGTGGCGAGATAAGGTTGGACGACGGTGCATCGCAGGCGCTGCGCAATGGCAAGAGTCTGCTACCGGTTGGCGTGGTCGAGGTGCTCGGCAATTTTCGTCGCGGCGACGTCGTGACGCTCGTGGACTCGCACGGCCGGGAACTGGGTCGCGGACTCGCGGAATATTCCTTCAATGAGGCGACGCAGCTCGCCGGCCGCCAGTCGGAAAGTATCGAGGCCGTGCTTGGCTACCGTGGCCGCGCCGTGATGGTGCACCGTGACGAACTGGTGATTTTTGATCGTGACGACGGAAACCGCGATGCCTGATTCGATTCCACAGCTTATGGTCGGGCTTGGCCGCCAGGCCCGCGATGCCGCACGTGTGTTGGCGACGTCGAGCGGCGATGCTCGTAATTCGGCATTGCAGGCCGCGGCGGCGGAAATGCGATCGCGCCACGCACAGATACTCGAGGCGAACGCGAGGGACATGCACGACGCGCGCGAGCGAGGACTCAGTGCGGCAATGCTGGATCGCCTCATGCTCGACGAAAGCCGTATCGAGGCCATGGCGGCCGGGCTCGATGCGATCGCCGCGCTGCCGGATCCGCTGGGCCGTGTCCTGGCAGAGTGGCGGCGGCCAAACGGTCTGATGATCCGGCGGGTCGCGGTGCCCCTCGGGGTCATCGGGATCGTTTACGAGAGCCGGCCGAACGTGACCGCCGACGCGGCCGGGCTTTGCGTGAAGTCGGGCAACGCGGTGATCCTGCGGGGCGGGTCGGAGAGCTTCCACTCCAGCCGCGCCATTCATGCCTGTCTCGTCACCGGGCTCGAGAAGTCCGGCCTGCCTGCCGGCTGCGTGCAGATGGTGCCGACGACCGATCGCGCCGCGGTCGGTTACCTGCTGTCGTCGATGTCGCAGTGGGTCGACGTGGTGGTGCCGCGCGGCGGCAAGAACCTCATTCGTCGCGTACAGGAAGAGGCGCGCGTGCCGGTGATCGGCCACCTGGAGGGTATCTGCCATGTCTATCTGCACGAGGCGGCCGATGCCGCCATGGCGGTCGAGATCGCAGTAAACGCGAAGATGCGGCGTACCGGCATTTGCGGCGCCGCCGAAACGCTGCTGGTGGATCGCGCGGCTGCCGCGAGGCTGTTGCCGGGCGTCCTTACTGCGCTCACGGATGCAGGCTGCGAAATCCGGGGCGATCGCGACGTCGTCGATTTATTCCCGGAAGCGAATAGGGCGAGCGACGACGACTGGGGCACCGAATACCTCGATGCGATCTTGTCGGTATGTGTAGTCGACGACATCGATGCCGCGATCCGGCACATCGCGGAATACGGTTCCGGACACACCGAATGCATCGTTACGAACGACGATGACGCGGCTATGAAATTCTTTCGCAATGTCGACAGCGCCATCCTGTTGCAGAACGCCTCGACGCAATTCGCGGATGGCGGGGAGTTCGGAATGGGTGCCGAGATCGGCATTGCCACCGGCCGCATCCACGCGCGCGGTCCTGTCGGCGCGGAGCAGCTGACGAGTTACAAATACGTGGTCCGCGGCAGCGGACAAACCCGCCCCTGATGACCGCCCAGTCGCGGACCTGCGATGTTGCGGTTATCGGCGCCGGCATAAACGGCGCCGGGATCGCACGCGATGCCGCGCTGCGCGGCCTGTCCGTGGTCCTTTTCGATAAAGGCGATCTGTGTAACGGCACGTCCTGGGCGTCCAGCCGCCTGATTCACGGCGGCCTGCGGTATCTCGAATACGGCGAGATATCACTGGTGTACGAGTCGCTGCATGAACGCCGTTACTTGCGCCGGATCGCCAGCCATCTCGTCAAGCCCTTGCGTATTTGTATTCCGATCTTCGACGGCGCGAGGCGTGGTCCGTTGCTGATTCGCCTCGGCCTCATTGGCTACGACCTGCTCGCCTGGAACAAGCCATTGCCGCGTCACAAAATGCTGGGGCGCGACGAAATTCGGACCCGGGAACCCGGACTGCTGCAGGACAGCCTGCGTGGCGCTGCCTGCTATTACGATGCACAGGTGACCTACGCCGAACGCCTCGTGCTCGAAAACGTGCTCGCAGCGCGCGCTGCGGGCGCCGAGATATTGACGTACTCGGAAGTAACGGGCATCGGCATTCGCGGCGGCAGGGTAGCCTCGCTGACCTGTCAAGACACGTTGACCGGGAAGCAGGCACGGTTCGAACCAAAGATGGTGGTCAACGCGGCCGGCCCTTGGGTGGACTCGGTGCTCGAAGTGACGGGTGAGCGGTTTCCATCGCTGATCGGCGGCACCAAAGGCAGCCATATCGTTGTCAGCCGATTCGAGGGAGCACCGCGGGAAGCCTTCTATGTCGAAGCCGAGTCGGACGGCCGGCCATTCTTCATACTGCCGTGGAACGGGCTGTTCCTGATCGGAACCACCGACATACGATATGACGAGGATCCGGCGGAGGTCCGCGCGAGTGCCGCGGAAGTGGACTACCTGCTTGCCGAGACCAATCGCGTGTTTCCGGATGCCGCCCTTACCGTCGACGACGTGCATTATGCCTATGCGGGGATCCGGCCGCTGCCGCAGCGCATGCATGGTCCGGAATCCGCAATTACCCGCAAGCACATCATAAAATCGCATAGACGTGTCGTGCGCGGTCTGTTCTCTATCGTCGGCGGCAAACTCACAACGTACCGCAACCTCGCGGAGCAGACCGTCGACAAGATCGGCAAGGCGCTTGGCCGGCGGTTGCCGGAGTGTCGCACGCATGACACCGTGCTGCCGGGAGGGTGGGGGCTCGAGCAGGCGCGCGAGGCGCTGGCTGCAATGCCGGCGTTGTCCGGGGACGGAATCGACCGGCTGCTGCAAATTTACGGCGGGCGAGCCGCCGGGATCGCGGCGGTCGCAAAAGAGCGGCCCGAACTTGCCGGCTGCATCGACGAAGCGGCGATGCTGCCCGAAGCGGAAATTGCATTCGTGATCGGCGAGGAGCTACCGAGAACGCTGATCGATATCGTCTACCGCCGGATGATGATCGGCCTCGATGCCGACCAGGGACGGCCCCACTACGCCAGGATTGCCGAACTCGCAGAGGCGGAATTCGGCTGGGACGGCAACCGTACCGCCGACGAATTGCGCTCGCTGGAAGCGTACAGCAACTCGCTCCGCGCTCTGGGTCGGACCAACATAAGTACATGACTATCAAGCTCTTTTAGTTATTTTTCGGCAATATCCTGAGCCTAATCAGGCCATTTTCAGGTCGAAACTGGCCACTACCTTCGACGCTTCGATCGCTGAGGCGAAACTGCTCGATTTTGGCTGCCAAGTGCCCAGATTAAGGCCAATTTTTGATCGATTTCAGGCATTATTTGTTTCATGACCAACAACTTACCGCGGTCCGACCCCTGGATTTCCATATTTATCGTGCTCATCCTGCCGTGGTGGGCGGCCGTCGGCATGGCCCAGGCGCCCATAATCCAGCCGGGCGCGCCGGGCGAAGCGCCCCGCGAGCTCGGCGCCGACGAGGCGATCGAAATCGCCAATACGAGCTACTCGCCCGCCGATGCGCGTTTCATGCAGGACATGATTCCGCATCACCACCAGGCGATCGAGATGGCGGCATTGGTCGCGGATCGCACGAACCGTCCCGAGCTGATCGAGGTGGCCGGGCGGATCGATGCGTCGCAGGGAGATGAGATCGAATTCATGCAGCAGTGGCTGCGCGAACGCGGCGAGCACGTGCCCGAGCCGACCGCCCACGACGCCATGCATACCTCGCACAAGATGGCAGGCATGGCCACGCCTGAGCAGATGGCCGAGCTCGCAGCCTCGACGGGCCCCGATTTCGACCGCCTGTTCCTCGAGCTGATGATCACGCACCACGAGGGCGCGATCACGATGGTCGAGGAACTGCTCAAACAACCCGGATCGGCCTACGACCCGACTCTGTTCGAGTTCACCACTGACGTTACCAACGATCAGACAGCGGAGATCGAAAAGATGAATGCGCTGCTGGTCGGCCTGTCCGATGACCCGCGCGCCGGGCTGGCGGCCGGGTTCGACGACGCTGGCCAGGCGATATCGAACCTGGCACTGCTTGCATCTCTGCCGAAGAGCGCTGGCTTTTTCGATCCGGACAATCCCGCCGGTCTGCCGCCGACGCGCCTGCAGGCCGACGACAGCGATCACGAGGGTGATATCGAGGCCAAGGCAGAAGCCGACGAGGAGGACGATGAGACCGAGCGCTTTCCGTTGCTCAGCTTCGCGAATACCGATATGGCGTTTGCAGGGGACGTGCTGGTGGCTGGCAGTTACCACGGTTTCAATATCTACCGTTTGCAGGAGAACGGAGTACCCGTTCTCGCCAGCTCCGTGGTTTGCCCGGGCGGACAGGGTGACGTCTCCATCGTCGGCGACCTGCTGATCATGTCCGTGGAGCAGATTCGCGGTCGGGTCGATTGCGGCCTCGAGGGGGTGAGCGAGGATGTCAGCCCGGAGCGTTTCCGTGGCATTCGCATTTTCGATATCAGTGACCTTTCCCGCCCCGTTCAGGTTGGCGCGGTTCAGACCTGCCGCGGCTCGCATACGCATTCGGTGGTGGCGGGCCCCGGCGAGGACGGCAAGATCATCGTCTACAACTCGGGCACGGCACCGGTTCGCGACGAAGAGGAGATGGCAAGCTGCATCGACGAACTGCCCGGTGACGACAGGACGGCGCTGTTCCGTATCGACGTCATCGAGATCCCGGTCGATCGTCCGGCGGATGCCCGCATCGTCGACAGCCCTGCCGTGTTCGCCGATCCGGAAACGGGCGTTCTCGCCGGGCTCTGGCGGGGCGGTGACCATGGCGAGGACACGCAGGAGACGTATCAGACCGACCAGTGCCACGATATCACGGTGTTTCCCGAGCGCGGACTTGCCGCAGGCGCATGTTCCGGCAACGGGATCATCTTCGATATCTCCGACCCGCGAAAGCCGCAGCGTATCGACGCCGTTGTGGACCCGGGCTTTGCCTACTGGCATTCGGCAACATTCAACAATGACGGCACCAAGGTTCTCTTCACCGACGAGTGGGGCGGCGGCGGCCGGCCGCGCTGCCGTGCCTACGACCCGCTGACCTGGGGCGCCGACGCTATTTACGACATCGTGGACGGCAAGCTCCGGTTCCGGGGGTACTTCAAGATGCCGGCCCCGCAGGTGGATCAGGAAAACTGTGTTGCGCACAACGGCTCGATCATCCCCGTGCCCGGCCGCGACATTTTCGTGCAGGCCTGGTACCAGGGCGGCATCTCGGTGATCGACTTCAGCGATTCGGCCATGCCGGTCGAGATCGCCTTTTTCGATCGCGGCCCGATCGACGCCGAGGACATGATCGTGGGCGGTTTCTGGTCAGCTTACTGGTACGGCGGCCGCATCTACGGTACGGAGATCGTGCGCGGGCTGGACGTGCTGGCGTTGCTGCCGAGCGAGCACCTGTCGGCGAACGAGATTGCGGCTGCCGCCCTGGCGAATCAGGGCGAGGTCTTCAACCCGCAACAGCAAAATCGCGTCACGTGGCCGGCGGAGCCGGTGGTGGCGCGCGCCTATCTCGACCAGCTGGCGCGCGATGATGCGTTGGACAAGGATTCCATGATCAATCTGTCACAGGCCCTGGACCGCGCGGAGGAACAGCTTGAAGCCGGGACCCGCGACCGGGGGCTCGCCCGCGCGCTGGAGCAACTCGCTGCAGCACTGGGCGAGGACACCGGCAGCGCGACCATCGCCAGACGCCGGTCCGAACTCGCCGAAACGCTGGGCGGCATAGCTGCCCGCTTGCGCTGACGGCCGCCGGATTCCGATCGGGTGCGCGGCGCCCGGTTAGCCGCGTGGCTTGGGAACGATGGTGTAGCCACGATGTTCGGTGCGGTCGCGGACGCTGTAGGGCAGCACCTCGAACGTCTCGCCGGCCTCGTGCCTGTGCTTCAGATTGGTCCAGTACTCGGGCGTCAGCAGGTCGCTGTGGTGCTCGAGGAAGGCCTGCTTCGCATGCGCCTTGAAGCCGAGGAATTCGATGAATTGTTCCGGGAAGATGTCGTGTGGCCCCACGTAGAACCATGCGCCGGGCCGCATCTCGTCGATGTCGTCGCGCGGCTCGGGCATGCGCCGGAAATTACAGTCGGTTACGAGGCACAATTCGTCGTAGTCGTAGAAAATAACGCGCCCGTGGCGCGAGACGCCAAAATTCTTGAGAAGCAGGTCACCGGCGAAGATATTGCTGAGTGCGAGGTCCTTGATCGCCTGGCCGTATTCGATCGCGGCAGCTTCAGCCTGGTCATCGGTGGCGGTTTCGAGGTACAGGTTCAGCGGTATCATGCGGCGCTCGATGTAGGCATGCTCTACGACGACGTCGTCTGCTTCTACCCGGCAAGTCGATCCGCACTCGTCCAGCAGGTCGCGTAGCAGCTCGGTATCGAAGCGCTGCCGCGGAAAGCGCAGCTGCCTGAACTCCTGGGCATCGACCAGGCGCCCGGCACGGTCGCGCATGAACACGAGTTTGTATTTTTCCATGACGTCGTCGCGGCTGCCGGTCTTCGGATAGTCGAAGCGGTCGCGTATGACCTTGAAAACGACGTCATAGGAAGGCAGCGTGAAGACTTCCATGACCATGCCCTTGACGCCCTGTGCTCTCACGAACAGGTCGTGCGACTCGCGCAGGTGCTCGAAGAGCAGCCGATAGCGCTCGGTCTTACCCTGCTTGGCGCGCCCGAGTACCGTGTAGATCTCGTCCATCGGTTTGCGCGGCATGAGTCGCTGCAGAAATCCTACGGTCGCGCCGACGTGTTCGAGATCGACGTGAAAGTACGAGCGGGCGAAGCCGAACAGCATACTCACGTCGTTGACCGAGAGTATCACCGCGTCGGCGACGATACCGTCGCCGGAATTGCGCAATGCGATGACCAGTGGAGACACCCAGTCGTCTCCGCCGATGCGTCCGACGATGAAGGCGCGCGTTGCGCGGTAGAAGACCGGTGCCAGGAGCTCGACGATCTCGAGATCCTGCTGTACGTGTTCTTGTTTGCAGTAGGCCTCGATCTCGGCGGTCACGAAGCGGATCGTCCGCTCGCGGTCCCTGTACGGTACGCCAAAGCTGAAGTCCGAGAGTACCTGGTCGATTACGTATCGCAACGCACCGCGGTTCGAATAGGTTCGGACGTCCTTTTCGTCGAGCGGCTTCTCGTCGAGGAGCACGTCGGCCGCGATGAACTCCAGTGCAGGGTCGACGCCCACCGTGTTGAACAGGCGCCGCGAGATCGAGCTGAAAAAGGTCTTGAAAAACGCGTTGTCCGGGTACTCGCGAATGAGGGCAGAATACCGCTCCTTGATGGCGATCCAGGACGCTTTGCCGGTCTCCGATGCATCAACAGTGGAGCCCAGCTCGCCGAGCGCGCGATTGACGGCCCTGTCGTAGAGCTTGATGCGCGCGACGGCGTTCGCGCGCCCCTGCTGCCAGTCGCGCTCCTCGAAACAACGCGCTGCACGTTGCGTCAGCTCACGGAAGTCCGCGTTGTAGCGCAGGAACGCGTCGACGAGTTGTTGCGCTATAGCAGACTCCGCGGCGGGCGAATGCGCCTCCTCATCCATCCCGGGCGACTTACATGTTCGAGATCAGGGCGTCGCCGAATTCACTGCACTTGACCTTCGTCGCGCCTTCCATCAAGCGCGCGAAGTCGTACGTAACCGTCTTTTTGCCGATGGTTGCATCCATGGTCTCCAGCAGGATATCGGCCGCTTCCATCCACCCCATGTAGCGCAGCATCATCTCGCCCGACAGGATCAGGGAACCGGGGTTCACGACATCTTTGTTCGCGTACTTCGGTGCCGTGCCGTGCGTCGCCTCGAATACGGCGTGACCGGTCGTGTAGTTGATGTTGCCGCCGGGTGCGATGCCGATGCCGCCCACCTGCGCCGCGAGCGCATCGGACAGGTAGTCACCGTTAAGGTTCATCGTTGCGATGACGTCGAATTCTTTCGGCCGGGTAAGGACCTGCTGCAACGTGATATCGGCGATCGCGTCCTTCACAAGGACCTTGCCGGCCGCAAGCGCAGCCTCCTGTTCGGCATTTGCGGTATCCTGCCCCTTCTCGACCATGGTGCGATCCCACTGGTCCCAGGTATACGTGTGGTCTGCGTATTCTCTCTCGGCAAGCTCGTAACCCCAGTTACGGAACGCGCCCTCCGTGAACTTCATGATGTTGCCTTTGTGCACGAAGGTCAGGCTCTTGCGGCCATTCGCGATGCAGTACTCGAGCGCCGCGCGGACGAGGCGTTCGGTGCCTTCCTGCGACACCGGCTTCAGGCCGACACCGCAACTCTCCGGGAAGCGGATTTTCTGGTACTCCGCCGGGAAATTCTCCTTGAACAGACCGAGGAACTTCGCGTTCGCATCCGAGCCGCGCTCGAATTCGATGCCCGCGTATATGTCTTCCGTGTTCTCCCGGAAGATCACCATGTCCACGCTCGCCGGATCGCGCACGGGAGACGGCACGCCGGTGAACCAGCGCACGGGACGCAGGCAGACGTACAAATCCAGTAACTGTCGCAGGGCTACGTTGAGGGAGCGGATTCCGCCGCCGATCGGCGTCGTCAGCGGCCCCTTGATGGACACGAGATATTCACGACAGGCGGTGACCGTCTCGTCCGGCAACCAGCTGCCAAACAGATCGAACGACTTCTGTCCCGCGTAGATCTCCATCCAGTGAATCTTGCGTTTACCGCCGTAGGCCTTGTCGACGGCCGCGTCCAGAACGCGCACGGTCGAGCGCCAGATATCGGGGCCTGTTCCGTCACCCTCGATGAAGGGCACGATTGGATTGTCGGGGACCTGAAGTTTGCCGTTCTCGATGGTGATCGTGGCACCACCTTCCGGCGGTGTCGGTGCTGCGTCAGCCATAGTTCGCTCCGCTTGTTCTGGTTTTTTCGGGCCGCTCGGGAAGCGGTGGGGCGCATATTATGAGGGATTTGCCCGCCAGTCCCAAGGGATTTGCCGAAATTCAGTCGAGCAGGAAGCGGAACTCGACAAACAACTCGCGCCCTCGTCCGGGAAAGTAGCGAAAGTCGCCGAAGGCATAGTCGGCGCGATCGGCTACTTCCGTGTCGGCGAGATTATTGAGCCGGGCCGAACTGGGTCTCCGCCAGCGCTACATCGCTCCATTCGACGTCGATGCCCGCGACACTCGTATGTCGATCCGCCTCGACTGTCACCGCTCTTACAAAACCCGCGCTGACGTGGTTGTTTCCCTCGAGCGGCTGGCCGGGAAGAAAATGCTGCAGGAATCACATGTCCGTGCGGCGCAGGAACGGCCGGACGTCTACGGTGTAGCGCGATACCGGTCTTGACCAGATGCCGTAGAGCCGCGGATTCGATGCCTCCCGGAACGCCTCCGGGTTGGGGTTGCTGCGGTTCACTGCCGGGTCGCGGTATGCGTCTTCGCCGACGATGAAACCCGCAGTCTCCTGCTCGGTATCGATCTCGAACAGTTGATTGACGTTGCAGAATCCGGCAGGCCGGATCGGGACGCCGTTCTCGAGGAACAGGAAAGCGCCGCAGGAACCGGGGCCGGTCAGCACAGGCGAGCGGATGGCCGTCAGGTGTTCCTGGCCGCTGCCGCGGCTGACGCAGACGCCGGCAACGCGGGTCATGAGCTGGTGAACGTGCCGGTGAAGGACACTGTCAATGAGCGCGCCGTCGAGCAGCCCGATATTGCCCGAATGGGCTAATGCGGATTGCTCGCGCCGTTGGCCCGTGACCACGATCTCGCTGACCGCGTCGTTCGCGACAGTGACAGGCACGGCGCCGGACTCCGCGAGCATTATAATCACCACCAGTTGAATCGGAACGAACAACGAGAGTCTCAGTCGATGAATCAATTGATGCCGTTACGGCATTTGGCAATCCTGTGTACCGCTCTGTCGCTAGCGACGACGGCGGATGCCGGGGATGAACAACACGCAGATGATGTTACGTCATCCGACCGGCTTCGAGTAGGACTGGTGCTGGGCGGTGGTGGCGCGCGCGGAGCCGCGCACATCGGCGTGCTGCGCGAACTCGAACGCATGCGTATCCCGGTCGACGCAATCGCGGGTACCAGCATGGGCGCGATCGTCGGAGGCCTGTATGCGTCCGGCATGAGCGTTGACGACCTCGAGACACTGGTCACGGAAATGGATTGGGCGGATGCGATGTCCGACGAACCCGCGCGCAGCGATCTGAGATTTCGCCGCAAGCAGGACGCCAGGGACTTTCCGGTTAACCTGGATATCGGGCTCGAGCGCGGCCGGCTGAAGTTGCCGCTCGGCGTAGTCCAGGGCCAGAAGCTCGATCTCATACTGCGCAACCTGACGCTACCGGTATCGCAGGTCACCGATTTCGACGATCTGCCCATCCCGTTTCGCGCCATCGCATCCGATATCGAGACGGGTGAGATGCACGTCATGCACAGTGGCGATCTCGCGCTTGCAATTCGCGCCAGCATGTCCGTGCCGGGCGTGCTCGCGCCGGTAAGCGTCGATGGCCACCTGCTGGTGGACGGTGGCCTCGTCGGCAACCTGCCTGTCGATATCGTGCGCGACATGGGCGTCGACGTGGTCATCGCCGTGGACGTCGAATTTCCCCTCTACACGCTGGACGAGCTGCAGTCGGCGATTACGGTGTCCGAACAGATGCTGACGATACTCATCCGCAAGGAAACCCTGCGGCAGATCGAGAAGCTCGGGGATGGCGACGTGCTGATCAGGCCACAGCTCGGCACCTTCGGTTCGGCGAATTTCGGCGATATCCTGGAAGCGATCGAGCCGGGCGCGACGGCGACCCGGGAGCAGGAGCCGCGGCTCGCGAGGCTGGCAATTGACGACGACGGCTTCAGCGCATGGCAGCGGCGGCGCGAGCAGCGCAAGCCCCGCGACGGGCGTCTGGCCTTCGTTCGTGTGCAACACGACAGCCGGCTGTCCGCGCAGGTTTTCGAATCCCGGCTGGGTGTGGTCGCAGGGGATCCCATTGATGCAACGGTACTCTCGGCGGAGGCGGCCCAGCTGCATGCACTGGATGTGTTCGAGAAGGTCAATTACCGCCTCGTCGAGGAGGACGGCAAGACCGGCGTCGTTTTCGACGCGCGCGCGAAGACCTGGGGCCCGAGTTTCCTGAATTTCGGTTTCACGCTCGAGGACGACTTCGAGGGCGCGACGAATTTCGATCTGCGGGCGCGACTGACGCGGCCTGCTGTCAACCGTTATGGTGGGGAGTGGCGAGTCGACCTGCGCCTCGGAACCGAGCCGCAATTGCTGACCGAGTTCTACCAGCCGCTGCGTTCCGACTCCCGTCTGTTCGCGGCGCCGTACATCGATTTGGACCAGTCGAACTTCAATGCATTCACGGACCAGGACATCGTTGCGCGATTGCGCGTGACCGAACTTACCGGTGGTTTCGACGTCGGTACCGAGATCGGCAATTTCGGTGAGTTGCGGCTGGGCGCATTCCGCGGTGGCGGCGAGTCGCGGGTAATTATCGGCGACCCTGCCGTACCGAATCCGGACTTCGAGACGGGTGGTCTGCGTGCCCTGCTGAGATTCGATACCCTCGACAAGCCGTGGTTTCCGACCAACGGCCTGCGCGCCGATCTCGAGTGGCGGCAGTCACTCGAGGAACTGGGCAGCGATAACCGCTCTGACATTATCGACATGTCCGTGGAGGCAGTGCGATCCCGCGGCAAGTCGACCGTCGGCATTGGCCTGGATTTCCAGACCACTCTGAGCTTCGATGGCGCAGTTCAGGACCTGTTCCGGCTCGGCGGATTTCAGCGCCTGTCGGGGTACGAGCGCGGCGCTATCAGTGGCCCGCATGCGGCGGTAGCGAAGTTGCTGTACTACCGCCGCATAGGCGACTCGCCCGGCGGGCTCTTTGATGCCCCGATCTATTTCGGCGCATCGCTCGAAGCCGGCAATGTCTGGGAACGCCGAACCGACATGTCGCTTGGTTCCGCGTTGCTGAACGGCAGCCTGTTCGTGGGCGTCGACAGCTACGTCGGGCCGATGTTCTTCGCGGTGGGCGTCGGCCAGGGTGGCCTGACGAATTTCTACCTGGTCATCGGGGCGCCGCCGCCGTAGCGGCCGGATCAACGATCGATTTTCTCGAGAACCTGGGCCGGAGCATCGGTCTTGCGGTAGTAGCCGTGTCGCCGGGCCATGGCGTCGAACGCCTTGTCTCTCTCGGACTCGGTTGCATACCAGTGCAGCCGCTCCCAATCGTCGCCGATCACTGTCCGGAACGTGTCGCTAGCCGGCAATGTTACGCGGATGCCGAAGGGGCGCTCGGCATCGGCGCTGCCCGGGTCGACGAGATTGTGGCGGTGGCAATAGCTCATCTGCATGTAGCCGCTTGATTCAGAAAGCGCGAGTATACCCAAACCGCTGCCGGGATCATCGGCGTTCGCCGCGATCGGAGGCGCCCTCGCGGTCGGCCCATCCCAGCACCCTGCGTGTCAGGAACAGATAAGGCGGCTTGACGGTCCGCATCCACAGGCGTGACGGTAACGACGGCCTTGCGAGGATTTGCCGTTCCCGATGCGTCAGACAGTCCGGGCAGTAGCTGCGCTTGTGTTTCAGCAGGTGTCGCAGGTCGTCGTAGGCGAGCGCGCAAAACAGCCTGCCGCGGCCGGGCGCGTGCCAGGCCAGCTGGAAATCGACGAAGGCGGGCTGTCCGCCCCGGGCGACCAGGATGTTGGGTTCCTTGGCAAGATCGTTGTGCACGACACCGCGGGCGTGCAGCTGGCGCAACAGCTGCATTGCGTGCCTGAAGTAGCTGGGATCGCGAGGTTTCGCATGATGCATCGGCGCACCCTCCAGGTATTCCCGCTCCAGCCTGTTGCGCTCCGCGCGGATGAGCCCGGGCACGCCGTCGAGCCCCTCCAGCGCCGCGAGCACGCGCGCCTCGCGGCGCATCAGGCTGTTCGCGAGCCAGCGTAGCGGCAGCGCGGCCCGCGACGCGTCGCGCACGATACGACGACCGCAGCCGTCGGATTCGAGCCGAACTTCCCCGAACAGGTCCTTTTTTAGCAGCCGGGACTCGAGCATCATGGTTGTGGGTTGTGGCGGGAATGGCAGAGAATACCCCAGTACGGCAAAACGGGATCCAGGGTGACCACAAAGTCGGACGGGCACAAACCGGGCAAGGAGCGATTGCGCGCGGAATCGGCTGGCGAGTTCTTCAGCGTCGGCCAGCCGCTGCATGCCCTGCGCGCCGGTTATGTGCGCCGCGGTGCTGACGACCTGCTGTACGACGCCATCCTCGCGGGACGTTACGCCCACGTGATCGCACCCTGCCGCAGCGGTAAATCCAGCCTGATTGCAGCTACCGCTGCGCGACTCGAAGCCAAGGGATTCAACGTTGCCGTGCTCGACCTCGGCCAGATCGGAGAGCGCGATGCCGGTACGGATGCAGGTCGTTGGTATTACAGCGTCGCCTATCGGATCCTGCGGCAGCTGCGCATTCGATTCGACCTGCAGTCGTGGTGGCAGGACAAGTCGGTGCTCGGCAACTGTCAGCGGCTGCTCGAGTTCTACAACGAGATCGTGCTGCGCTTCGTCCAGGAACGAATCGTAATCTTCGTTGACGAAGTCCAGCGCGTCGGCGAGCGCTCGATCGGTACCGAATTGCTGGCCAGCATCCGCTCGGCACATAACGGGCGGGCAACGGACCCGGAGTTCGCGCGACTGGCCTTCGTGTTGCTTGGTGAGTGTGACCCGGCAAGCCTGATCGATGAGCCCGAGCTGTCACCGTTCAACGTGACGCAGTCGATCCCGCTCGACGACTTTTCGCGGCACGATCTCGACCTGTTCGCAACCGAACTGAATCTGACGGCGGAACAGGCGCGGCAGGCGTTGGACCGCGTTTATTACTGGACGAATGGCCAGCCCTATCTAACGCAAAAGCTCGCGCGCGCGATATCGAGGGAGCAGATCGACGATGAAATCGATGAGCACGTCGATCGACTCGTCAGGCAACATTTTCTGGGTCGGGCATCACTGCGGACCGAACCGCACCTCAGCCATATTCACCGGCAGGTTGCGCAGAACGGCAAGCAGAGCGAGGCGCTGCTGAATCTTTACGGCCGGCTTCGCAAAGGTGTGCCGGTTGCGACCGACCTGGGCTCACGTCTGCAACGTCGTCTCATCGCGATCGGTTTGCTCAGCATTGACGACGAGGGCGAATTGAAGATCCGCAACCGGGTCTATGAGTCGGTCTTCACCGCCCGCTGGGCCAACGAGAACCTGCCCACGCGACTCAAGGCGCCGCTCATGGCTCTGACGGCCCTACTCCTGGTGGTCGCGATTCCCTTTGTCTATACGCAGTGGCTGCCGCTGGTCTACGTCGGGACGCTGACATCGCAGGCTGTCGAACTCGAATCCGCGGAGACGGCGTGGCGCAACCTGCGTTCCTTTCCGGGCCATAGCGGCACCGCAGACAACCTTTACCGGAATTTCCTCCAGTCGCGCTCTGCCCGGGCAGACGATGTCGACGTCGTCGAGGCGCTCGCCACGCTGGCCGCGGACCTTCCCCGGCCCGGCCGCCTGCCGGATGAGCTGCGGGCTGCTTTCTGGGACAGGCGGGCACGGGCGGCAACGCGCAGCGAACAGCGCGATACGGCGTTGCTTGCTGCGCTCGAGTCGCTGGTCCTGTCCACGCCGCAGCGGCGTCATCGAGCGGCGATGCTGGTGGGGGACGACTATCCGATGCTGATAGCCAGCCTGCCTGCAGACGAGGCGGCAGGTGTGATCTTCGATCCGGAAAACAAATTGCTGACAACCACCCGGGGCTCGAAGGTCCGGCAATGGTCTCTGACGCCGCAAGGACTGCAGCCGTCCGGAGAATGGACGATAACGGCGCTCGAGGTTTCTCCGCTGGTGCGTCGCGTCGTCGTCGATCGAGAAGGCACGGTCAGCCGGGCAGGCCTGACGCTCAATATCAGTCATTCGCGCCTGACGGATCTGCGCATCAAGATCATCGCCCCGTCCGGCCGCGCGGTGGAGATCGAGACCGGCACGGAGCGTGCGTCGACGAGCGAGGATATCCGTATTCCTTCGAGTCAGCTGCGCGGCCTGATCGGCGAACCGATGAACGGCACGTGGAGTCTCTCGATTCGTGACGAGGAACTCGGGGTCGCCGGACACCTCGTCGGCTGGAACCTCACGCTGAATTCACAGGGGCTGGTGGAGGACTTTCAGCGTGGCCTGCACATACCGGACCCGGCCGAGCGGGACACCGACAGCATCTGGATTGGTCCCGAGGGAAGATACGCGGTGGCCCGTGCATTGCGGAGTGACAGTGCGCGAGTATGGGATCTTGCGTTCGCCAAACCGATTCGCGCTGTTGCATTGAGTCAAAACGAAGAAATCGTCGGGCTCGATAACGGGGCACGCCGCCTCGTGACGGCGACCGTGGAGACGGTGAACGTCTGGGACACCGCGACGGGCGACAGAGTCCGGTCGATGAAGGTCGGGGGCGCGAGTACGAACTCGCGGCTTACCGCGGACGGCCTGCATCTTTTTGCCGAGAGCCGCAGCGACACCGACACGAGACTGGAACTGTGGTCGCTGGAGACCGGTGCAGTGCGGGGTCGCCTCGATATTGCCGGCTCGCCTGCATTGGTTGCACTGGATTCGGGCGGCGGGCGCATTGCGGTTGCAGATTTCGATCAGGCGGTTCGCGTCTGGGACTTTCAGAGCGGCGACATGCTCGCGCAGATCGATCTGCCGCTGCAGCCGAGCTACATCGGTCTGGACGCCGGAGGCCATGTGCTCGGCGTGATCTACGGCGAATCCGGCGCATCGCTCTGGCGCGTAAACCAGCCGGGTCAGCCGATGCTCGACGAGCGAAGCCAGGGACACTGGCGGCTTGCATTCTCGCCGTCCGGTTCCAGCGTCGTTGCCGGGCGACCGCGTAGCGGTTACCAGGTGTACCGAACCGAAGACGGGCAGCCGGTGGGTCCGGTCCTGGGCGTGGGCGGTGGCGGTGAAACGAACCATCTGCTGGCCTTCAGCACGGACGAGCGCGTGCTGTTGACCGGAGGACCCCGGAACGCTGCACGGTTGTGGCGGGTCCCGGCCGAGGTCGCGTCCGTTGCCATAGACGCAGATTCCCGCCACGCGGTATGGACGGCCGCAGGGCATGCTGTTGTTGCAGCGAGCCCGGATGCCGCCAGCCTCGTGATCGGCGACAGTGGCGGCCACGTCCATGTCCTGCCCGCCGATGTCTCCACGGAGTCGCTCGCCGCGGCGGCCGAGGAGCTTAGCTTCGTCGGGCACGACACGCGCGTGCGCCTGCTGCAAATAAGTGCCGACGGACGGCTCGCGGCAAGTGCGGCAGCGGACGACACGCTGCGCGTGTGGGACCTCGGAGACGGCAGGCCGCTGCCGTACATGGCCGACATGCCGGGCGGCGCGATCACGGCACTTGAGTTTTCACCCGATGCAGGGATGCTCGCCGCCGTGAACGCGACCCGGGTCATGTTGCTCGATACCGGAACCGGGGAGGCCATCGTCGAGTTTCCGCTCGGCGAGCCGCACGAAGGCGTCGCATTTGCCGACAGCGACAGCCTCTATCTTGGCAGCAGCAGCGGGGCTTTGAGCGTCGTCTCCCGGGACGTGTCCGGCGCCTGGAGCCTGCAGCAGCGCTGGCAGGGAGCGGCCGCGATCAAATGGCTGCGAGCGTCGCCACGCGGCACGCATCTCGTGCTCGTGGACCAGGACAACGTGGCTCAGCAATTCAACCTCGAAGAGGGCCGCATTGGTTCACTGTCTGTCAGGCTCCCGCATGACGTAGAGGACGTGGCTTTCAATCCGGTGGGGTCACGTGTCTATTTTCGCACGGCTCGCTGGATCCATCGGGCGAGTTCGTCGAAGAACGGCCTCATCTGGCTGGACGCCATCTTCGGTCCCCGGTCCGTGCAGGGCGGCAATATTGTCGTGAGTTCGGAGACATCGGCAGGCAATGAGATTCACTTGCCGGTCATTCGCGCCGGCTCCGTCGCACTGGCACGATTGCGATTCGACTCGGGCGAAACCCCGGGCCTCTTCGGTAACCGGGACGAATTGATCCGGGAGTGGCGCGGCAGGCTCGGGATGACGACCGAGGCGCGCTGGGGAACCGCCGCGACGGCGGTATCCAGTGTCCCCGAGTGACTCAGGAGACTAGCGCCGGTCACCGCGCAGCGTTCGTACGAGGATTTCGAGATTTGCGGCAGTAACATCGCCGGGCACTACGGGCTCGCCGATGATGACCGGGACCCTGGCAAACAGCCGGCCGGGCACCTTGCGAACGCCGTCACCCTTGCTGCGGCTGAACCAGCTGCCCCAGAGATTCTGCAGTGCAACGGGTACGACCGGCACGGGCCGGCGCGCAATGACTTTCTCGATGCCCGGACGGAACCGCTGGATCTCTCCGTCGTTGGTGATGCCACCCTCCGGAAATATGCAGATGATATTTCCTGCTGCCAACTCGGCGTCCACTTTTTCGAACGCTGCATTCATCAGTCGCTCGTCTTCCTTCGCTGAAGCGATCGGGATCGCCTTGGCATGCTGGAACAGGAAGCGCAACAGCGGCAGCTGGAAGATCTTGTAGTACATGACAAAGCGCATCGGCCGGCGCACCGACGCCAGCAATATTATCGGGTCCATGTAGCTGACATGGTTGCACACTACGACGGCAGGACCTTTTTCCGGAATATTCTCGGCACCGCTCGGGCGCACCCGGTAGATCGTGTTGACGAGGATCCACGCGAGGAAGCGCATCATGAATTCCGGCAATAACCTGTAGATGTAGATCGCGACGGCCGCGTTCAGCAGTGCCAGGACGATGAATAGCTCGGGTATCGAGAAGCCCATACCCAGCACGGCAATCGAAAGGAGCGAAGCCATCACCATGAAGATGGCGTTGATGATGTTGTTTGCGGCGATGATCCTTGAAAGGTGCCTGCGCTCCGATCTTTGCTGAATGAGGGCGTAAAGAGGCACGCTGTAGAAGCCGCCGAATGCGCCGAGCAGCAATACGTCGGCGAGTATCCGCAACGTGCCCGGCCGGCTGATGAATTCCCCGATGCTCGAGACCGACGTAAGCGCGGCAACAGGTTGTGCAAAGTGCAGGTCGATCGCGAACAGGCTCAGGCCGATCGACCCGAATGGCACCAGTCCGAGCTCGATGCGATGGCCGGACATGCGTTCGCAAAGCAATGAGCCCAGGCCGACGCCAATAGCAAAAGAAACCAGCAAGGCCGTCGTTATCGATTCGTTGCCGTTCAGAATCACCAGGGTGTAGGCCGGCAATTGCAGGGTCATGGCCGAGCCGAAAAACCAGAACCACGAGATCCCGAGGATGGAAAGGAACACCTCGCGCTTTTCCCGCGCAAAACCGACGATCCGCCAGGTCTCCGACCAGGCGTTCCAGTTGATCGTAATATCCGGGTCCACCGCCCGCGTCTGCGGCACGCGCCGGCTCGCGAGGTAGCCTAGGACCGCAACGCTAACCAGGCATCCACCGAGAAGTGCCTGCGACTCCGGACTCACAGCGACGGTTGCGCCGCCGACGATGAGCCCCAGGATGATAGCGATATAGGTGCCGGCTTCGACCAGCGCATTGCCGCCGATGAGTTCGTGTGTGTCGAGCTGTTGCGGCAGATACGCGTACTTCACCGGGCCGAACAAGGTGGACTGGCATCCCATGAGGAACAGCACCAGCAGCAGCACGACATAGCTGCCGGAGGTGAAAGCAATCGCCGCAATGATCATCAGCGTGATCTCGAGCAGCTTGATGCGGCGCATGAGCATCGACTTCTCGTATTTGTCGGCAAACTGTCCCGCGGTGGCCGAGAAAAGGAAGAACGGCAGGATAAAGAGTGCGCCGGCGACGTTGGCCAGCTCGCTGTGGTTCATTCCGGCCACGAGTACACCCTGGAATGTGACGAGGATCACGAGGCCGTTGCGAAATATGTTGTCGTTCAGTGCGCCAAGGAACTGCGTGACGAAGAACGGGGCAAAACGGCGTTGACCGAGCAACCGGAACTGGTTCTGATCTGACACGTGACGTGCATCCCGCTGCGCTGACGGGCGTCACTATAGCATCGGCGAAAACTGCGAACTCGCACCGCTCATCGGCGTTGACAGCAGTGCTAAGATCACCGCTGTACTGTGCTGAAATCTATACCAATTAGCCAATTTATCCGGTTTTGATGATGATACTGCGCGTGACAATCCTGATTGGCGGCATCGTGTTGCTCGCGGGCTGCGCCGAACCGCCGCCGCCGCGGTCCGCGCAGGAGTTCGTGGACAATCCGATCGTGCTGGAGGCGGCGCTGGTGCGTTGTTCCCGAAATCGCGCAGAGACACGCTACGACGCCGAGTGCGTCAATGCCCGGGAGGCGAACAAGATCGTCGCTGCACGGGAGGAAGCGGAGCGGCGCGCAGAGTTTGAGGCCCAGTCCGAGCGGAAGCGGCAGGCGCTGCGGCGTGCGCAGGAGGCGGCCGCCGAAGCCCGGCGTCGCGCTGCGGAAGCCAACAGACGGCGCGAGGAGGCGGCGTATCTTGCTCAGTTCGGCCAGCTGCCGCCCGACGGCAGCCAGCAGACGGAGCAACCGGGCACCGGCAACGTGCCCATCGCCGTCATTCCGGAGCCCAGCGAAGAGGTCGCGAACGAGGCGGATGGCGGCTATAGCGAGCCGTTGAGCGCGCCGGCATCCGATGCAAGCAACGCGCCGATTGCGGTGGCCGAACCCGAGACGGAAGCGGATGCTCCGCGGGATCTCGAGGAGATCCGCGAGGAACTCAAGCGCCGCAGCGACGATTAGTCGCTGCGATCAGTAATTCGGGTCGAAATACGGCTCGACCGGGTCAATCGTATCGTCTGATTCCCCGGGACCCGGCATGCCGAAGGTCTGTACGCTGGATTCCGATTCGGCCGCCGGCGCCGGCGACGACGAAATTCCCATTCCCGGAGCCTGCGCGAGACGTGTCGTCTGCGCGGTCAGCACCTGCACGAAGCGGTTTGCCACGTCGGGCGCAATATTCGGCGAGCTGGCAAATATATTCTCCGGCGTCATGCTCGGCGAACTGTAAAACGCTGCGTTGGCCCTGCGATCCATGTTGACCCCGGACCCGGCGAAGGACACGCCCGCGAAAATTCCGCGCGCCCGGGAGTAGGAGACAATCTCGGCCTGGAAGCGAATGTCCGTTGCACCCTCCACGCTGCGGCCCACCGGCCCGGCTGCGATAGACGCGTCTGCACCGAGGGTCAGCTTGCCGTTGGCGATGTTGTCCACGCCACGACGGGTCTTGAAGACCAGGACGACATCCGTCCTTTGCACGCCGGCCTGAAATCCGAAGCTGCCGCCCGTCAATGTGATGAAGGCCGGGTTGCTCCAGGAGCCATCTTCCTGCCGTACGACGAGGATGCCTTTGCCGCGTCGTGCGCCGAGACCGAAGCCGATCCGCACAACGCTCGGCACGACCGCGACCGCGTACGCCCGCGAGAGCAGCGCCGGCGGAATGCTCTGCTCCGGCATCCGCAGGAACTGGTCGAGCACATCGGCTGAATCGGCGACGCGCTGTTCCTCTTTGCTGGCGGCAGCCGCCGGAAACGCAAACAGCAATACGGCTACAGCCAGGCAAGCCTGAATTTGTCTACTACGCATGATTTTCATCCCCTGTCGGAAAAGGCACGCCAGCGCCCGTTCCCTTGAGTGCCCAATTCGCTCAAGGCCTCGATCATACGTCAATTGCGGCCGTTACTCACCGTTATCGCGCCGGGCAAGCACAAGCGGCGGCAACGGAACGTCCAGCGACGCGCAAATCGTGCGTATCAGCCCGCTTTCCGCGCTAGTGACGCGGTGATCATGGACGATAACGGCGGTCACGGCCTTGAGAATCAGCCGCCGGCCCTTGCCGTTCAGCGTCGCAAGCAGGTCGAGGCTGCGCTCGAGTGCCCGCAGCGTGTAGTGTTGTTTGGACCGGTAGGTGTGCTCCCGGGCCCAGTTGCCGAAATAGGCCCTGCCGGCCTCAAACGCCTTTTCGCTGCTGGCAACATCGTCGTGACCGTAATCGGCGACCACCGTGAGCAGATCGATGCCGGCCTGGCGCAGCTCGCGCCGCGCCTTGTGCCGCGGTCCGGGGGACCGCGCGGGATTCACGGCCTGGCCGAGGCTGATACGCAGCACGCGGTAGAAGCAGTACTCGTAAAGATCGACCTGGCCATCGACGTCGATCAGCCGGCCAGCCAGTTCGACGAGGTACTCAAGCTGCGCGGGGGGGCGCAGTTTGAGCGCCGGAAAGGTGATCTCGAGCAGCGGCAGGCGATGGTCGGCGCTCATCGAGCTCACCGCGTCGTGCAGGCGGGCGACTATCCGCGCGCGCTCGGCGCCAAGCCGCTCCTCGGCAAGCCGCAGCTGCCGTTCGCTATGCTCGCGCCCCGTGTCGATGATCAGTGCGATGACGAGCAGGTAGGCGAGTTCCACCGAGTGCGCGGCATCGTAAAGCGTTGCCGGTATCGACTGCCTGAATTGTCGGGCGTAGGCCACGTCTTCCGCATCCGGATTGCCGGCCGACGCCGCGACGGTTTCCGGCAGATCAGCCGGCTCGGCGGCATGCGCGGGCGCCGCGGTTGCGGCCATCGCGCTCGCTGCGTCATCGGTCATCCTGTCGCTCACGGACACGGGAACGACCTCCGGATAGTCGGACTCACGGAAGGATGGATCGATGGCGCGAATTCGCTCCGCCAGGGGGGGGTGCGTCGCGAACAGGCCGGTGAAGCGCGCGCCGCTGCCGAAGAGCATGTGGCTGATTTCCTCAGGGTCCGCCGCCCTCAGGTACGACGCCTCCGCGTAGCCCCCGATCTTCTTGAGTGCGTTGGCAATCCCGTCCGTTTGCCGCGTGAACTGCACGGCCGAGGCATCGGCGAGATACTCGCGCTGGCGCGACACCCCCGCCTTGATGAGTCGGGCGAAAAACACGCCAATCCAGCCGAGGATGGCCACGCCCAGGCCGATGAGCAGCACGACCGGTGCTCCCTTGCTGCGCCGGCTCGATACCAGCCGGCCGTGATAGCCGCCACGCACGATCATACGGCCCATCATCCCGAGCACGAGGATGCCGAACAGTACACCCATCAGGCGGATGTTGAGGCGCATGTCGCCGTTCAGTACATGGCTGAATTCGTGCGCTATGACGCCCTGCAGTTCGTCGCGATTGAGGAGTTCCAGCGTGCCGCGCGTGACGGCGATTGCGGCGTCGCCCGGCGCGTAGCCGGCGGCGAACGCGTTGATGCTGCCTTCCTCTTCGAGAACATAGATCTCCGGTACCGGTATGCCCGAGGCGATCGCCATTTCCTCGACGACATTGCGCAAGCGTCGCCGCAGCGGGTCCCCGGCGTCTGCCGGGACAGGCGTACCCCCCATCTGCCGGGCGACCTGTCCTCCGCCCGCAGAAAGGACCATGGTCTTGTAGATGCTCGCGCCGACGATGAACAAGGTGGTTATCGTCGCGGTCGCGAGCAACGGGCCGGGATTGGCTGCCAGCAGTTCGCCGGGCGAATAGCGCTGGCCGTCCATGTCGGCACCGAATAATGCAAATCCGACCAGCATCGTTACGCCGAGGACGATCAGCGCGGTGGCGACGAAGTAGACGACGACAAGCCAGCGCGTGGCTCTGCGGGCCCGATCCTGCGCGTCAAAAAAATTCAATGCCCGGCAGCGGGATGTCAGGTAAAGGAAACGTCCGGCACGTCGCGTTTCTCCTCGGTTTCAATTTCGAGGAAGCTCGCGAGTTCGAAGCGGAACATCCCGGCGATGACGTTGTTGGGGAAGTTCTCCGCGGTATTGTTGTAGCCCAGCACGGAGTCGTTGAACGCCTGTCGTGCGAACGCCACCTTGTTTTCGGTGCTGGCCAGCTCTTCCTGGAACTGCATCATGTTTTCATTTGCCTTCAGGTCGGGATAAGCTTCCGACAAGGCGAACAGGCGGCCAAGCACCGCACCCAGCGCACCTTCGGAGGCGCCGAGCTCCCTGATGGCCTCCGCGTTTGCGGGGTCGGCCTTGGCGGCCTGCAGGCTTTTCTGGGCAGCATTGCGGGCATTGATCACGGCTTCCAGGGTCTCTCTTTCATGCTTCATGTAGCCTTTGACGGCTTCGACGAGATTAGGGATCAGGTCGTAGCGGCGCGTCAGCTGAACGTCGATCTGTGCAAACGCGTTGCGCACGCGGTTGCGTTCGTTGATCAGCCGGTTGTAGATACTGATCGCCCAGAACACGACCGCGGCGATGATCGCGAGGAATACCAGGAATGAAGTCACTATCCCGCTCCTATTTGAAGAACCCTGGCGATAAGTCTAATGCGTGCGCGCGTGCAAGCCTAGGAATTGCAGTGTTTTTTTTCGTTTCGGCTGCAGCCTTGGCCGACTGGCATGCGGATGCACGGCCGAAAATGGGCACGGAGGTGAGCGTCTATTTCTGGCACGAGGACGAACTGCAGGGCGAAGCGATCATCGAGGAGATCTTCGCCGAGGTCGACCGGATCAATGCGCTGATGAGTACCTACGTCGAGTCCAGCCGGATTTCCGACATCAACCGGCGCGCCGCCGACGAACCCGTGGTCGCGGAGCAAGAGCTGTTCCAGCTGATCCGCCGTTCGCTCGATATTTCCGTACTGACGCACGGCGCCTTCGACATCACCTACGACAGCGTCGGCCAGCACTATGATTTCCGCGAGCGGCGGCGTCCCGACGACGCTACGACGGAGGCCGAGCGGCAGCGCATCAATTTTCGTTACGTGACCCTCGACAAGGCAAAGGGAACGGTGAGTTTCGAGCAGCAGGGCGTGCGCATTAACCTCGGTGGTATCGCGAAGGGCTATGTCGTCGAGCGAGGAGGCGACATCTTGCGCCAGCACGGCGTGGACAATGGCGTTGTTACAGCGGGCGGGGACTCCCGGCTTATCGGGGACCGCCGCGGGCGGCCGTGGATGATCGGCATTCGTGATCCGCGCAAGGACGGAGAGGTCGCGATATCGGTGCCGCTGGAAGATGAGGCAATATCGACGTCCGGTGACTACGAACGCTTTTTCGACGAAGACGGAATTCGCTACCACCATATCATCAAGCCGAGTTCCGGCCGCCCGGTCGAGGGTGTTCACAGTGCAACGGTCCTGGGGCCCGATGCGGTCATGACCGATGCGCTGTCGACATCGGTTTTTGTAATGGGCGTGGACGAGGGACTGAAACTAATCGGTTGCCTGCCGGACTACGAGGCGATCGTCATCGACGCGGCCGGGCAGATCTATTACTCGACCGGGCTGGCGGACCCGGGAGCCGACGGTGCGGATTCGCCGGAGGCAACGGCCACGCCGGGAACCTGCTGACGCCCGCGGCCGCCGACTGTCGCAAAAAAACACCCGAAATGTCGCTGAAAGGCGACGGCTTTTCACTTTAAATTCAGTTTCATACGCCTATCATAGAGTGTCCGTACAGAGACCTCTCCAGGACTCCGGATACGGCCCCGTGGTAGGCTCGCCAGCGTGCCTGGTACGCGGGGTACAGGCATCGAGTTGACGTAATCTGCGGCTATTACGCTGACCGCCTGTCTGTAAGGAACACGGCGCCATTCGTCGATCTGGGCTCGATTCGGTCATTGCCCGCCGCCTGGGCGGTGACAATTATGTTGAGAGCATTCGAGGCAATTGTGACGATAATCACGGCCCCCGAGGGGCCTGACTGTCACCATTCCAGATCGATAACTGGCACGCGCCAGCGGGGGCGCGCGCAGGCGATCTGGTTTGCCTGCGCGGAACATGGATGGAACTTCGCGGGTAACACAAGGAAAGAAATCATGAAGATCAGAAATTTGCTAGCAGGTCTCGTATTCAGCGCGTTTGCAGCCAGCAGCCTGGCCTCTTCCAGCCTCGCGGGGCAACCGGCACCCGATTTCGCGCTCAAGAGCTCGTCCGGTCAAAATCTGCGGCTTTCGGAGTACCGCGGCGACGTTGTGATGATCAATTTCTGGGCCACGTGGTGCGGCCCCTGCAGGCAGGAAATGCCGCTGCTCGACGAGCTGTATTCGCGCTACCAGCGCGTCGGCTTCAACCTGCTCGGCGTCAATATCGACGACGACTCGAGTCGCGCGATGGACATGATCAACGAACTCGGCGTAAGTTTCCCTGTGCTGTTCGACGCGACCAAGGAAGTCAGCCGCCTTTACCAGGTGGATGCCATGCCGGTTACCGTCATCGTGGATCGTGAAGGTAACATCCGCCACGTACACCAGGGCTACAAGCCGGGCTACGAGCAGAAATATCTCGACCAGGTGCGCGCACTGTTGCGCGAGTGACCCTGGACGGCCGGCAGGAGAGATAAGGTGACAAGAAATCTATTGATGAGTCTGACGGCGAGCCTGGCGCTGGCCATCGCGGCCCCGGCGCAGGCGCAGGAGGCCGCGTCTCCGGATGCAGCCACGCCTGACCAGTTCCGGCAACTCGATCAGGACGTGCAGTCGCTGAAGAAAGAGGTGCTGGACCTGAACCGCGACCTGTTCCTGCTCGAGGAAGAGCTCCTGTTCCCGGCAAACTCGCAGGTGGCGTTTTTCATTTCGATGGACGTCGGCGAGTATTTCAAGCTGGACTCGGTGAGCCTCAAGATCGACGGCAAGGAAGTGGCCAACTACCTGTACACGGATCGCGAAGCCGGGTCGCTGTTGCAGGGCGGCGTGCACCGCGTGCACATGGCCAACCTGAAGGCCGGCGACCACGAGCTTGTCGCAATATTTACCGGCCAGGGGCCGCATTCGCGGGAGTACCGCCGTGGTGCAACGATGAATTTCTCGAAAGGCATCGGCGCAAAGTATGTCGAGCTCGAGATCACCGACCGGGTCAAGAAACAGCAGCCGGAATTCGTGATCAAGGAATGGGAGTGATTATTGATCATTCGCCCCGCCATCCGCGTCTGCTGTCTTTTGTTCCTGGCGTCCCTGCTGCCGGCGGGGCCGGTTTTTGCCGGTAAGGATGACCCGGAGCCGATCGTCGTAGAGGAACCGCATTACGGCGAAATCCTTTTCTACTTCTACCAGGAAGACTATTTTCCGGCGATCGTGCGGCTGCTGGCAGCGCAGGAGCAGGGTCAGCTCGAGCAGCATGCTGCACAAGCCGATTTGCTCAAAGGCGGGCTGTACCTGTCCTACGGGCACCACCTCGAGGCGGCGGAGATCTTCGAGCGCCTGCTGGCGGACAACGTCAATCCCGAGATCCGCGACCGCACCTGGTTCTTTCTCGCGAAAATCTGGCGCCAGCGCGGCTACCTCGACAAGGCGCAGCGGGCGCTGGACAACATCGGGAGCGATCTCCCCGACGATGTAAAGCGCGAGGCAACAATGCTGCAGGCCCAGCTGCTGATTGACGGCGGCGAGTTCGACCGGGCGATTGCGCTGTTGCAGGACTGGAAAGGCAAGACCGAGTGGTCGCGTTACGCACAGTTCAATCTCGGTGTCGCCCTCGTGCGCAGCGGCCGTATGGATGAGGCCAGCAAGATCCTCGAAGAGCTCGGCGACATCGATCCCTGGAACGAAGAGCTGACGTCCCTGCGGGACAAGGCCAACCTGGCGCTCGGCTACTCGCTGCTGCAGTCGGGACAGCCTCACGCAGCAAAACCGCTGCTGCAGCGGGTCAGGCTCGAGGGGCCATTTTCGAACAAGGCGTTGCTCGGTGTCGGCTGGGCCGATGCGGAGCTCGACCGCTACCAGCGAGCGCTCGTGCCGTGGATGGAATTGCGCGGACGGGACCTCCTCGATCCGGCGGTGCAGGAATCGATGCTGGCGATTCCGTATGCGCTCGCCCAGCTCGACTCGATCAGCCAGGCTGCTGATCATTATCTGAACGCCATCGAGGCGTTTTACGAGGAATCCAACCGCATCGATCGCACGATCAGTCACCTCGAGTCAGGCCGTTTTTTCGACGAATTCATCAGCGATGATCCGCTGGACAGCACCGGGTGGTACTGGCGGATGGAGGCGCTGCCCGAGGGGCCGCAGGCGCGCTACCTGTTTCATCTCCTGGCGACGCATGAATTCCAGGAAGGCCTCAAGAATTACCGCGACCTGAATTATCTCTGGAACAATCTCGACGGCTGGCAACAGAGCGTCGATGTCTACGCCAATATGCTGGAAACGCGCCGGCTCGCCTATGAGGAGCGCCTGCCGAGAGTTCAGCAAGCTTTGTCACGTGCGGACATCGACGGCATGGTCCGGCGCAAGCTGGAGTTCGACGCGTTGCTCAACGATATCGAGCAGAGCGGCGACTGGCTGGCACTTGCCAACAAACGCGAATTCGAGATGTGGGGCGAGATTACCAGCCTCGAGAAGACGCCGGCGCTGTCTGCGGGCATCCCCGAATCGGAAGAGGTCCGGGACAAGATCCAGTTGCTCAAAGGCGTGCTGCGCTGGCAGCTCGAAAAAGACTTCAACGATCGCCTGTGGCGCATTCGCCGGGACCTGCGCGAAACCGGCGAGGCCCTCGTGGAAACACAGCGGGCGCGCCGCCAGGTTGATGACTCCATGCAGAAGCAGCCGCTGGAATTCCGCGCCTTCGATGAACGCGTGTACGGGCTGGAGCCACGCATCGAGACGTTGAAGATGCGTGTCGGTGACGCGATGGCCGAACAGCGCGCCTTCCTGCGGGCGATCGCAGTCGGCGAACTGCAGGCGCAGCAACGACGCCTCGATACTTACACCGTGCAGGCCCGTTTTGCGCTTGCCGCGATTTACGATCGCGCGGCGACGATTACCGAGGCCGCGGTCAAGTGATGCTGCGCAAATCGACAGTGACGATAGCCGGCGCCGCGTTGCTTTTCGCAACAGTGGCTGGCGCCGACGTCAGGAAGAAAGACACGATCAAGAGCCTCGAAAAGGAGACCGTCGAAATCCGTCCGGGCAAGGACATCAGAAACAGTTCCGGCCTGGCTCGCGACAACTATCGCGAGTTCCTGGACCTCGTGGCCGACGATCCTTCACTCAGTGCCGAGGCCATGCGGCGCCTGGGCGACCTGGAACTCGAAGCGAGCGAAGCGGCACAGCTCGCCGAAAACATCGACAGCCTGGAAAAGACGAGCTATGACAATGCCGTCACGCTTTACCAGCGCCTGCTCGAGGCCTATCCCGGCTACCGCCGTAATGACACGGTCCTCTACCAGCTGGCCCGTGCCTACGAGATCGGCGGGCGCACGGACGACGCGCTGGAGGTACTGGACGAACTGGTGGTCAAATATCCGGCGACGCCCCTGATCGACGAAGTGCAGTTCCGCCGCGGGGAAATGCTGTTTCTGCGCAAGCGCTACAACGATGCGGAGGAGGCCTACCAGAAAGTCATCGAGTACGGTGACGAGTCTCGATTCTACCAGCAGTCTCTGTACAAACTGGGCTGGGCGCAGTTCAAACTTGCGTGGCACGAAGACAGTCTGGATTCGTTCTTCGAACTGCTCGATCGCAGGATCGGCGATGTCGAACTCCAGGATGGCGACGATCGCCTGGCGGCACTGAGCCGCGCCGAGCAGGAACTGGTCGAGGATACGTTTCGCGTTCTGTCGCTGAGTTTCTCATACATGTCCGGTGCCGGGAGCATCGATGAATACTTCGACGAGCGCGGTCAACCGGCCTATGCCTACGTCATCTACATGAACCTGGGCGATCTTTATCTCGACAAGGAACGCTACGTCGATGCCGCCGAGACCTATGAGGCATTCGTCGACCAGGATCCGTTCCACCCGAAGGCGCCGCTGCTGCAGGTCGAGGTCATCGAGGCGTACAAGCGCGGTGGATTTCCCACCCTCGTGCTCGAGGGCAAGAAAGGCTTCGTCGAGCGTTACGGAATGGACGGCGAATTCTGGGTGCGCAACCCGCGCGAGCAGAACAACGCCGTCGCCGCACACCTGAAAGCCAACCTGACCGATCTTGCGCAGTACTACCACGCCGAGGCGCAGAAAGAGGGCAAGCGCAGCGACTACCAGGAGGCGGCTCGCTGGTATCGCAAGTACCTGGCATATTTCCCGGGCGAAGCGGATACGGCGAACACCAACTTCCTGCTGGCGGAAATCCTGTTCGAGAGCCAGGACTTCGCGGAGGCGAAGACGGAATACGAGCGGACGGCTTACGCCTATCCGATGCATGCGAAGTCTGCCGAGGCCGGATACGCCGCGCTGCTCGCGTATCGGGAACACGAAAAAACCCTGCAAGGCGCCGAGAAGACCGCCTGGCACCAGCAATACCTGGATAGCGGCCTGCGGTTCGCCGATACCTATCCCGAACATCCGGAGTCCGGAACGGTGCTGACGACCGTGGCCGAGGAACTGTTCGCGCAGAATCAGTTCGACCTGGCGATCGCGGTCGGCCAGGCCGTCATTGCCAAGCAGCCGCCGGTCGAGCCGCAGCTGGCGCGCACGGCATGGACCGTGGTCGCGCATTCGCACTTCGACCTCGCGAACTATGCGGAGGCGGAGACGGCGTACTACAGCCTGCGTGGTCTGACGCCGCTTGACGATGCGGAGGCGTCGAACGAGGTGAAGGAACGAATTGCGTCGTCGATCTACAAGCAGGGCGAGCAGGCGAGGGACGCCGGCGACATGGAGGCAGCGGTAGCCCATTTCACCCGCCTCGGCCAGGCCGTGCCCGATTCGAACATCCGCGCAACCGCCGAATACGATGCGGCTGCCGCGCTGATCAACATGGCGGCCTGGGGCCGCGCCGCCGGCATGCTGGAGCAGTATCGCCGGAACTACCCGGACAGCGAGTTTGCCGACGACATTTCGCAAAAACTGGCCGTTACCTATATGGAAACCGGCCGCGGGGCTCAGGCGGCCGCCGAGTACGAGCGAATTGCCGTGGCTCCGAGCAGCAGTGACGAAGTGCGGCGCGAGGCGCTGTGGAAAGCGGCGGAGCTGTATGAGACCGGCGGCGTCGTTGCCAGTGAAAAGCGCGTGCTCGAGAGCATTGTCCAACGCTACCCGGACCCGCTGTCCGAGTCGATCGAGGCCCGGTATCGCCTGCTGCAAATTGCCGAAGCCCAGGGTAACGGCGCAGAGGTAACCGCGAGGCTGAACGACATCATCGACGTGGATGCGCGCGCCGGTGCGCAGCGCAGCGATCGCACGCGCTTCCTGGCTGCGAAAGCATCCGTTCGTCTCGCCGAGCCGGTTCGCAAGCGATTCGAGGTGGTGCAGCTCTCGCAGCCGCTCGCAGAGAGCATGAAGCTCAAGCGGGCACTGATGGAGGACGTCATCGAAGCTTATACGGATGCCGCCGAATACGGGGTTGCGGAAGTCACGACCGAATCCACGTTCCGTCTCGCGCAGGTGTACGAGTCGTTTGCCGACGACGTTATGGAATCGGAACGGCCGCAGGACCTGGATGCCGATGCCCTGGAGCAGTATGAGCTACTGCTGGAGGAGCAGGTATTCCCGATCGAGGAGAAGGCCATCGACCTGTACAAGGCGAACACCGACCGCGCGCCTGACGGTATATGGGACGAATGGGTCGAGAGAAGTTTCAACCGGCTGGCGGGCTTGTTACCGGCGCGTTACGCGAAACTGGAGCGCAGCGAAGATGTGGTTACAGGGCTTTACTGACAGAGCCGTGCTGCGGCTGACCCTGATGGGCCTGGCGCTGGCGGTCTCGGGATGTGCATCGAATGGCCCCGGATCGGACGGTGCCGAACGCGGCCGGGCAGTGCACGCGGCTCCGGGTGACCCGCGGGCGGCCGAGGTGCCGCCGGAAGCACTCACGATGTACGAGCAGGCGGTCGCCGTGATGGCGTCCGGCGATGCGCTCGACGCGGAACTCCGCTTCAAGGAATTCCTGCTGCAGTATCCCGGCTTTCCAGGCGCGCACGTCAATCTGGCGATTCTTCATGCGAACAACAACAACTACGACAAGGCGATGGCGGCGGTCGACGCGGCGCTCGCGATCGACCCCGAATATGCGCCCGCGCTGAATCAGCTCGGCGTGCTGCATCGCAGAAATGGCAATTTCCTGGAAGCAGAGGCCGCATATTTGAAGGCCGTCACAGCGAGCCCGGGCTACGCCTTGGCACACTACAACCTGGGCGTCCTCAATGAGCTCTATCTGCAGCGTCTGGATCATGCATTGCGGCATTTCGAGCGCTACCAGGAGATTGTCGGGGGTGATGAGCAGGTCGAGAAATGGATCACGGACCTGCAGCGCCGCGTAGCGGCGTCTCGGCGCACGGCAAACATATCGGAATGAAGTGTATGAGAGCTGATGGACGCAAACTTTTCAGGGCCGGAATCGTGGTTGCAGCCATGCTGGCAGCGCCGGCGGCGTTCGCGCAGGACGCGGCTGAGGAATTCGAGCCCGCCGTGGATACGTCCGCGGTATTCGACGAGGCCGCAACGCCGGAGCCGGCGGTCGATACGTCGGCCGCTGCGGGCGAGCCCGCTATCGCGGCGCCGGCAGATGCCGATGCTGTCGTGGCGCAGGACGTAACCCGGCGCGAGGCGTACGGCGGCGTGATGGACGAGATGACCCTGGGCCGCACGGAAATCACGGGTAACCAGGAACTGCCGAAGGTGCTGTACATCGTGCCCTGGCAAAAGGCGCAGCCGGGCGAACTGACCGGCCGACCCGTCAATACCCTGCTCGACGAGGTGCTGGCGCCACTGGATCGGGAAGAGTTCACGCGGCAGGTCGATTACTACGGCGAGCTGTACGGAGACGAGTAGCAGCGCGCCCCGGCGCGCGAAACAGGTCGGACAACGAGTTTACAAGTGCGCGTCACGGCGCGCGATTTGATCGAAGAGGAGCAATCAAATGGGCACTATCGTGCGGTTTTTTCAGGATGGCGGTCCTTTCATGTACCCCATCCTGTTCGTATTTGCGTTCGGCGTTGCAATCGCCATCGAACGCTGGATGTATCTCACCATATCGGGCGCAAGCAACCGGGCCCTGTGGAAGAAGATCGTGCCGTTTCTCAAGGCCGGCAACTTCCAGGAAGCCGCCGCCCACACGGCGAAGTCGAAAGCGGCGATCGGTTCGATACTCACCTACGGTCTCTATCGGGTGAAGTCGGCGCGCCGTCGCGACGATATCGAAAAAGCGATGGAAGAGAGCCTTATGGAGGTGTTGCCGCGTCTCGAGAAGCGCACGCATTACCTCGCGACGCTCGCCAACATTGCGACGTTGCTGGGCCTGCTCGGCACGATCATCGGCCTGATCCGGGCGTTCACAGCGGTGTCGAATGCGAACCCGGCAGACAAGGCTGACCTGCTGTCCGCGAGCATTTCCGTCGCGATGAACACAACGGCATTCGGCCTGATGGCCGCCATCCCGTTGTTGCTGGTGCACGCGCTGCTGCAGACGAAAACCAATCAGCTCGTGGACAGCCTCGAGATGGCCAGCGTCAAGTTCCTGAACGCCGTCACCGAAAGACAGCTTAAAGGCGCCGGAGCGTAGTCATGATTCGCAGCCGCAAGAGCGGCCGTCGCAACGTCGATACGGCTGAGCTCAATATCACGGCATTCATGAACCTGATGGTGATCCTGGTTCCGTTCCTGCTGATTACGGCGGTGTTCTCGCGTTTGGCGGTTCTCGAACTGAATCTGCCAGGCTCCTCTAGCGAGCCCGTCGATCCGCAGGAACAGGCATTCCAGCTCGAGGTCATCATCAGAACCGACAAGATCGAAGTCGGTGACCGAAACCAGGGTCTCCTCGGTGTCTATCCGAATACAGACGATGGCTACGACTACGAGGCGCTGAGTAGCAAGCTGTCCGAGCTCAAGAATCGCTATCCGAAAAAAACGGACGCAGCGATTCTGCTCGAGCAGGACATCGAGTACGACACGCTGGTCCAGGTGATGGATCGCGTGAGGATTGTGGAACGAGTCGACGACGACGAGCAGTCGGTCAAGCGCTTCGACCTGTTCCCCGACATTTCGATCGGTGACGCGCCGGTCAGCGAGGGAGGTGCATAGAGATGGTCAAGTCAGGCCGCGCCAAGCGGATGAACAAGCACCACAAGCGCCACAAGCAGAGCGTTGCACTCAACCTCGTCTCGCTGATGGACATCTTCACGATCCTGGTGTTCTTTCTGCTCGTCAATTCGTCGGACGTGGAAACGCTGCCGAATACGAAGGACCTGCAGCTGCCGGAGTCGATCGCCGACGAGAAGGCCCGGGAAACCGTCGTCATTCTCATCGGTGAAGAGGACATCATCGTTCAGGGGACGCCCGTTGCGAAGATCGACGACGTCATGGCGATAAAGGGCAACGATATCCCTGCGCTTCGCGAAGCGCTGTTGTCCCAGAACGACCGGGTCCTGCGCCGCGAAGCGAACGAAGACATTGCAGGTCGCGAGGTGACGATCATGGGTGACAAGGAAATCCCGTACCGGCTCCTCAAGAAGGTCATGGCGACCTGCACGCGATCGGATTACGGACAGATTTCGCTCGCCGTCCTGCAAAAGAGCTCCGAGAAGCTCGAAAACCTGCAGGCGGCACGTTAAGGGCGTCGCCAGGGAAGCGCGAGAGCATTAGGAGAAACGGCTTTGGATTTACCGTTTTACAGAGAATATGAGCTGCCGTGGACAACGGGCAAAGGCCAGGAAAAACGTTTCCAGCGCCTGCTCGGCATCACGTTCCTGATCGCTTTCGTCCTCGGTATCGTCTGGCCGTTCATCCCGACGCCGGAACCTGACCCGACCGAGATTATCGAGATTCCGCCGCGCATAGCGCAGCTGATGCTCGAGGAAAAGCCGCTGCCGCCCCCGCCGCCGCCGGAACCCGAGCCCGAGGAACCCGAGCCCGAGCCGGAACCGGAGCCCGAGCAGGTCGCGGAGGCCGAGCCCGAGCCGGAACCGGAGCCGGCTCCCGAACCGCCACCGGAGCCGCAGCCAACGCGCGAGGAAATCGCGCGTGAAAGGGCACAGGCTGCGCTGATGCCGTTCGCGGAAGACCTTGCCGATCTTGTCGACAAGGACCTGGTGGATTCGGTCGACGACCGGCAGTTGACGGCGTCCGTGGGACAGGCGCGACGCAGCGAGCGCTCGATGATCACGTCCAAGGTGGGCGCTGCGTCGGGCGGTATCAATACCGCGAGCATGAGCCGCAATACCGGCGGCACGGGAATCGCCGCCCGAACCACTACGAAAGTGGAAAGTCCCGTTGCCGGCATCGAGCAGCAGTCTGCCGGTGGCGCCCGGCGCACCGGCACCAGCGGTAAGGCCTCGCGTTCGCGCGAGGAAATCGAACTCGTGTTCGACAAGAACAAGGGCGCGATCTTCGCTCTTTACAATCGCGCCCTGCGCGCCGACCCGACACTCGAAGGCAAGCTGGTCCTCCGGCTCACCATTGCGCCGACCGGCGAGGTTACGTTCTGCGAGATCGTGTCCAGCGAACTCGGTGATCCGGAGCTGGAGCGCAAGCTGGTGTTGCGCGTCAAGCAGTTCCGCTTCGAGGCCAGGGACGTCGAGCCGATCACGACCACCAAGCCCATCGACTTCTTCCCGGCCTGATCACGCGCTCTGGCCCGGCGGCGGAAGGTTCCGTATCCTCGGGGGCCCCGGGAACCCGCAAGGATCACGCCGTGTTGCGAGTACTGATCATCTGCCTGGCCGCGTTGGCGGCCGTCGTGCCGGCCCGTGCCGACGTCGCTATCGACCGTCTTATCGAGGAAGCCGGGCTCCGGGAGGGTCCGGTCGCAAGCCGTGATCTCAGGGGCTGGAGACCGCCGCAGAAGCTCATCGTGCGAGACACCGGGGGCCTCGTCGCTGCGCTGCGGGAGGAATTCCCCGATGTGGTTTTCGTTGCGGCCAGGTCGGTCGATATCGCCATGGCGGAGGCGGGTAATGCCGACGCGATCATCGGCTACTGCAGCGAGGACATCGTCACTGCGGCCGACGCGCTGGTGTGGATCCAGATATTCAGCGCGGGCGCGGAGCGCTGTCTTGCAGTCCAGGACGTCGCGAGTGGCAGGATCCTGCTGACGAATATGCAGAAGATGGCGTCGCCCGTCATCGGCGAGCACGCCGTTGCGATGATGCTGAGCCTGACCCGAGGCCTGGTGCAGCAGGCCAAGACCATGCCGGAAGGCAGCTGGAAGCGATCGGTCGGCGACGAGATCGGCATGACGTCCGTCGACGGCAAAACGGTGCTGGTTGCCGGACTCGGCGGTATCGGCAGGGCTGCGGCCAAACGGGCTGCGGCGCTTGGTATGCGCGTGATCGCTACGCGAAACAGCGGCCGCTCGGGACCGGACTACGTGGATTACGTCGGACTATCGGACGAACTGCTGGAGCTTGCAGGGCAGGCCGATGTGGTCATCAACGCGTTGCCTCTGACACAGGAGACGCGGGGGCTGTTCGACAAGGCATTTTTTAACGCGGTCAAACCGGGCGCGTTCTTCGTCAACGTCGCTCGCGGCGCGAGTGTCGTGACGGATGACCTCGTCGATGCGCTCGCAGACGGGCGGATCGCCGGGGCAGGGCTGGATGTGACCGACCCCGAGCCACTGCCGGCGGATCACCCGCTGTGGCGCATGCCGAACGTTATTATCACGCCGCACATTGCCTGGTACGGAAACAACAGGGAGCGGCAGCTTGCGCTGGCGCGGGAGAATATCCGGCGATTCATCGCGGGGGATCCGCTGCTGAACGTCGTGGATCCAACGCGAGGTTACTGACCGCCAGGACGGCTAGCGGCAGAGCTTGCTGCGCCTGCGCTTGAGTTTGCGCAACCTGGCTTCGTATTTTTCGCCCTGCGAGCGGGAGTAGCCTGCGCGCATCCGCGCCTCGATTTCCCGAATCGTCTGCTTGACTTCCGCACACGCAAGCGCGCTGCAGTCGGGCTTCGCGCTGCACGGCGCCGATAGCGCAAGCAGTGCCAGCGCAGTGATCCAGATTCTTGCCATGCCGGGTTCCTCCATGCCGTTCTGTTTATACTGCGATGGGCATGGAACAGCCGTCGCAGAAACAGCGCGCTTTAACGAAAAAGATGAGCAGGCAAGAGACTGGTAGCGAAGGCCTGGAGCTGTCGCAGGGTTTCCCGCCCGTAGCCCGTAAAGATGCGCGGGTTCTGGTGCTCGGCAGCCTGCCCAGCCGGGCCTCGCTGCAGGCGCGGCAATACTATGCCCATCCGCAGAACGCATTCTGGAAGATATTGCACATGATCGCCGGCAGCACGGGCAGCTATGCATCGCGATGCCGGACCCTCCGGAAGCGGGGTATCGCCGTGTGGGACGTATTGTCGGCCTCCGTACGTCCTGGCAGTCTCGACGCCGACATCGACATGGCATCCGCGGTGCCGAACGATTTCGAGCAGTTCTTCGCCGGGCACCCGGACATTCGCCTCGTGTGTTTCAACGGCAGAAAAGCGGAACAGCTGTTCGAGCGGTATGTGCGATCTTCGTGCCGCGGCGACCGGTTCGAGTTTGCGCTGCTGCCGTCGACGAGCCCTGCGCACGCGTCGCTGACGATTGCCGAAAAGCTCGAGATCTGGCGTGGCATAATCGAACCCGAACTCAGGAGGGAACAGGAATCATGATCGGATACGTCACGCTGGGAACGAATCGATACGATGAGGCAGCAAAATTCTATGATGAACTGTTTGCCGTGATCGGTGCCGGCCGGATACTCGAGAGCGACAGGTTCATTGCGTGGGGTACTGGTATGACTTCGCCTGCCTTGTCGGTCACCATGCCCCATAATGGCGAGCCGGCGACGGTCGGCAATGGCGTGATGGTTGCGCTGGCCATGAATTCACCGGAAAAAGTCGATGCGATCCACGCCAAGGCACTTGAGCTCGGCGGTACGGACGAGGGCGCTCCCGGGCCGCGCGGCGAACAGTTTTATGCCGGATACTTCAGGGATCTCGACGGCAACAAGCTCAATGCGTTTTGCATGACCGGTGGCTGATCCGCGGGTTTCTGGCGCCAAACGGCTCAGAGTGCGCCCTCGCCTGACTCCGCGGTGCGGATTCGCCAGACCTGCTCGAGCGATGTAACGAATATTTTGCCGTCGCCGACCTTGCCGGTCTTGGCGCTGTCGATGATGGCTTCCACGGTGCGCTCGACGAGTTCGTCCGGCACGGCGACCTCGATCTTGGCCTTCGGCAGAAAATCGACGACGTATTCGGCGCCTCGATACAGCTCGGTGTGACCGCGCTGGCGCCCGAATCCCTTGACCTCGCTGACGGTCATTCCCTGGATGCCCACTTCGCTCAGGGCGTTACGCACGTCGTCGAGGCGGAATGGTTTTACTATCGCGGTGACCAGTTTCATACGGTTTCTCTCTGCGCCAGGATGCGCGCCTATGCTAGCAATACAGTACGGCTAAGTGTACAACTGATAGCGACGGAATCGGCGCTTGCGAGGAGCCCATGCCGGCGGTCATTGCACTGCTCAAGGAACCGAAAGGTTTGCTCATGAACGGTGGCGCGCTGCTATACGCTGTCGCGGGCTACGCCGCCGGTTTTGCAGGGCTGTTTCACGGCTCGTGGATTGTGAACGGAGCGGCGACCCTGCTTCTGGCACACGCGATGACCATTGCCGCGTACCTGATTCACGAGTGCGGACACAACCTCGTGTTTGCACGCAGCCGACACAATGCGGCTCTCGGGCGTGCGATGAGCTGGCTGTGCGGTGCAGCCTACGGCACCTACGAAGACATGCGTTACAAGCACTTTCGGCACCACGTCGACAACGACGACGTCGTCTGGTTCGAGTACGACAGGTTTTTTGCGGAGCACCCGGTGATCCTGAAGGTCGCGAGGGGTCTCGAATGGCTCTACATTCCCGCTCACGACCTCATCATGCATTTCGTGATGGTGTTTACCTCGTTCATTATCCCGCAGCGCCATAACCAGCGGCGCCGCAACGTCACGGTTATCCTGATTCGGGGCGGCATCTTCGCCGCGTTGCTGCTACTCGTGCCGAAGGTGGCGGTCCTTTATCTGGTCGCCTACCTGATCATGATGCACGTGCTGCGATTCATGGATATGCTGCAGCACGATTACCCGTATAGCCCCACCTTATTCGACTACGTCGAGCCACCTCACAAGGGCGACGGCGACTGGGAGCAGGAGCATACCTTCAGCAACCCGGTCTCGCTGACGTATCCGAAACTCAACTGGCTGACGCTCAACTTCGGGTATCACAATGCGCATCACGCGGATATGAGCGTGCCCTGGTACCGCCTGCCGGCACTGCACCGCGAGCTTACGGGCGATGATCCGGCGCGAGTGATCCCGTTCCGGTCCCAGCTCAAGCTGTACCATCGAAACCGGCTGTTGCGGGTCCATAACCCGCAGCCGTCTGACTACCCGAAGGGCGATGGGTACCTGCGTCTTGCACGTGCGGGCGAAGGTCCCATAGGCGGCAATGCCGCATCCTTTCTTACTTCTTTCTGACGCGAAAAACTTATGAGTGAGCAAACAGGCAGGATCGGCTGGGTCGATATCACGGTGGACGACGCGGCGGCGCTGCGCGACTTCTATGCCGACGTCGTCGGCTTGCGCCCCGAGGCGGTCAGCATGGGTGACTACGACGATTTCAACATGACGATACCGGGCAGTGGCGAGCCGGTTTGCGGCGTGTGCCACGCGTTGGGTGGCAACAGGGATCTGCCTGGCGGCTGGCTGGTTTATTTCGTCGTCGATGACGTCGATGCGAGTGCGGCAGCATGTGCCGAGAAGGGCGGCAAAGTCGTCGTCACACCGCGCGGACTGGCCGCGGGGCGATTCTGTGTCATCGAGGATCCCAGCGGGGCCACCGCGGCGCTCTACCAGGCCTGACGCAGGATCCGGATCTTGAAATCGAGGTTCGAATCGAGCGAATGGCTGGCGGCAATCGCGCGGCTTGTGCAGAGCGACGATGTCGACTCTGCCGCTGCTGCGCTGGCAGACGCGATCGATGTCGCCGTCGAACACGAAGGCACCTGCCTGCTCGCGTTTCATCGCGACGCGCCGCCCGAGGTGTTCCATCACACGCTCGAACCGGCAGGGCGCCGGCACTATGTCGATCGCTACGTGGCGGGTCCGTACCTGCTCGATCCGTTGTACCTGCTCGCCCTCAGTGATGAGAAACCCGGCGTGTGCCGTTTCCGGGACGAATCGCCGGACCGGTTCCGGTCGAGCGAATACTACCGGCAGTACTGCGAGCGCACGCACCTCAGGGACGAGATGGATTTCCTCGTGGACGTCTCCGGGAACAGTACGCTGGTGCTCGTCGTCGGCCGGCGGACGCGGCGCTTCACGAAAGCCGAACTGCAACGGCTGAGGCTCGTCGAGCCGCTCGTGCACGCGGCCATGCAAAGCATCTGGCGGCGCAGTTCCGCGAGTACCCGACGGCAGGACCAGGGCGATAGCCTGCACCAGCGCCTCACGCGATGCTTCGAGAATTTCGGGGAAGGACTGCTGACGGAGCGGGAACGCCAGATCACGCAGCTGCTGTTGCGGGGTCACTCTACGAAATCGGTTGCGCGGGAACTTGGCATCGCGCCCGGCACTGTGATGGTTCACAAGCGCAACCTGTTCGCCAAGCTGGGCATAACGTCGCAGTACGAATTGTTTTCCCTCTTTATCGACGCGCTGTAGCGGCCTACCGCGAGCATGGTATTCAGCTACCCCGCCGAATCCCGCACACTGGTGCTCCAAGTAATTGATTTAATTCAGGAGTAATCCAGATGTTCGATTTTGACTTCGGCCTCGGCGAGGACATCGATCTGCTGCGCGAATCCGTTGCGGCCTTCGCGGCCGACCGGGTTGCACCGCGCGCGGCCGAGATCGACGAGACTAACGAGTTTCCCCGCGATCTTTGGCCGGAACTCGGTGAACTGGGATTGCTCGGTATCACGGTTGAAGAGGAATATGGCGGCTCGGCGCTCGGCTACCTCGCGCACGTGGTCGCAATGGAGGAAATCAGCCGCGCATCGGCATCCGTGGGCCTGTCCTACGGCGCGCACTCGAATCTCTGCGTCAACCAGCTGCGTCGCTGGGGCACCGACGAGCAGCGCCTGCGCTTCCTGCCGAAGCTGGTGTCCGGCGAGCATCTCGGTGCGCTCGCGATGACCGAGACCGGGGCGGGCTCCGACGTTATGAGCATGCGCACCACGGCCGTCAGAGATGGCGACGAGTACGTGCTTAACGGCTCCAAGATGTGGATCACGAACGCGCCCGAATCGGACATCATGATCGTGTATGCAGTCACGGACCCGCATGCCGGAAGTCGCGGCCTCAGCGCGTTCGTCGTCGAGCGCGGCACGCCGGGATTCTCGACGCCGCAGAAGCTCGACAAGCTCGGCATGCGGGGTTCGGACACGAGCGAGGTCCTGATGGAAGACTGCCGCGTCCCGGTGAGCAATCGGCTCGCAGAGGAGGGCAAGGGCGCCGGCATACTGATGAGCGGCCTCGATTATGAGCGCGTCGTGCTGGCTGGGGGTTCCCTGGGCATCATGCGGGCCTGCATGGACCTCGTCATGCCCTACGTGCACGATCGCAAGCAGTTCGGCCGGCCGATCGGGGAATTCCAGCTGATGCAAGGCAAGATGGCGGACATGTACACGACGATGAACAGTTGCCGCGCCTACGTGTATGCCGTCGCGGCGGCGTGTGATCGTGAGCAGACTACCCGTTTCGACGCCGCAGGATGTATTCTCGTCGCTGCGGAGAAGGCGACCTGGATGGCAGGGCACGCGATACAGGCGCTCGGCGGCAACGGCTATATCAATGAATATCCCGCGGGCCGCCTGTTACGCGACGCCAAGCTCTATGAGATCGGCGCCGGCACCAGCGAAATACGCCGAATGCTCATCGGTCGCGAGCTCTTTGAAGCCACCGGCGCGTAAGCGGACACTTTTGACGGATCCCGGGACAGCAGATGCCCCTGATTAAATCCAAGGTCGATCGCAATTCCGACGACTTTGCCGCCAACCTCGCGGTGAACCAAACGCTTGCCCGGGACCTGGGGGAGCTGAGTGCGCAGGTGATGCAGGGCGGCAGCGAGCGATCCAGGGAGCGGCACGTGTTGCGCGGCAAGCTCCTGCCCCGGGACCGGATTCGCACGTTCCTCGATGACGACTCGCCGTTCCTCGAAATCGGCCAGCTTGCGGCATGGCAGGTTTACGAGGACGAGGTGCCCGCGGCCGGCATCATATGCGGGATCGGCAGGGTGCACGGCATCGAATGCATGGTCATTGCCAACGATGCCACTGTAAAAGGTGGCACATATTATCCCCTGACCGTGAAGAAGCACCTGCGGGCACAGGAAGTCGCAGAGCAGAATCACCTGCCGTGTATCTATCTTGTCGATTCGGGCGGCGCGTTCCTGCCGCGGCAGGACGAGGTGTTCCCGGACCGCGATCATTTCGGCCGGATCTTTTACAATCAGGCGCGCCTGTCGGCGCGCGGGATTCCGCAGATCGCGGCCGTGCTCGGCTCGTGCACGGCTGGCGGCGCTTACGTGCCCGCTATGTGCGACGAGGCGATCATCGTGCGCAACCAGGGCACGATCTTTCTCGGCGGACCGCCGCTCGTCAAGGCGGCTACCGGCGAGGTCGTCGATGCTGAATCACTCGGCGGCGGCAGCGTGCATTCCCGGATATCGGGCGTGACCGATCATCTCGCGGACAACGACGAGCACGCGCTGTCGATCGCTCGCGAGATCGTGGCAAACCTGAACCATGAAAAACAGGTATCGCTGGCTTTGCGAGAGTCCCGGGACCCCGCGTACCCGGCTGAGGATATATACGGCATCGTGTCGCGCGAATACCGCTTCCCGTATGACGTGCGCGAAGTGATCGCGAGAATCGTTGACGGCTCGGAGTTTCACGAATTCAAGAAGCTCTATGGTTCCACGCTGGTCTGCGGCTTTGCGCATCTCGATGGTTACCCGATCGGAATCATCGCCAATAACGGCATCCTGTTCATGGAATCGGCACAGAAGGGCGCGCACTTCATCCAGCTCTGCAACCGCCGCGGTATTCCGCTCCTGTTTCTGCAGAACATAACGGGATTCATGGTCGGCAAGCGCGTAGAGCACGCGGGTATCGCCAAGGAAGGCGCGAAGATGGTCAACGCGGTGGCGACGGCGACCGTGCCGAAGTTCACGGTGGTTATCGGTGGCTCTTTCGGTGCCGGCAACTATGCCATGTGCGGCCGCGCTTACGGCCCGCGCATGTTGTGGATGTGGCCGAACGCGCGGATATCGGTCATGGGGGGTGAGCAGGCGGCGCTGGTCTTGTCGACCGTAAAACGTGATGGACTGGAGACTCGCGGCGAGGACTGGCCGGAAAAGGAGCAATCCGAATTCGAGAACCGCATTCGTGAGCAATACGACAAACAGGGGCACCCGTATTACTCCAGCGCCCGGCTTTGGGACGATGGCGTTATCGATCCGGTCGATACCCGGTCGGTGCTGGCATTTGCGCTGGCTGCGGCGATGAACCGGCCGCGCGATCCCGAAACGCCGTTCGGCGTGTTCCGCATGTAGCCTCGCCATGACGTCGAGACAGCGGCAAAATTCAGGCACCGCGGCGGTCCGGGAATCATTGCGTTTCGACGAAGACCGGCTCAGCGATTACATGACCTCGCATGTCGAGGGATTCCACGGGCCGCTGCAGGTGCGCCAATTCCGGGGTGGGCAGTCCAACCCGACCTATCTGCTGCAGGCGGATAGCGGGCGCTATGTGTTGCGTCGCAAGCCGCCCGGCAATTTGCTCAAATCGGCGCATGCGGTCGACCGCGAATTCCGGGTTATCAGTGCGCTCTACGGCGCCGATTTTCCCGTGCCGCGGCCGTATGTGTTGTGTGAGGACGACGTCATTGTCGGCACGGCGTTCTACATCATGGAATACGTCGAGGGGCGCATATTCTGGGAACTGGACTTGCCCGGCCTGGAACCCGACGAGCGGGCGGCGATCTACGACAGCGTCAATGACACGATCGCGAAACTGCACAGTTTCGATTATGCCGCGCTGGGGCTGGGCGATTTCGGCAAGCCCGGCAACTATTTTGCGCGTCAGATTTCGCGTTGGAGCGGCCAGTACCGCGCCTCTGAAACCCGGACCATAGAGGCCATGGATCGCCTCATGGACTGGCTGCCGGCGCATATTCCCGAAGACGACTCGGCCAGTGTCGTGCACGGCGACTTTCGCCTGGACAACATGATCATCGATGCCAACGAACCCCGCGTGATCGCCGTCCTCGACTGGGAATTGTCCACGATCGGGCATCCGCTGGCTGACTTTACCTACCACCTGATGTCCTGGCAGATGCCCGAGATCGGTCTCGGCTCCGCCGGGCTTCGCGACAGGGACCTCGCGGCTCTCGGCATCCCTTCGGAAGACGAGTACGCGCGGCGCTACTGCGACCGGACCGGCCGTCACGCAGGAATCGCCGATCGTGCGTTCTATTCGGCCTTCAATTTCTTCCGGCTGGCGGCGATCCTGCAGGGCATCGCGGGACGCGTGCGCGATGGTACCGCGGCCAGCGCCCACGCCGGACAGGCGGAGAGTGCCGTCGGCCCTCTTGCCGCTCTTGGCTGGGAGTTCGCCTCGCGGGCCTGATTGATACTCCTCGTAGTCTGCCACTACACTACGCGATCGACCGTTGCCCGAAAGCTTTCGGACCTGGGGAATAATGGCGCTAAATTACGATGATCTGATGGCGACGTCCGTCGTTGACCTGCCGCATAGCTACGGCGACACGGAGAGCTTGCTGTATGCGATCAGCATCGGGTTGGGCCGAAATGCCGTGAACCCGGACGAGCTTCCCTACGTTTACGAGCAGGGCGAGCCAATGCGAACCGTGCCTTCGATGGCTTCCATGCTGGTGCCCGATATGTCGCCTCCTGACCTCGGCTGGGATTTCAGCCAGGTGCTGCACATCGAGCAGAGGCTGGAGCTCTACCGCCCGCTACCCGTCGCGGCCGACTTGCTGATTAACAAGAAGATTGCTGCGGCCTACGACCACGGTCCCAAACGGGGGGCGCTCGTGCTCTTCGAAGCGGAAGCAAGGCTGGCAAATGACGACACCGCCCTGTTCAAGATTGGCAACACCATCATGGCGCGTGGGGACGGTGGTTTCGGCGCTCCGAGAGGCATGGGTCCGCCGGCGCATCGCCCGCCCCGACGCGAACCCGACCTGAGCTGCCACCTCGAGACGCGCAGCGACCAGGCGCTGCTTTACAGGCTCAATGGCGACCGCAATCCGTTGCACGCGGATCCGTCGCTCGCGAGGCGCGTAGGCTACCCGGTGCCGATACTTCACGGTCTCTGCACCTACGGCGTGGCCTGCCACGCGATCCTCAAAACGATCTGTGCATACGACTATACGCTGATCACGGGGTTCGACGCGCGATTCTCGGCACCGGTGCTGCCGGGTGACACGATCACCACGGACATGTGGCAGGATGGAAACATCGTGTCTTTCCAGTGCAGCGTGAAAGAGCGCGACAGCGTCGTGCTCAAGAACGGCAAATGCACGTTGGCCGGATAGGACGGGACGCTATGCGAGGGACACACGGATGAGCGAGCGCCTGCAGATCAGCATCGAAAGCCATGTTGCCGAGGTTCGGCTGAACCGGCCTGAAAAGCACAACGCTCTGGACATGCAGATGTTCGACGACCTTGCGGCGGCAGCGGCCCGGCTTGGGGGGGAACCCTCCGTAAGGGCCGTGGTCCTGGCCGGCACGGGCGAGAATTTTTGTGCGGGTATCGATCTGAGCATTTTCAGCGATCCTGCCGATGCCGTCGACCCGGCATCGATGGCGCCACAGAAAGGCAGCCTTGCGAACCGCTTTCAGCGCGCGGCATTTGCATGGCGTGAAGTGCCGGTGCCCGTCATCTGTGCCATACATGGCGTCGCCTTCGGCGGCGGGGCACAGATCGCGCTGGGTGCGGACCTGCGCTATGCGGCGCGGGATGCGAAAATGTCGATCATGGAAATACGCTGGGGGCTGATTCCGGACCTTGCCATCTCCGTGACCGCAAGCAACCTGGTGCGCGAGGATATACTGCGGGAACTCGCCTACACGGGGCGTGTCGTGGGTGCCAGCGAAGCGATGGCACTCGGCCTGGTGACGGCCGTTCACGATGACCCGCTGCAGGCGGCCCGGGATACTGCACGGTTGATCGCCGGCCGCTCGCCGGACGCGATCCGGGCGATGAAGACCTTGTTCAATGAGCGCCGCGATCTCGATGCCGGCCGCTCGTTGTCACTGGAGGCGAAACTGCAGTCCGGGATTATTGGCCAGGCGAACCAGCTGGAGGCGGTTCGTGCCAATATCGATGGCCGGGAGCCGGAATTCGGCGACTAGACTTTGAGCTTGGACGGAACTTCGGTAGGCTCACCCGACTCAAAGATTACACCTAAACAAGGCCCAACTGCGGCTCAGGCGCATTTTGAACACAGCACTGAAAGTCTTGATGCTTGCGGTTTCCGTAGTGCAGGTTACGGCAGCCATGGCGCAGCAGTCTTCCGGCAATCTCAATGTGCACCTGCACCCGAAGACGCTCAGCGTACAGGCCAAGGCCGAAGAGCTGTTCGAGCGCGGAGACTACCGGCGAGCCTACACTATCTATCTCAATGATCTCGCGCCTATCGGCGACAAATACGCGCAATACATGCTCGGCTACATGTGTCTCGGCGGACTTGGCGTGGAACAGGACACCGAGCTTGCAGCCGCCTGGTACAGGCTCGCCGCGGAACGTGGCGAACCCGACGAATTTGTTGCGATCCGGGATGAATTACTCGGCAAACTGGACGCGGCCGACCGGGCGCGCTCGGACCAGTTCTATTTACGGCTGCGCCGCGAGTACAGCGACATCGCGATCAGCATGCGCGAGGCGATCGAGGAATTCGAAAATCTGCCGCAGGCGTCGACGGGGTCGCTCCTCGGCAATGCCTCATCGGCCGTTACGATCGTCGAGCCGCGTGCCGGCGGCAGCGCGACGGGTGAAGCGCTGGTTCAGCGCACCCGGTTACGGCTGCAAGGTCATCTGGATCGCATTACCACGACGCTCGGCATTGAGCGTATGGACGTGAGGACGCTGACGGCCGGCGACCTCGAAGAGCTCGAAGCTTCGGTCAGGGATTACTTGCGCTGAGCTGAATCCTGCTGGCGGGCGGTCAGCCCGGCGCTCAGGATTCGCGGGAATTCTTCCACGACTTTTGCCGCGACGGCCGGATCGCCGTGGAACCACTTGGGAATCCAGTTCAATGATCCCATGATTGCGTTGCCCGTCATTCTCAGGTCGCATGGCGCGATGCTGCCGTCCGCGATGCCGCGCTCGAGCAGCGCCTCGAATGCGGCGCTGTGTCTGCGCGACAATTCGAGGACTTCCTCGCGGTGCTCCGGTTTGAGCGACGGAATCTCACTCATTATCGCGATAGGGCCCTGGTCGCCCACCATGCATTCGATGTGATAGCGGAGGTAGCGCCGTACCGTCTCGAGCCCGTTTTCGCCCTCGTCAATTGCGCGCTGCATGGCCTCACGCCCGACGTCGGCCGCCCGCACGTAGCAGAGGTAGACGAGTTCCTGCTTGTTGCGGACGTAGTAGTAGAGGGCTGCATCGGTCAGGCCGAGAAGGTCGGCAACGTCCTTCAGTGAGGTGCCGCTGTAGCCTTTGAGGTTAAAACAGCGTGCCGCCGCCTTGAGCATGCGGTCGCGTTTGACACGGAAGCGGCTATCAATGGCGTTTTCGGTCCCGGAGCTCTGGGATTGCATGAGCTGTGCACTTGAGTTCTGGCTGAATGTGCATTATTTTAATCATCATTAAAATTATTGCAACTGACAAAGCGTTTGATTTAAAAAGAATTTCCGCCGTTCGGGTGGATCGTAACGCTGTCTTTGCACCGGAGGATAGTCATCCATGAGCAGGGTTGCGAACGATCTGCGCGGCGCGTCCCGCACGGTCAGCGAAGCGCCGTTGCGCTTTGTGACCGCGGCGTCTCTGTTCGACGGGCATGACGCGGCGATCAACATTATGCGGCGTCTCATTCAGGCGCAGGGCGCGGAGGTGATTCATCTCGGCCACAACCGCAGCGTCGACGATATTGTGCGTGCGGCGGTCCAGGAAGACGCTGACGGCATCGCGGTGAGTTCTTACCAGGGCGGTCATAACGAATTCTTCCGCTACATGATCGATCGCCTGAGGGAACTGGATGCGGGCCACATACGCGTATTCGGCGGTGGCGGTGGCACGATCACGCCCGAGGAAATCCGGGAACTGATGCACTACGGCGTCGAGCGGATCTACCATCCGCACGACGGCATGGAACTCGGTCTGGACGCAATGATACGCGACCTGATCGACCGCACCACGGCGGCGCGGCGGGAGACCACGATGCCATCGGGCGCGGCGCGGGATCATACGATCGACATAGCTGCCACGATCTCCGCGATCGAGGAAAGCACGCTGGACGAAGCCACGCTGTCGAGGTTGCGCAAGGAATGGCAGGTAAAGGCGGGCAGTGCGCCCGTCGTCGGTATCACCGGCACCGGCGGCGCTGGCAAGAGCAGCGTCACCGACGAAATTCTGAATCGCTTCCTTGGCAGCTACCCCGGAATGCACATCGCGGTGTTGGCGGTGGATCCGACGCGGCGGCGTACGGGCGGTGCCCTGCTGGGCGACCGCATCCGCATGAACACCCTGCGGTCGGAGCGTGTGTTCATGCGTTCCATCGCGACGCGCAGGCAGCACCTTGCGACGAGCGAGATGCTGGGCGATCACATCCTGTTCCTGAAGTCGCTGGGCTTCGACCTGATCATCGTGGAGACGGCGGGCATCGGGCAAAGCGACAGCGAGATCGTCGACCTGGTGGATTTTTCCGTCTATGTGATGACCAGTGACTACGGTGCCGCCAGCCAGCTCGAAAAGATCGACATGCTCGATTTCGCGGACCTGATCGTGTTGAACAAGTTCGACAGGCGCGGTGCCGAGGATGCACTGCGCGATATTCGCAAGCAATGGAAGCGCAATCACGTCGCGTTCAATGTCGGCGACGACGAGGTACCGGTCTACCCGACGATTGCGAGCCAGTTCAATGACCCGGGTGTCAGCTGGATGTTTGCCGAACTCTGTCGGCGGATTGCCGGTAAGCTCGGACTCGATCCGGCCAGGTGGTCGCCCGATATCGACACGTCTGTCCGGGAGCCGCGCGCAACCGCGATGATTCCTGGCAGCCGGATCCGCTACCTCGCCGAAATCGCCGAGCAGGGGCGCGAGATTAATCGCCGCATCGACGGCCAGGCCGAACTCGCGAGCAGGCTGCAACACCTTTATGAATCGCTGAAATCGCTTGAAGACGAGGCGTTACCGGCTGAATTCGAAGCGTATGCGCCGGATGCACTGACGGCGGGCGGCGACAGGACGCTGCTGGTGCTCCGGCAGCGTTACCAGGAGACGCTGGACGAACTCTCGGCCGAATCGATAAAGCTGCTGCGCGAGTGGCCGCAACGCCGGCAATCCGTCAGCAGCGATGCCTACAGCTACGAGGTTCGCGGCCGGGAGATTTCCGGCGAAAATTACCGCGAGTCGCTGAGTCACCAGAAGATCCCCAAGATCGCCGCACCACATTACCGGGACTGGGGTGAGATGCTGAGTTTCCTGTCCCGGGAAAACCTGCCGGGCGGTTATCCCTACACCGGCGGCGTGTATCCGTATCGTCGGCTGGGCGAAGATCCGACCCGTATGTTCGCGGGAGAGGGCACGCCGGAGCGCACCAATCGCCGTTTTCACTACCTGTCCCGGGGACAGGATGCTGCGCGGCTGTCCACGGCGTTCGACTCCGTCACGCTGTACGGCGAAGACCCGCACGAGCGCCCCGACATTTACGGCAAGGTGGGAAACTCGGGTGTGTCGATTGCGACCGTCGACGACATGAAGAAGCTCTATTCGGGCTTCGATCTCTGTTCGCCCAAGACCTCGGTATCGATGACGATCAATGGGCCCGCGCCGATGATGCTGGCCTTCTTCATGAATACGGCCGTCGACCAGCAGGTCGAAAAGCACCTCCGCGAGACCGGACGGTGGCAAGCGGCCAGCAAGAAGATAGATGCATACTTTGGCGACCGCGAGCGGCCGCGCTACGCGGGCGAGCTGCCCCCGGGCAATGACGGTCTCGGACTCGGCCTGCTGGGAATTTCAGGCGACAAAATTGTCGATGCCGAAACCTATGGGCGCATTCGCGAAGCGACCATGTCGACGGTACGCGGTACCGTCCAGGCCGATATCCTGAAGGAAGACCAGGCGCAGAATACCTGCATCTTCTCGACGGAATTCGCCATGAAGATGATGGGCGATGTGCAGCAGTTCTTCATCGACAACAACGTGCGCAATTACTACAGCGTATCGATCAGCGGTTACCACATCGCCGAAGCGGGCGCGAACCCGATAAGCCAGCTTGCGTTTACGCTCGCCAACGGCTTCACGATCGTCGAGTACTACCTCGCAAGAGAAATGGACATCGACGCGTTTGCGCCGAACCTCAGTTTCTTCTTCTCCAACGGCATGGATCCCGAGTACGCGGTGATCGGCCGGGTCGCACGGCGTATCTGGGCGCGCGCCATGCGTGAGCGTTACGGTGCAGGCGCCCGGTCGCAGATGCTGAAGTACCACATCCAGACATCCGGCCGCAGCCTGCACGCCCAGGAAATCAGTTTCAACGATATCCGCACCACGTTGCAGGCGCTCTACGCGCTGTTCGACAATTGCAACAGCCTGCATACGAACGCCTTCGACGAGGCCATAACGACGCCGACGGAGCAGTCGGTGCGCCGCGCCGTTGCCATCCAGATGATCATTTCACGGGAACTTGGCCTCAATTACTGCGAGAACCCGTGGCAGGGCTCGTTCATCATCAACGAACTCACGGATCTCGTCGAGGAGGCGGTCTACCAGGAGTTCGAGCGTATATCCGAACGCGGCGGCGTCCTGGGCGCGATGGACACGATGTACCAGCGCAGCAGGATCCAGGAGGAGAGCCTCTATTACGAAAGCAAGAAGCACGACGGTTCACTGCCGCTGATCGGCGTCAACACCTTCCTGCCCAAGGAGGGCCAGGAAGACGAGGTGCAGGAACTGGAACTCATTCGTTCGAGCGAGGACGAAAAGAACGACCAGATTCGGAATGTGCGCGCTTTCCAGGCGACGCATGCCGGGGAAAGCGGCAACGCTCTGGACAGACTGCAGGCCGTCGCACGCGAGCGCGGCAATATTTTCGCCGAACTCATGGAGACGGTTAAGAGCAGCTCGCTGGGGCAGATCTCCGCCGCGTTATACGACGTCGGCGGCGAGTATCGGCGCAACATGTAGCATTCGGCAGGGGCAGAAGCATGAGCGAAATCGTCAGGTACGAACACACGGATGGCGTCGCCGTCGTTACTCTCAACCGGCCGGACGCGATGAATTCGTTCACGTCGCAGCTCAGCTTCGATCTGCTCGATGCCCTCGAGAAGGCGCATCACGACGATTCCATACGCGTGGTTGTCCTGACGGGCGAAGGCCGTTGTTTCAGTGCGGGCGCGGATCTGAAGACCGGCCTCGAGGGACGGCGCGTGTATGGCAAGCTGCAGTATGAGTATCGGCCGGTCATGACCGCGGTTGCATCCATGCCCAAGCCCGTTATTGCCGCGGTGCCGGGATCCGCAGCCGGCATAGGCTTGTCCCTGGCGCTGACCTGCGATCTTCTTATCATGGCCGACGATGCGTTCCTGCTGTCGCCGTTTACGACGATATCGCTCGTTCCGGACGGCGGCCTCAACTGGTTGTTGGTCCGGCAGCTGGGATACCGCCGCGCCTTCCAGCTGAGTATCGAATCAGAGCGCATCGACGCAGAGCGTTGCGTGCAGCTCGGCCTCGCCAACAAGGTGGTGCCGGCGGAGGAGCTGCAAACCGCGGCGCGTGAATGGGCTGTGACGCTCGTCAAACGTGCGCCGTTGTCGCTCGCCGCGACGAAGAAGGTGATGCGGCTGGCGATGGATCATGATTGGGAAAGCTGCTTCAACGCGGAAGCGGAGCTGCAGCAGTCACTCGTCGGGTGCCCCGACAATCTCGAGGGTGTGAAAGCGTTTTTCGAGAAGCGCGCGCCAGAGTTCAAGGGACAGAAGGACTAGCGGTCATGCAACGACTGATCTTCGAAGAAGAACACGACATGTTCCGGGACGCAGTGCGGAGCTTCTTTGTCAACGAAATCCAGCCGCACCGCGAGCGCTGGCGGGAACAGGGTATCGTGGATCGCGAAGCGTTCAGGAAAGCCGGCGAGCAGGGCTTGCTGATGATGTGGGCCGATGAAAAATACGGCGGTGCGGGCGTGGCGGACTTCCGCTACGAACAGATCCTCATGGAGGAGAATACGCGTCACGGTGACAATGGCTTCTTCCTCTGGCTGCACAGCCGCCTGGTCGGACCGTATATCGGCGAATTGGCGAGCGATGAACAGAAGGAGCGCTGGTTGCCCGGCTGCGTGACCGGCGAACATATCCTCGCCGTCGCGATCACCGAGCCCGGCGCCGGCAGCGACGTTGCCGGTATTCGCACACGCGCAGAGGACAAGGGCGACCACTTCCTCCTCAACGGCTCCAAGACCTACATATCAAACGGCATCAATGCCGACCTCGTGATCGTCGTCGCGCGCACGGATCCGGAGAAGCGTCACGGCATGAGCCTTTTCGTGGTCGAGGAGGGCATGGACGGCTTCGAGCGCGGTCGCAACCTGGGCAAGATGGGATTGAAGAGCCAGGACACGGCGGAGCTTTTTTTCAACAACGTGAAGGTGCCCAGGGAAAACCTGCTCGGCGAGCTGCACCGGGGTTTCTACGCCCTCATGCACTTCCTCGCGGAGGAGCGCATGATAGGCGCCGTCGGTTACCTCGCGAACGCAGAGGCGGCATTCGAGGAGACCCTGGAATACATCACCGATCGGCATGCGTTCGGCCAGCCGATCGCCAATTTCCAGAACACGCGGTTCACGATGGCGGATATGCGCATGCAGCTCGACGTTGCGCAGGCTTTCGTGGACCAGTGCGTGATGCAGCACAACGAGGGCAAGCTGAGCGCGGAGGACGCGGCCAAGGCGAAGTTGCACTGCAGTGAGGTCGAAGCCAAGGTCGTCGATGACTGCGTGCAGCTGCACGGCGGCGCCGGCTACATGGACGAGTATGCGATCAGCCGCCGCTACACGGATGCACGGGTCTCGCGCATCTACGCGGGCAGCTCCGAGATCATGCGCGAGATCATCGCGCGCTCGATCGGCCTCGATCCGCGCAAGGCCGGATCGTGAAGTTAGCGTTCATCGGGCTGGGCGTCATGGGCTTTCCCATGGCGGGATACCTCGCAGCTCGCGGACATGAGGTCGCTGTCTACAATCGCAGTGCGGACAAGGTGGCAAGATGGCTCGGGCAAAACGAGGGTCGCAGCGCCGCTACGCCGGCGGATGCCGCCCGCGGCGCCGACATCGTTTTCTGCTGTGTCGGCAATGACGACGACGTCCGCGAAGTTACGCTCGGCGAACACGGAGCACTCCACGCCATGTCGCCGCGGTCGATCCTGGTGGACCACACGACGGCTTCCGCCACGCTGGCGCGCGAACTGCACGCGGCGGCGGGCGAACGTCAGGTCGGCTTCCTCGATGCGCCCCTGTCCGGCGGGCAGGCGGGTGCGGAGAACGGCCAGCTCACGATCATGGCCGGCGGCGACGAGCCCGACTTCGAGCGCGCACAACCCGTTATGGATTGTTATGCGAAAGCGATCACCCTGATCGGGCCGGCCGGATCGGGACAGCTCGCGAAGATGGTCAACCAGATCTGTATCGCCGGCCTTCTGCAGGGATTGTCCGAGGGGCTGCATTTTGCGCTGCGGGCCGATCTCGATGTCGAGAGAGTGATAAGCGCAATCTCGAAAGGAGCGGCGCAGTCCTGGCAGATGGACAACCGCTGGCAGACCATGGTGAACGGCCAGTTCGACTTCGGCTTTGCGGTGGACTGGATGCGCAAGGACCTCGGTATCACGCTCGCCGAAGCGCGATCGAACGGCGCCCGGCTCGACCTGACCGAACTCGTCGACCGCTACTATGCGGAGGTGCAGGCGCTCGGCGGAAATCGCTGGGACACGTCGAGCCTCATCGCGAGGCTCGAGAAACCGGTCCGGCTGCAGGATGGCTGACCCGGCGGATGCGAGAGCGCCCCTGGGGCCGCTGCACGGGATCAGGATCATCGAGATTGCGGGCATCGGGCCGACCCAGTTGTGCGGCATGCTACTGGCCGATATGGGCGCGCAGGTCCTGCGCCTGCGGCGCCCGGCCGCCGCCGATCCCGGGGTGGACGTTCCCGACCGGGTGAACCTGATGAATCGCGGCAGGCCGACGGTCGACGTCGACCTCAAGTCCGACCCGGGGCGCGAGTCCGTGCTCCGTCTTTGCGAAAGCGCCGATGCGATCTTCGAGGGTTTTCGTCCCGGCGTCATGGAGCGACTGGGGTTGGGGCCCGACGCGTGCATTGGCCGCAACCGACGCCTCGTCTACGGCAGGATGACGGGCTGGGGACAGGACGGGCCGATGGCGGGCCGGGCCGGACACGATGCCAACTACATCGCACTCGCCGGTGCGCTGCACGGCATCGGGGAGGCTGGTCGGCCGCCGCCACTGCCGCTGAATCTGGTCGGGGATTTTGGTGGCGGGGCCATGTTCCTCGTGACCGGTTTGCTGGCGGCATTGCTCGAAGCGGGCCGGTCCGGCGAGGGCCAGGTCGTGGATGCCGCAATGGTCGACGGTACCGCCTCGATGCTGACCTTGTTCTACGGCCTGCTGGCAGGCGGACTGTGGACGGAGCGCAGGCAAAGCAACCTGCTGGACGGCGGCGCGCCTTTCGCCCGTTGCTACGCGACGCGCGACAACAGGTTTGTCGCGGTCTGCGCGCTGGAAACGGAGTTCTTCGCCAGGCTGCTGAAAACGCTGTCCATCGACAATATCGATCCCGCCGATCAGTACGACACAGACAAATGGGCGACGCATCACGAGATCTTCGCGGCGGCCTTTCGCAGCAAGACGCGCGAGGAATGGAGTGCCCTGCTGAGCGGTGTCGATGCCTGTGCCACCCCGGTACTGACGCTGAGCGAAGCTGCGGAACACGAGCACGCAAGGGCGCGCGGCACCTACGTGGATATCGATGGCATACGGCAACCGGGGCCTGCGCCACGATTCTCCAGGACGCCGGCAGAGGCCAGGCGGGCACCGCCGGACAACAACTCAGCGGCACGCGAGCTTCTGTCGGAGTGGGGCCTGCGGGAGGACGAGATCCGGCAACTGGTATAATGCCGTCTTCACAGGGGTGGTCTCCGGACCTGAGATCTGTAACGGGAACCCTTAGAACCTGAACCGGGTAATGCCGGCGTAGGGAGAGGATCATGAACGACAAGATTGCGGCGCTGGTTTTCTGCGCTGTTCCTGCAAGCCTCCTGCTCGTGGTGCCGGGCGCGGCGCCCGCACAAGCCATCGAGGAAATCATCGTAACGGCCGATTTCCGTGAGCGGCCGGCAAGCGAGATGCCTGCGAGCGTCACGGTTCTCGATGCCGACGCGGTCGAGCAACTCGCCGTGCAGCATTTCGAGGAACTGATCAACGTCGTACCGAACCTGAACTGGTCGGGCGACGGCCATCGTGCACGGTATCTGCAGATTCGCGGCGTGGGTGAGCTGGAGCAATACCAGGGCGCGCCCAACCCTTCCGTCGGCTTCCTGATCGACGACATCGATTTCAGCGGCATCGGCACCATTGCGACGACGTTCGATATAGAGCGCATCGAGGTGCTGCGCGGTCCCCAGGGCACCCGCTATGGCGCGAATGCGCTGGCGGGACTCGTCTACGTGCAGAGCGCCCTGCCGACGGCTGAGCGCGAAGGACGCGTGCAGCTGACCGCCGGCGGCGACGATACACTGGCGGGCGGCATCGCGCTTGGTGGCCCGCTCGGTGCGGACGAGGCGCTCCTGTTTCGGGTCAGCGCCCACCACCACGAGAGCAACGGCTTCCGGGACAACGCGTATCTCGGTCGTGACGATACCAACGGCCGCGACGAGTCGACCATTCGCGGCCGGCTGCGCTGGCTGCCGGCGGACACGTTGTCGGCGGATCTTGCCGTACTGTACGCGGACGTCGAAAACGGCTACGACGCGTTTGCCATCGACAACAGCCTGACCATGCTTTCGGACAAGCCCGGTACGGACGCGCAACAAAGCCTCGGGGGCTCGCTGCGTATCGAGTGGTCGGCGCCGACATGGGCATCGTTCACGTCGATAACCGCGGTCGCCGATTCGGACATCAATTTCGATTTCGACGCGGACTGGGGCAACGACGAAAGCTGGGCGCCCGTGACCTACGATTTCATATCGCTGAGCGATCGGTCACGTCGCACCTTCAGCCAGGAGTTCCGTCTGGCCTCCAGCGAAGCGGGCCGCATCTTCGGCGGCACGACCGACTGGCTCGCAGGCGTCTACCTGCTCGATCTGGAGGACGAGCTGCTGACGATCAATCAGGGTGAGTACTTCGACCCGGGATTCGATTTCGCGGATAGCCTCGACGACGCTTTCGGTAGCGCTTATGAAGCGCGCAATATCGCCGCATTCGGGCAACTCGACGCGAATCTCGGCGCGGCGACTCGCTTGAGCGTCGGGTTGAGACTGGAGCGGCGGACGAGCGACTATGCCGATACGGCAGGCCTGCAGGCGGGGCCGTCGGAGACCATGACGGGCGGGGATATCACGCTGAGCCACGATCATTCCGGCGAGCTGACGAGTTTCGTGAGTCTCTCCAAGGGTTACAAGGCAGGTGGCTTCAATCTCGGCATCGTGCCGGACGACCGGCGCGAGTTCGACGCGGAGACCTTATGGAACCTCGAGGCCGGCATCAAGTCGTCGCTGCTCGATGGTGCCATGGCGCTGAATGTTTCCGCGTTCTACAGCCGCCGCGATGACCAGCAGGTGCGCACGTCATTCCAGTTGATCCCGGGTGACCCGGCATCGTTCGTATTCCTCACCGACAACGCTGCCGAGGGGCGGACGCTGGGGCTGGAAGCAGAACTCCGCTGGGCGATAGGCGATACGCTGGACCTGTACGCCAATGTCGGCCTGCTCGACGCGGAGTTCGAGGAATTCGTGACCGCGCAGGTCGACCTGAGCGGCCGCGCCCAGGCGCACGCGCCGGACTATACGCTCGCCGCCGGCGCCAGTTACCGGCATCCGGGCGGCCTGTTCGCACGCCTCGACGTTAGCGCTCGCGACGCTTTCTATTTCGACGTCAGTCACGACCAGGCGTCGCAAGCTTATGAACTGGCAAATGCGCGGCTCGGCTACCAGGCAGACAACTGGTCGGTGCAGCTATGGGCGCGTAATCTGTTCGACCGTCATTACGCCGTGCGCGGTTTCTACTTCGGCAACGAGCCGCCGGAATTCCCGAATAAGCTCTACACGCGGGCAGGTGATTCTCGCCAGCTCGGCGTCACCTTTGATATGAGTTTCTAGAGAGGTTCCCGTCATGAAGGTCGCTGTCGACATCAGTCTCTATCCGCTGGACGCGGATTTCATCCCGCCGATCAAGGACGTGATCGAGCGTCTCAACAGCCACTCGGGCGTGGAGGTCGTGACCAATCCGATGAGCACCCAGGTCCGCGGCGAGTATGCCGAGGTAATGGCCGCCCTGACCGCCGAGATCGGCACGACCTTCGAGCGGGTGCCCAAAGCGGTGTTTGCCATCCGGATCCTGAACAACCCGGTGGCGGGCTGACGCACAGGTGACAGGTCTCTGGTTGGCGATCGCCGCCGAGGCGCGGGAACTCGCGCCGCTCGAGGTCATCGCCGTGGCCGCCGCAATCGCCTACCTGCTGCTGGCGATCCGCCAGAATATCTGGTGCTGGCTGGGCGCCGGGATCAGCACCGCTATTTACGTCTACCTTTTCTTCGACGCGAAACTCTACATGGAGTCGGCGCTGAACCTGTTCTATTTCGCGATGGCCGTCTACGGCTGGTCCGTGTGGTATTTCGGGCGGTCCGGCGGCGGGGAACTGCCGGTATCGGTGTGGGGGCAACGCGTGCACCGGATCGCGATCACGTCGATCATTGCGGCAAGCATCGTCAGCGGCTATCTGCTCGCACGTTACTCTGACGCCGTGTATCCGTATATCGATTCAATGACGACCTGGGGAGCAATCTGGGCGACGTTCCTGGTCGCGCGAAAAGTCCTCGAAAACTGGTGGTACTGGCTCGTCATCGATGCCGCGTCGGTCGTCATCTACTGGTCCCGGGACCTGCAGCTTACGGCGCTGCTTTTTGTGGTTTATCTCGTGATGATCCCGTTCGGGCTGATTGCCTGGCGCCGTTCCTGGCAGGAGCAGGCCGTGTGAACGCGGATACCGATCCCGCAGCAGTCCTCGCGGCCATTCCGGGCTGGCGAGGCGCATCGTTCCGCGAATTGCCGGGAGGGCTGACCAACAGGACGCTGTTCGTTGAAAAGAACGGCCGGCGTGCGGTTCTCAAGATCGATCCGTCGCCGCGGCTGCCGCCGTACATTCCGCGGCGGGACGAAGCCCGCATCCAGGAACGGGCCGCCGCCATCGGCCGCGCAAACAGCGTGCTGTACGTGGACGACACCGTATTGCTGGCCGAGTGGGCGGACGGCAAGGTCTGGACACGTGCCTGCTTCGAAGACGACGACAATCTCCGGCGCCTTGCGCAGGCGTTACGAGAGGTGCATGGACTGCCGTTGACAGGGACCATCTTCGACCTGCAGGCAGCCGCGCGCCAGTACGCAGGACAACTGAGCGCGGCGGATCGCGGCGAGGCGGAACCACACCTTGGCCTTATCGAGTCGATGCCGGGGCCGACGAAGCTTTGCTGCTGTCACAACGACCTGGTTGCCGAAAACATCATCGCCACGCCGCGGGTCCGCTTCCTCGACTGGGAGTATGCCTGCGACAACGAGCCACTGTTCGATATCGCGGTCGTCGTCGCTCATCATGGTCTTTCCGATCGCCAGGCCGGGGCGCTTCTGGATGCCTACTTCGATGGCGACGGCTCGGCGTGGCGCGAGCCGCTCGCTGCGCAGATGCGCCTTTATGACGCCTTATACTGGCTGTGGGCGGCCGCCAATGCTTCTCCAGCTCAGGATGAATAGCACCAGGAATACGAGGTCCGCGTAGGCCCAGGGTACCCACATCGACGGGATGCCGGTCGTAAACAGGTACCAGAATGCCAGGGAACAATAGGCAAATTTAAGTCCGCAACCGTACAGGATTAGTTCGCGGTTCCTGACCGGATCCATCGCGATCCTGTAGAACATGATCGCGAACAGGATCAGCAGCATTGCAGGGAACTGGACGTAGGCCATGTGATTCGGTGGTTCGACGCCGTACATCGCGAAGATGCTCGCGGGCGCGATGATGAATGCAATGCCGAGTACGCCGTCGTAGGCGGCCGCGAGAAGGAAAAAGGGTCGAATCCAGGTTTCTTTCATGATGCACCCCCCAGGTACATTTGCTCGGTCTTTTTTCGTTGACGGAGCTTGCTGATGTAGGCACGTCGCCGTGCCTTTGTTGCCGCATCGCCGTATAAATCCCTCGCCAGCGATACGAAATTTGTTTCCAGTTCATGGACGCTCATTCGATCCGGTCGGAAGTTGACGTCGAACAGCGTGCAGAGGTCCCACGCGGTGTCATCGAGCAGTCTGCCTTCGCGCTGCAAACGCAGATACAGCGGCGTTCCGGGGAATGCGGTCTGGATCGTAATCTGGACCTCGTAGAGTCCACTTGCATGAACGAAATCGCGCACCTGGTCGAAGCTTTCCGTGCCGGTGCCGTCGAGACCGAGGACGAAACAGCCATTTACACTGATCCCGTGGCTCTGAATCCGGTCGATCGCGGCCATGTAGGTGTCGACTTGCTTCGCTTTCCAGTCCGATTTCTGCTCGATTCCGTGCAGCCCTTCGATGGTCGGGCTTTCCAGGCCGATCAGTACCTGGGCGCAGCCGCTATCCCGCATGAGGGCGAGAAGTTCGTCGTCCCGGGCAATGGAAATATCGCTTTCCGTGAACCAGCGCACGCCTTCGCCGGCCATCGCACGCATCAGTTTCTTGGCGTCCTTTCTGTTGACGAAACTGTTGTCGTCGGCAAACTCGATAAAGGGATCCGGCCAAAGTTCCTTTATGCGGCGGATTTCAGACACGACCTTGTCGACCGGCTTGACCCGGAACCCCGGTGACAAGCGAATCGAGGCGGCGCAGAACTCGCAGTCGAAAGGGCATCCCCGCTGCGTCTGCACCGTGAGCCTGTTGTATCGTTGCGGGTCGAGCAGTTCGAAGCGCGGCATCGGCGCGCCCGCGAGATTGAACGGTGTACCACGGGCGTCATAAATGGCCCGGAGCTGGCGGCGTTTCACATCGCGCACCACTGCGGGCCAGACCGGCTCACCTTCGCCAAGCACGATACAGTCCGCATGTTGCAGCGCTTCGTCGGGCAAAGCTGTCACGTGCAGCCCGCCGAGTATGACGATGACCCCGGCCGAGCGAAATCGATCGGCGAGTTCGTATGCCTCGTTAATTTGTGCGGAGTAGGAAGAGATTGCGACGACATCGTAATCACCGGGCAATGAATCGAGTGTCGCGATGTCCTCGACTTCCTGGTAGTCGACGTCGACGTCACTGTCGGTCATTCCGGCGAGTGTGAGAAGACCGAGACTCGGCAGCGAAGCGATCGTCCTGTTGCGTTCCACGAACCCGGGAAGCGTCAGACCGAGTCGCGTCAACTCCTCGTTATGAGCCCGGACGCCGCTCATCGCGACCAGGCCCAGTCTCATTGGTACGGCCATCCAAGCAGGACAGGAATGATCCCGGCGAGCACTGCCAGCACCGGAATCGGAAACAGGTGACGTAACGGCTTCTTCCACGCCGCGAGGAAGCAGCACGCGGGCATCGCTATGACGGCGACAAGAAAACCGGCAGACGCGATACGGGTGTGAGTCGGTGGTAGCGAGACTGCTGTCAGAGTCAGGCCAAAAAGCAGATTTAGGAAGCCGATTCCGAAGAAGGAAATATGGCCCAGGCGCAGCATTCGCCGGCGGAATGACCCATAACCACCCGCCCAGCCGTCACGGTCAAAGAAGAGACCGAGTACCGCGCCCGATACCGCTCCGGACAGCATCGCTATCCAACCCACGAAGATGCTCAGGCTTGCGATTTCCATGACATCCGCTCGTTCGCGCGGTCGCAAACAGTGGTCTCATGGTACCGCGTTACGAGTCTGATAAGTATCTTCGGAAATTACTGCTACGCTTTCAATCCGTCGACTTACCAGCTGTTACGAAGTTCGCGCAGTTTCAGGAATACAGTGCGTGCATCAGGCCTTGCGCCGATTTCGGGATAGTCGTCATGCAGCTTGGCGATTACCGTTGAGTTGTCGAGGCGAAAGAAGGTGTTCATCTCGCGTTCCTGCGCCAGCGTCGTTACGAGTGCATCGGCCGGGTCCTGGTTCTCGTAGTCGCGAATCATCTGCCGCGCAACTTCGTTATCGGGCTCGCGATCGAGCGTAAAGCGCAGGTTGTTGATCAGGTAATCGTGTCCCGGGTAGACGAGCGTATCGTCGCGCAGCTTCGACAGCTGCTGGTCGAAGGTTTCGTACAGCTCGTCGGGATGACCGCCGTTGTGACAGTTGCCGGCACCCGCATTGAACAGCGTGTCGCCGCTGAACAGCGCGGGCTGGTCGGTGTGAGACAGCAGGCATATGTGACTCATCGTGTGCCCGGGCGTGTCCAGGCATTCCAGGTCTACAGTTACCCCCACCTTGATGATGTCACCGGCACCGACGCCGCGGTCCATGTTGGGTATGCGCCCGGCGGCGTTACTGTGCGCAATGATCTTTGCGCCTGTGGCCGCGACCAGGCCCTTATTGCCGCCGATGTGATCACCGTGCTCGTGCGTGTTGACAATCTGGGTGATGCGCCAGCCCCTGTCCTGGGCCACCACGAGGCACTTGCCGAAGTCGAGCGGGTCGATAGCAAGCGCATCCCCGGTTTCGGGGCACGCAACGACATAGTTGAAGTTCCGGTACGCATTGCCGGTCCAGACCTGCTCCACGATCATCTGCTACTCCCCGGACTTGGCCGCATAAACGAGTTCCCCGCCGACCCACGTCTGCAATACCCGGATATCGTCGATTTCGCTGGCTGGTATTTGAAAATAATCGCGATCGACGACGATGAAATCGGCCCACTTGCCTCGCTCGAGGCTGCCCATGCGGGTTTCCTGGTGTGCTGCGTAGGCCGCCGCGAGCGTGAACGAATGCAGCGCCTCGGCGCGGGTCATTGCCTGGTCGGCATACCAGCCGCCCTCCGGCATCCCTGCCCGGTCTTGCCTGGCGACGGCCGCGTAAAGGCCGTGAAACGGATTCGGCAGTTCGACCGGGAAGTCGGAGCCGCTCGCGATCACCGCACCGGAATCGAGCAGCCGGCGCCACGCATAGCCGCCCTTGATGCGCTGCGGCCCCACCCGGTCTTCCGCCATGTTCATGTCGCTCGTCGCGTGCACCGGCTGCATGGACGCGATCACGCCGAGTTCGGCGAAGCGGGGAATATCGTCCGGCGCAATGATCTGGGCGTGCTCGACGCGGTTCCGTAGTGGCGAGCTCTTGCCACCCTGCGCCCTGGCGAATGCATCGAGCGCCATGCGGTTGCCGAGATCACCGATCGCGTGGATGCCGACCTGGAAACCCTTGCGGTTCGCAAGCTGTACGAATTCGTCGAGCTGCTGCTGGGTATAAAAGGGGAGCCCGCGATTCTCGGGGTCGTCGTCGTAGGCTTCGATCATGGCCGCACCGCGGCTGCCCAGAGCACCGTCCGAGTAGAGTTTCACGGCCGCAATGTCGAGGTGGTCGTTCCCGTAGCCCCGTATGGGCTCGGGGAATGCATCGAGGTTCGGGCCGCTGTCACTCAACATCGCGTAGATACGCATATTGAGATTGCCGTCGTCGGCCATCGACAGGTACACCTCGGCCTCGGTCTTGTTGATTCCGGCGTCGTGGACGCCGGTGATGCCAAGCGCCAGCAGGCTGTCGATCGCGCTCGCGAAGGCTTCGCGAATCTCGCTTCGTGTCGGGTCGGGGACGTGTTTCTCGACCAGCGCCATCGCGTTATCGATCAGGATTCCCGTGGCATTGCCCGCGCCGTCACGGATGATCTTGCCGCCAACAGGATCCGGCGTGTCTGCATCGATCCCGGCAATCTGCAGCGCCTTGCTGTTTGCCCAGCCCGCATGCCCGTCGATACGCCGCAGCCAGACCGGCCGGTCTGCAACAACGGCATCGATGTCCGCGGCGCTCGGGAACTCCTTGACTGGCCATAACACCTGGTTCCAGCCGCGGCCAAGGACCCAGCCGGTGCGGCGTCCGGCGGCGTACTCGCCGATGCGCTCGACGGCAGCCTCCACGCTCGCCGCACCGAGAAGATTGAGGCTGAGGGCCAGGAAGCCCTGGCTGTAGACGTGTGCGTGGGCGTCGATCAGCCCGGGCAGCACGAATTTGCCGCCGCCGTCGATCCGATCGGCTTCGGCAATGCCCGCAAGCAGGGAATCGTCGCCGGTGGCGACGATTCTGCCGTCGGCGCCGACAATGAGCACGCTGAATTCACGGATGCCGTCGGCTGACGGCGTGTAGCCGATAACGTTGTGTATCGCGGTATTCGCGGAACCGACGAGGGTCCAGAAGATGCTGAGGGCAATCAGGAAGCGGGTGGCCTTGATCAAGACAGTGGCTCCGATGGGAAATGTCGAGAATGTAGCAAAAATACCACAATTCGGCGAATGAGTACTCGTTTTGACATAGAAACGTTCTAAAATGTTGACAACATGAGGTACTTCTGCGAGTTTGTCGTTGCAATTGCGTCGTGTTTGAACAACATCTGGGCGGCGCAAGCATAGCCAGACACCTTCAGGTACGGCTTGGCGGGGGATTCAGGGGGCCAGGTACCACGTACGATACGTAGGTAGCGAGGGCGGTTCCGAGAGGAACCGCCTTTTTTAGTTCCCTGGCGCGTGTACCGATCTCTTCGACGGGTTTCATCTATGGCATCCGACCACGGCAGCGGCAACATGAAGCGTGTCCTCATTGCGCTGACGCTGACCGGCACCTTCATGGTCGTCGAGGTTATCGGTGGCATTCTCGCCGGTTCACTCGCGCTGCTCGCCGACGCGGGCCATATGTTGACGGACACCATGGCGCTCGCGCTCGCCGCTGTGGCCTTCCACGTCAGCAAGCGGCCTGCAGATGCGCGGCGTACCTTCGGGTATCAGCGTTTCCAGATTCTCGCCGCTTTCGTCAACGGTCTGAGCCTGCTGATCATCGTTGGCTGGATCCTTTTCGAAGCGATGCGTCGCTTTCTTTCGCCGGTAGAGGTGGCGGGAGCGACGATGTTGATCGTGGCCGGGGCCGGCCTGGTCGTAAATGTAATTGCTTTCGCGGTCCTGCACAGCGGCGATCGCGACAATCTCAACATTCGCGGCGCAGCGTTGCACGTGGCTGGAGACCTGCTCGGCTCCGTGGCCGCAATCGTCGCCGCAATCGTGATCATCTATACCGGCTGGATGGCGATCGATCCACTGTTGTCGGTCGCCGTAGCGTTTCTGATTCTCAGGAGCGCGTGGGCGCTGGTGCAGCAGAGCGGGCACGTCTTGCTGGAGGGTGCGCCCGAGTGGCTCGATCGCGAAGAGATGCAGCAAAGAATCGTCGAGCGCGTCCCCGGGGTGACGGGGATTCACCACGTCCACGTCTGGGGCCTGACGCCGCAGGACCTCATGTTGACGATGCATCTCCGGATCGCCGCGGATGTGTCAAGCCCGACGCAGGTCGTGAGGCAGGTCAAGGCGACCCTGAGAGACGAATACGGTATCGGGCATTCGACGATAGAGATAGAGACCGATGACTGCGCCGACCACTAATCCGTCGGTTCGATGATCCCGATGTACGGCAGCGTGCGCTCGTGCTCGGCGTAATCGAGGCCGTAGCCGACGACCCACTCGTCGCCAATGCCGAAGCCGATGTAATCGATGGGTACCTCCACCTCTGCGCGCTCGGGCTTGTGCAGCAGGGCGGCGGTCCTGACGGAGGCGGGGTGATGCGATTCGAGGATGCCGATCAGGTATTTGAGCGTGTGGCCTGTATCGACAATGTCCTCGACGATCAGCACGTGGCGGTTTTCGATATTGCCGCGCACATCCATCACGAGGCGTACGGCGCCCGAGGAAACACTGCCCGAGGCGTAGCTTGAAACGGCGATGAATTCGATCGTGCGTGGGATCGTCAGTTGCCGCGACAGGTCGGCGAGGAAGATGAATGCGCCCTTGAGTACGCCGACCAGTACGATGTCGCCCTTGTCGCTGTAGTCGGCAGAAATCTGGGCGGCGAGTTCGGCGACGCGTGCCTGGATGTCCTGTTCGCTGATCAGTACCGGCGGCTGGTTCAATGTTCGGGCCCGTGGTCCGCGATCACTGCAGGATAGGTTATCTTGTATGTGGAAGCCAGACGCGAATGCGGTAAGGTAGCCGGGGTATGAAACGTTCCATTGCCATCGCAGGTAACATGGGCGCGGGCAAGTCGACACTGGTTGATTTCCTCGCGCGCACCTATGGCGTGATGCCGTTCTACGAGCCGAATGACGAGAACCCGTACCTGTCGGATTTCTACAGGGACATGAAGCGCTGGGCGTTCCAGTCGCAGCTCTATTTTCTGGCCAACAAGTTTCGCCTGCACCAGGAACTGGACCGGCAGCCGGGCGTGGTCGCGCTCGACCGCACCATATTCGAGGATGCGGAGATCTTTGCAACTGCGCTGCATCAGATGCGCAAGATTTCGAAACGCGACTGGCAAACCTACCAGAGTTTCTACGGCGCCATCCTCGATGCGATCCGGCCGCCGGATCTCATGATCTACCTGCGCTGCTCGATGCGTACCCTGCGGCAGCGCATACGCTTGCGAGGTCGCGCGATGGAGCGTGACGTGCCGCTGTCCTACCTCAAGCGCCTCGAGCGGCTGTACGACGAGTGGATCGATTCCTACGAGATGAGCGACGTGCTGGTCCTGGAGACGGACAAACTCGACTATATTCACGATCTCGTCCATCGTCTGGACGTCATGCAGCGAATCGAGGCCGTGCTGCCACCGGAGATGGGCAAGCCGGCGTGCTGACTTGCGCGACGTCCGCCTGCTCCAATGAACACCGGCATACTGGAAATCTCCCTGCAGGGTCTCCTGTATGCGTTTCTGCCCGCGCTGTTCGTCCTTTTCATCATGTGGCGCTGGCAGGCCGGCACCGGTACCGCGGTCTACGCGATGGCGCGCATGCTGGTGCAGCTGTTCGCCATCGGCTACGTGCTTATCTACATCTTCGAGAGCGACAGCTACTGGGTCATCGCCGGTGTCCTTACGATCATGATCGTCGTCGCAAGCTGGATCGCGGTGCGGCCGCTCGGCGGCACAAAGAGGCAGTCCTGGCCGAACTCGCTGCTCGCGATCGGTTTCACGAGCGTGGTCATCCTGGCACTGGTTACGCAGGTGGTGATCGGCGTCGAGCCCTGGTTCAGCCCACGCTACGTAGTGCCCCTCGGTGGCATGGTCGTCACTGGCGCGATGAATGCCGTGAGTCTCGCGGCGGAACGTTTCCAGTCCGAAACCGCTCGCGACGAGCCGGTGCCCGACGCTCTCCGCAGTGCGTTCAAGACCGCGCTCATACCGATTCTCAACATGCTTTTTGCGGTTGGTGTGGTGTCGTTGCCGGGGATGATGACGGGGCAGATTCTCTCCGGGGTTTCGCCGCTGATTGCCGCGAAGTACCAGATAATCGTCATGGCCATGTTCTTCGGTACGGGCGGCATCGCGGCCGCGATCTACCTCGAGCTGGAAAGCCGCCGCGCGGGTCGCGCCTGAGCGTCCTCAGTCAATACGAAAACCGGCGCCGCGGAGCATCCTTGCGCTCGAGTCGAATTCCTGCCGGTCGGCGTAGGTCATGACCACTTCGAACTCTCCCGTGCCGCGGCGGAACCAGTCGAGATTCAGGTCGGGGGCCTGCTGCTCGAGGCTCTCGACAAATGCAGCCGCACGGTACGGCTCACCGAACGTCACCAGTGTCGACTGTCCGAGTTCGGAATACAGCGCATCGCCGACAGGCTTCCCCGCATTGCCCTCGCCGAGAACGTAGTTCAGGTGCCGAAATATGTAGCCGGAATACCAGTTCGCGCCGGACGGAATCGCACCGCCGCCGACCGGAATGCGCCGTGGACCGTAGTTGTAGGCGGCCAGTGCAAGGTGAAGATTGCCCTTGTAGCGCGCCAGAAGTTCCTTCAGGTAACGCGCACCCGCGTCGATATTCGTACAGGGGTCGTACAGTTCGCTAAGGCGATGGATGCCCAGGTGCCTCGCCGTATCGGGCCACAGGATCTGCATCACGCCGTGGGCATTGGCCCGCGATCGTGCCGTGGCCTCGAAATCGCTTTCGCCGCGAGCGACGGCGAGCAGCAGCGTCTCGGGCAGGTCGTATTGCCGGGCCGCGCTGCCAAAGCAGTTTGCAAACGGAAAGCGATAGGCCGGCTCGAGCTGAGTCTTTGTGCTGGAGTAGTCGCGCCACGCGCTGTCTAGATCCGGCTCGACGGTGCGCGCTTCGACGCCGGTGACGAAGACCAGTAACGGCATGAGCCGGAGTATCGTCGGGAATCGTCGCTGCAGCACCTCAGCCCTCCGGAAGCCGCAGGCCGGTCGCCGCGGATATCTGCGACAGGTTTGCAGTGATTTCCTGGTCGTCCTCGTAGGCGAACGCAACCTCGTAGACGCCCGGTTTCACCTTGACGACGCGGTAGTCGAGCCCGGTGACACGCTGCAGCTGGTCGACGAAACCATTGGCCGCAATCTCGCTGCGGAACGGGCTCCAGAACGCATACCACTGCGGTGAAGTGGCCGCCGGCACGGGCGGCGGCTCAGCCGGGGCCGGCGCGGCTTCGGATTCCTCGACCACCGCCGAGGGCGGCGCGGCTGCGGAGTCCTCGGCAACCGTCGCGGGCGGACCAGCCGGCGCGTCGATCCCCGCTACAGCCGGTACTTCCTGCGGCGCTTGCTCGGGCGCAGGCGGGCTTGCCCGCATTGGCAGCGTAATGACCGAATCCTCAACAACGCTCGACTCGGTCGTGAATTCCGGGATACCGACGAAGACGACCAGTGCGGCGACGGCAAGGGCGGATCCCACAAGCACACCCAGGGAACGCATCATCGTTCTGTCCTCACAGCACGTCCTTTACTTCTATCGCACGCCAGCCGACGTGCCGGGCATGGCGTTCGGCGAGCACCGCGAATGCTTCGAGCCAGCGGTGCAGCGCGTTATTTTCAAGTCCCCGACGTATGGAGCCATTGCAACGCAGAGGGAGGGAATCGATGTGATTCGCGAACTCGCGCGCGGCTCGTGAATCGCTGACGGCAAACGCGTAGTAGGTATCGACGGCCGGGGAGACCCGCCACTCCTTGATTTCACGTATCTCGCTGCTGCCTATCGTCGTGAACGGCACCGGGTAACGCATCGGCTCGCCGCGCGTCACGACATGGGGCGCCGTGCGCTCGCGGCATGCGGAGCCGCCCAGCCGGACCAGCCCGTAGTTGGCTTGATATTCGAGAACAAACACGATCGCGTCGGCGCGCGTGTCGGCGACCAGTACGGAGCAGGGCCGTTGCGACTCGCCATAGCTCGTCGCCCGCACCGAGGTGTCCCCGGAAAGCACACAAATACCGCGATCCTGTGATTTCAGGAGTCGCATCGGACCCAGCAACGCATCACCGCCGCCGTGAGGAATGGACACGGTTGCGACCGGCCGAGCGGCAGGCGGCTGCCGGGGCGAAGGTTCGCCGGCAAGGCGGTAGCCTGGCAGCAGCACGTAGGCGCTGGCGCTCAGCGTGGACAGCTCGTTGCCGGGGTCGGTCGGCGATACCGTGAGCCAGTACTGGTAGAGGGCGCCGTCGATCTGGTGCGCCTTGCCGCTCAACCTTGCATTGATCTGCTGCTCGTCGCCGGTCAACTCGAGCGCATCGTGGGCGGCCAGGTTGTTGCCGACCAGTTCTACCGTGGCGACCAGGTTGTCGCCGGGCTCGGCCATGCGATTCGACGAGACGATGTACCGGCCGCTGGTCTCGCGCAGCAACGCGCACGCCAGTTCATGGGCGAGGTGCGCGGCCAGCAGGTCGGGTTCATCCCCGGAAAACGGCACATCGCGCGCGCCGCGAAACGTCGCGTCGGCCTGCGTCTGCCGCATGGCCCGCTGCTGGATGGTGCTGAGCGTTCCCTGCCAGGCTTTGCCGAAGCCCGACACCCAGTTTCGATCCTCGAGATCGAGGGCGCGGACGCTGACGCCGTAGAGACCGTCAATGCGGCGCGATACCGAGATGCCGATGTAGTAGTGCACTTCATCCCGGGTGCAGTCCACCGACTGGGCGGCCGGGGTTGCGGTCGTGCCGCCCTGGCGCCGGCCGACGGATATGCCGGGCGTATTCAGGGCGGCATCGAGCAGCCGGTCACGCAGCGAGATGGCGAGTTCGTTGCTCACCGACGCCGGCACGTTGTCCTCGAAGACGACGAACATCACCGATTCGCCCTTGAAGCGGGGGTGGTCGACGAGTTGCGAGGAGACGAAGGGCACCAGCTCACGATCGAACCAGCGATCGAGGTTGCGTTCGGCCGCCACAGCCTGAGCTGCGAGCAGGAACAGGAAAATGACGGCCGCCGTGCTACGCATCATGATGCCTCCAGCCGCAGTTCACCGTCCCGGCCGATTACCAGCGCGCCACCGGAGTTGCCGCGCATCAACGTGTCGAGCTGTTCGCGCAGTTTTCCCGGCAACGTCACGCCCCAGCCCACACTGGTGGCGTCTGCGCCGGTACGCGCCAGCGCATCGATAACGGGACCGGGCACGGTACTCTTCTCCATCTCGTGGTATCTGTTCGGTGCAGACGCATCCCAGAAGCTGATGCGGCTCTCGCTAACCGTCATGCGGCGCGCGCGATCCCCGGCGATCGCGTACAGGCCCACCTTCCCGGCGGCTACGAGCCGCGTCAGCGCAAGGTCCGATTCGAATCGCAATGTAAAACCCTGGCGCGGGGCATCCGCAGGCGCTTCCCGTGGCGGTTCTGCCACCGGTTCCGGCGCTGCCACAGGTTCCGTCGTGCTCTTCCTGGCGACGAAGGTCGATGTCCATTTCGGCCGTGTGAGCTGCACGGCTTTTTCCGGCTCGGGATTCGGCAGGACCGGATCGGCCTTTGTCACCGGCGGTGCCGGGTTGGCTTCCACGGCCTTTGCCGTGGGTGGCGGTGCTGCCGGTGCAGGCGACTGCGTTGGCGCTTCGGGGACCAGCGGGATGCTTTGCACAAGCGCAAAAATGGCAACCAGGCACAGGGCGAGGATTGCCATGAACCGCATGACGTCGGTCTGCAGGTCGGCAGCACCGCCGGCGTCCGTGTCACCGCGGTGCATGGGGTAAAAGAGGGGAGAGCGGCTCACTCGGCGGCCTCGACGGTGCTAGCGGCGGTACCGCGATGGCCGAGGTGCCGCTCGATGCGCCGCAGGCTCTCGCGCATTTCCGACGTGTCGGCACGAGCGGCCTTGTCGTAGCGCTGCTGCAGGCCCGAGCCCAGCGTCACGGTCTTGTAGACGCGCATGAGATAGCCGCCGATGCCGCCGAAGATCGTTGTCGACAGCGCAAGCAGGATGCCGCCGTCGATCATGCGCTCGAGCATTGCGAACGCGCCCTCCTGCAGGGCGACGTCCCTGTCACCCAATGCAAAGATCAGCGCGCTGCGCATTCCGATCGCCGTCCAGATGACGCCGGTACCGAAAAACAGGGTCGTCCAGATGTCGGTCAGGTGGTCGAGCTGGACGATCTGGTTGACCGGTCTGTCATCGTCGAGGTAGCGGCGCAGTCGCCCGAGCGTTATGAAGTAGGCCAGCAGGAGCCCGGCGAATACCGGGATCGAGGAACCCAGATTGGTGTAGGCCCAGTCCAGCCAGTCTCCCGGGGTGCTGATGGCGGTGTCATGGAGACGAATCAACTCCAGCCGGGCCAGCGTGTACAACAACGCCGCGCCGCCGAGTAACGTGCCGAAGGCGCCGGCGACCAGTCCCTGCAGAAACAGCCGTTGCGTCATCGCCGCGCCCCGTCATCGACTGGCAGCACAGGCCGTGCAGGTTGCCTCGAGCACCAGCTCGACCTCCTGGTAGAGGCGGTCGGCGCGGTAGTAGCCGTCACGATCCTCGCTCACCTTGAGAAGGCCGCGCTCCTTGTCGGAGAGTTCACGTTCCATATCGAACAGCATGCGTTGTTTGTTCGGGCAGGTATGAGAGCAGTTGTTGTAGTCGCCTTTCATCGACATGAATTTGACGTTGAAGAAGCGGTTGTAATACTCCTGTGCCTGCCGCGTGCTCAACAGGCCCTGGTCGCCGGACCAGAGGAGAAATTCGCTGAAGATGCGCTTGTTCTCCGGTTTCGGATCGCCTTCGGCGATCGTCAGTAAATCGTCGTAATAGCGGTCGAAGTGCGACTCGCAACCGGTGTTCAGCGACGTCTTGACGAAACCGATTGCGCTATCGAGATTGCGCGTCTGCGGAGAGGGGCAGCCGGGTTCTGTCGACGCGCACGCGGCAATCGTCATCAGGGCGGCGATCATGCCCAGGATCTTGACGGGGGAAATGAGGTTCTGCGTGATCATTTTTTTTGCTCCGTGCCGGATCGGGTGTCCATGGCTCACTGTTCGAGAGGGCTGCGGTAGGCTTGCTCGACGCTGCCTGGCGGCGGCCCCGCAACGAGCGCGCGTGCGTCTTCGTCGCCGAACAGGATCGTCTTGACGCCGCCGACGACTTCCATCATTTCCGGCGTGATGATGCCGAAGGACTGGTTGAGCTGTTCCATGAGCGTCGCGCGCGCGATCTCCTGGCGCGTGCGTTCGATGAGCACACTCGTTTCTTCCATGTCGAGGTAGATGTCCGACGCCAATACCGCAAGCGACTGGTCGCTCTGGCTGCCGGACGTAGCGACCAGCTGATAATACTGTCTGAAACGCTCTGACAAGCGCATCCCCGAGCGGCCGCGAAGCGTCGGGGACGCCTGCGCCGGGGCACTGGCCGCGGTCTTGCCGACCAGCGTTTCCTGCAGCTGCCATGGCGTCATCTTCTTGCCAAGCTCGTTGCGCAGCCCTCGCTCCAGGCTGATGCGCGTGTTGTTGACGGTGTGCTCCATGTCGGGCAGGCGCTCCTCCATGATCGTCAGCATCTCGAGGTAGGTGGCGCCGATCTGACGGGCAAGCCGCTGGCAGCCGGGGTCGTTCTCCGCGCCGTCGCACTTGCTCTCCACGTACAGTTGCTGCTGCTGATCGAGACGGCCGATGACTTCCTGCAGGCCGGTTTCCATATCCCGGGCGACGTTGCCCGTCTGTTTCAAATCCTCGACGACCGTGGTCGGGAACAGTCGAATGGTGGGGGTGTTCGCCAGTACGGACTGTGCGAATATCAAGAGCGAACAGGCCAGCAACAGTCCCAGGGTCGCCTGACGTCTCGCGGGATCGGGAGGGATAGCGAGCGGGCGCTTGTTATTCATATGTCGATCCTCGTAGCTAGGTGTGCCTGACGGCGCCGCTGGGCGTTCGCGGCGACCTGAGTCACACGCTAACCGGGGGTCGATGAATACAAGCTGAACCGGCTATTCGTAATAATCCCTATTGCTTATCGTAATGCGAATCATTATCATTTTGGCCATAAACAGCAAACCACCAATAAAATCCGTTGCTTACATAATTTCTTGACGGATTTTCGGTGACGCAGAGAGACCCGGGACAAGCATCCAATGAAGCGCAACGGCAGCACGCTCGCATCACTCAGGAAAGGCCAGAAAGGCATCATCGCCTCGGTAAACGCCGCAGACCCGCAGGTCCAGCGCCTCATGACGCTCGGCCTCGTCGAGGGCGCGATCGTCGAACTGGCAAGTTCCGCGCTCGGCGGCGATCCCATGGAGTTCCGCTTGTTCGGTCGCGGTATCTCGCTTCGCCAGGAGCAGGCCAGGCAGTTCGCCGTGTCTCCGGTAGCGGCGGGCGGTGACTAAAAGCACAGAAATCCGCGTTCCCGCCAACCAGATTTCCGTAAGCCGGCGCGCAGTCGCCAGCATCGCGGTTGTCGGTAATCCCAACTCCGGCAAGAGTACGCTGTTCAATCGCCTGACCGGATTGCGGCAGCGTATCGGCAACTACCCCGGCGTCACGGTCGAGCGTCACGTCGGCACGCTCAAGGTTGGCGATAGTTCGCTCGAACTCGTCGATCTCCCCGGCACCCACGCCCTCAGTGCGCATTCCCTGGAAGAACAGATCGCCGTCGACGTGATCCTCGGGCACATGGAGGGCACGGCAACGCCGGACGGAATACTCGCGGTGGTCGATGCCACCAATCTTTACCAGGGCCTCTACCTCGTTCAGCAGCTCCTCGAACTCGAAAGACCCCTCGTCGTTGCGCTCACGATGGCCGACGCCGCGGAAGTCGAGGGCCTGAGAATAGACGTCAGCGGGTTGATTGCGAAACTCGGCGGGGTGCCCGTCTGTCCCGTGGTCGCGACAACCGGCCAGGGTGTGGAAAAGCTTCGCGCCACCCTTGCGCGGATTACCGAGCTCCCGCCACCCGCGCCCGGCAAGACCTGGCCGGAACTCACAACGGCTGCTCGGGAACTTGCCGCGCTGGCTCCCGAAGCCACACGTCTCGCGGAGGTCGAGCGGCTGCTGATCGACGGCCCCACGGAAGCCCGGCAGGATTTCCTCGCACGTTTCGGCGACGGTGCCGAAGTACGATTGCAGGAACTCCGTGACCGGCTGTTCGGTAATGAGCCGCCGCTGGCCACGGAGGCGCGCGTGCGCTACCGCTGGGTTCGCGAAGTGCTCGGCGAGGTGGTGCAGCAGGCGCCGCCATTTTACGGCTGGCAGGCCCGCGTTACAGCCTGGCTCAATCAGCCCGTGCCGGGAACGATCGGGCTCTTCCTGGTAATGGCGATCGTGTTCCAGGCGGTGTTTGCCTGGGCGACGCCGATCATGGATGTCATTGATTCGGCCACGTCGATGCTGGGTGTCCAGGTCAACGCGACACTCGGTGACGGGGCACTCGCAAGCCTGATCGCCGACGGTGTCATCGCCGGTGTGGGCAGCGTGATCATATTTCTCCCGCAGATCCTGATCCTGTTCCTGTTCATCATCCTGCTCGAAGACTCCGGCTACCTGGCTCGTGCCGCCTACCTGATGGATCGCGCGATGCGATCCGTGGGACTGTCCGGGCAGTCGATCATCCCCATGATTTCGAGTTTCGCCTGCGCGGTACCCGGCATCATGGCCACGCGGGTCATACCGAACCGGCGCGACCGGATCGCTACCATCCTAGCGGCGCCGTTCATGACCTGTTCGGCTCGATTGCCGGTCTATGCGTTGCTGATCGCCGCGTTCGTGCCGGCACAGTCCGTGGCTTTCCTGAACCTGCAGGGCCTCGTGCTTTTCGGCCTTTACATGTTCGGCATCATCATGGGCATCCTGACCGCGTTGCTGGTTCGCAAGACGGCGCTGCGCGGTCCGAAGCCGCCGTTCGCATTGATGCTGCCGGAATTCCGTCGCCCCAATCTGCGTACCGTGCTGATGCAGCTGCTGGGCCGGGCCAAAGTCTTCCTGCGTCGCGCCGGCACCGTCATATTCTCGGTCGCCGTCATCATCTGGGCGCTGGCTTACTACCCGCGTTCCGACGATGTGGCGCCTTTCGTCGAACAGCAGCAGCAGGCGGCGGTGTCCGAGCTGTCCGGCGAAGACCTCGATGCCGCGCTTGCGCAAATCGACAACCAGGCTGCCGCGATGCAGCTCGAACAGAGCTGGCTCGGGCGCGCCGGCCATTTCGTGGAGCCCGTATTCCGGCCGCTGGGCTGGGACTGGCGCGTGTCATCGGCAGTCATAGCTGGGTTTCCTGCGCGTGAAGTGGTGGTTGCCGTGCTCGGAACGGTCTATGCGGTGGGCGACGAAGCCGACGAGGCGACCTTGTCGGGACGCCTAAAGGCCGCCCGCTGGCCCGACGGCAGTCTCGTCTTCACGTTGCCCATGGTCCTGGGCCTGCTGGTCTTCTACGCCTGTTGCCTGCAGTGTGTGGCCACGCTCGCCGTTATCCGGCGCGAAACGAACACCTGGCGCTGGCCGGCGTTTGCATGGCTATACATGACGGCAGTCGGTTACTTCGGCGCGCTGCTCGTGTACCAGCTCGGAGCCTGATACGACGCAATGCCCCGCAAGCGGCGATCCGGCCGTCGAGGCTGACGCTTGAGTCCGTTGCCGGCGGCGACTACGCTTGTTCTACAGCGGTCCGCCGCCGGAGCACCGGTGCACCGGGCCGAACCCACCGGGCAAAAGAGGGGAATTGCACATGAAGCAACTGCAAACAACAACGCTACTCGGCGTGGCTGCGGCCACCTTGATGTGCCTGCCGGCGCTTGCCGGCGCCGATAGTCACGGCATGAAAGCCGTGGCAGAGATCAAGGGCTGCACCGATCCGGACATTTCCGGGACGGCCAAGCTGATGGAGAAGACCAGCGCCGAAGGCATCAAGGAAGTGACCGTCAAGATGATGGTGGAGGGACTCGCGGACGGCAAACATGCGGTCCACATCCACGAGGTTGGCGCCTGCGAGCCCTGTGGCGCGGCCAAAGGGCACCATGACCCGGGTCCTTTCGGCCAGTCGCGACCGGACAGCGCTACGGATGACGTGCCCGCAGCGGACATCAATCACCCGTACCACATGGGAGACCTGATCAATATCGAGGTCAAGAACGGCAAGGGCAAAATGGTGCACACGACCAACCGCGTGACGCTGTCGCCGGGGCGTCTGAGCATCCTGGATGAAGACGGCAGCGCGTTCATCATCCACACCAACCCCGATACCTATTGCGACGAAGAATCGGACCTGAAAAAAGGTTGCGCGGGGGGCTCGCGCGACGCCTGCGGGATTATCCGCGCCGCGCAATAGTCAGGAATCTTCAGAAGCAACCGGCCCCGCGTATCGGGGCCGGGCCTGGCTTCCCGATCACAAGCGACTCAGCTTTTCGCACGCCGCTTCCAGCGTCTCGTCGTCCTTGGCAAAACAGAAGCGCAGGCGGGTGCCGGTGAACGGCTGCTCGCAAAAGACCGTCAGCGGAATCGAGGCGACGCCGAGTTCCTCGGTCCAGCGTTTTGCAAGCGTGACGTCGTCTGCATCGCTGATGTCGCCGTAGTCCACGATCTGGAAGAACGTGCTGCGCGCAGGGTGCAGCCGGAAACGTGAATCTTCGAGCAGGCGGCAAAACAGATCGCGCTTCTCCTCGTAAAAAGCCGGCAGCCTTTCGTGGAACGCCGGGTTGCTTTGCAGGAAATCCGCAAGCGCATGCTGCACGGGCGTATTGACGGCAAACGTCGTGAATTGATGCACCTTGCGAAACTCGGCGCTCAGTTCCTCCGGAGCCATGCAGTAGCCGACTTTCCAGCCGGTCGCGTGGTAGGTCTTGCCGAACGACGACACCACCAGACATCGCTCCCACAATTCGTCGACGGACAGGGCGCTGACGTGGGGTTTACCGTCGAACACGATGTGTTCGTAAACCTCGTCCGACAGCAGGTATGCCCCAGTGTCCTGCAGCAGTTCGGCCAGCTGCCGGAGATCCTCGGCGGACAGGACCGCGCCCGTCGGATTGTGCGGGAAATTGACGATGACGAGCCGGGTCTCGTCGTTGAGCGCGTCTTCGAGGCGCTGCCAGTCGATCGAGAAATCGAAGCCGTTGTCGCTGATTGCCAGAGGCACGTGTTGCGTGCGCCCACCGGCAAGCGTTACGGCCGGCTCGTACGAGTCGTACGCGGGATCGAACACTATGACCTCGTCACCGGGGCGCACGACTGCCTGGATGGCGCTGAACAGTCCTTCGGTCGCGCCCGTACACACGGTAATCTCGGCATCTGCATCGAGGCTGCGCCCCTGCATGCGGGCGACTTTCCCGGCTATCGCGCGCCGCAGCGACGGCACGCCCGTCATCGGTGCATACTGGTTGGCGCCGCTCCTCAGGTAATGATCAATGCGGTCGATGAGCTCTGCTGGTGGCTCAAAGCTCGGAAAGCCCTGCGACAGGTTGATGGCCTTGCAGTCCTGTGCCAGCTGGCTCATGACCGCAAAGATCGTCGTGCCTACGTCAGGCAGCTTGCTCATGAGAGGGCTTTTCATATTGCGGCGACAATGACACCGTCGTGAACGGCTTGTCAAACGGCGTATTGCGCGGCCTTATCCGGTATCCGTACGTTCAATCAGCGGAATTCGTATCTGAATTGAGCTACGCTTTGTTCACAACAAGAACAAGGGGGGTAATCATGGACAGACGACGTTTTCTGCAGTCTTCGATTGCAGCCGGTGTGTCGGCTGCTCTGCCGGCATCGCAGGCTTTCGCGGCTTTTCAGGCGCTTACTCAGGTAACCGGCGACGTACGCGCGGTGACGGGCGAGGGCCGTGAGATTTCACTGGAGCAGGCTGCGGTACAGGAACTGGTGGATAGCCTGCGGGGCAACCTGTTGATGCCGGGTAATCCGGGCTACGACGTGGCTCGCCGGGTACTCAATGCGTCGATCGACAGGCACCCCGCACTGATCGTCCAGCCGACCGGCGTCGCAGACATTCAGAATGCCGTGACGTTCGCACGGGAGCGACGTTTACTGCTCGCCGTCAAATGCGGCGGTCACAGCTTCGCAGGCAAGTCCACCTGCGACGGCGGCATGCAGATCGACCTGTCATTGTTCCGACATGCTCGCATCGACCCGCAATCGCGCACGGCGTACGTCGCCGGCGGCAGCTTGCTGGCTGCACTCGACCACGAAGCCATGGCGCATGGCCTGGTGACGCCGGCCGGGACCGTGTCCCATACCGGTGTCGGCGGGCTCAGCACGGCCGGGGGTTTCGGGCGAATATCCCGGCGCTTCGGATTGACGCTCGACAATATCAAGGGCGTCGATATCGTCACTGCAGACGGCAACCTGGTCCGCGCAAGCGGCGAGGAGAATCCGGAACTCTACTGGGGTGTCCGCGGCGGCGGCGGCAATTTCGGCATCGTAACCTCGTTCCGGTATGCCCTTCATCCGATGCAGCGCCAGGTCATCGGCGGCGAGGTTGTATTTCCGCTGGACCGGGCGCGCGATCTCATTCGTTTCTATGCGGATTTCTCCGTGCAGGCACCCGACGACCTGTATATCGATTTCTACGTCAATGCCACGGCGTCGGGTCAGGGCAGCGGCGCGGGGTTTCACATCTGTTATTCCGGCCCCGAAAACAAGGCGGAAGCTGTCCTTGCGCCTGTCAGGAAGCTCGGCGAGCCGGCGTTCACCAACCTTGGACCGGTCGATTACGTCGCAATCCAGCGCAGCTGGGATTACACCGACTTCCGCAATATCGGCGAATACATGAAAAGCGGCTTCGTCAATGAATATCCCGACAACATGCTGGATGCAGCGATTTCCGGATTCGAAGCGGACCCGGGGCGCAATACGATGCTGTATTTCCAGCAGTCCGGTGGCGCGATCGGCCGGGTACCCGTTGCTGCGACCGCATTCCCTCACCGCAATGCGCTGGCAGCGATGATGGTGCTGGCCAGCTGGCCGCTTGATACAGACGGTTCTCGACACATCGATTACCTGCGGGACTACTGGAGTACGATTGAGCCGCGAACGGACGGGTTCTACACGGTCGACGTTGCCAACGAGGCACAGCAGTACGTGAACAACAATTACCAGGGCAACTTCCCGCGGTTGTTAAAAGTCAAGAAGCAGTACGACCCGGATAATCTCTTCCGGCTTAACGCCAATATTGCACCGGCTTGAGGCGGCTTCCGACTTACTGCGCCGACCAGCCGCCGTCGACGGGCAGAATCGCGCCCGTGATCGATGCGGCGGCGTCGCTGCAAAGGAAGATGACGAGTTCGGCGATCTCGTCGATCTGGATGAACTTCTTCGTCGGTTGCGCGGCGAGCATGACATCGCGCACGACTTCATCCTCGGTGATGCCGCGCGCTCGCGCGGTGTCCGTGATCTGCCCGGTAACGAGCGGCGTTTCAACGTAACCCGGGGCAATCGAATTCACGGTGATGTTCTGCTGTGCGAGTTCGAGTGCAACGACCTTGGTGAGCCCGGCAACGCCGTGCTTCGCGGCGACATAGGCCGCTTTGTACGGCGACGCCACCAGCGCGTGCAGGGACGAGATGTTGATGATGCGGCCCCAGCCGGCCGCCTGCATGTGGGGAGTCGCAGCGCTGATCGTGTGGAATGAGGACGACAGGTTGGTCGCAATGATGTCGTCCCACTTCCCGGGCGGGAAGTCCTGAATCGGCGAAACAAATTGTATTCCCGCGTTGTTGACGAGTATGTCGATGGTGCCGAAGGTGCCGACTGCTTCTTCGACCATTGCACTGATCTCGGCCGGCTGAATCATGTTCGCGGGCGAGAAGACGACCTGACCGGGGCCGGCATCATCGACAGAGCGGACGGCCGCATCGACCTGGCCCTGTTCGCCCAGCCCGTTCACCATGACGTTCGCGCCGGCTGCGGCGAGGCGGCGTGCAATTCCAAGGCCGATGCCGCTCGTCGACCCCGTGACAACCGAGTTCTTTCCTGCGAGCAAGTCGTTGTTCCCGGTACCCGTATTTCTCACGATCGTTCCTCTCACTCTTCCCAGTCTTTAGCGAGCCGTTTCGCGCTGGCGAGGAAAAGAATAGCAGCAATCAGGTAGAAGCTCGTGCCGGTCAATATGGCGTAACGCAGTGAGTCATCGCCGAAACGGGCCTCGAGATTGTCCGAGATCAGGCCGAGTGCGACGGTACCGGCGCCGATGCCGATCAGGTTGTTGATGAACAGGAAGATCGCGGATGCGGTAGCGCGCATCGTCGGTGGAACGACATGCTGGATCGCCGACAAGACCGGGCCCAGCCAGGCGAGCCCGAGACCCGTCGGGATCAGCAACGCAAAAAACGTCGTGGTGAGATTCGGCGACAGGATAGCCAGTATGTACAGGGGGACCGTTGCGAGGAACGCGATTGCCGGAATGATGACGTAGTTGCCGCGTTTGCCGGCGCCGAACCGGTCGGCCATGTAGCCGCCTGCCCAGGTGCCCGCGATCCCGCCGATCAGCAGAATCGAACCGAATACCACGGAGGCCTCGAGCAATTCCAGTCCGAAGCTGCGCACGAAGAACGAGGGCAGCCAGAAGAACAGGCCGTAACCCATCATCGAAGAGGCTGCGGCGCCGAGCGAGATGATCCAGAAACTCGGCTTGTGCATCAGCAGCTGGACGATCTGCACGAGCGTCGGTGCTGGCGCGTCCGGACCCTTGGCATCGTACTGGCCGCGCGGCGGCTCCGCGACGGTCAGCTTGAATATCGGCGCGACCAGGATGCCGGCGATGCCGACCGCGAAGAACGCGAAGCGCCAATCAATGATCGACGCGATGTAGCCACCGAAGAGGATTCCCAGCGCGCTGCCGATCGGGATGCCGAAAGAATAGACGCTCAGCGCTCGTGCCCGCTGGTGCGAGGGGAAATAGTCCGAGATCAGCGAGTAGGCCGGGGCGACGCCGCCGGCTTCGCCGACACCGACACCGAGCCGTGCGAGAAACAACTGCCAGAAGTTGGTGGCCAGGCCGCAGGCGGCGGTCATGCCGCTCCAGATGGTCAGCGCCGCCGTCATGATCCAGGTGCGCTTCCAGCGATCGGCGAGTATTGCCACCGGGATGCCGAGGCCGGTATAGAAGAGCGCGAACGCCAGGCCGCCCATGAGGCCGAGCTGCGTGTCGGTTAGGTTGAGATCCGCCTTGATCGGTACGGCGAGGATGCCGACGATCTGGCGATCGATGAAGTTGAAGGTATAGACGACGACGAGAATGAACATGACGTAGGCGCGATAGCCCGGCGATTTCGTGTCCATTCTCATCATTCTGCCTTGCCTGAGACCGAAGAAGACGCGACGGGCCGAAAGAGGGGGAGGCTTCCGGCCCGTCGCGGGACGATCAGAATACGTACTCGACCGTCGCGGTTACAGTCCCAGGCGGGCCATAGAATGCAGTGACGTTGCCTTCGAGGCCCAGTGTGGGGAAGTTGTAGCCGGCAACTTTGTATTCTTCGTCGCCAAGGTTCTTGCCGTGTAGCCCGACACGCCAGTGCCCGTCGTCGTCTTCCCAGACAACGCTGAGATCCCAGAGCGTGAAGGCGTCCTGGTCGAGCAGCTCGTTGGGAAACTCGAACTGGCTCGCTTTGTCACGATAAGCGAATGACGGGATGAAAAAGAACGTGCCGCCGTTGCCGAACATCGACATCGGACGCTCGTAGGTCATCGCGCCGCTGGCCGTCCACTCCGGCGTATTCTGGAATACGGCCTGGTCCGAAACGTCGGTGCCCGTGGCGTCGATGAACTCCGTGTATTCCGCATCGAGCCAGCCGAGCGCCCAGCGGAACGACCAGTTGTCGTTGGCGCGGAAGCTGCCCTCGAGTTCAACGCCGGGGATTTCGGCCGCGCCGGCATTGGTCGTCACACCCGTAAATGTATCCTCGATGCCGTCACCGGTGGTGTCGACGCCGACGGAACCGGGGATCTGCACGTCTTCGTAATCTGCGAAAAAGACTGCGATGCTGGACATCAGGCGGCCGTCGAGTGTGTTCGTTCGCCAGCCCAGCTCGTACGAGGTGACGGTCTCCGGAAGGAACTGCATGAAATCGAAGATCTCTTCCTCGGAAACGACGCCGTCGCCATCGAGATCCGGTGCTGCGGAGGTCTGGCCGCGCGGATCGAAGCTGCCGCCCTTGAAGCCTTCCGCATACGAAAGGTAAAGCGTGTGCTCGTCGCTCGGGGTCCAGGTGAGCGAGGCGCGTGGCGTGAACTCCGTCCATTCATCGCTGCCGTTGAAGTCCGACGTCGTGGCGAGCACCTGCGCAGTACCGCCGAAGGTCGGCGATAAGCCGTCACAGTCTGGATCGAATCCCGGAAGCGGGTCCGGCGGACACCAGAAGGTGCGCCGCAGTACCTGCGAAGAGCGCTTATCCGACGTATAGCGGCCGCCAAGCGAAATGCTCCAGTAATCGTTCAGGTCGTAGGAGAAGTCCGCGAACAGCGACCAGGTTTCGGTATCCACGTCACCAAACGTGTTGGCGTTCAGACCGGGCACGCCGATCAACGGGCCAACCTGCGCCAGGACGACGTCGAAGTCGTTGAACGCATTGGCATCGAGGAAGTAGTAACCCATGACGCCGCTCAGGCGGTCGCCGTTGAAGAGCAGCTGCAGCTCGGTAGAGAACTGCTCGTTCTCGTACACGACCGGCACGTCGAGGTCCGCGGCCGGCAGGCTGTCGAAGTCGATCGGCGACCACGTCTCGTCCTCACGGTTGGCGATGATCGCCTTCGCGGTCCACGCGTCGCTTAGCTCCCATTCAGCCAGGAACGAGATGCCAGAATTTTCGACATCCTGCTCGGGCACATCGAGGCCACCGCGCGTATCGAACACGTCGTCGAGAACCGGATCACCCGAGAACCCGGCCGGGAGCAGCCGGTGGCCGAATTTCGGGCTGGAGGAATCCTCGGTGAGGTCGCCGGAGAGGCGCAGGAACAGGCTGTCGGTGACATCCCACTCGGCTGTTGCGCGGAAGCCGAGGATCTCCTTGTCGTATTGTTCACCACCGTTGGTGAGATTGTCGCCAAAGCCGTCGTGTGTGAAAGCGGCTACCGTGCCGCCGATGCGAAAGCTATCGGTCAGCGGCGCCGACGCCGTAACCAGGCCGTCCAGCTGGCTATAGGTGCCGACCGAGCCGCGTACCCTCACCATCGGCTCGGCCTGGATACGACGTGTGACGTACTTGATGGCGCCACCGATGGTGTTGCGGCCGTACAGTGTACCCTGCGGGCCCCGCAGTACCTCGATACGCTCGACTTCGTACAGGTCGAGTACGGCGGCATGCGGCCGGTTGAAATAGACATCGTCGACGTAGAGGCCGACGCCTGCCTCGAATCCGGCGACAGGGTCCTGCTGGCCGACGCCGCGAATGAACGCCGTCAGCGTGGTGTTAGTGCCGCGCGAAACTTCGAGCGTGACGTTCGGGCTCTGTTTCGCAATTTCGACGATGTTGACAGCACCGACGCGCTCGAGATCGACGCCGCCGAGCACGGAGATGGACAGCGGAACCTCCATCAGCGATTCCTCGCGACGGCGCGCGGTGGTGACGATGATCTCGTCGATGGCCCCGTCTGCGCTGCTTTGCTGTGCCGCGGCAGGTTCGGCGACCGCGAACAGCGATAGCGCCGCCGCGGCCAGGCCGGCGCCGGCCAATGCCCGTAGCTGCCGGTCCGGATTGATGGGAATAGTGGTGTCTTTGAACATGTCAGCCCCCTTGGTGCTTGATGCGTGTCTGAAATTACTCATTACCCTGTTGCTCCAGCTCGTCGGCAAAGCCGGCGAGCGTTTGATTGAATCGCTGCGGTTCCTCGAGGTGTGGCGCGTGCCCCGAATCCGCAAAACACACGCGCCTCGATTTCGAAATGTGCCGCTGCATCCAGATCGCCGCGTCCTCGGTGTAGATCTGGCTGAGCGCGCCGTAAGTAACGAGCGTCGGCACGTCGAGTTCCTGGACGGTCGCGACGAAATCCGCGTGGACCAGCGCTTGCCAGAGATTGGTCATCGAATCGAGGTCGTTGTCGCTGACGAGTTCCAGCATCCGGTCGATCAATTCCCGGCGTTCTATGGCCTTGCCGCTGGCGAACACCATCGGCACGTAGGCGCGCGTGAATGCACGCCAGTCGTCGCGCATTTTCGACAGGTCGATGTCGACGTCATACAGGTGCGTGCCGGCACGCAGGCCGTGCTGCCAGCCGTCGCCGTTCAGAACCCTCGGTACCATGTCGATCGTCACGATGCCCCCGATGCGGCCGCGTTGCGGCCCGGTTGCCGTCTGCCACGCAACCAGCGCGCCCATTGACCAGCCGACAAGGATGACGTCCGTGAGGTCCAGCTCGACGAGAAGCTGCTCGAGGTCGCCGGCGAGGGTGCCGATGCCGTCGCCCGAAGCGAACTTCGTCGATTTACCGTGCCCGCGCATATCCGGGATGACGACCCGGTAACCTCTGGAGAGCTCGCGGCGTTGTTTCCCGAACGCCTCCTTGCCGAGGCTCCAGCCGTGCAGAAACACCATGGCCGGCCCGCTGCCCTGGTCATCGAATTCGAGCGTCCCCCCGCCGTTGAGTTGTAGTGTCCCCACGTCCCGCTGCTTACTATGTGTTTGACGGAACGACGAACCCCATGGCAGAGGAGCCAGCCCGTACCGATGGACTATCACTTGTCTAGTCGCGGCCGAGTATGCAATATTGTGAAACATGAATCAACATTCAACTTCTGACAAGATTCCCAAGACAAGGCGCGGCCGCAAGACCCGTGAGAAGCTGCTGCACGCTGCAGAGGCGGAATTCGGCGAGCGCGGTTTCCCGGAAGCGTCCATCGCCAGCATCACGCAGCGGGCGGGCGTCGCCCTCGGCACGTTCTACGTCTACTTCGAGAGCAAGGAAGCGATCTTTCGCGCGCTGGTCTCGTACATGGGCGAGCTGACGCGGCAGTGGATCGGCGAGCGTGTCGCTGAGTCCCCGGACCGGCTGACCGCGGAACGCCGCGGCGTGGAGGCATTCATCGAGTTCGTAAGAACGCATCGCAACCTGTATCGCGTCGTATCGATGGCACAGTTCATTGCCGAGGATGCGTTTCGTGACTATTACTCCGTGTTTGCGGGTGCGTACGAGGAAAACCTGAAACGTGCCGCCGAAGCCGGCGAAATCCGTGACGGTGACAACGAAGTCTGGAGCTGGGCCCTGATCGGGATGACCGTGTTCCTCGGCATGCGCTTCGCTGACTGGGACGAGGACCGTCCCGTTGCGGACATCGCCGCGGCGGTGTCCGACCTCGTCTCGAAGGGCATGGCCAGAGACGCGTAGGCGGGCAAATCGATATGTTCGACCAGATTCCCGACATCACGGCGCAACGTGCCCTGCTCGAACCGGACGCGGTTGCCTTCCGCGACCTCGTGCGCGGTACGACGCTGACCTACCGCGAACTCGATGCTCGGGTGCAGTCGCTCGCAGGCTTCCTGCGTGCCGACGGCGTGGGCGAGGACGATCGCATCGCTGTGCTGTGTCGCAACCGCGTCGAGTTTTTCGAGTTGTTGTTCGCCGCTGCCAAGCTCGGTGCCGTTCTCGTGCCCCTGAACTGGCGCATGCCCGCGGGTGAGCTGGCGCCGCTCGTCAATGACGCTGCACCGAAACGGCTGTTCTTCGGTGAGGAGGACTCGGCGGTCGCTAAGGAACTCGGCGAGGGCGGCACTAAACTGGTCGGGCTCGACGAGCCCACGGGTTCGGGCTACGAAGCGCTACTCAGCAACGCGGAACCGTTCGCCGGCCGCGAGTTCTGGCGCGGCAACGACACCTGGTACCTGATCTACACGTCGGGCACGACGGGCAAGCCCAAGGCGGTCATCCAGACGCCGGCCATGGCGCTCGCGAACTACGTGAATATCCGCCAGGCGATGGCGATCTCCGGCGACGACGTCTGTCTCAATTACCTGCCGCTGTTTCACACCGCGGGCATCAACCTCGTGACCCTGCCGACACTGATCGAAGGCGGGAAGACGCTCGTGTTGCCCGGGTTCGAGGTCGACGAGGTCGTGCGGTTGCTTGCCGATGGCGCGCTCGACACGTTTTTTGCCGTGCCGGCCGTTTATCAGCAGATCAGCCTGCATTCCGAATTCCCGACGCTCGATCTGAGCAAAATACGAAACTGGGGCTGCGGCGGTGCGCCGATGCCCGACCACCTCATCCAGTCCTACCTCGAGCGCGGCGCGCGCGTCTGCAACGGCATGGGCATGACAGAGACCGGGCCGACGGTCTTCATCATGGACCCGGCGATGGTCGACAGGAAAATAGGCTCGGTCGGCAAGCCGCAGGTGCTCGCCCGCGTCAGGCTCGTCGGTCCGGACGGGGATGACGTGCAGCAGGGCGAGGAGGGCGAGTTGTTATTTGCCGGTCCGGGCATTACGCCGGGCTACTGGGGCAATCCGGCAGCGACACGGGATGCGTTCGCCGACGGCGTCTGGCTCAGGAGCGGCGACATCGGCCGGCAGGACGCGGACGGCTATTTCTACATCGCTGGGCGAATCAAGGAGATGTTTATTACGGGCGGCGAAAACGTGTATCCCGCCGAGGTCGAAAACGTGCTGGCCGCGCACCCGGACATCCTGGAGGCTGCGGTCATCGCGATAGCGGATGAGAAATGGGGAGAAGTCGGACGGGCCTATGTGCTGGCACAGCCGGGACACCAGATACCGCCGACAGCCGAGATAACATCGTTTTGCCGCGAACGCCTGGCGTCCTACAAAGTGCCGAAAGAATTCGTGAGCGTGCAGGACTTCCCCCGGACCGCGGCCGGCAAGATCCAGAAACACCTGCTTATCGCAGGGGATGATCCATGAGCGGGAAGTCCGATACCGTAGTGCTGGACAAGGTGCTGACGCAGGCCGACTTCGACGCGTTCGCCGAACTCTCCGGCGATGACAACCCGATCCACGTGGACCCGGTTTTTTCGGCAAAGACCCGTTTCGGCCGCACCGTGTCGCACGGGATGCTCCTGAGTACGGTATTGCGCGGCTTGCTCGAACAGCTCGTGCCGGGCGGCCGCCAGCTGGAGCAAAAGCTCATGTTTCCGTCGCCGACCTTTGCCGGCGACGCCCTGCGCTTTTCCGCGATCCGCAAAGCGGACGATGGCCGCCACGTCGTGGCCGAGCTCAACTGCGAGCGTATCGACGACGGGGTGATTACCTGTGCCGGCGAGACGACACTGCTGCGCCCGGAGCACCGGTGATGGCACTCGAGATCGGCCGCAAGGCGCGAATAACGCGCTCCTTCGGCGTCGAAGACGTGCAGCGCTACGTGGCCCTGGGCGGGCATCGGCCGGCAGACGGCGAAATACCGGAGCCACTCGTGAACGCATTGTTTTCGAAACTGCTGGGCGTCGAACTGCCCGGGCAGGGTACGAATTACCTGAAGCAGGAAAGCGAGTTCTTCGGCGCGGGTCGCGTTGGCGAAGCGCTGACGGCGAGCGTCGAGATCACGCGCCTGCGGCCGGAAAAAGACCTCGTCGACCTGCGAACGCGCTGCGTCGGCGAGGGCGGCAGGCTGATCAGTGAGGGCCGGGCGCTGGTCTTTGTCGCGGACGTGGTGACATAAGGCGCGCCTATGCGTGCTACCGTGATCGCCGAACTGCTGCTATTATGCTGCAACGCAACAAACAAGCCCCGGCGGTTATGGCAATGTCCAAGCCACACATTATTCGCAAGTACGCTAACCGGCGCCTTTACGATACGGAGGCGAGCCGCCACATCAACAAGGACGATGTGCGCAGGCTGATCGCGTCGGGCAAGGACGTGCAGATTGTCGACGAAGGTAGTGGCGACGACATCACGCGCAGTGTGCTATTGCAGCTCGTGGCGGAACAGGAGCTGGGCGGTCAGCCCGTGCTGTCCGACCAGATGCTCACGCAGATCATCCGGTTTTACGATCATCCCATGCAGGGCATGCTCGGCAGCTACCTGCAGCAGAGTTTCGAGTCCTTCCTGCAACAGCAGTCGACGCTCAAGGAGCAGATGCAGGAGATGATCAGGAGCGGACCCTTTACCGTCATGACGGACGTTGCGAAGCAAAATATTGAAGCCTGGCAGGCAATGCAAAAGGCATTTCTGGAAACCAAAGCGAAGAAAGACGATGACTGACGAAGATGTGAAGAAACGACTGTTGCCGCCCGAGAAGGCGCGCGAGATCGATCACCAACTGCGTGGCCAGCTGGCCGTCGCCACCCGCGGCGTCTCTCCCGTCGACGTGGCCGCGGCCGTGGTCGACTGGGCGGGGCACCTCGTACTGTCGCCGGGCAAACTGCTGTCACTGGCCGAGAGCGTGGCGCGCAACGGCGTGGAGCTGGCAAAGATCAACAGCACCGCAATGAAACCCAATGGCGAAGACCTGCCGCAGATAGCGGACCGCCGCATGCTGTCGGAGGACTGGCAGAAATGGCCGTTCAACGTTTTCGCACACGGGCATCGGCTGGCCAAGGCGCTGGCTGCGGAAGCGACGACCGGCGTCGACGGGGTCAGCAAGGATCATGAACAGCTGGTCAGCTTCCTTGCCAAACAGGTCGTCGAGATGGCGTCCCCGGCGAATCTGCCGGTGACCAATCCGGAGTTCATCAGCACGATGAAAGAACAGCGCGGCGCGAACCTGAAGCGCGGCGTCCGTAACCTTGCCGAGGACATGAGGCGCAAGCGCAGCGGCGAACTGCCGCAGGGCCTCGAAGAATTCGTCGTGGGCAAGGACATTGCCATCACGCCCGGGAAGGTGGTGTATCAAAACCGGCTTTTCGAACTGATCCAGTACAAGCCGCAGACCGAGGAGGTCGTCGCGGAGCCGGTGCTGATCGTGCCAGCCTGGATCATGAAGTACTACATCCTCGACCTGTCACCGAGAAATTCGCTTGTTCAGTACCTGGTCAGCCAGGGCAAGACCGTATTCATCATGTCGTGGAAGAATCCGGACGAAAATGACCGCGACCTTGGCATGCGTGAGTACCTGCACGACGGCGTGATGACAGCGATCGATGCGGTCAGCACGATCGTCGCAAAACGCAAGATCCACGCGGTCGGCTATTGCCTCGGGGGCACACTGCTGTCGATAGCGGCGGCCTACATGGCTCGTGAGGGAGACGACCGGCTCGAGACCATGACGATGTTCGCCGCGCAGGTCGATTTCCGGGAGGCGGGCGAGATTACGACCATGCTCGGTGAGGGCACCTTCACGTTCCTCGAGGCGCTGATGCGCAAGCAGGGCTATCTCGCCATGGAGAACATGACCGGCGCCTTCGCCTCACTGCGTGTCTCGGACCTGGTATACGACCCGATGATGCAGCGCTACCTGCTCGGGAAGGACCGCAGCCTCAATGACCTGATGGCCTGGAACGAGGACGGCACGCGCATGCCCTTCAAAATGCACACCGAGTACCTGCGCAACTGCTACATGGAGAACAACCTGGCGGAAGCCCGCTACGAAGTCGGGGGCAGGCCCATTTGCGTAGGCGATATCCAGGTACCCGCGTTCGTGCTGGGCACCGCGACCGACCATGTCGCTCCCTGGAAATCGGTCTACAAGGTGATGCGGCTCATGAACAACAGCGAGATGACCTTCGCGCTGACGACGGGCGGCCACAACGCCGGTATCGCCTGCGGACCGGACCATCCGCGGCGCAAGCACTGGATCGCGACGCGCGAGCCGGGCGATCTGTATACGGACCCGGACCAGTGGATGGCGCAGAACGAACTGGTGGATGGTTCCTGGTGGCCGGAGTGGGACGCGTGGCTGGACGCCCGCAGCAGCGGGCGCCGGAAAGCGCCGTCGATGGGCAAGCCGAAGGCGGGCTACAAGCCATTGCGCGACGCGCCCGGCCTGTACGTGTTCGGCTGATTTTTGCGGTGCATACAGGTTGATTTGCGCAGATTCCGGCATCCGGCGCCGGGTAGAGTCAGAATGAGATTTGTAAGTAACTGTTTTAAAAAGGAATATGCCGGCCCCCTCAAAACCGAAAAAAAATGTTGCAACGCAACAAGCCAGGCGATATACTGCACCGCAACAAAACCCCCAACAGGAGTATATCGCCATGATCGACATCCAGAAGCAGTTCAGCGAACAGCTCGACCAGTTCACGCAGTACCAGAAGGAGGCCGTCGAGAAGCTGCAGGCCAAGAGCGCCGCAGGCGTCGACGGCTGGGAGAAGCTCGCTCGTTTCAACCTCGGCGTGATGAACGACGTCGTCGACTTCACCGTAGAGCAGGCGCGCCTGGCCACGAAGGCTGCGGAGCCGGAGGAATTCTTCAACAAGCAGATCGACAACGCTTCGGCATTTGCGAAGGTCGTCGAGGGGCGCACCAAGGAATACATCGACATGCTGTCTGTCGCTGCATCGACCGCATCGGAAGAGCTGCAGGTAGCGACCAAGGAGAATGTCGTAAAAGCTGTCAAGACCAAGAAGAGCGCCTAATCCCCCCCTCAGATGCCTTAATTGGATCTGTGTCACAGCGGGCGACGGATGATTCCGTCGCCCGTTTTTTTGTGCCCGCATGACAAACCGCGACCGCCAACGCGTGCTGGCAGAGATCGATGGCGCCGTCGCTACCATCACGCTGAACCGGCCCGAGCGGCACAACAGCCTGGTGCCCGCTTTGCTGCGGCAACTGGGAGACGCGATATCCGGCTGTGAAGCGGACCCGGGCGCGCGTGTGATGGTGTTGCGTGCCGCCGGCCGCTCCTTCTCGACCGGCGGCGACCTGCGCGGTTTCCGCGAACATGCGGACACAGTCGCGCAATACGCCGACGAACTGGTCGGCCTGCTGAATGACGTAATCGTGCGCCTGGTCGATTGCCGCTTGCCGGTGATCGCGGTCGTGGACGGGCAGGTCACCGGGGGATCGCTCGGCCTGGTGCTCGCGGCCGATATTGTGCTGGTGACCGATCGCGCTTCGTTCACACCGTACTACGTCGAAGCCGGGTTCAGCCCAGACGGCGGCTGGACAGCCATGCTGCCCGAAATCATCGGTCGCACTCGCGCGAGTAGCGTACAGCTGCTGAACCAGACGATTAACGCGGAGCAGGCGCTGGACTGGGGACTGGCGACCGCGCATGCCGACAGCGCCGGACTGGACCAGGCAGTGGCGGAACTGTGTGAACAGATTCTCGGCAAGAAGACGGGCAGCATACTTCGCACGCGACGCCTGCTGCGTCCGCGGGAGCTCGAATCGCGGCTCGCCATGGAGCGCGAGCAGTTCGTCGAGCAGATTGTGACGGATGAAGCAATGACCGGCATAAAGTCGTGGCGCGGCGATGACTGACGAAAGCGACAGGATGTACGAGGAAAGCCACGTGGAGGCAGCGGATGGCGTTCGCCTCTATTGTCGCGATTACCCGAATCCCTCGACGCGCTTGCCGGTGCTCTGTCTGCCCGGCCTGACGCGCAACAGCCGCGATTTCTCGTCTCTGGCGGCCCTGATCAGTGAGACGCGGCGCGTTATCTGTCCCGATCTTCGTGGCCGAGGCCGGTCCGGGCACGATCCCGACTGGCGCAACTACCACCCCGGGCAGTATGCATCGGACCTCTGGCAGCTGTTCGACGCCCTGGAGATCGACGAGGCCGTGGTCATCGGCACGTCGCTCGGGGGATGGCTGGCCATGTTGCTGAACCACCAGCGGCCCGGGCGTATCGCGGCTGCCGTGATGAACGATATCGGACCTGAAGCCGACCCGGATGGAATCGCGCGGGTGACTGCGACCGCCGGTCTGCTCGACGTCGTCGACTCCATGGCGGAGGCAATCGAGCAGGCGAAGTCGGTGTATTCGATCGCGTTTCCCGACTGGAACGACGAGCAGTGGCTGATCTATACCGAAACGACCTACAGGAAACTGGATGACGGCAGATTCGACCTGAATTTCGACCGCAATATCGGCCACGCGGCGCGCGAAGGCGTCTCGGGACTCGACGTCGATCCCTGGGCAATGTTCGATGATCTCGCCGACGTGCCGACCTTGCTCGTCCACGGCGTGCTCTCCGACATTCTCACCGAGCCCATCATTGCCAGGATGCGCGAGCGCAAACCCGATCTGCAGGTCGCGCCCGTCAGCAACCGTGGGCATGCGCCGCTACTCGATGAACAGGAGGCAATCGATGCCATCGCGACATTTCTCGACACCGTTTAAGCGCTCGATTATTCCCGCTGTCGTGGTGTTGACCGTCCTGGCAGCGTGCGGAGGCGGCTCGCAGGACTCGCCGCCGATGACCGACTTCGATGCCGACCTGAAACGCCGGATTACGGTATCCGGCGTATCCGCGGGCGGCTTCATGGCGGTGCAGTCCCATATCGCCCTCGCGGACAGGATCGGCGGCGCCGGCGTCGTTGCCGGGGGGCCGTATCATTGCGCGCAAGGCGACGTTCAGGTCGCGTTGTCCGCGTGCATGACGGGCGAGGGCCTGGATATCGAGCCGCTGGTCGGCTTCGCGAACGAGGCGGCCGCCGCGGGCGACATCGCGCCCATTGCGGAATTCGGTTCGGCACGGGCCTGGATCTTCCACTCGCCGACCGATTCCGTGGTCGCGCCCGCCGCCGGCCGCGCGCTGCTCAGTTTCTACCGCGCATTCGTCGCGGCCGACCAGGTCGCATTCGTCGATGACGTCGAGACCGCGCACGGCTGGCCGACGCTCGAGGCCGGAGCGGACTGTCTGGAATGGGGCGGTGACTACATCAATGACTGCGATTACGACACCGCGGGAGCGATTCTGCAGCATCTCTATGGGGACCTGAATGCGCGCGCGGCGCAGGCAACGCCGCAGAATCTGCGCGAGGTCGATCTGTCCGCGTATTTCGCATCCGGCAGCCATGTCGCGGACTCAGGCTACGTGTACGTTCCCGATTCATGCAAAGAGGAGGCAGCGCACTGCGGTTTGCACATTGCCTTTCACGGCTGCGTGCAGGGCGCGGAATTCATCGACGACCGGTTCGCGACGCAATCCGGGTTCAACGAGTGGGCCGAGTCGAACGAGCTGATCGTCGTGTACCCGCAGATCGAGAAAAGTCTGTTCAATCCGAAAGGCTGCTGGGACTGGTGGGGCTACACCGGCGATGATTACGACCTGCGGTCCGGAAAGCAGGTCGCAGGCGTCGCCGCGCTCATCGACGCGTTCGCATCGGGTACACTGTTGCCTTGATCCGTCTCGCTGAATTCGTGCGCCAACGATGACCAAGATCCTTCGCACTGTCTGGAGGCACGTCGCCAGGAGTGCTCGTGACCTCACGCCGATCGTCCTGGTGATCGCTTTTTTCCAGTATTTCATTCTCCAGCAACCCCTGGACAATGCGCTGGGACTCGTGAGCGGTGCCATCCTGGTACTGATCGGACTGACCCTCTTCGTTTACGGTCTCGAACTCGCGCTGTTCCCCATTGGTGAATCGCTGGCGCACGCGCTGGCGCGTAAAGGCAGCGTATTCTGGCTTTTGACGTTTTCGTTCCTGCTCGGATTCGGCACCACGGTAGCGGAGCCGGCGTTGACGGCGGTCGCGAACGAGGCGGCAAAAGTCGCGGCGGCGGCGGGAGCGATCGCCGACACGGATCAGGCCCGATCCCGGTACGTTCTCGGCTTGCGGATCACCGTGGCGCTTTCCGTCGGCACCGCACTGCTGATCGGCGTGCTGCGCATCCTGCTGGGCTGGTCATTGCCACTGCTGATTATTTCCGGGTACGTCATGGTCATCGCGATGACCGCCGTCGCGCCGCCGGAGATCGTCGGCATCGCCTACGACTCGGGGGGCGTCACGACCTCGACAGTGACCGTGCCGCTGGTCGCAGCGCTCGGCGTGGGCATGGCGTCGTCCCTTCGCGACCGCAACCCGATGACGGACGGTTTCGGCCTCATCGCATTCGCGTCCCTGACGCCGATGGTCTTCGTCATGGCCTACGGGAGTATCGTCAAGTGGATATGATGGGGCCCATGGTGAAGACCATCTTGTCGACGGCGCTCGACGTGCTGCCGATATTGCTGTTCATCTTTCTTTTCCAGTTGTTCGTAATCAGGCAGCCCATACATGACCTGCGGCGCCTCTTCGCCGGCATAGTGTTCACGATACTCGGCCTCGGACTGTTCCTGGTCGGGCTGGAGCAGGCGCTGTTTCCCCTCGGCCGACTCATGGCGCAGCAGCTGACGCACCCGGAATTCCTGATGTCGGGCGCTGAAGCACTCGATTTTCACTGGACCAACTACAAGTGGGTGTACGTGTTTGCTTTCTGCATCGGCTTTGCGACCACGATTGCAGAGCCAGCACTGCTTGCAGTCGCAATGAAAGCCAACGAGACGTCGGGTGGCGCGATCCACGTCTGGGGGCTGCGCGTTGCGGTAGCGATCGGCGCTGCGGTTGGCGTGAGCCTCGGATGCTTCCGCATCATCGCCGGTTTGCCGCTGCAGGCATTCATTCTCGTCGGTTATATCGTCGTCGTTGTTCAGACGATCTGGGCCCCGCGACTGATCATCCCGCTTGCTTATGACTCCGGCGGTGTGACAACCTCGACGGTAACGGTACCGCTGGTCGCCGCACTCGGTCTCGGCCTGGCAGAGACGGTGCCAGGCCGCAGTCCGCTACTGGACGGGTTCGGCCTCGTCGCGTTCACCTGCCTGTTTCCCATCATTTCTGTCCTGGCCTATGCGCAGTTGAGTGCACTCCGTGAGCGGTTTGCGGGCCGCCACAAAACCGAAGCGGAAAATGGTGCAGAATCGAATTCCAAGGAGGTAATCTGATGCAATTCAAGTTACTAATCGTCTTCGTGGAGGACTCGAAGACCACCGAGATCATCGAGGCGGCGCGTGAAGCAGGCGCCACAGGCTGCACGGTGATTAACCATGCCCGCGGCGAGGGCTTTGAGGGGCACAAGAGCTTCTTCGGCTTGTCGCTCGTCAGCCAGACGGACGTCGTCCTGCTGCTGGTCGAGCGGCACATGTCCCGCGATATTCTCGAGAAGATCGGCTCGGTCGGGGAATTCGACGAAAAGCCCGGCACGGGACTCGCCATGCAACTCGACGTGGAAGATGCCATTGGCGTGATGCGCCAGGCCGAAGAACTGGCCGAAATAGTGGAGGAACAGTTATGAGCCAGCCAAACTGGGTGCCCGTTCGTAGCATCATGCGCAAGGAGGTCACGTTTATCGCGGGTCGCACCAGCGTGCTCGAAGCGATGCGCGAGATGAAGCGCGTCGGGGCAACAGTGCTCATGGTCGAGAAACGCGACGACCAGGACGAATTCGGGATGGTCTCTTTTGCGGACATCGCGAAACAGGTGATCGCCAAGGACCGTTCTCCCGAGCGTGTCAACGTGTACGAGATCATGGCCAAGCCGGTCATCTCGCTGAGGCCGGACATGAATACCCGCTACTGCGCCCGCTTGTTCGATAACTTTGGCATCAGCCACGCGCCGGTCATCGAAGACGAGAAGGTGCTCGGCATCGTCAGCTATTACCTGATCGCCCTGCACGGCCTGCCAAAGCTGGACTGATTGCAATCAGCTGCTTTGCTCGTCTTCGCGCAGGCCCTTTAGCAACCCGAAACACATGAGCAGCAGAACGACCCCGAACGGCAGGCCGACCGAAATCGTCAATGCCTGCAGTGACGCCATGCCGCCGCCGAGCATCAGTGCGATTGCGACCATACCGGCCAGCAGGCACCAGAACACGCGCTGCTGCACGGGCGCGTCCAGCTTGCCGCCAGCGGTAATGATATCCATGACGAGCGAGCCCGAGTCGGCAGACGTAACGAAGAAGATCGCGATAAGGAACACGCTGATTGTCGAAACGATGCCGGTGAAGGGCAATTGTTCCAGCATCTTGAAAAGCGCGAGTTCCGGTACCGCTTCCGCGACGCCCATGTAGCCGTTCGTGAACAGCTGGTCGAGTGCCGTGCCGCCGAAGGTCGACATCCAGAGGATGCCGATGACCGTCGGGATGACGAGCACCCAGGTAATGAATTCCCGCACCGTTCGGCCATAACTGACGCGCGCGATGAACATACCGACGAACGGCGACCAGGCGATCCACCATGCCCAGTAAAACGTCGTCCAGCCGTGGAAGAAGGCGTCGTCCTCCCGGCCGATCCAGTTGCTCAGGCCCGGCAGGTGAAAGAGGTAATCCACGACGGCCTTGCCCATGGTCGTAAAGATCACGAGCGTTGGCCCGGCGATAATCACGAACAGCATCAGCAGCCCTGCGAGCCCCATATTGAGCTCGCTAAGGCGCTTGACGCCTTTGTCGAGTCCCGCAACGACCGACGCCAGCGCAATACTGATGATAACGATGATCAGTATGATCTTGACGAGATTGTTTGCCGGAATGCCGAACAGGTAGTTGAGGCCGCCCGCAATCTGTTCGGCACCAAAGCCCAGCGACACCGCCAGGCCGAATAATGTGGCAAGCACGGCGACCGTGTCGACGAAGTGCCCGAACGGTCCCCATACACGCGTTCCGAACAGCGGGAAGAAAGCGGAGCGCAAGGTCAGCGGCATCTGCCGGTTGAAGCAGAAGAATGCAAGGGACAGGCCGACGACGGCGTAAATCCCCCAGGCGTGCAGGCCCCAATGGTAGATCGCCGACGACATGCCGGCCGCCCGCGCGGCTTCTGTATCGGCGGGGTCGATGCCGAGCGGTGGCTTGAGCGTATGGGTTACGGGTTCCAGTACACCGAAAAACATGAGGCCTATCCCCACGCCCGCCGCGAACAGCATCGCGAGCCAACCCGGATAGCCATAACGGGGTTTCGCGTCGGGGCCGCCAAGGCGGATTCGGCCCAGTTTCGAGATCGCGAGACCCAGCCCGAAAAGCACGAAGATATTGGCAGCGATCATGAAGAACCAGTCGAAGACAGACGTGATCCAGACCCTGAGGTCGCCAAAGATGATCGCGGCCTGATCCTGGAAGAGCATCGTCAGGACGACCAGCGCGACAGAGAGAAAAGCCGAGACGACGAAAACCGGATTATGGATATCCAGGCCGAGAACCTCGATATTGTGCTCGCCGATCTCGTGACCGATTTCTTCGGGGTCGTGTTCGCTTATATTTTCGTCTTCCAAGATCAGCTCCTCGGGCTCTGAGCCGGTGCGGGGATCGGATAACGATCGAGAATCGGCCCCAGCGCCGATTTGAGCGGGTCGAGCCACGCCTCGAAATTGCGCCACTGGTCCAGTCCGCTGGTGTAGATGGGCTGCCTGACCTGCTCGGAGCTCGGCGTCCGGACAGATCGCTTCGTCTCGTAGAAATTGACGCAGGCGTCCTCGTAGGGCAGGCCGCAATAGTCCAGGATGCGGCGCACCTGGACCGGCGTGTCGCTCACCACATCCTCGTACTGGACGCGCAGGACCTTGCCGGGCAGGGCGGCATCCCAGTGATCCATGAGCTCGACGTAATCGCGGTAATACCGGCCCGCATCGGAGAGGTCGTAGGTAAATTCCTGGCCTTCGGCAAACAGCTGCTTGTAGCCGCTGAAGCAGCACGCCATCGGGTGACGGCGTGCATCGATTATCTTCGCGTTCGGCAATATCATGTGTATCAGGCCGATGTGCCGGAAGTTGTTCGGCATCTTGTCGATAAAGAACGGTGCGTCCTGACGATGTATGCGGGTATCGTCGATGTACTCCTTGCCGAATGCTCCGAGCTCTTTTTCAGACAGCTCGTTGAGTATCCCCGGGTATTCCGTGGCGCCGTCCTGCCGCGCCCTGCGTCGCAGGCGTTGTGACAGCGACAGGATATTGGGCAGTTCGAGTGTCCCGTCGACCTGCGAATGCGACGAAAGGATCTGCTCGAGCAAGGTCGATCCCGCGCGGGGCAGGCCCACGATGAAGATCGGGTCCGGCGCATCGTGGCCGCAACCCGATCGCCGCTCGAAAAGCTCCGCCGTGCAGACGTCCTGCTGGGCTCCCAGATCCTGCGTCATCTGTTCCGACTTGTAGGTGGTCTGGAGTTTCTTCAGCCGGTTGCCCTGTTCGTAGTAACGGAAAGAGGTCGCGAAGTCGCTCCTGTCCTCGTAGGCCTTGCCGAGCGCAAAATTGAGGTGAACACGGTCCATATGCGACAGGTTGCTGTTGTGCTCCTGCGCATGCATCTCTTCGATCTCGGCATCGCTGAACGAGTAAACCTTGAGGTTGGCGAGCGAGTAATACGCCTCGCCATGATGCGGCGCGCTTGCGATCGCCGCCTGGTAGGCCTGGACGGCGTCCTCGTAATCACCGCAGGTCTTGTGCGCATGTCCCTTGGACGTGAGCGTGACGGGATCGGCCGGCAGCTGCGCGAGAATCTCGTCGAACGTTGACAATGCCGTCTCGTAGTCGCCGGTCTGCATGCTCTCGATCGCAAACAGTGATTTGAATTGCGGATTGTCGGGCGCAGTGTCGAGCAACAGCCTGGCCTGCTCCAGCGCGGCGGCAAACTTTTGCCGCTTGCGCAGCGCCTGGATGTAATCGATCCGGACGCGCACGTTGTCGGGCTCGAACTTCAGCGCGCTCTCGAGCAGGAACTCCGCATCTTCGAGCACGCCAAGGCGCACGCCGATGTCCGCGAGCAGCCGCATCCCCTCCACGTGGTGGGGCACCTTGCGAAGAAACTGGCGGCAGACATCCTCGGCTTTGAGCAGCTTCCGCTGCGAGACAAGGTCGAGGACAGCGAGGAGCGGGCGCGGCAACGCCTGCAGCGCTTCGAGTTGCGCCGTGATCTGTGCCGCCTGCAGGTCCAGGCCCTTACTGCGAAATATCTCGAGTTGACCGCGCCAGCTCGCGACGAGGGCGGGATTGAAGCGGCAGGCGCGCCCATAAGCCAGCAACGCGTCTTCCGGATTTCCCATGTCCCGGTACGTATGGCCTTCCTCCTGGTGGGCGCGGCCGTGTTCCGGCGAAATCGTCTTGAGCGTCGCGATGTGCTCAAGCGCCGACTCGAAGTCACGCTTGTAGCGGGCGCATACGGCGGCCATGTAAAGCGCATCAGGGTGGTCGGGTTCGGCCCGGAGTATCCCGGCAAGGTCCGTCAGCGCGTCGTCGAAACGTTTCGCAACGACCTTCTCCTGGACAACGCCAAGGTCAGGAACCGGACGGTTTGTTTCCACGCGTTGTTCCATCATGAGCAAAGGCGCCTCCG
>CAMYJB010000003.1 GCA_947258565.1 uncultured Woeseiaceae bacterium
CGTTACCGTTCGACTTGCATGTGTTAGGCATGCCGCCAGCGTTCAATCTGAGCCAGGATCAAACTCTTCAGTTTAAAGCTTTGAGCTTAAAACAGAGCGTAATCCCCACTCTAAATTACTTAGAATTTAGGTTGGTTCTTACACTCGAATTTGCCTCTGCAAATTCCAGCGCAAGCACCCACACAAATTATCTGAATGTATTGTTAAAGAGCGATCCCCGGTTTTTCGGGGCGGACCCACAATTATACAGGCGGAGCGCCATCGTTGGCTAGTACTCGCCTGCCGTCGTACGTATGTTTTGGGGTCTGCCGAGGGACACCGTACCCTCGGAGAGCGGGGCATTATAGCGGCCAACGTCTTGCCGTCAACAGAAAATCGAAACTTTTGTGACATTTGCGCCCGGCGCCCGGTAGCGGGCACCGCTCTGCCGTGCCGGCAACGCCCTGCTTTGAGAAAGATATAATTAAAACCAATAACTTAGATGTAGCCGACCGCATTGGCCTGCCGCCGGCGGCCGGTTCGAGACTGCGCAGGCCACGGGCGCGGGCGGGAACCCCCGTGCCGATCTGCGCTGAGGGCGCCCGACGGCAACCTCTCAGAACCGGAAATTAGAGCCCGCCATGTGCCCGGCGCAGGTCCGTTCTGTCTTCGGATCGGCGTCCCTGAAATCAGCCTGCTTGTACTGATAACCGAACATGATTCGATTCAGCCTATGTGGCCGACCGCGGCGCTGTCCGGTTACCATAGGCTGCCATGGTCAGGCGCCTGTACGTACGACTACTCGCACTCGTAGCCCTGGGGCTGGTTGGCTCGCCCCCTTGCCTGGCACAGGAACTGGCGCCTCGCTCTTACTGGCCTGCGCCGAAAGGAACCAAACTGCTGATCCTGGGGTACTCGCATCAATCCGGCGACGTGGTAACCGACCCTTCCCTGCCGCTCACCGGGGTAGACTCGAGCATCGATAGCGGCGTGATTGCCTATCAGCAGACCTTCGACCTGTTCGGAAGGACGAGCAATCTCCAGCTGCAGCTGCCGTATGTGGACGGCACGACGACCGGCCAGGTAAATAACGAAGCGGGACGCCGGGACGTCAATGGCTTCGCCGATTTCAGCGCCACGTTGTCGCTCAACCTGACCGGAGCGCCGTCGATGACACGGGAGGAGTTCCAGGCATGGCGCTCAGATCCGCAGCCCCTGCTGGCAGCGAGCATCAAGCTGGTTGCGCCAAGCGGCGAATACGAAGCGGACAAACTCATCAACATAGGCACCAATCGCTGGGCGATTCGTCCCCGGCTCGGCTATATACAGCCACTCAGCGAAAACTGGTTGTTGGAGTTCGCTATCGGCGCCTGGTTTTTCGAAGATAACGACGAATTCCTTGGCACGACGCGCGAGCAGGACCCGATCGGTGCCGTCGATTTCAGTCTCGTTCGGCGTATCAGGACCGGATTCTGGTTATCACTTGACCTGACTTACTATGTCGGTGGACGTTCAACAGTAGACGGTGACAAGAGCGCCGATTTTCAACGAAACTCCCGAGCCGGGCTGACGGTCGTGTACCCCCTGAAGCGCCACCACGCTGTAAAGCTCGCATGGAGCAACGGTCTGGTCACCGAGTCGGGCGGCGACTTCCAGACAATTTTTCTCAATTACATTTACGTCATCAGGTGATCCTGTGATCGCAGCAGGGTTACCACGTTGATTCCGGTCACGGAGATTCAAATGCGAGTCCTGCTCATTGCCCTCTTGCTTCCTTGCGCCCTGGTACCTGCCGATGCTGCGGAGATCCATACCAGGGACGGCAGCATCATTATCGGCGAGATCCTGGGCCTGGAGGACGGTGAAGACCTGATCGTCGACACCGAGTACATGGACGAAGTGACGATCGAATGGGAGGCAATCGTAGAAATCCGCGAAACCCAGGTCATCGAGGTCGAGCTGTTCAATGGCCAGCGCCTGTTCGGCCGGGTGGTGATCGATGAGAACGGCGTCTCGATTATCGGCGACGAGACGACTATCACGTTGCCTCCGGAGAGGGTGTTTGCGATTGCAGAGGTGAATGAGTCTTTCTGGGAAGGTCTCGAAATCTATACCGACATCGGCATGAATATCGTGCGCGGTAATAATGAAGTCACGCAGCTCAGTTTCGGTGCCGGGGTCGGCTACGATGGCCGCGACTTCGAGACGTCCGTCGACGCGACGACGATCGTCAACGAGCAAACCGAAGGCCAGAACCTGAGGCGCGCGACGCTCGCCGGAAACTACACCTATCGATTGCCACGCAACTGGCAGGCGAGCGGGTTACTGCAGTTCGAGTCGGATGACCAGCAGGGGCTGAACCTCCGGACCCTGGTTGGCGGCGCGATCGGCAACCGTGTATACAATCAGCGCCGCATGCGTGTCGACCTGTTCGGCGGTCTCGTGCTCAACAGCGAGGAATTCGAAGAACAGCCGCGCACCGAATCTCTGGAAGGCCTGCTGGGTGCCGCGTATCGACTACGTTCGGCGAAAGGCATCGATATCGATGCGTCGCTCGCGGTACTCCCCAGCCTGGAGCGAAGCGACCGTGTGCGTATGCAGTTTGACGGCTCACTTAGCTTCGACCTGTTCGCCGACCTGGATTTCAAGCTGACCGTTTACGACCGCTACGACAGCCAGCCACCACCCGGCAATGAGACCAACGATACAGGACTCACACTTGGGATCAGCTGGAGTTACTGAGCAGGATTCGTGCGGCTCCTGACTTCGCGATTCGCCGTTTCTGCGTGTTGTCTTGCTGTTCTGGACTGGCGCATCGCTGCGTTTGCCGAAGGCGACGATGACGACCTGCACCTCCGCCTGATGTTTTTTCCCGACCCGGAATGACGGGGTCAGTCGTTCTCGTCTTCTGCGGATTCGGCGGCTTCGGCGCGGTCGCGGCTGTCGAGCCACGTCTCGTATTCGCTCGACAACAGCAGGTCAGCCATGGGCGGATCCTTCTCGAAGGCCTCGGGGCCCAGCGTATAGCCGAAAGTCTTCTCGAGTTGGTCGAGCGCTTCCACCGCCGCGTCGAATTGACGCATCGCCGTCCTGGCCCTCAGCGCGGACCACCAGCCGAGCTCGAGACCGGGCTCGCTCTGGACGGCCTGCTCCGCGTAGCTCAGCGCGTCCTCGATATTACCGAGCACCAGCGACGCCGCAGACAAACGCGCCGCCATGGCAGAGTCCTGCACTCCGAGGGTTGACTGCAGCCGCAGCAGCGTCTGCATCGCCTGTTCGTACTTTCGCGACGGGAAGTAGTAGTCGAGCAGCATCAAGGAGTACAGCGGCTCGTTCGGAAAATATTTGTCGACGTCAATGAGTGCCGTGCGCAGCTTGCGGCGATTACGTGTTGCCTTGGTGAGCTGCACCGACGTCTCCACGACGACCCGCTGACGCCGCAATTTCTCGTCCACGTCTTTCAGAATGTCAAAATAGCGATCGACCTGCCGGTCCCGGGACGCCTTCAGCAATTCCGTTACCTGAAAGGTCTGCTGCTCGGTCGGACCCTGGAAGTCGAGCAGCTTGCGAACGGCGGGCTTCCCGGGATTCGCCGCGATGAGCTGCATGCCCACAATGTCACTGAATCTCTTGCCGTCGAGGTAGTCGATCCAGTCGACAATAACGACACGGCTCCTGTCGTCGAGCCGGAGTTCGTACTCGTGATAGTTGAACTGGAAGTCAGGCAGGTCGTATCGCACGATCGCCTTGCCACGGTCGCCTTTCGAGCCGAAGCCCAGCCATGCCGCCCGGATATTGCCCCCGGTATCCGCAAACGCGGACTTGACGATATTCGCGAGGTTGTCGTCGAAACTCTCGCGGAAGCGCTGCTTGACCTTCGGGTCGATCAGCCGCAGCCCGAAGATGCGCTCCAGCATGTCGTCACGGTCGATGGCAAGTGCAAAGCGCTCGACCGAGTTGTTGTTGAGATCGGTAACGATGTCCTGGAAGCCGGCACGAAATATTTCCTGCCGCTCCAGCTCCGCGCGCATTTCCGCCTCGCGCGCGTCTTCCTGGGCGAGCGCTGCCGGCGCCCAGAGGGCAATGCCGGCCAGCAGACAAATTCTCGGTAACGAAGTGCTCAAGGTGACTCCCGGGTATCAGTGCAGGCTCACACGTGCAAAACGTCTTCGACCAACCTGGTAGACATTGGTGCTGCCGGCATCGATCGTCAGCGACCGGTCCTCGACGCGTTCGCCGTCGATACGGACTGCGCCCTGCTTGATCATGCGGAACGCTTCGGAGGTGCTGCTGACCAGGCCGGCACCTTTGAGGAGGTGCGCAATGCCCAGCGTGCCGCCCTCGGCCTCGAGCGTGAGCTCGGGCATGTCGTCCGGCATGGCGCCCTCGCGGAAGCGCGATATGAATTCCTGCTTCGCGGCATCGGCCGCGGCATCGTCATGAAATCGCGCCACGATCTCCATCGCGAGCTCGAACTTGACGTCGCGTGGATTCATCCCGTCCTCGACGCGCTTCCCCAGGTTCGCAATGTCGTCCAGCGAGCGGAAGCTCAGAACCTCGAAGTAACGCCACATCAGGTCGTCCGAGATCGACATGAGCTTGCCGAACATCTCGCCTGGCGGCTCTGTGATGCCGACGTAATTGCCGAGCGACTTCGACATCTTCTGCACGCCGTCGAGCCCCTCCAGAAGCGGCGTGGTCATGACGACCTGCGGCTCCTGCCCGTAGTCCTGCTGCAGCTGGCGGCCCACGAGCAGATTGAACTTCTGGTCCGTCCCGCCGAGCTCGATATCGGCCTTGAGGGCAACGGAGTCGTAACCCTGGACGATGGGGTACAGGAATTCGTGGATGGAGATCGGCTGACCACCCTCATACCGTTTCCGGAAGTCGTCGCGCTCGAGCATGCGGGCGACCGTATGGTGCGAAGCGAGCCTGACGAGACCGGCAGCATCCATATCGCCCATCCAGGTCGAGTTGAACTCGATACGGGTCTTCTCCTTGTCGAGGATCTTGTAAATCTGGGCCTCGTAGGTCTTGGCGTTTTCCCTGATCTCTGCGGCAGTCAGCGGCGGCCGGGTCGCATTCTTGCCCGACGGGTCGCCGATCATGCCGGTGAAATCACCGATCAGGAAGACGACCTCGTGGCCGAATTCCTGGAACTGGCGCATCTTGTTGATGAGTACCGTGTGCCCGATGTGCAGGTCGGGCGCGGTCGGGTCGAAACCGGCCTTGACGACGAGCGGCCTGCCCTTGCCGAGTTTCGCCGTCAGACCGTCGTCAGGCAGCACCTCGTCGGTGCCGCGGGTCAGTTCCGCAATTTGTGCCTTGATGTCGCTCATTACTTCCTGTCGGTGACCGCCGTCGGCGTGCAGCGGAACTGTAGCATTCTCGGCCGTCGATGAAAGCCCTTATTGGCTACCTCGGCACCCTGTCAAGCTTCTCCGTTAACAGACTGACTTATAACAGTTTTCTTTGACCTTGCCGCAGCGTCACGGTAGAGTAGCGGCATTCTTCAACGTGGGGTCGCAGACTTGCATCGTCCGGTCAGTCCATTACTGCACGATTACAAGCCGTCTGCAGCGAACAAGCCGAAAAAATCCAAAGCCCTGCAGTGGTTTGTCGTTGGCCTTGGCATTCCGCTCGCGGGCCTCGCCTTGGTCTCCGCGCTGACATCGACCACGCCGCCGGCAGCTCCGCCGGAAGAGCCGGTGATTACTGCGACGGACGGTTCCGACTACGATGTAGAGACCCCCGTCGAACCGGTCTACGCGGCAACGCCCCTGGTACTCGCCGATGCGATTAACCCGCCCCCCTACCAGACGTTGAACCTGACGATCGGGCGAGGCGACACGCTCGACAAGCTCTTCAGACAACACGACCTGGACCTCGGGCACCTGTCGGAGATTTCGCGGCTGGACGAGGCCCGCAAGCGATTCCGCAAACTGAAACCCGGCGATCAGTTCGAGATCACGCACGACCGGGGCGACCTCGTCAGTATGTACTCGAACCTGAACCTCACGAGCGCATTGAAGATCGAGCGCGCCGAGAGCGGTTTCAAAGCCGAAATCGTCGAGCGCGCCATCGAGAAACGCAAGCGGCTCGCCTACGGCACGATCGAGAGCTCGCTTTTCGAGAGCGCCGCCGACGCCGGTCTGTCCGACCGGGTCATCATGAATATCGCCGGCATCTTTGCCTGGGACGTCGACTTCGTCCTCGATATTCGCTCCGGTGACGACTACTACGTCCAGTACGAGGAGATCTGGCAGGACGGCGAGTACGTGATGGATGGCGAGATAATCGCGGCGGAATTCAACAACAATGGCCGAACCTACCATGCGATCCGCTTCGTGGACGACGAGGGCCGCAGCGACTACTTCACTCCGGACGGCCACAGCGTACGCAAGGCATTCCTGCGGGCCCCGGTGGACTTCACCCGCATCAGTTCCAACTTCAACCCGCGGCGGCGCCACCCGATATTGAACTCGATTCGTGCCCATCGTGGCGTCGACTACGCGGCGCCCCGAGGCACACCGATCAAGGCCGCGGGCGATGGCAAGGTCATCTTTCGCGGCGTAAAAGGCGGCTACGGCAAGACGATCATACTGCAGCACGGCGGCAACATCACAACCCTGTATGCCCACATGTCGCGCTATGCCGGTGCGCGGATCGGCGGCCGGGTGCGGCAGGGACAGACCATCGGCTACGTCGGCGCGACGGGTCTCGCGACGGCAAATCACCTGCACTACGAGTATCGCCTGAATGGCGTGCATCGCAACCCGCGTACCGTCAGACTGCCGCAGGCCGATCCGATCGACCAGCGTTACCGGCAACGATTTCTCGCGACCGTGGAACCGATCCTGCAGGAACTCGAGAAATTCAAGAATACGCAGCTCGCTTCCGTCGCTTACAGCAACAAGTAGTGCGGGCGCGCGATGCCTGATTACTACATCGGCCTGATCTCCGGTACGAGTATGGACGGCGTCGATGCCGCGCTGGTCCGGTTCGGCGAGCGCTCGGTCGATATCCTGAGCGCAGGAACGAGCCCCTATCCCGAAGCGCTTCGCGCAAAACTGATTGGCGCCACTCAGGCGCCGGACGCCTGCACGGCCGACGTCATCGGAACGCTCGATCACTGGGTCGGTGAGTGTTTTCGCGATGCCGTCCTCGGACTCCTGAAGGCAGCTGGTGTCGAGCCGGGCTCGGTGCACGCCATTGGCAGTCACGGGCAGACCATCCGGCACCGGCCCGACGATGAACGGCCATTCACGCTGCAGATCGGTAACGCGGACGTCATCGCGAAGGGCACCGGCATCGACTGCATTGCCGATTTCCGCAGCGCCGACCTGGCGCTGGGTGGTCAGGGTGCACCTCTGGCGCCGCCGTTTCACGAATGGCTGTTCGGTTCCGGGGATGTCGATCGCTGTGTACTCAATATCGGTGGCATGGCGAACCTCACCGTCCTGCCGGCGGCGCCGGGTCCCGTCAGCGGGTTCGATACCGGCCCGGGAAACACGCTGCTGGACGCATGGATTCGGCGCCATCGCGATGTCGCCTTCGACGACGATGGCCGCTGGGCCGCGAGCGGCACGACGATTCCCTCGCTGCTCGACACCATGCGGGCGGACCCCTACTTCGGCAAGCCGCCCCCGAAAAGCACCGGCTTCGAGTACTTCAACGAGGCCTGGCTGTCCCGGCTGGTCGATGACGATGCAGACTGCGCCGACGTGCAGGCGACCCTCGCTGACCTGACGGCGACGACGATCGCCGACGCTATTCGCCTGCACGCCCCGCAGACCCGCGAGTTGCTGATCTGCGGCGGCGGCGTGCACAACCGGGACCTCGTCCGGCGGCTCGGGGACGGGCTTGGGCCGATCACGCTGGCATCGACAGCGGATTTCGGGCTGGACCCCGACCACGTGGAGGCTGCTGCCTTTGCCTGGCTTGCAAAGCGTACGCTGAACGGCGAGCCGGGCAATGCCCCCGAGGTTACCGGCGCCAGTCGCAAAACGGTGCTCGGCGCCATCCACCGGGGCCGCTAAACTGAGCAACAGTTAAAGGTCTCGTAACGCCTGCGTTGTTATACTGGCGGGCCAGCCAAAAAAAAGAGAAGACCGTGGACTCGCCCTCCCTGCCGCCCGCCGATCTGTACATCAACCGCGAACTCAGCATGCTGGAGTTCAATAAGCGGGTGCTCGCGCTGGCACAGGATCCGGACGTGCCGTTGCTCGAGCGGCTGCGATTTCTCTGCATCACCTGTACCAACCTCGACGAGTTCTTCGAAATCCGTGTCGCTGCGCTGAAGCAGCGCATGGAACTCGGCGCTCTCGCGCAGGGACCGGAGTCGCTACCGGCTCAGCAGGTATTCGACGTGTTACGTGACCGAATGGTCAACGTCGTCAGCCAGCAGTACGAGCTGCTCAACAGCGTGATGTTCCCGCAGCTCGCGAAGTCCGGTGTGCGGTTCGTGCGCAGCGAGGACTGGTCGGAAGAGCAGCAGGAGTGGCTGAGCGACTATTTCGACGAGCAGGTGGTGCCGGTCTTGACGCCCCTCACCTTCGACCCGTCGCGGCCGTTCCCGCGCGTGCTGAACAAGAGTCTCAATTTCATCGTCAGGCTCAAGGGCCGCGACGCTTACGGACGTCGACGCCACAGGGGCATGGTGCAGGCGCCGCGGTCTCTGCCGCGTATCATAAAGCTCCCCGAACACCTGAGCAGCCCGGGCTGCCACGAATACGTATTCCTGTCGTCAGTGATCCGGGTGCATGTCGACCGGCTGTTCCCGGGCCTCAAGCTCGATGGTTGCTACCAGTTTCGTGTGACGCGTAACAGCAACCTGTACGTCGACGAGGAAGAAGTCAGCGACCTCGTGGGCGCGCTCGAAGGCCAGCTCGAGGCAAGCCGCTACGGCGCCGCTGTCCGGATCGAGGTCGGCCACGAATGCCCCCCGGACCTGCAACAGTTCCTGCTCGATCATTTCCGGCTGCAGGAGCAGGACATGTATCTGGTCGACGGCCCGGTAAACCTCAACCGGCTGGCGACAGTCTGCGACATCGAAGACGGTCCGGACCTGTTGTACAAACCGTTCACCCAGGGACTGCCGGAGGAACTCCACAGCGACCACGACATCTTTGCGATCCTGGCGAAGAAAAACGTCTTGCTGTATCACCCGTTCCAGAGCTTTGGCCCTGTGATCGACTTTATGAAGAGCGCGTCGACGGACAAGAACGTGCTGGCGATCAAGATCACACTTTACCGGACGGGCGCAGAATCGCCGGTCGTCGATCACCTCGTGAACGCCGCGCGGGCCGGCAAGGAAGTAACCGTAATCATCGAGCTCATGGCACGCTTCGACGAGGCCGCCAATATATCGTTGGCCAACCGCCTGCAGGAGGCGGGCGCCCACGTGGTGTATGGCCTCGTGGGGTACAAGACACACGCCAAAATGGCACTCGTCGTGCGGCGGGAGGGCGAGCAGCTGCGCCGGTACGTGCATCTCGGCACGGGTAATTACCACCACAGTACGGCAAAGGTCTACACCGATTACGGCTACATGAGCAGCGACAAGAAGCTCGGGCAGGACGTACACAAGGTCTTCATGCAGCTCACGAGCCTCACCGAAGCGCGCGACCTCAACCTCATGCTGACCTCTCCTTTCAACCTGTTTGACGGGGTGATGGCCAAGATCAGGCGCGAGGCCGAACACGCACAAGCCGGGCGCAAGGCGCACATCATCGTCAAGGTGAATTCGCTCAATGAACCGCGCGTCATCAACGCGCTGTACGAAGCTTCACAGGCAGGCGTGAAAATCGAACTGATCGTACGCGGTATCTGCACTTTGCGACCCGGCGTGCTCGGCCTCTCCGACAACATCTCGGTGCGGTCGATACTCGGCCGATTCCTCGAACACTCCCGCGTCTATTACTTCTATAACGATGGCGACGAGGAATTCTACTGCGCCAGCGCGGACTGGATGGAACGCAACCTCCTGCGGCGCAACGAGAGTTGTTTCCCGGTCCGCCAGAAGACGCTCAAGGAACAGCTGAAACGCGACCTCGAGCTCTACCTCGCCGATAACTGCAACGCGTGGGTCCTGCACGGGGACGGTAGCTACGAACGGCTGGTGCCTGGCGACAGGGACCCCGTATCCGCGCAGGAGACGCTGCTGCAATTGCTCGCATCCCCGAGCAGCTGATTAGCTGTAACTGAGTTCGTAACCGGCCTGGGCCAGCAGGCGCTGCTCGCGCGCGAGGTCGGCGACCGTCAGGGGGTTCGCCTTCAGCCATGCCGGGTCGAAACTGACTTCCAGCGTGTGGGCATCGACGCTCAACTCGACGGGCGGAGTCTCCGCCTGGTTACGGCTGCGATTCAGCAGGACCGCGAGCCGCAGCAGGATAGCGAGCCGCAACGCCGGCTCGCGCCAGGCCCGCGGCAATTCCTTGAGATAGCGCGTGACGATCTGGTGCCGCTGGCTTGCAATCAGGAAGGCGAGAAGCCGTTGCTCGGCGCGCGGAAACCCTGGCATGTCCGCGTTCTCGGCTATGTAGGCCCCGTGGCGCTGGTAGCCGTCGTGCGAAATGTCGAGGCCGATCTCGTGCAGACGCGCCGACCACAGCAGGCCCTGCTCCGCGAGCGGCGAGGTCAGCTGCCACGCTTCCGCGCATTGTTCGAGTAACAGGCAGGCCGTCTCGGCAACTCGCTGCGCCTGCGCTTCGTCGACGTTGTAACGGCCCGCCATGGCGCGCACGGTGCGTTCACGCGCGTCCTCGTGTTGCAGGCGGCCGAGCAGGTCATACAGCAATCCCTCGCGCAGCGCGCCGTCAGAGACCTTGAGTCTGTCGATACGCAGCACGCCGACCAGCTCCACCAGGATGGACAGGCCACCCGGCCAGACCTGTGCGCGCCGCTCCGACAAGCCCGGCATCCTGAGCGCATCGACAGAACCGGCTGCGATGACGCGCTCGATCAATGCCTCGAGCGCTTCGAAGCTCAGGTCACTCTCGACGATGCCGGCCGCGTTGGCAACGCGCTCCGTTGAAATGATGGTTCCGGAGGTACCTATCGCCTCGATATCGCCGGAGCCGCGGAAGAACGCCTTAACGGGGCGCAGCTCCAGGCGCGCCGCCACCCGCGCCGCTTCGAACGCCGCGCGCGTGATGATGCCGCCCGGAAAGAAGCGCTCCGTCATGCGGACGCAGCCCAGATGGAGGCTCTCGAGCGCTCGCGGAGTCGGGCCCTGGCCCAGGATAAGCTCCGTGCTGCCGCCGCCGATATCCATAACGAGACGCAGCCCGTCGTTGGGCGGCAGGCTGTGAGTAACCCCCATGTAGATGAGGCGCGCTTCCTCGATGCCCGAGATGATCTCGATCGGGTGGCCGAGCGCTGCCTCGGCTTCGCCCATGAAACCCGTGTCCTCGCGCGCGCGCCGTATCGTGCTCGTTCCTGCAGCGCGGACGCTTGCTGCATGCATGTCGCGCAGTCGCTGACCGAACAGCGAGAGGCAGTGCAGCGCTCTTGCACGGGCGTCCGGCGACAGATCGCCGCTGTCTGACAGGCCCTCGGCGAGGCGGACGGTTTCCTTGATGCGATCGATGATCGTCAGCTGCCCGTGGCGAAGCTCGCCGACGATCATGTGAAAACTGTTGGAGCCGAGGTCTACCGCAGCGATAACCTCTTTCACATCGCCGGGCGCCGGAATCCCGGCGCGACTCTCTTCACTGGTGGTAGCTATGGTCCCGGCCGGATTGTCGACTCGCCGCTGGGTTATACCGAGAATGACGAACCGCAGCCACAGGTCGTCTGCGCGTTCGGGTTGCGGATAATGAATTGCGCGCCCTGCAGATCTTCCTTGTAGTCGATCTCGGCACCCATCAGGTACTGCACGCTCATTGGATCCACGAGCAGCTTCACTCCCTGGTTTTCTACCTGGCTGTCGCCGTCCTCGATCGTCTCATCGAAGGTAAAACCGTACTGAAAGCCGGAGCAGCCGCCGCCGGAAATAAAGACGCGCAGCATCAGGTTGGGATTGTCCTCCTCCCTGATCAGCTCGCCGACTTTGCTGGCTGCCGCGTCGGTGAAAACGATGGGTGGCGGCGGCGCGCCGCCGATTGCCTGATTGTTTGTCTGCATGTCCTCTCGTCCCGTTCAGCTCTCCGCCGCAGCGGCCGCCGATTCATCAAGTTTAGCCGTTTGCTCCAGTAACGGCACCTGGCCTTCGGGCTGATGCACGAGCTTGCCGTTGATCTCTGCGCCGATGGCCATTTCGATCAGATTGTAATACACATTGCCAATGACCCGCGCGGTGGGCCCGAGTTCCACCCGCTGGTTCGCGAAGACATCGCCGCGTACGATGCCGTTCAGCACGACATAAGGTACTGTGACGCCGCCGTCGATATTGCCCTCCTCGCTGATGGAGAGCGCCGACTTGCTGTCCGGGTCCGCCGTCACACTGCCGTTCACGGTACCGTCCACGTGGCAACCGCCGGAGAAATGCAGGTCGCCGCTGATCCGCGTGTTCGCGCCTACCAGCGTATCGACGACCGTGTGCCTGCGTTGTTTCCTTCCTAGCATGCCTACCTCCATAAGCCGCGCTGCGGCGATATATCAGCCCTGGCTCGTGGTCCAGGCAAAACTCTCCTCGATGCTCGAAATCGAGCGCGTTCTCGACCGGACCTCGACGTTCACGCGTTGCGGCGTAAAGCCGTCCGGCAATACCACCTGGCGGTTGAAGTCCTGAAAATAGCGAAACGAAAATGCCCAGGCAGCCTCCGCTTCGTCCGGCAGCAGCTCCGCGTATTTGAAGGTCTTCTCGACGCCGTCGAGGTCACCCTCGATCGTGAGATTGACGTTTCCCGACACCTTGCGGTCGTGCTTCAGTGCCTGCACCAGCACCAGTCGTATGGTGTACTCGCGCTCACTCTTGCCACGCGTCAACTTCAGATCCTGCACGCGTAAGCCCTTGTTACCGTCCGCAGGCGACACGATGCCCCTGTAAAAGGCGATTGCGTCCCGTTGTTCCTGGATCTTGGCCTGCAATTCCGTGAGACTGGCTTCGACCTCCCTGTACGCCTCGCGATCGATGTCACGGTGCGTCTCGAGCAGGGCGATCTGCTCCTTGAGGCCGTTTATATCGTCCTCGAGGCCGTCGATGCGCTGCTCGTATGCCCGGCGGTCGCTCGCCGCATCGACGAGATCGTAGCCCGCCTGGATCCTGCCGAATTCGTAGACCAGGTAACCGCCAACGGCTGCAAGCATGACGAGCGCGGCTCGCGTCGCCCAAAGGCGCACGGGGCTGTGCAGCTGTAATGGAGAATGTCGCGCCACGTATGCTCGTCAGTGCCGGGAAAGACGTTATGTTACGCGGAGCCCCGGGTAAACAGAAGTGCGGCAGGTCACGTTTACAGCGGCATAATGCAAACCTGTTCACATTCTGGATAATGCGCGCCTGGCCGCGGCCCGCCGTGCCGATCACACCTCGCGTTGCCCGAGCCGCGCGATGTCCTTGTCGAACACGGCGCGCCAGCGTTTCGGCCACCAGCGCGGCCGCGGCGGCAAACCCTTCGGATACACGGTCGAACCGAGTTCATGGAGCGCGCAGGCGTAGACGCGCCGCTTGAAGTAGATCACCTCGTTCACGGGCCGCCAGAAATCCACCCAGCGCGCCCGGTCGAATTCCGGCTCCTCGCCGAGATCGAAGCGCAGCTTGTCGGGCGATGCAGCGAGTCGCAGCATGAACCAGCGCTGCTTTTGCCCGATACAAAGGGGGCTGCTGTTACGGCGTATGTACTTGTCGGGCAGCCTGTAACGCAGCCAGTCGCTGGTGGCGCCGAGCATCTCGACGTCGGACGACTCGAGCCCGACTTCCTCTTGCAGTTCCCGGTACATCGCCTCTTCGGCGGCTTCCCCGTGCAACATTCCGCCTTGCGGGAACTGCCATCCCTTGCTCCCGACCCGGCCGGCAATCATCAGTTTGCCACGGTCATCGGTGAGGATGATCCCGACGTTGGCGCGGAATCCCTCATCATCGATCCAGTCGCTATTCATCGCAACCGTATTAAACTCTTCAACTGCCTGTAACTTTACACGATTCAGCCGCCGCCAGGAGCCGTCTTTGTTCGCGACCCGATCGATACTGTTGTTCACGGGGCTGGTCGCCATCGCCGTCGGCGCGCTGCTCATTGCCCTGGGCTCGGGGAGCGCAAATATCGGTGTCGCGGACAGCCTCGCCGTACTCTGGGGACAGGCGCCAGAGCAGGTTCGGATGCTCGTCCTGGACCTGCGCCTGCCGCGCGCGCTGAGCGCGTTTGCAGTTGGCGGGCTGCTCGCCGTCGCCGGCGTGCTGATGCAGGTGCTGCTGCGCAATCCGCTGGCCGAACCTTACATCCTCGGCACCTCCGGTGGCGCCGCGGTCGCGGCCCTGGTGTGCATGCTGTTCGGGCTGTCGAGTTTTGCCGTCGACGCCGCAGCCTTCGGCGGCGCGATGGGCGCGACGCTGCTGGTCTTCGCGATCGCCCACGGTACCGGTGCCTGGACGCCGGCGCGGCTGTTGCTGACCGGCGTCGTGCTGGCGGCCGGATTCAGCGCGGCGACGACCCTGTTGCTCGCCCTGAGCCCCGATCAGCACCTGCGCGGCATGTTGTTCTGGCTGATGGGCGACCTGAGCTTTGCTTACGCGCCGGCACGCGAGCTATGGCTGTTGCTCGGACTGACGGTCGCTGCGACGCTGGCCGCGAGGCACCTCAACGTGCTTGCCCGCGGCGAACTGCAGGCCGCGATCGTCGGCCTGCCCGTGACGGCCTTCCGCTACCTGATTTTTGCGGCCGCATCGCTTGCGACCGCCCTCGCGGTTACGAGCGTCGGGGTCATCGGTTTCATTGGCCTGGTGATACCGCACCTCATGCGCATGTTTGCCGGCAGCGATCATCGAATCGTCGTGCCGGCGTCTGCGCTGGCCGGTGGCGCGCTCCTCGTCGTCGCGGACACGCTCGCGCGTACCCTGCTCGCCCCACGGCAGCTGCCCGTCGGTGCGCTTACCGCGGCAATCGGCGTGCCGCTGTTCCTGGTCCTGATGAGCCGCAGCCGGCAATACCGCTAGCGCCAGCGGGCGCGTTCCGCGAGCTTGACCGCGTCGGACTCGTAGAGACCGAACACGCCTGAATTGCCTCTTCCCTCCGGCGCCGTAAACCCGAAGGACCCGGCCGGGACGGCAGGGTTAGCCGGTCGCAGGGCGGACACTTCGAACTGCGCCGCTTGCGCGCGGTCGCCGACAAGCCACTCCACGAGCCTGCGCGCCGAATCCGGGCTGCGCGCATGCCGCCCGATGCCCACGGCGACGACCGTGTAGTAGCCCGGCTGCTGCCAGGTCGCCGCGACCGCTGGCCTGCCGAATTCATGCAGCGCCAGCCCCGAGACCACGCCCAGGCTGCATGTCCCGGCCTCGATGGCCTGCAGCAGTGCCTCCTCGGACTCGTGCGGCGGCAAAGCGAGATTCGCGATCCAGCCCCGTACGATCAGTTCGGCCGGGCGCACGCCGTAATCGGCGACCAGCCCGGCGATCAGCGTCCGGTTGACGGCGAGCGAGGACGAGGAGAGACACAGCCGTCCCTCGAATTCGGCGTTCCCGAGGTCCTCGAACGCACCAACCGCCTGGCAGTCGCCCTGACTGTCTGCACCACACACCACGTCGATGGAACTGAAACCGATTGCGGTCCAGTAACCGTCCGGATCGCGCAGCCAGCCGGGAACGACGGCGGATACAGCGTCCGACTGCAGCGGCCGCAATGCACCTTCATCGGCGGCTCGCCAGACGCCGTATACCGAGCGCGTCAACAGCACGTCAGCCGGCGGCGATCCGCGTTTCTCGATGACCTCGGCGACGATCTGCTGCTCGGGCCGGTGCCGGACCGACACGGGTATGCCGGTCTCGCGCGTGAATTCCGCGAACAGCGACGGCAGGTAGTTCTCATCCTCGTAGGACGCGTAGACGACGAGCGGCTCCGGACGTGTCCCTGGCGCCGGGGGTTCCGGGGCCGGCCGCTCGCAGGCTCCGAGCGACAGCAGCACCAGCAGGCTCGCCGCGGCCTGCTTCATGCCGCCTCCACGACGACGCGGTCGCGGCCCGCCGCCTTTGCAGCGTAGAGCGCCACATCGGCTCTCGCGATGAGCGCATCACCGAGCGATTTCAGGTCGGTATCGCCGGCGTCGGGCCTGAATTCGGCAATACCGATCGATACGGTGACAGTTAATTCGCCGCCCTCCGGCAGCTCGACCGGCGCCGCGGCAACGGCATCTCGAATGCGCTCCGCGAGATTCTGTCCGTCCGCAGTGGACGTGTCGGGTAACAGGATCACGAACTCCTCGCCACCGAAACGGGCTGCGACGTCGCTGGCACGCACCTCCGCATCGATCCGCTGCGCCAGCTCGCGCAGCACGCTGTCGCCGGCGGAATGTCCCCAGCCGTCATTGACGCGCTTGAAGTGGTCGACGTCGAGCATCATGCAGACGAGCTGGCTGCCGTCCCGGCACGCTCGTGCAAGCTCCTCCTTCAAGCGCGCCTGCAGGTAGCGACGGTTGTGCCAGCCGGTCAGCACGTCGGTGAATCCGCTGCGCCGCAAGCGCGCCCGGTTCACCGCATTTTCGATGCAGAACGACGCGATCACGCCGAGACGGGCAAGGAAATCGCTTGCATGCTGCGGGGTAAAGCGATTCACGTCGTCGCTCGCCAGGTTGATGCTGCCGATCAGCTCGTCGCGGCAGCGCAGGGGTATCATCGCGATGCTGGCGAGGCCGGCCGGCGATGCGACGATCATGCTGTGGTCGCAGGCGGCAAACGGGCCCAGCCAGGGGCGCCGCAACGCAATGTACTGCGGCGCGAGCCCCAGCAGCGTGTCGACGAGCAACAGGTTTGGATTGCGATCGACGTCCTTCGCAATCAGCAGGCGACGAATATCGTGTCCCGGGTCGCGGAGCACGGCGCTGACTGAGCGAAGTTCGAAGCTGTCCCGCAAGCCGTCGGTCATTTCATGCAGAAGCGCGTCGAGATCGGGCGCCTGCAGCAACCGAAGCTCGCGCCTCTGCGAGCTTCGAAACTTCTCGTCGTTCTGCCGGACCTGCTCCGTGAGCGCCGCGAGCTGTCGTTCAGCCGTCTTTAATTTCGCCTCGAGTTCTTCTGCGATGTGCATGCCAACGGGGACCGTTCAGGATGACCGGCGCTCCTTTTACCAGAATCGGCCGCCGGCGTCGCACGACCGGTCCGCAGAACGAATGCGCCCCTAGCTGCGCAGGGCCAGGTACTCCCGCCCGCGCTGCATCAGGTCGACGAAACCCTGCTCGTCACCGCTCGCGACCAGCTCCCGGATTCGCCCTGCCGCATCAACCAGCGCGTCCAGCGGGCCGAGGCCGAAGCGATTGAGATGCTGGATCTCGAAATAGAGATGCGGGTTATCGTGCGCCACGTCACCGGACACCAGCAGCTGCGAGTCGAAGGTCGTCGAGGACATCCGGGCCAGCTTCGGCGCCGCTTCGCCGCTTTCCGCCAGCGCCGTAAAGAAGGCGATGTTGAGCGCGTGCGAAAGGCCAAGCACGTACGCAATAAGGCGGTCGTGGTCGTCCAGCCCCATGTCGAGTTGTTCTACCATCGTCGCCGAGAACAGTGCCTTTGCCTCGGCTGTCGCCTCGGCGCAGCCGGCGTCGCAGACGACCAGGTGGCGTCCGGAAAGCAGCCGGGTATCCGGGCCGAACATCGGGTGCAGCGAGGTTACCTTGCAGCCCGCCTGCTGCAGCTCGCGCAGTCCGTCGATCAGGGGCGTCTTGAGCGAGCCGATGTCGAAGACCAGGCCGCTCGGTTTCAGCACGGCGAGCTGCGCGAGTATGCGTCCGGATACGGCGAGCGGGGTGGCAACGACGATGACGTCATAATCGACGCCCGCGTCAGTCCAGTTCCGGAACACGCCCGGCGCGTCTTCCGCCCCGGCATCCGCGATGGTCGTCTCGAATCCCTGGCTCGCGAAGAAATCGACGAACCAGCCGCCCATCTTGCCCGCGCCACCGATCACGAGCACCCGCTTGCCGTTGCCCTTACCCTCGGCGATCACGCGCTCTCGCTCCTGGCTGGCCAGCGAAGAGCGGATGAGCGCCGCGAGAATATTCTCGGTCAGGTCCGGGTCGATGCCGATCGCCGCGGCCTGCGCGCGCCCCCTGTCGATGACGTCTTTCTCCCGCGCGAAATCACGCGTCGCCGTGCCGCGGGCCAGCTTGCTCTGACCGATGTCGCCGACGATGCGCTGGCGTTCCGCGATCAGGTCAATGATTTGCCGATCGACGTCCGACAGCGCATCGCGAAGGTTTTCCAGGTTCATTGGTGTCCGGTAGCCCGTGCTGCAACGTACAAGAGTCTCTTTTACAGGACTCACGCAAACATGAGCAAGCCGGTGTTCCGCTCAATCGTGGTCATGGCGACGGCGGGAGTCTCTCCTGGCGACGTGCCGAGAATCGTCATGGTGCTTGCGCTTCGAGTGGCGGCGCCGGTCGTGGTGATGACGATCATGCTTGCGCCAGTAGCGCCGGTACCAGTCGTAACCGTGATGCCGCGAACCGTAGTGAACGGCATGGTGCCGGCGATGATGGTAGCGGCGCTCCCAATTATAGATTTCATGAAGCTGCCACCACGCCAGGTGATGATTGTGACGCAGCGACGTGCGGTGGTACCAGAAACGGAATCCCCTGTCGCGCCTCAGCCAGCCTGGCAGGTACCGGTCGCGATAGATACTCACGTGGTGATGACGCGGCGATTCGTAACGATCGTAACCGCGATCGTGTGCCGATGCAGTCTGGGCTACGCCCAGGCAGAGCCCGCAAATGACGGTGAGCGTGCCGATTGACTTCAACATGATGACCTCCGGTACTGTCGAGTTCGAGGCCAGATTAAGCCCAGCAGCATGAACCGATGCTTAATGCAAGCTACTGTTTTAATTAATTTTATGAATGCAGGATGAACGCGGAATCGATCGGGCATCGGTGACCGGCACTGTTGCCGGACGAGCAATCGTGCGAATATCCGGGCTGCTGTCAGACAACGACTGAGAACGACGGGCGGAGCGAAAATACGATGAAATCACGCGCAGCAGTAGCCTGGGAAGCCGGCAAGCCACTCCAAATCGAGGAGATCGAACTCGACGGTCCGAAGGCCGGCGAAGTACTTCTGAGGAACGTGGCGACTGGCGTGTGCCATACCGATGCGTTCACGCTCTCGGGCGAAGATCCCGAAGGCCTGTTTCCGGCGGTCCTGGGCCATGAGGGTGGCGCGGTGGTGGAAGAGATCGGCGCGGGCGTCACCTCGGTTGCCGTGGGGGACCACGTCATCCCCCTGTACACACCGGAGTGTGGTGAGTGTGACTTCTGTACCTCCGGCAAGACCAACCTCTGCCAGGCGATACGCGTGACCCAGGGCCGGGGCCTCATGCCTGACGGGACGTCACGATTCTCTCTCAACGGCAAGCCGATCCATCACTACATGGGTACGTCGACATTCAGCGAGTACACGGTACTGCCGGAGATCGCTGTCGCGAAGATCCGCAAGGAGGCGCCGCTGGAGAAGGTCTGCCTGCTGGGCTGCGGCATCACGACCGGAATCGGCGCCGTGTTGAACACGGCGAAAGTCGAACCCGGCGCGACGGTGGCCGTGTTCGGGCTCGGCGGCGTGGGCTTGAGCGCCATCCAGGGCGCCACGATGGCGAAGGCGGGACGCATTCTTGCGATCGACATCAACCCGGACAAGTTCGAGCTCGCGAAGCAGCTCGGTGCGACCGACACGGTCAATCCGCGCGACCATGACGCGCCGATTCAGGACGTCGTGGTGGAGCTTACCGACGGTGGCGTCGACTATTCCTTCGAGTGCGTCGGCAACGTCGATCTCATGCGCTCGGCGCTGGAGTGCTGTCACAAGGGCTGGGGTGAGTCCGTCATCGTCGGCGTAGCGGGTGCCGGCCAGGAGATCTCGACGCGACCGTTCCAGCTCGTTACCGGTCGGGTCTGGCGAGGCACCGCCTTCGGCGGCTGCAAGGGGCGGTCGCAGCTGCCCGGCATGGTCGACCAGTACCTGAACGGCGACATCAGGATCGACGAGTTCATCACGTACACGATGCCGCTGGAGGACATCAACAAGGCCTTCGACCTGATGCACGAGGGCAAGAGTATTCGATCCGTCATTCATTACTGAGGCGCCCGTCCGTGACACGCGTCGCCGTCGCAACGACCTCCGCGATCGCCGCTGACGCCGCTCGCGAGGTCGCCGACGCGGGCGGCAATGCCGTGGACTGCGCGCTCGCCACGGCGCTCATGTCGATGAATACGGAGCCGGGCGTGTGTGCGCTCGCGGGCGGCGCCTACGTGACGGTCTGGGCGCCGGGCCACGATCCGGTGACTTTCGACGGCAATCACGCGGTGCCGGGGCACGGTCTCGCTGTCGATGAACGCGGCAACGGGAAGGTGCCCGTCCGGCTGGGTTATGGCGGCGGCGTCTCGACGATCGTCGGTCCCGGCTCGGTGGCCGTCCCGGGCGCCCTGGCCGCCGTCGACGAGGCGTGGCAGCGGTTCGGCAGCCTGCCGTGGAGCGAACTGTTCCGGCCGACTATCGAGGTCGTGCGTTCGGGGTTCCCGCTGCCCGCAGCATGCCGCTACTACCTTGGCTACAGCGGCGACCTTATCTTCGGCCGCAGTAGCGACGGCTACGCCGCGCTTCACGACGATACCGGCTTGCTGCACGACCGCGGCCACCTGATCCATGTGCCACACCTTGCTGAGAGTCTCGCCGCGATCGCGGACGGAGGCGCCGCCGTGTTTTACGAGGGCGAGCTGGCCGCCGCCATATCCGCGCACGTGCGTCAGGGAGGCGGTGCACTGACGCGGGACGACCTCGCCCGCTACCAGGCGATCGAGCGCCCGGCCCTGGTCGCCGACATCGACGACTGGCACATCGCCACCAACCCGCCGCCGGCTGTCGGAGGCGCCGTGCTCACCGCCATGCTGCTCGCCTGCGGCGACCTGCACGCCAGCGACTGGGACAGGCGGTCACTCGACCAGCTGATTCGCGTGCAGCGGGCATGCCTCGACTTTCGCCGCGACCGGCTCGACGTGGCCGACGACGTTCCCGGCGAAGCGGCGGAACTCGTCCGGGCGGCGAAGCAGGGGCAGCTCCTGTCGCAGTGGTCTTCGTCGTCGACGGTGCACACGTCGGCGGTCGACGATTCCGGCATCGGCTGCGCTGTCACCGCTTCCTCAGGCTATGGCTCCGGGGAGATGCCGGAGGGCACGGGGCTGTGGCTGAACAACGGCCTGGGCGAAATCGAACTCAATCGCCGCAACGTGGATTCGCGCGTGCCCGGCGACCGCCTGCCTTCCAACATGGCGCCCACCGTCGCGCGCAGCGACGACGCGGTCATGGCCATCGGTTCGCCGGGCGCCGACCGGATTACCACCGCCATTCACCAGGTCCTGGTCAACAGGCTGCAGTTCGAGATGTCGCTTGCCGACGCAATCGCCCACCCGCGGGTTCATGTCGACACCACGGGCGACGCCGATCAGCTGCGGGCCGAACCGGGACTGGACATGCCCGACCTCGACCTGCCGCTGCAGGCGTTCGACGATATCAACATGTACTTCGGCGGCGTGAGCGTAGCCATGTTCGACTGCGACAGGGGATTCGAGGTCGCCGCCGACTCGCGCCGCGAAGGCGGCGTGTTTCTCTCCGATGCGTGATCCCGCCCCGGTCGTTTGGTAGTCTGCGCCGCAGGTGACTGCAAGACCGTCACTGCAGTGGAGAACGGCTTGACCAACCCTTATCTAGCGCAGCACCTGCCGGACGTATTGCCCGGGAATCCCATGCACTGGGCGAAAGCCTGGCTCGACGAGGCAGCGAGACAAGGTGTGCAGCGCAACCCGAATTCGATGACGCTGGTCACTATCGATGCCGGCGGTCAGCCGGCGGCCCGCGTCGTGCTCTGCAAGGACTTCGTCGCGGATCCGGGCTACCTCGTTTTCTACACGAACTACGAATCGCGCAAGGCCCGGGAGCTGGGCAGCAACCCGCGGGTTGCCGTAACGTTTCACTGGGATGCGCTCGGACGCCAGATCCGCATCGAGGGAATGGCGGTGTTCTCCCCCGTGGCGGAAAGCGACGCCTATTTCGCGAGCCGTAACCGGGGCAGCCAGCTCGGCGCCTGGGGCAGCGACCAGAGTGCGCCGATCGCCTCGCGCGGGGCGCTGCTCCGGCAGCTGCGTGAACGCGCCCTCGATCTTGGACTGAACGTCAGCGAGGACGTGCAGTCCATAGAAAGCATCGACGGCCCGGTCATTCCCCGGCCCGCTCATTGGGGTGGGGTGCGGGTATGGGCGAGCGCGGTCGAATTGTGGATTGAAGGCGGGGATCGCATACATGACCGCGGACGCTGGCAACGCACTCTCGAGCGGCAGAACGAGCACGAATTTATCGTGGACGAATGGCAAGGAATCCGGCTGCAGCCCTGAGCACGAACAGCAATGAGCGAACTGATCTCCGAAGAACGATGCCGTTGCCCGTTCTGTGCCGAACCGATAACCATCGTGGTCGATTTTTCTGCCGGCTCGCAGGGTTACATCGAGGACTGCCAGGTCTGCTGCCAACCGATGGGGATTGTCGTCGATGTGGGCGCTGACGGGCATCAGTCCGTAAGGGTGAAGCGTGCGAACTAGGGACGTCGTAGCGCTGCTTGCGGCACTCGCCTGTTGCGCAACCGCGCGCGGGCAGGTAACGCTCACCGAGGGCAGCGACATGAACGTCGATGTGTCTCCCGACGGCCGCATCATCATGGACCTGCTGGGCGGAGTCTGGGTGCTGCCGCCCGGTGGCGGAAAGGCCGAGGCCATCGATGCCGGACCGTTGCCGGCCGCGCGGCCGCGCTGGTCGCCGGACGCCGCCGCCATCGTTTTCGAAGCGCGCTCCGAGCAGCGCAGTGGTCTTTACCTGTACGATTTTGCGAGCAACGAGGTACAGGCGCTGGGCGAAGGACGTTACTCGGACCAGCAGCCCGAGTGGCATCCCGACGGCGAGCGCATCGTGTTCGCGTCGCAGCGGCACGACACCGGGCTCGACCTGTGGGAACACGATGTAGCGACGGGCGTGTCCTGGCGCGTGACCAGTCTTCCCGGCGACGAGAGCGAACCAGCCTGGTCCGCCGACGGCCGCAATCTTGTCTACGTCAGCTATCACGATGATCGCTGGTCGCTCATGCTGCGACGTTTCGGCCAGCCCGACCGCGCACTCATCACCTCGGAAGACCGCCTGTCCGCGCCATCCTGGCGCCCGGACGGAAGCCTCGTCACGTTCGCGCGCGAAACGGCCGAAGGCGTGACGATCAACATGCTGATCCTGTCGGACCCCTTGCTCGAGCGGGTCCTGATCGACGATACGGAGCTGTTCCATGGCCCGGTCGCATGGCGTGACCGGCAGCAGATGCTGTACGCGGCAGAAGGCCGGATTCGCAAACGGCAGTTCAATTCGTGGGTATCCAGGACGGTGCCTTTCCGGGCGACGGTGGGCCGGCCGGTAGCGCACACACCCAGGAGCCGTCCGGTTCGCGACCTCGCCCTGATTGACGAGCCCGACGGCAAGCTCGTGGTGCGTGCTGCGCGGCTGTTCGACGGTACCGGCGGCGGCTACCGTGAAGGGCTCGACATACTGATCGAGGGCGGGCGCATTGTTGCTCTCGAGCCGCAGCAGGATCGCACGGGCGCCGTTGTCGTTGACATGGGTGACCTGACGGTGCTGCCGGGTTTCATTGACGGTTACGCGTCGCTGCCGGCGGATACCGATGAAACGCTCGGCCCGGCGCTCCTGGCTTGCGGTGTTACGACACTGGTCGCGGATAATTCCGCAGCCGCTATCCTCAGCCGCCGCTGGTCGGGCACCGAGATCCCGGGCCCGCGGATTCTGGAGGCGAGGCCCGCCACGGAGGCTGCGGATCCTGTCCCCTGGCTGGTCACTGTCGCGGGCGACATGAATGCGGGCATGGAACAACGCGCCGTGGTGGAACGATGGCAACAACAGGGCGTCCCCGTGCTCGCAGAAACCTGGCAGGCCGCGCTCGGTTCGGGGGCATCGCTTCTGCTCGGCGCCGCTGCGCTGCCCGGCTCCCCGGGCGGCCACCAGTACCGGGACATGAAGCTCGCGGCTGGCAACAGCGAACCGATAACCATCGTCTCCGGCCTCGCCGATGCGCAGACACCGAACCTGGAGGCATTACTCGCCTCGCGTCAGGGGCGCCTGCTCGGCGTCGAATCCGGCGCCGTGCGCCGTTTCGCGGAGCCGCCGCGGCTCGCGAGTGGCAAGACGACAGTGGTTGTCGGCAGCAAGCCCAATGGCCTGCCGGCAGGTCTGGGCCTGCACGCGGAATTCCGCGCGCTTGCAGCCGCCGGTCTCACACCGGAGCAGGCTTTGCGCGCCGCCGGCGTGAATGCGGCATCAGCCCTCGGCGTCGGTCTGCAGCTGGGTCGTATCGCAGTCGGCAGCCATGCCGACCTGGTCATCGTGGATGGCGACCCGCTCGCCGACATCGACGACGCCCTCAACGTAGTGGGCGTTGTGCGCAACGGCCGCTTCTTCAGCACCATCGGCCTGATCGATCGAATCGTTGCAACGCCCGACGTCGAATTATTTGACAAACCGCGTAAAAAGTCGGGTTGGTGGCAGGCGCCCCTTTGAAAAGGGGCATTTTCGTACAAAGAGCACGCCGCGGCGGCGCGTGAAACCACCTGGCCTGTCGCCTAAACGGATAATTTTCAACAGCTTATGCGAATTTTTGCGGGCCGCGCGTGATGTGCGGCGCAGCATTACTGTCGGCTTTTTTTACAAATCATGAATTCGTGCCGGGTGGCTCAATGTGTACCGACCGCTAAAGCATTGAAATCTTAGCCGCCTTCGGCGGGTTGGCACAGGTCTTGCTTTTATAATCTTGCCCAAGCGAAGTGTAACTGTGCTCGGTGGCACACAAGGAACAGAGACAGGATTTAGACGCCAGAAGAACAATAACTACAAAAATAACAAGATCCAGATCCAAAACAACAAAACATCTGTATCCGATCACCGATTTCGCAGTTACCTCTTTTTAATAAAAGAGAGATTAACCCCGCCGCTCACGCTGCGGGGTTTTTTATTTTCTTGATGACGTCGACACGGAATTGCGACCTGTTCTGCGGTGCCTGCACGGCCGCTATGGCCTAATCAGCATTACCCGGGTCCCGAGCCAGTCATCCATGTTCAAAGCCGTCCGCATCGCGATCCTGCTGTTCGTCCTGTTCATGGTCGCCACGGGAACCTGGCTGGCCCAGCTGCGCAGCACGGACTGGAATAACAGCCTGTGGGTGAAGATCTACCCGATCAACGGCGACGGCAGCGAGGCGAGCGAAGACTACATTGCCGGGCTGAGTGTCGACACGTTTGCAGGCATCGAGAAATTCCTGGCACGGGAAGTGCGACGCTACGGCCGCAGCCTCGAGCGCCCCGTTCGGGTAGAGCTCGGCGCACCGATTGCCGAACAGCCGCCGGCAATCGCCGATGCCGGCAGCGTGCTCGACATCATGCTCTGGTCCCTGAAGATGCGGTGGTGGGTGTGGGGCGTGACGGGCGACCAGGATCAGATCGATCCGGACGTTCGTATATTCGTACGCTACCACAGCCCGAAGAGCACGCTGGCACTCGAAAACTCGGTCGGCGTTCAGAAAGGCATGTTCGGTGTTGTCAACGGGTACGCCAGTCGCAGGCTGCGCGGCAGGAACAACGTGGTCATCGCACATGAATTCCTGCACACGCTCGGCGCCACGGATAAATACGATCCCGCCAATGCGATGCCGCTCGCACCGCACGGCCTGGCCGAGCCCGACCGCTCGCCGCTCTATCCGCAGAAGAAAGCGGAAATCATGGGTGGCAGGATCCCGGTCTCCCGGAACGACGCCGTCGTGCCGCAAGACCTCGGCTATGCCGTCATCGGTCCATTGACGGCGCGGGAAATCCGCCTGGTCAGGTAGACGTGTTTTCCGCTTCCTCTGCCATTGCCGCTGGGCTAGGCTCTGCGGATGCCCGGGGAGAACGCCAGCTTGCTCGACGTATCAGGGCTCCGCGTCAGCGTGCCGGGGCGCGTGCTGGTCGATGGGCTCGACATGATGCTCGAGCGGGGTGAATTCGTTGCCGTCCTCGGCCGCAACGGTACCGGCAAGACGCTGTCCCTCCTGACGCTCGCCGGGCTGCGCCGGCCTGACGGGGGCACCGTCCGCCTCGGCGGCGCAGCGATCGGCTCGCTGCGCAGGCAACATGTTGCGCAGCGCCTGGCGTTGCTGCCGCAGGACACCGACGACATCTTTCCCGCAACCGTGATGGATACTGCGCTTGTCGGCCGTCATCCACACATCGGTCGTTTCCGCTGGGAATCGCCGCGGGACTGCGAGCTGGCGCGGGCGTCACTCGCGACCGTCGGCATGGAGGAACTCTCGGATCGCGACGTACTGTCGCTCTCTGGCGGAGAACGCCGCCGCCTTGCGATCGCACAGGTCCTCACCCAGTCACCCGAGGTCTACCTGCTCGACGAACCGACAAACCATCTCGATCCGCAGCACCAGGTCGATACGCTGCACGTTTTCCGGCAAGTCGCTGACAACGGCGCCGGCGTGATCGCAAGCCTGCACGACGTCAATCTCGCGGCGCGGGTGGCCGACCGCTGCCTGCTGCTGTTCGGCGACGGCCGCTGGGAGTTCGGGACGACCGACGCGGTGCTGGACGAAGAACGGCTCGAGGCACTATTCGGTACGCCGATGGAAGCCGTGAGCTGGCGGGGCCGCCGGCTGTTTGTCGCGGGCGCCGGGCGGCCCTGATTGTCGCATCAGTCGACGAGGCCCTGCAGCATCCCGAGGTAATGGGCATGCAGCGCCGGGTTTGCAGCGAGCACCGATCGCGTACCGAGCCCGGGCGGATTGCCGTTGAGGTCCGTGAATACCCCGCCCGCTTCAGTCACCAGGACGGACAAGGCCGCGACGTCGAGAATGTTGACGTCCGATTCGATCACGGCGTCGATCTTGCCGGCTGCAAGCAGGTGGTAGTGGTAGAAATCGCCGTAGCCCCGGATTCGGTCGGCCACGGCAATGATTTCCCCGAGCTTCCCCCAGCCGTCACTTGTTGCAAGTGACTTCAGGTTGCCAGTCGATACGGACGCCCGTTGCGGGTCGCCGATGCCGCTGACGGCCAGCCGCTCGCCATGCAGGAAGGCGCCCACGCCTTTTTCGGCCCAGGCCAGCTCCTTCATCATCGGGGCACTGGATACGCCCAGCACGATCTCGCCGTTGTGCATGAGCGCGATCTGCGTGGAGAAGAACGGGTATTGCCGCACGAAACCCTTGGTGCCGTCGATCGGATCGACGAGCCAGAGATACTCGGCGTCGCCGTGAGTCCGGCCCATCTCCTCGCCATGAATTCCGTGATCCGGAAAACGCTCCAAGATGATCTCGCGGATCGCGGCCTCACACTCGACGTCAGCCTGCGTCACCGGCGTCATATCGGCCTTGGTCTCGACGGTGAAGTTGCCGGCGTAGTAATCGCGGCTGATTTTCCCGGCCGCGCGCGCCGCCTCCAGCGCGACGTGCAGGTGTTCGGAGGACAGGGTCTCGTCGTAGCTGGTCACCGGCGTTTCACCGCGTCTCTCATTTCCCGCTAGCGGGTAAAGCGCGGCTCTTCCGGCCGCATGAATACGACCGGCACCTCCGCGAAATACAGCGATTCCTGCACCGTGACGGCAACACGCAGCATGGCCTCGGGGTCCGCGAACGCGGGTATGGTCACGGTCATCTGCGCCACCGCATCGGGCGATGCATCATGCTCAGCCTTGGCTACGACTTCGTTACCGCCCATGAGCAACGCGAACGTCGCCTGCGTCAGCGGGAATTCCGAATCCAGCGAGAGCCTGGTGTACTGGGCGCCGAGCTCCAGGGGCAGGATGGTCATTTTCAGGTCGTTGTTGACGAGCTCGCACTCGCCGCTTTCCCAGCGGCAATTGGAACGTGCAACCAGCGGGTACGCCGCGCCCGGCTCCGCGACGCGCGCCTTCTCGCCAACGAGGGTACCGACTGCAAACCACGCCAGTACTGCAAGGATCGGCGCCACGATCATGGCGATGACGACGTGCTTGTTTTTCCACATAGGCTAGGGCCTGTTGATAGTCAGCCGGCCCTAATCTTAGCGCAAAAAGAAAAGGGGGCATTGCTGCCCCCTCTTCTCAGGCCGAGACTGAATCTCAGTGACTGATGGCCTCGCCGGCGCCATGCGGTACGCGGATGTCTTCCACGATGTGCTGGATGTGCTCCGGTGGTGCCGCGGTCATATGCGATACCACGTAGGCAACGCCGAAGTTGATCAGCGCACCGATGGCTCCGAACGCGTTCGGCTCGATACCGAGGAACCAGTTCGGCGACATGTCGCCGAGGTACGACGTGCTGGCAATGAACATGATGCCCTTGTGCTGGAATACGTACAGCAGGGTTACGCCCAGGCCCGCAACCATACCCGCGATCGCGCCTTCCTTGTTCATCCTCTTGTTGAAGATGCCCATCATCAGCGCAGGGAATATCGACGATGCCGCCAGTCCGAACGCCAGTGCGACGGTACCGGCCGCAAAGTCCGGCGGGTTGAAACCGAGATAGCCGGCGAGCAAGATCGCGAAAGCCATTGCGATACGGCTGGCCAGCAGTTCCTGCTGCTCGGTGACATCCGGTTTGAACACGCCCTTGAGCAGGTCATGGGATATTGCCGAGGATATCGCCAGCAACAATCCCGCCGCTGTCGACAGTGCCGCTGCCAGGCCACCGGCCGCGACCAGTGCGATGACCCAGTTCGGCAGGCCTGCGATCTCCGGATTCGCCAGCACCATGATGTCGCGGTCGACCTTGACCATCTCATTGACCTCGGCATCGGCCGAGTACACGATCCGGCCGTCGCCGTTCTTGTCCTCGAACGCCAGCAGGCCGGTTTCCTCCCACTTCTGCATCCACGTGGGCCGCTCTGCATACACGAGCTGCGTGCCATCGGGCTTGTTGACCGTCTCGATGAGGTTCAGGCGAGCCATCGCGGCGACGCCCGGTGCGGTCGTGTAGAGAATGGCGATGAACACCAGGGCCCATCCGGCGGAGCTGCGTGCATCCTTCACTTTCGGGACCGTGAAGAAACGGATGATCACGTGCGGCAGGCCCGCCGTGCCGATCATGAGCGAGAAGGTGTACACGAACATGTTGAGATGACTTAATCGCGCAGTCGTCGTGTAGTCCGAGAATCCCAGATCCGAGAGAACCTGATCGAGGCGGTCGAGCAGGAATACCTCGCTTCCCGACATGGTGGCCCCGAGGCCTAACTGCGGCAGCGGAACACCCGTCAGAGTGAGCGAGATAAAGATCGCCGGGATCGTATAGGCGAGGATCAGTACGCAATACTGTGCGATCTGCGTGTAGGTGATGCCCTTCATGCCGCCCAGTACCGCGTAAACGAAGACGATGCCCATGCCGATCACGAGGCCGACGTTGTAGTCGACTTCGAGGAAGCGCGAGAACGCCACGCCGATGCCCTTCATCTGGCCGATAACGTAGGTTACCGACGCGACGATCAGGCAGATAACGGCCACGATGCGGGCCGTCTTCGAGTAGTAGCGATCGCCGATGAACTCGGGAACCGTGAACTTGCCGAATTTGCGCAGGTACGGTGCGAGCAACATCGCGAGCAGTACGTAGCCGCCGGTCCAGCCCATGAGGAACACCGAACCGCCGTAGCCCATGAACGCGATAAGCCCGGCCATCGAGATGAACGAGGCGGCGGACATCCAGTCGGCTGCCGTCGCCATGCCGTTTGCCACGGGATGGACGTGACTGCCTGCGACATAGAAATCCTTGGTGGTTGAGGCGCGTGACCAGATCGCGATACCGATATAGAGCGCGAACGTCATACCGACAACCAGGTAGGTCATTGCTTGTAGTGACATGATTACCCCCTAGACGTCTTTGTCTTCGTGCACGTCATGCTCTTTATCGAGCTTACCCATGCGATTAGCGTAGAAAAAAATCAACGCGACGAATACGTATATCGATCCTTGCTGCGCGAACCAGAAGCCGAGCTTGTATCCCCCCAGGGATATGTTGTTGAGCGGCTCGACCAAGATGATTCCGAAGACAAAGGACACGACAAACCATATTGCGAGGCAAAGTGCGATGAGGCGCAAATTTGCACTCCAGTAATCGGCTTTCTGAGACATACGTCCCCCTTATGATGCTTTTATTGGATTTGTCACCCGCGCAATCTATCAAACGGGTCTCGAGCGCCAGTACAGACTTTAGTCGTAGGTAGCCCCGGGAGGTGCCGACCGGCGTACACTTCTTGAGCCAAAAACTCTCATGAAATTAGAGTGTTACAGTACTTATTGGTGTCGTCCGGGGCACCCCGTGTCGCCCGCGTTCGACGATAGTAGTAGACTTGTCTCAGAACTACAGAGCGTCCGCATAAGGGCGCCGAACGCCAAAAAGAGGGGAGGTTGCTGCGTTGATCAGCTGGTGGGCGCTGCTGCTGTTGTCGTTGGGCTACGTCTCGCTCCTGTTCGCGATCGCGCACTGGGGTGACAAGGCGGATCCGAGCCGTTTTTCCGGCCCCGCGCGAGCAACGATCTACGGCCTGACTCTCGCCGTTTACTGTACATCCTGGACGTTCTACGGCGCCGTCGGCACCGCTGCGGAGAACGGCTGGGGTTACCTGCCGATCTACCTTGGCCCGATGGCGGTGATCTTCTTCGGCTGGGGCATGATTCACCGCATCGTAACGGTAAGCAAGCGCCAGAACCTCACCTCGATTGCCGACTTCATCGCGGCGCGTTACGGAAAGGCACGCAGCCTTGCCGTGCTGGTCACCGTCATCGCCACAATCGGCTCGGTTCCGTATATCGCCCTGCAGCTGAAAGCCGTCGTTGCCGGCTTCGACATCGTGTCCAATTACTCGGCCGCGGGTGCGGCGCAAAACGACACCGCTTTCGTTTTCGCCGCAGCACTCGCCGTATTCGCCATCCTGTTCGGGACCCGCAAGATCGACGTGACCGAGCACCACGACGGCCTCATGCTCGCGGTCGCATTCGAATCGGTCGTGAAACTGTGCGCATTCGTCGCGGTCGGCCTGTTCGCCTGGTCGTTACTGGGTAACAGCACGCCCGCTATCTCGCCCGAAGCAGCCGAGCGTGCAGCAGCGGTTTTCCGCCTCGATCACATGCCGGACATGTTCGTCACCCAGTTGATATTGGCGAGTGCGGCCATCTTCTGCCTGCCGCGCCAGTTTCACGTAGCCGTCGTGGAAGCCTACGAAGACGCGAATATCCGGCCGACGCGCTGGTCATTCCCGCTGTACCTGCTGATATTTTCCGCTTTCGTCATTCCGATAACGATTGCCGGTCTGAAGATGCTGCCGACCGGCGCGCTCAGCGGCGATGCTTTCGTGCTCGCACTGCCCATGCAGGGACAGCACACCCTGCTGACCATGCTGGCTTTCCTCGGTGGCTTCTCCGCCGCAACCAGCATGGTGATCGTCGCAAGCGTAGCGCTGTCCACGATGATCAGTAACGAGATCGTCATACCGGCGCTCATGAGTATCAAGATGCTCGGCCTGTCCGAGCGCAAGGACTATACCCGCATCCTTATGCACGTCCGGCGCGGCGCTATCGTCGGCATCACAGCCCTCGGGTATTTCTATCTCGAGGCCACGGACCAGTCTGTCGCACTGGCATCCATCGGCTTGTTGTCATTCGCGGCGGCCGCGCAGTTCGCCCCGCTCATCGTGTTTGGCCTCTACTGGCCGGGCGCAACACGCACCGGCGCCATCGCCGGACTCTGCACGGGATTCGCGTTGTGGTCGTACACCCTGTTCCTGCCGAATCTCGCCCGTGCCGGTGCGTTCAGCGACGCATTCATCACCGAGGGCCTCTTCTCGCAGTCGTGGCTGCGCCCCGAGGCGCTGCTGGTGGATATCCAGACCAATTCGCTGACGCATGGCGTCGCCTGGTCGCTGGGCGCCAATATCCTCGTCAACGTCCTGGTCTCGATGATGACCCGGCAGTCCCTGGTCGAGAAGATCCAGGCAAGGACCTTCGCGGGCCCGGCGATCGGCTTCGGGCCGGTGCGGGCTGCGGTCGGCCGCCATGACATCACGAATGCGGACCTGCGTTCGCTGGCGGAACGATTCCTGGGCGTCCACAACGTGGAGCGATCCTTTGCCGACTTCGCGGCGTCGACAGCAATCGACCTGAATTCATCGGGCCCGGCAGACAGGCGCCTGCTGCTGTTCACCGAGCGCCTGATCGCCGGCGCCATCGGGGCGTCGTCGGCCCGCGTCGTCATGACTGCCGCATTGCGCAAGACCGGCACGGAAATCGGTGATGTCGTACTGCTGCTGGACGAAACGTCGCAGGCACTCACCTTCAACCGGCGCCTGCTCGACGCGACGCTCGAGAACATTACGCAGGGCGTCAGCGTCGTCGACTCATCGCAGCGGCTCATCGGCTGGAACAGCCGCTACGAGCAGCTGATGAACTATCCGCCCGGCATGGTCCACGTCGGGGAATCGATCGTCGACCTGATCCGGTTCAACGGCGAGCAGGGCCGCTTTGGGAATACGGACGTCAACGCCGAGGTGAACAAGCGAATCAAGCACATTCGCTCCGGGACCCCGTACAAATACCAGAGTAATTTCATCGACGGCAAGGTCATCGAGATCAGCGGTCAGCCCATGCCGGGGGGCGGCTACGTAACGACCTACACGGATATCACCGACTCCAAGATGGTCGAAAGCGAACTCGTCGAAGCCAAGGCCATGCTCGAGCAGCGCGTCGCGGACCGTACGGCCGAACTGGAACGAGCCATGTCGGCGCTGCAGCAGGCCAAGGCCGACGCCGAGGACGCCAATGCGTCGAAGACGCGTTTTCTGGCTGCGGCTGCGCACGACCTGTTGCAGCCGCTCAATGCCGCCAAGCTGTTCGCCGCACTCCTCAACGAACACCGCGACAGCATGCCGCAGGAGCAGCAGAGCCTCGTCGAACGCGTCGAAAACAGTCTCGTCGCCGTAGAAGACCTGCTCGGCGCACTGCTCGACATATCGCGACTGGACACGTCCGCGCCCGTACCGAAGCCGGAGGTGTTCCCGGTATCGGATATCTTCAAGGCGATAGAAACCCAGTTCTCCGCGGCGTTTGCTGAGGATGAGCTCAGGCTGCGCTTCGCCAAATCTTCCCTTTATGTTCGCTCCGATCCGGCCATGCTGAGACGCATCGTTCAGAACTTTGTCAGCAACGCGCGCCGCTACACCCCGGCGGGCGGCGTGCTGATCGGCTGTCGCCGGCGCGGCGATCGCGTGGCCATTCAGGTTGTCGACACAGGCATCGGCATCGCGCGAGAAGATCAGAAGGTCGTTTTCGATGAATTCAAGCGGCTCGGAAAACGTGGCAAAGGCGCGAAGCGTGGTCTCGGACTCGGACTCGCGATCGTCGATCGTATCGCCAGGCTCCTGGATCACGAGGTCCGGATGCGATCCGAGATCGACCGCGGAAGCACGTTCGAGATCCTCGTTCCGCTTGCGGATCGCGCCGACGCCGTGCCGAGGATCAGGGGCCTGATCGACAGGGCACCGGCATCATCCCTCGACGGCACGATCGTATTGTGCGTCGACAACGAACACTCGATCCTGGACGGCATGCAGGGCCTGTTGAGCAAATGGGGTGCAAGCCCCCTCGTGGCCAACAATTCGGAAACGGCGCTCGAGCACATGCGGAAACTCGGCAGCAACGGCGGCGGCTGCCCGTCCATGTTGCTCGTCGACTACCACCTGGATGACGGGGTAACGGGCATCGAGGTCATTGAGGAACTGCGCGAATTTGCGGAGAAATCGATCCCCGCGATCATCGTCACGGCCGATCACTCGCATTCGGTTCGTGAAGAAATCCGCAACTGCGGGCACGCGTTGTTGCACAAGCCGCTCAAACCGGCCGCTCTGCGCGCCCTGATGTCGCGCATCCTGACTCGCCGGTAGGCCCTGACCCGCTATTCGACGAGCCCGGGTTCCCTGGTATTGAGCCGCTGCACCGCGAGCACCGCCTGGGTACGATTCGTCACCTGCATCTTGCGCAGGATCGCCGTCACGTGCGCCTTGATCGTCGCTTCCGAAACCCCGAGCTGATACGCGATCTGCTTGTTCAGCAGCCCTTCGCCGAGCATCATGAGGACCCTGAACTGGTGTGGCGTCAGAGCACTCATCGCGGCCGCAATTCGCGCCTCCTCGTTGTCGAGCCCGCCCGCGCCAAGGTCGATGTTCTCGGGCAGCCATACTTCGCCCTGCAGGATGGCGTTGATCGCCGCTTCAATCTTGCGTATGGGCGACGACTTCGGGATGAAACCGCTGGCGCCGTGCTGGATTGCACGGCTGATCACCGCGGGATCGTCCACTGCCGACACGATCACGGTCGGCAATGATTCGTGGTTGTTCCGCATGTAGGCCAGTGCGGAGAACCCGCTGACACCGGGCATATGCAGGTCGAGAAACAGCAGGTCCGCATCGGGGTTCGCTTCCACCACCTCGTACAGGCTCGCAAGGCTGTCCGCCTCGTGAATCACGGCGCCGGGTACGCAGTTGTGAATTGCGTGAATCAGCGCTTCCCGAAACAGGGGATGATCGTCCGCAACGATGAAGTTACTGCTGTCGGATTCCGTCACAGCGATTCCGTATCCTTAGCCGCGATTCTTCCGGTTTTCGATCAGGTGTTCGACGACGCTCGGGTCGGCCAGCGTCGACGTATCGCCCAGATTGCTGTAGTCGTTCTCCGCGATCTTCCTGAGAATGCGGCGCATGATCTTGCCGGATCGCGTCTTCGGCAGTCCCGGTGCCCACTGCAGCAGGTCCGGGGATGCGATGGGTCCGATTTCCTTGCGAACCCAGTTACGCAGTTCGACCGCAAGCTCGTCGCTGGGCTCGTGCCCTTCCATGAGCGTGACATACACGTAGATGCCCTGCCCCTTGATATCGTGAGGATATCCGACCACGGCGGCTTCCGCGACCGCCCCGTGAGCGACGAGCGCGCTCTCGACTTCCGCGGTACCCATGCGGTGGCCGGAGACGTTCAACACGTCGTCCACCCGTCCCGTAATCCAGTAGTAATCGTCTTCGTCGCGCCGCGCGCCGTCACCCGTGAAGTAGCGGCCTTCGAAGGCGCTGAAGTAGGTCTGAACGAATCGTTCGTGGTCACCATAGACCGTGCGCATCTGGCCGGGCCAGCTGTCGAGTATGACCAGCAAACCTGAGACCGCACCGTCCAGTATGTTTCCGTCGGGGTCGACGATGGCCGGCTGCACGCCGAAGAACGGCCGCGTCGCCGAGCCGGGTTTGAGCGCCGTCGCGCCGGGCAGCGGCGTGATCAGGATGCCGCCCGTCTCGGTCTGCCACCAGGTGTCGACGATCGGGCAGCGGCCTTCGCCCACCACGTTGTAATACCACTCCCAGGCTTCGGGATTGATCGGCTCACCGACCGATCCCAACAGGCGCAGGCTCTTGCGTGACGTTTTCTTGACCGGTTCGTCGCCTTCGCGCATCAGCGCGCGGATCGCCGTCGGCGCCGTGTAGCAGATGTTCACGTTATGCTTGTCGCAGATCTGCCAGAAACGGCTCGAGTCGGGATAATTCGGCACGCCCTCGAACATCATGGTCCTCGCGCCGTTCGCGAGCGGCCCGTACACGATGTAGGAGTGCCCGGTCACCCAGCCGACATCGGCGGTACACCAGTACATGTCGCCGGGTTCGTAGTTGAACACGTACTTGAACGTCAGCGCTGCGTAGACGAGGTAACCGCCGGTCGTGTGCAGGACGCCCTTGGGCTTGCCGGTCGAACCCGAGGTGTAGAGGATGAACAGGGGATCCTCGGCGTTCATCGGCTCGCAGGGGCAATCGTCGTCCACCGACGCCTCGGCCTCGTGCAGCCATACGTCGCGACCGTCCACCCAGCCGACGTCATTGCCCGTGTTCCTGACGACCAGGACCTTCTCCAGCGTCGTGACGCCGTCAATCTTTGCTGCCGCGTCGACATTCGCCTTGAGCGGCACGGAACGTCCGCCGCGCAGACCTTCGTCAGCGGTAATCACCACGTTCGATTCGCAGTCGATGATGCGGCCCGCAAGCGCGTCCGGCGAGAAGCCGCCGAACACCACGGAATGGATTGCGCCGATACGCGCACAAGCCAGCATGGCGACCGCTGCCTCGGGGATCATCGGCATGTAGACCGTGACCCGGTCTCCCTTCTTGACGCCGATCGACTTCAGGACGTTTGCGAAGCGGCAAACCCTGCCGTGCAGCTCACCGTAGGTGATCGTCAGGTCCCGGTCGGGCGAGTCGCCCTCCCAGATGATCGCCGGCTGATCCGCCTTGTCGTCCAGGTGACGGTCGACGCAGTTGTAGCAGACGTTCAGTTCGCCGTCTTCGTACCACCGGATGTGCAGATCGCTCTTCGCGAAGGACACGTCCTTGACCTTGGTGAACGGCTTGATCCAGTCGACAATTCCGGCCTGCTCCGCCCAGAACTTTTCGTTGTCCTCGACGGACTGCCTGTAAAGGTCGAAATACTGGTCCTCGCTGATCAGCCCGTGCTCTTTGAAATAGTCATTGACGGCGTAGATATCGCTCATCGGATTCTCCACTCGGTAGGTACGTTTCTTCGCGGGCGACTGCCCGTTTTGTCGGCATTTTGAATTGCGGCCGGTACCCCCGCATTAGACATTCGTCTACTGAGACATACTGATTCGACTTTTGGCTAATGGTATCGACTGGCGCACTGGCTGAGTATTTGCGGCGATTCTAGAAAAAACTTTCCTGGGGGAAAAACTGATGAACAGAATGAATCAACGAATTTTTGCGTTTGCGGCCGCTCTGTCGCTCACTGTGTTGTTGGGGGCGACACCGACCGCTCAGGCCGCGTGGAACATCGAGAGCGAGGACAGCAGCGCCAGTATCAAATTCGGTTTCCTCGCAAAGCTTAGGGGGGAATCCATCAGCCCTGACGTCGGCAGCTCAGAGCAGAACCTGTTCTTCCGGCGCCTGCGTATTCTCGCCGGGGGCAAACTTAACGACAAGTGGTCATTCTTCTTCGAGACCGACAGCCCGAACCTCGGCAAGGAAGTCGGCGGCAGCAAGAACCACGGCGATATCTTTATTCAGGATTTCGTCGTCACGTACAAGCCGAAGAGCGACGCGTTCATGCTCGACTTCGGTCAGATTCTGCAGGCAGTGACGTATAACTCGAACCAGTCGGCGGTCACGTTGCTGGCGACAGATTACATGCCCACGAGCTTTGTCTGGGCGGGCGCGCTGGATACCAAGGTTGGCCGCGATTACGGTGTCAGGGCCCGTGGTTACCTGATGAACGACAAGCTCGAATATCGCGCTGAGGTCCTGCAGGGCAACAGGGGCGCTGATTCCACGAATTCGTTCCGCTACTTCGGCCGCGTGATGTACAACTTCTTCGACCCGATGAAGGGCCTGTACTACGGGGGCACGTCGCTCGGAAAGAAGAGATCGCTGGCAGTCGGCGCGTCCGTCGACACGCAGGAGGATTACCAGACGACGAGCCTCGATTTCTTCCTCGACCAGCCACTCGGCGGTAACGGCAACGCCATCACCGTACAAGGCAGCTGGAGCAATGTGGACGGTGACGTCTTCCTGCCCAGCCTGCCCGATCAGGACAACATGACGCTGGAGGCCGGCTTCTTGTTCGGCGAGGCAAAGTTGATGCCGTTCGTGCAGTTATCGAGCCGGGACTTCAGTGATTCGGCACTCGCCGACGTGGACACCACCATGGTCGGCCTCGCTTATTTTTTCCGGGGCTACAATGGTAACGTCAAGTTCTCGTGGCTCAATTCCGACGTAGACGGCGGTGCCAGCACCGACATAATCTGGCTGCAGCTACAGGCCTTCTATTTCTGAGCTGAGCTTTCCGTTTGCAATGGCGGCACCCCTCGGGGTGCCGCCCTTTTTTTGTCGGGCCCCACCGTGTCAGAATTGACGCATGAATGAACTTCCCGAGATCGCCCGCTTCCTGTCCGGACTGCCCGGATTCGATGCGCTCGACGACGTACAGATCAACGCCGCCGCCGCAGCGATACTGATCGGTTACACGCGCGCCGGCAGTGACGTAATGCACATCGGTGACGAAAACACGCACTTGCGAATCGTTCGCAGCGGCGCCATCGAATTGCACAATGCGAACGGTGACCTGGTTACGCGCGCGGCCGAAGGAGACTGTTTCGGATTTCCGTCGCTGATGAATGCGGCCCCCGTGCGACACCAGTCTGTGGCAATAGAAGATTCACTGATCTATCACCTCGACGGCAAGGTTTTCTCCAACCTGCGCGGCGATAACGCAAGTTTTGACACGCACTTCATTCGCATGCTCTCCGACCGCTTGCTTACGCGTCCAGCGGTGCAGAAGCTCCACGGCGCTGGCGGCCGAGCCGTATCCCAACTGATCACGCGGTCACCGGTCACGATCGATGCTGAAGCCACCATTCAGCAGGCCGCCAGGAAAATGGTAGACGAGCGCGTTTCTGCCATGCTTGTCATGGACAAAGGCCTGTTTGCCGGTATCGTCACGGACCGCGATATTCGCAAACGTGTAGTGGCCGTCGGACGGCAACAGCCTGATGCGCCAGTTCTACTACACGCCGCAGATCCCGCTGGACGTCCCAGGTGAGTCCGCTGACGACATCACGGCCGACTTCCAGGCTCGCGAAACGCGGATCAACTTCCGTGCGGATACGAAGACGGCCGGCGGTGACAGCATTACGGCTTTCATCGAGATGGACTTCTTCATCCACGGCGACGGCAATGAGGTCGTGTCGAACTCCTACAGCCCGCGGCTGCGTCATGCGTTCATCAAGTACAACAAGTGGACCTTCGGCCAGACCTGGTCGACGTTCCAGGACGTGGCTGCGCTGCCCGAAGCCCTCGATTTCGTCGGGCCGGCCGAGTCTACGACATTCATACGCCAGGCAATGGTCCGCTACACGACGGGTGGCCTGGAACTGGCGGCCGAGAATCCGCAGACCTTCGTCGTCGGCGGGACCAGGGACCTCGCGACCATTCCCGACCTGATCGGTCGCTACACGTTCAAGTTCGGCGACAAAGGCAGCTTCCTCAAGGTGGCGGCCCTGTATCGCAGTCTCAAGATCCAGGACACCACCGGCGGTGGGTCGCAGGCTGACGAGGCTGGTTACGGCCTCAGTGCTTCCGCCAAGTTCATGTTCGGCGGGGGCGCCGACCTCCGCGCGATGGTCACCTACGGCGACGGCGTCGGCCGTTACATCGGCCTCGGATTCGTTCCGGATGGCTACGTGGATACAGCGGGCAATATTGCGACGGCAGAAGCGGTCGCCGCCTTTGTTGCACTTCGTGTCCCGTTCGGCAACGGCTGGCGCACGAACATCATGTTCGGCACGACCGACATCGAATACGACAATGATGTTCTTGCTGTTGGCCTGAACGACACCGGTTCGAGCTTCCACGTGAACGTGATCAAGAACATACTGCCGAAGCTGGATGTCGGCGCCGAGCTTATCTATGGCGAACGTGAGGTCATAGGCGGCGCCAGCGGCGACTTCACGCGCCTGCAGTTCTCCGCGAAGTACGCGTTCTAGACAGAAACACGCAACCTCCTTTGCGTTTGCCCCGGCGGCACCCGAGAGGGTGCCGCCGGTTTTACGTGGGGACAAGGCGTGTCAGAATCGGCCTATGAACGAATTGCCGGAAATCACCCGCTTCCTGTGCGAGCTGCAGGGCTTCGAAGATCTCGACGAGAAACAGCTCAGTGCCGCCGCGAAAGCCATGCAGATCGGCTATTACAAAGCCGGTAGCCAGGTACTGACGATCGGCGCCACCAACAAACAGCTGCACATCCTGCGCAGCGGCGCACTGGAGCTGCGCAATGCCGAGGGCGATCTCGTCATGCGCGCAGCCGAGGGGGACGTCTTCGGCTTCCCGTCCCTGATGAATGCCGTACCATTGCGCAACCAGTCCATCGCAATCGAAGACTCGCTGATCTATCACCTCGATGGGGCCGTATTTTCGGAGCTGCGACGGAAGAACGACCGCTTCGACACCTATTTCATTCGGCTGCTGTCCGACCGCCTGCTATCGCGGCCGGCCACGACGAAATTGCACGGGGCCGAGGGGCGCGCCGTGTCGCAACTCATTACCCGCCCCCCGGTCGCGATCGACGGGGCCGCGAGCATCCAGGACGCCGCCCGCAAGATGGTCGACGAACGGGTATCAGCAATTCTCGTAACCTGCGGAGAGAAGTTCTCTGGCATCGCAACAGATCGTGACCTGAGAAAACGGGTCGTTGCGCGAGGCCTGCCGATCGACACGTCAATACAGGACATCATGTCGATCAACCCGATCTCCATCGATGCCGATGACCTCGCCTACGAAGCCGCGCTGACGATGATGCAGAACAAGATCCATCACCTGCCCGTTACCAGGGAGGGCAAGCTCATCGGCATGGTGTCGCGCAGCGACTTCATGCGCATCGAAACGGAACACCCGCTTTACCTGGTCAACGACATCGCCAAGCAGACGACCGTGGAAGGCATCATCGACGCCTGCAAACGCCTGCCGGCGCTGGTTGCGAGCCAGATCAGCGCGGATGCAGACGGCGAACAGCTGGGCAAATTCATCACGACGATCACGGATTCAGTGACGCAACAGCTGTGCCGCATCGCCGAAGCGGAGCTGGGATCGCCGCCCTGCACGTATGCCTGGGTGGCGTTGGGCTCACAGGGCCGGCACGAACAGTCCGCCCGCAGCGACCAGGATAACGCGCTGGTACTCGACGATTCCGCGACCGACGCAGACGACGGGTATTTCGAGGCGCTCGCGCGGATCGTAAATGACGGCCTGGACGCCTGTGGCTACGTCTACTGCCCCGGAGACGTAATGGCCTCCAACCCGAAATGGCGCAAACCCCTGGAAGTCTGGAAGAAGTACTTCAACAACTGGATAACCGTCCCCGAAGAGAAAGCGCTGATGCACGCCAACATCTTCTTCGATTTGCGCTGCGTGTATGGGGACACCGGGCTCGTCGAGACGCTGAAAGAGAGTATTCGCACCGACGCCAAGCGAAACGAGTTGTTTCTTGCGCTCATGGCGAAAAACGCGATGAACTTCCAGCCGCCACTGGGCTTTTTCCGGCAATTCGTGCTCGAGAAATCGGGCGAGCACAAGAACACGCTGGACATCAAGAAGCACGGCATCATGCCCATCGTGGAGATCGCCCGTATTCGCGCCCTCGCGGCGGGCGAGGTCCGGATTACGACCAGAAACCGGCTGCGCGCAGCGGCAAAAACCGGAGAGATCACCGAACCCGACGCCGCCAGCCTGATCGACGCGCTCGACTTCATCGAGAAGCTCAGGATCGAACACCAGAACCGGCAGCTGCACGCCGGCAAGCGGCCCGACAATCACCTGTCACCGGGCGAACTATCGTCGCTGATCCGGCACAACCTCAAATCCGCGTTCAGCCAGGTGAGCGTCAGCCAATCGGCGCTGCTGAACCGCTTCCACGTCGCATGACGACCGGGAGATGGTTGGCCCTCAAGCGCTGGAAAGCCGGCCGCCGGTCCGGTAACGAACGCTACAAAGCGCTCCTGGACGGGTCCCCGCCCTCACCGTCGACGGATTTTGACGATGCGGAACTGGTCTGCCTGGACATCGAAACGACCGGTCTGGACCCGGCGACCGTCGACATGTTGAGCATCGGCTGGGTATTGATTCGTAACGGCAAGGTAGACCTGTCCACGGCCGAATCTCATGTCGTCAAGCCAGGGCGCGAAGAACTGGGCGACAGCCCCGCGATTCACGGCCTGACCGACAGCGTCGTCGAGCAGGGCACTTCGCCGGAGGCTGCCATGCAGCGGGTCCTCGAGGTGCTCACGGGCCGGGTGCTGGTGGTGCATCATGCCGGTCTCGACAAGAAATTGCTGGACCGCCTCTGCAGAGAGCAGTTCGGCGACAGACTGCACGTACCCGTCATCGACACGCTGGCCCTCGAGAATCGCCGCAAGTCGCGACATCACCATCTCGAAGACACCCGGTCGCTGCGGCTGCCCGATCTCCGCAACCATTACAACCTGCCCTGGTACCGCGGACACGACTGCCTCGGCGACGCCATTTCGACGGCGGAATTGCTGATCGCCATGGTAGCCAGCCGCGATTCCGCCACCACGCTGTCGGACCTGTACTGAGTCCCCGCGTCGCTTGCGCCTTTTGTCGCATGGCCCGGCATCGGCGCGTCTTCTAAAATCGGGCAGGCTAATAACCGTGCGGATCCGTCATGAGTAAATATCTGGAAATTCACCGCCGCTCGATCGAGAATCCATCAGAATTCTGGGCCGAAGCGGCCGAGGGCATCGACTGGGAAAGCCGATGGGACAAGGTACTGGATGACTCCAACCCGCCGATATACCGCTGGTTTGCCGGTGGGCGCCTGAATACCTGTTACAACGCGCTTGACCGGCATGTGGCGAACGGCCGCGGCGAACAGGCGGCGATCATCTATGACAGCCCGGTGACAGGTTCACAACGCTCGATAAGCTATGGTGAGCTCCGCGACGAGGTGGCCCTTTTCGCGGGCGCCCTGGTCAACAACGGCGTCAAGCAGGGCGATCGGGTCATCATCTACATGCCCATGATCCCGGAAGCGGTCGTCGCGGTCCTCGCCTGCGCCCGTATCGGCGCCGTGCACTCGGTGGTATTCGGCGGCTTCGCGCCGAACGAACTGGCGACCCGTATCGACGACGCGACGCCCAAAGCGATCGTCTCGGCATCCTGCGGTATCGAGCCGAGCCGAATTGTCGAATACAAGCCGCTACTCGATCAGGCGCTGGACCTTTCCAAGCACAAGCCGAATTGCTGCATCATCCTGCAGCGCCCGCAGCTCGAAGCCGCGCTCGTCGGACCGCGCGATATCGACTGGCAGGACGCGCTGGCGAGCGCCACGCCTCAGGACTGCGTGACCGTTGCAGCGACGGACCCGCTCTACCTGCTGTATACGTCGGGCACGACCGGCCAGCCCAAAGGCATCGTTCGCGACAATGGCGGCCACGCGGTAGCGCTGCACTGGACCATGAAAAATATTTACGGCGTGGAACCGGGCGAAGTCTACTGGGCCGCGTCCGACATCGGCTGGGTCGTCGGCCACTCCTACATCATTTACGGACCCTTGCTGCACGGCAATACCACGGTCCTTTTCGAAGGCAAACCGATCGGCACCCCGGACGCCGGCGCGTTCTGGCGCGTCGCGTCGGAACACAAAGTTGCAACTTTGTTCACCGCACCGACTGCGTTCCGTGCAATCCGCCAGCAGGACCCGGACGGCGACTTCATTCCGAAATACGACCTGTCGTCGCTGCGCACGCTGTTCCTCGCCGGCGAGCGTTGCGACCCGGATACCTTGCACTGGGCCGAGGAAAAACTCGGCATACCGGTCATCGATCACTGGTGGCAAACCGAAACGGGATGGTCGATTGCGGCCAACTGCCTCGGCATCGAGCTGGCACCGGTCAAGCCGGGATCGGTTGGCCGGGCGGCGCCCGGGTGGGAGGTTCGCGCGCTTGACGAAGGCGGCAAAGACGTTGCTCCGGGCGACGTCGGCGCCATCGCCTGCAAGCTGCCGCTGCCGCCCGGAACCTTGCCTGGACTGTGGAATGCGGAAGAACGATTCCGCAGCTCCTACCTCGAGACGTTTCCGGGCTATTACGAGACGGGTGACGCCGGCTTCATCGACGAGGACGGCTACATCTTCGTGATGTCACGAACCGATGACGTCATCAACGTAGCGGGCCACCGCCTCTCGACGGGAGCAATCGAGGAAGTGCTCGCCGCGCACGACGATGTCGCCGAGTGCGCCGTCATCGGGGCAGCGGATCCCATGAAGGGACAGTTACCCGTGGGATTCCTCGTCCTCAAGGCGGGGGCGGAAGGGAATCCCGAGGAAATCGTTGCGGACGTCGTACAGATGGTTCGTGACCAGGTCGGGCCCGTGGCCGTTTTCAAGAAGGCCGTGGTCGTCGATCGTCTGCCGAAGACCCGCTCCGGAAAGGTGCTGCGCGCGACGATGCGCAAGATTGCCGACAGCGAGGATTACAAGGTTCCGGCAACGATCGAGGATCCGCAGGTGCTCAACGAAGTCGAGTCCGCGCTCAAGACGCTCGGCTACGCAGATACCGCCAAGTAGCGCTTGCCCGGTCTGCGCGCCACTTCTGCTTGACATGGCGCGCGGCGCTTCCTATCGTGGCAGCGTCATCAGGCAAGCCCGAATCGTTTCGATCGGGTGACGGGAAGCCGGTGTGAATTCCGGCGCTGCCCCCGCAACGGTGATCGAGTAAAAGCCCCAGCCCCGTGGTGCAACACGGAGCCACTGCGACACCTCTGACGTGTTCGTGGGAAGGCGCTGCGGCAGGATGCAATCCGCTCGTAAGCCCGGAGACCGGCCTGGTGAACACGCGAACGGCGCGGCGGGCGCTTGTTCGGGCCACCGCAAGCCGCTGACCCGACTCCCCCGCAGCCTTTCTGGCAAACAAGAAGCGGGTCGCGTGCGGAGGGCACGCACAGGGGAGACACATGACATTGTTCCGTTTTGTCGCGATGACGGCTTCGCTGCTGTCTGTCGCGTCGCACGTCCATGCATCGGACATTTCGCCGAGCGACACGATCATCGTGACCGCAACACGGACCGAGATCCCGCTGGAGCAGGCAACGGTCCCGGTGCGGGTGATCACCCGCGACGATATCGAGTTATCGCTGGCTACGGATCTTGCAGAACTGCTGCGCTTCGAAGCCGGCATCGATATCGGCCGCAACGGCGGTCCCGGCCAGGCGACCTCGTTTTTCATGCGCGGCACGGAAAGCAACCACACGCTCGTGCTCATCGACGGTGTCCGCATGAATCCGGGCACCATCGGCGGGGCCGCGATACAGCACGTTTCGCCGGAAGTCATCGAGCGCGTCGAGATCGTGAAAGGCGCACGCTCGGCCCTGTTCGGCACCGACGCAATAGGCGGCGTCATAAACATCATCACGCGCCGCGCCGACAAGACGTATATCGAGGGTGGCGCCGGCGCGGGCAGCTTCGATTCGCGCTCCGCATTCCTGTCGGGTGGCGTCCGCAATGAAAAGAACCAGTTCGGTTTCACGCTGGACTGGCAGGATACGGACGGCTACCCGCCCCGCGTCGAGTCGCAGGTCGACCGGGGTTACGACAACGTCTCGCTCAACATCCATGCGGCGCGCGACATCGGCAGCGGCGAGATCAGCTTGCGGCACTGGCGTGCAGAAGGCACCGTCGAGTACCTCGACTTCTTCCTGACGCCCGTCGACCAGGACTTCCGCAATTCGGTTACCGCTTTCCAGTTCGACAAGCAGCTTTCCGAACGCGGCAGCAGCAAACTGATCGTCTCCCATATGCTGGATCGTATCGAGCAGAACCAGTCCGACGACTTCGTCGAATCCGATCGGATCAGCCTGGACTGGCAGCACACTCTCGCCCTCGCCGAACATACGATCACCGCGGGACTGTTTGCCATGCAGGAGACCGCGAAGACGCTGTCATTCGGTTCGGGTTTCGACGAAGACACGGACGTCAGAGCGTTGTTTCTGCAGGACCAGTGGATTCGCGGCAGGCATCGGGCGTTCGTCGCGGCACGGCTCACGGACCACGATACTTTCGGCAACCAGACGACCTATAACGTCGAGTACGGTTTTGAATTGACGCCATCCTGGACGGTGAGGGCCGGAATGGGACGCGCTTTTCGCGCGCCGGACGCGACCGACCGCTACGGCTTCGGCGGCAATCCGGATCTCGAGCCCGAGGTCGCGGACGAATACCAGCTGGGCCTGCGCTACGCGCCGGGCAGCCGTCACAGCGTCGATATCGAGTTCTACGCCAAGGATATCGAGGACCTGATCGAATTCGACCTCGCCGCCTTCACGCTCGTCAACATCGATACCGCGGAAATACGAGGGGCACAACTGGGCTACGAATATCTCGGCGACACTTTTTCACTGCGCGCAGACCTTGTCAGGCAACGCGCCGAGAACACCAGCAGCGGCACCAGGCTGTTGCGCCGCGCCGAGGAGAGCATCACGTTGAGCTATACCCAGGACGTCGGGCGGCACCGGCTCGGTTTGTCGGTGCTCGCGAGCGGCGATCGCGAGGACTTCGGCGGCGTGATCCTGCCGGGCTACGTGGTCGCGAGCCTGACGGGACAGATTGAGCTCTCGAAAACCCTGCAGCTCAATGCGCGCGTCGAGAACCTGTTCGATGCCGACTACCAGACCGCCGCGAACTTCCGCATGCAGGGTCGCAGCGCCTTCGTCGAACTCAAGTATCGCAGGCCATAAGGATGGGGAAACGACTCAGCAAGATATACACACGCACGGGCGACGACGGCTCGACCGGCCTGGGCGACGGCACGCGGACGCCAAAGGACAGCCCGCGCGTCGAAGCTTACGGTACGGTCGACGAGGCCAACAGCGCAATCGGCGTGGTCCTGTCGCATGACGCCTTGCCCGATTCGATCCGCGCGAGCCTGACGGACGTGCAGCACGACCTGTTCGAACTGGGCGGGGAGCTGTGCATCCCCGGGCACAGTGCCATCACGGATGCGATGATCGAACGGCTCGAGCAGGAACTCGATGAACACAACGATGCTCTGCCTTCGCTGCAGGATTTCATACTGCCCGGTGGCAGCCCCGCCGCATCGGCCTGCCACCTCGCTCGCACCATCGTGCGCCGTGCGGAAAGGCGTTCAAAGACGCTCGCCGACGTGGAGCCCGTGCGAAGCGAAGTACTGCGCTACCTGAACCGGCTCTCCGACCTGCTGTTCGTCTACGCGCGTGTATTGTCGCGAATGGAGGGCGCCACAGAAGTGCTCTGGAATCGCGATCGCAGTTAGGAATCTCCTGCGGCGGGAAGCGCGTCTGAGCGCCGCTGTCTTGCGGTCTGCAGCGCGTCGCAGATGACCTTGCCTGCCACCAGCACCCGGGTCGTCGGCCGGCTGAGTTCGTCCGCCGGCAGCAGAAACCGGTTGCCGTAACGGTTCGCCGTGATCGCGGGCCAGCGATCCCATTCGCCGAATGCATCGCTGCCGGCGTCGGTGCCGGCCAGCATGACCTCGGGGTCCCGGTCGATCACCGCCTCCACGTCGATCGCGGGCGCCAGCTCATCGAGATTCGCGAACACGTTAATCCCGCCGCAGAGCGAAATAAGCCCGCTCGCGTAGTGGTCGCGGCCGACCGTGTACAACGGCCGGCTGGACACCTGGTAGAACACACGTATCGGCTCGGCATCACCGAATGCATCGCCGAGTTCCTGCAGCGCGACAGAGAATTCCGTGGCGACTTCGCGCGCTATATGCGGTGTGCCCGCCAGTGTGCCGATCCGGGCGAGCGCTGCCGCGATATCGTCGAGGCTGCGTGTCCTGATGACTTCGACCGCGTATCCCGCCTGCCTCAGTTCGTCGACGACATGTGCCGGCGTGCCGCTCTCCCAGGCGAGCAGCAAGTCCGGCCGCAACAGTGCCAGCCGCTCCTGGTCGATCGTGAAGGCGTCGCCGACGAGGGGCAGCGCCTTTGCAGCAGGCGGATAATCGGAATAGGCACTGACACCGACGAGCGCATCGCCGGCGCCGGCGGCGAACACGAGTTCGGCGAGATTCGGCGCGAGTGTAACGATACGCAAGGAGTGCGGGGTATTCGGCGTGCTCTGTGGGGCGCCGGGACTATCGCAAGCGAGAAGCGTCGGCAGCGTTGCGATGAAGAGGATAAATGCCGCTGGCCTCACACGGTCCAGCCGTACAGCGTCATCGCCGAGATAATGACGGCCCAGATGAGCAACAACCTGAATACCAGCCGCTTGGCTGCGGTCGCGCCCCGCACGCCACGCGCGCTAAGGTCCTCGTCGTCGGCCTCATGAAGTGCAAGGGCCGCCACGCCCACCCTGGCGAGCAGTCTTTCGCTGTTTTCGGACGCAGTGCCGGCTGGCTCGCCGTCACCGGCACGCCAGGCGGCCAATGCGGCGTCGAAATGGCCCGCGACTGCGTAGCCGACCGCTGTGAGTCTTGCGGGGATCCATGCCAGCCAGCCATGCAGCGCCTCGGCCGCGTGACGTAGCGGCTCGATCGTGGTCGACTCACGGTCATCACGGCCCGCCTGGAACACCGCGCGGCGGCGCACCAGGTCGGTCACGCGGTATGACCAGGCCCCCAGCGGACCCAGCGGGCCCAGCAGTACGAACCAGAAGATAACCGCAAACAGGCGGTTGTTGGCCTGGATACAGACCGCTTCCTCGACGCAGCGAATTCGTTCGAGCGGGTCGTCAGGCACGGCATCTTCGACCAACGCCTTGGCCGTCTGGTCAACACGCGCATCGTCGCCATCCTCCAGGGCACTGCAATACTCGTTGACATCCTCACCAATGTCGTTGGGGCCGAGGGAAAAGAACAGCACCACCACCGCAAGGATCAGGTGAGGAAAGCCGAACAGGCGATCGACGAGTGCGATCGTGACCCCTGCAACGGGCAGGACCAGGGCGATGGTCAACGCGATGACCGGAATCACGGGCGGCCAATTCGCGAATCGTGCGGAAAGCGTAAAACCCTTGTCGATTATCCGGTCGAGCCAGCGCATGCGGCGCCAGTGAAAAATCTGCGTTGCGAGACGCTCGATAATCAGTCCGATGAGCAGGGCGATCAGGGTCATGGAAACGGCTCAGGCAAGTTGGCCAGTGAGTCCATCATACAATCGGAGCCAGTCGAAAGCAGGGCCCGGGTCGGTTTTTCGGCCGGGCGCGATATCCGAATGCGCTGCAATCTCGCGTGCCGATAGTGCCGGATATGCGCGCAGCACTGCGGCCAGCAACGCGGTCAGTACCTCGTACTGCGCGTCTTCATAAGGCACGTCGTCCTCGCCTTCGAGCTCGATCCCGATCGAATAATCGTTGCAGCACGGCTGGCGCCGAAAACAGGAATCGCCAGCGTGCCACGCCCGATCGGTAACAGGAACGAACTGCACCACGCCGCCATCGCGCCTGACGAGCAGATGAGCGGACACCTCGAGTCCGCGTATCTCGTCGAAATACGGGTGGGTATCCCAGTCCAGGCGGTTGCAGAACAGCTGCTCGATCTCCGGGCCGCCAAAGCGGCCGGGCGGCAGGCTGATCCCGTGCAGGACAATCAGGCGAGGTTCTTCATAAGCCGGGCGTGCATCCCGGTTCGGGCTCCGGCATTGGCGTGCGGGTTCGATCAGGCCCGTATCCGTATCGACGGTGAAAGACTGCTTCATTGGTTGCCAACTGCGGGTCGATTGCCGATAGTCCTCTGTGCAGATATTGGCTGTCAACGCCAATACGGTGACCGACGCAGCGATCATGCCATCGAAGAGACTCTATGTAGCCGAAAAGCTTGCCGCCGGAGCCGAGTTACGTCTCGGCGACGAACCGGCACGCTATCTCGGACGCGTGCTGCGCCTGCGCAGCGGCGATACCGTGCACGTTTTCAACGGCGACGATGGCGAATGGTCCGCCACGATCGGCAAGTTCGGGAAGGACCGCGTAACGTTGTTGCTGCAGGATGCCATCGAGAACACGGCCGAGCCGGAACTGGTCATCCACCTCGTGCAGGGAATTTCCCGCGGCGAGCGCATGGACTTCGTCATACAGAAGGCGACCGAGCTGGGGGTCGCGCGAATTTCGCCGGTCCTGACGGACCACGGCGTCGTGAAGCTGGACGGCAAGCGGGCAGAGAAGCGCCGGAGACACTGGCAGGGCGTCGCGGCAAGCGCCTGTGAACAATCGGGACGCATCAGGCCACCCCGGATCGATACGCCGCTGCCATTGAACGACTGGTTCGGCTCGGACCGTGCCGGCGATGCCTTGCGCCTCGTTCTGCGACCCGGCGCGGGACAGCCGCTCGCCACGATCGACAATCCCGAAACCGGACTCTGCCTGCTCGTGGGGCCCGAGGGAGGCTTCAGTGAACGCGAATACGACGACGCGCAAATCGCGGGCTTCGCGGGGGTGACCCTCGGCCCGCGCATATTGCGCACTGAAACCGCGGCGGTGGCCGCGATCGCCATCGCGCAGGCACTCTGGGGCGATCTGTAACGCCCGATCGCGCGTCAGGCCTGCAGCGATTCCCGCGCCAGCATGGCTTCCATACGCTCGAGATCGGGTATCAGGGGAAACTCGTTGATCATCTTGACCCGGCAGAGCACGGGAGCGTCCTTCGGCCAGCCTTCGGTCGAATCGAGCTGCAGCACGTCCCGATTGACGCGCACGAGCTGTGGGAATCCCTGGGTTATCGCACCGAAAAATCCGGTCTTGAGCTGGCCCGTGCTGGCGCTAAAGACGACGATGCGGGTGCGGCCGGTGGCTGCAGGCACGTCCATGCCGAGTGTGCCCTCGAACGAGACGACGGGCAGCGCGCGCCCGTTCCAGTTGACCGTACCCAGCATCCAGCTGTGGGCGCCCGCTTCCTGCCGTGGCGCCGAGTAACGCACGACCTCGGCGACACAGGCGCGCGGCACAATGAGCCGTTCATCGGCGAGCGGCACGAGCAGGCTGTATAGTTCGTCGGCTTCGGCACTCACTGCAGCTGGATTCCTCTGTCCTCAAGCTGGCGCTGGATCGCGTCGAGCAGTTGTGCATCCTTGTACGGCTTGCCCAGGTAGTCGTTCACGCCGAGTTCGATGGCCCGTGCGCGATGCTTGTCACCGACCCGTGACGTAATCATGATGATCGGCACGTCGGCGAAGCGCTCGTCGTTGCGCACGTGGGACGCGAACTCGTAACCGTCCATGCGCGGCATCTCGATGTCGAGCAGGATGACATCCGGTTTGGTGTCCTGCAGTACGCTGATCGCGTCGAGTCCGTCCTTCGCCGTCATCACGCGCATGCCGTGACGCTGCAGGAAGCGCTCCGTAACGCGACGCACCGTAATCGAGTCGTCGACGACAAGCGCGGTAGGGCGGACGTCGTCGGGTGTCGGCGCCGCCTTCTTGAGCTCTACGACCGGCGCGCCGCTGCGGACGAGCGAATTGATATCCAGGATGAGCACGATGCGGCCGTCACCGAGTATCGTTGCGCCGGCAATGCCGCGGATACTCGCGAGCTGAGGGCCGACCGATTTGACGACGATCTCGCGACTGGCGAGCATTTCATCGGTCAGAAGCGCTGCGGAAAATTCGCCGGCGCGCACCAGGATCACGGGCACGAAAGCCTCGTCCTTGGGCAGGACCGCAGCCCGCCCGCCGAGGTACATGCCGAGATGCCGGAATCGGTAGGTTTCCTCTCCGTACTGGTAGCTCGGTTCGCTCTGGCTGAGCAGGTTTTCGAGTTCGCCCCGCGGGATTCGGGCCACACCTTCGACGGACGGCAACGGCAGCGCATAAACCTCTTCGCCCGTGCGCACGATAAGCGCCTGCGTTATGGCGAGCGTGAACGGTAGTCGCACCGTGAAATTCGTACCCTGCCCGGTCACGGATGAAATGCGCAGGGAGCCACCGAGCTTTTTGACCTCGTTGGCAACGACGTCCATGCCGACACCACGCCCGGCAGCCTGCGTGAGCTTGCCCGCTGTGGAAAAGCCCGGGGTCAGGATCAGGGCCATGATTTCTTCGTCGGTGACCTTGCTGTCCGGGCGCAGGAGTTCGAGTTCGTAGGCCTTGCGGCGAATCGCCTCCACGTCGAGACCGGCGCCGTCGTCGGAGATGTCGATCACCATTTCGGCACCTTCGCGATGCAGGCGAATGGTGATCTGGCCGGTCGCCGGTTTGCCATTGCCCTGGCGAACGTCGGGTTCCTCGATGCCGTGAACGACGGCGTTACGCAGCATGTGCTCGAATGGTGGCAGCATCTTCTCGAGCACCTGGCGATCGAGCTCGCCGGACGCTCCCTCTACCGACAGCTCGGCACGCCTGCCGGCCTCCTGGGCAACCTGCCGGACCAGCCGCGTCAGCCGCGGCACGTGCCGCTCGAACGGCACCATGCGCGTGCGCATAAGCCCGTCCTGCAGTTCCGCGGTCACCCGCGACTGCTGCACAAGCAGGCTCTCGGCTTCGGTTGTCAGCGATCGCAACAGGTCCTTGATGCTCTCCAGGTCGTTGGCCGACTCTGCGAGCGCGCGGGAAAGCTGCTGGATGGTCGAATAACGATCCAGCTCCAGCGGGTCGAAGTCCTTGGCGACCAGCGTGTCCTGGTGACCGGCCATGATCTGCGCCTCGGTCTCGATCTCGAGTTTGCGCAGCTGCTCGCGCAGGCGCGCAACGGTCTGCTCGAACTCCTCGACATGAAACTCGACCAAGCTGACCTGTTGATTGAGGCGCGAGTGATAGATGCTGATCTCGCCCGCGGCATTGAGCAGGTCTTCGAGTAGCTCCGCATCGATGCGTGCATATTCCTTGCGGGATTCCGGTTGTTTGGCCGGCCGCAGCTCCGCCGCGGGGCGGGCGGCAAGCACCGGCTCCGGCCGGGGTTCGGGCTCGGGTTCCGGTTCCGGTTCCGGCTCGGGTTCCGGTTCCGGCTCGGGTTCCGGTTCCGGCTCGGGTTCGAGTTCGGGTTCCGGTTCCGGCTCGGGCTCGGGTTCCGGCTCGGGTTCGAGTTCGGGTTCCGGTTCCGGCTCGGGCTCGGGTTCCGGCTCGGGTTCCGGCTCGGGTTCGAGTTCGGGTTCGAGTTCGGGTTCCGGCTCGGGCTCGACGGCCGGCGGGCTCGCCTCGTCCCCTGCGCTGGCGCCGATTTCGGCCAGTTCGTCGGCGAGGGGCGTATCGACGATCACCATGCTGACCGTCTCGTCGGGTTCGACGGTGAATGCCGCAGGCTGCACGCCGGTCTCCGCCGTCGCCAGTTCGACGTCAACGTCACTCGCAACTTCGAATCCGGCGTTGGCATCCCGGATTCGCTGTTCGAGTTCGGCAGCCGGCGGCACAGCCTTGCCCGCAATTACCAGGTCGCGCATGCGATGCAACTCGTCGATGCTCCGCTGCAGCAACTCTTCGACGCCGGCGCTCGACTGCACGCGACCCTCGTCCACCGAAATAAGCAAGGTCTCGAGCTCGTGACTCAGGTTGCCCATCGCCGTTATGCCGGCCATGCGGGCGCCACCTTTGAGCGTGTGCAGGTGCCGCTTGAGTTCCTGCACGGCCTGGCTTGCGTCCTTGTCCCTTGCCCAGAGGCCGAATGCCTTGTCTGTCGATTCCAGGAGTTCCGCGGACTCCTCGGTAAAGATCGCGGCGATCTCCTTGTCGTAATCGGCTTCCAGGTGCTCCGCTGCAGCGACGACCGGCTCCGCTTCCGCAACGGCCGGCACGGGTTCTGCGACGGCTGGTTTCGCTTTGCCTGCCGGTGCCTGTTCCTCCGGCAGGTCCACGACGGTGCCGTCAGGCTGCAAGGCGTTCGCCAGCCTCGTGATGTGTGTGACGAGCGCGGTGTAGTCGGCTCGCTTCTGATCGGGCTTGTTGATGTCGCCGACGATCGTCGCTATCGCTTTTGCCGCGGCTTTCAGGGCGTCGATGCCGGATTGCTGAAAACCGACCTTGTAATCGTAAACGCGCCGTACCAGGCGGTTCAGCGCACCCGCAACCGCCACGCCCCGCTCGACGTTTGCCATGTTGGTACTGCCGTGCAGCGTATGGCATGCACGGTAGAGCTTGTCAGTAACCTCGAACGGCGGCTGGCGTCCATCGCAGGCCTTGAGGTAGTCGACGATGACCTTCAGATGCCCCGCCGTCTCTTTCGCGAATATGTCGAGCAGCACGGGATCCATTTCCAGTGCCGGCCGTTCCTCTTCCGCGGCGTGCGGCGGCTTTTCGATGGTTAGCACGGCCGCGTTGGGATCGCCTTCGGCGAACGCGTGTGCGCGTGCTACCAGCAGGCTGATATCGCTGCCCGGCTCGGTACCGACCTCGAGCTGCTCGACCAGCTCCGGCACGGCGGCGGCCGCCTCCAGGATGAAATCCACCATCGGCGGCGTGCGCACCAGCGTGCGGTTGATCAATTTGTTCAGCAGATTCTCGACGGCCCAGCAATACTCGCCGATCCTTTCGGCGCCGACCATGCGGCCGCTGCCCTTCAGAGTGTGGAACGAGCGGCGCACCGTGATGAGAGCTTCCATGTCATCGGGCGAGTCGCTCCAGACCGGCAGATTGCGCTTGATCGAGGCGATCTCCTCCTTTGCTTCCTCGATGAAGAGCTCGAGCAGCTCGGGATCCAGGTGCTCGGCATCGGGCGCGACAACGGGCAGCGGCATGATTGCGGTCGCCTGCGGCACGCCCGCCGCTTCCCGGGCGATCGCATGCGCCTCGATGTCGGCCTGCGGTATCTTCTGCGTCGTCTCGGGTACCTCGCTGGCAGCGTCCTGTTCGAGGCGTTGCCCGACGTCGCGCAGCACCGCAAGACAGGCTTCTGCATTGTCCAGCATGTACCAGGGATCGGTGCGGCCGGCTTTCACCGTTTCCATGTAGTACTCGATGCTGACGATGGCGTCCGCGAGCCGATCGGTTTCCTTTTGCGTAAGCCGGGACGGTCCGCCGCCCTGCAGGGTCAGCACGATCAGCTTGCCGATGCGCTCCATGACATCCATCGCGCGCGTCTTGTTCAGCATCAACAGGCCGGCCCGGATACCGCGCACCAGCGACGGCACGCTGTCGAGGCCCTGCGACGGCGCCTGTGACGCGATGCTCTGGCCGATGGTCTCCTTTATTCTCGCGAGGTTGATGATGCACTCGCGCATGACCGACTCGGCTACCTGCTGGTAGTCGGCTGCATCCTGCGGCGACATGTCGTCATCGGCCTGCACAGGCGCATCGTGGGGTACCGTCAGCCGGATGAGTTGCTGGTCGAGCCGGTCCTCGACCCGTAACAGCGTGGAGGCAATATCGAGGACGACGTGGTCGTTGGTGGCGCCGCCGCGTTCCACAACCGATTTCAGGCGGTCAATTTCGCCGTCGATGTCGCTGCGAAGTTCACCCAGTCCGAGCACGCCGAGGGTGTCGCTGATCTTTTTCAGGAGCTCGAGCTGCGGCACCAGCTCGGACGACTTGTTCATGCCGGTGCGGACGAAGATGTCCAGCACGTCCTTGACCCGCGCGAGGTCCTCCTTGATCGCCGCCGCAACCGTCTTCATCAGCTTTACGCTTGGCGCCGACAGGGCCTCCCGGGCTTGCTCTACCTGTTCGTCGCCCGGCAGCAACTCGGCGAGGTTGAACGCCGAACGAATTTCGCTGATGCGTTCGCCGGCGGTACTCGACCGCGCCACGTAATACAGCAGGTTGTTCAGCAGATCGTCGACAGGGTGCTTGTCGAAGGCCTCGATACCTTCGTCGATAACGAACTTGATTTGCCGGTCCGCCTGCGCCAGCAGCCGCTTGAGCGCAACCGACGTCTCGAGCCCGCCATTTCGCAGGGCCTCGAGCACGCCCCCCGTCACCCACCACAACTGGTACATGTCGTCACGAGTGGCCGAGTTTTCCAGCGCTGCCGTGACCTTCGAGAGCGTTTCGAGATGCTGCTGGCTATTGCCGCCCTGGATCCATCCGAGCAGCGCCAACTGGAATTTCGGGCGCAGGCGCCTGGCTACGGTGACGGGATCCTGCCCGTCGGCCTCGGGCTTCGCCATGGCCGTCTGGCTGCGGCTCGGCGACAGGTTCAGCAGCAACAGTGTGCCTTCCGACAGCAATGGTTCGCCGCGCGCAGCACGCAGGTCGTTGAGCATCGGCAACAACACGAGTGCAATATCCCGCCCACCGCCGAGCAAGCGCTCGATATACGACGGCAGCTGAACCATCGAACGCGTCAGGGCATCGAGTCCGTCTTCCCGGCCCTTGCCCGGTCGCAGCGCCGCGAGGTACTTGGAGGCGAGCTCCATCTCCTCGGCGAGCAACGCCGCGCCGTAGGTTTCCGCCAGCTGCAGCGCGCCTCGCGCCTGGTGCAGCAGGCCCCCGGCGCGAACCAGCGCCTGGGAACCGCCGCGCCCGTCGACACAATCCTCGACCGCAAGGTGGGCGTTGCGAATCGTCTCCATCAGCTCGCTGCTGATGATCGCGAGTGCGTTTACGGGACCCGTAATTTCGCTCTGCTCGCGCTCGTCGCTTATGCCAGTATCGCCCGTCATCGTACCCTTGCTATCAGCCCGTGCCTGTCTTCTTTCCTGGCTGCACCTGCGTCGCATTGGCAGACGTCATCGTCATCCGCGTGGTTCCCGTGAGCACATCGGCCGGCAGCGTGAACCCGGCGACGCTCTTCCTGAGCTGCGATGCGAATTCCGACAGTTTCGAGATCGCCGCCGCCGTCGCCGTCGTCGCCTTGCCCGTCTGTTCACTGATCTCGCGCAGTTTGGTCGTGCGCCGCGTCACGTCTGCGGCCGAGCCCGCCTGTTCGCGCGCCGAGCCCGAGATATTCTGGACCAGGCTCGCAATCTGGTTCGATACCTGTTCGATCTCGTCGAGGGCCGCACCCGCATTCTCGGCGAGCAGCGCACCACCAACCACGTCCGTCGTGCTGCGTTCCATCGACACGACCGCTTCCTTGGTATCTGACTGAATGGTGCTGACAAGGACCTCGATCTGCTTGGTTGCATTCGTCGAACGTTCGGCGAGCCGCTGCACCTCATCGGCGACTACCGCGAACCCGCGTCCCGCCTCGCCCGCCATCGAAGCCTGGATCGACGCATTCAGCGCCAGTATGTTGGTCTGTTCGGCGATATCGTTGATCAGCTCGACGATGTTGCCGATTTCCTGGGAACTCTCGCCGAGGCGCTTTATTCGCTTCGACGTATCCTGAATGGTTTCCCGGATAGTGTTCATTCCGTCGATCGTGCGGCGCACTGCCTCGCCACCCTTGTGCGCGACTTCGACGGAGTGACGTGCGACATCCGACGAACGTTCTGCATTGCCGGACACCTCTTCGATCGATGCGGCCATCGACACGATCGATTCTGTCGCCGCATTGATTTCCCGCGTCTGATTCTCCGCTGCTCGAGACATGTGCACCGCAGCGCTCTCGGTCTGCTTGGCCGCCGAGTCGACCATGATCGCCGTCTCGTTGACGGTCGTGACCAGCTTGCGCAGTTCCTCGATTGCATAATTGAAGGAATCGGCAATTGTGCCGGTGATGTCTTCGGTTACGGTCGCTTCCACCGTCAGGTCGCCGTCCGCAAGACTGCCCATTTCGTCCAGCAATCGCAGAATAGCCTGCTGATTTCGCTCGTTCTGTTCGCCCTGGTCGCGGGCCTGGCGCTCGAAGGCAGCCATGCGCACGTTGAGCAGAACCAGCACGACGACCAGGACGACGGCGAGCAGGATCAGCGCCACGGGGATCCACGGGCTCGACAGCATGCCGGGCAGCGCGGCGCCCGCGCTGCCACCACGAAACGCACCAGCCAGCGTGTTCGCAGCGGCAGTGACTTCCTGCTGGGCCGTGCCGAGCCCCGCCAACTGTGCCGTGTTCTGGCGGACCGTTTCGATATGCACCTCGAGATCCGCGATCCGCGCGGCGAGGGGTTCCACGACCGTGGCCTGGCCGTCCGCATCGAGCGGTGCGACGTCGAGCGCGCTCGCCTCTCCTGCCAGCGCATCGCTCACGGAACGCAGGTACCCGGCGTTCTGCGCTATGGCGTCCAGCACCGCACTGACGTCAGCATTACCTCGCAACCCGGCCGCTGCACCCGCGATATCACTCGCCCGCTGCTGCATCTCCTGGATAACCGCGGTGGAGCCGGAACGCGCCAGCAGCTCGTCGGCCATTGTCACGATCTCGTTGCCGCTTCTGCGAATGCCGCTGACGGCCTCGATCGCGGTGCGTCTGCCCAGGATCATCGATGCCCGTGATTCGAGCTGCTGCCAGTCGGCGGCGCTGCCGGGCGCATCGGAAGTGCGCCGCAATTCGGCCATCCTTCCGAGATCACGCTCGAGCGTGTCGAAGGCGCCGTCACGGCCGGCCAGCGCACTCGCCGTGCGCGCGGGAACGGCCTGAGACAACGCCGCAAGCTCTGCCGACGCGGCACCGCCTCCCGACGGCTGCAAATACACGAGCCCCGCCGCAGCCAGCAGCGCAATCGCGATCAACAGCGCAATGATCCGGAACAGGTTGGTTGTGTCAGTTTTCTTGGCCATGAGGTGTTACCCGGTAGATGACTCCAGCCCGGCGTTGCGGCCGTGCTTGAAACGGCGCGATCATTCGTCTGCCGCCTGCAGGAACAAATTGCTTTCGATGAACCCGAACAGGTCGAAAATCGGCCAGCTCACGTCGCCACGTCGATACTCGCCTGCAAGATAGCGCTCGCAGCGAACGGCCGTCTCCGGCTGCGTTTGCGAAAATTCGTGGTCCGTGAACCGCCGAAACCCCTGAACCTCGTCCACGACCAGGCCGGCCGGAATTTCGCGATGATTGACGGAAATCACTCGTGTCGTCCGCCGCAGCGCCGTTCTTCCGCTGCCGAGCAGCAGTTTCAGATCGACGAGCGGCAACAGGTGGCCGCGCAGATTCGCGATGCCGAGAAGCCAGCGCCTGGCGCCAGGCACGCGCGTCATGGAATCGGGGAGCATCAGTACCTCCCGAACCTGCTCGCGGCTCGCCAGAAACTGCTCATCGCCGATGCGGAAACCGATACCGACCCACTCTGCCTGCATCGCTGCCCCGCCCTCGCCCGAATGCGCCGTGATGCTGCGGCGTTCGATCTCGCGCAGCAGCTCGAAGGGCTGCTTGACCAGGGAAACGAGCTCGACCGGGGCACTCATTCAGTCAGCCATCACCGCGTTGATCTTCGCCACGAGTTCGTTTTCACGAATCGGCTTGACGAGGTACTCGACGGCGCCCTGCCGCATGCCCCAGATCTTGTCCGTTTCCTGGTCCTTCGTGGTAATGATGATCACCGGGATACTGGATGTCCTCGGGTCCTGGTTCAGTTTGCGTGTCGCCTGGAACCCGTTCATGCCCGGCATCACCACGTCCATCAGGATGCAGTCGGGACGCGAAGCCTGTGCCTGCCGCAGACCCTCCTCGCCACTGTCCGCGACGAGTGTGTCGAAGCCGTTGTTTTCGAGCATGTTCTGAAACAGGTGCAGCTCGGTCGGCGAATCGTCAATGATAAGAATGACTGCCATCAATGCTTCCTTCTGCAGAGTAATGACAAGGTGTGCCGCGCCCTACGCGATCTGGTTGGATACGGCGCCCAGCAATTCGTCCTTGGTGAATGGCTTGGTCAGGTATTGCTCCGACCCGACTATGCGGCCACGCGCCCGGTCGAACAGGCCGTCCTTGCTCGATAGCATGATCACGGGCGTATCCTTGAACATCTTGTTGTGTTTGATCAGCGAGCAGGTTTCGTAACCATCGAGCCGCGGCATCATGATGTCCACGAAAATCAGGTCCGGTTGGTGATCCGCAATCTTCGAAAGTGCATCGAAGCCATCGATGGCCGTAAATACCTGGCAACCCTCCTTGGTCAGCAGGGTCTCTGCCGTGCGGCGAATGGTCTTGCTGTCATCCACAACGAGAATCTTGAGGCCGTTAAGACTTCGAGATGCACTACTGGACACCGGCTTTCCTCACGATAATGCGAATCTATGCGACTCGTTCTTCCAAATCCCCACATTCCCGAACGACGGTCGCCAGGTACCCAGGGTTCGTTCGGGAACGATGTCTTGTACCATATTGACATAAGTCCCGCTACGACGAGTGCCGCAGTTGCGCTGTGCGCCAATGAAAAGCGCGCGCGCTGTGTCGCCTGTATAGTTGGCGCCTTCCGGAAATAACAGGAACCAGTACTCAAGATGGCCACCAAACCGCTGTGCGTCGGCATCGTCATGGACCCGATCGAGTCCATCACGCCCTACAAGGACAGTTCGCTTGCCATGCTTCTCGAGGCGGAGCGCCGCGAGGCGGAAATCCACTATTTCAATCAGTCGGACCTGAAGCTCGTTTCCGGCACCGCTCTCGGGCGTTCGCGGCGGCTCAATGTCGAGGACGACCGGACGCGATGGTGGCAGTTCGGTGCGGAACGCGAGATTCCCCTCGGCGATCTCGACGTCATTCTGATGCGCAAGGATCCGCCGTTCGACATGGAGTATATCTACACCACCTACATCCTGGATCGGGCAAGGCACGCCGGCGCGCTGATCATGAACGATCCCGAGGCGCTGCGAAACATGAACGAAAAGGCTTTCACCGCGTGGTTTCCGGATTGTGTCCCTGCGACCCTCATTACCCGGTCCATGGACGAGATGCGGGCCTTCCTGGCCGAGCACGGTCATGTCGTGATCAAGCCATTGAGCGGCATGGGCGGCCGCTCGATTTTCGTCATCAGGCAGGGCGACAAGAATGCCAACGTCGTGTTCGAAACACTGACGGACCACGGCCAGCAGTTCGCCATGGCGCAAGGCTATATCCCGGAGATCTCGCTCGGCGACAAGCGCATCCTGCTGTTCGACGGCGAGCCCGTACCGTACGCGCTCGCGCGGATACCGTCCGACGACGACAATCGCGGCAACCTTGTCATGGGTGCCGTCGGCAAGGGCCAGCCGTTGTCCGAACGCGACCTCGAAATATGCGCTCGCGTGGGGCCCGTGCTGCGCGACGCCGGCGTCATATTCGCCGGCATCGACGTGATCGGCGATTACCTGACCGAGGTCAACGTTACGAGTCCGACCGGGATGCGCGAGATCGACGAGCAGTTCGACCTCAATACCGCCGGCCTGATGTTCGATGCGATCGAGCGCCGCATGGGGCGCAATGAGTGACACAGGTCTCAGGCCAGCTACCGCTGCCACGATAGACTGTTAATCGCGCGCCGAGGCGCGCTCCTACAGGAAGTATTTCTTGTAAGCGGTTGTTTTCCTGAAAAATATGCATCATCATTCGCGCCAGCATCCCAGCCTTAACCTATGGCCGATTTCGCGCTAAAAACGGACCCGCTCGACGAGCTGAGACAGCTCGCCGACCCGCAACCGGACCGGTTGCCGGCGATGCTGTTTCTCGCCGCGCTGCTGCACGGAATCCTGATCATCGGCGTTACGTTCAATCCGGCAATGCTGGAGGACTTCAGCGACGCGATATCACTCGAAGTCACCATCGTCGCCGACCCGGACCAGGACATCGATCGGCCCGACCGCGCCGAATACCTCGCCCAGGCGAGCCAGGAAGGCGGCGGCAATACCACTGACCAGGTGCGGCCGTCGGCCCCGGCGGAAAACGCCTCGCCAATCGATAATCCGGGCGACGAAACCGGGGACAGCTTCCTCGAATCGACCGAGCACCAGGTCAGCTCGGACCAGCTGCTCGCGACTGCGGCTGAGCAGGAGCAGAACGTCACTGACGATCCGCGCCTCGAACCTCAACCCGAAACGCATACGGCGCTCGCGCTCGAGGCCGGGGCCGAGACGACGTTGCCATTGCCGCAGGATGACAGGGCCACCTTGCTCATCCACGACGACGATCCGCGACAGCTCGTCGTCAGTGCCGACACCCGCGAATCCGTGGTGGCCGCCTATCTCGACAACTGGAAGCGCCGCATCGAGTCGGTCGGCGACGAGTATTTCCCGACACTGGGCAGCCTGGACGGGCTCAGCGGCAGCCCCACGCTCGAAGTCAGTATTGACGCATCCGGGCAGCTGGCCGAGGTTATCATCCGCAAATCCAGCGGCTCGCGCATTCTCGACAAGGCCGCGCTCGACATATTGCGGCGCGCGTCGCCGTTCGATCCCTTCCCTGTCGAAATCAGCGCCGAGTACGACAGCCTGCGATTTGCCTACAAGTGGCTGTTCAGCGAAGAATTTGTTCCGTCCGCGGCGAACGTCGTACAGCCATAGACTGATCGCGGCTGCCCGCCGGTTGTACCCGCCGTCGCGAGAGCGGATACTGTCCGCATGGAGACCCCCGGAACGCTGGCGAATCAGCTGCTGATAGCGATGCCAGGCATGGCAGACCCGAACTTCAGCAGCACGGTGACTCTTATCTGCGAGCATAATGACGAGGGCGCCCTGGGCATCGTCATCAACCGCCCCCTCAATCTCAAACTGGGCGGCCTGTTCGAACAGCTGCAGCTCGACAATCCGGACTCCGAGGCACTTGATCACCCGGTACTTATGGGCGGACCCGTCGGGCCCGAGCGCGGTTTCGTGCTGCACGACACCTCGCACCAGTATGAAAATTCGCTGGCAGTGTCCAGCGAAATTTGCCTCACCCTGTCGCGTGATGTCATCGATGCCATGGCGAGCGGCAAGGGGCCCGAGAAATCACTCGTCGCACTCGGTTACGCGGGATGGGAAGCCGGCCAGCTCGAAGCCGAGATGCTGGCCAACTCCTGGCTCAACGTTCAGGCTACCGCGGAGATCGTTTTCGACATGCCGTTCGCGGACCGCTGGGCGGCGGCGGCGAAGGCCCTGGGGGTCGACCTGACTTTGTTATCCCCGGAGGCCGGCCACGCCTGATACCGAATTGCCCGAGACGATCCTGGCTTTTGACTACGGATTGCGGCGCATCGGGGTCGCCGTCGGACAGGACGTTACGGCGTCCGCGAGCCCGGTCGGTGTCGTCGCCAACGGTGAAAGCGGCGTCGATCATGACCGGATTCGCGCCCTTATTCAGGAATGGCACCCGACGAGACTGGTCGTCGGCATGCCGACGCACGCCGACGGCTCGCCAGGCGCCATGACCGCGGCGGTCGAGGCCTTCATCGACGAGCTGGCGCACTACGAACTCCCCGTCAGCACGATCGATGAGCGCTACTCGTCGCTCGAAGCCGAAGGGGCGCTCAAGAACGCCCGCAGACAGGGCTCGCGGGGCCGCATCTCGAAGCAGGACATCGACGTCGCCGCTGCCGTTTTTATCGCGGAACGGTATCTGGCGGGACGTTAATGTAGAATGCCCGCGCGATGAACGCCGCCGAGCCAGACCAGATCTTCGACGATGAGTCCTGCCTGCAGTTGAACGAAGACGGCAGCCTGCGTCACCTGCTCACGTTGAAGGGCCTCGACCGCTCATTGCTCATCGATATCCTGGACGACGCCGAACGCTACCTCACCCCCGCCGGCAGCCTCCCGGTGCACAGCACCGCGCTTGCCGGGCGCACCGTCGCCAACCTGTTCTTCGAACCGAGTACACGTACGCGCGCATCGTTCGACCTTGCGGGCAAACGCCTGGGCGCTGATGTACTCAATCTCGACGTGAACACGTCGTCCCGAAAAAAGGGCGAGAGCATCCTCGATACGATCTACACGCTCGAAGCCATGCGCTGCGACATCATGGTCGTGCGTGACGCAAGTGCCGGAGTGCCCGCGTACATTGCACGCCACGTCAAGGAGCACGTCAGCATACTCAACGCAGGCGAATCCGACGTCTCGCATCCGACGCAGGGCCTGCTCGACCTGTTGACGATCCGACGCCACAAGGGCAGTTTCGAAAAACTCGTCGTTGCGATCGTCGGTGATATAGGTCACTCGCGCGTTGCCAGGTCCACGGGCTGGGGCCTGCACACGCTCGACGTCGGCGAGCTGCGGCTGGTATCGCCGCCGTCGATGGCGCCGGATCCCGACGAGATGCCGTTCGCCCGCATCTGTGGCGATCTCGAGGAGGGACTGGCCGACGCCGACGTCGTCATGGCCTTGCGTATTCAGCGCGAACGTATCAGCGATCTCGAGGGCATCCCCGGCACCGACGAATATTTCTCGAGCTTTGGCGTGAGCCACGAGCGCATGAAACTCGCCAGGCCGGACGCCATCGTCATGCATCCGGGGCCGATGAACCGTGGCATCGAAATCGAGGGCAGCCTCGCCGACAGCAGCCAGTCGGTGATCACCGAACAGGTCGCCAACGGCGTTGCCGTTCGCATGGCCGTGCTCGAACGGGTAGCGAAGTCGCTGGGCGGCCATTGATTACCGAGGCGCAAAAGCACGCGCAGCGCAATCGCGGCACGATCTTCGTCGAACAGGGCGAAGTCCTGGGCCACGAGACCTGGCCAGGCGACCAGTACGTCCTGCGTATCCGGGCACCGAAGTGCGCGGCAGCGGCAAGGCCCGGGACCTTCATCCACATCAGTTGCGATGAGGAATTGCCGATGCGCCGGCCGCTGTCCATCATGCGGACCGGGAACGACTGGATCGAAGTCCTCTACAAGATCGTCGGCGAAGGCCTGCATCTGCTGGCTCGCAAGCGCTGTGGCGATGCAGTAAGCCTGCTCGGGCCGATCGGCCAGCCATTCGAACTGCACGAACACAGGCCCAGGCCGCTGCTGATCGGCGGTGGCGTCGGCATTCCGCCGATGGTCTGCCTGGCAGATGCCATCCGCAGCGACAAAAAGTCGTGGCAACCCCTGGCCATCCTCGGTTCCGAAATCCCGTTTCCATTCAAACCTGAGCGCTCGTCACTGGAAGTCGACGGCGTCGACGACGCAATTCGGAGCACCATGCCGCTGCTCGAGCAATGGGGAATACCGGCGCGGCTTACGAGCCTGCAGGGCTACGACGGCTGCCACAACGGTTACGTCACCGACCTCGCGGATCGATGGTTGCAGGGGCTCGGCACAGATGATCTCGCGCAGGTCGAGGTATTCGCCTGCGGGCCCACCCCGATGCTCAGGGCGGTTGCCTCCCTCGCGGCCCGCTACGACCTGCCCTGCCAGGTTTCGCTCGAGGAATTCATGGCCTGTGCCGTCGGTGGCTGTGCTGGTTGCACGGTACGGATCAATACACCGGAGGGTCCGGCCATGAAACGCGTTTGCGTCGACGGGCCCGTATTCGACGCGGCGGTCGTCGCCTGGTAATTCAGGCCGGCAGCGACAAGGCCTGGCGACGATCGTTATCTATTCCATCTCTTAGTTGTTACTGTTGCGCCTGGCTTGCAGAACAAGCCGAACCTTTTACAGGAGCCTCGCCCGATGACAAATACTCCAACCAAAGTATTCTGTCTGCTGGTGCTGGCTGCCAGCCTGTCCGGCTGCCCGGCGACGACGGGGCTCAAACAGACGACCGACGCTGATACCGCGCAAACGAGTGCCGGCCTATTCGCGTGCGAATCTGTTTTCCGCGAAGAAAAATTCATCGATGAAGCAGCAAAGATGGGCTTATCAAGGACGGACGCCATGACGCTGTATTCCTTTAGCGGCGCAACGACCAGCGATGTCGTGACCGGATTCGCTCCCGCGGGGGACAGGAGCCCGACTGTCGGACGGGCAATCAAAGCGGTAGCGGCAGACCCGCAGCTCAAGGCGTTCTACGTCGAAGTCGACATTCAGAACCTGGGTGGTTTGAACAGCGCCCTCGGCCACAGCGAAGCGGACGAGGTTTTTCGCGAGATGACGACAATTACGGAGCGCCACATTCAGAATCTCGGCTCCGGCTCGTGCAGTTTTCGCCACGGCGGCGACGAATTCAGTTTTGTCGTTATGGGCCCCAACACCGCCAGGGTCGACATCGAGGCCGCCCTGGCACAGGCCAATATGGAAATAAAGAAGTACATTGCCCAGCGGGGCCTGTCCGAGATACCGCACCCCAAGCACCCTGGCGACCCGTCAAAATTCGGCGCCGGAATCATATTCGGCGTCAGCCGGATCGATGGCCAGGAAAGCGCTAAAGAAGTCTACGGTGCAGCCGACAAGATCGTCGAGGCCAGGAAGTCACGGTAGACGAACCGCCCGCCGCTAGCCGCCGAAATTGACCTTCGCCTCGAGGTCCGCGCGCGAGTCGGCATGCGACATCGCTTCTTCGAGCGTAATGGTGCCGTCCTTGTAGAGGTCGAGTAACGCGGCATCGAAGTTACGCATTCCGGCCTCGGAGGAGTCCCTGTGCGCTTCCTTAACGGCGAAAATATCGCCCTTGAGGATCAGGTCCTTGATGTGCGGCGTATTCAACAACAGCTCCACGGCGGCCACGCGTTTGCCGTTACGTCCGCGCACGAGGCGCTGCGACAGGATCGCACGAAGATAATGGGCCAGGTCCATGAACACCTGCAAATGCTGATCCTGCGGAAACAGGTTAATGATGCGGTCCAGCGTCTCGGCCGCGTTATTGGAATGCACCGTCGCCAGGACGAGATGACCCGTGCCCGCCATGTCGAGCGCCGACTGCATGGACTCACGGTCTCGGATTTCGCCAATCTGGATCACGTCGGGGGCGGCGCGAACCGCACTCTTCAGGGCACGGCCATACGACTTCGTATCGAGCCCGACCTCGCGCTGGTTGACGATCGACTGCTTGTTCGGGTGCAGGAATTCGATCGGGTCCTCGATGGTGATGATGTGGGATGAGGTTTTTTCATTGCGGTAATTGATCATCGCAGCGAGCGTCGTCGACTTGCCCGCGCCCGTAGCACCGACCATGAGAATCAGCCCGCGCCGCAGCATGGTCAGCTCCTTGAGCTGCTCCGGCATGCCGAGCTCGTCCAGGTTCGGCAGTTCGTTGGTGATGTAACGCAGCACCATCGAGATGTTGCCGCGCTGGTGAAACACGTTGACACGAAACCGGCCCAGGCCGGGCTCTGATATCGCGAAGTCGATCTCGAGATCCCTGTAGAAATGTTCGAGCTGATCGTCGTCCATGAGCTCGATAGCCGCCTGCTTGACCATCTTCGGCGTCATTTCGAGCTTGTTGACCGGCATGATCTTGCCCTCGATCTTGATCTTTGCCGGCGAAAACGGTGCGAAGAAGAGGTCGGACGCCTTCTTTTCGACCATCAGCTTGAAGAGCGGCTTTACGTTCATAGAGTTGTATGCCTGTATGCGCGGCTCAGAAAGTCCGGGCCGTATCCTCTTCCATGATCCTCAGGCTCTCGGACTGCTGATCGGCCACCGTCGAATCTCGCTTACTCTCGAGCTTGATCCTGAGGCGCAGCTCGTTCTTCGAATCCGCGTTGCGCATGGCCTCTTCGTACGAGATCGTGCCACCTTCGTAAAGATCGAATAGCGCCTGGTCGAAGGTCTGCATGCCGAGGCGCGTCGACTTGGCCATGATGTCCTTGATCTGGCCGACGTCGCCCTTGAAGATGAGGTCTGCGATCAACGGCGTATTCAGCATGATTTCCATCGCGGCAATGCGCCCGATGCCGCCCTCTCGCGGAATCAACCGCTGCGAAATAAATCCCCGCGTGTTGAGCGAGAGGTCCATCAGCAACTGTTGCCGCCGCTCCTCGGGGAAGAAGTTGATGATGCGGTCGAGCGCCTGGTTGGCACTGTTGGCATGCAGCGTCGCCAGGCAGAGGTGGCCCGTTTCGGCAAACTGGATCGCGTACTGCATCGTGTCGCGGTCGCGGATCTCGCCGATCAGGATGACGTCGGGGGCCTGCCGCAGCGTATTCTTGAGCGCGTTGTGCCAGCTCTCGGTGTCGATCCCGACTTCACGTTGCGTAATGACGCAGCCCTTGTGGGGATGGACGTATTCGACCGGATCCTCGATCGAAACGATGTGGCCCCGCGAGTTCTCGTTGCGATGGCCGATCATGGCCGCCAGCGTGGTCGACTTACCCGAGCCCGTGCCGCCGACCACGATCACGATGCCGCGTTTGTTCATGACGACATCCTTGAGGATCGGCGGCAGCTCGAGCTCCTCGAGGGTGGGAATTTCTGTCGTAATGGTGCGCAGCACCGCCCCGATGTAACCCTGCTGGATAAATGCGCTGACGCGAAAGCGCCCGATGCCTTGCGGTGCGATAGCGAAATTACATTCCTTGGTGGCGTCGAATTCCTTTATCTGCTTGTCGTTCATGATGGAACGCACCATCATCGCCGACTGGTCGGCCGAAAGTGGCGTATCGGTCGCCTTGTGGATCGTGCCGTCGACCTTGATGGCCGGTGGAAATCCACGGGTCAAAAACAGGTCCGAGCCGTTCCGCTCGACCATCTTGCGCAGCAGATTTTGTGTCAGGCGTACTGCTTGCTCGCGTTCCATCTGTCAGTCTCCTCTCCGGGCCGGTCGCCAGACCGCCTAGAAGTTTTCCTTGTTGACCGCGCGGAATCGCGCTTCTTCCTTGTTGATCAGGCCCTTCGTCAGCAGCTCGGCCAGGTTCTGGTCCAGGGTCTGCATCCCCGACCCCTGCCCGGTTTGAATGGCGGAGTACATCTGCGCAATCTTGCCCTCGCGAATGAGATTACGGATCGCCGGCGTACCGATCATGATTTCGTGCGCAGCAATACGTCCGCCACCCACCTTCTTGAGCAACGTCTGCGAAATAACGGCACGCAATGACTCCGAGAGCATTGCGCGAACCATCTCCTTCTCCGCTGCTGGGAAAACGTCCACAATGCGGTCGATCGTTTTCGCGGCCGAACTCGTGTGCAGTGTACCGAAGACCAGGTGGCCGGTTTCCGCGGCGGTGAGCGCGAGACGGATGGTCTCGAGATCGCGCAGCTCGCCGACGAGGATTACGTCGGGGTCCTCACGCAGTGCCGAGCGCAGCGCCTCGTTGAATCCCAGCGTATCGCGATGTACCTCGCGCTGATTGATGAGGGATTTCTTCGATTCGTGAACGAATTCGATAGGATCCTCGATCGTGAGGATGTGGTCGGGCTTGTTCTCGTTGATGTAGTCGACCATCGCCGCGAGCGTCGTCGACTTGCCGGAACCGGTCGGTCCGGTGACGAGCACGATGCCGCGGGGGTGCATCGAGACGTCCTTGAAGATCGCCGGCGCACCGAGGTCATCCAGCGTCAGGATCTCCGAAGGGATGATACGGAATACCGCAGCCGAGCCGCGGTTCTGGTTGTAGGCGTTGACCCGGAAGCGAGCAAGCTTGGGAATCTCGAACGAGAAATCCGTCTCCAGGAATTCTTCGTAGTCCTTGCGCTGCTTGTCATTCATGATGTCGTACACCATGCTATTGACATCTTTGTGGGTCAGCGCCGGCATGTTGATGCGCTTGATATCGCCGTCAACGCGAATCATTGGCGGCACGCCACCGGAGAGGTGCAGGTCTGACGCGTTGTTCTTTACCGTGAACGACAACAGCTGGGCAACGTCGACGGCCATGTTTCTCCCTCGTTATGGACTGCCGGACTTACCATAACCCGGCGCATAGTGAGTCTAGTATAGCGAAGCACCCGGACCAAAACGTGATTAGAGTCACGGAAAACTTGCGCAAAATCCGCGATTTGCTTGCCGCAACCGCGGTGGAAGCCGGGCGTCGCCCCGAGGACGTCCACCTGCTCGCGGTCAGCAAGAAACAACCCCTCGAGAAGATCCTCGAGGCGGTTGCCGCCGGACAGCGTGATTTTGGCGAAAACACCGTGCAGGAAGGCATCGAAAGGGTCACAAAACTGGCAGAAAGGCGGCTCTGCTGGCATTTCATCGGGCATCTGCAGTCGAACAAGACCCGGCCCGTCGCGGAGCACTTCGACTGGGTGCATTCCCTCGACGCGCTCAAGACCGCGAGACGATTGTCGCAGCAACGCCCGGATTCGCTCGGCGAGCTGAACGTCTGCATCCAGGTCAACATCGACGAGGAGGCATCCAAATCGGGCGTACCGCCCGCGCAGGTCGCCGAACTCGCCCGCGCCGTCGCAGGTTTGCCGCGGCTGAGACTGCGTGGCCTGATGTGCCTGCCCGCCATCCGCGAGACCTTCGATGAACAACGGCTGCCGTTCGCGCGCACGCGCGAACTGGCAGAAGCGATTGCGCAAGAGGGCATGGCCATGGACACGCTGTCGATGGGGATGAGTGATGACTTTCGTGCGGCGATAATGGAAGGTGCAACTATCGTCAGGATCGGCACGGCCGTATTCGGCCCGCGGGACTCCTGAGGCGCCAGCAACGGGAGTGACAATGAGCAACGACTATATAGGCTTTATCGGTGGCGGCAACATGACGCGGGCCATCGCGGCAGGGCTTATCGAGGGCAAATATCCGGCTGAAGACCTGCTCATCGCCGAACCCGCGATCGAGCAGCGGGCGGCACTCGCGAGGGATCTTCCCGGCGTGATCATCGAGGAATCGAATGATGACGTTGCACGTCGCGCGGGCACCGTCGTACTTGCTGTCAAGCCGCAGGTCATGCGCCTGGTCTGCGAGGGTATCGCGGGTACGGTCCAGAGGGCCCGGCCGTTGATCGTTTCCGTGGCGGCCGGCATCCGCTCCGTGGACATAGACAGCTGGCTCGGCGGCGGTCTGGCCATCGTGCGCGTCATGCCCAACCAGCCCGCGCTGCTGCGGCTCGGTGCGAGCGGACTTTACGCGAACGAGGTCACCAGCGAGGAGCAGAAGAAGCGCGCTACCGGCATCATGGCCGCGGTCGGTCATGTCGTCTCGGTCGACAGCGAGGCCGATATCGACTCGGTGACGGCAATCTCGGGAACCGGTCCCGCCTACTTCTACCTGCTCATCGACATGATGATCAAATCGGCCCAGGGCTTTGGTCTCGATCCGCAGGCAGCACGGATCCTCACTATCGAGACCGCGAAGGGTGCCGCCGCAATCGCGGATGCAGAAGACGAAACGATGCAGTCGCTGATCGAACGTGTGCGGTCACCCGGTGGAACGACCACGGCGGCGTTCGAGAGCCTCGAAGACGACCGTGTTCGTGATATCTTTGCGCGAGCATTCGAGGCGGCGCGAGACCGTGCCGTCGCACTTGCGGATGAAGCCAACAGGGACTGAAGCATGGCGGGCGGAGCTCTAGATGCAATTGTGTTCATCGTCGACGCGCTGGCGCGACTGTATCTGCTGGTCCTGCTGTTGCGCCTGTTCCTGCCCCTGGTCCGTGCCGATTTTCACAACCCGCTCGCGCAGGCGATACTCAAGCTGACCTCGCCGCTGGTCGTACCTGTGCGGCGCATTCTGCCGCCTGTCGGGCGTGTCGATACAGCCACCGTAGTCGTCGCTTTCGGCGTGCAGTACCTCGCGGTGTTCATCATTGCTCTCGTCGAAGGCATACGACCGACGATCCTGTCGCTGCTGATCGGGTCCGCGGTCAGCCTGGTGCTCCTGACCTTCAATCTGTTCTTCTGGCTGATCATCATCCGCATCATCATCAGCTGGCTCAGTTCGGGCGGGTACAACCCGGCGGTTGCGATGGTCTACGCGCTCACGGAGCCATTATTGCGCCCGTTCCGGCGCATCATTCCGCCGCTCGGCGGGTTCGATATTTCGCCGATCTTCGCACTGATCACGCTTGGCGCCCTGGTCAGGCTTTTCATGGGACTCCTGTAGCGGGAGCGACGGTGCCGGCCGGGGAGTCCTGTGTGCGATCGCGCCGTCGCGTGTATGCCTCGTTCGAAGCCAGACGCGGCGCAATACAGTGGTACGCATATCCGCCCCTGTCGTACTACCGCCGGCCATCTTTCACGACCGTGCGGCAAATGGTTTATAGTCACGAAGTGATCGGGAGACGAATACCATGCTGAACAGAAAGACTCTGATTGCCTTGTCACTATCCGGCTTCCTTGCGGCGTGTGGGGGTGGCGGTGAAGCTCCCGAGGTACCGACTGCCGAGCCCGCTGGCGAATCCATGAAGGATATCGGCGACTACGTCGTACACTTCAGCGCCCAGTCCACGGATGCGCTGACCCCCGAAGTCGCCCGCGCCTACAACATCGTACGCAGCAAGAATCGTGCAATGCTCACTGTTTCCGTCTTGCGTGAATCGGATAACAGTTCTGTGCCAGCGAACGTTTCCGTAAAGACGGTCAACCTGACCGGTCAGCTGAAGAACGTCGCGATGCGCGAAATCGAAGAGCAGGATGCTGTTTACTACATCGGCGAGACACCCGTCGCCAATCGTGAAACGCTCATTTTCGACATCACGGTAACGCCGGAAGGCTCTTCCAGTCCGTCCCAAGTGCGTTTTAAACGCGAGTTCTATACCGACTAGTCATCGCCCCTGTCGTCGCGTTCGCGGCGTTTTTCCCGGCAGAAATACGCCCGGGGCGGTTGTTTCCTCTACGTGATTCAGCTATGGTCGCGCTGCTTTTACTGCGGGCGCCGCCCGTTTTTTTGTTTCAGGGAGTTAGTTTTTCATGGCAGCAAATACGAAGAAGCCACCAACCAAATCAGAAATCTACGCGAAGATCGTCGAAGACACGGGTTTGACCCGCAAGGACGTCGCGGCGGTGTTCGATTCGCTCAACGCACAGATCAAGAGGAACCTTGGCGGTCGTGGCGGCCCCGGGTTGTTCACCGTGCCGGGCCTGCTGAAAATGCGCGTCGTAAAGAAGCCCGCGAGGAAAGCGCGCAAAGGCGTCAATCCTTTCACGGGTGAGGAAATGATGTTCAAAGCCAAGCCTGCCACCAAGGTCGTCAAGGTAACGGCGCTCAAGGGCCTCAAAGACATGGTCTGAGCGTTTGCGAACGCTTTGGTTACGAAAAAGCCGGGCGCGCCCCGGCTTTTTCTTGGCCGCACAATTCGGGGACAGTGACCCCTAAACGGCCGTGCGCGCTCCTACAGATTCGACTCAACGAACGCCATCACGGCCTCGCGCAACTCCACGAGCCGGCCGTGAAAGAAATGCTCCGCGCCCGTCATGACGAGCAATTCCGGTCCGGGTTCGAGGCCGTTTACCCATTCGATCGTTTCGTCAACATCGACGAGCTCGTCCTCGTCGCCCTGGATCACAATGAACGGGCAGCGGGGAGGCACGTCGAGGTCGCGCGCAAATCGGTATATGGCCGGCGCCACGGCGACTAGCCCGTCCACCCGCGCGGGGTCCGCTGCCCGGACTGCGATCGCTGCGCCGAATGAAAACCCGGCGATCCATAGCGGACCACCGGGCCCGTTTGAACGCAGCCAGTCGACCGCGGCGAGCGCGTCGTCGAGCTCTCCCCTGCCTTCGTCGTATGTCCCCTCACTGCCCTCGGTGCCACGGAAGTTGAAGCGCAGCGCACTGAATCCGAGCCGTACGAATGAGCGCGCCAGGGTATGCGCGACCTTGTTGTGCATGGTTCCGCCGTGCTGCGGATGGGGATGGCAGACGACGGCACAGCCTTTCGCGGAGCCGTCTCGCGGCTCGTCGAGTATCGTCTCGAGGCGACCTGCCGGACCTTCGATATACATTCTTTCGCTGACAGGTGCTGTCGACATAAGGTCCGCCCGATGCTCCGCTAGTCCGCAAAGGTAACGCCTGTTTGCCGCCTGGCAAGCCGCGCTGCGACTGCGGGCGCGTCTTGTTGCTGGCTTGCGAAGCCGTTATTACTGTAAAATTATGGGCTTATGGGACATCTTCGCGACCCGCAGCGTATTCCATGCGGCGCCGACAGGACCAGCAATGAACAAGTACATTGACCTCGAGTCGCGCTATTGCGCGCACAACTACCACCCCCTCCCGGTTGTATTGACCCATGGCGAGGGGGTTTACGTATGGGACGAATCCGGCAAGAAGTATCTCGACATGATGAGCGCTTACTCGGCCGTGAGTCACGGCCATGCCAATCCGCGTCTCGTTCAGCTGGTACGCGAACAGGTCGGGACGCTCAACATCGTGTCCCGCGCCTTCTACACCGACAAGCTCGGCCCGTTCCTCGCCCGTGCCTGCGAATTAACCGGCCAGGACATGGCACTGCCGATGAACACCGGCGCGGAAGCCGTGGAGACCGCGATCAAGGCCGCCCGGAAGTGGGCCTATACGGTCAAGGGTGTCGCTGGCGATCACGCGGAGATCATCGCCTGCAGCGGCAACTTCCACGGACGCACGACGACCATCATTGCGATGTCCGACGAGCCCCAGTACAAAGCCGGTTTCGGGCCGTTTCCGGCCGGTTTTCATGTTGTCGAGTACGGCAGCATCGATGCGCTCGAAGCGGCGATTAACGAGAACACCGCGGCGTTTCTCGTCGAACCTATCCAGGGCGAGGGCGGCATCGTGGTGCCGCCGGAAGGCTATTTGCGGGCGGCAGCCGAGCTGTGCCGTGAGCACAACGTTCTGCTTATTGCCGACGAGATCCAGACCGGCCTGGGTCGGACCGGCAGGATGCTCGCCTGCGAGCACGAGGGTGTAAGACCCGATGGACTGATTCTGGGCAAGGCCCTCGGGGGCGGCATATTTCCAGTATCGATGTTGCTGGCGCGGCAGGACGTGATGGACGTTTTCACGCCCGGTGATCACGGCAGCACTTTCGGCGGCAACCCGTTGGGTGCGGCCATCGGCCTGGAGGCCCTGAACATACTGGTCGAGGACGAACTGCCACAGCGCAGCGCAGAACTGGGCGATTACCTGATCGCGGGGCTCCACAAGATCGCCAGTCCGCTGATCCGGGACATCCGCGGCCGGGGATTATTCGTCGGCCTGGAAATCGACCCGTCGCTCGGCACCGCCAGGGCGGTATGCGAAACACTGATGCACCGTGGCCTGTTGAGCAAGGAAACCCATGAGACGGTGGTCAGGCTCGCGCCGCCGCTGGTGATCGGGAAGCAGGAGATCGACTGGGCCCTGCAACAAATTCGCGAAGTGCTCGCAGAAATGGACCGCGTGCGACTGGCTTCCTGAGGAATCACTACACGGACACAGCCATGCCCGACATCACAACCGCATTCATCGCATTCATTGCAGGATCCGTTGTGGTCGGGGCGGTGATCGGCTGGATCACCCGGGGCAACCGTTGCGCCCAGGAGAAGATCGCCGTCAATGAAGGCTGGCAGCGACAGCTCGAAGCGCAACGCACCGAACACGAGCGGCTTCTCCAGCAGAACAAGACCCTCATGGAACAGATAAGCCAGCTGCAGGCTTCGGCCAAGGACGCCACCAATCGGGCTCGCGAACTATCTGCCGCGCTCAAGGAAGCATTCGAGCGTCGCGACCAGCTGCAGCGCGAACTGAAAGAAATCCGCTCCAGCCTCGAACAAGCGTTGCGGCAGCGCGAGCAATTGCAGTCGGAAGTGAAGTCGAACGAGGAGCGCGGTGATACGACCCGGGCTGCGCTGCAGGAGAAGGACGAAAAGATCTTCAACCTCAGCCGGGAACTCGAGAACTGGCAGAATCGCCTTCCCCCGCTGATCGAGCGCTTCAGGGAACGCGATAGTGCGGCGAAGCAGCTCGAAGAAGACCTCGCCTCGGCAAGAGCCCGCGTCGACGAACTCGAACGCGCCGCCGATGCGGAAGAAACGCGCATCGAGCCAGTAGACCAGGATGCACTCGGCGATGAACTGGATGCTTCCAACGACCCTAGCAGCGTCACGCATACCGGCATCGAAAAGACGATCGGCGAAGCCGGGGCTGCCGCGGAATTTGCCGAAACGCAGGCAGAGGCCCGGGAATCAGGCGACGAGGGCGAGATCATTGCCGACGAGGATTTGGAGGATGCGCCGGCGGACAAGTGGGACGACGAGCCGGCGGACAAGTGGGACGACGAGCCGGCGGACGAACCGCGCGACGAACCGTTTGATGAGGCGGACGACGAACCGCGCGACGAACCGCGCGACGAACCGTTTGATGAGGCAGACGGCGAAGCGGATGATGAGCCGGAGGTGATGGCTACGACCGCCGAGGTCACGGAACTGCATGATCGTGAACCCGGCGGCCTCCGCGACAACCTGCGTCTGATCAAGGGAATCGGTCCCGCGATCGAAAAAACACTCAACGAGCTCGGCATCTTTCGCTATCACCAGATTGCGGAGATGACCGAATACGATATCGACCGGGTCGCGCAACGCCTGAAGGGCTTCCGCACACGGATCTACCGGGAAGACTGGATCGGTCAGGCCCGCGAACTGCAGCTCAAGAAGTCCGGGACCTGATAGCCGCTATTCGTCGTTCGGACCCCGCAAGCCCAGCAATTCCACTTCGAAGAGTAGCGTTGCGCCGGGCGGGATCGCCGAACCCGCGCCGCGACTGCCGTAGCCGAGTTCGGGCGCAATCGTCAGCTCGCGCTTCTCCCCGATGAGCATACCGACGACGCCTTCATCCCAGCCCCTGATGACCCGGCCTGCGCCGAGCGGGAACTGGAACTGTTGACCGCGATCGACCGAGCTGTCGAATTTCTTGCCACGGCCGTCGGCGGCGTTCTCGTCGTAGAGCCATCCGGTGTAGTGCACGGACGCCAGGTCGCCGGCGACTGCTGCCCGGCCGTAGCCGTTCTTGAGCCTTCTCATCGTCAGTCCGGGCACGATCTCGGTTTCCTCGGTGGCGTTCGGCGCAGCCGCTGCCTCGGCCGCAGCATTGGTGTCGCCAGACTCGCCGGACGCCCCGTCAGGCGTGCAGCCCCATGCCGTTACCGCTGCCAGGAGCGCGAAGAGAGATATGCGTGATGTCATTTTGAGTCGCCTTTGTCGTGGGAATTGTCGGGAGAACCGGACGAGCCGGCCGCGAAATCCAGCGATGCCGAATTGATGCAGTAGCGCAGTCCCGTCGGATCGGGGCCGTCTTCGAACACGTGCCCGAGATGCGCGCCGCAGCGGCCGCACAAAACCTCCTGCCGCACCATGCCGTGGCTCGTGTCGACGTTGGTTCTGACCGCGTCACCGGCCAGCGGTAACCAGAAGCTCGGCCAGCCCGAACCGGAATCGTACTTTTGCGCAGAACTGAAGAGCTCTGCATCACAGCACACGCAACGGTACGTTCCGTCAGCCTTGTGGTCCACGTAGGCGCCCGTGAAGGCGCGCTCGGTTCCTTTTTGCTGCGTCACCCGGTATTGCTCGTCGTTAAGCCTGGCGCGCAGTTCTTCGTCGCTGGGGAGTTCGCTGGTCATCCGGGACCCTTTTACTTGGCGCCCGCCGCGGAATCAAGCTCGAGCAGCAGCCGGTTCATACGCGCGACGTATTCAGCAGGATTTTCGATTTGACTGCCTTCGGCAAGCAACGCATGGTCGAGCAGGACGTTGGATAAAGCGCTGAATCGATCGTCGTCGGATTCCGCAGACAGGCGCTCGAGTAACGGATGCTCGACATTGACCTCGAGCACCGGCCTGGTCTCCGGCAAACTCTGGCCGCTTGCTTCCAGCATGCGTTTCAGGCTCGGGTTCAGATCCCCTTCGCCGGCCACGACGCAAGCCGGCGAGTCGACGAGGCGGCGGCTTACGTTGACGGCTTCGACACGATCCTTGAGAACCCGCTTGATCTTCTTGAGCAGAGGCTTGTGCTGTTCGTTGGCAACGTCCTGCGTAATGGCACCGTCACCGTCCGGAAGGCTCAGTTCCTCTCGGGCCACGTCCGTAAGTTGCTTGCCGTCATGCTCGCGCAGGGCGTCGACGAGCCACGGATCGATACGGTCTGTCAGCAACAGAACCTCGATATCTGCCTTGCGCAGTTGTTCGAGGTGCGGGCTTGCAACTGCGGTGGAGTGATTATCGGCCAACAGGTAGTAGATCCGGTCCTGGCCATCCCGCATTCTCGACACGTAGTCATCGAGCGAACGGTCCTGGTCGGCCCCTTTTCCGTGCGTGGATGCGAAGCGCAGCAGCCGCAACAATTTATCCTTGTTGCCCGGGTCTTCGATCAAACCCTCCTTCATCACGGTACCGAACTGCTGCCAGAAGTTGCGGTAGTCGTCTCCCTCGTCGGCAGCCATTTTCGCCAGCATGTCGAGCACGCGCCGCGTCAGCGCCCCGCGCATTGCCTGCAGGTCGGGATTCTGTTGCAACAGTTCGCGCGATACGTTGAGCGGCAGGTCGGACGAATCGACAACGCCCTTGACGAAACGCAGGTAGAGCGGCAGGAACTGCTCGGCGTCGTCCATGATAAAGACGCGCTGCACATAGAGCTTCAGTCCTCGCGGCGCTTCGCGATTCCAGAGATCGAAGGGCGCGTTCGCAGGTATGTAGAGCAGGCTGGTGTATTCCCGCTTTCCCTCGACCCGGTTGTGGCTCCAGCGCATGGGATCCGCGAAGTCGTGCGACAGGTGCTTGTAGAACTCCCGATATTCCTCCTCGGAGATTTCCGCCCTCGGGCGAGTCCACAATGCCGTCGCCGAGTTGACGACTTTTTCTTCTTCTCCCTCGCCGGTTCCACCGAGCGTTACGGGAAACGCGATGTGGTCCGAGTACTTGTGGATCAGGTTTTCGAGTCGTGCCGGCTCGGCAAACTCCTCCTCGCCGTCCTTCAGGTGCAGAGTGACACGCGTACCCCGGCTGCCGATCTCCGCGGCCTCGACCGTGAACTCGCCCTGCCCGTCGGACTCCCAGCGTACACCCTCGCCTGAATCCAGTCCCGCGCGCTGCGTCTCCACCACGACACGATCCGCAACAATAAACGTTGAGTAGAAGCCGACGCCGAACTGACCGATTAGCCGGGCGTCTTCCTTTTCGTCGCCGGTCATGCGGCTCAGGAATTCCGCGGTGCCGGAACGCGCAATGGTACCCAGATTCCCGACCAGTTCGTCGCGCGACATGCCTATGCCGTTATCGGACACGCTGATGGTGCGAGCATCCCTGTCGTATGCCACGCGGATTCCCAGCTCGGTATCGTCCCCGAGCAGTTGCGGCGCGCCCAGCGCCTCGAATCGCAGCTTGTCGGCCGCGTCCGACGCGTTCGAGATCAATTCCCGAAGGAATATCTCCTTGTTGCTGTACAGGGAATGGATCATCAGCTTCAAAAGCTGACGTACCTCTGCCTGGAAACCGAGCGTTTCCCGGGTGTCGTTGCTGCTCAATCTTGCCTCCCCAATGTAATACCTTGCAGGCCGCCGGGCGGCGATCCCGAGGCTCAGACGATTGGGGTGTACAGCCTCATTTCAAGGCTGCGTTTGCGTTTCGTTCAGGCTGCCGCGGTGCGGCCGCGGGACGCGAATCCGGGCTGCGTGACGGCCCGGTAGAGCAGGAATACGAACCACAGTATGGCCACGGCCAGGCCGAGCGGCGGTTCTCTCAGTGCGGCGAACACCCCGCCTGCGCCTGCAAGCACAAGCACGAGCAGTCTCGCGAGATTCCAGGCGAAGCGGCGCACGCGCTCGACAAGAAGACGCGCGGCACCGTACAGGTCGTCGAGGTCGTCAAGCCATTGCAGAATACGTTCCAATGAAATATCCCTGCCTGGCGTCACCGCACGATGCTCAGAAGCGGTCTGCCGCCGGAACTTTCCTCGGCCCCGAGATCGGCCTCGACGATCGCCGCCTGGTTGGTTTCTTTCGCGTGGGCGATCGCCCTGTGGAACATTTCCCAGCGTTGCCGCGACGATTCGTTCTTGAGGAGAACGAGCGGCACTTCGTTTTCTTTGTGCTTCCTTGACATACTGTCTTCGCAAATCCATTGGCAACGAACAGTGTTGAGATGACTATAGGGGCGCGATCGGCATGCCTCCGTGAGGCAGATCACAGCTTTTTTTGAAAGTTTGCCGGTGCGCCGCGCAATGCTCGAAAACCAGACGCAGTACCGGTCTGGCCAGTGCCAGGCGTCACAGCGCAGCTTCACGAACGGCGCCGGGTGCGCCAACAAAAAACGCCGACATGGTGTCGGCGTTTCGTCGTTCAATCTTGTAGCGACCGGGGAATCAGCCTTCGTCCTCGTCGTCCGTCCAGTTTCGCTTCACCTGCTCGCTCCAGCTGCGATAGCCCTTCCAGGTATAGAGGGCAGGATCGATCCCGACCCGCCGGCCCCGCGGCGCGGGCGCCTTGGTGATCCAGCGCCGGTACTGCTGCCAGCCATCAGCATCGTTTGCCGCCGGCTCCGGGGGGCTCAGCGTCGTTTCTGCTTCATCGGCTTTCGGCTTCGCATCCGTTGCGTAGTCGTCCACCCATCTCATGTGTTTGCTGTCAGGCATCGGCTTGCTCAGGCAGTCCTTTCGCAAAATCCTATGTTTAATGGGCACGGATTCACAGGAACTGCATCACAATGCAGAATTGAGTTTTTCACATAATTTTCAGGCGCTTGCGTCGCCTTTTTACTTAATCAGCGGGCCGGTCTGCAGCTTCAGCTCAGAACGCGGTAGCAGGGCGTGTAGCTGCCTGCAGCTATTTTCATACGCTCCTGGTCGACGAAGGAAGCCAGCAGATCGTCGAGAAGCGTCATGATTCTGCCAGAGCCATTGATTTCGAAAGGCCCGTGCTTCTCGATTGCGGCGGCGGTGTCGTCGCGCACGTTGCCGGAAACGATCCCGGAAAAGGCGCGCCGCAGGTTGGCTGCAAGCTCGTGCGGTTTCGAGCCTTCGTTGATGTCCAGCGCGGTCATTGACTCGTGAGTCGCGGTGAAAGGCTGCTGGAAACTGCGGTCGATCACGAGCCTCCAGTTGAAGTAGTAGGCATCGCTATGTTGGCTGCGGAACTCGTGAACCGCCTCGAGCCCCCGCGCCATTTCCCGCGCGACGCCGGCCGGGTCATCGACGAGGATCGAGTAGCGCTTCCGGGCTCCCTCGCCCAGCGTCTGGCCGACAAACTCGTCGATCTGCCGGAAATACGGCTCCGCCGACGCAGGGCCGGTCATTACCATCGGCAGGGGTTGGGACGCATTGTCGGGGTGCAACAGGACGCCCAGCAGGTAGAGGATCTCCTCTGCCGTGCCCACACCGCCGGGAAATACGACGATGCCGTGGCCCACGCGCACGAATGCCTCCAGACGTTTTTCCATGTCCGGCATGATGACGAGCGAATTGACGATCGGGTTCGGCGCCTCGGCGGCGATGATGCCGGGCTCCGTGATACCGATGTAGCGACCATCGCGAATGCGCTGCTTCGCATGTCCAATGGTGGCACCTTTCATCGGGCCTTTCATCGCGCCCGGCCCGCAGCCGGTGCACACGTTCATGCCGCGCAGGCCGAGTTCGTAGCCGACGAGCTTGGTGTAGTCGTATTCCTCGCGGCTGATGGCGTGCCCGCCCCAGCACACGATCAGGTTGACCGACGCCGGCGTCAGTAACAGCCTGGCGTTGCGGACGATGTGGAATACCGCGTTGGTCGTTCCGTTGCTGGTGGCAAGATCGAAACGCACATCGTCGATGATCTCATTGCGCGTAAACACGATGTCGCGCAGCACGGCAAACAGGAGCTCGCGAATGCCACGAATCATTTTGCCGTCGACGAACGCGTCGGGTGGTGCGCCGGTCAGCGACACCTTGACGCCGCGGTCCTGCTGGATGAAACCAACGTCGAAATTCTTGTAGCGCTCGAGCACGGCGCGAGTATCGTCCATCTGGCTGCCCGAGTTCAGGACCGCGAGCATGCAGCGGCGCAACAGCGCGTAGAGCCCTCCCTCACCGCTACCCCGCAGCTGGTCGACTTCGAACTGCGACAGGACTTCGAGGCTGCCTTCCGGCCAAACCTCGGCGTCAACCGTTCGGGTTTCGGTCATGCGATTTCCGCTTTTTCGTGGGCGTCAGGGGCGTATTTCGATCGGCGTATTTTCTGCCGTCATGAGCCAGATATCGATCATGTCCGAATTCGACACGGCGATACAGCCGTTGGTCCAGTCCTGGGTCCGATAATACGCCTCCGATCGCGTCGGATCGTTGGGCTGCCCGTGGATCATGATTGCGCCGCCTGGATCTACGCCTTTCTTGCGGGCCTCGGCCAGGTCGCGCGAATCCGGATAGGACACGTGGATGGCAAGGAAAAATTCGCTGTCGGGATTCCTCGCGTCGAGGAGATAGTTGCCTTCGGGTGTCTTGAAGTCGCCTTCCCGCTCCTTGTCGCCGACCGGCCGGATGCCGAGCGCGATGTCGAAGCTGCGGATCGCGACGCCGCCTTTCAGCAGGTGCAGCTTGCGGTTGGCTTTTTCGACCACGACCTTGTCCGCGACCGGGAAGTCGCTCGCCCGGGCGCTGCCCTGCAGGCCGGGTACGACGCTCGCCCCCAGCAACAGGGCACCCAATGCGCAAACCAATTGCAGCCGTCCCGGCATACCTCAATCTCTCAACAGGCCCGGGCCAAAGAGTAGCAAAACTGAGCGTCCCGAAAAAAGAGCCGCGTCACATCACACGCTCCTGCCCACGATCCAGCCGATGCTGAACCCGATGCCGCCAGCGACCAGCGTGTAGGCCGGCAGGAAGCGGAATACGCGCGCGGGTTGTTCTGCGTCATCGAACATGCCGTTCAGATTGACCGAGTATGCATAGTGCAGGTAGACGGACAGGCCGAGCGCCGGAATCGCAAACCCGACGAGTCCCAGCGGCCAGCGCCAGCCCCTGCCGGTCCAGGTGCCGTCGCCACGCCACACGGTGATCGTCGCGAGCAGCAGCAACACGGCAGGCGGCAGCAGGTTGCGCAGCACATAAGGCCCGCCCTGCTGCACATCGCTGAACCACGCCGCGGCGGCAACAGTCAGCAGCAACAGGGGCAATACTCTGATCGCAGTGAGTCGGACGCGATCGTCCATCAGGACGGCTCGGTCGACACGAGCACCGGGAACCGCACCGTCATACCGGGTGTAATCCGGTGCAGGTCCAGCCCGGGGTTGTATTGCCGGAACAGCCAGATCGGTACGTCATACTCGCGCAGCGACAGGATCCACACCGACTCGCCGCGGCGGATGGTGTGCTCCCGGACGCCCGTAATGATGTGCTTGCGGAAGAAGCCGTCCTGCTGGCTGCGGTGATAGGCGACGCGCAGGCTTTCGAAGCTTGTAACGTCGACGTCCGCGAACTCCAGCTTTATCCGCTGGCCGACCTCGACCGGCGTGCGGAACGCAAAGCCGTTTATGTCGCGAAGGCGCTGCGTCCGCAGCCCCAGCCAGTCCGCGTAGTGGCCGAGCGTCTCGAGCGGCTGCACTTCGATGGTGTTGTCCTCCGCGACCGTGTAGTCACTCGGATCGGACAGCAGCGCAGTTTGCACGGTACTCGCGACGGTAGCGGCCAGGTCCCCGGCAAGCGCCGCGGGCTCCTGCTCTTCGACCTGCGGCACCGCTTCCGCGATCGCTTCCGGCTCGACCGGCTCTGGCTCCGGCTGCGCCGGCGCAACACTCGCCACCGCGACCACTTCGGGCGCCGGGCCCGCGGCGGGCAACCGTAACTTCTGCCCGGCCCGGATCCGGTGGCGGCTGCCGAGGCCGTTCAGCGCGACAAGCGTCGACACCCTCGTATCGTAACGTTCGGCGAGCTGGGACAATGTGTCGCCGCGCGCCACGGTATGAAACAGGTCCGGCAGTTGTTCGGTCCGCCACTTGTCGCCCGGCACGGCGGCCAGCAGCGTATCCGCCGGATGCTTCAGCATGCTCTCGGGTAAACGCACGGTATAGCCGCGCGGCAGGTGCTTGCTGCCCTCCCACACCGTGGGCTGCAGCGCGGGGTTGTGTTTGGCGATATGTCGCGGCGACACGCCCAGCGCGCTCGCCAGGTCTTCCGCCGGGACATAGTCGGGCAGCTTCAGCTCGGCATACGCAGTCGGCGACTCCCGGACCACACCGGGAAAATAATGTTCCGGGTTCTGGTCAACTTCCTTTGCAGCGAGAAACGCAAGATAGAAATTGCGCGATGCGAAGCCGAAGGTGCGGCCGTTGTAGCTGCGAAAGATGTCGACGTAGGCGTTGTCACCGTGGATTCGCATGGCCCGCCGTACCCCGGCGAGACCGTGGTTGTAGGCGGTGATCGCCATCGGCCAGTTACCGGCGATGGAGTAATTGTAAGCAAGCAGCTGGCCGGCACTGCGCGTTGCCGCGAAGGGATCATTGCGCTCGTCGATGACGTGATCGACGCGCATGAAACGCCGGCCCGTGCTGCGCGTGAACTGCCAGATGCCCGAGGCACCGACGTGGGAGCGCGCATCCGGGTTGTACGAAGACTCCACGTGCGGCAGCGCGGCAAGTTCGAATGGCACCCCGAGCGCTGCGAATTCTGTTGCGATGAAATCGCGCCACCGCCCCGATCGCCGCAAGCCTTCACGAAACCGGTCGGACAGTCCCTGCTGGAAGCGGATACGTTTCGTTGCGGCGCGCAGCGTGTCGTTACTGACGTCCGCCGGCCACAGCGCGAGCACGCGAGCCGCTTCGGCGCTCGGGTTGTCGCGTTTGCCGTCCGCGAGATTCCGCAGTATGCGAATCAGGGCATTACGGCGTTTCTTTACGCGCCGGTTACGCTCCTTGCGGCTGATTCCGGCCGGTATATCGATGCGCTCGTACACCACCGCAAGATTGCGATTGTCATGCAATACGCCCTCGTCGGTACCGTAACGGGTGAATATCGACACCCAGAAATCGACGTCGGGCTGTAATTCTTCGGGCAGCGGAAAGGTCTCTTCTGCATGGGCAGGCAGTGCCGTAAGGCCCAGATACAGCGCCAAAAGGGTCAAATATCGTCTTTTTCTTGCCATTTAGTTCAGTTCAAGTTTCAATCGCAAATTCTTGATTAGTTCACAGAAAAAACAAGGAAATCAGCGTATCTTCTGGCGATGCTAAAGAGCTTTGCCGGCCGCGGCAAATTGCCGCGCGGCGGCAGCCGGATTGCCCTTTCCCGATCATGACCATTCACGCTCTCAAGAAAATCCTGTCTGCGCTCGCCGCCGGCCTGCTGCTGGCGAGCGTTGGTGGCTGGTCCCTGGCGGGCGAGGTGGCCGTCGACCCGGCCGACAACGGTACCGACATCCGTGACGATACGACAGAGGATGCCGATTCGCGTTCCAGCGAAGTTGCGGCCGCTGTCGAGGAATTCGTCGAGGCCGTGCCGAGTCATGCGCATGACGTACCGCTCGCGGAAGCCGTAACGTCGGCGGAGGGACGCGCGGAACCGCTCGAACTTCTCGGCACCAGCATTCCGCCGGGCACGTCCATGCGGCTGTCGTGGTCCGCAACCGAGCTTTTTGAGGGCGTCCCCGTGTCGACACCTGTCCTCGCCATCAACGGCGCGCTGCCGGGGCCGAACCTGTGCCTTACCGCGGCAGTGCACGGTGACGAGCTCAACGGCGTCGAGATGGTGCGCCGGGTACTGCATGACATCAACCCCGATAAATTGTCGGGCGCGATCATCGGGGTTCCCATCGTCAACGTACAGGGCTTCCGGCGCGGCTCGCGTTACCTGCCGGATCGCCGCGACCTGAACCGTTATTTCCCCGGCAATCCGACAGGCAGTGCCGCGGCACGCATTGCGCATTCGTTTTTCACCAATGTCGTCGCGCATTGCGACGCACTTATCGATTTGCACACGGGCTCGTTCGAACGAGCCAACCTGCCCCAGATCCGCGCGGACCTGCGCAATCCCGACGTCGTCACGCTGACGCAGGGCCTCGGCGGCATGGTTATCCTGCACAGTACGCCGGCGATCGGCACCTTGCGCTACGCTGCGACGCAGGCCGGCATACCCGCCGTGACGCTCGAAGCGGGCGGGCCGTCGGTACTCGAGCTCAATGAAGTCCGGCACGGCGTCAAGGGCATCGAGACGCTGATCAGCACCATCGGCATGCAGCGCAAGCTGCGCCTCTGGAGCGATCCGGAACCCGTCTACTACCGGTCCTCCTGGGTACGTGCCGACAGCGGCGGCATCCTCCTCGCCGACGTCAGTCTCGGCAGCACCGTAGCCGAAGGCGACCTGCTCGGCACCATCACCGACCCCATGAGCAACGCGCGCAGTGAGGTACGGTCACCCTATTCCGGCCGCATTATCGGCATGGCCCGCAACCAGGTCGTCATGCCCGGTTTCGCCGCCTTTCACGTCGGCATCGCGACCGTCGAGGCACCCGTGGGTGAGGCAGAGACACCCGTTGCGCAGAAAGACCAGGGGAAGAGCGACGATTACGTCGACGGCATGTCGGAATAAGAGTAGGGCCGGATCGTATTTTCGCTTAAGCTCATCCCCTGAATGAGCGACGAACGCAAGCCACTTCATCGTTTCTGGACACCCCGGTACTGGCCGACCTGGCTCGGCATGGCCGCCTTGCGCCTGGTGTGCCTGCTGCCGCACCGTGCGGCGCTTGCGGTCGGCCGCGTTCTCGGCAGGATCGCCGAGCGGCTTGCGGCGACTCGCCGCGCCGTCGTCCGCCGCAACATAGAGTTGTGTTTCCCCGGGCTGACGCCGCAGGAGCGGGATGCGCTGGCGTCGCGGCATTTCGAGGCACTCGGCATGTCGCTGATCGAGATGGGCCTCGGGCGCTGGGCCAGCGACCGGAGGCATCTGAAGATTGCGCGTCTCGACGGCCTGGAGCACCTGCAACGGGCGCTCGACCGCGGCAAAGGTGTGATCCTGCTGAGCGCTCATTTTACGACGCTCGAAATCTCGGGACGGCTGCTCGCGATGAACTGCCCGCCTTTCGATGCTGTCTACCGCAAGAACCGCAGCGAATTCATCACGGAGCTGCAGCGCACAGGCCGGGAGCGCTCGGCAAACGAGACGATCGAAAAGCGCGATATCAAGCTGATGGTGCGCAAGCTGCGCAAGGGCCGGCCGGTCTGGTACGCACCCGACCAGAGTTATGATCGCAAGGGTGCCGCAGTCATTCCGTTCTTCGGTGTGCCCGCGATGCACACGACAGCGACGTCGACGCTCGCACGCCTGGGCGATGCAGTCACGCTGCCGTTCTTCCCGCGCCGGCTCGACGACGGCTCCTACGTGCACACGATCCTGCCGCCGCTCGAGGACTTTCCGGGTGACGACCCCGCCGAAGACACGCGCAAATACCTGCGCGTGCTGGAGGACCACATTCGCAGCTGTCCCGAGCAATACCTCTGGATACACCGCAAGTTCAAGAACCTGCCGGAAGGCTACAACGACTACTACGGCGATCTGGATTCGCTGAAATAGCCTTCGAGCAAGGTCTCCCAGTTGCCCTCGTCGAAATGCACGCGGGGATCCAGGGTCTTTATCTTGACGAGCGACCGATGCAGCCGGCGCAGCGTCTCTTGCTGCCAGGCGCCCGGCGGCAAGAGTCGGCCACGATCGAAATCGAGCATCCACAGCCTCCCCGCAGAGTCGACCTGCAGGTTATAGGCGTTCATGTCGGCATGATAAACGCCGCAGGCATGAAACTCGCGAATCGCAGCGCCGGTTGCGTGCCAGAACGCCTCGTCGCGGGACCGGAGCGCGATGTATTGCGACAACGGGTGCACTTCGGGAATGCGCACCGTGATGATGTCGGCCGTGTAGGTGAGGCCGTACCGGCAGTAGCGAGCGGCGGCCGGCCTGGGTACGCGCAGGTTGCTCACGGCCAGCTTGGCGAGCAGCCGCCACTCGACGAACGACCGCGTATTGTCCTCGCCGGTCCAGACGTAGCGATCGCGAACCAGCTTGCCGATCAGTCCGCCGCGCATGAAGTGCCGCAGCACGAACTGCCGCGGGATGTTGCCGACGTACATCGTATTGCCGCGCCCACCGGAGCCGTGCGATCCCGTCAGCGGTTCCGAATGCAGCCAGCCGCCAGGCTTGAAGCGGTCTTCGGAAATCTGGTTGATGATGGCCTTATCGTATAGGATGGCGCCGGTCGCGGTCTTCTCGACGGTTTCGGTCAACGGTTCCGTCCCTTGTTATCGACTTGTCTCACTTGTTCGCAAACTCGGCGCCCGAAGAAATCTGCGTTCTTCGGCTCTCGGCGATCGGCGACACCTGCCACGCGCTCGCGGTCATACGCAATCTTCAGGACAACTGGCCCGACGCCCGCATCACGTGGGTCATCGGCAAGACCGAAGCAACCCTGTTGGGCGATATACGAGACATCGAGTTTATCACCTTCGATAAAGCCAAAGGCTTGGGCGCCTACCGGGAGGTGAGCCGGGGCTTGTCGGGCCGGCGCTTCGACGTGGCCTTGTGCATGCATGCTTCAATGCGCGCCAACCTGCTCTGCCGCAACCTACCCACCGCGCTCAGGCTCGGTTTCGACACGGCCCGCGCGCGCGACTTCCAGTGGCTGTTCACCAATCAACGGATCCCGGCAGCAACCGGAGAACACGCGCTCGAAGCAATGATGGGTTTTGCGCGTCATATCGGCGCGCAGCCGACGGAGTTGCGCTGGGACGTTCCGGTCGGCGATCCCGAGCGGGCGTTTGCGCAACAGTATGCCGGACCGCGGACGGTAATCATCAGCCCGTGCAGCAGCCAGCGAAGCCGCAACTTCAGAAACTGGCCGGTCGAGCGCTTCGTCACGGTGACACGGTATCTGCGTGACCGCCTGCAGGCGAACGTCCTGCTGACGGGCGGAAACTCGTCACTGGAAAAAGAGTATGCCCGGCTCATTGCGCAGCAGGCGGGCGCTACGGACCTGGTCGGCCAGACGTCGCTCAAACAGCTGTTCGCCCTGATCGCCGCCGCCGACGTCGTCGTCTGCCCGGACTCCGGTCCGGCGCACATGGCCACCGCGGCCGGGACGCCGGTCATCGGCCTGTACGCCACGTCGAACCCGGATCGCACGGGCCCGTACCTGTCCCGCAACCTGTGCGTCAATCGCTACCCGGATGCGGCGGAACGCTACCTCGGCAAGCCGGTGGCCGATCTGCGATGGGGCCAGCGGGTGCGGCATCCGGATGCGATGGAGCTGATCACCACGAGCGATGTTATCGGCAAATTTGACGAATTTTTTAGACGTTAGACGAATTTAAGGGCTATTTTCCCGGCATTCCGGTGCCAGAATCACACCTGACGATGCCCGGAAGGTGCTTTCCACGATATAGCTATTTTTGGCACTTTTATCGACATTTCTTTACTTTTTAAAAGACATTCGGATTTTTTCCCCTTCTCCGAGCCTGTTCGAACACCGGTTTGGCCGTAATCCATCATTCCCGATTGGTTGACCCACATCGACAATTTCCGGCTATTTCCCCATTTCTTGCATTATTGCCGAATTTGTAGGCTTTTAATCGATTTTCACAAGAACTTCGGTGCATTTCACTTGGGGCCGTAAACCGTCAGCGAAAATCGAAATTGCTATACAGATTACATCTTAGGCGAAATTAACTACTTTTCGCGCACTTTAGCAGCAATTTACCCGCTATGGGCTTCCTGGACCGCCTTGTGCAGTCGCGCTACGGTCAGTTCCTTCAGGCAGCGCAGGTGCCCGAGCGGGCAGGTTCGCTCAAAACAGGGGCTGCAGTCGAGGTGGAGCCAGTGGATATCGCGCTCACTCGTGAGCGGCGGCGTGAACTCCGGCGACGAGGACCCGTAAATACCGTGCACGTGAGTACCAACGGCGGCCGCAACGTGCATCAGCCCCGAATCGTTGCTGATCGCCTGTTCCGCGTAACCCAGCAGGTCGATGACGTCTTCCAGCGAAGTCCGGCCACACAGGTTACGCGCGGCACTCCCCGACGCGATGCGCTCGCCGGCGGGCGCATCCTTGTCGGAACCCAGTACCCAGACGTCGTAACCCTCTTTTTCGAGCAGCGCGGACAGCGCGGAAAAATAGTCCAGCGGCCAGCATTTCGCAGGACCGTATTCGGCGCCGGGCATCATCGCGATCACGGGCCTTTCGGTAACGATACCGAGTGACTCCATCACTTTGCCTTGCTTCTGTCGGTCGATCGTCAACGACGGGAACGGGACCGTCGGCAACGCCTCGTCGGGCTCCAGGCCGAGCGCAACGAAGCGTTTCACGGTCTGGTCGAGAACGGTTTGGTCGAACGGCCGCACGTCGTTGATGAGTCCGTAGCGGGACTCGCCGCGAAAGCCGGTACGCTGCGGTATGCGCGCAAACCAGGGAATGAGAGCCGACTTCAGTGAGCGCGGCAGGACAATCGCCCGCTCGTAGCCTTCCTCGCGCAGCCCGTAGCCGATGCGCCGGCGCTTGCCGAGGCCCAGCTCGCCGTGCCCCGTTTCAGCGGCGATCCCCCGGCGAACCTCCGGCATGCGTGCGACGATCGGCAGCGACCACCCTGGCGCCAGCACGTCTATCGCCGCTTCGGGCCGGCGTTCATTCAACAGGATGAACAGCGCCTGTGCCATCACCATGTCGCCGACCCAGGAGGGCCCGACGATCAGTGTTGCAGGCGCGGTCACTGGCTCAGCCGGCAAGCTGATCCAGGTAGTCCCTGACCCCGTCTTCGACCGGCCGGAACCCGACGTCACAGCCCGCGTCGCGCAGGTGAGTGAGATCCGCCTGCGTATAGCTCTGGTAGGCACCTTCGAGATGCGCCGGAAACGGTATGTAGCGGATGCGACCATGACCGTGCCAGCCGATCACGGCTTTGGCGACGTCATTGAAGGTCTGCGCCTTGCCGGTGCCGGCATTGAACACGCCCGAAACGCCCGGGTTTTCGAGGAACCAGAGATTTACGGCGCAGACATCGTCCACGTAGACGAAGTCCCGCAGCTGTTCGCCGTCACCATGACCGCCGGAACCCTCGAACAGGCGCGCCTCGTCGTCGGCAATGACCTGGTTATTGAAATGAAACGCGACGCTGGCCATGGAGCCCTTGTGCTGTTCGCGGGGCCCATAGACGTTGAAATACCGCAAGCCGACGACCTGGCTCTCAGGCCTCGCCGCGACACGGCGCACGTAACGATCGAACTGCAGCTTCGAGTAACCGTAAACGTTCAGCGGTAATTCATTGTCGGCATGTTCCGCGAATGCCTGCGACGCGCCGTACACCGCAGCCGACGAGGCATAGAGGTAAGGGATCTTCCTGTCGAGACAGAAATGCAGCAGGCGCTGCGAATAGCCGTAATTGTTGCGCATCATGTAGCGGCCGTTCCACTCGGTCGTCTCGGAGCACGCCCCCTGATGCAGGATTGCGGAGACGGAGGCGCCAAGTGCCGGATCGGAATCCAGACGCGCTATGAACTCGTCTTTGTCGAGGTAATCGGCAATCGGCTGGTCCGCGATGTTGACGAACTTGTGACCGTCTTCCAGATCGTCGACGACGACCACGTCGTCGTGACCGTGCTCTATGAGGGCGCGGACGAGGTTGCTGCCGATGAAGCCGGCACCGCCGGTCACTACGTACATGGCTCAGTTCCTCAGCGCGACGACGCTAGTCGTGCTGCTCGAGATAGTACAGTGCCCCGCAATAGGGGCACTTCGCCTCCCCCGTCTCCTGCACGGGCAGGTAGACCTTGGGGTGTGAATTCCAGAGGTACATGCCCGGCATGGGACATGACAACGGCAGATCGTCCTGCCGCACGGCGTAACGATGCTCCGCGTTTGCCGGTATCAGGTTCTGGTCGACGGTGCCTGCTCTGACTGCCACTGACGGTCCCGTTGCATTGATTCAGGGGTGGCAATTATACGCTGTCGCCGGTACTGCCTGCTACGACCCTCGCCCGCCGAGGTGCCGCTGCCAGACCGTGACGACAAGGTCCCGCTCGGCGAGCAACTCATCATCCCGGACAAAAGGCGGGCGGTCGTTGAGGCTGAGATGATGCAGGCGGCGCCGGAACTCCCTGTAGGCGTGCTGCAGCCGGGCTGCCGTCTGCACGTCCAGCCGGCCGACGGCGGCGAGCGCGGCGATCTGGCGTATGTTGTCGCTGAAGCGAATGACTGCCGGGTAATTGCGGGCGCTGCGAAGTACCAGGTACTGCACGATGAACTCGATGTCGCCGATGCCACCGCGGCCGTGCTTGAGATCGAAACGCCCGGCCTCGCCGCGATCCAGTTCCTTGCGCATGCGCGCGCGCATGGTAACGACATCATCCCGTAACGCGGCGAGTCTGATGCGCGACATCAGCGTCTGCGCGCGGATGCGCTCGAAGTCCTTTGCCACTGCGAGGCTGCCGGCGACGGGCCGCGCCCGCAGCAGCGCCTGGTGCTCCCACGTCCAGGCGTTCTGCTCCTGGTAGCGCTCGAATGCGTCGGTACTCGTGACCAGGACCCCTTTGCGGCCTTCGGGCCGCAGGCGCGTATCGATCTCGTACATTACGCCGGAACTGGTCTGGGTCGTCAGGAAGTGCACCAGCCGCCTGACAAGGCGTGCGAAGAACATCGCATTGTCGAGCGGCTTTTCGCCGTCGGTCACCTGCCGGCTGCCCCTCGAATCGTGCAGGAACACGAGATCGAGGTCCGAACCATAAGACAGCTCGAGGCCGCCGAGCTTGCCGTACGCGATAATGCCGAAGCCGGCGGCATGCCGTTCGCCGTCGGTCTCGTAGTGCGGCGCGCCGTGCTTGCCGGTCAGATCGAGCCACGCGGATTCCATCGCGTAGTCCAGCACCGCTTCTGCGAGGAAGGTCAGGCTGTCACTGACCCTCATAATGGGTAATGCCCCGCTGAAATCCGCTACCGCGATACGGAACAGGCTGGCGCGCTGAAACTGCGCGAGCGCCTCCATCCGGGCCTCGGTGTCGGACGCCTCCAGATGCGCAAGGCGTCTTTCGAGCTCGGCCTCGAACTCGGCTTTCTCTATCCGCTCGGTCTCAACGCGCGGCTCCAGCAACTCATCGAGTAGGACAGGATATCGCGCGATCTGTGCCGCGATGTAGGAACTACGCTCGCACAACTGCACCAGGCGGCGTGTGGCGAGCCGGTTTTCGTTGAGCAGCGAGACGTACGCACTGCGGCGGAGGATCCGATCGACAACCGACAATGTCCTTTCCAGCGCGACGCGCGGTTCGTCGCTCTGGGCCACCTGCGCCAGCAGGCGCGGCATGAAGCGCTGCAGGCGTTGCAGTGATATCGCATCGATTTTCAGCGTCGACGGCGCGCGCTGGAAGGCCACCAGGGATTCGGCGAGGGTATCTGCATCCTTTTGCCCGGAGAACTCGGCCGCCCACTGCTGTTCGGAAGCATCGCTGTTCCAGAGCGTTGCAAGGCGCTGCTCGAGTTCGCTCTCGGCGTCCGCGTCGCCGCCCCGGAGAGCAATCGCTTCGAACTCGCGCGTGACGTTGTGGCGATGCCTGTCGAGATCCCGGGCCAGGGACCCCCAGTCTGCGTAACCCATCGCAACGCACAGGCGATCGCGGTCGACGTCGTCCGTCGGCAGGTCGTGAACCTGTTGGTCGCGCATCGCCTGGATAAAGTTCTCGAGGCGCCGCAGAAACACGTAGGCCTCGCGAAGCCGCGTCACCGCGGCGCGCTCCAGCCCGCGGCTGCCTTCGAGCGCGGGCAGCACGCGCAATAACGATGGTTCCTGCAGTTCCTCGCGATTGCCGCCGCGAACGAGCTGCATGGACTGCACGATAAACTCGATTTCGCGAATCCCGCCCGGCCCGAGCTTGACGTTGTCTGCGAGGTCGCGCCGCTGGACCTCGGCGACGATCAGCGCGTACATCTCGCGCAGCGATTCGAAAACCCCGTAATCCAGGTAACGGCGATACACGAACGGCACCACCAGGTTTTTGAAGAGCTCGTCGGCGACGGCGGGCGGCGGCGCCTGACCGACGATCCGCGCCTTGATGTAGGCGTAGCGCTCCCAGTCGCGGCCGTGCTGCAGCAAGTAGGATTCGAGCGCCGCAAAGCTCGTAACCGGCGGCCCGCTGTCGCCGAACGGCCGCAAACGCGTATCGACACGAAACACGAAGCCATCGGCCGTGCGCTCGTCCAGGAGCGCGACGATGAACTGCGAGAGGCGCGTGAAGTACTGCTGGCCGCTCAGAGCGCGCGGACCGTCGCTTTCTCCGTCCGCCGGATACAGGAACACGATGTCGATGTCGGACGAGAAGTTCAGCTCGCCCCCGCCGAGCTTGCCCATCGCCAGCACCACCAGGGGCACTGGTGCGCCCTCGCGGTCCCTGAAGCGGCCGAAGCGATTTTCGAGCTGTCTCCCCGCGTAGCCGCCCGCGGCGGCAAGGAGTCGATCGGCGAGCGCCGAGAGCACCTGGATTGTCTCGGCCAGTTCGGCCGTGCCGGCGACCTCGCGCCACAGCACGTGCAGCATGTAGCGATGGCGGAATCGGCGCAGTCGCGACTTGACGTCGTCAATGCCCGCCTCGCTGGCGGCCAGCTCATCGGCGAACCTGTTCAGTAATTCCGGATCGGGGGGCGATGCGAACTGTTCCAGCCGGCGCCGCCAGTACTGCCAGTCTCGCAGCAGCGCATTGCCCGCGAACTCACTGACGGCGACAACGCGCAACAGCTGATTTTCGACGTCTGCCGCCAGGTCGATGCCGCCGTGCATTTCCTCGAGCCTTGCATACCAGCGGGCCACCACCGGACGCAATGCCTCCGGTAGCTCATCGAGCCTGTGTACATCAATTGCCATCGCCTGCAGTCTAGCGAAAGTGCAGCCACCATCGCGATAAACTGTATTTCCACAGCATCAGGCAAAGAGCCATGTCTGCAAAAAAGCACCTGCTGATCGTCTATCACTCGCAGTCGGGCACGACGGCACAAATGGCGAACGCGGTCATTCGCGGCGCGCAGCATCCCGATATCACCAACGTCGACGTGCGAGCCCGCACCGCCCTCGAGGCGACGGCTGGCGACCTGCTCTGGTGCGACGCCTTCATACTCGGCACGCCGGAGAATTTCGGTTACATGAGCGGCGCCATGAAATATTTCCTCGACCGCAGCTTCTACGACTGCGTGGACACGATAGACGGCCGCCCCTACGCACTGTTCGTGCGTGCGGGCAACGACGGCGTCGGCGCGATCACCAGCATGCAACGCATTCTCAAGGGACTGTCGGTGAGGGAAGTTCAGGAGCCGGTGCTTATCGCGGGCGAATTCGACAACGCGCGCCTCGTTGAATGCGAGGAGCTGGGCATGACCATGGCTGCCGGACTCGAAGCCGGCGTGTTCTGAATCAGGCGGTCGACTCTCTCACCCGAACGGCCAGCTCTGCCAGCACGTCTTCTAGCGGCAGCGGCATGCCGATTGCGTGACCCTGCGCGAAATGAACCCCCAGTTTCGCGACAAGCTTGCGTGTCTTGTCATTTTCGACGTACTCGGCGACCGTTTCCAGCTCCATGACCTTCGCAACCTGTGTGATGGCAGCAACCATCGATTCCGAAATCCGGTTATCGGCAATGTCGCGGATGAAGCCGCCGTCGATCTTGAGAATGTCGACAGCAAAATTCTTGAGGTAGGCGAACGAACTGAGGCCCGCACCGAAATCGTCCAGCGCTATGCTGCAGCCGTGCGCGTGCAGCGCTCCGATGAACTGCTGCGCTTTACTCAGGTTGGACACGGCAGCCGACTCGGTGACTTCGAAACCCAGCGACGTGGCGTGCAGGCCGGCTGCAGCAATCTCTTCCTCTATGAACTGGAGTATGTCGTCATCGGAGAGCGACTGGCCGGAGAGATTCACTGAAAAGACGGCTCCAGTGTCGCTAACGACGTCGACATTCTTCGAGAGACTCGCAATCGTCTTTGAGACGACCCAGCGATCGACTTGCGGCATCAACTGGTAACGCTCGGCTGCGGAAAAGAACGCGGAGGACGGCACGGCGCTGCCGTCGTCGTCCCTCATGCGCAGGAGAACTTCGTAGCGCGGCACGTCGCAATTGCCCGTCAAGCTCGATATCGGCTGCGCCATCAATGCAAAGCCGTCGGAATCCAGGGTTTGCTGAATCTGCGCCACGAGCTGCATGTCGTCGTGGCGTCGAATGATGCTGTGGTTCTGTTCGTCGTAAACCTCGATGCGATCGCGGCCATGATCCTTTGCCGCCTCGCAGGCCATGCGGGCTGCCGTGAGTGAAGCACCCTCGTCGCGTGAGTTGCGGGTGAAGTCGGCGACGCCGATGCTGATGGTTATCTGTAGCGACCTGTCGCCCTCGAGGTAACGCAGCGACTGTCCTTTCTCCCGCACCTCGTTAGCCAGCTGCAGAGCCTGCTCCGCATTCGCGTGCGTCAGCAGGATGCAGAAGTCGTCGCCGGTAAGTCGTGACAGCACCGCGCTGCGCGGCAGGTCATCGTCGAGCAAGCGGGCGAATCGCATGATGACCTCGTCGCCGGCCCTGCGACCGAACGTGTCATTTACGAGCTGCAGGTTATCGAGGTCGAAATAAATCAGCTGGTGCGCGTCGTCGCTGGATTCCAGGCTTTTCCATGCTTCGTGCATCTGGGCCTCGAATCCGGAGCGGTTCATCAGCCCCGTCATCGCGTCGAAGGACTTCTCGATGACGTACGCGACTTTGCGCACGATGTGCGACATGAAACGCCGATGCGCCGTATTGAAGGGCTCATTGTTGACCCGGCCGAGCAGCGCGAGCATGCCCTCGACATTACCCTGCTGATCCATGACGGGGCAGAGAAGAGTCTGGTAGCCCTGATCAGCGAGCGTCTCGCCGCCTTCGACCGCCGGAATCTCGAAAACGACCGGGGACCGCTTGCCTTCCAGTTTGGGCAACATCTGGCCGATCAGGTAGCGATCGAGCACCTTGCGATTGACGTTTTTCCAGCTCGAATGCGTCGCGCTGATACGAATGCGCTTGGCGGGCATGAGCAGGACGCTGTAGGCGATGCCGAGGAATCGGCCGCTTTGGCCGACGAGCTGCGCAAGGCCGGCGTGACTGCGCGACTGGCCGTGGATTTTTTCGTCGACTTCGTAGACCAGCTTGAGTTCATTTTCGATGTCCTTGCCGTGCTCCAAGGCGTCCTTGAGCTCGCGATCGACACTCAGGCCTTCCCCGATGATCGCTACCGCCGGCGCGAGAATGTCGGCCAGCAGGCTCGGATTGAACCAGGACGACTTGCCGGCATTTCGCGAGAACACGGTAACCAGGAATCCGAGTACCGTGCCGTCGTCGAGCAAGACGGGCAATACGAGCAAAGTTCGACCGGACTTCAACGTGCGCCGCACGAACTCGGCCTCCGGGTGTTCGCCGATCAGGATATCGGCGTGCAGCTCGGCGATGAATTCGTTGACTTCGTAGTCGTCGACGCCGTCGCTGCTCCAGACGCAGCTGCGGTCGAGGCTGTAGAAGCAGAAACATTGTGCACGGGGCACCAGCGACTGCAGCAGGTCTGCGGCTTTTCCGATGCTTCTTTTTGTCGAGAGGCTGTAAATATCCGCTGCCAAGGCTGGTTCCGTTACGGTTCGTTTCGGATCGACCACCATGCCATCGACGGCGTCAGCAGGCTGTGATTCACGTCTCAGGTGAAACTATTTTTCGTGTCGATTCAGTTGATTACGCGGATTGCGGCCGCGCAATCCGGCTTTTCTTTGAACGCCCGGCCAGGTTTGTGCCACAACGCCCATCCGCGGCCCGGAACCGGGCCGCGAGGGTTGGGTTTCGGCCGCTCAGAGGGCGGCGAGCCACGCGTCGTCGGATCCCTCTTCGACGCCTTCGAACAGCGGCGTCGACAGGTAGCGCTCCCCGGTGTCGGGAAGCATCGCAAGGATGACCGAGCGATCGGACGCGGCTTCTGCCACGTCGAGCGCCGTGGCCAGTGTTGCGCCTGCCGATATGCCCGCAAAGATGCCTTCCTTCGCCGCCAGCTCGCGCGCGACTTCGATGGCACGTTCGTCCGTTACGGTCATTAACTCGTCGAATATCCCGCGATCCAGAACGCCGGGGATGAAGTCCGGCGTCCAGCCCTGGATCTTGTGCGGGTTCCAGTCGTCTCCCTTCAGAAGTGCGGCCCCGGCTGGCTCGGTTGCCACGATGGTCACCTCGGGCCGGGCCGCCTTGATGGTTCGGCCGGCGCCCGACATCGTGCCGCCCGTGCCGTATCCCGTTACCCAGAAGTCCAGCCGCCTGCCCGCAAAATCGAGCAAGATCTCGGGGCCCGTGGTGCTGGCGTGATACTCGGGGTTGGAGGGGTTCTCGAACTGCCGCGCCAGGAACCAGCCGTGCTCCGCCGCGAGTTCCTCGGCCTTCTTCACCATGCCCGAACCGCGCTCGGCAGCGGGTGTGAGAATCACCTTTGCACCGAGGCCACGCATGATCTTGCGCCGCTCGACGGAAAACGAATCTGCCATTGTTGCTACGAACGGGTGGCCGGTGGCGGCACAGACCATTGCCAGCGCAATGCCGGTGTTTCCGGAGGTCGCTTCCACGACTGTCTGGCCGGGCGCAAGGTCCCCGGCCTCTTCCGCATCATTGATGATTGCGAAGGCGAGACGGTCCTTGACGGACGCCATTGGATTGAACGATTCGACCTTGACGTAGATCTCCACGTTATCCGGGGCCATGCGGTTGAGGCGCACAACCGGGGTGTTACCGATAGTCTGCAGAATGTTGTCGTAGATCATCCCCTATTATTCCTCGTTGTTGAGCCGGTGCCCTGTTGTATAGCAGAAATCATATCGCTTGCATCAATCCCGGCGAAAACCGCCGGCCCGGATCATTATGCCTTTGTGTTATAAGTATTCAGGGAAATTGACGGTTTGTTTGCGCAACGCCAGCGGCTTTTCGGCCATCGCAAAATCCTGGACAAATGCATTATTTGCGGCGGTTTCGGAAACGAACCCGGATAAGCGCGGTCATAGTCTGACATCGCAGGCGATCATGTAGCCCGGATGAAACTACAACAACTCAAATACTTGCTGGCGATCGCCGACAACGGGCTGAACATCACCGCGGCTGCCGAGCGCCTGTACACGTCCCAGCCTGGCGTAAGCAAACAGCTCAAGCTCCTCGAGGAGGAACTCGGGCTGCAGCTGTTTGTTCGCAAGGGCAAGAGCCTCGGCGGCATCACTGCGGCCGGGGAACAGGTGATCGAGCGGGCACGCCTGATCATGCAGGAGGTGGAGAACATCCGCAGCCTCGCATCCGATTACTACCACGAAGAAGAAGGCTCGCTATCCCTCGCGACCACGCATACACAGGCGCGCTACGTCTTGCCTGACGTCGTCAGGGAATTTCGCAAGCGCTACCCGCGTGTCAGCCTGAACCTGCACCAGGGTACTTCCGAGCAGATAGCCGACATGGTCGCCGCCAACGAAATCGATTTCGCGATTGCTACCGGGTCGCGCGAGTTGTTCGCCGACCTGCTGCTGGTGCCGAGCTACCGTTGGGACCGGAAGATTCTCGTTCCCAACGACCACGCGCTGGCAAAGCTGAACCGCAAACTGACATTGCACGATCTGGCCAAGTACCCGCTCGTCACGTACGTCTTCAGTTTCGGCGGGCAATCATCCCTCAAGAAGGCATTCTCCAACGAGGGGCTCGAGCCGGATGTCGTTTTTACGGCGCGCGACGCGGACGTTATCAAGACCTATGTCCGCATGGGGCTCGGTGTGGGCATCGTCGCGAGCATGGCTGAGGACTGCGACGACAGGAAAGACCTGACCGCAATAGGAGCCGAGGGCCTGTTTCCCCGCAGCACCACGTGGATCGGGTTTCGCAAGGATGCCGTCATGCGGCGATACATGCTGGACTTCGCGCAGCTTTTTGCGCCACACATCACCGCCGGCCAGCTTGAGGAGATGCGGCGCGCCCGCACGCAGGAAGACATCGACAGGCTATACGCGGACGCAGAGCTGCCGGTCCGCGGCGGTTGTTCGGACGACGAGACGCTGGCTGGAAAACGCACAGTCGTCGGCGCCTGAGCCCGGCGCCTAGTAAATGCGGATACCGCCGTGGCGTTTGCGGCTGCGGTGGTCCACCCACCACAGGCCAGCGACAAAACCCGCGATCAGGCAAACGCCGATTGCCCCGCCGACCCACGTGTACGGCAGGCTGTACTTATAGCGCTCCGCGCGGCTCTGGTATCGGTTGTTGTCTTCCTGGAGTTCGTCGACCCGCGCGCGGGCAGCTTCCAGGTCTGACGTCAGCGTCGCAGCCTGGGCTTTCAGCGAATCGATTACCGCCGCCGGCTCGGCAAATGCCGCCTTGGCCTCATCGAGTTCCGTCGTCAGTCGCGCGGCTTCCGCCTGCGCCTGGTTGACGATGAGTTTGGCGGGTGGCTCGTAAACCACGTAGGCCGCCTTGACGTATCCCTCGGTACCGTCGGCCAGCCGGACATGCGCGTACAACCGGTCCCGGGACAGTATCTCGAATTCCGTGCCGCTCTCGAGCGAGCGGAACGGCCGGTCGCTGGTGTCCTCGGCCTGGTGCAGCCCGAGCATCAATCGGTCGGTAACGTAGCCTGTCTCGGCGGCTGCCAGAACCGGCAGCAGCGCGAGCAGCCCAAACACTGTTCGCATTGTTGGTTCTCCCTTGCCCGCCGCGAGTTTACTACAGCAGCGTCGGAAGTCTTTACACTTATTGTTCGTGAAGCCACCGCAGCAGGGCCACCTGTGCCTCTTCGCCCGGTCCGCGGTGCACGTCGTCGTAGTTGTGCAGCATCACGACGGCGAAGCGCCGCCCCGAGCTTGCCTGCAGATAACCGGCGATCGTCGCGACGTGATCGAGCGAGCCGGTCTTGAGGTGCGCCTGTCCCGTCAGGTGGGCGTCGTCGAATTTGCGCCTGAGCGTGCCATCGAGCCCGGACACCGCCATTGATGCGAGGTATTCGGGCATATAGGGCTTGCGCCAGGCGAACTCCAGCAAGGCGCCGAACTCCCGTGCCGAGACGCGCGCTTCGCGCGACAGCCCGGCGCCGTTGTCGAGCATGAGTGTCGGAAATTCGATGCCGGTGTCGGTCAGCCAGTCCTCGATGACCTTGCGGCCGCCGCTCTCGGTCCCCGGCGGCCCCAGTACTTCGGCGGACAGGGTATAAAGAATCTGCCGCGCCATCACGTTGTTGCTGTTCTTGTTGACCCGGGAGATTATCTCGGCGAGTGGCAACGACTCGAACGACACGATGGGTTCGGCGTCCTCGGGTGCCTTCGAATTCATCCACCCGCCCCTGAATTCACCACCGGATTCGCGCCACACCGATGTGAAAAGGCCGTACGTGAACTCGTTGTGACTGAGGGCAGTGCGATCCATCGCATAGCTCTTGCAGCCGGTGGGGAAGCGGCCGCTGAAAATCATCTTGTCAATTGCTTCGTTCGCGGTGATGGTGATCCCGCGCTGATAGCCTCCGCAATAGCCGCGGCGCAGCGCGAGCTCGTTCTCGACGCGCAGGTTCTCCAGCGGCGGGTCGACCCAGACCCTGACCGCGTTTCGATCATGATCGGGTTCGAACCAGTAACGCACGACCTTGAAATTCATAAGCAGGGCATTCGGACCGACGTTGTAGGCGCGCAGCGGCTGGCGGTCGAACTCGGCCGGGTCGTCAACCGGCACTTCGAAGTAGCTGTCATCGATCAACAGGTTGCCGTCGATCTCGTGGATTCCGGCCTGACGCACCAGTCGCAGCATCTGCCACACGCGCTCGGTGACGAGGAACGGGTCTCCCTCGCCCCGAATCAGCAAATCGCCGTCCAGGCGGCCGTCGTCGACCTCGCCGAGCGCGAAGACGTCAGTGGTCCATTTGTAGGTGGAGCCCAGCAGGTCCAGCCCGACGAGCGTCGTCAGCAATTTCATCGTCGATGCCGGATTGCGCGGCACGTCGTCGTGCCAGCTTACGACGATCTCTCCACTGTCGACATCCTGGACGAAAATACTCAGTGAATCGTGCGGGACTTTACGGATATCGAGTATATGGCGGACCGGCTGCGGTAATTCAGTCTGCGCCGCCATCGCAACTGGCACCAGACTGCTGAACAGCAGCAAGCCGAAAAATAGCCTGTACTTCATAAATTGGCTTTTGCTAGTCGAGTTGTTTTTTCCGCAACGCGCGTTTGGCTGCGCGTTGCACGATCCAGACGATTGCGACGATGGCGACGATGGCGATGGCCGCGATCCAGTAGGCACCGCTTGCCGGGCGAACGTCGCCGGCGAGAATTGCGCCGAAATCATCCGCCAGGGTCCCAAGATATACGTACAGGAGCACCGGCGGCAACATGCCGAGCGCGGTTGCCGCCACATAGGTCGGCGCATTCACGCGCGTCAGGCCGAACGCGTAATTCAGTACGTTGAACGGAAGGACGATAGCGAAGCGCGTCAGAAATACGATGTAGAACGACTGCGCATTAACGGCTTCGTCGAGCGCCTGCAGCTTAAGGCTGTCGCCCATGCGCTTCTCGACCCACGATCGGCCGAGCGCCCGGCCAGCCAGGAATGCGCCGAACGCGCCTGCGGTAATTCCCATGAGCGCATACGGCAGCCCCGGTAGCAGGCCGAACAGCAAGCCGCCCAACATCATGGAGATCCAGCCCGGGAACAGCGCTACCGTGGCAACCGTTACGGCGACAACATAGACCACCGGCACTGCGACCGGATATTGCTCGTTCAGCCGGGCCAGCTGCTCCAGCCATTCCGTGACCGGCAGCGTGCGTAACAGGATCGCGAAACCCGCAATCCCCGCGATCACCAGCAGGCGATTGATCGTCGCGCGCGTCATCCGCGTCTCCGCCTCCCCGGCTTCCTGATGCCGAACGTTCGGATGCGGTCGGCGAGGGTCGTCGGCTTGATGCCCAGCAGGTCGGCAGCGCCTCCCGGCCCGGAAACGCGCCAGTCCGCCTGCTTGAGTGCGGCGATCGTGTTCTTTTTCTGAAACTCTCGCATCTCCTGTTCGGTAAGAAGCTCGGGAGCTTCGAGCGTATCAGGCGTCGCATCGGCGCTGTTCGACGCCGCTCCGGGCAAAGACGCCTCGAGGCGCAACACGTTGCCTCGCGACAGTATGACCGCACGCTCTATGACGTTCTTCAGTTCCCGCACGTTGCCCGGCCAATCATAGGCCCGCAGCTTGTTGGCTTGTCCGCGGGTCAGCGTCATCGGCTCACGCCCGAAATCCTTGCAGGTCGCGTTGAGAAATTCCTGAGCGAGCTGAATAACGTCGTCGCCCCTGTCCCGCAATGGCGGCACGTCAATCGGGAACACACTGAGCCTGTAGAACAGATCCTCGCGGAAATGCCCTTCAACGATCCGCCTTTCCAGGTCCCGGTTCGTCGCTGCTATAACGCGGACGTCGACCGATCGCGTTACGTCATCACCGACGCGCTCGAACTCGCTCTCCTGGAGCACGCGCAGTAGCTTGCCCTGCAGTTCCATCGGTATCTCGCTGACTTCGTCGAGGAATATGGTGCCGCCATCCGCCAGCTGGAATCGGCCAACCCGGTCGCGGTGGGCGCCGGTGAATGCTCCCTTGACGTGACCGAAGAATTCGCTCTCGAACAACTCTTTCGGGATGGACGCGCAATTGACCTTGACCAGCGGTCCTTCGGAACGCGGGCTGCGCGCATGGATCGCGTGCGCAACGAGTTCCTTCCCGACGCCCGACTCTCCCTGCAGGAGCACGGTCGCCGGGGTTCCCGCCACGGCCTCGACTCCCTTCAGCATCTGCCGCAGGGCCGGGCTCGTGCCGACGATCCGGCCGAGATTCATGGCGACGTTCACTTCTTCGCGCAGATAATCGCGTTCCTGTTCCAGTTCTTCGCGCAAGCGGGCATTTTCCGCGAGGGTGCGGCGAAGGCGTCTCTCTGCCCGCTTGCGCTCGGTGACATCTTTCGAGGCCACCAGCAACCGGTCGACATTGCCCTTGCTGTCACGGTGCGAAATAGACGACATGACGATGTCCAGAACGCGCCCGTCTTTGGTCACCATCTGCCGGTCGACATTGGTGAATTCCCCGCGATTGATTGCTTCCTGCAGGCGGGTACCGGAAAATCGGCGGCGATCCGCCTCGCTGTAGAAGTCGGTAACCGGCCGGCCAAGCACCTCTTCGCGCGTGTAGCCGAGTTTTTGCAGCCAGTGGTCGGTGACCGTCTGGATGTGGCCATCGGCATCCAGCGTGTGCAGCATTGCCGGTGTCGAGCGGTACAAATCCCGGTACTTGAACGCGGCGCGGGCCTGGTCCGAGATCTCGGCATACAGGGCGATCGTGCGCAGAAAACGGCCGTCGGGATCGTATTCGATGATCGCGTCACTGAGACAGTCAACGATCTCGCCCGACTTCGCCACGAAACTGACCGGCTTGCTTTCCAGTTTTCCGGTACGCCGCAGCGCCGGGCGAAATTCCTCCTCGATGCGCCGCGCGCTTTGTGCGGTTACAAAGTCGAGCGGCGGCCGCCCGATCATCTCGTCGCGCGAATAGCCCAGCCGGCGCTCGAATGCGTCATTGACGTCGAGGTACCTGCCGTCCTCATCGATCGCGGTCGCCATCGCCGGCGCCTTGCGAAACAGCCACTGGTAATCGTCGCTCCTGCTCATCCGGCAAGTGTATACGAAATTTCGTAACTCAGGTTACGAGTTTTCGTAAATTACGAGTTTTCGTTACTGCGGGCGAATCGATAACTTACTGTTTTTAATGCTTTTTCGAAGTTGGCACGGCTTATGCATTAGGTATTGGCAATAGATACTGTCCGGCCCGCGAGGGAACCCGGCTCTGACAAAAGGAGTAAAGCAATGAAGGACTATAAAGAGGAAGGACTTGCGCTGGCAGGCATGCTGCTCGTGCTGCTCGGCGTCATGTTTGCGGCTGCGGCCACCGTTGCCTGAATCGGCAACAGCGACCGGCCGCGGCAGCCACCCTTGATTTCGTGATGGCTGACCGCACATCGATGTGGACTGCGGGGGTGAAGCCCCCGCCGTTCGAATGAACCCCCTGAGGTAGCTGGCGACCGGGTCTCTCTCCCCCAAACTGCCCGGTCTGCAAGCCGCCTCGCACGATGCCGGCGGGATCGCCGGCGAATGAGGACCAGGAAGGTCCGGCGGCACCCCCTGCCGCTAATCCTGGGCGCCGGAGTCCGTTCCGTGTCGGACCGGCCCGCTTGATCGACTATCGAATTGAGCACTCCGGCGCCTGTTTTTTCCTCTTCCGGGCTATCTAGCGCTCAACGCGGTTGCGGTGGTGTTCGGCCCGCTTCGCGTGATTCTTCGTGTTTTGATTGCTGATGCTTTCGCGTACCCTGCGCAACCAGAGTCGCGCCCAGGCAAATTCAATGCCGAGTATGGCCAGCCCGATCGGTATCACGACGAGACCCGGACCTGGCGTAACCAGCATGACGATACCCAGCAGAACGACCGTCGATCCGACCGTAAGCACGGCGATGCGGCGCGCGGTTTTGTAGGTCAAATGTGCAACTTTGCGAATCATAGGGCTTCCCGGTATCGGGTCCGTGTGCAGATTACCATTTATCCATTCCCTATAATCGTAGCGTCGCCGCCGGAGAACGACCGCATGCTGACTCATTTTGTACTGCTGCCGGGCCTGTACTTCGTGTTTACCGAAGTCGACAGGCTGGACATTCACACGGAACCTGCCGTGGCCGAACTCTCCATGCAGCAGAGCGGGCGCAACCTCGTGCGCCTGCCGGACATCGAGTTCCGAGTCGGCATCTCGACCTACTGTGCGAACAACGGCCAGCGGGAGTCTGTATCGATCACGATCGCGGACACGCACAGGACCGTGCCGGCTGCAGAACTGCAGGCCGCAAAAACGGTCGATGTGGCTATGCGCATTCCGGCAAGACAGATCGCGCCGCTGGCATTGCGGGAATTCTGTATCGACACCTCATCCGAAGGCGAGTCGGTCCTGATCACTGCCGCGCTGGCAGTGCAGGCGTCACTTCGATGCTCGCGGGGCGAAGAACAGTCCATTGTGTTCGCCGCCGAAGCCCTGGACATCAGGGTAGATTGCATCCGCTCCGCCGTCGAGGCAGCGGAGCCTGTCGACGACTAGCCGGCGTCTGCGGCCAGATGATCGCGCAGAAAGCCGAGGGTCCTGTTCCACGCGTCTTCCGCGTACTCGGCATTGAAATTTCTGCCGCTCGGATTGGCAAACGCGTGGCCGGCGCCTTCGTAAACGTGAATCTCGAAATCCTTTCTAAGGCGCTCCAGCGCCCCCTCGAAGCGCCTTACGGACTCCAGCTTGATGCCGCGGTCCTCTGACCCGAACAGGCCCAGTATCGGCACCTCGACAGGACGCAGCCTGTCTTCGTCGTCGGTCACCTGTCCATAGTAGATGACAGCGGCATCGAGGTCCGCCGGAAACAGCATTGCCGTATTGAGCGACCAGCCGCCACCGAAACACCAGCCGAGGGAAGCTACGCGCGGCGCGCCTGCCGTCTTGCTGACGAATGCGTACGCCTGCTCGATATTCGACATGACGGAGTCGCGGTTCTCTACCGCCCGCAGCATCAGCTGCCTGGCCGCCCCGGGATCTGTCGCCGCCTCGCCGCTGAACAGATCGACCGCCAGAACAATGTAGCCCTCGCCCGCAAGCCGCTCGGCCATTGCGCGAATATTGTCGTTGAGGCCCCACCATTCGTGGATCATGATGACGGCCGGAAGCGGCTCGATCATGTCTGACGGAAACGCGAAATGTCCGTAGACCAGCTCATCGTCGACTTCTGCATACGCGAGACGCTCTGCCGTTACCTCTCGCTGCGGCTCTGCCAGTGCGGCTTCGCTGGGCTCGGCCGTGTCGTCCGCGTGCTCGCGCGCCATGGCCTCGACATTCTCGACGGCAGCCGCTTGCTCTTCCCCGACCGGGCCCGTATCCGTACGGCCACAGGCAGCCACGGCGCACAACATGAGAATCTGGACCGCGCGCATCATGCCGCGTCCCGGTGTGCAGTAAGTCATAAACCGATTCCGGACATTTTGCCCAGTGTAATCGAAAACGGGTGCCTGTCGAAGGACTCGCAGCGACATTCGGCTGCGGTCAGGCGCCGTCCTGCCATTCGTCGTCGTCTTGCCATTTTCGGAGCTTGCTCTTGTCGACCTGCCGCCATTGCTCTTCGCTTTTCTTCATGTTGCGACTCACCTTGGCGATCGCATAGACGACAACGACGGCAACAATAACGACCATGGGCCAGAAGCCTTCGCTCATCGACTGCATTCCGCACTGAGACGGTAGGCAGCTTACCACCGGCAATGAGGGTAGACTGCGCCAGACAATTTGACGAGCTGACTATTGACGACCTGTCCCACCTGCTGGACATGGCCGGGATCATGAGCGAACCGCCACTTATCGATATCCGCAATGCGACGATCTGGCGCGGCAAGACCCGCGTATTCGACAGGCTGACGCTTACGATCGGCCGGCACGAGCGCGTCGCCATCCTCGGCCCGAACGGTTCGGGCAAGACCACGCTGCTAAAGACCATCAATCGCGAACTGTACCCGGTGGAGCGGGAAGACTCGTGGGTCCGCATACTCGGTCGGGAGCGATGGAATGTCTGGGACCTGCGCCGGCACATCGGCATCGTTTCTCACGATCTGCAACAGCGTTACCGGCCCGCGGCAACCGCGCTCGAGGTCGTTCTGTCGGGCTTTCTTTCAAGCATCGGCGTTCACGGCCTGCTCGGGGACCGGATCGACGATCAGAGGATTGCTGCTGCCCATGACATCCTCGGGCAACTCGGCATCGCAGAACTCGCCGCCACCCCGCTGCGATCGATGTCCACCGGGCAGCAGCGGCGCTGCCTGCTCGGGCGAGCGCTGGTGCACAGGCCGGACACGCTGATACTCGACGAGCCGACCTCCGGTCTCGACTTCGCGGCAAGCTTCGATTACCTGGCGCGGATCAGGGGACTCGCCAGGGAAGGTTGCAACATCATCATCGTGACGCATCACCTGAACGAGATTCCTCCCGAAGTCGGGCGTGTCGTGGTCCTCGACAGGGGCGAGATCGCCGCGGACGGGCCCAAGGCATCGGTTCTGACGTCCGGGTTGTTGAGCCGGGTCTACGATGCCCGGGTCGCGGTCGCCGAAATCGACGGATACTTCCTCGCATACCCGGGGCAGGACAATTCGTCAAAAACGTGACGCATTACGTTAACTTCGCTGTGAATCGGGCCTATTCTTGACCCATGCTCAGAGTCTTACGATCGTTGCTATCCGGCCTGCCGCTGATCGCGCTCCCCGCAGTTGCGGCGGAGACAGCGGTTGCTACGGGTATCACGAGCGTGGGCCCGGCCGTGTTCATGTTCACGATCGGCGGCGCCCTCTTCCTGACACTCATCTTCCGCAAGGCAGCGACCCGGGTCGCGCACTACTTTGTGTCGCGGCTCGGTGAGTACCGGATACGGCGAGCACTGGAAGCCCGCAGCAAGGATGTGCTGCACGACTTCATGCTGCCGGGTGCCTACGGCGGCATCGCGAAAATCGACCATGCCATCATGACCGCTGGCGGCATACTCTGCATCCAGACCAAGCACTACAACGGCGTCGTGTTCGGAGAACCCGATGAACCGCAGTGGACCAACGTCGACGGGGTAACCCGCCGCCGCTTCCTGAATCCCCTGATCCAGAATGAAGGCCGGACCCGGGCCCTGCAAAAAGTCGTGCCCGAAGTACCCGTCGCCAACCTGGTGATCTTCACCGGCTCCGTCGAATTCACGTCGGCGCCACCGAAAAACGTCATTCGTGTCCGACAGCTCGAGAGCTTTATCGCCAAGTTCGTTTTCGGCCCGAGCAAGGTCGAGGACTGGGACGCTGTCTGGATGACCGTCAGGTCGGCGGCCATGACGGATGACGACACTCGCAGAGACCACGCCTCGCAGCTCGGTTTCACCTGACCCCGCACGACGCCGCTAAAGCCTGATGCTTTATACTCTGGCGCTCCGTTACAGCCGGATGCGCCAGCCATGCCTGAATCCGCAGCCCTGATTTCTTCGCCGATCGGCGTACTGGCCATCCTCTGTGCCGTCGCAGGCTTTTTTTTCTACCTCGAACGGGCGACTGGAGCGAAATTTTTCCAGTACGTTCCGCCGTTGCTGTTCATCTACATTACGCCGGTTATTCTGAGCAACGTGGATATCGGCGGCGCATCGATCATCCCCAACAAGTCTGTCATTTACAGCGGCCTCAGCACATTCGCACTGCCGGCCTTCATCGTGCTGATGTTGATCAAGGTCGACGTGCCGGCCGTCATCCGAATCATGGGCAAGGGCGTGCTGGTCATGTTGATGGGCACGGCCGGCGTCATGGTTGGTGGTGTCATCGCCTACATGATCGTCCATCGCTGGCTGTCGGATGATGCATGGACGGGATTCGGCGCCCTGGCGGGCAGCTGGATCGGCGGCACGGCCAACATGGCGGCGACAAAAGAAATGCTCGGCACCTCCAGCGAATTATTCGGGCTGGCGGTCATCGCCGACAATGCCGTCTACATCGTGTGGCTGCCGTTGCTGCTCATGTCACGCAACTTCGCAGACCGCTTCAATGCCTGGGCGCGTGTGCCGAAAGAGAGACTCATTGCGATGGAGGCGGCCGCGGAACTCCACGCGGAAGAGGAACATGCGCCCACGATGCCGGAATATCTGTTCCTCGCGGCGGTCGTCATCGGCATCACCTGGATGGGCATTGCCCTGGCGCCCGGCATCTCGCAGTGGATCGGCACCACGTTCGAGCCGCTTGCGCCCGTTTTCGGTGAATCGACGACGCGCATCCTGTTGGTCACGACGGTATCGCTGCTGTTGTCAGCGACCCCCGTGTCGAGATTGCCGAACTCGACGGCGATGGGCACCGCACTGGTCTATATCTTCGTCGCGGGAATCGGCGCGCGGGCCGAAATCGCCGGCCTGACGCAGGCGCCGGCGTTCCTGCTTGGCGCGTTCATCTGGATCTTCATCCACGGCGCGTTCTGCCTTGCCGGCGCGTGGCTATTTCGTGTCGACGTACACAGCGTCGCCATCGCGTCTGCCGCGAATATCGGGGCGGCGGCCTCCGCGCCGATCGTCGCGGCCCATCACAAGCCGAGCCTGGTGCCCGTATCCGTCCTGATGGCGCTGCTGGGTTACGCCATGGGCAACTACCTCGCGCCGCTGACCGGCTACCTGGCCAAGTTTGCCACCGGCCAATAGCTCGCTTGACATGCAACCAATTAGCTGCATAATAAAAGGCAACCAAATAGCTGCCTTTTAACCATGGATGCAACCTTCAAGGCCCTCGCGGACCCTACGCGACGTGCGCTGCTGGACCGCCTGCTCGAAAAGCAGGGCCAGACCCTGACGGAACTCGTCGACGGACTCGGCATGCGCCGGCAATCCGTCGCAAAACACCTCGCGGTACTCGAGACAGCCGGCCTCATCAGCTGCCAGCGGCACGGCCGCGAAAAGTTGCATTACCTGAACCCGGTGCCCATTGCCGAAATCAGCCGCCGCTGGCTGGACCGCTTCTCGGGACACCGTGCCACAGCCATCCTCAATCTACGGGACGCACTGCAGGAGAATGAAAATGAGTAGACCGGAATTTGTGTACATGAGCGTCATCGCGGCCACCCCGGAACGCGTCTGGCAAGGTCTGACGACCGCGGAATTCACGCAACAATACTGGCACGGCACGCGCGTCCGCAGCGACTTCACGCCCGGTGCAACGATCGAGTTCCTGAACGCCGACGACAGCGTGGGCGTCGCCGGCGAGATTCTCACCGCCGATCGCCCCGGCGAGCTCTCCTATTCCTGGAAATTCCTGCGCAATCCGGATGCTGCCGAGGACCCTGCGTCGCGGGTGACGTTCCGGCTCGAGCCGGTTCGTGCCGGAACGCGCCTGACCGTTATCCATGACCGGCTCGAGGCAGATTCCACGACCGCTACGATGGTTGCCTTCGGCTGGCCGCACGTCGTTTCGGGGCTCAAAACCCTGCTCGAAACGGGCGAGGCCGTCGACTTTACGGCACCGGAAGAACCCGACTGTCCCGGGCAGCAGGCAGCAAGCGCCTAGCCGGCACGGCACGGCACGGCACGGCAGATAGTTACCGTTCTCGCCGGCCCGGCAAATGCAAGTCCGGGTACCGGCGCCCCGCTCACGACCATGCCCGATGCGGAGCTTGATGGTATCTTGGCGCAATGCCGACGGTCACGATCCAGGACGTAAGACGCTACGTAAAGCGGACGCTCATCGCCATCGCAAGCGTCGTCCTGTTGTTCTCAGCATTGATCGTCTGGGCCTGGCACCAACGCACCGAAATTACCGATACGGGCCTGCATCCGCAGGTCGTGGACGGCTCGCCGGAGGCAGCAGTCACGGTCACCTGGCTGGGCGTTACGATGCTCCTCTTCGACGACGGCGAAACACAAATCCTGGTCGACGGCTTCATCTCGCGTCCGAGCCTGTTCGAATCACTGACTCAGAGGCCCGTGACCTGCGACGCACCGATGATCAACTACGTTATGAACGAGTACGAGATGCGCCGGCTTGCGGCGATCATCCCCGCACACTCGCATTACGATCACGCCATGGATATCGGCGCCATAGCGAATCGCAGCAGCGCATCGATCCTGGGTTCCGAGACCACCGCGAATATTGCGCGTGGCGCGGGCGTGCCCGAGGACCAGATTGTGGTTGCCGAGACCGGATCACCCTACAGCTTCGGCGATTTCACGGTGACGCTGGTGCCTTCGGTCCATGCGCCAATCGGCCTCCGCGGCGAAGTACCGCTGGCCGGAACCGTGGATGAACCGCTCGAACTGCCTGCGCCGATTACAGCCTGGCGGGAAGGCGGCAGTTACTCCATCGTGCTTTCACATCCGCAGGGCACGACCATCGTGCAAGGCAGCGCAGGCTACAAACAGGGCGCGCTAGACGACGTACAGGCCGATGTCGTGATGCTGGGTGTGGGGCTGCTCGGGAGCCTCGGACGTGATTATGCGGAACGCTACTGGCAGGCGCTGGTGACCTCGACCGGCGCCAACCGGGTCTTCCCGGTGCACTTCGAGGACCAGACGCGCCCGTTTGGTGAAATCACGTTGCCGCCAAAGCTCATCGACAACTTCGCCCGGACGGCGCAATGGCTCAGGGAAATTCGTGATACCTGGGACCGGGATACGCAGCTGTATCTGCCGGTCTTCGGAGAGCCCGTCGTACTGTATCCGGAGCAGTCGCCCGACGCCTGAGTTCCTTAAGAGCCGGTAGATTGAAGCGCTGACAAATCACCGCCGACCAGGGCCTCTTTCTCGTGCCTGCTCAGCCGTTTGACGCGGTGTTCGAGTCGCAGCGCCGCAGCACGATCGCCAGCGGGTTGCTCGAACACGAGTTCGACGGGTCTGCGTCCGCGCAGGTATTTTGCGCCGCGATCACCGTTGCGATGCTCTTCGAGGCGTCGGGCAACATCGAGGGCGATGCCGGTATAGAAACTGCCGTCCGCGCAACGAAGTATGTACAGGCTGTAGCTCACCAATGTCGGCGATCAGGCGTTTCCGCCCTTGAGAGCATCGCCCAGAACGCGGAAGGCGCCGACCTCCAGGCTGTTCAGGTTTTCCTGGGTCTCGGCGAATGACAGCGCCAGCTCGCTCGCACCGTCGAGGGCATCGACGGCCTGCCTGAACCTCAACATCAGGGTGTTGCCGATAAGTTCTGCCTCTGCCAGCAAGTCGTGGCCGCCGAACTGCTTTTCGTTGATTTCGATGTGCATGGATTCATCGAAATCGTCCTCGATCGTGCGCACCAGGAGCAGGTAATCGTCGATATCGCCCGTGTCCGTGGTCTTCGCGAAAAACAACATGGTGGCGTTGTCGCGCACATCGAAGGCAACCGTGTCGTAATGGCGGCTGTCGGCCATCGCGCCCTCCGCAGAAAAGTGATTGCTGCAGTCTACGCGACACGGCCCTTGATTTCAGCGATGCGCGCATCCTTTTCCTGCCACAGCCCGCCGAGCCAGCGATGCACATACCGCCGAAATTCCCTGTCGTTCTGATAGTCACCGGCTACGAGCTCGTGATCGATGGGCAACACCCTGATATCCACGGTTACGTTCACGCGATGCCCGCAGATCATCTCCCAGAATTTCGGCGGGCTGCCGGTATAGACCAGCGTTACGTCGAGGATGGCGTCGAATACTCCTCCCATTGCCGACAGCGCGACGGCGATGCCGCCCGCTCGCGGCAGCAGAAGATGTTGATGGGGCGAATTCCTGGCAACCCGTTTCGCTTCGCTGAAACGGGTGCCCTCGACAAAATTGATGACGGATGTCGGCGTGTGGCGGAATTTCTCGCAGGCCTTGCGTGTCGCTTCGAGATCGGCCCCCTTCTTTTCCGGATGACGGGCCAGGTAGGACGGCGAGTACCGCTTCATGAACGGCATGTCGAGCGCCCAGAACCCGAGTCCGAGCAGCGGGAACCAGACAAGTTGCTGCTTGATAAAGAACTTGAGCAATGGAATACGCCGGTTCAACGCCACCTGCAGCACCACGATGTCCACCCACGTCTGGTGGTTGGCAAGCACCAGGTACCAGCCATGCCGGTCGAGGGACTCGGCGCCTTCTGCGCGCCAGTTTCCGGAGCCCGAGCCCCTGAGCGCCAGGCCGTTGACCGCGATCCAGTTCTCCGCACACCACATAAGCCAGCGCGTCAATACGCGGCGCAGGGCGGTGAGCGGCAGAAGCAGCTTCAGCAATCCGAGCGTCATTACCGGCACGAACCAGACCACCGTGTTGACGGTCAGCACACCGAACGTCAATACGCCGCGCGCCTGTTTGAGAAAGGACCTCACCCGTTACCTCGAGTACCGCAATCGAAGTGGCGCATTTTAGCCCGAACAGGCGCCCGGGCGTGGCTTGCCCGCACGATGCCCTTGGAGTAACGTGAAACAGTATTTCATTGCCGTCGAGGAAAGATGATCACATTGTCGATAAACGGTGAGCCGCGGACGCTCGATGTCGATCCGTCAACGCCGCTGCTGTGGGTTATCCGCGACTACGCCGGGCTGACCGGCACGAAATTCGGTTGCGGCATCGCGCAATGCGGCGCGTGCACGATTCATATCGACGACAAGCCGGTCCGCTCCTGCGTAACGCCGGCGTCCGTCGCCGAGGGCCGGCAGGTTACGACCATCGAGGGGGTCAATGGCGGCAAAGAAGAGCTGCACCCGGTACAACAGGCGTGGATCGACGAGCAGGTACCGCAATGCGGCTATTGCCAGTCCGGACAGATAATGGCTGCTGCGGCGCTGCTGGAACGCGTCCCGTCACCCACGGACGCCGATATCGACGCGGCGATGTCAGGCATCGTCTGCCGTTGCGGTACCTACCCACGAATCCGCAAAGGCATCAAGCGCGCCGCCGCCGCGATGGCACAAACGGAGCCGGTGGAGACCGACAATGGGTAAGTGGAGCCGGCGTGCGTTCATCACGACCGGCGTCGCCGCGGGCGGCGTCGTTGTCTTCGGTATTGCCATCCGCCGCGGTGATCGAACCGACAAGGTCAGGGGACTCGTAGCTGCTGACGGTGAGTCGCTGTTCGACGTCTGGCTGAAAATTGCACCGGACAACACGATCACCGCGATCATCCCGCATGCAGACATGGGGCAGGGCGTGCACACTGCCCTCGCCATGATGCTGGCCGACGAACTCGATGCCGACTGGTCGACCATGGGCTTCGAGGAAGCGCCCGCCCACAAGGAATTCGCCAACTATTCGCTGGCACGTGAGTACTCCGCGCCCGCCGCGGATTTCCCGGCCTGGCTCATCGACTCGGTCGACGGCCTGTTCTTCCGCGCCACGCAGATGATGGCTCTGCAGATCACGGGCGGCAGCCTCTCGGTCCGTACGACCGGTCAGATCGCCATGCGCGTCACCGGCGCCGCAACCCGGGCGGTGCTGCTGGAGGCGGCAGCCAACGAATGGCAGGTGCCGATGTCCGAACTCAGCGCCGGCGGCAGCATGATCCGGCATGCCGGGTCCGGTCGCGAGGCGAGTTTTGCGCACTTCGCGCCTGCCGCCGCGGCGTTGCCTCTCCCCGATAAACCCGCGCTGAAATCGCCGCGTGAGTTTCGCATCATTGGCACGTCGCCGCCGCGGTTCGACGTGCCTGCAAAAGTGGACGGCTCCGCGAACTTCGGCATCGACGTGGTGCTGCCCGGGATGAAATTCGCCGCCGTCAAGGCCGCCCCCGTTTTCGGCGGCCGCGTCCTGTCCGTGGACGAGTCCTCGGTGCAGGACATGCCCGGCGTTCGCAAGGTCGTCAACCTCGACGACGCGGTGGCCGTCGTTGCCGATGGCTACTGGCAGGCGAAGCAGGCGCTCGACGAACTTTCGGTCGAGTTCAGCGATGGCGGCAATGGCGGCGCCACGCAGGACGGCATATTTGGCCAGTTCGCCGACGAACTCGAAGCGGCGGCTGCCGAGGGTCGGGGAACAACGGATTTCATGTCGGGTAATGCTGCCGCGGCCCTCGACACCGCCGCACAGGTCGTCGAAGCCGAATACCGGGTTCCCTTCCTCGCCCACGCGACCATGGAGCCGATGAACTGCACGGCGCGGGTGCGCGACGACCAATGCGAATTATGGCTGGGCACGCAGAACCCGCTGGGCTTCGCCCGGCAGGTAGCCAAGGCACTCGGCATGGACCAGTCGCGGGTCGTCCTGCACAACCAGTACCTGGGCGGTGGTTTCGGCCGGCGCGCCTTCGACGATTTCGCCATCCAGGCAGCGCGCATAGCGGCGCAGGCGCCGTACCCGGTGAAACTCATCTGGTCGCGCGAAGAGGACATGCGTCACGACCATTACCGCCAGGCGAGTATCAGCCGGTTCCGCGGCGGCCTCGATGCCTCCGGCAACGCCATCGCGTGGCACAACCACTACGTCAACAAGCATGACCCCGAGGAGGCGCCGCATATCCCTTACGCCATCGCGGACCAGGCCATCGTCTACAGCGAACGCGAGACGCACGTGCCCTGGGGGTTCTGGCGAAGCGTCGACCACTCACTGCACGCATTCTTCACCGAGTCGTTCATCGACGAACTGGCGGCAGCTGCCGGCCGGGATACGTACGAGTATCGGCGCGAGTTGCTGGCCGGCGAACCGCGTTTTGCCGCAGTGCTGGACCTAGCGGCGGAGCAAGCGGGGTGGGGAGAAAGCCTGCCCGCGAATATGGGCCGCGGTATTGCCATCCACCGCTCATTCGGCACCATCGTCGCGCAGGTCGTGGATGTCGAGATCGTGGACGGCAAGCCGAGGGCACGGCGTGTCATCTGTGCCGTTGATCCCGGCTACGCCGTTCATCCGGACAACCTCATCGCACAGATGGAAAGCGGCATCGCCTACGGCCTGACTGCCGCACTCTATGGCGAGATATCCATCAGCGGCGGCGCCGTCGCGCAATCGAATTTCCATGACTATCGAATGCTGCGGATGGACGAGGCCCCCGACATCGAGACTTACATTATCAACGGCGGTGGGCTTCTCGGCGGTGCCGGGGAGCCCGGTACCCCGCCTGTTGCACCGGCGTTCACCAACGCGATTTTCGATGCAACCGGTATCCGTATCCGCGAGTTGCCGGTCAGCAAGCATGAACTGCGTCTGAAAGATGTCGAAGACGTCGCCTGACGCCATTGCGGGAGTAAATCATTGAGCAGCGAACGAATCCGCACCCTTCTCGTGGAGCTCGACAAGGAATTGAAATCCACGGGCGAAATCGACGAGGAAACGCGCGAGTTACTGTCGCAACTCAATGACGACCTCGACGAAATCGCCGCCGGCAGCCAGGACACGCTGAGCGACAGCGCGCGGGAGCTCGAGTCGCGATTTGCCGCCACGCATCCTGTCGCCGAGCGCATTACCCGCGAGATCGCGGATTTGCTCGCCAAGATGGGGATCTGAAGCCCGGGTATCAGCGCCAGACGGTCTCGAACATCTCTTTCAGTCCGGCCTCTCGGAACTTCGGTGGACCATTTTCGATGTCGTCGTAACGATCGATCTCCCGCAGCTGTGGCCAGTAGCGCCTGATTTCTTCCCTCGGAATGGAAAACGGCGGCCCGGTGGCGATGTCGTCATCATAATCCAGCGTGATCAGTAATCTGTGGGCGTCCGGCGCCAGCAGCGCGTCGATGTGTTTCGCGTAGGCGGGACGCTGCTCCGCAGGGATCGCAACCAGCGCGCCGCGATCGTACCAGCCCGTGTGTCCCGGCTCATCGAAATCGAACAGGTCGCCACAGTAGATCGTTATGTTCCGGTCCAGGGCCGTATAGGCCGGCAGCTTTCCCTCGCGAACGGAGTAGCGAAGGCTGTTTTCCCCGAAGAATGCGCAAGCCGCAATGTCGGAGAGTTCCACGCCGACGACAGTGTTGCCTTGTTCTTCCAGCCACAACATATCGACCGTTTTTCCGCACATCGGCACGAGAACGCGTTTTCCCTGGCCACGCCAGTATTTCCTGAGGCTCGCGTTCCCGCCTGCTTCGTGCCAACCAATGCGCCCTTCGCGCCAGCGTTCCAGCCAGGACTCGATCATCGTTGCTCTTCCGGTATCGATTGCGCTAGGTAGATTGCGCAGTTTACGCAAACTGATGCCGGCGTTACCATGCCCGCGCTTTCGAGGTACAGGAATCCGGCTCATGGCGAGTGCAATTCGTATCGACGGCAAGGCCAGGGCGGCCGAACTGTCGGAAAAGATCACCGCAGAAACGGCGGCGCTGGCGCGCGATCACGGCATCAAGCCGGGTCTTGCAGTGGTCATCATCGGTGAGGACCCGGCGAGCCAGGTATACGTGCGAAACAAGAAGCGCACGGCGGAAGCGTGCGGCTTCCACTCGGTCCGGCACTCGCTGCCGGCTGACGTATCTCAACAGCACGTGCTCGACCTCGTCGCGTCGCTCAACGAAGATGAAGCCATCCACGGCATTCTCGTGCAGCTGCCATTGCCCGACCACCTGGACGAACAGCGGATAACGCAATCGATCGCACCGGCGAAAGACGTCGACGGCTTTCATTACATCAACATCGGCAAGCTCACGGCCGGCGATACCGCAGATGCGTTCGTGCCCTGCACCCCCGCAGGCTGCATGCTGATGATCGAAGATCATCTCGGCACCGATTTTTCCGGTCTCAGTGCCGTCGTGATCGGCCGGTCGAATATCGTCGGCAAGCCCATGGCGAGTCTGCTGCTCGCGCGGAACGCGACCGTGACCATCACTCACAGCCGCACGAAAGACCTGCCCGACGTAGTGCGCGGCGCCGACATCGTTGTCGCCGCGGTGGGACGACCCCACATGGTCGGCGGCGACTGGATCAAGCCCGGGGCGGTCGTCATCGACGTCGGCATCAATCGCGTCGAGACGGAGGTCGGCGGGGAGAAGAAGGCCAGACTGATCGGCGACGTCAACTATGACGAGGCATTCGAGGTCGCCAAGGCCATAACGCCCGTGCCCGGCGGTGTCGGTCCGATGACCATCACCATGCTGATGGCGAACACGCTGCGGTCCGCGAAACTCGCCGCAGGACTCGTCGACTGAGTCAGTTAGCGGATGCAGGTTCCAGCCGGAAGCGGAACGTCCGGCAGGTCTTGATCGCCGGGACGGCCCGGTCTTCCTCCAGGGGCTGGTAGCGGGACGCCCTGATCGCGCGAATGGCCGGTTTCTCGAAGACCCGATGGGTGCTGGTGCGCACGGCAATCCGATACGGCCTGCCTTCGCGATCGACATTGAAACAGACCTGCACGTCGCCTTCGATCCTTTCGCGGCGCGCCGCGGGGGGATAAACCGGCGCGACCGTGTTGAGGGGAATGCGCTCGTGGCTTTCGTCTTCCAGGTGAGTGACGCGGGATTCGTCCGCCGCATGGCTCGTGCAGCCAAGCAACGACACGACGATCAGCCAGTACCTAGCGGGTCGTCGCATCCGCCGCGGCCTCGCGTCGATCGTCGATGATGATGCTCGGTGACACCGGGTCGACGGCATCGCGGTACATGGCCCGGAGCGTTTTCAGCGTACGCGCATTCGGGCTCAGTTCCTCGCCGGTCGATATGTCCTGCTCTGCCTCCGCATAGCGCTCCTGCTTGAGATAGACCAGCGCCCGGTTACTGTAGCTACGCCAGTGCCGATCGTCGAGTTCGAGCGCGCGATTGCAGGCATCCAGCGCCTCGTCGAGCCTTTCGAGCATGACCAGCCCGGCGCAGAGATTGGAATAGCCGGCGACACGATCCCGCTGGCTGTTTGCTGTGCGCAGACCGCGTCGTGTCAGCCTCACACCGTCCTCGGCGTTTCCCATGCGCAACGCGGCCGCGCCGTCGGCAAGGTCCGTATTGCCGGGCCCGATCACGGTCTTCGCCGAAGCATCGGATTGCCGCGAGGGCGCCTGTGCCTGACCCTGGCCAAGCGAACCCAGCAATATCAGCAATAGCAGCCAGCGCGCGATAGTCATGTCTTCGAGGTTCGCCTGGCGAACCCGTTCTCAACCGTCAGATTTCAGGTGCTTGTCGAAGAATTTGACGGTTCTCGTCCACGCGAGTTCAGCCGCTTCCTGGTCGTAGCGCGGCGTAGTGTCGTTGTGGAAGCCGTGCTGCACACCCTCGTAGTCGTGGTGAACGTAGTCCGCACCCGCCGCCTTCAGTCCCTTCTCGAAAGCCGGCCAGCTGGCGTTGACCCGCTCGTCAAGCCCGGCATGGTTCAGCATCAATGGTGCTTTGATGGAGGCCGCACGATCGGCATCCGGATGTCGCCCGTAGAATGCAACGCCTGCGTCGAGGTCCGGCAGCCTGACGGCGAGTTCGAGCACCATGCCGCCACCGAAACAAAAGCCGACCGCCCCGACGCGACCGGTCGTGTCCGGATGCTCACGCAGGAATTCCACGGCGGCGAGGAAGTCCTCGGTCATCTCCTCACGATCGCGCTGGCGCTGCAGCGCCCTGCCATCGTCGTCATTACCGGGGTAACCGCCCAGCGGCGTCAGCGCATCCGGCGCGAATGCGATGAAACCCGCAACGGCGAGCCGCCGCACCACATCCTCGATGTACGGATTGAGCCCGCGGTTCTCATGAATCACCACGACGGCAGGCAACTTGTGACCGCTACTGGAAGGTCGCGCAAAGTAACCACGCATGACGCCTGCGCCTTTCGGCGACGCGTATTTCTTGTAGCCTGCGGAGATGGCTGCATCGTCGGGATCGACCTGCTGCGCCAGCGCATAGTCCGGACTCAGTGCCGACAGCAACGTCGCGGCGGAGACACCGGTCGCGGTAAAGCCTGCTGCACGTTCGAGAAACTGGCGCCGGGAGACGGTGCCGTGCACGTAGCCGTCAAACAGCTTCCACACGCGCTCGTCGACGTCGAATTTCCTGCCCACGGGTCAGCTGCTTATGTACTGCTCGAGATGCTCGATCTCTTCCTGCTGGTCGGCGATGATGGCCTGTACGAGATCGCCGATCGATACCATCGCGACAACCTGGTCGTTCTCGACGACGGGAAGGTGCCGAATCTTTTTCGCCGTCATGATTTCCATGCAGGAGTTCACCGTGTCGTCGCCGCTGGCGGTCGCGACGTCGGCGCTCATTATCTCTGCAACCCGGGTATCGTGTGACGACCGGCCCTTGACGATGACTTTGCGCGCATAGTCTCTCTCCGTGACAATGCCGACGAGCTTTTCCCGCGCATCCAGCACCACGAGAGAACCGATCGATTCGTCAGCCATCATCTTGATGGCGTCGAACACCGAAGCGTCTGGCGAAATGGAAATTACGTTCCTGCCCTTTGCATCGAGCAGATGCCTGACCAGTTTCATTCTTGTGCCCCCTTACCGCCGTCAACGACTTGTTATCCGCGCAATCTGCCAGTGCGTCTGTTTCCCGGGTGTCCGGTCATTCTAGCCTGACAAAACAAAGCCCGCCATTACTGGTGGGCTTTGCAGGCCATAAATCCGGGAATCAGGCTGTGCGGGGCGCTTCGATTGTTCCTCCAGGCACTCGTCAGTCGTCCTGCTGAACGGCGCCGCGAACGTTCGTGTATCGAAGTGTGCCACTCCCGTCTTCTTCGATGATCAGATCCTGCTCGACATCGTCGATTTCGATATCACCGGAACCGTCGTCCACGGTCACGCTGCCCTGCACTCCGCGGATATCGATGGTTCCGGAGCCGTCTTCGACGTACACGTCGCCAGCCGCTCTGACGATCGTGATCGACCCCGAGCCGTCATCAATCTTGACGCCACCGGTATCCTCCAGCCTGATCGAGCCGCTGCCGTCATCGATGTCGATGTCGCCGGAATTACCGAGCTCGATCAGTCCGCTGCCGTCATCAATCCGGACGGTGCTCGCGATGTCATGGACCGTGATCGGGCCGGACCCGTCGTCGATCCGCAGCGAGAGCTGCGCCGGCATGCGCACATCCAGGTCGATCGCGGCGTCACCGTCCCATCCCCAGGAGGAGCTGAAACCCGCCTTCAGCTTCGCCCTGTCGCCGGCGCGCTCCAGGTCCAGGCGCAGGCGTTTTTCGATCAGCGTCCTTGCCTGCTCCTCGTCCTCTGCGTCCAGGACGATCGTCGCAATCACGACGATCTCGTCACTCCCCTCGACACCATTGACGATCAGGGCGCCAGCCCCTGCATCGATGAACAAACCCGACAATCCGGACGCATCCAGTTCGAGGTTCCTGACTTCGCTGTAGTTGTGCGAGCCCGCATGTGACAGGCTCACGGCAAACATCGCCATGACAATAAATCCACGCATTGTGATCTCCCGAGACAGCTTTGCGTTGTGTTGTTACCCGTAAGACGCCGCTCGGCGCCGTTTGGTTGCAATATGCCCGGGTCAGTCGCTGTCGACGCGCCTGAAGCGGCCAAGCAGCGCCTCGATATCAGCGCCCGAATACCAGCGGCCTCTTACCATGACGCCGTGCACGCGCCGCGTGCTGGAAATGGCTTCGAGGGGGTTCGAGTCGAGCATGACGAGATCCGCTTCGTACCCGGTTTCTACCACGCCCGTCCTCAGTCCCAGGAATTGCGCCGCGTTGACGGTACCGGCCCTGAGCGCCTCGAACGGCGTCAGTCCCGCCGCAACCATGAGCTCCAGCTCCCGGTGCAGCGAAAATCCGGGAACATTGAAGATCTGCGGAGCGTCCGAGCCGAGAAGGATTCCGGCGCCGGCTGCGTGCAGCGCATGTATCAGGGAACGCCGTATGCGGATGGCCTGCGCCGCGACCTCTGCGCTGAATCCGCGCTCCCGTAGCTGCCGCTGTTTCGCGTCCACCCAGCGATCGACCGTGGCTGCCGGCACGTACTGCATCTCCGTGCGGCTTCGCAGTTCGCTCACGGGGACGTCGTTTATGACTTGCTCTACCAGGGTCTCCGTGGGAACGGTCCAGGTGCCGGCCGCAGCGGTCGCCTCGGCAAGCGACGCTATCCGGTCCGCATCGACGTCGCCAGCCAGCAACACATCGAAGAAACCGCCGTACCCGCCGGAGGCGTCGAATTTCGGCGGCATCAGCGCCGCCATGTAGCCATCGAGATGGTCGATGCTCGCCATGCCCGCCTGCAGAGCGTTACCGAGACCCACCGAGACCGGGACGTGACCGGCAAACGGGATGCCCAGCTCGTTGGCTGTCGCGGCGATCGCGGCAAATTCCGCGTCGTCGAGCCCGGGGTGAATCTTGATGAAATCATAGCCCGCCGCGTGTTGCTCCCTGACCTGGCGCGCTCCGTCCGCGGCGCCGCTGACCGACCGGCCGTTTAGCGAGGGGCCTGACGTGATCAGCCTCGGCCCCGGGATCCTGCCTTCAAGCAGCTCCTCGCGGAGCCGCAGGTGCGAAGGGTGCCCCAGCATGCCGCGCACGGTGGTGACGCCGTTCGCGACGAACAGGGCGAAGTCGCGTTCGAGTTCGCTCGACCCGGCAGGCGGCACGTGGGCGTGCATCTCGGCCAGGCCGGGTACGAGGAATCGATCGGTGCCGTCGACCACCCGCGCCTCTTCCGGCACGGGTACTTCGTCCACGTTGCCGATCGTTGCAATGACGCCGTCGCGGACAATGACGGTCTGCTGAGCGATGACCCTCTCGGCCGACATCGGGAGCACGTTGACGTTGACGAATACCGTGACATCGGCGGCTGCCGTGCCAGCCGCGATGGCAGCGATGCATGAGATGACAAAGGGTATACAACGACGCATGGGCAGATCCTGGTTCAGGCTTTGCTTCGGTTTCACCTGGATTCGAGGGCCCCGTTGCCCTCCGGTTCACAAAATCCACCTATTAAGCCTAGTACGCCGGTAGTGCCCCGGCAATTCGCGGCACCTGTGGCCGTCCGGTCGGCTAGAGGATGCGCTTCAGCGTGTCGCGGCCGACGTTACCGCCGCAGATCAGCACCACCACTCTCTGCCCGGCGAGAGCATCTTTCTGCTTCAGCATGGCTGCCAGCGCGACGCCGGCGGCGCCCTCGATGAGCTGGTGCTCGAAGTCGATGAACCGGCACATCGCCGCCGCTATCTCGGTCTCACTGACGAGCACGAACTCATCGACCAATGTCCTGCAAAGTCCGAACGTGATCGCGTCCTGCTCTATCCCGCCCGCGGTGCCGTCCGAGAGGGTCGGGCGGCTGCTTTCATCGAGGATCCGGCCGGCCTCGACCGAGTGCGCCATCACGGCCGAGGCCGCGGGCTGACAGCCCACGATGCGTATTGCGGGATTGCCGGACCTGAGCACGCTCGCGACGCCGCTCACGAGCCCGCCACCACCGACAGCGACGTACAGGGCATCGACCTCGGGCATCAGTGCTGCAATTTCGATACCGCAGGTGCCCTGACCCGCGATGACCTCGGGATCGTTGTAAGGCGAGACGTAAAACATGGCGTGTTCATCCGCAAAATCGCGGGCGTGCAGCTCGGTATCGAGGCCGTCCGTACCGAAAAACCGGACGTCGCCGCCGTAGCTCCGGATCGCTTCGACCTTCGCGGTAGACGTCTGCTCGGGCACGAATATGACGCCGTGGATTCCGAGCTTTGCCATGGCGTACGCGACGGCCGCACCATGATTGCCGCTCGAGGCCGTCGCGCACCCGGCCTTCTTTTGCTCAGGCGACAGCGTCGCGAGGCGATTCGCCGCACCGCGCAGCTTGAACGAGCCCGTATGCTGGAGATTCTCGAGCTTGAGGTACACCTCGGCGCCGGTATCGGCACTGAAGCGATAGGAATAGTCGAGGGGTGTCTCGCGAACCAGGCCGGCGATCCGTACCGATGCTTCCCTCGCTGCCGCCGCCGCACGCCTGCAGTCAAACTCACTCATCAGGACAGTCTCTGCTGCTCGTATTGCAGCCGTCAAGCGCCGTGGTCGGCAACAGGCGGATCGACGATATCTGGCTTCGGAAACGGACAGCTGCGAGAATCCGGTTTTACTCCGGCTCTGCCTGTCGACCATGAAACTCCAGCTTACAGTACTGCTCGCCCTCGCCTGGATCGCGGCATGTGGCGCCGAACAGCCACCGCAGGAATCGGCCGCCGCTGGCGACGAGTCAGAGCCGGCCGTGATCGACGACTCCGGGGAGGACGCTGCCGCGTCGGGCACTGATGCTGCGCCCGTGCCGGGGTACCTGGCGCTAGACGAGAACGTGTCTGCCGGCGACATCCTGCCGATGCCTTTCCGCGTAATCTGGGAGCCATGGCTTGGCGACTTCGACGGCATGGTGGAGCGTCGCATCATTCGAGCCGTCGTACCATTCGGCGGCTACCAGTTCTATTACGTCAATGGCCTGCCGAAGGGCGCTACGTACGACCTCCTGCAGCGCCTTGAATCTTACGTGAACAACGAGCTGGGCCGCCGCAACATCAAGGTTTACGTGGTGGTGATCCCGGTCAGCCGGGACCAGCTCATCCCCGCTTTGCTCGACGGACACGCCGACCTGGTCGCCGGCGACCTGACGATTACGCCCGATCGATCCGCGCTGGTCAGCTTCGCCCGACCGATGCTCAGGGATATCGACGAAGTGATCGTCACCGGTCCGGGCGCGCCGCCGATCGATACCCTGGACGACGTGGCGGGACAGCAAATCGTGGTTCGCAGGTCGAGCAGTTACTTCGAACACCTGCAGGCCCTCGTCAACGATTTCGAGTCCCGCGGGCTCGAGCCGCCCGACATCCATCTCGCGGACGAGATACTGGAAGCCGAGGACCTGCTCGAGATGGTCAACGGCGGCATGATCAGTATGACGGTGATGGACGACTACAAGGCGGAATTCTGGGCGAGTGTATTCGCGAATATCGTCGTGCGTGATGACCTCGTGCTGAACAAAGGGGGTTCGATCGCCTGGGCGCTGCGCAAGGACAATCCGCAGCTTGCCGCGACAATCAAGGGGTTCCTGCGAAAATACGGCAAGGGGACGCTGGTCGGAAACGATACCTACAACCGTTACCTGTCCGACGCGTCACGAGTTCGATGTTCCCATACGAGCAAAGCGTTAAAGCAGGTGCAGGATTTGGTCGGCGTGTTTCAGAAATACGGCGACAAATTCGATTTCGACTGGCTGATGCTCGCCGCGCAGGCTTTCCAGGAGTCCGGGCTGCGCCAGGACCGCAGGAGCCCTGCGGGAGCCGTCGGCATCATGCAGCTCAAACCCTCGACCGCAGCGGACAAGAACGTCGGCATCGAGGATATCAGCACAGTCGATAGTAATGTCCATGCCGGCGCCAAGTACATGCGGTTCATCGCCGACCGGTATTTTTCGGATGAGAAATTCAACGAACTGAATCAGTGGCTGTTCAGCCTCGCCGCCTACAACGCCGGCCCGGCGAAGATCAACCGGTACCGCCGGGAGGCGGCCGAGAATGGCTACGACCCCAACCGCTGGTTCGACAACGTCGAGATCATTGCCGCGCGCAGAATCGGCAGCGAAACCGTCACCTACGTCAGTAACGTTTTCAAGTACTACGTCGGCTACCAGATAACCATGGAGCGAGGCGCCGTGCGTGACGAGCGTTACACGAACGAGCTGCAGGAATGCCTTGCCGAAGACGCCGGGTGACTACATCTGTTCTTCGATCGGCAGCAGCCCCATCAGCCGCGTGAGAATCCGGCGCCACAGGCTGGTATCGGGCTCGGTTCGTGCGACCAGGCTTTGTCCACGGCTGTTGTAGTGCCAGTTCAGGCGTCCCCTGCGATTCAGCTGCAGCCGGTACGTGACCGTCTGCAGCGACTCGAGGCCGGATGACGCCATCGCCCCGGCGATCTCGCCGGATTCGACGACCATGCCGAGCTCGGTATTGATGTAGAGCGAGCGCGGATCGAGATTGAACGAACCCACGAACGCGCTCTGCCGGTCGACGATCGCGACCTTCGAATGCAGAGTCAACCTGGCCGGATCCACATCACCAACGACGCTGCCCTCTTCGATGGGACGCAATTCGTACAGCTCCACGCCCTGGCGTAACAGTGGCTTGCGATAACGCGCGTAAACCGCATGTACGCTCGAGTGATTGGTCGACGCCAGCGAATTCGTCAATATGACGACGCGTACACCGTTCTTGACGAGTGCCGCGAAGAAATCCACGCCTTCGCGTTGCGGCACGAAATACGGCGATACGACGATGACTTCTTCGGCAGCCGACGACACCAACTGTATCAGCCGCCCGGTAACCTCACCGATCTGCCGCCGAACCAGTCCGCGTACCTTGTCCGGGTGATCGAGCACGAGTTCCGCTTTTGCCGCAACCCACGGCAGTACGCCATCGACGAGGTCGCGGACCAGGTGCTCGTTCAGGCCGCGTATCACGGGGCTATCCCTGTGTCGCTCGATGTGGCGTTGCCCGGCCTCGATCGTCTCGTTAAGGGCCTGGTGCGGGACGTACTTGTCGAAGACGTTGATGGGTATGGCTTCCTTGGTGTTCCAGTATTCGTCGAAGCCGGTCGAGACGTCATCGACTACAGGGCCTATGGCGGCGATATCCTCGTCGAGGAATTCGATCTTGACGCTCGTCTGGTAATACTCGTCCGCGAGATTACGGCCGCCGACGATGGTCACCTGGTTGTCGACGGTGAACGACTTGTTATGCATGCGCCTGTTGAGAATATTGAAGTTCGCGATAAAGCTGATCAAGCGGGAGCGGCGTCGCGGGAAGGGGTTGAATACGCGGACCTCGATGTTGACGTGATCGTTGAGACTCAGGAGGCCGGCATCGATTGGCTCGGTCAGGGCATCGTCCATGAGCAGTCGCACCCGCACGCCGCGATTAGCGGCCTCGATAAGTCTGAGCGCGATCAGGTTGCCGCTCAGGTCGTCGCGAATCAGGTAACTCTGGATGTCGATGCTGCGCTCGGCTTTTTCTATCAGGCCGATGCGCAGACAGAGCGCATCAATGCCGAGCTGCAACCTGTAGACACCGCAGGGTCCCGCGTTGGCCGCGAGCCACGCCTGCGCGGCAGATCCGAGAACGGTGTCCGTGGTGTTGGTGAATGTCCGCGAATCGCGACGCTCGGGTAGGTCGAAGTACTTACGGTATTTCTGTGGAACCCGGCTTCCTACCAGTGTCTCGAACATCCCCATGACAGCATTATCACCCACGCTGTCTGTGCGCGTCTAAAAGATGCTCGGACCAGCCAAAAAAAGCCCGGGGACGGTCCCGGGCTCTTTGTGCAAGGTCAGCGCGCTGGTGCCGGCGCTTACTCGTGTATCGAATCCAGTCCCTCACGCAGACGAACCGCCCAGCGCCGTGCCCAGCGCCGCACTTCTGCCCAGTTCGTCGCGGTATTCGACCGCATCATCTGGCCCCCGGGGCTTTGTACCGCGCGGCGCTCGACGGCACGGTAAATAACCTCGTTGCTCAGCGAATCGCGCAGTTCGATGACCAGTGTCGCTTCGCCAAGTGTCCTCAGCCAGACTTCCGAGCGGCCCACGTCATCCGGTGGAACCATTGATACGATATCGTGCAGCGCGCCGTTGATAATCAGGGCGTCGGGACCGCGCTCGTCGGTGAGCGTGAAGTGCTGGCTGTTCTGCAGTTCCTCGGTGAAAACGTCCGAGACGGTGTCGATAAGACGTTGCCTGTTGCTGTCGCTGATCCAGAATTCGTTCTCGTTGGCGCGTCGCGCTTGCATGGCAGACGTTCTCTTCACGGTGCGAAACTCGAAATCGGCTCCCCCCGGGATGATCTTGTTGTACTGCGTGAGATCGATGTCGGGATCGATCCAGGCCACCGCAAAGCGGGAATGATCGATACGCACAAGTCCATCAAATGTCGTCTCCGCATTCGGGCCCGACTGTACGGTCGGCTCCTGCGATGCGCAGCCGGTGACAAGCACAGTAACGACGATTGCTACAAACTTCCTCATGAGATGTCCCTCGCTCGTGGCTGTCCGGCGCGGCGGGCATGATGTTCGTGTTCTGGTCCGGGCCGGCTGAGAACTCCGTCCGGGATGATGGATCGCATGCCGGCGATTGTCAAACCGCGCAAGCGCCCGTCAGTGCTCGCCTGCAACGGGAATCCTCCTGCGGGCTGCGAGCGCGGATTTGACAATAAATATCGCCGCTTCCTGCATTCATTGACAGCTTTTGCGGCTCCGTGCGACGATCGTGTTTCGTTTGACAAAGGCACACCTGGCGAAAGTCAGGGTCGCAAAGCTTCCGGTCTACGGGTAGTACCTAGGACAGCGGGGTCGCCAACGCGAGTTCTGTTTCTCTCACCGGGTTCCCGCCGGCTGACTTTCCCGACACACCGTGGCCGTGTCTTTGGCATTCGAATTTCTTTTGCCGGAGACGAGTATGACTGCAGCCAGACTTCGCAATACAGGACGCTTCGTGCGTCCCGTAAACAGTGGCAGCGCCGAATACACGATTAACAACATCCGCAAGTTGATCCGGCTCATGGATCCTGCCGCCCGCACCGCCACGCCGATCCGGCCGGCCGGCGCGGGTTCCGCCTGTACCGGCTGCAATACGACGCCTTCGGGCACCGTCATCCGCGTTGCGGGACTCGACAATATTCTCAATATCGACACCTACAACAACACGGTCACCGCACAAGCCGGTGTTCGCGTCTACCGCCTCGTGGAGGCGCTCGCGGAGCACGGCCTCGAACTCGTGGGTGCACACGACCTCGCCGGGCGCACGCTTGGCGGCGCCATCGCCGCACCCAGCATGGGCCCCGGAATCGGGCAGCGCTCTGCATGTCTCGCCAGCCGGGTTATGAGCGCAAAGCTGGTCACTCCCGACGGCAAATTGATGAAATTGAGCGCCGGCCAGAAAGACCTGCTGGGCGCCGTTCGCTCGAGCTATGGTCTTCTCGGCGTTATCGTCGAAGCGACACTCAAGGTCCAGCCGATTGCCAACTTCACGGTAAGCCATCGCAAACTGGCCATCGATGACTTCTGCTCGGTGGTGGATACGCTGTCCAACAGCGAGGTGGGTTTCAAATTCTACCTGCTGCCCTATCGTGATCGCGTCTATCTCGACCTGCGGCGTTACTCGGAGTCGGCCGGCCACGCCTACAAGACACCCTGGAGGATCAAGGACTGGGGCGAGAGCACGGTGCTGCCCAACCTGTTCAAGTCCTTCAATCGCCTGTTGCCGTTGCACTCGGTCCGCTACCAGGTCATCGACACCGTAAGCGAGGCGACCCAGGGGATCGTGAACGGCCGGTTCGTCACGACCGGGAACAACACGCTCACTGGTTCGTCCGGCCGCAACTTCAGCCGTGCGCGTAACCTGTTGTACACGACCTGGTGCTTTCCCGCCCCGGACTTTTCAGTGGTTGCACGGGCGTACCGGCAGTTCTGCCAGCAGAGCTATGCGAACTCGCGGTACCGCTGCGACATGCCCGCTGTCGGCTACTACGTTCACCGTGACCGGTCGGCGCTCCTATCGCCGTCTTTCGACGAACCGATGATTGCGTTGCAAACCTCGTCGACCCAGGCAAACGGCTGGGAAGATTTCGTCATCGACCTCGCCGATTTTGCGGAGCACTGGGCCGGCGTGCCGTTGTTCAGCCAGACGCGCTCGCTGCGCGCCGACTATGCCCGCCAGGTTTACGGAGCCCGGCTCGACTTCTTCCGCAAGATCCGCCGCCGGCTGGACCCGGAGGACCGCCTGCTGACGCCCTTCATGGCACAGTACTTCCAGTAATGCCGCCGGCGGGATGCGCATCCGCCCCGTGATTGCCCCCGGGGAGGCCGCATCTTTCCGCCCGGTAACTTTCTAAGCCACTGACAATATTGATAATTTTCTTTGAGACACTTCGTTACGTTTGCGCGCTGGACTTTATATATCGATTTAATATAATGCATCGCCTCGATATATGGGCGACACCGGTCGCGGGAAAAACACGTAATGGATGTAAAGACCGTCTGTCTCGGCATGCTCACCGATGGCGAAGCCTCGGGGTATGACCTGAAAAAAGAATTCGAGTCGTCGTTCAGCCACTTTTTCGCGGCGGGCTACGGCTCCATTTACCCGGCACTCAACGCCCTGGCACTTCCGCAGGACGGCAAGCCGGACCGCAAGGTCTACAACATCACGGCGGCGGGCCGGGACCACCTGCTCGCGGCGCTCGAGAATCCCTGCCCGTCGCATAAAGTGCGGTCCGAATTCCTTGCCACGATGTGCTTTTCGCATCTCATGTCGCACGAGCAAATTGAAACCGTGCTCGATAATCGTGTCAAAGAAGTGACGGACTACCTGCGACTGTTTAAAGAATTCGAAACAAGCGGCATGGATGATTGGCCGCCGGGCGCGCGATTCGTAGTGGGTTTTGGCCAGACGATGATGAACGCCATGCGCGAGTACATCGCGGAGAACCGGGACATGCTCTTCGAGGAGACGGACGCGGACCACAAGACGGCCGTCGGCTAGTGCCGGGCGGGCTATTCGTTTTCACGTATCAAGGTTTTGAAAAGATGGATTGGGGCAAACTGAAGAAATTTCGTTCGTGGCTGATTTCGGCCGGCATGGCCGCGCTGATAACTGTGTGGCTTGCATCGGGTCAGTTTGGAACCGAGGCGCCCGAGGCCGCGCCGTCGAGCGTCATTGCAAGCGCGGCATCGAGCCAGCAGTCGAGCGTCCGTGTGCGCACGCAGTCCGCCGAAGAAATCATGCGCACGATCATCGTCAACGGTCAGACCGCTCCGGCACGCATCGTCGACATGGCGGCGGAAACCGATGGTCGTGTCGAATACGTTGGAGTGAGTCGCGGTGCGAACGTGGATCGCAACGCCGTGATCGTGCGGCTGGACGAACGCGATCGCAAGGCGCGGCTTGCGCAGGCGGAAGCGACCGTGCGGCAACGCGAGGTCGAATACCAGGGCCGCCTGAAACTCAAGGGAGAGAGCTACGTTTCCGAGGCGCAGCTGCAGGAAGCCGTCGCACAACTCGAGGCAGCCAAAGCCGAACTCAAGCGGGCGCAGCTCGACCTCGAGTACATGACGATTCGCGCGCCATTCGGCGGTGCGCTGCAGGAGCGGCACGTCGAAGTGGGAGACTTCGTCAAGTCGGGCGATCCCGTCGCCCGCTTCGTCGACAACCGCAAGATTGTCGTGACCGCGAACGTTTCTGAGTTCGATGCGGGCTATGTGCAGACGGGACAGACCGCCCAGGCCAAGCTCGCGACTGGAGAGACCGTTCACGGCACCATCCGTTACATTGCCCCTGTCGCCGATGCGGCGACGCGGACCTACACCGTGGAGCTGGAAGTGGATAACGGCGACGGCAAGCTGCGCGCCGGCGGCACGGCCGAACTGCGGGTGCCGGCCGAGCACGTGCTCGCGCATCGCATCTCGCCGTCCTTACTGACGCTGGACGATGCAGGCAACGTCGGCGTGAAGATTATCAACGAGGAAGGCGAGGTCGAGTTTGTCGTTGCGGACGTGGCGCTGGCGACGAATGAAGGTGTCTGGGTGGCCGGACTGCCGGATCTCGCAACGATAATCACGGTGGGCCAGGGCTTCGTGGTACCGGGGACAATGGTGAATGCCGTTCCCGAGAATGATGTCGAGACCGCTGTCGCGATCAAGTCGGAAGACGAGGACTAGACGATGCGGGTTATCGAGACGGCAATGTCGCGCTCGCGAACCGTGCTGCTGTCGCTGGCGGTCGTATTGCTGGCCGGCGTGACCGCCTACCTGACGATTCCCAAGGAGGCGGAGCCGGACATCGAAATTCCGATGATCTACGTCCATATCACGCACGATGGCATTTCGCCGGAAGACGGCGAACGCCTCCTCGTTCGGCCCATGGAGCAGGAGCTACGCACGATCGAGGGTATCAAGGAAATGACGGCGAACGCTCACGAAGGCGGCGCCAACGTTCTCATCGAGTTCGATGCAGGTATCGACACCGACAAGGCCCTAGCGGACGTGCGCGAGAAGGTCGACATGGCGAAAGCCAAGCTGCCGAACGAAACCGATGAACCGACCGTCAACGAAGTCAAGATGTCGCGTTTCGATCCGATGCTGGTCCTGAACCTGGCGGGCAACGTTCCGGAGCGAACGCTGATAACCATCGCCAAGGACCTCAAGGAAGACATCGAGGGCCTCGCGGGTGTCCTCGAGGTCAACCTGGTGGGCGTCCGCGAAGAGCTGATGGAAGTCGTTGTTGACCCGCTCGCCATGGAAAGCTACAGCCTCGACCAGGCACAGATCATCAACTTCGTTACGCTGAACAACCGGCTCGTCGCGGCCGGGGCGCTGCAGTCGGACGAGGGACGTTTTCCGGTAAAAGTGCCCGGCGTCTTCGAGAGTCCTGCTGATGTGCTCGACATGCCGATCAAGGCCGTCGGCGAACGCATCGTGCACTTCAGGGATATCGCCGAGGTCCGCCGGACCTACAAGGACGCGGAAAGTTATGCGCGCCTCAACGGCAAACCGGCCCTCGCCATCGAGGTCGTGCAGCGCGCACGCGCGAACGTCATCGAGACGATCGAGGAAATCAAGGCGCTCGTTGCCGAAGAACGGGCGTACTGGCCGGCGGAGGTCGAGGTCATCGCGTCGCGAGACAAGTCGAAAGACGTCAACGACATGCTGACGGAGCTGCAAAACAGCGTGCTTGCGGCGGTGCTGCTGGTGTTCATCGTTATCATCGGCATCCTGGGCATTCGCACCGCGCTACTCGTCGGTGTTGCGATTCCCGGATCGTTCCTGATGGGCATACTGCTCATCGGTTCGTTCGGAGTCACAATCAACATGATGGTGCTGTTCGCGTTGATCATGGCCGTCGGCATGCTCGTCGACGGCGCCATCGTCGTGACCGAAATGGCGGACCGGCGCATGGCCGAGGGCGAAAGCCGCTTTGATGCTTACTCCCGCGCGGCCATCCGCATGTCCTGGCCGATTATCGCTTCGACGTGCACGACGCTTGCCGCCTTCGTGCCGCTGGCGCTGTGGCCCGGCACCTCCGGCGAGTTCATGAAATACCTGCCGATCACGCTGATCGCCGTTCTCTCGGCGTCACTGATCATGGCGCTGATATTCGTGCCCACGCTCGGCTCCATTTTTGGCGGGACCGGCGCCACGACCAGCGAGATGAAACGAAATCTCGCCGCGGCAGAGACAGGCGATCTCGATAGCGTAACGGGATTCACGGGGCGCTATATCAGGTTGCTAAGGAACTCGCTAAAGCGACCCTGGCGCAATGTTGCGGCTGTCACCGGCTTGCTGCTGGCCGTGTACGCTGCCTTTATCGCTCTGGGGCGTGGCGTGGAGTACTTTCCGGACGTCGAAATGCCTTTCGGCATGGTCGACATTCGTGCACGTGGCGACCTGTCCATCGGCGAAAAAGATGAGCTCGTCCGCCAGGTCGAGAACCGCGTTCTCGGTATGCCCGAAATTGAAAACCTGTACGCAAAGGTCGGCGCCGCCGGCGATGATGCCGCATCCGATCACATCGGATCCCTGACTCTCAACTACGTAGACTGGGACAAGCGGCGCAAGTCGGACGAGATACTTGCCGAGATCCGCAACAAGACTGCGGACCTCGCGGGCATCGCGATCGAAACCCGCAAACCGGATCCGGGTCCGCCGATCGGCAAGCCCATTCACATAGAAGTCTCGTCGAGATTCCCGGCACTGCTTGACGAAGCAGTAGCCGACATCCGGGCCGTCATGGAGGAACACGCGGCCGTCGTCAATATCGAGGACAGCCGCCCCCTGCCCGGCATCGAGTGGCAGATCGACGTCGACCGGGCCGAGGCGGCCCGTTTCGACGCCGATATCTCACTGGTCGGCGCCATGGTCCAGCTCGTGACCAACGGCATCAAGATCGGCGAATACCGTCCCGATGACAGCGACGATGAAATCGATATCCGCGTCCGTTATCCCGAGAAGTACCGCAGCCTCTCCCAGATAGACGAACTGCGCATACCGACCGACAACGGCCTTGTGCCGATCAGCACCTTCGTAGAACGCAGGCCGGCACAGAAAGTCAGCACGATTACGCGGATCGACATGCGGCGCACGATCAGTATCGATGCGGATGTAGACAGCAGCTACCTGGTTTCCGACGTCGTCGCGGAGCTTCGCAAGAGCATGCCGACTCTGGCGCTGGACTCCCGGGTAAGCGCCGCATTCCGCGGCGGCACCGAGGACCAGGAAGAGGATATGGCGTTCCTGCGAAGAGCAATGCTCATGGCGCTCGCGATCATGGCGATCATCCTCGTGACACAGTTCAACAGCATTTACCAGGCCGGGCTGATACTCACTGCGGTGCTCTTTTCCACCGGCGGTGTCCTGCTCGGACATCTCATCATGGACAAGCCTTTCGGCGTCATCATGTCGAGTGTCGGCGTTATCACGCTCGCGGGAATCGTCGTAAACAACAATATCGTATTCATCGATACCTACAACGTCCTGCGTAGTCGTGGTCTCGAGGCGTATGATGCGGTGTTGCGCACGTGCGCGATTCGACTTCGCCCCGTGTTGCTGACCACGGTAACGACAATCATCGGCCTGATGCCGATGGTGCTTGGCGTCAACATCAACCTCATCGGCCGCGATATTTCGGTAGGCGCGCCGAGTTCGCAGTGGTGGACGCAACTCGCGTCGTCGGTTGCCGGCGGGCTGGCATTCGCAACGATCCTGACGCTGCTCCTGACACCCAGCCTGCTGATGATCCAGGCGAATATCTCGCAAGGCCTGGCAGCGCGCCGGGATCAGCGCGCCGAAAGCGCATCGGCGACAGCGGCAACGCCTTGATTAATCGGGCGCCGCCTGCATCCAAAACCCGATTTCCGGCATCTAATACACAGACCCCGGATAGGGTGGTCGAGGCGCACAGCAGGACGCTTGCCGGCCGCGCCAGCCTGATTCTCCGGCGAAGCAAACGGATTTTCAGAGTGGCCTGGCGAGGTCTCCCGGTTAAATTATTGTTTTTAATGAATATTTGTCCGGAGCAATAAATGGCCATACGGCCTTGCGTTATACTAATATAGTGTTATACTTCACTACAACACTGATACTGACACCGATGACCGAGACAATGATTATCAGACACGCCACCACTGCCATGCTCATGCTGTCACTCCTGGCCGCCCTGGCGTCCGGCTGCGGAGTGGGAGAAGCGAGCGTCGCGGCGGACAGCGAAATGGAGGCAGCAACGCCGATCCCGGTCGAAACGGCCCTGCCCTCACGCGCCGATATTTTCGCGACTTACGAGGCAACGACGACGATAGCATCGGACGCCGATGCCCCCGTGGTGGCGAAAGTCGGTGGTGAAGTCGTGAGGCTGCTGGTCGAGGAAGGTGATTGGGTCATGGAAGGACAGGCCCTGGCTGAACTCGACGGAGAAAGGCTGCGGCTTGAAATGCTGTCGGCAAAAGCGAATCTCGACCAACTCCGCAGCGAATACGAGCGCTACACCGACCTGGCTGCGCGCGGCCTGGTCAGCGAGGCGATGTTCGAGAGCCTGAAGTACGATCTCGAAGCGCTCGAAGCCACCCACGCGCTCGCACGTCTGAATTTCGACTATTCGAAGATCCGGGCACCGATCGCCGGCGTCATCGCTTCCCGGGATATCAAGCTCGGTCAGAGCATCGATGCCTCCGACGTGGCGTTCCGCATTACCGATACGAGCGAGCTGCTCGCTTACCTGCAGATTCCGCAGGCCGAGCTTGGCAAGTTCTCTGCGGGCCAGTCTGCGACCCTCACAGTGGACGCGATGCCGGACACGACCTATACCGCAACGATTGCACGAATCAGCCCGACCATCGATATGCGTAACGGCACCTTCCGCGCCACCGCATTCATCGACAACGGCTCCGGAGAACTCGCCCCGGGCATGTTCGCCCGTTTTTCGATCGCCTACGACAAGCATGCAGACGCGCTCGTCATCCCCCGCGAAGCTCTGATCGAGGAGGACGATCAGACATCCGTCTATGTCGTGGCCGATGGCGAAGTCAGCCGCAGGACGATCCAGATCGGAATCGAGTCCGGTAATTTCGTCGAAGTAGTCGGTGGCCTGGGCGGCGACGAAGAGATCGTCGTCACGGGTCAGTCGAGCCTCCGCCACGGCAGCAAGGTGCTTGCCAGCCACAATCCTCGCCGAAGCTACCCCGGCTGAAGCGAGCCGCTTCTTGCCGCGAGCGTTGCGCAGAACAACGGTGCGGCATCGAGGGAGGAGTCTATGAGCCTATTCCGGTCCGGACCGGCAGTACTGCTGAGCGTCTTGCTGCTCAACGGCTGTGAGTCCGAGAATGCATCAGAGGCCGAGGAAAACGGGGAAGAAACGCCACCGGTTCCGGTCGAAACCAGCGTACCCGTTCGTGGTGACGTTTACGCCATGTATACGGGCACCGCGCCGATAGAAGCCTTTGCAGAAGCCGATGTCATCGCCAAAGTCGCCGGCGAGATTCGTGAGATACTTGTCGAGGAAGGCGATGAAGTCAGCAAAGGCCGGGTACTTGCTCGTCTTGACGGTGACAGGCTGCGACTCGAACTGAACGAATCCGAGGCGAAGCTGCGCAAGCTGCAGCGTGACTACGAGCGCAACGTCGACCTCCAGGCAAAGGGACTGATCAGCGACGGCGATTTCGAAAAGATCAAGTACGAGATGGAAGCGCAGGAGGCGGCATTCAATCTCGCAAGCCTGGAACTCGACTATACGCAAATTCGTGCCCCCATCGACGGCGTCATCGCCGAGCGGTTCGTCAAACTTGGCAATACGATCAGCGTGGGAGACGCATTGTTCAGGGTGACCAGCCTCGACCCGCTGGTTGCCTACCTGCACGTGCCGGAGCGCGAATACCGGAATATCAGTCCCGGTCAGCCTGTCGGCATCGACATCGACGCGCTCCCGGACGAGCCGATCGTCGCGGCGGTTAGCCGGGTGAGTCCTGTCGTCGACCCCCAGACCGGCACATTCAAGATCACCGTAGAAATCGTCGACAAGCAACGACGGATAAAACCCGGCATGTTCGGCCGCATAGGGGTGATCTACGACGTGCATGAAAATGCATTGCAGATACCGCGCAGCGCAATCATCGAAGACCAGGGCGCGGCCAGCGTCTTCGTCGTCGAAGGAGATCGCGCCGTCAGGAAGACGATCAGCACCGGATACAGCAATCGTGGCATGGTCGAGGTTACGGGCGGTCTCCAGGACGACGAACGGGTCGTCACGGTCGGGCAGGCCAGCCTGAAACAGGATTCCCGGGTTGCCGTTATCACGCAGGCCGGAGATGCGGAACTTGCCGCCGATACGAGCGAGGAAGGCAGCGAGCAACAGGAGTCGGAAGATGCGGCGCCTGATTGAGATCGCGACGGAACGCCGGGTGACCGTCGTCATGCTCATCGTCGCGGTGGGCCTGTTCGGAATGGTGTCGTTGTCGAGGCTCAACCTGAACCTGTTGCCTGATGTGTCCTACCCGACGCTTACTATCCGTACCGAGCTCGCCGGCGCGGCACCGGTCGAGGTCGAGAACCTCGTCACCAAACCGATCGAAGAATCTGTCGGCGTCATCCGCAACGTCAGGCTCGTTCGCTCGGTATCCCGGTCGGGACAATCCGACGTCACCCTGGAGTTCCTGTGGGGAACCGACATGGACGTGGCTGGCGTCGAGGTCCGCGAAAAGCTCGACCTCCTGTTCCTGCCCCTGGAAGCAAGCCGGCCGTTATTGCTGCGTTTCGATCCTTCGTCCGAACCGATAATCCGGCTCGGGCTCCAGTACAAGGAATCGGCCAATGCGGCCGAAAGCACGGAAGCACGGCTGAAATCACTGCGTCGGCTCGCAGAGGACCGCATCAAGACCGACCTTGAGGCCGAAGAAGGCACTGCCGCCGTCAAGGTCAGCGGTGGACTCGAGGACGAGATACAGATCCAGGTGGATCAGCAAAAGATTTCGCAGCTCGGCATCGGCATAGAAGAGGTCGCGCAGCGGATCCGGGCGGAAAACGTCAATCTATCCGGCGGTCGCCTGGAAGAGGGAGACCAGCGGTTCCTGGTCCGAACGCTTAACGAGTTCCAATCGGTATCCGAATTCAGCGACGCTATCGTCGCTTATGTTGCCGGCCGCCCTGTCTATTTGCGTGACATTGCCACGGTTGAACGTGGCTACAAGGAACGCGAGGCCATTACGCGGGTCAGGGGCCGGGAATCGGTCGAACTGGCCATTTACAAGGAAGGCGATGCGAATACGGTGCAGGTCGCGAACCGTCTCGAGGCGCGCCTGGAGCGGGTCCGCGAGTCCCTGCCCGGCGAGATGGATCTCGTCAAGATCTACGACCAGTCGCGCTTCATTTCTTCCGCGGTCGATAACGTGAAGAATGCGGCATTCGTCGGCGGTATTTTTGCAATTATCGTGCTGTACGGCTTTCTACGTGACTCGCGCTCGACGACGATCGTCGGCATAGCGATCCCGGTTTCCGTTATCGGCACGTTCCTGTTGATGTACACCAATGACATTTCACTGAACATCATGTCGCTGGGCGGCATCGCTCTTGCCGTCGGCATGCTCGTCGACAACTCCATCGTCGTGCTCGAGAATATTGTGCGCAAGCGTGAACAGGGCGAGGGGATTGTCGAAGCGGCCAAGAATGGCACCTCGGAAGTCGCGTCGGCCGTCGTTGCGGCCACGCTGACGACGATCGCGGTCTTCTTTCCGATGGTCTTCATCTCGGGCATAGCGGGTCAGCTTTTCCGCGATCAGGCGCTGACCGTAACATTCGCACTGATCTTTTCGCTCATCGTCGCCCTTACGGTCATCCCGATGCTGTCGTCGCTCGGCGCGGGGAGCCGATATACCGGTGAGAACGAGGATGACCCGCCCGGGCGTTTCACGCGTATTGTCGCGGCGATCGTCGGCGCATTGGGCGCCGGATTCGTCGCCGTGCGATGGTTTTTCTGGGCCCTGTTGTGGGTGCCCACGCAGTTTTTCCAGAGGCTTTACGGCGCGATTGCCGCCGTCTATCCGGCACTGCTGCGATGGTCGCTGCACCACCGGGCGGCAGTTGTCGTTTCCGCGGCTCTCATATTCGCGGGCAGCATGGCTCTCGTACCACGCCTGGGCACTGAACTCATCCCGCAACTGTCGCAGGGCGAATTCAATGTGAATCTGAGACTGCCGCCGGGCGCAACGCTGGCGGAGACGGACCGCGCCATTCAGGCCGTGCAGCGCTCTACGCAGGAAATCGATGCCGTGACGCTGGATTTCTCGGTCGCCGGCACGGGCAACCGACTCGACGCAAACCCTGTCGATGCCGGTGACAACACCGGCACCCTGAGCGTCACCCTGTTATCGGGCGCCGGACGCGAAGTCGAAAATGCGACAATGAATGCGATGCGCCGGGCATTGTCCGGAATTCCCGGTGTGCAGTACGAATTCTCGCGGCCCTCGCTGCTGAGTTTTTCGAGCCCGCTGCAAATCGAGATTGCGGGTTACGATCTCGAGCAACTTGCTGGCGTCAGCCGGGCTGTCGTGTCTCAGATGGCAAACGACGGCCGCTTCGCGGACATCAGGACGACCGTCGAAAACGGTAATCCGGAGATTCAGATCGTCTTCGACCAGGAGCGCGCGGCAAAGCTGGGGCTGGCTGTGCGCGACATAGCGGATCGGGTCGTGGCCAACGTGCGCGGTGAGGTCGCGACCCGCTATACCTGGCGCGATCGCAAGATCGACGTACTGGTACGCAGCGTTGACACGCGCCAGTCCAGCATCGACGAGGTGCGGCAGTTGATCGTCAACCCCGCATCGGAGCGGCCGGTCACCCTGGAAGCCGTTGCGACCGTCGACATCGCCAGCGGACCGGCGGAAATTCGCCGCGTCGCGCAGGAGCGCGTTGCGATCATTACCGCGAACGTGGCTTATGGCGACCTCGGCGCGGCCGCCACCGCGGCTGGCGCGATCATCGACCGCATACCGATGCCAGCGGGTGTAAACGCCATCGTCTCGGGGCAAAGCGAGGAAATGCAGGAGTCATTCACGTCCATGCAATTTGCACTGGCGCTCGCGATCTTTCTCGTATATCTCGTTATGGCGTCGCAGTTCGAGTCACTGATTCATCCGTTCGTAATTCTGTTTACGATTCCGCTCGCGCTGGTGGGCGCTGTACTTGCCTTGTTCGTGACCGGCACGACGATCAACATCGTGGCGTTTATCGGCGTCATTATGCTCGCCGGCATCGTCGTCAATAACGCTATCGTGCTCGTCGACCTCATCAACCAGCTGCGTGCCAGAGGCAAGGGTCGCAGCGACGCAATCATGGAAGCCGGCATAGCCCGGCTGCGGCCGATCCTCATGACATCGTTGACCACGGCACTCGGTTTGCTGCCGATGGCGCTGGGCTTCGGCGAAGGATCCGAGGTAAGAACGCCGATGGCGATTACGGTAATCGGTGGCTTGCTGGTCTCGACATTGCTGACGCTTCTCGTAATCCCGGTCGTCTATTCATTGCTGGACCGTAAACGCTGGCCCGCGACCGCGCCGATGGCCGCAACGCAGAGCCGGTCATGAGACATACGGAGATCGCGCTGCGGCGACCCGTAACGACGGTAGTCGTCTTCGTCGCTCTTGCGCTCGTCGGTCTGATCGCGTCGCGTCTGCTGCCTCTGGAAAAATTTCCGGATATCGAATTCCCCGGGATCTTCATCCAGATCCCCTACGAAGGTTCGTCGCCGGAAGAGATCGAGCGCCTCATAACGCGTCCCGTCGAAGAGGCGCTCGCGACGCTGTCGGGTGTCGAGCAGATGTTCTCGACATCCACCGAGAACGATTCGCAGATCTTCCTGCAGTTCGACTGGGACCAGAACATGGGCGCAAAGGGCATCGAGGCACGCTCCAAGGTCGATGGCATCCGGCATCAACTGCCCGACGATATTCGCCGCGTCTTCGTCTTTACGGGGTCATTGGGAGACCAGCCCGTGCTGCAGCTGCGCATCTCGAGCGAGCGCGACCTGTCCGACAGTTACGATCTGCTCGACCGGATGCTGAAACGTCGTCTCGAGCGCATCGACGGGGTGTCCCGCGTCGAACTGCACGGCGTGGACCCGCGGGAAATCCGGATTCTTCTCGATGCCGACATGATCGCGGCTTACGGTATCGACGTCGCTGACCTCCGCGACGTGCTGACGCGTAGCAATTTCGCGGTCAACGCAGGCAGGCTCACCGCGGGCGACCAGCGGCTGAGCGTGCGCCCGCGCGGAGAGTTCACTTCGATCGAGGATATTCGCAACCTCGTTGTATCCGCCAACGGCTTGCGCCTCGGGGATATCGCGCGCATCGAGCTGCGAACGCCGGAACGAAATTACGGTCGGCATCTCGATCGCGACTACGCAATCGGCGTGGCGGTAAACAAGACGACAGGCTCCAATCTCGTCGACGTGACCGACCGCGTAATGGAGGAAGTAGAGGCAGTTGCCAAATTGCCGCAGATGCGCGGGATAAACATCTTCCCGCTGGACAACGCCGGGGACAGCGTTCGCAAATCCCTTTCCGACCTGCTGAATGCGGGGCTGCTCGGCGGCCTGCTTGCCGTCATCGTCCTGTATCTGTTCCTGCGCCAACTCTCCACGACGCTGATCGTCATCTCTTCCGTGCCTTTCTCGTTGTTGATTACGCTGGGCGCCCTGTATTTCGCGGGACTGTCGCTGAACATCCTGTCGATGATGGGACTGATGCTCGCCATCGGTATGCTCGTCGACAATGCTGTCGTCATTACCGAGAGCATTTTCAGGCATCGCGCGACGGACAAGGAAAGACCCTTCAATGCAACCCTGAAGGGTGTGCGTGAGGTCGGGACCGCAGTCATCGCGGGTACGGCGACAACCATCATCGTCTTTGCACCGATCATTGTCGGCACCAAGAACGACATCATGGTCTTTCTCACGCATGTGGCAGTGACGATTATCGTCGCCCTGCTCGCCTCGCTCCTGATTGCGCAGACGCTCGTGCCGATGCTTGCGGCCCGCATTCGCCTGCCGAAGCCGCCGCAAAGCGGCGCACTGATTCCCCGGCTGACCCGTGCCTATACGAAAAGTCTGCGCTGGATCATCGGCCATCCGTGGTGGACGGGACTCGGCATCGTCATTACCTGCGTCATCGGCGTATTGCCGTTGGCGCTCCAGGTCGTCAAGTTCGACATGTTCCCCCAGGATGTGGGGCGGCGACTGTTCATGCCCTATCATATCGAGGGACAGCATCCCGTGAAGCGTGTCGAGGCCGCCGTCGACACGATAGAGGAGTACCTGTTCTCGCGGCAGGAAGAGTTCAATATACGCTCCGTTTACAGCTACTTCGACCAGGGCCAGGCACAGTCGACACTGCTATTGACAGAAGAGGACGATGCCACCCTGTCGACGAAGGAGATCATCGAACGCATCGAGGCGGACATGCCGACGCTCGCCATCGGCAAACCGACCTTCCAGTTCGATCAGCAAGGCGGCGGCGAGGGATTCACGGTCCAGATCTCCGGCGACTCGACGGAACTGCTGAACGAACTGGGCGCCGAGGTCGCCCGCGCCTTGTCGTCAATCGAAGGGCTCAAGGACGTGCGGTCCGATGCGGAAGCCGGCGAAAAGGAGGTGCGCGTCGCGATAGACAGAGACCGTGCAGCCATAGTCGGACTGACGGCATCGGACATCGCACAGACGATCGCCATCGCCATGCGCGGCGAGAACCTGCGGGAGTTTCGCGGGGAGACGGGCGAGATCGAGGTCCGGCTCGCATTCCGGGAAGACGATAAGCAGAACGTCGAACAGCTTGCCAACCTGCCCCTGTTCACGCCGGACGGCAACCGCATAAATCTCGGCAGTGTTGCGTCACTCCATGTGGGGCAGTCGCCAGCGACGATCCGGCGCACGGACCGGCAGACGGCCGTCATTCTCTCCGGCAACCTCGAGGACGACTTCAGCGCAGAAGACATAAGGCCGGACGTCAAGAGCCTGATGGACCAGATCGAGTTGCCGCCGGGTTACAGCTGGAAGGAGGGCCGCGGTTTCGAACGGACGGACGAAACCCAGGCCATGATGGTTACCAATATCGTGCTCGGCGTCGCATGTATCTTCCTGGTCATGGCCGCCTTGTTCGAGTCCCTCCTGTTGCCGTTTTCGATCATCCTCGGATCGATTCTGTTCTCGATCTTCGGTGTGTTCCTGTTTTTCGCCGCAACGGGAACGACTTTTTCGTTCATGGCCATGATCGGCATCATGATTCTCATCGGCGTCGTGGTCAACAATGGCATCGTGCTCGTCGATCACGTCAACAACCTGCGCGGCGAAGGGCTGTCGCGCAGCGATGCGATTCTCGAGGCGGGCCGGGACAGGTTGCGGCCGATCCTCATGACCGTCGCGACGACGATCGTCGGCCTGGCGCCGCTGGCGCTCGGTACCACCCAGATCGGTGGTGACGGCCCTCCCTATTATCCGATGGCCCGCGCCATTATCGGCGGTCTGGCATTTTCCACCATCGTGTCGTTGTTCCTGGTGCCTGCCCTGTATATCTACTTCGACAAGCTGGCGGCGTGGGGCCGCAAGGTCATGCGAACCGCACGCCGCCGCAGCGCCGCCGTCCCGGGGGCGGTTACCGATTCCTGAGCCGGCGCAGCCCGAATATGGCTGCAGAGATCCCGAGCAGCATCAACAGGACCAGGTCGACTGCTCCACCGCCACCGCTGTTGACGGTGATACGTGTCTCGGTCGCCGGCGCATCACGGTCCATGTCCTCCAGCGGCAGGAAAGCCAGCTCGGAGGTGTCCTCGGGACCGAAGAACGCGAGGAATTCGCCGGTGTCAGCGTCGAATACTTCGATGAGTATGTCGTAGTCGCCCCTCGGGTAGCCCGATACGAGGTCCGTTGCGATGACGTAATCGTCGGCACCGGATGAACCGAAGATCGTGAAGTCCTCGGTTACTGCATACTCTTCCCAGGGTCCGCCTTCGTAGCTCAGGTAGGCCACTGCGTAGATATCCGCCACCGAATAATAGGTATCGACATCGAACAGCAGATCGATGCCCGAGTAGTAGCCATCCCGGTCGCTGTCACCGTAAAGCTCGACGTCCGCCAGGTAGAACCAGAAGTCCGTGTTCGCTGACATCGGGTCGTTGAACGCGGTCTTCGACTGCGCGCCGGACTTCGTCTTTGCACGCGGTTCGGCGTTCGACACGCGGGTCTCGTACTCGTCACGCGATTCCTTGATCACGACGGCATTGTCCCGGCCGTCACCTTTATAGTGGGTCGAGTGAGTGACGCGCTTGTCGCCATCATCAGCGACGACGGCAGCCGCCGACGTTGCCGAGATCGCGATCAGCAGCGTTGCCGCAATCATCAGTGCGATTGCCGGTTTTCTATCCAGCTTTGCCGTAATCATGGATCCGTCCTCGGTTTCGTTTTCGACGATTACATTTAACGCGCGGACGCATGAATCGAAGCTGAACTTACGGGACCCCTGAACAGCACGGGTGAATATGTTGACAAGGCAGGCCGAATTCCGGGAATCCGTTAAGCTGCGATTCAGGAAACTCGGAAGGTTTCGCCCTGAGCAGCGATCGGACTACAAATAATGATGATCCCCGCGCGCAAACGCGGCCGGACCGGGGACTAGCTCCGGTCTGCTTTCGGTCGGTGGAAACTGGAAGGCGCCGGATGCGGTTGGCCGGGCGCGTAATTCAGCTCTAGTCGACGTCGCCTGCCTGGAGACCTGCAATCTGCGCCGGCGTCGCACCCAGCGATTCGGCGACCCGGTTGAAAAAGTCGATCTCCAGCGGGCTCACGACATGGTCGCTGCGGAAGATGTCGGCAAGCGCCTGGACCGTCTCGGCCCGGTGCTCCGGTTTCATCTTGCCCTGCACCTTGGCCAGGTACTTGCGCAAGCCGGCTTCCGCGTAGAGCTCCGCGCGGGCTGCAACACGTACGTCAGCGGTACTCACATCCTCCCCGGTGTGCTGCTTGATGATCTCCTGGATGCGCTCGACCTCGATCGACTGGATGTTGATGTCCGCATCGGCGGCCCTTGCGAGGGTCATCAGGAGTACTTCCTTGAACAATTCGTTCTGCTTGTCTCCGCCGATGTCCGAGCCGCCGAAGATATTCAGTACGTTCTTGAGATCTGCGAGTGCCATTACGTCCTCTCTCCCGGGTTCTTGATTGTTCGAATACGGTTGCCGCACGGCAGGCAAGGGCCAGAGTATACACTGCTAGCGACGCATCGGCTGCCTTTGGCCGTAGGTCAGCGAGCGCCATAGCCACTCGGCCGGGCCGAAGCGAAAATGCGCGAGCCACCATGGACTTATGAGCAACTGCAGGCCGATCAGAGCGGCGACGAAGCCTTGTTGCAGGATGCGCGGAACCTCCGCGTACAGGCCCAGGCCGTAACCGTAGAACAGGCTCGTCATGATTAGCGATTGCACCAGGTAGTTCGATAGCGCCAACCGTCCGACGGCGGCAAAGCGGTCCACGAGAGCCTCGAGTGCCCCTGACTTCACGACCAGAACAACAGCGCCGATGTGGCCCAGGGCGACCAGGATACTGCCGAAATAGTTCGGGATGCCCCCGTAGCGGGCCACGAACAGCGGATCGAATTCGTGCGCCTCGAGAAGTACCGCACTCAGGATAACGAGTGGCAGCCCGGTTCCGTAACCGGCCAGGACTAACGTCCGGTAGAAGCGCGAGCTGCGCTCACCCGATAGCACGCCCAGCTTCATGAGCGCCATGCCGAGCAGCATCAATCCACCCACGCGCCACATGACGAATGCCAGCGTCAGGTTAACTTGAATGAACGCCACGAACGGGGCACGGTGCGTGAGTGCGTCGATGTAGGTTCCGCGGTACGCGGCAACCTCGGTCGCAATGTCCTCCTCATTGGGCGCAAACACGGCTCGAACCTCCTCCCACTCATCGAGTCGCTGTTGCTGCTCATCGTCAAGGACCGCACCGTCGGCTTGCTGACGTTCGATTTCGGTAACGTCCGATTGCAGTGCCTCCAGGTAGAAGGAGCTGCCGAAATTGATCAGCAATGTCACCGGCAGCACGACACAGGCGATGGTGATGAGCGTTCCGGGCGCCGCCTTGCGCAACAGGAAGATCACCATCCCCATCAGTGCATAGTGGAACAGGATGTCGCCGAACCAGATAAAATATGCGTGCAGCAGCCCGATCACGATCAGCCAGGCGCTGCGCCGGTAGAAGACCGGAGCGAATTCCGCGCCGCGTGTCTCAACGCGATTCATCATCAGGACCATGCCCGCCCCATAAAGCATCGCGAAGATGCTCATGAATTTCTGGTCGAAAAACAGGTGCGTGAAGAACCACGTGCCCACGTTCAGGGCATCGGCGCCGCCCATGATCATCGGGTTGGAATAAGCGGCGAGCGGCATCGCGAACGCATAAACATTCATGACGAGGATGCCCATGACGGCAACGCCACGCAGGGTGTCGAGGGAAACGAGCCGCTCGGCCGCCGCGACGGGGCCGGCATTTTGCCCGGAGAGCGGGTTAGGATAACTCATCAAGTGTTACTTTTACAGCCTTGTTTTTCTGCGATTTTTCCTTGGAATTCCGGATGATCCGAGACATACTCTCGCTGGGCAAACTACTGAAAGGAGGTGATCCATGTCTAGTGAGATTGCAAGGTTATCGAGAGAACCGTTGGGTCTTGGCCGGATTGTGGAGCACCCTTCCGTAATCCTCTGACCCTTCGTTTTTCGATACTGCTCTCACGGAAGGCCGCCCACCGGGCGGCCTTTCTTATTCGCGCAGGGCGCGGGCAGTTGTGGCGGCGGCCGGAGCCGCCGCCAGCGAGCAACACTATTCTTCCTGCGCGGGGCGGCGCCTCACCCGGGCGTCATACATGCGCGAAACGTCGCAATCCATGAGATCGCCGACGAGTTCGCCCTGCTTCTCCCAATCCTGCTGGTCGCCGTAGCGCTGGTAGTCCTGTCCGTTCTGGGTGTGATTGTCCCAACCGGAAACCATTTTGAAATCGAAGTCGAAATCGCCCCCACCGTAAACCGGGAACATCATCCAGGAACCCTCGTGGTAACCGGTTTCGGTCTGGTATTCCGTCCAGGCATCCAGGCCTGCCATCAATTCCGGCCACTTGCTGGAATCCTCGGGTCCCGTACAGTCGGAAAAGGCAAGCACCAGCGTGTCCGGTGCGGGCCCTTCCCCGGGCGACTTGAGTTCCGTGGTCGCAAAATTGGTGTGGGAATCGCATTCGATCACCTCACTAAACTGCTGACCGATCTCGCTGCCCTTGGCCATCCACAGGTCCGTCCCACTGCCCATGGCATCGCCGCTGGGCCAGGACCCCAGCCAGCCGACATCAAAGGTGTTTTCACCGAAATAGTGTGGTGTCAGCGTCACGGCGAAGTAGTTCTCTCCACCATTGTCGTCCATCCACTGGTTCCAGTTATCGATGACTGCGTCGAGTTCCGCCGGGCCTTTCCCGGCGCGGTAGTTGCAGGTGTAGGTTTCCACCGGCACGTATCGCCTTGCTTCCTGTTCGTGGTTGTCGGCGTATGCCGGGCCCATTCCGAATACGAGTGCCGCTGCCGCGGATGCGGCGAGGATCTTGTTCATTGTTGTTCCCCTATATTGATTGTCGAAGTGCCTGGGAGCCAGGCGCATGGGGAAAGTATAGACGAGGATTCAGGCCACGATGGTTCCCAGCACCCCGAGAAAGCGGTCAATCTCGTCGATCGTGTTGTAGTGCACGGGTCCCACTCGAACCGCGCCACCCGACTCGTAGATGCCCAGCGACTTCGCGACTTCCACGGCGTAGTTGTGGCCGCTCCAGGCGAAGATATTCTCGGCCGCGAGCGCCCGGGCGATGTCGTCCGGTGCGTGCCGTTCATGGGTGAACGCGACGGTCGGTCCACGTCTGGGCATTGCCTCATCAGCCGTAATCCCGTGAATCGTTATGCCGGGTACCGACTGCAAGCCGTGCACGAGATGCAGCGACAGCGTCTGCTCGTACTCCGCGATGGCCGCCATGCCCGCGCACACCTTCTGCCTGCGGTCACCCTCGCAGCCGGCCATCGTCTCGCCGACCCAGGCAAAATAGTTGACCGCCGCAGCGGTGCCTGCCATGCCTTCGTGCGACGCCGTCCCCGGCGAGAAACACCACGGAATTGCGGCCGGAGCCGGCCGCACCTTGTAGGGTTCGAGAATCTCCAGGACCTCACGCCGCCCCCAGAGTGTGCCCTGGTGGGGGCCGAAGAACTTGTACGGCGAACACACCAGGAAGTCGCAGCCGAATTCCTGTACGTCATTAACCATGTGTGGCGCGCTCTGCACCGCGTCGATGTACGTCCACGCCCCGGCTTCCCGGGCCATCCGGCAGATCGACCTGACGTCATTGATGGTTCCCGTCAGGTTACTGGCAGCACACACGCAGACCAGCCGTGTCCGCGCATTGAGCAGGTCCTCGAGCTGTTGCAGATCGAATTCGAACGTCTCCGTGTCGAAAGGCAGCCAGCGGATCTTTAACCCGGTGTCACGCGCCAATAGTACCCACGGCTCGACGTTCGCATCGTGGTCCATTCGCGACAGGATGATTTCGCCACTGGCATCGAACCGGCGCCCGATCGAACGCGACAGGTGGAAAGTCAACGACGTCATGTTCTGGCCGAATACGATCTCGTCCGGGGCGGGCGCATTGAGGAAGTCCGCCATCGCCTGTTGAGCATCCGCAACGATGTCGCCGGCCACGACCGAGGTCCGGAAATATCCGCCCATGTTGGCACTCGCGTGCAACATGCAGTGCGACATTGCATCGACCACGCGCTGCGGCACCTGCGTGCCGGCGGGGTTATCGAAATAGACTCTCGCGACACCGTCGTCGGTTTCGTGGAGTGCAGGAAATTGCGAACGAATCGCTTCGAGATCGAGGGTCATGGCGGCGCTGGCTGCTACTCTAGAGCTTTGCCGCCCCATTTTTCGCGATGCGCATCCTCGGCACGCTGACGAATCTTCTGGTGCCGTCGGGTCAGCAGCAATGAGCCCGGATCGCAGACCTCGGCCTTGATCAGGCCGAGATCACTGGCCGCATCGAACAGGCTGGGATACCAGCGTTCCCAGTTCGGCAGCAATTCTTCGACCTGATCGCGAAGACTCATGGGCCGACTGTAGCCGAGCCCGCTCCGCGTGACAATGACGTGGATCCGGTTTCAGGCGCTACCGTCCTGTCAGGTTTCTTCGAGGATCTTGAGTAACGTTATGCCCGCTGCAAACGCCATCCCGCCCAGCACGATAAGTTGCACCTGGGGCAGGAACTGTATTGGCGCACTGGCGAGTTCGACCGGCACGACATTCAGCAACGGCAACAATGCATTGATTAGCTGCAAAGCCGGTTTGAACGCGAACGCGGCACCAACCACGACAGCAACCGGCAGAGCCAGACGATTCACCCAGATCCGGCGGCGGATCGTCGATACGATCTTTGCGCTAAAGCCGTCGTCGGCTATTGGCTCGGCATGGAAGGCCGATGCCAGCAGGCGATCCACTGCGTCTGATGTCTTGTCAGCCATATTGATGATTTTCGATTTCAAACTGCGTCCTGATCTTTTCCTTGGCGCGGTGAATAATCGACTTCACCGTGCCGGCGGGTAATTCGGTCGTCTCCGAGATCTCCCGATGCGAAAGACCGCACGCATACGAAAAGATCATAATCACCCTCTCCTGTTCGTTCAATGCTGCCAGCAGTGTGTCGAGGTCCAGCTCGGTCTCGGGCGTGCTGTGGCTCGTCGCAGCCGATCGATCCACCTCATGACCTGCCTGCTCGAGAATTTCGTTATACCGCTTCGATTTTCGCTTCGACTGCAGGAAGGTCGTGTACGCAATCTTCAATACCCAGCCGATAAAGCTTCCGGTCCCCGAATAAGTATGGATCTTGTTCCACGCGTGCAGGAAGCAATCCTGCGCGAGGTCGTCCGCGAGCGCCTCGTCCCGCGCCAGCTTGCGGAGGAAATTCCGCACCTGCGACTGGTGACGCCGGATGAGTTCGCCGAATGCACCCGCATCCTGGCTGGCCACCACGCGCGCGACGAGAAGCTGGTCGTCGATTGCTCCTCTCCCCGTGACCGCTTATGGCTCAGTCCGATTTTGCAAAACGGTGCATTAACAGGTACCCGACACCGATCGACAGCGGGAACATCGAGATTCCAAGCAGCGGTCCGAACGCGTCGTCCTCGCCCATGAACAACGCGAACAGCGCGATACCGACAGCCGCAAGCACACTGATCACGCCGCGCCGCAAGTCGCGCTGCGGCGAAACAGGCGGATTGACGAGATTTTCGATCAGCTCGGGCGACAGGCCCTGACCCTTTTCTATGGCCGTGCGGATCGTAATCTGCAGGTCCCTCTTCGCCCTGTAGCGAAACCAAACCCAGAGTGATAACACGACCGCGAGGCCGATAAACATCGACAGGGGTATCCAAACTTCATGCGCGCCCATTCTCAGACTCCTTGCTTACAGTAAATAAAATGCTTGTCTTCACCTGTTAGATGAGGCTCATGTGCTGTTTGGATGCACTATTTACTCGTTTTTTTATTGTTTAAAATCATAAATTTAGAGATTTTCTCGCCGCTCGGCAATCGCCGGTAACCCCAGAGGCCGCTGCGCCGCGTTTTTACCGGGCATGGATATCAGAGCCCGACTTCAGGACCCGCGTTACTACCAGATCGCAGTGCTCGGCACGCTCGTCGCGTATGGCGTCCTCGCACTGGACTTCGGCATTCGCCCGGAAAATGCCATCGTCATCGTCATCGTGGCGCTCCTCGTCCAGTTTGCCGGAACGAAGGCCGCCGGACTACCGCGCTTCGACCCTCTAAGCCCGTTGATCACGTCGCTGTCGCTGACTTTGCTGTTACGCACCGACCTGGTTGCCGTCGCAGCACTCGCGGCCCTTATAGCAATTTCGAGCAAGTTCCTCGTTCGCGTACGTAGCAAGCACGTATTCAACCCGGCAAACGTTGCGATCGTCACGCTCATGCTGTCGAGTGACCATGCCTGGGTCTCCTCCGGGCAATGGGGAGGTGCCGCCATCGGCGCATTCGCGATTGCCTGTCTGGGCTTTATCGTACTGACCCGCGCGAAGCGTGCCGAGACCACCGTCGGCTTCCTCGGCTTCTACGCGTTGTTGCTTTTCGGCCGCGCTCTCTGGCTGGGTGATCCACTCTCGATACCGATGCACCAGCTGCAGAACGGCGCGTTGCTCGTCTTTGCCTTTTTCATGATTTCGGACCCGAAGACGACACCCGATTCGGCCGCCGGCCGGGTCGTTTATTCGATGTTGGTGGCAAGCCTCGCTTTTGCGATCCAGTTCGTCCTGTATCGACCCCACGGGCCGATCCTCGCACTCGTCGCCACGGCACCGCTGGTGCCCATGATCGATTACCTGTTCCAGGGAACGCTCTATCGCTGGAACCACTACGTCAGTGACTGCCCCTCGAGTCACCCGTCACAGCAGATAAAAGGAGTTTATTGATGAAACCAGTTGTTACGATTCTCACCGCGATCCTGACGATCGGCATCAGTACCACGGCGCAGGCATTTTGCGGTTTTTACGTTGCGAAGGCCGACACGAGCCTGTTCAACCGTGCGTCACAAGTCGTGCTCGTGCGTGACGGAAAACGCACCGTACTCACGATGGCGAACGATTTTCAGGGCGACGTGCAAGACTTCGCCGTGGTCGTTCCGGTACCCACGTTCATCGAACGCGGCCAGATCAACGTCGGCGACAAGGCAGTCATCGAACATCTCGATGCCTATACCTCTCCGCGTCTCGTCGAGTATTTCGATCCCGATCCGTGCATGGTGCGGCGCCGGCTCGAAATGTCGCAGGACATGGCCGCGCTGCCGTCCTCCAAGGCGGCGATGGAGCGGGAAGCTCGCTCGCAGGGCGTCACGATCGAAGCGAGTTACACCGTCGGCGAGTATGACATTCTCATCCTCTCTGCCGAGGAAAGTGATGGCCTGATCAGGTGGCTCAACGACAATGGCTATCGGGTACCGCGCGGCGCCGACAGGGTCGTAGGCAGTTATCTGAAACAGGACATGCGTTTCTTCGTTGCAAAGGTAAACCTGGAGGAACAGAAGAAATCCGGCTATACGTACCTTCGGCCACTGCAGGTCGCCTATGAGAGCAGCAAGTTCATGTTGCCGATCCGGCTCGGCACGCTGAATGCGAAGCAGCAACAGGATCTCTATGTTTACGCCCTGACCCGCACCGGTCGCGTGGAAACCACCAACTACCGTACTGTTAAGCTGCCCAGCAACATGGAAGTGCCGGCGTTCGTGAAAACCGACTTCGCAGACTTTTACCGGGACATGTTCGCGCGCCAGACCGCCGTCGAAAATAACCGCGGTGTATTCCTCGAGTACGCGTGGGACATGTCCTGGTGCGATCCCTGTGCGGCCGATCCGCTGTCGGCCCGGGAGCTTCGCAGTCTTGGCGTCTTCTGGGTGGCCGATAAGCCCAACCAGCGCAAGATTAGCCCGCAGGGCGCCCAGAACGTATTCGTGACCCGGCTTCACGTCCGCTACGATCGCGAACATTTTCCGGAAGACCTCGTATTCCAGGAGACCGGCGACCGCCAGAATTTCCAGGGACGCTATGTAATTCGTCACCCGTGGAAGGGCGAAGCAAGCTGCGACGTGTCGGCCTATTACGACGAGGTAAGGAAACGCCAGGAGCGTGAAGCGCAACAGCTTGCAAGTCTCACCGGCTGGGATATTGAGAACATCCGCGCAAGAATGAACTTGCCGGGCAATTCGCGGCCCGAGGAAAAACCGACGCCCTGGTGGGCGCGGCTATGGGACTGAAACACGCGGGCCGGGCGCCTCACAGGCGCCCGCCTGGCTAGCGGTAAGTTTTGAGAATCTTTTTGAGCTCGCCTTTCGGCGGCCGCAGCGACTGCATCGGCAACTCTGCAAAAGGTGTGTCGACGTTTCCCATCAGGTCGTGCATTTCCTTGCGCTCGTCGTCGATGTACAGCAGCCCGGTAACGATCTCACCCGCGTTAAACCGCTCACGCAGGTATTTGAACGCTCCTGCGCGGCTCGTCGGGTCGTAATCGGCCTCGATCTTTCTCAGCATGATCTTGCTGCCGTCGTGCATCGTAACCGGCATGGCGGAGCCCTGTTCGTAGTCTGCCGTGATCGTTTCGAATGGCGCTATGTAGTCAACGTCAACGACGTGATTGTAGAACTGCCGTGTGTGGGCATAACTCTTCGTCGATCCTTCGTGATCGTTGAAGGTGACACACGGGCTGATGATATCGACCAGCGAGAAGCCCTTGTGCAGAAGCGCCCCCTTGATGAGCGGTACGAGCTGAGCCTTGTCGCCAGAGAAGCTGCGCGCAATGTAGGTGGCGCCGAGACTTAGCGCGGTGCTTACCGGGTCGATCGGTTCCTGCTGGTTCGGCAGTCCTTTCTTTGGTTTGCTACCGATATCCGCGGACGCCGAAAACTGTCCTTTCGTCAGGCCGTACACGCCATTGTTTTCGATGATGTAGCACATGTTCAGGTTACGGCGAATCGCATGCACGAATTGGCCCACCCCGATCGACAGCGAGTCTCCGTCCCCCGAAACCCCGATATAGGTCAGGTGGCGATTCGCGGTGTTGGCACCGGTCGTTACCGACGGCATGCGCCCGTGCACCGAATTGAACCCGTGAGATTGCTGAACGAAATACGCCGGAGTCTTCGACGAGCAGCCGATGCCGCTCATCTTGGCAAGCATGTGCGGTTCGATGTCGAGGTCGAATACGGCCTGGATTATCGCAGCCGTTACCGAATCGTGCCCGCACCCGGCGCACAGAGTCGACACGGCTCCCTCGTAGTCACGTGACGTCAGGCCCAGTTTGTTCTTGCGCACACTGGGATGGGAAACGCTTGGTTTGGCGATATAACTCATGCGGCGCGACCTTTGGATATTTCTTCGAGTACCCTGTCAACGACAAATCCCGCGTTCATCGGAATGCCGTTGTAATGCAACAATGACACCAGTTTGTCTGGCTGCAGGTCGAAGTCGAGAATAAGCAGTGCGCGTAACTGTGCGTCGCGATTCTGTTCGACGACGTAGACAACTTCGTGCTTGTCGATGAATTCCTTGACAGACTCGCTGAACGGGAAGGCTTTGACACGGCAGTAATTCAGCCCGACATTCTGCGCACCAAGCCGGTCGAGGGCCTCCTTGCAGGCCCCGTTTCCGCTGCCAACCGTAAGAATGGCCGCGTTATTGAACTTCGAGTATGCGATCTCCGGCCCCGGCACGAGTTTGCGAGCCGTCTCCCACTTCGCGTCCAACCGATCGATGACTTCCTGGTAATCCGTCGCGTTCTCCGTGTACGCGCCGTACTTTGTGTGCCCGGAGCCGCGCGTGAAATACGATCCCTTGGGGTGCGTGCCCGGCAGGGTGCGATAGGGGATGCCATCGCCGTCGACGTCGAGGTAACGATAGAAGGCATCCATTTCCTCGAGATCTTCCGCCGAGAGAATCTTGCCCCGATCGTGCACGTAGCTCTCGTCCCACTCGAACTCCGGCACCATCCAGTCGTTCATGCCGATGTCGAGGTCGGACAGGACCATTACGGGTGTTTGCAGGCGATCGGCCAGGTCGAATGCCTGCGGCGCCATCGTAAAGCACTCATGGGGATCGGCCGGGAACAGCAGCACGTGCTTCGTATCGCCGTGCGACGCATAGGCGCAACTCAGGATATCCGACTGCTGGGTTCGCGTCGGCATGCCCGTTGACGGCCCGGTACGCTGCACATTGAAAATCACGGCGGGTATTTCGGCGTAGTAGCCGTAACCGATGAACTCGCTCATCAGCGAGATGCCCGGGCCGCTGGTCGGCGTAAAAGAGCGTGCACCCATCCAGCTGGCACCGAGCACCATGCCGATTGCTGCAAGCTCGTCTTCAGCCTGGATAATCGCGTAGGTCCGCTTGCCGCTCTCGGGATCGATTCGGTACTTCGCGCAAAATGCCCGGAATGCATCCATGAGTGACGTCGACGGTGTGATCGGGTACCAGGCCCCGACGGTAGCGCCCGCATAGACGCAGCCCAGCGCCGAAGCCGTGTTTCCGTCGATGACGATATGCCGGTGGGTCGCATCCATCTTCTCGACCCTGGGTGGCGACGGCCCGTTGAAATTTTCCATCGCATAGTCGTACCCGAGGTGTATGGCTTCCATGTTCGCCGCGATGAGATGCTGCTTTTCCGCAAACGTCTCCTCGAGCAAGCCCATTATGACCTCGAGATCGATATTGGTGAGAGCGGCGATGACTCCGACGTACGCGATATTCTTCATGAGGATTCGCGTACGCACGCCGTCGAATCGCTCGTTGCACAATCGTGACAGCGGCACACCGATGACCGTGATGTCGTCGCGATCCAGCTGCCTGCTGCGCGGCCACGTCGAGTCATAGATCAGCCAGCCACCCGGCGCAACGTCCGCCATGTCCCTGGTATAGGTCTGGACGTTCATCGCAACCATGATGTCGACGCGATCCGAGCGCGACTGGTAGCCATCCTTCGTTACCCGGATCTCGTACCAGGTGGGCAGCCCCTGGATATTCGACGGGAAGTAATTCTTGCCGACGACAGGAACACCCATGCGGAATATAGCTTTGCGCAACAGGCCGTTCGCACTCGCCGAACCGGTACCGTTTACCGTGGCGATCTTGATGACGATGTCGTTGGGTCCGGCCACTCGGTGATCCCTGACTCAGGCAGCGCTTACGCCGGTCTTCTCCGGCTGCGCCTCGGCTGCTTCATCCTCGGCGTACGGTATGAGCACCTGCGATTTCTGCATGTCCCACGCACCGGTCGGACAGCGCTCGGCACACAGGCCGCAGTGCACGCAGATATCCTCGTCCTTGACCATGACGCGCGCCGTATGCGGCAGCTCAGCGGACACGTAGAGACCCTGCTCCGGGTTCTCTGCAGGTGCCGACAGCCTCGTACGCAGGTCCGCTTCGTCACCATTGTGGGTGATCGTCAGGCAGTTGACCGGGCAGATATCGATACAGGCGTCGCATTCGATGCAGAGATTTGCCGCAAAGACGGTCTGGATATCGCAGTTCAGGCACCGCTCGACTTCCAGGATCGTCTGCTCTGCGGTGAATCCCAGCTCGACCTCGATATCGAGCTTCTTGAATCGTTCCTTGAGCTCAACGTGCGGCATGATGCGGCGCTCGGCCGGATCGAAATAGTTCGAGTAGCTCCACTCGTGCATGCCCATCTTTTGCGACAGGAGGTTTATGCCCATCGGCATGCGCGTTGCGACATCCTCACCCTGGCAGTACTTGTGTATCGAGATGGCGGCTTCGTGACCATGCGCAACGGCCCAGATGATGTTCTTGGGGCCGAATGCGGAGTCGCCGCCGAAGAACACGCCCTCACGGGTGCACATCATGGTGGTCTCGTCGACGACGGGACAGTCCCATTGATTGAATTCGATGCCGATGTCACGCTCGATCCAGGGAAATGCATTGTCCTGGCCGATAGCAAGGATGACATCGTCACAGGGAATCGTCGTTTGATCGACCACCGTGCCACGGTCGATACGACCGTCTTCGTCCACCACGTACTCCATCAACTCGAAGGTCATACCGACGAGTTTGCCGTCCTCGATCACGAATTCTTTCGGCGAATGATTGACGAGGATGTCCACGTTCTCTTCTTCAGCGTCCTCCAGCTCCCAGTGGGATGCCTTGAAGAAGCCCCGCGGCTTGCGAGCCATCACCTTGACGTCGGTGGCGCCGAGGCGCAGCGACGTGCGGCAACAGTCCATGGCCGTATTGCCAACGCCGATGATCAGCACGCGCTTGCCGATCTTTTCGATATGTTCGAAAGCGACCGATTCGAGCCAATCGATGCCGATGTGTATCCGCTCGCTGTCGTAGCGCCCCGGAATCTCGAGGTTCTTGCCACGCGGCGCCCCGGTGCCGACGAAAACCGCGTCGAACTCGCCACTGTCGAGCAGGTCCTTCATGCTTTCGATGCGGTGATTCAGCTTGAGCTCGACGCCCATGTCGATTATGTAGTTGATCTCTTCGTCGAGCACCTCGGGCGGCAGACGGAAACGCGGAATGTTGGTGCGCATGAGTCCGCCGGTCGTATCGAGTGCCTCGAAGATCGTGACCTCGTAGCCGAGCGGCCGAAGATCGTTGGCCACGGTCAGCGACGCGCAGCCGCAGCCGATTAGCGCCACTTTTTTTCCATTGCCTTTCGCCGGCCCTGTCGGCAGACGATCCGTGATGTCCTCGCGATGATCCGACGCGACGCGCTTCAGCCGGCAGATCGCGACGGGCTTCTCGTCCACGCGTCCGCGACGGCACGCGGGCTCGCAGGGCCGGTCGCAGACACGGCCGAGGATGCCGGGGAATACATTGGACTTACGATTCTCGATATAGGCGTCGCCAAAACGCCCCTGCGCAATGAGCCTTATATATAAGGGTACATCGGTATGGGCGGGACAGGCCCACTGGCAGTCGACCACCTTGTGGAAGTAGTCGGGATTTGAGGTATCCGTTGGCTTCATCTTTTACCACGTCCGCTTCCCGGCGAACGGGCTGATTCCACATTGGAGGCTAGCATAACGGGATCGACCGGAAAGTAAACCGTTTTGCTCACACGTGTCGAAGTAGGCCAAAACGCTGCTTTGCGTGCAGGAATCCTACCTTGCCCGGGCGAACTCGAGTCGCTGACCGGCGATGTTCTTCGTCAGCTCACCATCACGATAGACGACCTCACCGTTGACAATGGTCGTGTCGATGGTTGCAGAAAACTCGTGGCCCTCAAATGGCGACCAGTGACACTTGCACAGCAGGTTGGATTTCTCCACACGGAATGGCTTGCCGGGGTCGACGATGACGAGGTCCGCATACCAGCCTTCCCGCACGTAGCCGCGTTCGCGCACACCGAACAGATCGGCGGGCGCGTGACACGCACGTTCGACGATGAGTTCCGGGGAAATCTCGCCACGCGCCGCAAGATCGAAGAGTACCTGGAGCGCGTGCTGCACCAGCGGCAGCCCTGCCGGCGCCTTGAAGTAACTCTGCTTTTTCTCGCTCGCCGTGTGCGGCGCATGATCGGTAGCGATTACATCGATGCGCCCCTCGTTGAGTGCTTTCACGAGTGCCGCCCTGTCGTTCGCCGTCTTGATGGCAGGATTGCATTTGATACGCGTCCCGAGATCCTCGTAGCGGGACTCATCGAACCAGATGTGGTGCACGCACACCTCGGCCGTGATGCGTTTTTCCGATCGATGTGCTTTCGAAAACAGTGCCATCTCGATCGCGGTCGTAAGGTGCAGAACGTGCAGCAGTGCATCGAAGCGGCGCGCCAGCTCCACCGCCATGCTGGACGACTTCAGGCAGGCGGCCGCCGAACGAATCGCGGGGTGTTCCGACATGGGCACGGAATCGCCGTACTCGGCACGGGCCTTCGCCTCGTTGTCCCAGATCGTCGGCGAATGCTCGCAATGCGTCACCACCATGACCGGTGCGTGCTCGAAAATCCGCTCGAGAGCTGCCGGATCGTCAACGAGCATGTCGCCGGTCGACGCGCCCATGAATGCCTTGATGCCGCAGGCCTCGCCGATCTCGAGAGCCTTGATTTCCTCGATGTTGCGATTGGTCGCGCCGAGATAAAAACCGTAGTTCGCGGTGCACCGGTGCTCGGCCATCGCGTACTTGTCGGCCAGGCTCTGCCGCGTCGTGGTCTGGGGGTTCACGTTCGGCATGTCCATGAAACTGGTTATGCCGCCCGCAGCAGCGGCGGCTGATTCGGTTGCCAGGTCGCCCTTGTTGGTAAGCCCCGGTTCGCGGAAATGGACCTGGTCGTCGATCATGCCGGGCATGAGCAGGCTCCCCCCGGCGTCGATGATCTCGACGTCGTCAGGCGCGGTTATCGAGGGTGCGATCCTGCTGATTCGCTCGCCTTCGACCAGTACGTCGGCGTCACGTGTTTCGCCCTCATTAACAAGGCGTGCGTTGGTGATAAGCAGTTTGTTCACTCGCCCGGATTCCGCGTAGACGCATCGCTGGCGTTCATTATGGAATGCTCGGGGCCCAAAAGCCACGGGATGGTCATTGTCGGGATCGATGGAGCGACTCGCCCGCATCGATGGCGGCCGTGAAACCGTCGAGTACCGGCGGGCCGCCCGTATTCCGGATCGGCGGGTCGTGATTCCGCGCAATTCACGGAAATTTTTGCGGCGCCTGCCCGGGTATGCGATAACCGGAACCCTTATGCATGAAGCCGCCACTAGCACCGATGAATACCTCGAGCGGATCGCGAGCGCCGCCGTTTATGATGTCGCGCGCGAGACGCCGCTAGAGCTTGCGGAGAATCTTTCCGCTCGATTCCGGAACCGCATCTGGCTGAAGCGCGAAGACCTGCAGCCGGTCTTCTCGTTCAAGCTTCGCGGCGCCTACAACAAGATTGCCTCGCTACCCGACGAGGCCTTGCAGGCGGGCGTGATCTGCAGCTCGGCCGGCAACCATGCGCAGGGAGTGGCGCTGGCCGCCAAACGCCGCGGCGTACGCGCAGTGATCGTGATGCCCGTCACAACACCATCGATCAAGGTGGATGCCGTACGCTCCCTGGGCGGCGAAGTCATACTGCACGGCGACACCTACGACGATGCCTTCGCACGCGCGAGCGAACTGCGACAAGAACAGGGCTTGACGTTCATTCACCCGTTCGACGACCCCGACGTTATCGCGGGCCAGGCCACGATCGGCGTAGAGGTCATGAAGCAGGCAAGCAACCGGCCCGACGCGATCTTCGTGCCGATTGGCGGCGGCGGTCTCATTGCCGGCATCGCTGTCTACGTCAAGTCGCGGCACCCCGATGTCCGCATCATCGGTGTGGAGCCTGAAGACTCCGCCGCAATGCAGGCGTCGCTGGCTGCCGGCAAGCCGGTGACGCTGGATCACGTGGGCATCTTCGCGGACGGGGTAGCGGTGCGCCGCGTCGGCGACGAAACCTTTCGCCTCTGTGGGAAATATGTCGATGAAATCATCACGGTCGATACGGACCACGTCTGCGCAGCCATACAGGACATTTTCGAAGACACCCGGTCGATCGTCGAGCCAGCCGGCGGCCTCGCCATCGCGGGCGCGAAGAAATACATCGCCGATAACGATGTGTCGGATCAGGACCTCGTCGCGATCTGCTGCGGCGCCAACGTCAACTTCGACCGGCTCAGGCACATTGCGGAGCGTGCGGCAATCGGCGAGGAAAAGGAGATGCTGCTCGCCGTCGAAATACCGGAAGAACCCGGCAGCTTCCGCCACTTTTGCGAGGCGCTCGGACGCCGCAGCGTCACCGAATTCAACTACCGCTACAGCGACTCTGCAAACGCGCACATATTCGTCGGGGTCGAGCTGCGCCGCGGCCTGGCGGAGCGGCACGAACTCGTGGAGCAGCTTCAGGCCCAGGGCTACCGGGTCCGGGATCTGAGCGACAACGAGATGGCAAAACTCCACGTCCGTCATATGGTCGGCGGGCGCTCGCCGAACATTGCGAACGAGCGACTCTATCGCTTCGAATTCCCGGAACGCCCTGGAGCACTGCTTGATTTCCTGAATGCCGTCGGTACCGACTGGAACATCAGCCTGTTCCACTATCGGAATCATGGATCCGACTACGGGCGCATCCTCGCCGGCATCGACGTGCCCGAGAGCGACACCGCCGAACTCGAGGCACATCTCGCGGACCTCGGCTACGCGCACTGGGAGGAAAGCGACAACCCGGCCTACCGCATCTTTCTCGCCTGAACGGTCCCTGCGTCGGGCCTCACCCCCGACCGTGTGCGCGAACTTATTCCAAAAAGTGTGCAACCTTTGGGCGCCGCGGGGCATCTCATTATCAGGAAGGCCGATATTGCGGGTGCGTTATGAAAGCCAAGGCAGCGATAGTTTCCGTGTTTGCGCTCGTGCTGGCGGCCGCCGTGGTCTGCGGCGAGCAACACCGCCTGCGAGTGGAAGCGGCCGTGGATGATCATGCCGTGATCGATTCGCGGCATGTCGCCACGAAAGAGGTTGACGTAACAAACCGATAATCCCTTATGCTGTTTGTTTCGTACTGACTGGCGGTGGCGTTTGCCACCGCCTTTTTTTGCCGCTGTCAGCCCCACATTTCCCGCATTCTCGCCGCGACGTCGAGCTGACGGCCGGAAACGGCGGCCGCCTTCTGCGATCCCGACTCACTACGCCCATGCCAGCACTGTTTGAACGTGCCGAGCAGGGACTCCGTGACGAAACGGCTGCGCGCGCCGTAGACGTGCCGATCGCCGTCGCGAGCCTGCTGAGTAACGTGAAACCGAAGCGGGGCAACGAGCGTTAGCGATTGCTTCGCCCGTGTCATCGCGACATACAGGAGCCGCCTCTCTTCCTCGATCAGCTTCGGTTTGCCGGTTGCGAACTCCGACGGGAAATTGCCGTCGGTTACGTTGAGCACGTAGACCGCTTCCCATTCCTGCCCCTTCGCGGAGTGAACCGTCGACAGCACCAGGTAATCCTCGTCGAGCAGCGGGTCCCCTGCCAGATCGCCGGCGGCGCTCGGCGGATCCAGCGTCAACTCGGTCAGGAAGCGCTCCCGCGTGGGATAGCGGCCGGCTATCTGTTCGAGCTGCTCGATATCCGCTTCACGCGTTTCGATAGCGTCGTACAGGCGCTCGAGCTGTGGCCTGTACCAGTGCCGTACAAGCGCAAGCTGGCCATGCCAGCCATGGTCGTCGAATTCGGCTGCGGCCAGTGTCTCGAGCAGTCCACAGAAGCCCTGCCACTCCGGCCGCGCGGCTGCCGGTGCACGGAACGATCGCAGCGCGTCGACGTGGAACCCGGCGGCCGCAAGGTGACGGAAACATCGATGAGCGTTGCGCGGGCCCATTCCCGGCAGGAGCTTCAGTACCCGGAACGCGGCAACCTCGTTCTTGGGGTTTTCTGCCCATTTCATTATCGCCAGCACGTCTTTCACGTGTGCGGCCTCGAGAAACTTCAGCCCGCCGTACTTGATATAGGGAATGTTGCGGCGGACAAGCTCGATCTCCAGCCGGTCGCTGTGGTGCGAGCCCCGGAACAGCACCGCCTGGCGCTTCAGTTCCAGCCCCTCCTCACGGGCGGCAAGAACCGACTCGACGACGAACTCGGCTTCGGCGTCGCCGTCTTCGACCGTGACGTAACGCGGTTTAGCTCCCGCGGCAGTCTGCGACTGCAGGCTCTTCCGATACTGGCGCTCACTATCCGCGATCAGGATATTCGCGCTGTCCAGTATTGCCTGGGTCGACCGGTAGTTCTGCTCCAGCGTAACGACCCGGGCGGGCGGCGAATACCGCGCCGGGAAACCGAGGATATTCTCGACCTCTGCAGCCCGGAACGAATAGATCGATTGCGCGTCGTCGCCGACCACGGTCATGCCGCGGCCGTCGGGTTTCAGGGCAGCCAGTATCGTCGCTTGCAACAGGTTCGTGTCCTGGTATTCATCGACGAGTATGTGATCGAACCAGGAGCCGATTTCAGCGGCGAATTCTTCGTCGTCGACGAGGTAACGCCAGTAGAGCAGCAGGTCGTCATAGTCGAGCGCCTGGGTCTCCTGCTTCCGTTCGACGTAGTGCCGGAATAGCGAACGCAATTCATCCTCCCAGTCGCTGCACCACGGGTAGGCGTGCTGCAGTGTTTCCGGCAGCGGCTCCTGCGCATTGACGCAACGCGAATAGAGGGCGAGGCAGGTGTCTTTCTTGGGGAAGCGGCGCGATTTCTTCGACAGGCCCAGTTCGTGCCGCACAACATCCATCAGGTCGGCCGCGTCACCGCGATCAAGCACCGAGAACCCGGGATCCAGGCCGAGATTGTGGGCAAACCGGCGCAGCAGGCGGTTCCCGACCGAGTGGAACGTGCCCGACCAGGGCAGGATGCCCGCCGGCAATTCGCCGCTGACCCTGTCCGCGAGCGCCTGCCGCAGTATCGACTCGACCCGGCGCGTCATCGCCAGCGCCGCGCGGCGCGTGAACGTCAGCAACAGGATCCGCCGCGTGTCGACGCCTTCGACCACGAGGTGAGCAACTCGATGTGCCAGCGTCATCGTCTTGCCGGTCCCCGCCCCTGCGATGACCAGTAACGGCCCGGCATTAAGCGCCGCGCCGTCCCGCCGCTCGCCATAGGTCGCGGCTTCCTGCTGCGCCGGATTCAGCGCGCCGAGATAGTCGCTCCGGCTGCCGCTCGTCCCCATGGGGCCTCCCCGAAATCTGTATTTTTATACAGTACTGGTTTTATTTACAACAACGGATCACGCGGCGGCGTGCAGGAAGTCCTCGATGGCCCCGGCCAGCGGCCCGGGCGCTTCGAAATGCACCATGTGCCCGCACGCCTCGATGATCCTCGTGCGGCTGTCCGGAAACGGGAGCGGTAGGGTGCCATCAGCCGGGCGTATGCCGATCGCTTTGAATACCGCGCTGTCCGCGCCCGCCACGAGCAGGACCGGCGCCGTCACGTGGCGCCAGCAGGCTTCAGCTTCGGCGCGCCGATACAGCACGGCATTGGGTAGTTTGTGAGCCGGATCGGCGCGCAGAACCAGGCCGTCCGGGCCCTCGACCGCCCATGCCTCGGCGACGAATCGCGCCTGTGCCGGGGATATCCTCGGACTGCGGCCGGCAATGTGCCGGGACAGTGCATCCATGCTGCCGAAGCGGGTGAATCCGGGCAGCTCGCGCGATCGCTGCAGCCATTCCCGGTAACGGGACGGTGCCTCCCCGGGCCGCGTATCGGCGAGCCCGAAGCCTTCGATGTTGACGAACGCGCGAATGCGCTCCGGCATTGCACCGGCATACAGCCCACCGATATTGCCGCCCATGCTGTGACCGACGAGCCGGACCGGCGCCGTCGGGCTGTATTTCGACAGCAGGTCGTCGAGGTCGGCCAGGTAGTCCGGGAACCAGTAGCCCGCAGCACGATGTAAAGTCCTGCCGAAACCTCGCCAGTCGGGTGCGATCACGTGCCATGGCCCCGACATCGCGTCGACGACGAACTGGAATGTCGCCCCCGAATCACCCCAGCCGTGCAGGAATACGATCAATGGGTCGGCCGGATCGCCCCACTCGTGGATGTAGTAATCGACATCGCGCACACGATGCACATTGCCGCGGACCGGAATACGCGCCGTGTAGGTTGAAATATCAGACATCGCTAATGCATCGTGGCATTATCTGCCCACCAAGGGCAACGGATTACCTGTCGAACAGTTCGGATGACGGTCGAGATCTTAATAGTTCTGGTCATTCTCGGCGTATCGCTGGTTCTGTTTGTCAGCGAAGTCATTCGCATGGACCTCGTTGCGCTGCTGGTGCTCTGCACGCTGGCAATCACCGGCCTGGTCGACGCAGAAGCCACCTTCGCAGGCTTCAGCAACAGCGCCGTGATCACCGTCTGGGCCATGTTCATCCTCAGCGAGGGCCTGACGCGAACCGGAATCGCCGACATCATCGGCAGGCAGGTCATGCGCCTGGCCGGCCGTCGCGAGATCGCGATGATCTTCGTCATCATGGTAACGGGCGCCGTGTTGTCCGCTTTCATGAACAACATCGGTGTTGCTGCCCTCATGTTGCCCGTCGTCGTCGATGTCGCGCGCAGAACGCGCATTCCTGCGTCCCGGCTGCTCATGCCGCTCGCGTATTCCACGCTGCTCGGCGGCCTGATGACGCTGATCGGCACACCTCCGAACCTGCTCATCAGCGAGTCGCTCGCACTGGGCGGCTACGAGCCGTTCGAGCTATTCGATTTCACGCCGATGGGCAGCGTCATCATGATCAGTGGCGTTTTGTTCGTAGCCCTGTTCGGCCGTCTGCTGCTGCCCAAGAAGAGGGGCGAGCGCGACAGGCATATCAGCCAGCGCAGCCTGCGTTCCCGCTACAAGCTGCACGAGCGAACCTTCCTGTTGCGGGTGCCGCGCGACTCGGTCCTGGTTGGCAAGACGCTTTCGGACAGCCGCATCGGCACCTCGACGGGCCTGATCATCCTGTCGCTGATCCGGGATGGCCGCAGCGAGACGCTGCCGAGCCGGCAGACCGTGCTGCGCGGCGGCGACGGTATCCTGGTGCAGGGCCGCGTCGATCAGTTCCGCGAACTGCGCCGCCTTAGCGACCTCGTTATCGAGCGCGAAGCGCCGGTGCTGAAATCCATGGTAGCGGCCAAGGTCGCTTACGCGGAAGTGACGATCACCGATGGTTCTTCACTGGTTGGCGAACTCGTCCGCCACGCCGGGTTTCGCAGCCGCTTCGATGTTGCCGTCGTCGGCCTGCTGAGAAAGAGCGGCTACCGGCTGACGAATCTCTCCTATGTTCCGCTACGAGCGGGCGACCGGGTACTCGTGCAGGGCGAGCTCGAGGCGATCGAGAGCCTCGAGAAGTATGCCGAGTTTACCGACGCCGAATTGCTGAGTTACGAACGCCTCACGGAGCAATACCAGACCGACGAGCGATTGTTCGTCGTTCGCATCCCCAAGAGCAGCGACCTCGCCGGGACGACCCTGGGCAAAAGCCGGCTGGCGGACGTCTTCGACTTCCGCGTGCTGGCAACGTTTCGGGAAGGCAAATTGCACGTCATGCCGCGGGGCGAAGACGTGCTCGAGGGTGGCGACCTGTTGCTGATCGAGGGTCAGCCTGCCGACCTCGATGTATTGCGCGGGTTGCAGGACCTGGAAATCGATACCAGCGTACCCGCCAACCTGGGTGCGTTCGACTCGGAGCGCCTTACCCTCATGGATGCGACGCTCGACCCGCGCAGCAGTCTCGCGGGGCGCACCGTCGGCGAGCTGAATTTCCGCGAGCGCTATGGCATCGAGTTGGCAGGGATCTGGCGAGAGGGTGAAACCGTTGGCGCAGACCTCACTGACGAACGTCTGCAAATCGGCGACGCCCTGTTGCTACTGGGGCCGCGCGACCGCCTGCAGCTGCTCGACACCGACTCGGACTTCCTGATCCTGACACCGCTCGGGCGCAAGCCGCCGGACACGCGGCGCGCGCCGGTTGCCGCCGCCATCATGCTCGGCGTTGTCGTGAGCGTTCTGCTCGGCTACGCGCCGATCTCGATAGCCGCCGTCGTGGGCGGTTCGATCATGGTCCTGACCGGCTGCCTGAATATGGAACAGGCCTATCGGGCGATCGACTGGCGCGCGATCTTCCTCATCGCCGGCATGCTGCCGCTGGGGACGGCGATGCAGACGACCGGTGCCGCCACATTCATCGCCGACCAGGTCATGGCGCTGCTCGGCGAGGCCGGACCCTGGCCCGTCATCATGGGACTCTACATCGTCACGGCGATGGCGACGATGATCATCCCGACGGCGGCCCTCGTCGTCCTCATGTCGCCGATCGTCCTGTCCGCCATGTCCGATATGGGCTACGCACCCGAGACGGCCATGATGGCCGTCGCGATGGCCGCCTCCGCGAGTTTTACCAGCCCGATCTCGCACCCCGCCAACATCCTGGTAATGGGCCCGGGCGGTTACCGGTTCGTGGATTATCTGAAGGTCGGCGTACCGCTGACCATCGTCGTATTTATCGCAGTGATGATATTGTTGCCCTTCTTCTGGCCGCTGCAGCCCGTCTGAAACGTCGATCGAGGAGGTATTCCCTGGCACAGCGACTCGTGATCGCCGGAGCGGGGCACGCCGCCGGACAGCTCGTGGCCTCGCTCAGGCAGAAAGGTTTCGATGGCAACGTCGTGCTCGTCGGCGAAGAAGCCTGGCTGCCGTACCAGCGCCCGCCGCTCTCCAAGAAATTCCTGGCCGGAGAACTGTCGGCAGAGCGCCTCTACGTCAAACCCCCGGATTTCTACGATGCCTCGGACGTCGACGTCCGCCTGGAAACCCGGATCACGTCGGTGGATCGTGAGCGCCGCCGCGTGGTCACCGCGGCCGGAGAACGCATCGCCTACGACGCCCTGGTTCTCGCGACGGGCTCGCGCGTCAGGCGCGTCCAGGTGCCGGGGAGCGAGAAGGGCGGCGTGCATTACCTGCGTTGCATCGACGACGTGTCCCGCATTCGCGAAAATCTCGTCAAGGCCAGCAATGTTGTCATTATCGGTGCTGGCTATATCGGCCTGGAAGTCGCTGCGGTAATACGGGAACTGGGGCACAGCGTGGCCGTCATCGAAATGGCAGACAGGGTGATGAGCCGTGTCGTTGCGCCCGTCGTATCCGACTTCTACAGGGCGGAGCATGAAGCCCGGGGCGTGAAATTTCTCTTGTCGGCCGCTCTGCAGGCTTTCGAGGGCGATACGCGGGTCAGCGCGGTGAGAACGAATGGCCCCCTCCCGGTCCCTGCGGATCTGGTGGTTGTGGGCATCGGCATCGTACCGAATACCGAGCTCGCGGAAGCCGCAGGTCTCGAGGTGGATAACGGGATCGTCGTCGACGCCCACTGCCGGACCGCGGACGACAATGTCTACGCGGTCGGCGACTGCACGGCGCATCCCAACAGCATCTACGGCCGGCGTATCCGGCTCGAGTCGGTTCACAACGCGCTCGAGCAGGCCAAGACCGCCGCCGCCAACATCTGTGGGTACGATCTAGAGTACTCGCAGCTGCCCTGGTTCTGGTCGGACCAGTACGACCTCAAACTGCAGATTGCCGGGTTATCGGAAGGCTACGACGAGGTGGTGGTTCGCGGCGAGCCGGCGTCCCGTTCGTTTTCCTGCCTTTATCTCCGGGACGGCATTCTGATCGCCTGCGACGCAATCAATGCCCCGCGGGATTTCGTGCAATCGAAAGCTCTGATTGCAGCCAGGCAGAGAATTGCGCCGGAGCGCCTTGCCGATAGTGGCGTGCAGCTGAAGGACCTGGTTTAGGGCGCGGGGCTCAGCGCTCGGGCGCGTCGGAGGCGGTCAGCTCCGCATTTCCCGTTATGTCGATGGTGAGGCGCCCCTCCATTGCGACCGGACCCTGGGCAACCGAATAGGCGCTGGCATGCAGTGCCTCCACGGCCTCCGACTCCAGCCCCGCAAATTCGCCGGTAGCGCCGGTTACGGCTGCCGTACCGAGCGCCCCCGGACCCACGGTCATGTTGCCGTTCCAGACACCTTTCCAGTGATTCGACGCGCTCAAGTGCGCCTGCAGAACGATCTTGCGCAGGAAGTTCCAGTAGTTTTCTGTCTGCTCCACGAACAGGCTGCCACGCTCCAACAGGTGGATATGCCAGACGCTATCGACAAGCGCTTCGCCATTGACGATCCGGGTATCTTCCGAATCCGACGAGAACTTGATCCCGATTCCGGCAGGGTTGTTGCGGCTGTCCGTGAGGACGGTCACCAGCACCTCGCTGTGCCTGATCGGAGCCTCCCACAGTTCCCGGACTTTTTCGGGATGCGGCTGCACGCGCGACTCACCGTTGTTGGTATAGACGATCGAATCGGTGGGAACGCCCGAGTAACCGAGACTCAGAATGTTGTTATTGCTGACCGACAAAGGCGACAGCGGATTGCGCGCTGCCAGCGGATTGAAATACAGCAATGCAGCAGCCGCCAGAACGCCCAGCGCGATCCCCGGCAGCAATGCAGCGACGTACCTGATCACGATCCGCCCTCCGTCACCGCGCTTTCCGTGACATTGTCCGAGAACGCTCCCACGAACGAGGTCACGAGTTCGATGTGACCGTCCGGGGCGTCGATGTCATCATCGTCCGTGTTCGGCACCCAGCGCTCGCTGAGCTCGCCCTGCATGGGGCGAAACTCCCGGGTGCCGGCACGCAGCGCCCCGACCCGGCGAATGCCGTCAGCCGGCTCAGCCGGCATCGTCACGTAAAACGTGCCCCGGGCCGGAATATGCAGCACCCACTCGATGCTGTCCTCGATTTGATCGCTGTCCGCCACCATGCGGCTGGCGACGCCGATAACGGCCTCGCGCGCGTTCCTTACTTTGAAAAGTTCCACGCGCACGCCGTCGAACTGCTCTTCCTCGGGCCACCGCAACCCGGGCGGCAACGGTTCGGACTGTTTCGGAGCACCGACCATGATGCGATCCGTGGGGATGTCGATGTGAAAGGATTCCGTATTGCCGCCGTTCGGGGAAACCGAGATGACCGAGGACTCGCGATGCTGATCAACGACGGGAACGAAATAGACCGCCGCTATCGTTCCGACAATACCAACCAGAAATCCGAAAATAAGAGTCTTCAACATGCGCTGATTCCATCGCAAGCCACGACGAAGACCCCAAGTTTAGTTAAATCGGCATGGGCGTCACAGCGTCGCCGGGCGAAATTGTGACGAACCGCACAGTGAAACGGGCCTGACAACGAAAAAGCGCCGATGGCACGCATGACAGCACAACGATTTCGTTGCGCAGTCGATGCCAGTAAACTGCACCAGCCGGACCCGGAAAGCCGCCGGAGCGATGCCATGACAGCTGCCATATGCCTGTGGTCAGGACCACGTAACGTCTCGACCGCACTGATGTACAGTTTCGCGCAGATCGAGCACGTTGCAGTGATCGATGAGCCGCTGTATGGGCACTACCTTCGGGTGACGGGCGCCGAACACCCCGGGCGTGACGGGGTCATCGCAGCGATGAACTGCGACGGGGACGATGTCATGCAGGATCTCCTGCGCCGCCAGGCCAGGAATCCGGAACCGCGGCTCTTCATCAAGCACATGGCTCACCACCTCGTCGATATCGATCCCGGTTTCCTGCACGAGACCTGCAACATCTTTCTGGTGCGCGATCCGCGGGACATGCTGCCGTCACTGTCGATCCAGCTACCAGAAGCACGCCTGGCCGATACCGGGCTGCGCAAACAGTGGGAGTTATTTTCCGGTTTGCTGGAAGCGGGCCAGGAACCCGCGATCCTCGATTCGAAAGAGCTGCTGACCAACCCGCGCAACGTACTGAGCGCGCTGTGTGAGCACATCGGACTTTCGTTCACGCCGGCGATGCTGAGCTGGGAAGCCGGTCCACGGCCGGAAGACGGGGTCTGGGCGCCGCACTGGTACCACGCAGTGCACCAGAGCACCGGCTTCGCGCCCTACCGGGCGAAGACGGAATTCCCGGATCGCCTGAAGCCGCTGCTCGACGAATGCCAGCCCTGGTACGAAGCGCTTTTCGAGCATGCCATCCGCGCCAGCACCAAAGGAGCAGTCAATTGACGACGGTCGATCCACGCAACCAGAACATCCTCGTTTTTGTCAACGGCGAACTGAAGCCTCGCGCCGAAGCCCGGGTCTCGGTGTTCGACAGCGTCGTACAGGGCGGCGACGCGGTATGGGAAGGGCTGCGCGTCTACCGCGGCCGGATTGCGGCATTTTCCGCCCACCTGACGCGCCTGCACAACTCGGCGAAGGCGCTCGCCTTCGCCGCAGTGCCGCCAGCGCAGGAGATTCGCACGGCAGTTTTCGAAACGCTCAAGGCCAATGACATGCGCGACGCGGCGCATATCCGGCTCACGCTGACTCGCGGCGAGAAAATAACGTCAGGCATGAACCCGAAACTGAACCAGTCAGGCTGCTCGCTGATCGTGCTTGCAGAATGGAAACCGCCGATTTACTCCGACGACGGAATCCGCGTCATTACGGCATCGACCCGCCGCAATACTCCCTCGTGCCTCGACTCCAAGATCCATCACAACAACCTGCTGAACAACATACTCGCCGCGATCGAAGCCAACGTCGCCGGTGTCGACAGCGCGGTCATGCTCGACCTGAATGGCTTCCTGTCAGAAACCAACGACACGAACCTGTTCCTGGTGAGGGGCGGAATGGTCTGCACGCCGCACGCCGATGCCTGCCTCCCAGGGCTGACGCGGCAGATGGTGCTCGATATCTGCCGGGAGCAGCGCATACCCGTCGGGGAACGCAACCTGTCCCTGACCGAACTCTATACGGCCGACGAGGTATTCACATCCGGAACCATGGGGGAACTGACGCCCGTCCTGGAGGCCGATGGCCGCGTCATCGGAACCGGAACCGTCGGAGACCTCACCCGGCGGCTGCAGGCGTTGCATCGCGAAGCCGCCTGGCGCGACGGCGAGGAAATTCCTTTCTGAATCAACCGGACGCGAAATAGCGCGCCAGGTAATCTTCGAAGCTAATTTCGTCAGAGGCTTCGATGTCGCGTTGCCGCTGTGCCGACTCAAGGGCTTCCCTTTCGATTTGTTGCGCCCGTTCGGGCGGCATCGGAGCGATCGACGAGAAATAGCTCTTGTGCCGATGCGAGACTTCAAGTGCGAACTCGAAGAAGCTGCAGTCCGAATCGCGGAGCTCCTGCAACAATCGCGCAGACGGCGTGCTATCCGGTTCGGCCACCTGCGACGCCGCGAACGAGACCGCATCCCGGTAGCTGCCGTCGCCTTCCTGGCGGTCGATGAGCTCCGCGACAGCCGCTACCTTATCGACTATTTCGCCAGCCCAGACCAACAAATCGATCGGCTTGCCGCTGCGCTCAAGCGCGAGACCCGGTTCTCTGCCGCGTTTCGCAGTCAGTGACTGATTCCGCACCGCCTCCTCGAAGGATCGGGAATCGAAGGAGGGGCTGTCCTCGAGCAGGCAGTAGATCAGGAACGCCTCGATGAAGCGCATCGTGTTCTGGTTGATGCCGGCGGGATCGGAGATATTGATGTCGAGGGAGCGGATCTCGACGTATTCGATACCGCCACGCGTGAGCGCAGCGGTCGGGCGCTCACCCGACCGGGCGACGCGTTTTGGCCGGATCGGGCTGTAGTACTCGTTCTCGATTTGCAGTTTGTTGGTGCTCAGCTGCTGATACTCGCCATCCCTGATAACGCCGATTTTTTCGTAGGCGGGCTCCGGCGTCCGGATTGCCTCGCTGAGATCGCGGATGTAGTCGTCCAGTCGATTCAGCGAAATCGAGATACCGGCCTGCGTCTGGTTGTTGTAACCCAGGTCGCTCATGCGCAGGGATGTCCCGAACGGTTCGTAGTAGGTTTCTGCATTCAGCTCCGGCATCGAAAGTGCCTTGCCGCCGCCGAAGGACTTGCACAAAGCCGGCGAAGCACCGAACAGGTACAGGATGATCCACCCGTAACGCCGGAAGTTGCGCACAAGGCCGAGATAGTGCGCTGACCGGAATTCGCTGTCACCGACTTCATCACCGAGTATGTGCCGGTACATCGGCCAGAAGGACTCGGGCAGCGAGTAATTGAAATGCACTCCGGAAATCGTCTGCATGTTGCGGCCATAGCGATGTCCAAGCCCGCGACGGTATATGGTCTTCATGCGGCCGACATTCGAGTTGCCGTATCGGGCCAGTGGTATATCGGCATCAGCCGGTATGCGACATGGCATGCTCGCACACCACAGCAGTTCGTCGCCCAGCTGCCGGTAAGTAAATTGGTGAATGTCGCACACGACCTGGAGCGCTTCCCAGGTGGTGCCCAGCGCGGGCGTAACGAATTCGAGCAACGCCTCTGAAAAGTCGGTCGTTATAAAGCGATTGGTCAGCGCGGAACCCAGGCCCTCCGGATGCGGCGTCTTCGCAAGGTAACCGTCGGAAGTGACGCGCAGGGACTCCTTCTCGACGCCCCTCCGCCCTCCGGCGACAGTCACTTCGCTGTGCGCCTGCAGGGCACCGAGGCGCTGCTCAAACACTTGATTCATAACGAGCGTTTTACCACAAGCGTCGCTTACACGCTGTATCCACAGATGACGTTGCGTGAACCCGGGTGCGGCTGCCGGGTCGAATAAAAGACAGGCGGCGGCACGGGCGCCGCGAATCAACTAGAATTGTGGTGATGAACCTGCTCACGTCGAAATCGACCGTACCCGCGCTTCTCGCAGCAGCACTGTTGCTTGCTGCGGATCCCGCGCTCGCGTTTCGCTGCGGCACCAAGCTGGTGCGCGACGGTATGCACGAGCAGCAGGTTATTGCCGCCTGTGGTGAGCCGACTTCCATCAGGCACCTGGGGCACACGATTCGTGCGTATGACTACCGCTTCCGGTTACGCAATCCCGGCCATATTTACTACCGCACGCCCGGCGTCGGCCACTTCGCGACGGAAGTCATTGTCACCGAGTTCATCTATAACTTCGGGCCCCGCAAGCTGATGCGCCGGCTGATTTTCGAGGGTAACGTCCTGGTCGAAATAGAGAGCATCGGCTACGGCTACGTGGAAAAGTAGCGCAAAATCGTTAAACAATAATGCCGGACCACTGACAAAGCCGCATCACTGCAGGTAACATGCGCGCTCAATACCGCCGCTTTTCGGAGTTCAAAGCGCATGAATGAGACCCGCCGCCGCCGTTTACGCGATCGTTCCTCCGGCACCGCCACACTCATCAGCGAGGGTTGCCGGATTTCGGGCGTGCTTACGGGTAATTGTGACTTCCAGGTCAATGGGGAGGTTGAAGGCGACTGCGAGATCGACAGCACCCTGATGCTGGCGAAGAGCGGATTGTGGAAGGGCACGATACGTGCAGCGAACGTTGTCATCTCCGGCCACGTCGAGGGCGACATTATCGCTTCCGGGAACGTCGAGATCGCGGACACCGCACGAATTACCGGGACGGTGTCCGCCGAAGCCATCGCCGTCGCCGAGGGTGCCGTGGTCGACGGCGTCATGAAGACGACGAGCCAGTCTGAGCCGACCGAATTCATCGAGAAACGGGGCTCCGAAAGCTGACGGGACAGCCCTGACGCGTCACCCCCGGCGCAACGCCCCTCGGCCCAACTTTGCGGGCTGGAAATAATCGCGGCGCCGATTTCGTCCAAGTGCTAAACTTGGGATATAACAACAACAGGTGCCCGCGGCGCCAGGCGGTTTCTGCGTCCGGCCCCGTTACACCCTGGAAATCAGGACAATGATCGGCTGCAGCATTTTGCGGATATCGGCGCTGGTGCGATCCGTTCTCGGGATTTCGCCGACGCTCGCCGTGTCGGTCTTTCCGGCCGGGGCCCTGGCGCAAAGCACGACCGGCGCCAGCGCTATTACGATGAGCTTCGTGTGGGTGGAAATTTTCTCCGCCCTTATCCTGCTGTTTTCCGGAGTTGCCATCTGGATCATCGCCCGTAATCAGACGAAACGAATCCGGGAACTCAAGCGGGAGGCCGAAAAGCTCCGCGATGCCGATTTCGGCGAGCCGCTTCGCGTCGAGCCGGGCGAACTCGGCGAGCTCGCCGCCGTGTTCAATGACATGCGCGACAAGCTCAAGGCCACGACTATCTCGCGCGACTATGTCGACAGCATCCTCGCCAGCATGAACGATGCCATCATCGTTACCGGCAGCGACGGCACTATCAAGCGCGTAAACAAGGCAACCTCGCACATGCTCGGCTACGAAGAACATGAACTCGTCGGCACGACCGTCGACTTCGTCGTGAATACCGGCAAGAGTGGTACGCTCGTCGACCAGAAGCCGTCCGGTGTGCCCCGTGAGGCGTTCTTTGAAAGCAAGTTCGGTGAGTCGATCCCGGTTTCTTTCACCTGCTCGTTTCTCGGCGGCACGGAAGCCGAAACCGGTGACAGGATCTACGCGGCGCAGAACATCACCGAGCGACGCCGGGCCGAGAAGCGCATTCGCTACCTCGCCCGAATCGATGCGCTGACCAAGATTCCCAATCGCATGCAGTTCCAGCATCTGTTGCAGCGCTGCATTGCGCGAGCACGACGCAGCGCCAAACCCCTGTGTGTTTTTTACATCGACATCGATGCGTTCAAGGAAATCAACGATACCTTCGGGCATCTCGCGGGCGACACGACGCTGGAAACCGTGGCAGAACGCCTGAGTGCAGCATTGCCCGACGACACGATCATCGGCAGGCTGGCGGGCGATGAATTTGCCGTTATTCTCGACGAACTCGGACCGGACGAGAAGGGCCGAAAACATACTGACGCACTCGCGAAACAGCTGCTGAGTCGGCTCGCTGATCCGTTCTTCGTCCAGGGCCATGAGGTCTTCATGACCGCAAGTATGGGTATTGCCTACTACCCCAAGGACGCGCCGAACGTTATCGACCTGATTCGCAATGCGGACGCGGCCCTCTATCACGCCAAGAAGTCCGGCGGCAACCTCTACTCTTATTACGAGCCTGAAATGAACGAGGCAGCCGTCGAACGATTGATGACCAAGAGCAAGCTGAAGCGGTCCTTCGAACGCGACGAACTTCTCGTTCATTACCAGCCGAAGTACAACCTGGAGACCGGCGAGGTTTTCGGCGCCGAAGCGTTGGTCCGCTGGGAACTCCCCGAGAGAGGCATGATACTGCCATCGGACTTCATCCCGATCGCGGAGGAGACAAACCTCATCATCGAGATCGGTGAATGGGTCCTCGACAAGGTATGTGAAGATTTCCGTTTCTGGCAGAGATCCGTGTCTTCGCCCGGCCGGGTCTCCGTCAACCTGTCGCTGAAACAGCTGCGACAACCGAACTTTACACGGCGAATCGGCTCGATCCTGCGCAGCTACGAGGTTTCGCCCACGTCCCTGGAGCTCGAAATAACCGAGACAACCCTCATGGAGAACCCGGAGCGTACGATCAAGCTGCTCAATCAACTGTATGCGCTCGGACTGCACCTGGCGATTGATGATTTCGGCACCGGCTACTCGTCTTTGAGTGCGTTACAGCAGTTTCCTATCAGCACTCTGAAGATTGACAAGTCATTCGTGCGTCACGTTTCGAGCAATCCCGACGATGCGACGATCGTCAGCACGATCGTCCAGATGGGCCGCAATCTCAACATGGACGTCGTCGCCGAAGGCGTCGAGAGCGAGGATCAACTCGCGTTCCTGCAGAAACTCGGCTGTACGTACGTGCAGGGTCTGTTGTTCGGTGATCCCATGAGTTCCGACAGCTACCTGGAACTTCTGCTTGCACAGGTCGAGGGCACGGACACGCACAGGGCGTTGTTTGCCTGACACCGCGCCACCTTCACTCCGTTTCGCCATCATGCTTAAATATGCCTTCCCGTTAACCGTGGCGTGCACCAGTCAGTAGCGCCCTTCTGCCAGAAGTGAATCCATGAAGAACCTGATAAGAGCTGTAGCCGCCACCGTTATTCTTGCCGCGCCGGCATTCGGGCTCGCCTGCGAATATCCGGAACGTCCAACGCTGCCCGACGGCGGCACGGCGTCGAAGGAAGAGATGATTGCTGCGCAAGGCGACGTTAAAGCATTCCTCGCGGCGGTGGACGAATACCTGAACTGTATCGAGCAGGAAGAAAAAGACGCTGTTGCGGCGATGGACAATCCCGACGAGGAGACCATCAAGCGACGCGAAGAACTGCTGACGAAGCGGTTCGATGCGGCAAACGAAGAAAAATTCCTGTTTGGCGAAAAGTGGAACCAGCAGGTTCGCGATTACAACGCCAAGAAATCCGGACAGAATTCGGAGTAGGCCCTACCAGCGGTATCTTCGAAAGTTTTCGGGGTTCGCCCAGTCGGTGGAATTATTCCATTCGCGTGGCTGATTGAATATGTCCGGATCGAACATGTAGCAGCGACCCCTGGCCGACGGGCGTTTAACCTCCAGGTAGCCGAGCGAGCGCAGGATATCCGGGCTCCATCCTGATTCCGTATCGAGCAGCAAGACTTTTTCGCAGTGCACGTCTCGAAGGCGTGACAGGAGTTGCTCCGCTTTGCTGCGCGGCATGTACTCGAGCGGCGTCACGACGATTCCGAGCTGCGCTCTCAGGGGCCGGGGGAGGTCGCCCGGACCGGATAACGTCTCGTATGCGTCGACGGTGCCGAAGTCGGGCGAATCGGTCTCAGGCAGGCCAATCGTCACCGCGCTGATCTGGCGCGCGTCGATTCTCAGGTCGTCGAGTATTGACACGATGCTCGGCAGTGGCTCATTCATACGTCAAAGCTTATTGATCTCCTCGCGAAGGTCAATCCTGTTTTCAGTGACGATCCTCTCCAGCACTTTGATCCGCTCTTCGAGGGCGTCCAGTTGCGCCTGCGTCTCGTCCGCATGCGCATCTTTTTCCTCCTTTCGGTGGCGGAGCTTCAGATACTGCTGCACGGTGTTCGCAGCGAGCACGATCGCGACGATACAGACCACATAAAACATCGTGTTCATCAACACTTCCCCTGGTTCATGGTCGGTCAGTCTTTCAGCCGGTCAAACTCACGATCCAGCTGGTAGCGAGAGGACGTCACGTACTTCTCGAGCCGCGCGAGACGCCTGTCCAGCGACTTGAACCGGCTGCGCACGTCGCTCATCGTCTGCGAGGGCGACGAACGCACCGCCCGGTGGAATTCGGGATCCACCGGACGCGGATTATCCTTCACCGAAATGCTGGGTGTCAGGAATACCAACGCAAGGTAGCCGAGCATCGTCAGCGGCATCGTAAAAAACGCGATGACCGTTAGCAAGCGCGTCACGCACAGGTTGAAGCCGAAATAATCCGCTACTCCTGCGCAGACGCCGCCAAGCATCGCTTTGTCTGCGTTGCGGTAGAAGCGTCGCTCGTGCATGGAAGCCTGGCTGCTCATTGTTTTCTCCGATATTGTCTCCGCTCGCGTCGCCAGAACTCATACTCTGAGCGTGCACCCGAATAGACCAGGGGCTTTTCGCGAATTAGCAAGGTCGCTGCAATGTAGACGGCTGCTGTCAGCCAGAAAAATACGAGCAGGCTGATCACCGCCAGGACACGCACGGCCCCGACCTGGAGATTGAAGCGATCGGCCAGCCCGGCGCAGACGCCGAATATCCAGCCGTTTTCCCGATCACGGTAGAAACCTCGGAATGGACCGTAGTCAGAATTCCAGGTGCCTTGCCTCATCTATTGTCTCCTGTGTGTCGTTGAATCGTCGTCGAGAATCCGCTCCAGCGTCTCGATTCGTTCCTCGAGCCGTTGTGAGAGGTTCCACAGTTCCTCGAGCATGCGCTCGTCATCGCCGGAGATTTCGCGCGTCTGCTTCCACTTCGTAATGAAGTAGAAGATGACGATCAGCGGCGCGAGGACCGTAAAAAAAAGAATGACTGCAAGTGTCATCAGCGCATTCATTCCCGCTTACTCCGTATCCGCGGCTTGCCTGGCCTCACCCTGTATGCGGCGTTTCAGTTCGTCAAATTCCTTTTGTACGGACTCTTCCGCCTCCAGGCTTGCGAACTCGTGGTTCAGGTCTTTCGGCAGTCCCAGATCGTAGGCTTCTATACGGCCCTCGACGTCGTCGATTCGCCGCGTGTATTGCTCGAAACGAACCATGGCGTCGTCGATCTTGTAGTCGTGGATCTTCTTGCGCGCGGCCAGCCGGCTGTTGGCTGTCTTGTGCCGTGCGAGCAGCGCCTTCTGTCGAGCCTTGGCATCCTGCAGCTTTGCTTCGAGCCGGCCGATGTCGTCGTTGAGCTTGGCGAGCCCTTCGTCGACGGCTGCATAGTCGGCCTTGACGCCGTCAGCCGCGGACTGCACCCGCGATTTCTCGACCAGCGCCGCTTTCGCCAGGTCTTCCCTGCCCTTGCGCAGGGCAAGCTCCGCTTTCTCTTCCCAGTCCTGCAATTCGGACTCGAGCGACTCCAGCTTGCGGTTCAGGTCTTTTTTGTCGGCAATCGATCGCGCGGCCGCGGAGCGAACCTCGACGAGTGTGTCCTCCATCTCCTGGATCATCAGCCGAACGATTTTCTCGGGATCCTCCGCCTTGTCCAGGATGGCGTTGATGTTGGAGTTCACGATGTCGCTGAATCTCGTGAAAATGCCCATGATTTGTCCTCTTGATGGCGTGAATGTCATCTGAATTGTTGCAGTATCCGTGCCAGACCGCCTGCATGCTCTACAATCGACTGATTTATATCAATAAATTGGAAATCCCCGGGCCTTTTTCTGGCACCGCTGTCTGGTTATTTTTACTATTTAATCGCATCTTTAACCAACATATGGCAAAATTGACCAATGGCAGACGAACGCCCGGTACAACCCATCATCGGCGAAGCGCCCGTCTTCCTGGAGATGCTGGAGCACGTATCCCGCGCTGCGCCGCTGTCGAAGCCCGTGCTCGTCGTCGGCGAGCGCGGCACGGGCAAGGAACTCGTTGCCTCGCGGCTGCACTATCTTTCCCATCGATGGGAGTCGAGCGTCGTCAAGGTCAATTGCGCCGCCCTGACGGAGACGATCCTGGAGTCCGAGCTCTTCGGTCACGAGGCAGGCGCGTTCACGGGGGCGGTCAGGACGCACGTCGGCCACTTCGAACGAGCCGACGGCGGCACCCTGATCCTCGACGAACTCGCGACGATCTCTCTGCGCATGCAGGAGAAGATTCTCAGGGTGATTGAATACGGGGAGATCCAGCGCGTTGGCGGCAGCGAGACCTTGCGGGTCGATGTGAGAATCGTCGGGTCGACGAACGCCGATCTGCGGCAGCTGGCCGCCGCAGGAAGTTTCCGTCAGGATCTCCTCGACAGGCTTGCGTTCGACGTCATTACCGTACCGCCACTGCGCGAGCGCGTCGAAGACATCCTGCCGCTCGCTTACGCGTTCGCGATCAACATGGCGAGCGAGCTGAAACGCGAACTGTTTGCCGGATTCGGCCCGCGCGCTTCCTCTTCACTATTGCAGTACGACTGGCCGGGCAACGTGCGCGAGCTCAAGAATACGGTCGAGCGATCAGTTTACCGTGAGCCGGACCCGGGTAAGCTCATTACGCGCATCGCATTCGATCCTTTTGATGCGCCGTTCCAGCCGCCGCCAATTGCCGCGGCATCGAAACCCGCGACCCGGCAAAAGCGCCCGCCATTGTTGCCGATGCGCCTGACGGAACGCCTCGAGGAGACAGAAAAGGAGTTCCTGCGAGCGGCGCTTGAAAAGTCCCGGTTCAACCAGACGATGGCGGCGGAATTACTCAACCTCAGCTATCACCAGTTCCGCGGCAAGCTGCGCAAATACGGCATTAGCGCTCAGCCAGAGCAATAGAAGCGGTCTCTCCAGTGGCCGTTTCTAGGAATCATCCCGATATCGGCGCACGTAGATTGCTGCGGTTGCGAACAATCCGCAAACCACGATGCCGGCCCATACGGACGGACTGAGGAGAAACTTGCCTATGTCGATATGGGCGAGCAGGCTGACCGCCTCCTCATTGACTTTCATACGCTCTTCGTCGAAGAAATGCTCGATATCCATTTCACGGAACAACGGGATCATCTCGCCACGCCCGAATACGGCACTCGCAAACAGCTTCGACCTGAAGAAAATCCACTCAATGATGGGGATGATAATGAGGGGCATGAAGGCCATCAGCAGCGGCGACCGCTTGGTAAATGCCGACACGAACAGGAACCAGCCGATGAGCGGTGACAGCCACACGGCGCTCGCGACGGTAACGATCAATGCTGCTGCCCAGCTATCGAACAGTGGCACGGATCCCCAGATCAGGTGCGCCGCGTTGCCACCCTTGATCGCGACCCAGGCGGTTGTGATTACCAGGTTCACGAGATGTGTAACGATAATCGCCGCAACCGTTACCAGCGGCAACACGAAAATCGCCGTTAGCAATTTCGATACGACGGTCTCGGCATCGGTGATCGGCAGGGACCGCCAGAAGAGGATGCTCTTGTCCTTACGCTCGGCGTACAGGCAATCGAGCGTGTAAAACGTCGTCAGGATCGCGAGTGCAAACAGGAACACCCAGGACGTGCCGAGGAAGAAGACCGTCAGCGCGACTCGCCGCTCAGCATCTCCGGCTATGTTCGATGCTCCGAACAGCGCCATGTTGACTTCTTTATCGAACGCGGAAACCGTTACCATCCCGGCCAGCGAGACCAGCGAAACGATCACCGCGATCGCAATCGGAGTCACGTAGATCGAGCGATGCTCCCAGATCTCGCGCCTGATCAAAGCCAGTTGGTGTCCGATCATGCTGCTGCTCCTTTGACCTTGGCGACGAACAGGTCCGCGACCGATGGCGTGTGCAGCTCGCCGAGCGTTTCCAGGCGCTCACGATCAGGCTTCTCGAACAGCATGACCCGCTTGCCGAAGACGTCACGTTCCGCGATCGGGCCAATACCGCGGGCCTGGTCCGCGTTATCGCCGGAGGTCAGGAGTTCCACGTAGTCCTGGACCAGGGAATCCATGGAAGCATCCAGAATGATCCGCCCTTCGTTGATGAACATGATGTCGGTCAGAATATTCTCGATCTCCTCCACCTGGTGGGTCGTAACGAGGATGGTGCGCTCCTCGTCGAAATAATCCGACAGCAGGTTTGCGTAAAATTCCTTGCGAAAGATGATGTCGAGACCGAGCGTCGGCTCGTCGAGCACCAGCAAACGGGCATCGATGGCGGCGATGATCGCGAGGTGCAGCTGCGTGACCATGCCTTTCGAAAGCTCGCGAACCCTGGAGTCCCTGCGGGTGTTCACCTTGGTCTTCCCGAGCAGCGCCTCGGCCTTCTCGCGGGAAAAGTTGGGGTGCGTGGACTCGACGAACTCGAGCAGCTGTGACACCCGGATCCAACGCGGCAAGACGGCGACGTCCGCGATGAAGCAAATGTCCTGCATGAGTTCCTTACGCTGCCGGAACGGATCCAGGCCGAGCACGGAGAGGTCGCCCTCACAATCGGTGAGCCCGAGCACGGCTTTGAGCAAAGTCGTCTTGCCGGCACCGTTAGGGCCGATAAGGCCCATGATCCTGCCCTTTTCGATATCAAAGCTGACGTTGTCGACGGCACAGACTTTGCCGAATCGCTTTGATACTCCGCGAGCGGTAACAAGGCTACTCATCGTCGCTCCCTTTTTCTGTCGATTCGGCAGACCGCGCCAGAAGCTCTCCGGCATCGAGTCCCAGCCGATCGATCGTCTCGAGCACCTTCGGCCATTCTTTTTCGACAAAGCGCCGACGTTCGTCCTTGGTTAACTGCTTGCGCGCTCCATCGGTAACAAACATGCCGCGGCCGCGTTTTTTCTCGACCAGGCCTTCGTCAACGAGTTCCTGGTACCCCTTCAGCACTGTGAGAGGGTTGAGCCGGTACTCAGCAGCCACGTTGCGAACCGATGGCAGGGCGTCACCATCGCCAAGCACGCCCTCGAGGATCATCTCGACCACACGATCGCGCAGCTGACGATAAATCGGTAAGTCTTCGCTCCACTTCGGATCCATCAATCTCTCGCTGTGTACCGACCAATGGTCAAAGTGCGCGCCCCGCCCTGACGGCAAAAAGGCGCCGGCCCGCGGTCGCAGGCCGGCGCAACAACTCCGTCGCTACCTTACTCGCATTGGTGACGGAAAATGAATCACCTGGAAAAATCATTGCGCTAGCCATCGCCGCGCACCCGTACGGACTGGTAGGGAATTCGGTCGGACCGGTCGTCGGCGCCAATCGAAGCGGGACCTGCCTGGCCGGCGATCAAGGCAGTCGCCATGAGCAACATGATCGTGATGCTCACGATTTCATTCAGGTACTGGGCCATATGCTTTTTCATTGCCGGTCTCCCCAATCGGGTCTTACTGAACTAGTGTTATAGTTGACTATAACACCATTCTCGCAAAATACAAGCCTTGGCGCCGTGCAACTAACCCCGCCCGGGACGGGCAGCCGTTTATATACCCGGATATCGACAAAATGGACGCCAAAACAATGGCTTGTACAATCTACGTGGTTCGGAAACGGGCTCCTGCTTTGCATTGGCGCGGATTGGCGGAGCGGTAACACGCATGGCCGTGATGTCCCGGCTGCTGCGCGGCGCGCCGCGCGCGCTTTCCCAATCGGCGAGCCTGGCCTATGCTCCGCGCATGGAGCACAGACCCGAAGACAGCGCCCTCATGCTGCGCTACCGAGATGGCGACGTGGCCGCGTTCGAGACGCTGTACCGCCGCCACAAGGACTCGCTGTTTCGCTACCTGCTCCGCCTGTGCCGGCAGCGAGCGGCCGCGGAAGACGTCTTCCAGGAAGCATGGGGCAAGATCATCAAGTCGCGCGACAACTACCGGCCCACCGCCAGGTTCACGACGTTTCTCTACCACGTGGCGCACAATTGTTTTATCGATTACGTGCGCCGCAACAAGCGCCACGGCAATACCGCCGATATCGAGCCCGATACGCAGCCGGACGGCGCGGATTGCCCGGAGACGCTGGTCGAAAAAAGCCTCGCACGGCGCAGGCTGGACATCGCACTGCGATCGCTGCCGGACGAACAGCGCGACGTGTTCCTGCTGTACGAGGAAGCCGGGCTGAGCCTGGACGAAATCGCCACGGTTACGGACTGCAAGCGGGAAACGGCCAAGAGCCGACTGCGCTATGCGGTGCGGAAATTGCGTGCGGCACTCGACGAATCTCCGGAGGCACCATGACCGACAGGCCCATGAAAACAGACGAACCGAGCGACCCGCGCGTTGCCGCCGCCTATCGGGAACTGGCCAACGAGCGCTCGCCTGAACACCTCGACCACGTCATTCTCAATGCGGCACGAGGCGCCGCCCGGCCGCGTTGGAACAAGGCTGTCGCGTGGTTACGTCCGGCGGCGTGGGTCGCAACGATCGGCGTGTGCCTCGCCATCGTCATCGAGATCTCCTTACTGCCGGACCAGGAGCAGGCCGAATTCGACAGCCTGCCGCAGACGGCAGCACCGGCTGCGGCGCCGGCCACCGAGATGAAGCGTCTCGAAAAGTCGCGCCCGCAATCCGCCGGAGCGCAGAAGGTGCAGCGGCTGCAAAAACCGGAATCCTTTGAAGCATCCGACCTGCCACGACGTTCGGACGACACCGACGCCGGCACGGCGCCGGACAGGCGCCAGTCGAGTCTCGAGGAAGCCGAAACCCGGGTCCGCCAGCGGGCGATCAGTGACGTACAGTCACCCGCCTCGCTCCTGAGAACCGCGCCGGCGCCAAACGTGGCACAGGAAATCGCGGCAGAACGCTATTGCGATGAGTCGGCAACCGCCGACCCCAATACCTGGCTGGAATGCATACTCGAACTCGAACGCCAGGGACAGTACGACGCCGCCCGCCAGGAGCGGAAGCTGTTGGCCGAGGCCTTCCCGCCGCCGGAACTCCCCTGATTTCGGTTCTCCCCGATGTCCCCGCCGGAGGGCGATGCTAGAATCGCCGACCCCGGAGATTGCAAAGTCGTGCTGCAGGCTGACCGGGAGACGGCAGCATCCATTCAGACCGGCTAACAGGGAACCACATCATGAAATCACCCGTTCGCGTAACGATCACCGGGGCTGCCGGCCAGATCGGCTATCAACTCGCTTTTCGCATTGCCTCCGGGCAGATGCTCGGCAATGACCAGCCCGTGATCCTGCAGCTGCTCGAGATACCGCAGGCCCTGGATGCCCTGAAGGGCGTCGTCATGGAGCTCGATGACTGTGCGTTCACAACCCTGGCGGGCATCGTCGCGAGCGACGATCCGAACGTCGCCTTCAGAGACAGCGATTACGCGCTGCTGGTGGGCGCACGCCCGCGCGGCCCGGGCATGGAACGTAAAGACCTGCTGGAGGCCAATGCCGCGATTTTCTCGGTGCAGGGCAAGGCCATCAACGATCACGCCAGTCGCGACATACGCGTGCTCGTCGTCGGCAACCCGGCCAACACCAACGCACTGATCACGAGCAGCAATGCGCCCGACATCGATGCGGGCAATATCACCGCGATGACGCGGCTGGATCACAACCGCGCCATTGCGCAGCTGGCACAAAAGACCGACAGCCATGTCAGTGACGTGAGCCGCATGATCATCTGGGGGAACCACTCGGCAACGCAATACCCGGATATCAGCCATGCGAGCGTGGCGGGTAAACCAGCCAGGGAACTGGTCGACGGGGCATGGCTCACCGACGAATTCATACCCGTCGTTCAACAACGCGGCGCGGCAATCATCAAGGCACGCGGCGCCTCGTCGGCGGCATCGGCGGCATCGGCGGCCATCGATCACATGCGTGACTGGGCGCTCGGCACCGAAGATGGCGACTGGGTCAGCATGGCGGTCCCCGCAGACGGCAGCTACGGCATCGAGCCGGGCGTGATTTATTCGCACCCGGTGCGCTGCAGCGGCGGCAATTACGAGATCGTGCAGGGTCTAGAAGTTGACGACTTCAGCCGCTCGCGCATGGACGCGACAGACGCCGAATTGCGCGAAGAGCGGGCCGCCATCGAGTCCTTGCTGTGAGGTGACACACTCGATGGCGCGGGTCGCGTCACGATGTTAGTGTTTAAATTAGACGCATTTTCCTGAATCGGGAGTACGACGCGTGTCCAGTCTTGTTGTGAGTCTTTTCTGGCTGCTGCTGTTTGTGGGCGGCGGCATCTTCCTTGCCTACCAGCGGATCGACCTGCGGACGTCGACGATTGCCGCTGGACTCGCGGTGCTGGCCTACACGGTCTTCGGCGAGGGCTCTTTCCTGTGGAAGCTGCTGCTGTGGGCAGGCTTCGGCGCCATGATCGTGCCTAACCTGATCGAGTTCCGGCGCGAGAAAATCACCAAACCGCTGCTCGACGTTTATCGCAAGATGTTGCCGTCGATGTCCGACACGGAACGCGAAGCGCTCGAAGCAGGCAACGTATGGTGGGAGGGCGAGCTCTTTTCGGGCATGCCGAACTGGGACCGGCTGATGTCGTATCCCGCACCGAAGCTCTCGGACGAAGAGCAGGCTTTTCTCGACGGACCCTGCGAAGAGCTGTGCCGGATGCTCAATGACTGGGAGATATGCCACGAGTACGCCGACATGCCGAAGGAAGTCTGGGATTTCATCATCGAGCACAGGTTCTTCGCGATGATCATTCCAAAGCAGTACGGCGGGCTGGAGTTCTCGGCGTACGCGAATGCCTGCGTGATCATGAAACTGGCGAGCCGCAGTGCGTCGGCCTCGTCGACCATCGGCGTCCCCAATTCACTGGGCCCTGCGGAACTGCTGCTGCATTACGGCACCGAAGAGCAAAAGAACCGCTACCTGCCGGGCCTTGCTGCTGGCACCGAAATCCCCTGTTTCGCCCTGACGTCGCCACAGGCCGGCTCCGACGCGGCCTCGATCATCGACAGCGGCGTCGTTTGCAAAGGCGAGTGGGAAGGCGAAACGATCGTCGGCATCCGTCTCAACTGGGACAAGCGCTACATCACGCTGGCGCCCGTCGCCACGGTGCTGGGGCTCGCTTTCAAACTGTCCGATCCCGATCACCTGATCGGCGACCAGGATGAATACGGCATCACCGCCGCACTCATTCCTACCGACATCCCGGGAGTGACTGTCGGCCGTCGTCACCATCCGCTGACGATCGGCTTCCAGAACGGCCCGACGTTGGGCAAGGATGTTTTCGTGCCGCTCGACTGCATCATCGGCGGCCAGGAAATGGCGGGCAAGGGCTGGAAAATGCTGGTCGAGCTGCTGTCCGTCGGTCGGGCAATCACCTTGCCGTCGACCGCCGCGGGTGGCGGCCAGGCCGCGAGCTATGCGACCGGCGCCTACGCCATCATTCGCAAGCAGTTCAATACGTCGATCGCCAACTTCGAGGGCGTCGGCGACGCGCTGACCCGCATTGCCGGGTACAGCTACATCATGAATTCCGCCGTAGCCGTAACATCCGGCGCGATCGACCAGGGTGAAAAGCCGGCGGTACCGTCGGCAATACTGAAGTACCACTGCACCGAGCTGGGCCGGAAGGTCAGCAACGACGCGATGGATGTGCACGGCGGCAAGGGCATCTGCCTCGGGCCGAGCAACTACCTGGGCCGCGGCTTCATAGCGGCGCCGATCGCGATCACGGTCGAGGGCGCCAATATCCTGACGCGCAGCCTGATCATCTACGGCCAGGGGGCCATCCGCTGCCATCCGTTCGTGCTGCGGGAACTGGGCGCTGCGGGCGACGAGGACATCGACCGCGGCCTCATCGAATTTGACGACGCCCTCTTCGGCCACATCGGCTATGCGATCAGTAACGTCGCACGCTCGTTCTTCCTCGCGTTGACGCACGCCAAGTTCAGCAAGGTGCCGCTCAATACGCCTACCCGGCGCTACTACCAGAACATCAATCGATACAGTGCGGCATTTGCGCTGGCCTCCGACTTCGCGATGCTGACGCTGGGCGGCGACCTCAAGAAGCGGGAATTGCTCTCGGCGCGCCTCGGTGACGTGCTCAGCTCCATTTACCTGGCTTCCTGCGTGCTGAAACATTTCGAAAACCAGGGTCGGCGCGCAACGGACCTGCCACTCGTCGAGTGGTCCGTCCGCACGCTGATGTACCAGGCACAGGAAGCGCTGCACTCGTTTCTCCGCAACCTGCCGAATCGCTGGGCTGCGGCATTCCTGCGGATCTTCATCTTCCCGCGCGGCCGCACGTATTCGGCGCCGTCCGACGAACTCGTTCACAAGGTCGTCGACCTGGTCACCGCGCCGGGCGAATCCCGCGAACGGCTCAGCGAGCAGGCTTACACGACCGTGGAACCCGGAAACCCGATCGGTTTGCTCGAGGAAGCACTGCAGCTGAGCATCGAACTCGCACCGCTCGAGCGCAGGCTGCGACAAGCGCGCAAGGAAGGGCTCATTCGCTCGGAATACCTCGGCCAGCAAATCGACGAAGCGGCCGGAGCGGAAGTTATTAACAGCGACGAGGCTGCGAAGCTGTACGACTTCCATGAGAAAGTTTTCTCCCTGCTCGCCGTCGATGACTTCGCGCCCGAGGACCTGCGGCGAACGCCCGCGAAAACGGTAGACGAGCCTTCCCCCAAGCCGGCGAAGAAAGCCGCGAAACGCAAGCAGGCACCGCGACAAAAGGTCTCCAAGAAGAGAAAGGTCAGTCGGAAGAAAGAGGCTGAGGCCGAATAAGGGCCAATGACAATTCGCTCCGGACCTATCTATGAAAACCGCGTTTTTGTAGAGCCGGAATTGCTTGGCGATTACGAGGCCTGGGCCGATGAACAGGCCGATCGCGCCCGGCAAACCGGCGCCATCGTCGATGTCATCCTGTTTACGATTGCACAGGACGCCGAAGGGCGACCCGGCAGGGCCTGCCAGTTCACTCTCGAAGACGATGAGGCCCTCGAGCTTTTCGTAGACGGGCTTGCAACCGAACTCGAGGCCGAGGCGCTCGAACGATTCGGCGACGGGATTTCCTGGCAGGAACGCATCCTGCGAGAAGACGCGTTTCGCCAACTCCCCGCCGGGGAGATGCCGGAGTGCCTGAACTGCGGCACGCATCTCAGGGGACAGTATTGCGGCAATTGCGGCCAGCGGGCGCGCAGCCGGTTGATCAGTCTCTGGGAATTGATACGCGATGCGTTCGGCGATCTGTTCGAACTCGATTCGCGCCTTTGGCGGACACTGGTGCCGCTCATGATCAGGCCGGGACAGCTTACACACGACTACCTGCAGGGCAGGCGGGCACGTTTTATGCCTCCTTTTCGCATGTACCTGGTACTGAGCCTGCTATTCTTCCTCGTCGCCTTCTTCGATCCACGCGAGACCTTCGGCATCTTTTACGAGCCGCAGACGCTTGAAGACGCGAGCGACGCCGATCGTCTCGAGCCAGCCGAGGTTGCCGATGAAGTGCGCAGGGATCTCGCGGAAGAGGGAATAATCATCGGCGCCCCGGGGGGGCTGGAGGAATCCGGGGAGGAAAATGGTGAAGGGCTCAACATCCGTATCAACGGCGAAGATGGCGCGACGGCGGATTGCCAGGTCGACGAATTCCAGATTGATGGCCCGGAGTGGCTGAAACGACGGCTGACGCCCGAGCGGCTGGTGCACATCTGCGAGCAGATAAAAAAAGACAACGGCCGCCAGTTCGTGCAGAACCTCTACGACAACGTGCCGATCGCGCTGATCGTTCTGCTACCGATCATGGCGTTCGTACTCAAAGCACTGTACCCCTTGTCACGCCGGTATTACGTCGAGCACCTGCTGTTCTTCGTCCACTTCCACGCTTTCATGTTCCTGATACTGACGCTGCAGATTCTCATCGGCCGGCTGAATTCCGCGTTACCGACGCCCGAGGCGATCGGCGTACTCCTGATTGTTGCCGCTTCGTTTTACGTCCCCGTGTACCTTTTTGTCTCGATGCGGCGCGTTTATGGCCAGGGACGCCTGCTTACAACGACCAAGTATGTCGTCCTGACCATTTCTTACCTGGCGGGATTCACGATGACCATGCTCGGCGCAGTGACCATGGCGGCCTTCTCGGTGTGAGTTTTCGGGTGGACGGGCCCGCGGAAAGACCTATTATTATGGCAACAGAACACGCACCGGGAACGTCGTGGCGCCCTCGCCCAGCCGACTGGTTGCCATTCGGGATGAATAATTAGTTGAGCAGCAGGGCCGGGACCACTAAAATTCCCGGGCTAAGCCAAAGTCCAGCCTATGAACCTCTCCTCCAGCAAATCCATCGGAATATCAGGCCTCGCCGCCTACGTGCCTCCCTATCGCGTCTGGCTCGAGGACTGGTGCGAGTGGACCGGCGGTCATTGGCCCAAGGTGCAGGAAGTCGTCGGGCGCAGTTTCCGCATGCGCGGACCCAACCACAGCGTCTATACCATGGCGGCAACGGCCGTCATGCGCCTTATCGATCAGTACGACGTCGACCCGGCGCGAATCAAGTTCCTGGGCCTCGGCACCGAATCGAGTACCGACAACTCTGCCGGCGCAATCATCATAAAGGGCATGGTGGACACGGCTCTCGAGGCGCGCGGCATGCCGCCGATTTCGCGCAGCTGCGAGGTACCCGAATTCAAGCACGCCTGCCTGGGCGGCGTTTACGGCATGAAAGGGGCGATCCGGCACCTGGCCCTCGATGGCGCGGGCGGCCAGGCGATCGTGGTCTGCGCCGACATCGCGGAATATGCGCGCGGCTCGAGCGGCGAGCCCACCCAGGGCGCGGGCGCCGTGGCGATGCTGCTGGAAGAGGATCCGAAGCTCGCGGTCGTGGACCTCGTCGGTTCCGGTTCCGCTTCCGACTATCGCATCATGGATTTCCGCAAGCCGATGGTACGATTCTGCGGCCAGGACCGTTCCGAGTCACACCACATCCAGGATTTCCCGGTCTTCAACGGCAAGTATTCGACGACCTGCTACGTTGACGAGACGCTGCACGCTCTCGCAGACATGTACGAGAAGCGCCAGCTTGATCCGGGTGAGTACCTGCGCTCGCTCAAGACCGTGTTCATGCACAGGCCATACCGGCGCATGCCCGAGACGGGTTGGGCAATTTCCTACCTGTTCGCCCTGGGCCATGGCGGGACGTCCAGCCACACCGAGCTCGCGTCCTATTGCTCCGACGCCGGCGTAGAGCTGCAGGCGGTACTCGACGAAATGCAGGGCAGCCCGCGTGTTGCCGAACTCGCGGAACCGGAGCGCCTGCAGTACGAGGCCTATCCTCTGACGATGGCCGTCCTGCGCGCATTCCGCGCGTCGCACAATTACCGCCGGGAGATCCTCGACAAGCTCGCGCTCGGCAGTGAGACGATGCGCGATCTCGGTAACCTCTACACGGCGGCGTTGCCCGCATGGATGGCAGCCGGGTTCGAGCAGGCGCTCGATGAAGATCGTCTCAGCGCAGGCGAAGAGGTACTGACGCTCGGCTATGGCAGTGGCGACGCGGCGGAGGTCATACCGTTTTTCATGGCCGATGGATGGCGCGAAGCGACCACGGCGATTCGCTTCGGTGACGCCATGGAACATGCCGTCGATATCACGTTCGAGCAGTACGAGGCGCTGCACGCCGGTCGCCGCGTTACCGGTCTCGACTGCCTGCCGCTAAACGAGTTCGTCATCGACCGCGTCGGCCATTCCGACGATCGGCACTTCAGCGACCTGGGCATCGAGTATTACAAGTACGTGGGGTAATCGAATTCGGCCTGGGGTATTCGCTTTCGGGCTGCGAGCCTGCAGCTCGCTTTAGGCCTCGAAATCGAATACCCCAGGCCGTCATTCATTGTGGCGGTTTTTCGAGACACGTGTAAGCATCGAGCAGGTCGGCGTACTCACCGGTAAGAGCATCCCATTCCAGTTTCAGCCAGGGCGTGAAGCGCTCAGGGTGTTCCGATAGCTGCGCATCAAGTGTGTCGGCGCTGGCGAAACGGATTGCCGCGATTTCTTCCGCGTTGGCGCGCACATTGTCGTCGATACGCCCCAGGAACACGTGGCACAGCTCGTGCTCGGAACCAAGTTCCCCGTATGGCACCTGGTACTGAAACTTGTAAACGAAGCTGAGATCCGCCGTGAGGTTCAGTTCCTCGCTGAGGCGGCGGCCGGTTGCCGTAGCCATGGACTCGCCCCGCCGCGGGTGGCTGCAGCAACTGTTCGACCAGTAACCGGGCCAAAGACGCTTGGACCGGGCACGCTGCTGCAGCAGTAATTCTCCTGCTGAATTGAAAAGGAAGGCCGAAAAGGCACGATGCAGCACGCCGGCGCCGTCGTGGCACGCGGCTTTGGACAGATGACCCTGCTCCCGGTCGTCGGCATCGACGAGTATCAGCTGTTCCGCTTCTGACGAGACTACCCGGTTCAGGTTTTCCATACAGCTTCCTTGTCGTCACTCAGATCGATCGTCGCATAGCCTGCCGAATGCAGCGCCGAGACGACTTCCGCCACCGCGCCCGGGCACACGGCGACGATCGACCCGCCACCGCCGGCGCCGGTGAGCTTGGCGCCCGTCGCACCTGCCGCGCGCGCGATAGCGACCATCCGTTCGAGTTCCGGGGTCGATACCCCCAGCCCATTCAGCAATCCCTGGCACACATTCATGAGTTGCCCGAGTTCCGTGTAGTCGCCCGCGACGAGCGCTTCCGCGCCGGCACGGCTCAGCGCGTCGACCTGGTCGAAAATCGCTGCATAGGACGTCGGCTGTTGCTCGTAACGCGCGCGAACGCCTGCAACCTGCTCGTGTGTCGCCCCTTTCTGGTGGCTGCACGCGATCACAATCGGCGGAGCCTGTGCCAGCTCGAGTTCCTCACTGCGGAACGATTCGCCGTTACAGAAGAGCATCGGCCGCGCATAGGTCGCCAGCGTATTGTCGACACCCGAGGGATTGCCGTGCGCGAGTTTCTCACAATCGAACGCGATCTCGTTTACGCGCGCGTCGTCCAGTGACAGGCCGAGTAAGCTTGCGAACCCGCGCACGATGGCGACAGCAAATGCCGCGGATGATCCGAGTCCCATTGCGCGTGGTAACGCCGATCGGACACGAATCACGAATCCCTCGCGCTCGATACCGAGACTCCCGAGAATCCGCTGCACGGCCGCATCGGCTCCGCCCGCGTTAGGCAGGATCTCGCGCGTCAACCCCCAGTCAGGCACCTCGAGGAGGATGCCCGCTGCAGCTTCTTGCACTGTTGCGGTAACGGCATCCCGGATAGGCAACGCCAGTGCGTGTCTGCCGTAGACCACCGCGTGCTCGCCGAGCAGGATCACCTTACCGGCTGCCTTGCCCATCGGTTCAACGTCTTGTTGCGCCTCTGCATCGACCTGCGCCGCGATGTGACGCGCGTGCGACTCGCTGACCTCGCCGCTCGCGACGAGCCGCTTCACGACATCGTCGAAACGCTCACCGGTTATGCCGGCCGCGGCGACGACGCTGCGGGCGTGCAGGCGCATATGACCCCTCTGTATGCCGCTCGTCGCCAGCGCACGCAGCGCCGCGAAATTCTGCGCGAGCCCGACTGCCGCCATCAGTTGTGCCAGTTCGGCCGCCGTGTCGACGCCGGCGATTCGCAAGCCGAGGGCGGCCGCCGGATTCGCCGCCACCGTGCCGCCGACGATGCCCAGCTTCAGGGGAATGCGGATCTCTCCTGCGAGTTCGCCGTCGTTCCCGACGCTCCAGCGCGAGAGCGGCCGATAGCTGCCATCGATCGCCGCATAGGCATGCGCACCGGCTTCTATCGCGCGCCAGTCGTTGCCGGTCGCGATTGCCACCGCATCGATGCCGTTCATGATGCCCTTGTTGTGCGTGGCGGCGCGATAGGCATCCACGGCAGCAATGTCGCTCGTCATCACGATGGCATCCCGCACGGTTTCGCCGTCGAGGTCGTCGACGGCCAGCCGCTCGGTCGCATAGCTGACGCTGGCGGTTACGATGGAACGATCGGCGAGGTTCGACAAGATACGCATTGCAACCTTGCCGCCACAGATCTCGGCAACGCGCGGTGCGACAGCCTCGCAGATCGTGTTGACCAGGTTGGCGCCCATGGCATCCCGCGTATCGACGAGCAGGTGCACCACCAACGCTGTATCGCCATCGGGCAGCGACAGCCGTCGTGTCTCTATGTCGCGAACGCCGCCGCCTCTTTCAACGAGCCTCGGGTGCACGGCGTTTGCGGCCTGGAGCAGCTCGTGCGCCGCAGCCTTGATGCGCTCTTCAGCGGAAGCGGCATCGGCCACGTTGGCCAGGTAAATCTGTCCCGCGAGCAGCGACTCGTCGCAGTGCGCCTGGAAACCGCCGCTGCGGCGGGCGAGTGCTGCGGCAAAACTCAGGCCTGCGACGATCGACGGCTCTTCTACAACCATCGGTGCCAGTCGATCGACGCCGTTGATCACGAAGTTCGGGGCAACCGCAAACGGCAATCCGAAAACGCCGACGACATTCTCGATGACCTTGTCCGCCTGCGCGGGCAATAAAACGTGGCGGCCGTCTCGCAGTGCTGCGGCGTCGTCAGCCGACAACAGGCCGCGCTCTTCGAGCCGGTCGATGCGCCGTCCTATGTCCAGGCGGTAGAACCCGGATATCTGGGAATCTTTCACGGTTCGTCTTCGTCGTGCAGCATGGCGCCATGCGGATCGAAGCCCAGCTCGAGCCGGGTAAATCCTGAGCGCGCTGCGGTTTTTTCGAATGATGCCAGCGATAGGCTGCTCGTCGCCAGCGCGACGCCGATGTCGCCTCCACCGGCGCCGCAGGGTTTATAGACGAGCCCGTCGCCGGCCGCCTGTTCTGCGAGTACCGCATGGCCTGCAGCGAAGATACCGAGCCCGTGGGCTTCGTCGAAGCGCTGCAGTGCCCGCGTGTAGCGGCCGAGTTCTGCAATGACAGCAGGCGCTTCACCACCGTTTGCGAAAACGTCAACAACCGCTCGCGAGCGCTCGCTCAGCTCGTCTCTGGACGGACTGGCCGGCTGCCCGGCGAATCGCGCAAGCCTGCTCTGCGTCCCGGCAGCGACACCGCTCCACAGGACGCTGCAATACAGTCCCTGCGGCCATTGCAGCAGTGTCGCACGGCGATCCTCCATGCGGTATTCGACGATCCCGCCGGTGAGACTGCAGGCGATATCGACGCCGCTCCCGGATCCATCCTGAAACTGCCGGTGAGCGGCATGCGCGACCCGGGCCGCGCGCGCGCCGCCGAGCGAATGCAGCGCGGTTGCGATTGCGGCCGCCAGCGCAGCACTCGAGCCCAGGCCGATCTTTCGTCCGCTGCCGGCGTCCCGGAATAATTCGGTATCGAGGGTAAACGCCAGTGGGCTTTCACCGGACGCAGGGCGGGACGCATTCCAGACCGCTTCGAACAGCCCGAAGTCCCGGCCCCCGTCCAGCCAGCGCAGCCCGCCGCCTGAGCCGGCCACAAATTGGCCGGTCATTCCGGAGAAGCCGGGCGCCGTGACAACGTGGTGATCGCCGCCGTGTCTTTCGATCGTTACGACGGCGCGGCGATCGACGGCCACGCAGATCGCCGGGGCACCATCCAGCACCGCGTATTCTCCCGACAAGACGAACTTGCCCGGTGCGCTCGCCGAAATTCGCATCAGTCCGCGGTCATCAGTGCTGCGCCCGCGCCAATTCCGCTGCTGAGTACCGATTCCACGCCGGGGGTGGTCGTCAGGGCCTCGACGACCTGCGACTCGTCGCCGGGCAGGCAAATGACCTTGACCTGCGGGCCGGCATCGATGGTGAAAAACGCCGCAACACCGTCCGCCTGCAGTTGCCGCACGCGTTCGAGACACGCAATTGTCGCGGCATTCCAGTAGACGACAGGGGGGCGTGACGCCCACATGACAGAGTGCATTTTCAGGCAGTTGTGCTCGGCAATACTCGCGAGCTTGCCGAAGTCCCGTACCGTGATGGCATCCCGCGCCGTCGAGAGGTCCATATCCTGCTCCTCGACCCAGCGGGAATAGAAAGGCGAGCTCCGGCGACTGGTCTCCATGGCCTCGCCGGAACTGACGGGCTTCGGCGTCGTTGACGTAACCGCGGCAATGATTCGCAGGGGCCACGCTGCGCCGTCGAGAATGGAGCACACGGCGATTTCGTCGCCATCGTTGCGAAGCTCGACGAAGCCGCCATAGAGCGAGCGTGCAGCGGAACCCGACGCCTTTCCCGCCAGTCCGGCCAACTCATCTGCCGTGCGTTCCACGCCCCCCGCTCCGGATGCGGCAACGACGAGGGCCGCGAATGAAGACGCAGAGGAGGCGAGACCCGCGGCGATCGGAAAATTGCTCTCGCTGATTATGCGCGCGCGCAGGCGCCCGGCGCCGAGCACGGTGTCGAGGCACCGCGCGACCCTCGGCAGCATCGATGGCGCACTGTGTCCGTTGACGAGAAGCTCATCGAGATCGAGCGCAGCATCGAGTTCCACGTGCATCGTCGTGTAAAGTTCCTCGAGCGTGACAGAGATCGAGCCCACTGCCGGAAGATTGCGATCGCTGTCGCGCTTGCCCCAGTACTTGATGAGAGCAATATTGGGTTGGGCTCTCGCGGTTGCCCTCATGATGCTGGATTCCGGCAAGGTCGAAGCGGACGGGACCGCAAATTATAGCCCAGACGCGGTAGCGCCCCGCGACCGGAAAAAGTGTACGCTACGGAGCCGATCGATCGCCAGCGAGCGCCGGTGGCACAGAAATTCAAACAGCGCATCCCTGATTACACCCGCCGCATCGAGGCAAAGCTCGACGCGGTGCTGCCGGGCAGTGAGGAGAATCCGGTTCGCCTCCACCAGGCAATGCGTTATGCGATTTTCAATGGCGGCAAGCGGGTGCGGCCGCTGCTCGTTTACGCCACCGGAGAGTGCCTGGGCGTTCCCGAAGCGCTGCTCGATTCGCCGGCCGCGGCAATCGAGCTGATCCATGCGTTCTCGCTGGTGCACGACGATCTGCCGGCGATGGACGACGACGATTTGCGCCGCGGGGTACCGACCCTGCATCGCAAATTCGACGAAGCGACCGCCATCCTCGCTGCGGACGCCATGCAGCCGCTGGCTTTCGCGGTGCTCGCCGATATCGACGGCGTTGCCGGTGACGTCCGCGCGGAACTCGTAAAGCTGGTTGCCGATGCCTGCGGCTCGACCGGCATGACGGGTGGTCAGTCCATCGACCTCGGTGCCGAGGGCTGTTCGCTCGAAGCCGCGGAGCTGGAGCACATGTTTGCGCTCAAGACCGGGGCATTGATTCGTGCCTCGGTGATGTCGGCGAGCCTGCTCGCGGAATCGGTACCGCCCGAGTACTCGGTGGCGCTCGACGGCTTCGGGCGCGCGATCGGCCTCGCGTTCCAGATCCGTGACGACCTGCTGGACGTGGAGGGCAAAACCGAGGAAATCGGCAAGACGGCAGGGTCCGACGAACGCATGAACAAGGCCACCTATCCCGCCCTGTTCGGCATCGCAGCGTCGCGCCGCCGCTGTGATGAACTGCTCGAAGAGGGCCTTGTCCACCTCGATGTGCTGCCCGAAGCAACAGCACTGCGCTGGCTGGCCCGATTCATCGTGGACAGGGGCAAGTGACGCGATGGCATCGCGTGTCATCCTGCATGTCGATATGGATGCGTTCTACGCATCCATCGAGCAGCGGGACGATCCCGGCCTGCGTGGCAAACCGGTCGTCGTAGGCGGCGGCGCAAATCGCGGCGTCGTGGCCGCTGCGAGCTACGAGTCCCGCGTGTTCGGCATTCGCTCCGCCATGCCGATGGCCCAAGCGCGCAGACGATGCCCGCAGCTCGTTCGCGTTGCGCCGCGTATGGGCCACTACCAGGATGTGTCCCGCCAGATCTTTGCTGTCTTCAACGAATTCACACCGCTGGTCGAAGGACTATCGCTCGACGAGGCGTTCCTCGACGTTACCTCGAGCCGCCGGCTTTTCGGATCGGGCCGCCGTATCGCCATGGAGATCAAGGACCGGATTCGCAAGCGCACCAGTCTCACGGCATCGGTCGGTGTCGCCGCAAACAAGCTGGTGGCAAAGATCGCTTCGGACCTGGACAAACCGGACGGTCTCGTCGTCGTCGGCCCGGGCCAGGTGAACGCAGTCCTCGACCCCCTGCCCGTTGCCGTAGTTCCCGGTATCGGCAGGCGAACGCTCGAGCGCCTGGATGCCATCGGCGTACACACTATTGCCGAGCTGCGCCACGCCCCGGACCGGGCACTGGAACCCATATTCGGGCGTTTCACCCGCAGGACACGCGAGCGCGCATCCGGTATCGACGATCGGCCAGTAGTTGCATCGCGCGGTGAAAAGTCCATCAGTAACGAGCAGACCTACGATATCGACCTCTGCGATCGCCGCGACCTGGAGCGGGAGCTCCTGCGACTGACGGAGCGTACCGCCGGCCGTCTGCGCAGGGCAGCCCTGTCGGCCGGCACCGTCCAGGTCAAGATCCGGCAGTCCGACTTCAGGACTTTTACCCGCCAGAAGCGGCTCAAGCCACCGGGAAACGGCACCGACCAGATCTATGCGGTGGCCCGTGAATTACTCGCCGCCTGGCTCAGCGGCAATCCGGACGCGCGCATCCGGCTGCTCGGCGTCGGCTGCAGCTCACTCGTACCCGCCGAACAGCCGGACCTGTTCGGCGGCTGCGATTCGGGGCAGGCGTCAGAGTTCGATCGCACCATTGACGAAATCCGCGACCGCTTCGGCAGCGACTCGGTGTCTCGTGCCAGGACCTTGGACCGGTCGTGAATGAGGTAGAATCGACGGCTGTGCGACACGGTCAGCGGACCCCGTCATGTATACGAGTTTCTTCGGACTCAATGAAAAGCCCTTCGCGATAACGCCCGACCCGCGTTACCTGTTCATGAGCGAACGTCACGGCGAAGCGCTCGCGCACCTTGTTTACGGGGTCAGCGAGAGCGGCGGTTTCATGCAGCTCACCGGCGAAGTCGGCACCGGCAAGACGACGCTCGTACGCACGCTGTTGCAGAACAAGCTCCCGAACAACGCCGACGTCGCCGTCGTATTGAATCCGCGTCTTTCGGTCATCGAGTTTCTCGAAACCATTTGCGAGGAACTCGGAATCCTTGCCCCGGAGATCAGGGGCAGCGTCAAGGCACTGGTGGATGCCCTGAACCGGCAACTGCTCAGGGCCCACGCCGAGGGACGCCGCGTCATACTCGTCGTCGACGAAGCGCAGAACCTGTCTCGCGACGTCCTCGAGCAGGTACGGCTGTTGACCAACCTGGAGACCACGAAGCAGAAGTTGCTGCAGATCATCCTGATAGGCCAGCCCGAACTCCGCGACCTGCTGGCCAGGGAGGATCTCAGGCAGCTGGCTCAGCGCATAACCGGTCGCTACCACCTCGAGCCCTTGTCTCGCGAAGAAACCGGACAGTACATCGAGCACCGCCTGCGAGTTGCCGGTGCCCTCGGCGAAGTATTCGATAGCGGGGCCAAACGCGAGGTGTACCGGCTGACCGAAGGCGTACCGCGATTGATCAACGTCATCTGTGATCGTGCCCTGCTGGGCGCCTACAGCAAGGAAACGCGGCGCGTCAACCGACGCCTCATAAGGCGGGCAGCCGCCGAGATCAAAGGGATTCCGTACACGGTCCCTTTGCTGCGCTGGGCGACACCCGTCGTTGGCGGGATCGCCATCGCCGTCATAGCAGCCACCCTCTGGCCGTTGCTCGAAGAACGCGGCGACCCGGATTCCGAGGCTCCTGTAAGCGCCGTCGCAGCTGCGGCGAGCGCACCGGACCCCGTCATCGAAGCCGATCAGGCCGCAGCGGAGCCCGAGCCGAATGCAACAGCCCCAGCCGAATCTGAAACCGATATCGACTCTGCACCCGCGACCGAGGTGACACTGGATGAGCAGCTGTTGCTCGCCGGCGAACTGACCAAACTTGCGCCTGCGTTCGAGGTCCTGTTCGGCCTCTGGGGACTTCAGTCCGACGGACCGATTACCAACGGCTGCGATGCGGCGCAGAGCGCAGGCTACGCATGCCTGATGCAACGAGGCTCGTGGAGCAGCCTGCGGCAGCTCGACCGTCCGGCCATCCTGACGCTCACCGACAGCCGCGGCAAAACCCACCATGTCGTTCTCACGGCCGTTTACGGCGACATGGCAGAGCTGTCCATCGCCGGTGTCAGCGTCACGCATCCTTTCCTGGACGTGACGGAAAGCTGGTTCGGAGACTACATCCTGCTCTGGAAACCGCCGAACGGCGAATCGCTCTCCCTCGGTCGGGGCTCGCGCGGTGAAAACGTCGTCTGGTTGCGGCGCAGCCTCGCAGCCGTTGACGAACGTTACCGCGCCGAGCCGCTCGATTCGGGTATCTACGATGCGGATCTCGAGCAACGCGTTGTCGAATTCCAGCGTGACCACCGACTCGACGTCGACGGCCTCGCAGGACAACAGACACAGATCATCATCAACTCGCTGCTCGGGTCGGAAGGCACGCCGCGGCTGACAACGCCCAGGCTTGCCCGGGAATGAGGGCCTGCTGACGCCATGTCTTTTATACTTGATGCACTGAAGAAATCGGAAACCGAACGGCAGCAACAGGGCCCGTCGGACTTCGCGAATGTGCCCTCCAGCGCCGAGTCGCCGCGCGCGCCGCGCTGGCTCTGGGTGGTGGCGCTGCTCCTCGCCGTCAACCTGGCCATATTGCTGGGCGTCTTGCTGCGCGACGACGAGCCGGAGGTCGCCCCGCCATCCGGGCAGGCGTCCGTGGCGGAGCCGGCGGCCGGGCCCACGTTCTCCGAGAAAATCGAGGAGGCACGCGAACAGCAGACGGCTGCGAGTGCAGGTGTTGCGGCCAGCCGCGAGCCCGTTGCCCAGCCGCCGCTCGAGGCGCCAGCGCCCGCGTCACCTCCGGCTGCGCCACCGCAGTCCCGGCCGCAGACCGGATTTACGCTCGCCGCACTCCCGACAGCCGACGAGCTGCGCGCCAACGGCACGATCCAGATGGCGGATCTGCACCTCGACATCCACGTGTACAGCGAGCAGCCGGACGATCGTTTCGTTTTCATCAACATGGTCAGACACCGGGAAAAATCGCGCCTCGCCGAGGGACCGGTCGTGCAGGAAATTACGCCGGAAGGCGTTGTTCTCGATTACGCCGGAACCCGTTTCCTGCTGCCGCGTGAGTAGGCCGGGCCGCGACGATTGAACGAGCCTGTTTCGACACAACTGTCCGGCGACCGCTTCGCCAGCGCATTGATATCGGGCATTCACCGCGTCATCGACGACCAGGAGTTGCTCAACCAGATAAATGTTTTCCCGGTGCCGGACGGCGATACCGGCACCAACCTGAGCCTGTCGCTGGGCGCCGCACTGCCCGTTCTCCAGCAGAGCAGTGAAACGCACCTGGGGACCCTGCTGGCGGCGGTGGCCGACGCGCTGCTGGACGGCGCCCGGGGTAACTCGGGCGCGATCATGGCGCAATTCTTCCAGGGTATGAGCGATTCGGCCGGCGAGCTGAGCCGTTTCACGCCGCACACGTTTGCGAAAGCCGTAAGCATGGGCAACGACTATGCGCATGACGCCATGTCCGAGCCGCGCGAAGGCACCATTTTGTCGGTGATCGACGCGTTTGCTGGCAGCATCAGCGATTATCGCAAGAGCGCGGCAGACGGCAGTTTTGCGGCGCTCATTCGCAAGGCGCTGGAGCATGCGAAAGCCGCGCTCGCACATACCCCGGAACAGCTGGACGTGCTGCGCAAGGCCGGGGTCGTGGATGCGGGTGCCAAGGGATTCGTCGATCTGGTCGACGGCATGAGCGAGTACCTCAGCACCGGCAATATCGTCGCCGAGCCCGACCTGTCGCTGGTCGCCATCGAAGCCCCCCTGGTGACGGCCGGCAGCTCGCTGCAATCCGGGTACCGGTTCTGCACGGAGTGCATCGTTACCAGTGTCGATATCGACCGCCGCAAGCTGCGGGAAGCGCTCGCAGAACTCGGTGATTCGCTCGTGCTTGCCGGCACGAAGCGCAAGGCGAAAATCCACATTCACGTCGACGAACCGGAGCGCGTATTCGACGTTGCCCGCAGGTACGGGGACGTCAGCGCGGAGAAGGCCGATGACATGCGCCGCCAGCAAACCAGCAGCCACGATGCAAACAGGCGATTCGCGGTGATTACCGACTCTGCCGCCGACATACCGGATGAAGACATGGAACGGCTGGATATTCACATGGTTCCCTGCCGCATCCAGTTCGGTGACCGCGGCTACCTCGACAAGGTGAGTATCACAGCCGACGAATTCTTCGAGGAACTCAGGACGAACCCGAACCACCCGACGACGTCACAGCCGGCTCCCGGAGATTTCAGGCGCCAGTACCAGTTCCTTGCTAGCCACTTCGCCGACGTGCTGTCGATCAACCTGACCGGGATGGTGAGCGGCACGCTCGAAGCCGCTCGATCGGCCGCCGAGCGCGTGAACGCGCACGGTCGTATGCACGTCATCAACTCGCGCAATGCCTCGCTCGGGCAGGGGCTGCTGGTTGTTGCCGCCGCCGAGTATGCGAAGGCCGGGCTGAGCGTCGAGGATGCGATCGCCGCCGTCGAAAAGCTGATCCCGGAAACCCGCACGTACGGCCTGCTCAGGGACCTTCGCTTTGCCGTGCGGGGCGGCCGGGTGCCGCGCTGGGTGAAGACGATCGCCGACCTGTTGCGCGCAACCGCGATCATCCGCACCGTCCCCGACGGACGCGTGGCCTCGGGCACTTTCCTGTTCGGCCGCAGGAGCCGGATTCAGCGATTTGCGCGATACGTGACGAGGCTGACGCCCGTGGCCGAATCGCTCGATGTCGCCATCGGCCACGCTTTGTGCCCGGACGATGCTGCCGAGCTGGAGCGCGAGTTGCGCCAACGGCTCGACAATATTCACCGCACCACGATCACGGACATTGGCGCGGCGCTCGGCGTGCACGGTGGGCCCGGCACGCTGATCGTAGCGACGCAGCCCTACTCTCGCCCGGCTGCCGATTAGCCCTCGAGCACTTCGCCATCCGGTTCGATCAGGTCGTCACCTTCGTTGCGCGCATTGTTGACTCGCCGGTCCACGGGCCAGGCCCTGAGCTTTGGACAGTCCTGGCTCGCCGTCACGATCAGCTCGTCGTCACCCGCGAGCCAACGTTCGGCCCGGTCCGAATCGAGGATCACCGGCATGCGGTGATGCAGCGGGGCAAGGAAGTCGTTCGCCTGCGTGGTGATGAGCGTCGCCGTTTCGAGCGACTCATCGGTCTCCTTGCTGCGCCAGTGTTCCCAGAGCCCGGCGAATGCGAACGGCTCTTCGCCGGCCATCGAGATATACCAGGGAATCTTCACGGAACCTTCGCGATGCCATTCGTAGAATCCGTCGGCTAGCACGAGGCAGCGCCGGCGGCGGTACGCTGCCCGAAACGCCGGTTTCTCGGCAACCGTCTCGGCGCGGGCATTGATCATCCGGTTACCGATCGCGGGATCCTTTGCCCAGAACGGCACAAGACCCCAGCGCAATGCCGCGAGTTCCCGGTCGCCGGCATCGTCTGCACGGTTGCGCACGGCCGCAATATCCTGCGTCGGCGCAATGTTGTACCGCGGGCCGAGCTCGAGCGAGCCGGTCGCGCCGAACAGGGCAGCTGTCGCCTCGGCAGGAGAGTAGAACGCGAAACGGCCGCACATAGCTACTCCCGGATTCCGACGCCGTGGTTCATCAGGTACAGGCAGGCAGAGAACAGCAGCGCGACGAACCCGACCAGGATGCCGTAGGCGTGACCGATACTGATATCGGAGGTGCCGAGGATGCCGTAACGAAAAGCATTCACCATGTAGAGAATCGGATTCGCCTTGGACGCGGCCTGCCAGAATTCCGGCAGCAGCGCGATGGAATAGAAGACACCGCCGAGGTAGGTCAGGGGAGTGAGAACGAAGGTGGGTATGATCGAAATGTCATCGAACTTTTTCGCGAATATGGCGTTGATAAAGCCGGCGAGTGCGAAAACCGTCGAAGACAGCAGCACGACGGAAATGGTCACCAGCGCATGCTGCACCTGCAGCCGCGTGAAAAACAGCGCGATCACCGTCACCAGTGCGCCGACCATCAGGCCGCGCAATACCCCTCCCGCGACGTGCCCGATGATGATCGCGGAATTCGACATCGGCGATACGAGCATCTCTTCGAGATGGCGGCCGAACTTGGCGCCGAAGAACGACGATACGACGTTGCCGTAGGAATTCGTGATCACCGACATCATGATCAGTCCCGGCGCGATGTACTGCATGTAATCGAAGCCGTCCATCGTGCCGATTCGGCGACCAATCAGGTTGCCGAAAATGATGAAATACAGCGTCATGGTGATCGCAGGCGGCACGATGGTCTGCACCCAGATGCGCATGACCCGGATCATCTCCTTGCGGACGAGGGTCTTGACGGCAATGACATTGAGGGCGACGTTCATGGCTGCTTGCTTTCCACGAGGCGCATGAAAAGTTCTTCGAGCCGGTTCGCCTTGTTGCGCATGCTGACGACCTCGATGCCGCGCGCATCCAGTGCCCGGAACAGGTCGTTGAGCGTGTGCGCCGGCCCCAGCTCCACTTCCAGTTCGCCACTGTCGACCAGCCCGGTTTGGAATCCGTCGAGCGCGGGAGCCCGATCCGCCTCGTCCGAGAGACTCAGCACGAACACTTCCCGCTGCAGCTTGCGGAGGACACGGCTCATTGGCGCGTCCTCGATAATCTCACCTTCGTCGATAATGGCGACGTGACGGCAGAGCGACTCGGCTTCCTCGAGGTAATGCGTGGTCAGGATGATGGTCGTTCCTGCCGCGTTGATATCGCGCAGGAAGGCCCACATGGAACGGCGGATCTCGATATCGACGCCCGCCGTCGGTTCGTCGAGTATCAGCAGCTTCGGCTCGTGCACGAGCGCCCGGGCGATCATCAGCCGTCGTTTCATGCCGCCGGAGAGACTCCGCGCTATGTCGTCGCGCCGGTCCCACAGGCGCAGGGCCCGCAGGTATTTCTCCGCTCGCTCGCGGGCAAGGCGGCCACTCAGCCCGTAATAGCCGGCCTGTGTGAGCACGATGTTGCCGACCTTTTCCCACTGGTTGATATTGAGTTCCTGTGGCACCAGGCCGATGCATTCCTTGGCTGCTTCCAGTTCTCGGTCGATACTGTGCCCGAAGACCTCGACTTCCCCCGCGGACTTGTTCACCAGCGATGAGATGATCCCGATCGCCGTTGTCTTGCCGGCGCCGTTTGGCCCGAGGAGCGCGTAGAAATCACCGACGGCCACGTTGAAATTGATGCCCTTTAGCGCCTCGTTGCCGTTCGCGTAGGTCTTGCGCAGGTTTCGTATGGAGAGGGCGTTCATCAGGCGGCGTATTGTAACCATGCTGCCGCCGCATCGACACAGCCCGGCCGCCCGGCATCATTGCCTGTGCCCGCCCGAGCTCCGGGACTTCACGGGCGGCAGCCTGCAGGCCGCCGCCGCGAGCGGCCGGTACTTGCGCGGCGGTCGCTGGGTCAGCATCGTCTGCAGGGCCGCTACCCGTGCCGCGCGACGTGCCTCCCGCCGGTTACTGACGCCTGCCGTCAGCAACCTGTTCCAGATATCGGGCTTGTCGACCATCCGCGGGGCGAGCAGCATCGGATCCTCCAGCGCTCGTGAATACAGGTCCATGAGCGTGCAGGCGGACAACTGCTCACACCAGCTCAGGCTGGCCCCGCTGAGCAGTCGTACGGCATAGGGATTGCGCTGTGCGAGCTGCCACAGGAACCCCAATCCGGCAGCAACGAGCGCCGACGCCGCGTCGTCGCGGAGCTGCAGGCACTCCAGCAGGTCTCGGGTCCGCTGCTCGGCGAACAACGATTGCCATCGCGCTTCGTCGTCCTCCGCGAACGACATGAGCAGGAACGGGCTGCGCCCGAGGCGCTCGCGCTGCCGGCCGCTGAGCGCGCCGAGCCGCGCGCGGATCTCCGGCGGCAGGGCGCGTCCGCGGTGCTCCTCCGGCGGCCGTGTTCGCTGCCAGGCGATAAAGGCGCTGTTCAGCACGAAGACGTTTGCGAGGTCTGCTGGTTCCGGGCCGTGGTAATGCATCGCTCCGCTCCTGACGACGAATCTCGATGGATTCGGTAGTTACGCTATATTCTCTTTTTATCCCACTTATGGATGATATAGTGGAACAAAAGAAAGTATATGGGCATTTTCGATCATAAGAAGGAAAAATATGCGCCTGACCGACGATCGCTATGCGAACGAGAGAAGCCAGTTCGAGCTGGCCCTGCGTATGATTCGCCACGAAGCCCGCACCCGGACCATTCGCGAGTGCACCGGGCTCTCCGACGACAGGATTCGCAAGCTCTACTGGACCTATTTCCGCAATTCCGGCGTCACCGGGGTGCGGCGGCGGCGCGGCAAGTCGCCGCGGCAGATCACCCGCTTCGTCAAGAATGCCCAGCACCAGCTGCAATCGACCACGCTCGTGGCGCTCTACAACGCCGGGCTGTTGCTGCGTATCGATGAGCGCAAGCTGGTTCATCCGTGCTGGCCACGGCCCGATGTCGAGTTCGGACACCGGTTGTGCAGGGCCTTCGAGACCTACCTGTTACTGCACGAACGCCCGCTCCTCAGCTTCGAGTGGGCATGGACGCTGCTGCACAGCATTTGCGGTGACGAACTCTACCTGGCCTCATGCGCCGGCTGCGACTCCTGTTACGTTCAGGACGCCTTCGCGCTCGACCTGAAGACCTGCCCGTGCTGCGAGATCGAGGCCGAGCGGCGCCGCCGTCCCGGCGTCAAGAGCTTCGGCGGCGATTGAATCGCGCCCGCTGCATTCGGGTAAACTGCGCCCCACGATCGGTAGCCACCTGGGAGTTCGGGTGCAGGATCACAATGTATTCGCAGGCGCATTTGTCGATCGCAGTGGCGAACGGCGCAAGGATCCCGAGTGGCTTGCGCGGGCAGCAAGAAGCGACGCGTGCCGCTTCGTTCCCGTCTGGGGTGACAGGTGCCTGGTAGGCGGCGACCCCCCGCATGCCATCCTGCTCGAGCGCAGCCAGGCCGAATCGTTTATGGACGACGACCACCTGATATTCCTCGGGCTGTTTCACGACCGGCCGGCCTTCGCGTTTTCGATCGACAGGGAGCAACCACCGCCATTCGCCGAATTCGGTGAGTTCCAGGACCTGCGTTTGCTCGGCACGGTCCTGCCCCCGGACGAGGCCAACCTCGCGGCTCACGCGAGGGCTCTCGTGCTGTGGCATGCGTCTCAGCGGTTCTGCGGCGTATGCGGCAGCGCCGCGCGGCCCGAGGCGGGAGGCAATACGCGAATCTGCACGAATGCCGGCTGTGGGCGGGTCATTTTCCCGCGAGTCGACCCGGCCATCATCGTGCTGGTCTCGGATGGCCACCGCTGCCTGCTCGGCCGGCAAGCGAGCTGGCCCGAGGGTCGTTACTCGACGATTGCCGGTTTCGCCGAACCGGGCGAGAGTCTCGAAGACGCGGTCCGGCGTGAGGTCTACGAGGAGACGGACGTGCGCGTGGGCGCTGTTCGCTACCACAGTTCGCAGCCGTGGCCGTTTCCGTCATCGCTTATGATCGGCTTCGTCGCGGACGCCACCTCGTCGGATATCCGTCTCAACGATGCAGAACTCGAGGATGCCCGGTGGTTCACTCGCGAGGAACTGCGCTCGGGCTTTCCGAAGTTGCCGTTCCGAATCTCGATCGCGCGCCGTCTCGTCGATTACTGGATCGAACTCAGCGAATGACCCACGCGCCCCGCCGTGGGCGTTGCTATGCTTCACGCATGTGTCTGCTGGTCTTCGCCCTGCGCAAGCATCCCGGCCTGCCCCTGATCGTCGCGGGCAATCGCGACGAATTTCACGCACGCCCTACCCAGGCGGCGCACTGGTGGCCGGACAAGCGCGACATCGTCGGCGGTCGCGACCTGCAGGCCGGTGGCACCTGGCTTGCCATGCACCGCAACGGCAGGTTTGCCGCCGTTACGAATTACCGGGACGCCCACAGGGAAAAACCGGGGCTGCAGTCGCGAGGCCACCTGATAACCGGCTTTCTCGACGCGAACGCAAATGTCGTCGACTACCTGGAATCGATCGATGGCGGCGCCTACGCCGGCTTCAACCTGCTGGTGGCCGATCGCCAGTCGGCCGGCTATCTCTCGAATCGCGGAGCCGGTATGCGTGAACTGTCGCCGGGTATCTACGGGCTCAGCAACGCGACGCTCGACGACCCGTGGACCAAGGTCACGCGCACGAAATCGAAGCTTGCAGAGTTGATCGATGCGGACAACGTCAACGAAACCACCCTGATGCGCATGCTCGGCGACCGGGAAAAAGCGTCGGCTGATGAAGTGCAGACGAACGGGCTGTCCTTCTCGATGGCACATGCGCTCACCGCGCCGTTCATCGTGCACCCCGAGTACGGCACACGCTGCTCGACGGTCCTGACGATTGACGATGGGGGAATCGTGCGCTTACTGGAGCGAAGCTTCGATGCCAGCGGGCGCCCCGGCGGTGACGCAAAGTTCAAGTTCGAATCAGGCGGCCAGAACGCGCAGTAGCCACGTGCGAATGTCAGCGATCTCCTGCGGACAGACGGCGTGCGCCATCGGGTAGTCGTGCCACTCCACCTTGAACCCGACCCCGGCAAGTGCGTCGGCCGAGGAGCGCCCGTACTGCATCGGTATCATCGGATCGAACTGCCCGTGTGCCATGAAGACCGGTACGGAGGCATCAACCGCGCCTCCCTGAAGTGCATCGGGCAGCGCCAGCCAGCTCGACAAAGCCATTAGCCCTGCGAGCTTTTTCTCGGATCGCAGGACCGTGTTGATGGCGATGGCTCCGCCCTGGGAGAAGCCGGCAACGACGATGCGACCCGGCGCGATACCGCGTTGTTCTTCGCGGGCAATGAGCGCCTCGAGCGCAGCACTGCTCTCACCAATCCCGGCGGAGTCGACCGGCCCGCCGCGATCGAGCGACACGATGTCGTACCAGGCCCGCATCGCCATGCCGCCGTTGATGGTCACGGGCCGCACCGGTGCATGGGGAAAGACGAAGCGCAGCGGCAAGTTATCGGGCAGCCGTAATTCCGGGACGACCGGCTCGAAATCGTGGCCATCGGCGCCCAGGCCATGCAGCCAGATTACGCTGGCGGAGGGCTCGGGCCCCGTCTCGACTTCGACAGTCTGGGTATCGGACATGGACGCTCCGTGGATCCGGGGTTTGCCGCAACAGGGTGGAAGCGGCGCAGTTTAGGGCCTGTTTCCACGAGGAACAAGGCGAAAAACGCCAATCAAGCCTTGACGATGTATGCGCATGATGTTAATTATATGCGCATATTTATGCGGAGAGGCTCATGCCGAACCCGAACAGCGACCAGGACCGGCGCCGCCGCGCGATTCGCGAGCTGCTGGGCGGCGGGCCCGTTGCCACCCAGCAGGTACTGGTCACGGAACTCGCCCGGCGCGGTTTTACAGCGACGCAGTCGAGCGTAAGCCGCGACCTCAGGGAGATTGGCGCGATCAAGACGGCCCGCGGCTACGAACTCGAGCCCGGCGACATGGCGGACAGGCCGGAGCTGAACGCGATTGGCGAATTCGTTCGTGCCATTCTGCCCGCCGGACCACACCTGATCGTGCTGCGCACGGCCATCGGTGCAGCGCAGCGGGTCGCGCTGGCCCTCGACCGCGCCGACTGGCCCGAGATCGTCGGCAACATCGGCGGCGACGATACGGTTTTCGTGGCCACCGACTCCGCCAATCACCAGAAGATTCTCGCCGCCAGGCTGGAACGTATCGTCGCGCGCTGATGCGCGCCGCCCCCGGAGCATACTTGTGAGCAAAGACCAGACACCCATCATTCTTGCGTTCTCAGGCGGTCTCGACACCTCCTTCTGCGTGCCGTGGCTCAGGGAAACCTACGGCCGCGATGTCGTGACCGCCACGGTCGACACGGGGGGCATCGACGCGGCGGCCGCAGAACAACTCGAGGCGCGTGCCTACACGCTCGGCGCCGTGGAGCATGTGCTCATCGACGCCCGGCAGGACTTCTTCGCTACGGTCATCCGGTACCTGATCGCGGGCAACGTGCTCAGGGGCAACGCCTACCCGCTGTGCGTCGGCGCGGAGCGCGGGCTGCAGGCTTCCCGGCTCGCGGCGATTGCCAATGAACGCGGAGCTACCACTGTCGCACACGGGTGTACGGCTGCCGGCAATGACCAGGTGCGTTTCGAGGTCGCGTTGCGCACGCTGAGCCCCGGCCTCGAGGTACTGGCGCCCGTGCGCGACAACAGCTGGGTGCGGGACGAGCAGCTCGCGTATCTCGAGAAACACGGCCTGCCGCTGCCGGCGCAGGGTTCTGCCTATTCCATCAACCGCGGTCTGTGGGGCATCACGATCGGCGGTCGGGAAACGCTGACGTCGCAGAACTCGATCCCCGAAGACGCCTGGGTACTGTCCGCAAAGGCATTCAGTGAGCCCCTGGAACCGAGCCGGCACACGCTCGAATTCGAGCACGGCATCCCGGTCGCGCTCGACGGTGAGAGACTCTCGCCTGTCGCGTTGATCGAGGCGCTCGAGAAGCTGGCCGGTAGTTACGGTATCGGCCGCGGCATCCACCTCGGCGACACCGTGCTCGGCACCAAGGGCCGGGTCGCTTTCGAAGCGCCCGCGGCCGTTACCCTGATCACGGCGCACCGGGAACTGGAAAAGCTCGTGCTCAGCGCACAGCAAGCACGTGTAAAAGACAGCATCGCCGCGACCTACGGTGACCTGGTGCACGAAGGCAAACAGCTCGATCGGGTCTGTGCCGATATCGAGGCGCTGCTCGAGTCGTCCCAACAGCGGGTCAGCGGCAGCGTCACGTTCACGCTGCGCCCGGGTTCGTTGTTCATCGACGGTGTGGACTCACCGCACTCGCTGCTCGCAGCGACGAAAGGCGTCTATGGCGAATCGGCCGGCGAGTGGACGCCTGCCGACACGCTCGGCTACGCCCGCATCCTCTCGTTGCCGGGCACGCTGCAGACACGCGCCGCGGGAGGCGAATCGTGAAATCCGTTTTCGTCGACAAGGTCGCGTCGGTTGCGCAGCACAGCGACCTGAGCAACAAGCTGAGGTTGTCGTCGGAGATTCCTTGCGAGGAAGGCGTGCTCGTCGCCGTGCGCGTATTGAACAACAAGGCGCGTTACAACCAGCTCGAGCTCACGTCCGGACGCATGGCCACGGTCACCCAGGGCGACATCGTGGTGGGCGCACTCGGGCATCGCAAGGCACTGCTGGGTTACTCGGGGCACCTGCCCACGGAGCTCGATGTCGGCGACACGATCCAGCTCCTCAACATCGGAGGCGTCCTGGGAATATGCGATTCGGCCAATCCCGATGTCGGGCCGCCGTTCGACTGCGAAGTGCTGGGCACCGTCCTGCACTTCCCGTACCTCGGCGAGCGCATCGGCGTGCCCGCCCGCGCCGGCGCGCAGGAATTCGACCCCGGTGCTTCGCTGGACACGCAGGGAGTGCCGGTCGTGGCGCTCGCCGGCACCTGCATGGATTCGGGCAAGACGGCCGCCGCCTGCGCCATTGTCAGCCGCCTGCGGCATCGCGGACTGCACGTGGCCGCCTGCAAGGCAACGGGCGTATCCCTGCGTCGCGACATCCTCGCGATGCAGGACGCCGGCGCAGCGGAGACAACCATCTTCTCTGACCTCGGCATCGTTACGACGACGGCTGAAAACGGGCCCGCACTGACGCGGACCCTGTTGACCAATCTTGCCGCCGACAAGCCGGACGTGATCGTGCTCGAACTGGGTGACGGCCTGCTCGGCGCGTACGGAGTGGAGGCCATACTCTCCGATGCGTCGATCCGCGATGCCCTCACAGCGGTCGCGCTGTGTGCGAACGACCCGGTCGCGGCGTGGGGCGGCGCGAAGATCCTCAGGGAGCAGTTCGACATCGAGCCTGCCGTCGTGACCGGTCCCGCGACCGACAACGCCGTCGGTATCGACCAGATCTCGGAGCGGCTCGACCTGCCCGCAATCAATGCCCTGTCGAATGGCGTGGCACTCGGTGACCACATCGCCGGCGTGCTCGAGGGGGGGCGGAAATGACCTCCGTGCCCGCCGTCGTGCTCGGCGCCACCGGCTATGTCGGTGGCGAACTGTTGCGGCTGATCGCGACCCACCCGCTGTTCGACCTGGTCGCAGCGGTGTCCGAGAGCCGCGCCGGCGAACCGGTCGCGGACACATTCCCGCACCTGGGCTCGGCGTTCGACGATACGCTGTTTGCAGCACACGGTACGTGGCTCGAAACGATCCCGGCAGGGTCGCCGCTGGCCCTGTTTTCCGCTGCGCCGCACGGCGCGTCGGCGGCCATGATCGCAAAGGTACTCGAGCAGGCGAAAGAGCGTGACATCGGCGTCCGCGTTGTCGACGTCTCTGCCGATTTTCGTTACCGCGACGCTGCCGCCTACGAATCGGTATACGGCGCCGCGCACGGCGCGCCGCAACTCCTGGGTGATTTCGTCTGTGCAGTACCTGAACATCTTGCCGGAACCGACACACAGCACGTCGCCCACCCGGGCTGTTTCGCGACCGCGATATTGCTGGCCGCCGTGCCGTTGCTGCAATCCGGACTGGTCAACCCCGAGCTGTTCATAACCGGGATTACCGGCAGCACGGGCTCGGGGCGCGCGCCGCAACCGGGCACGCATCACCCGGAGCGACACAGCAACCTGTATGCCTACAAGGCGCTCTCTCACCGGCATGCGCCGGAGATTGCGAACCTGGCGGAGGCCGCGTCCGGCATCCGAGCCGGTATCAACTTCGTTCCGCACTCGGGACCTTTTGCGCGCGGCATATTCGCCAGCGTGCAGGCGCAGGCGACGGGCGAGATAGCCGCCGAACGATTGCGCGAGTCGCTCGAATCACTGTACGCGGATGCGCCCTTCGTGCGGGTCGTCGACGGCTCGCCGAAACTCAAGAACGTCGTGGCAAGCAACATGGCCGAAGTCGGTTTCGCGGTTTCCGGCAATACCGTGGTCGCGATGACCGCGATCGACAACCTGGTGAAAGGCGCGGCGGGCGGCGCGATGCAGTGGATGAACCGCCTGTTCGACCAGCCAGACACGGCGGGGCTTGCAGGCATTCCGCCGGGCTGGACCTGAGGTGGACCCGATGCAGGCAAGCCAGGCAGACGCGCGGGCGAGAGAGGCGGCAACGACGATCCCCGTCTACGGCCAGCTGCCATTCGTGCCGGTGCGCGCTTCGGGCTGCGAGATCATCACGGGCGATGGCCGGCGCATACTCGATCTCTACGGCGGGCACGCCGTTGCGGCCCTGGGATACGGCCACCCGCGGCTCGTTGCCGCGGTCCGGCAACAGTCGGAGACCCTGCTGTTTCAGAGCAATGCCGTTGCTCTGGACGTGCGCGCACGAGCCGCAGAGAAGCTCGTGTCCGTTGCGCCGGCTTCCCTCGAGCGGGTGTTCTTCGTCAACTCGGGCGCCGAGGCGAACGAGAACGCCTTGCGCATGGCCTGCGCGGTGACGCAACGCGGCAAGGTGCTTGCGGTCACGCATGGTTTCCATGGCCGCACCGCCGCAGCGGGCGCCGTCACCTGGAAATCGGACAGGTGGTACGGCTTTCCGCAGAAACCTTTTGCGGTCGACTTCATTCCACGTAACGACTGTGCCGCGGCCGAGGCGATGATCGGCCCCGATGTGGCGGCCATTATTGTCGAGCCCGTCCAGGGAGTCGCCGGGGCATTCGACCTGTCGGCCGAGTTCCTGCACGCCCTGAGCAACTCGGCCCGGCAGCACGGTGCCCTGCTGATCGTCGACGAGGTGCAAAGTGGAATGGGCCGCTGCGGGGACTACTTCGCAATCCAGGCGCACGACATCGAGCCCGACCTGCTGACGAGCGCGAAGTCCCTGGGAGGCGGCGTTCCCTGCGCTGCCGTCCTCAGCCGCAGCGACATTGCCGAACGTTTCGGCCCGGGCGACCTCGGCACCACCTTCGGCGGCGGCCCCCTCGCCGCCGCCGCGATCAACGCGGTCATAGACGCCATCGAACACGAGGGCCTGCTGGCCAATGCGCGCGAGCGCGAAGCGCAGATACGCGATCGTTGCCTGACGGGCCCGGTCCTGCGCATCCAGGGGAAAGGCCTGTTGCTCGGACTCGTTTGCGACCGGCCCGCTGCCGAGGTGCGCAATGCGCTGCTCGAACACGACATACTCACCGGCACCAGCGCGGACCCGCATGTTCTGCGCATCCTCGCGCCCCTTGTCATTAACGACGAACACGTAGACCATCTCGCCCGGTCGCTTGCCGCGGTCCCGGGCGGGAGCACCTGGCACCTGTAAGGAAATCCGATGAAAACGTTTAACGACCTGGCCGAACTCAGCAACGAGGAAATCAGCGCTTTACTGGAACTCGCCGACCGCCTCGACAAGCAGCCGGAACCGCAGGCGCTGCAGGGCAAGGTGCTGTCGCTCTTGTTCCTGAGCCCTTCGCTGCGAACGCTGGCGTCGTTCCAGGCCGCCATGACCCGGCTCGGCGGCGGCTCTTTCGTGATCTCCCCCGACATGTCCATCCACGGCCTGGAGACGCGACCCGGCATCGTCATGGACGGCGAAGCGGCAGAGCACATCAATGAGGCGGTCCCGGTCATTGCGTCCTACGGCGACGCGATCGGCATCCGCGCCTTCGCCGAACGCAAGAATCTCGAACACGACATGGCGGAGACGGAATTCAATTCGCTGACCAGCCTGATCGACACGCCGTGGATCAACATGGAATCGGCCATGAACCATCCCTGCCAGAATCTTGCCGACTGGAAGACGCTGGATGATCTCGACGTCCCGGCCAACGGCGGCAAGTTCGTGCTGAGCTGGGCATTTCACCCCAAAGCGCTGCCGCTCGCGGTGCCGGCTTCGACCCTGTACACGGCGGCGCGGCGCGGCATGGACGTGACGGTATTGAGGCCAGAAGGCTTCGAGCTTCCCGACGCCGTGATGCAGCGCGCGAGAACGGCGGCGGAATCCGCCGGCGGATCCGTGCAGGAGACCGACGACCGCGCTGACGCGATGCAGGATGCACACATCATCTACGCCAAGTCCTGGACGTCAACGCGTCACTACGGCGACCGCATGAACGACCAGAAGCTGCGCAACGAACTCGTCGACTGGTGCGTCGACGAGGCGTGGTTCGGCAACGCGCAGGACGACTGCCGTTTCATGCATTGCCTGCCGGTCCGTCGCGGCGTCGTGGTCAGCGATGCCGTCCTCGACGGGCCGCGCAGCGTCGTGATCCACGAGGCGCGCAACCGTATGCTGGCGCAGATGGCCGTCCTGCACCGCATGCTCGGAGGCGGCCAATGACCTCCAAACGCGAACTCGCGATTGTCGTATCGGCGCTCAAGCATGCAGCGCCCTATATCCGGCTTTTCAAGGGCAAAGTCTTCGTGCTGAAGGCGGGCGGCGAGATATTTGCGGACAAGGCGGCGACCAAAGCGCTCATGGAGCAGGTGGGTATTCTCCACCAGGTCGGTATCCGCGTGGTGCTGATCCATGGGGGCGGCCCGCAATCCACGCAACTCGCAACGGCGCTGGGCGTCGACACGACCTTCGTCGACGGCCGCCGCGTCACCGACGGCGCGTCGCTCGACGTCGCGACGATGGTGCTGAACGGCCAGATCAATACGCGCGTCCTGGCAGCCTGCCGCGACCTGCAGATCCCGGCGGTCGGTATCAGCGGCGTGGACGCGGGGCTCATTCGCGCGCACAAGCGTCCGCCGGTCGAACGTGCAGGCGAATCGGCCGTCGATTACGGTTTCGTCGGCGACATCGATTCCGTCGACGCGGACATCCTCCGGAAGCAACTCGACAACGGCCTCATGCCGGTCGTAAGCCCGTTGTCCTGCGACGAGTCCGGCACGCTGCTCAATATCAACGCGGATACCGTCGCCGCAGCCATCGCCGCGGAACTCGATGCCGAGAAACTGATCCTGCTGACGGGCGCGCCCGGGGTCCTCGAGGATGCTTCCGATCCGAATTCGCTGATCAGCTACATCGACCGCGCGCAGCTCGACAGGCTCCGCGACTACGGCAAGCTCGCGGACGGCATGTTGCCCAAGGCCGCCGCTATCGACGCGGCACTCGCGAACGGCGTCCGGCGCGTCCACGTGATTTCCTACAACTTCCCGGACAGCCTGTTGCTGGAAGTATTCACCAATGAAGGCACGGGTACGCTGGTCGTCAACGACATCGGCGCCCTGACGCCCGCCGAACAGGCCGGTGGCGCATCATGACGCGCCTCTGGGACAAGGGCCTGCCGCTCAGCGAACGGGTCCTGCGCTACACGGCGGGAGAAGATCACCGGCTGGATGCTCGCCTGGTGCCCTACGACGTTCGCGGTTCCATCGCACACGCGGAGATGCTCGCGGCAACCGGCCTCATCAGCGACGCAGACGCAAGCGCCATCCGCGATGGCCTCAAGGATCTCGAGGCATCGTTCGAGGCGGGAGACTGGAGCATCACGTTGCAGGACGAAGACGTCCACACGGCACTCGAGACCAGGCTAACCCGGGCGATCGGCGACGCCGGCGCGCGCCTGCATCTCGGCCGGTCCCGCAACGACCAGGTGCTCACTGCGCTGCGACTCTACCTGCTCGACGCGGCCGACGACCTCGTGACACGGGTCGACGGCTTGCGTGAGTCCGTAGCCAGGCTCGCGGACCGGCAGGGTGATATCCCGCTGCCCGGCTACACGCACATGCAGCAGGCCATGCCGTCCTCGGTCGCGTTGTGGTGCGGCGGCTTCGACGAGGCATTTGCCGACGCTCGCGACGGCATCGGGTCGGCGAAACGGCGCATGGACAAGAACCCGCTCGGGTCCGCGGCGGGGTACGGCACGCCGGGCCTGCCGCTCGATCGCGAGATGACGACGGCATCGCTGGGTTTCGCGGCGACACAGACGCCGGTGACGGCCGCCCAGCTGTCGCGCGGCAAGGCGGAAAGCGGCCTGCTGTTCGAGATCACCCTGCTGCTGCAGGACGTGGGACGCATGGCGGCCGACCTGCTCATCTTCTACATGCAGGAATTCGGCTACGTCGCGCTGGCTGCCGACGTAACCACGGGCTCGTCGATCATGCCGCAGAAACGCAATCCCGACGTGCTCGAGTTGCTGCGCGGCGCCTCCGCAACCGCCCAGGGCTGTCTCGACGAGTCGCTGATGATCACCGCCAAGCTGCCGTCGGGCTACCACCGCGACCTGCAGCGCCTCAAGAGCCCCTTGTTTCGTGGCATCGACCTCGCGGTCGACAGCGTCGACATCCTGGCGCACGTGCTCGACGGCATCGCGTTCGTTCCCGGCCGCGTCCGGCTCGACGACGGCGTCTACGCGACGGAAGAGGCCTACCGGCTCGTCCGGGAGGAAGGCATCCCGTTCCGCGAGGCGTACCGGCAGGTAGCGAAGCGGTATGCCGCACGCTGAGGGCGCTCTATAATCGGCGTTCACTTCCGGGGGCACTGATAATGATTCGACTCATCCTGTTACTCGCTGCGCTTTCCTGTTTCTCCCTGTTCGGCTGCGGCCAGTCGGGCCCGCTCTACCTGCCCGGGGACCCGAGCGAGATCCGCGATGCGCCGCGACCCGCCGATAACGCGGACGAGGAAGAGGACGAAGACGACGGCGACGGCGAGCGCTGAACCGGGTAGTCCCGCATGGCCGATGCCGACCTCGTCCTGATCGACGGCTCGTCGTATCTCTACCGCGCGTACCACGCGCTGCCGAAGCTCAGTAACTCGGCTGGCGAACCGACGGGCGCGCTCCACGGCGTGCTCAGCATGATCAACAAACTCGTGCGCGAGCAGCCCGCCGATCATATCGCCGTGGTCTTCGACGCGCCGGGCAAGACGTTCCGTGACGAGATGTACGCAGAGTACAAGGCCAACCGCCCGCCGATGCCCGACGACCTGCGCGAGCAGGTCGAGCCGCTGATCGACGCGGTCCGGGCGATGGGCCTCCCCCTGCTGCGGGTCGAAGGTGTCGAGGCCGACGACGTCATCGGCACACTGTGCCGCCGGAGCGCCGAGCAGGGACTGAATGTCCTCGTGTCGACCGTCGACAAGGACATGGCGCAGCTCGTGAGCGACCAGGTCACACTCGTCAACACGATGACCGGGCAGGTGCTGGACCGCGACGGCGTCAAGAAAAAATTCGACGTATTCCCCGAGCAGATCATCGACTACCTGGCTCTCGTCGGCGACGCGTCGGACAACATCCCCGGGGTGCCGCGGGTCGGCGCGAAGACGGCCGCGAAATGGCTCAACCAATACCCCACCGCCGACGACATCATCGAGAACGCCGGCGATATCGGCGGCAAAGTCGGCGAGAGCCTGCGCGAGAACGTCGAACAGCTGCAGCTGTCGCGGGACCTTGCAACCATCCGCCAGGATCTCGACCTGGACACGGGGTTCGGCGACCTCACGCCGGGCGAGGCCGACAGCGAGGCGCTGCGCGAGATTTACGGCCGCTTCGAGCTGCGGCAACTACTCAGGCAACTCGAGGGAGACAGTGGCGAATCGTCTGCAGCCGAGGTCGAGGCAGAGGGTGACTACGAGACGATTCTCGACTGGTCGGCCTTCGACCACTGGCACAAGGTCATCGGGAATGCCAGGCTCGTGGCATTCGACACCGAGACAACGAGTCTCGACTACATGGAGGCGGAACTCGTCGGCATCTCGCTGTCCGTCGAGAAAGCCAAGGCCGCCTACATCCCGGTGGCACACGACTACCCGGGCGCTCCGGAGCAACTGCCGCGCGACGCGGTGCTGGAGAAGCTCAGGCCCTGGCTCGAGGATGCGACGAAGAAAAAGGTCGGCCACCATCTCAAGTACGACGCCCATATCCTCGCGCGCTACGGCATCGCTCTCGAGGGCATGGCGTTCGACTCGATGCTGGAGTCCTATGTACTGAACAGCGTCGCAACCCGCCACGACATGGACTCCACGGCGCGGCATTACCTCGGCCGCGAGACGATCCATTACGAGGACGTTGCCGGCAAGGGCGCGAAGCAGCTCACTTTCAACCAGATCGACCTCGAGACGGCGGCGCCCTATGCGGCGGAAGATGCCGATATCACGATGCAGCTGCACGAGAAACTCTGGTCCGAGCTCGGCAGGATCGAATCGCTCAAGATGGTCTACACGGACATCGAACAGCCGCTCGTTCCGGTGTTGCTCGCAATGGAAGAGACCGGCGTGCTTATCGACAAACGGATGCTCGCCGACCAGAGTCACGAGCTGACCAAACGCATGGCGGAACTCGAGAAGCAGGCGCACGGACTGGCCGGCGGGCCGTTCAACCTGGGCTCGCCCAAGCAGCTGCAGCAGATCCTGTTCGAGCAACAGGAACTGCCGGTCATCCGCAAGACGCCGAAGGGCCAGCCATCGACCGCCGAAGACGTGCTCGCCGAACTTGCCAGCGACTACGAGTTGCCGCGCGTGATCATCGACTACCGCGGCGTAAGCAAACTCAAAAGCACCTACACGGACAAGTTGCCGCTGCAGATTTCCGCGAGCACGGGTCGCGTGCACACCTCGTATCACCAGGCGGTCGCAGCGACCGGACGCCTGTCGTCGACCGATCCCAACCTGCAGAACATCCCTGTCCGAACCCCGGAAGGCCGACGCATCCGGCAGGCGTTCGTGGCACCAGAAGGGCACGTACTGCTCGCCGCGGATTACTCGCAAATAGAGCTGCGCATCATGGCCCATCTTTCCGGCGACGAAGGCCTGCAGTCGGCCTTTGCCGCCGAGCAGGACATCCACCGCGCGACCGCGGCGGAAGTGTTCGAAACGGAATTCGACGACGTAAGCGACGATCAGCGGCGATCGGCGAAGGCCGTCAACTTCGGCCTGATGTACGGCATGTCGGCCTTCGGGCTCGCGAAGCAGCTGAACGTCCCGAGGGGTGAGGCGCAGGAATACATCGACCTGTATTTCGCCCGTTACCCGGGCGTGAAGGCATTCATGGACGACATCCGCGCCAGGGCGAAACAGCAGGGTTTCGTCGAGACGGTATTCGGGCGGCGCCTGTACCTGCCCGAGATCAATGCGCGCAACCAGCAGCGGCGCCAGTACGCGGAGCGCACGGCGATAAACGCGCCGATGCAGGGCACCGCCGCGGACATCATCAAACGCGCGATGATTACCGTGCAGGACTGGCTGCTGTCATCGACGCCGGGCGCACGCATGATCATGCAGGTCCATGACGAACTCGTGTTCGAAGTCGAGGACGACGCCGTCGATACGGTGCGCGACAAGGTCGTCGCGCTCATGGAGGGCGCCGCCGATCTCGACGTCGCCCTTAAAGTCGACGCCGGCGTCGGCAGCAACTGGGACGAGGCGCACTGACCCCACAGCGGGGCGGGCATCAAGACTCGGTCTAAACTATTTTTAGTTGTTTTTCAGAGAATTACGAGCGGCAAGGAACTAATAATTACCGGCACACTCTAAATTCAGGAGTGCGTAAGTACTCGCCTGTTTACCTCCCTAGACAGGCGTGCAACACGGTAACCCCAAGCCTGTTGCTTCTTCTTGCCCCGGATATCATTCCGGGGCTTTTTTTTGTGCCTCGGCGGGCGGCGCCGATCCGCAGGCGACCGGGGTGTTTTTCGACCGAAGTAAAGCGCAGCGAAGCGAGCCATGAGGGAGAAAAATTCCCCGGTCGCCTGTGATTAGCTATGCGCGGCCAGGAAACGCTCCAGCACCTCGCGCGCCTCCTGCTCGCCCTGGCGTTTCAGCGCCGAGAACTGCTGCGCCGTCGCGCGGTCGCCGAGTTCTTTCCTCACCTCGAGCACCGCCGCGGCGGCCTGGCCCTTTTTGAGTTTGTCCGCCTTGGTCAACAGAATGTGGATCGGGAGCCCGACCGATTCCGCGAATGCGATCATCTGACGGTCGTAATCCCTGAGTCTGCGGCGGATATCGACGATCAGGATCAAGCCCGCAAGGCTATGCCGTGATTCGAAATACTCCGCCAGCAACTCCCCCCAGTGGCGGCGCGTCGAATCCGACACCCGCGCGAAACCATAGCCCGGCAGGTCGACGAGCCGCTGGCCGTCGCGCAGCTCGAAGAAATTGACCAGCTGCGTGCGCCCCGGCGTCTTGCTGGTCCGGGCGAACTGGCGCCGGTTCACGATCACGTTGATCGCGCTCGACTTGCCGGCGTTCGACCGGCCCGCGACGGCGACCTCGGTTCCGGTGTCCGCCACGAACTGGCTGCGAGCGTTGGCACTCTTCAGGAATCGGGCATCCGGGTACTGCGACATGGGGGTATGACCACTGGTTTCCGTGTATAATTCTGGGCCGCAGAATTCATGGTCCCCCGGCCAGGCGGGCCCAAATTATACACACGTCAAGAATGACAACGATGGCACCGGCCACCGTGAAGAAGTAACGGTTACATAACATGAAAAACACGCTTGCTTACGTTTGCGCAGTCGCCGGCATTACGCTGGCCGCCCTCCAGGTACAGGCCGAGAGCCTCGTCGACGGTTCGGTAGAGGCCGGCAAATCCAGGTCCGTCACCTGTGCGGCCTGCCACGGTGCCGCCGGCATCAGCGCCAACCCGCTCTGGCCGAACATCGCCGGGCAGAGCGCCGCATACCTGGTCGCGCAGCTCAAAGCGTTCAAGGAAGGTGCACGCAACAATCCGCTCATGAACAGCCAGGCGATGATGCTGTCGGACCAGGACATGGCGGACCTCGCCGTCTACTTCGAGAGCCTGCCCGGGCCGGCACAGGCTGTGGCCGACCCGGACCTCATCAGCAAGGGCGAGGCACTTTATCGCGGCGGCGAGGTCTCAAAAGAGGTCGCGGCATGCATAGCCTGCCACGGCCCCGGCGGGGCCGGCAACCCGGCTGCGAAGTACCCGGCGATCAAGGGCCAGCACGCAGCCTACACGGCGAAGCAGCTGCGCGACTATGCGTCCGGCGAACGCGTGTCGGATGGCAAGACGCGTGTCATGCGTGATATAGCAGGGAAGCTCAGCGAGGATGAAATCGTCGCGCTGGCCTCATATGTTCAGGGCTTGAAATAGCAGCCGGATTCAGGACGGTAGTGAAACAATGAAATATGCGTTGATGAACGGGGCGCTGGCCCTGTTGATGCTGGTCGCCCTTGCCGCGTGCGGCAGCGGCGAGAAGGAAACGGAAACCGCCGTGGAGGCGCCGGCCGCCGACGAGGCACCGGCCGAAGAGCAACTCGTGGCCGACGAGGAAGCAGCCGCCGAAGAGGACAGCACCCAGGTTGTCGTCGAGGAATCCGCTGCCGAGCCGGAGGACGACGAACAGCCGATCATGCTGGCCCGGGCCGACACCACGGACAAGCCGGTGCAGAACTGGAAGTTCAAGGAAGGCCAGCACTACATCCGCATGGTGCCGAGTCAGCCGACCATGGGCGGCGCGGACAGGATCGAGGTCGCCGAGTTTTTCTGGTACGGCTGCCCGCACTGCTTCAGCTTCGAACCAACCATCAACAACTGGGCCGCCGACATCCCCGCGGGTGTCCGTTTCGTGCGAATTCCGGTCGTCTGGAACAACGTGCACGAATTGCATGCGCGCCTGTTCTATACGATGGAAGTCCTGGCCCGCAACGGTGCGCTTGCGGATGCCGAGGCATTCCACAACACCGTATTCCAGGAAATCCAGAACCGCGGCAACCGCCTGACGAGTGAAGATTCGATCCGGCGCCTGTTCGAGCGCTTCGGCGTCGATGCCGGCACCTTTAACACGACCTGGAAGTCATTCGAGGTCGACCAGAAACTTCGTGTCGCCAAAGACCTCGGTCGCCGCTACAGCATCCAGGGTGTGCCCGCAGTCGTGATCAACGGCAAGTACCGTACGGGTGGCGCAGAGGCAGGCAGTTACGACGCGGTTCCGGACGTCATCGACGAGCTCATCGCGCGCGAAACCATACGCTAGCCGCGGCAGCTGCACCTCGGGACGATCGTGAAAAAAGCCCTGGTCATTGCAGGCATCGCGGTCATAAGCGCGATCGCTTGGGCCGCGCCTGACGCCGACGAGACCTTTTCCCGGCTCGCGGACCGATACCTCGACGAAATCGCCGAACGATCGCCCGTCGCGGCCACCGCGCTGGGCGACCATCGGGCAGATGATCGCCTCGATGAAGTGGATGCGGCCGCGCGGGAGCGCCTGCGGGACGCGTTCCTGGAATACCGCGAAGCGCTGGCCGCCATCGATCGCGACGCACTATCGCGCGCCAAACAGGTTGACGCCGCGATCCTGCATAACCAGATCGAGTCCGCGCTGTTCGATCTCGACACGCTCGAGGAATGGGCGTGGAACCCGCTCTACTATGTGCGTCTGGCGGGCGATTCCGTTTACGGTCTCCTGTCTCGAGACTTCGCGCCGCTCGAAGAGCGCCTCGCTGACGTCGCAGCACGTCTCGCGCAGTTTCCCCGCTTCTTCGAACAGGCACGGGAATCGCTGCAGCCGGAACGCGTGCCGAAGATCCATGCCGAGACGGCGATTCAACAGAACCGCGGCCTCGTGACGATCATCGACACGAGAGTGGTCCCGCTCCTGGACGGGCAATCTGCGGAAACCGGCGAGCAGCTTGCCGCCGCAGTCGAGACCGCGCGTGCAGCGATCGCGGAAAACCAGGCGTGGCTGGAGGAGGAATTGCTGCCGCGCGCGAACGGCGACTTCCGCATCGGCGCCGAGCTCTACGACCAGAAACTGGCATTCGCGCTGAACTCATCATTGTCCCGCCGGGAGATTCGAACGCTCGCCGAAAACGAATACGAACTCGTACGCAACGAGATGTACGAAATCGCGAAACACGTTTACTCGAGGCTGCATCCCTACACGGCATTTCCTGACAATCCTGATGAAGCCTACAAGCAGGCAATCATCCGGGCGTCGCTCGAGGAGGCTTACCGGCAATTGCCGCAGCGCGATGAAATCGTCGAGATTGCGAGACGATACCTGCAGCAGGCCAGCAACTTCGTCGTCGAGAAAAATATCGTCACGATGCCGGAGGAGCCGGTAGAGATCATCGTGATGCCCGAGTTTCAGCGCGGCCTGTACCTCGCCTATCTCAGCCCGCCCGGGCCTCTGGACAGGGACCAGAAAGCCTTTTATGCAGTGGCCCCGCTGCCGGCTGACTGGACCGACGCCCAGGTTGCGTCGTTCCTGCGCGAATACAACCTGTATTCGATTCAGAACCTCACGATCCATGAGGCCGTGCCGGGCCACTACCTGCAACTGGCCCTGAGTAACCGGCATCCATCGGCACTGCGCAGCGCGCTGTGGTCGGGGCCATTCGTCGAGGGCTGGGCCGTGTATGCGGAGCGCGTCATGATCGACGCAGGCTACCTCGACGATGATCCGCTGATGCGCCTGATCAATCGCAAGTGGTATCTCAGGGCGATTACGAATGCGATCATCGACTCGGCGATTCACGTCGACGGTATGACGCAGGAAGAAGCCATGAAGCTCATGATCGAGGGTGGCTTCCAGGAGGAGCGCGAGGCGGCCGGCAAGTGGGTGCGTGCGCAACTCTCGTCGGCACAACTGTCGACGTACTTTGTCGGCTACCAGGAACACAAGGCCCTGCGCGCCGACATCGAAGCCGCCTGGGGCGATGAATTCACGCTGCGGCGCTATCACGACCAGGTGCTTTCCTACGGCTCCCCGCC
>CAMYJB010000004.1:0-2768 GCA_947258565.1 uncultured Woeseiaceae bacterium
CTCGCCGGTCTGCGCCTCGTCTCGCACCATCGCAGCTTCAGCTATCTCGCAAACTGGCTGGAGCTCGACATCGTCGCCACGCTCGAGCCCAAGCCGGGCATCCCGGCGAGCGGCGCACACCTGTCGCGGCTCTTGGAGCAGCTGACGCCGGCACCGCCCGCCGGCATCATCCGCGCGCCCTTCGAAAACGAGAAGCCCGCGCACTGGTTATCGGACCGGCTTAGTATTCCCGTGATCGAGATGGCGTACACCGTCGGCGGCAGCGAACGGGCGACAGACCTGTTCGGCCTTTACGAGCAGACGATTGCGACGCTGGAGGACTATCGCGAATGAGCGAATTCGAGCTGAGTATCGTTATTCCCGCATTCATTGCGTGCTTGCTGGTACTCAGCACTCACGTGCCGCTCGGCATGGAGGTATTGCGGCGCGGCATCATCTTCATCGACCTCGCCATCGCCCAGGTCGCCGGCCTCGGCGTCATCGCCGCGGACACGATGGGCTGGGAAGCACGCGGCTGGATGGTGCAGTTCGCGGCCGTGTCCGCCGCGCTGCTCGCCGCCGGCATCCTGCACTGGACCGACAAACGCTGGCCCGAGATACAGGAAGCGATCATCGGCGTATCGTTCGTGCTCGCGGCCACGGCCGGCATCCTGATACTGGCCGGCAACCCGCACGGCGGCGAGCACCTGAAGGAACTGCTCGTCGGCCAGGTGCTGTGGGTCAATATCGACCAGCTGCTGCCGGTCGCCATTATCAGCGCGCTGGTAGTCGCGGCCTGGTTCTGGCAGCGCGAGCACCTGCACGGGTTGGGTTTCTACGCACTGTTCGCGTTTGCCGTCACTGCTTCGGTTCAACTCGTGGGCATCTACCTCGTGTTCGCGGCACTGATCATCCCCGCCCTCGCCACGCGCCATGTCGATAACCGCTGGCTGCGCGTAATCTGCGGCTACGGCGTCGGCATCGTTGGCTGCCTGGCCGGGCTGGTGCTGTCCGTCGGCGCCGACCTGCCCGCGGGCGCGATCGTGGTGTGGAGCCTCGCGTTAACGGCGCTGCTGTTCGCCTGGCTGGTGTGGCCGCTGCTGCGCAATTAGGGGACAGTGACTTTAAGTGCCAGGCACGCTTGCTGCCTGGCACTTAAAGTCACTGTCCCCTAATTGCTGTAAGGCTCTTGGGGTCAGGCAGCCTTGAGGGCGTCGTCAGCGGAGAGATACTCGTAGCCGAGATCGTGGGCAACCGCTTCATGATTGACGTGCCCTGCATGGACGTTGAGACCGTTCGCGAGGTGCGGGTCCCTCAGCAGCGCATTGCGCCAGCCGAGGTTTGCGAGATCCTTTACGAACGGCAGTGTTGCATGCGTCAGTGCGAACGTGCTGGTACGCGGTACCGCGCCCGGCATGTTGGTGACGCAATAGTGCACGCTGTCGTGGACGACGTAGGTCGGCTCGGCGTGCGTCGTCGGCCGGCTCGTTTCGAAGCAGCCGCCCTGGTCGATGGAAATGTCGACGAGAACCGCGCCGCCGTGCATGTCCTTGACGTTCTGTTCCGACACCAGCTTCGGTGCCGCCGCGCCCGCGATAAGCACCGCGCCGACCACGAGGTCCGCTTCCGGAACCAGTTCATCGATGGCGTGCTTGGTCGAGTACACCGTGTGAATGCGGCCGCCCCAGATATCGTCAATCTCGCGCAAACGCGGCAGCGAGCGATCGAGAACGGTGACATCGGCACCCAGGCCAATGGCCATGTCCGCCGCATTCATCCCCGACACGCCGCCGCCGATGATTACAACCTTGCCCGGCTTCACACCGGGCACGCCACCGAGCAACACACCGCGCCCGCCGTTGGCTTTCTGCAGCGCGAACGCGCCCGCCTGGATCGACAGGCGCCCCGCGACTTCCGACATCGGCGTCAGCAACGGCAGGGATCCGTCCGTCGCCGTGACGGTCTCGTACGCGATAGCGGTCGTGCCTGATTTGACCAGCGCTTCCGTCTGTTTGGGGTCGGCTGCGAGGTGCAGGTAGGTGAACAGCACCTGGTCGTCGCGCAGCATCGCGCATTCGTTCAGCTGCGGCTCCTTGACCTTGACGATCATCTCGGCGGCGGCAAAAACCTCTTCCGCCGTGCCGACGACCTTCGCTCCGGCCGCTTCGTAGTCCGCGTCCGTCATGCCGATGCCGATGCCGGCATTGGTCTCCACGACGACCTCGTGGCCGTCGTGCAACAGCTCGCGTACACCCGCCGGCGTCATGCCGACGCGGAACTCGAGCGTCTTGATTTCCTTGGGTACCCCTACCTTCATGTGATCTCTCCCCTGCCCACGGTTTCCAACCAGGCTGACAGGATACCGCGTAAATCACGCCATTTGATTGCAATCGGTATGACAAATTGACAAATATGTGGCACTTTCTGTCTCTGATTTAGCTTATTGAGCAATTTTCTGCTGTGCGACTGGACAAATACGACAGAGCGATCCTCGAGGCCCTGCAGCAGGACGGGCGCATCAGCAACGTGCAGCTCGCCGCGAAGGTGAACCTGTCCGAGTCGGCATGTCTGCGCCGCGTCCGCGCGCTCGAGGACGAGGGCTACATCGATCGCTACGTGGCGCTCGTCAACCAGTCGCGCGTCGGCCTCGGCGGCAACGTGCTCGTGCACATCGGGCTGCATCGCGAGGAGCAAAGCGAGCTCGCCGCCTTCGAAGCCGCGGTACGCAACATCCCGGAAGTCATGGAGTGCTACCTGATGACGGGCGAGTTCGATTACCTGCTGCGCGT
>CAMYJB010000004.1:2820-34927 GCA_947258565.1 uncultured Woeseiaceae bacterium
CTTTACTTCCTCGAACAAGCACCCCGCCGCCCTTTTCGCCGTGGGACGGTCTGCTGCGCAGCAATTCACGGTAACAATCCGTGCGGTGGCAGGGCTTTTTCAGATGCGGTACGGTGTTGGTTCCCCCGAATGTCCAGGTAAACGTGATGGCTGCCCCGGCAGATTCTGTCCATCGTAATGCTGTCGAAAGCCTGTCGACGTACTACTCGCGCGTGCGGGCACAGAGCGTCGCCCTGGTCGGGACGCTCGCGCCCGAAGACACCGTCGTGCAGTCGATGCCCGACGTCAGCCCGGCCAAGTGGCATCTCGCTCACGTGACCTGGTTCTTCGAGCGTTTCGTGCTCGAGTCTTTCGCCCCCGGCTACGAGCGCTGCAACGAGGACTACGATTTCCTGTTCAACTCCTATTACTACACGGCGGGGCAGATGCATGCCCGGCCGAAGCGCGGACTGCTGTCGCGCCCGACGCTTGCACAGGTGCTGGACTATCGCGCCCATGTCGACGCGCACATGCTGCGCCTTCTCGACGAGCGCGGTGACGATGCAAAACTCGCGGCAGTCGTCACGCTCGGGCTGAACCATGAACAGCAGCACCAGGAGCTCCTCCTCACCGACATCAAACACGTGCTGTCGCAAAACCCGTTGCAGCCTGCGTTCGATCCGGAGCTCCCCGTGCCCTCATCGCGCCCGGTGGACGCGTATTCCTTTATAAACGGCACCAGCGGCATTCAGCGGGTCGGCGCCTCCGGCGACGGCTTTCACTTCGACAACGAAACGCCGCGCCACGATGCACTCCTGCACGAACACGTGATCGGTGCACGGCTCATCACCAACGGCGAATTTCGCGAGTTCGTAACAGACGGCGGCTATGCTGAGTCGTCCTTGTGGTTGTCCGACGGCTGGGCCACGGTCAACCAGGAAGGATGGGATCGGCCGCTGTACTGGAGCGAAGACCTGGCGAGCGAGTTCACGCTCGGCGGTGTACGCACGATCGACGACGCTGCACCCGTAACGCATGTCAGTTTTTACGAGGCGGACGCGTTTGCGCGCTGGGCCGGTGCCCGGCTGCCGACCGAGTTCGAGTGGGAGGTCGCCGCGGCCGATGAGCGCGTGGCAGGCAACCTGTTGCAGTCCGGCTTCCTGCATCCCGTGCCGGGCGCTGACAAGAAACAGTTCTTCGGCGACGTGTGGGAATGGACTTCGTCGCCGTACGCGCCCTATCCCGGCTTCGTGCCACTGGACGGGTCGCTGGGCGAATACAACGGCAAGTTCATGTGCAACCAGATGACGGCACGTGGCGGGTCCTGCGTGACGTCGGACGATCACGTCAGGGCGAGCTACCGCAATTTCTTCTACCCGCACCAGCGCTGGCAATTCTTCGGCATCAGGCTGGCGAAGGACGGACATGGCTAAGAATGCTGCGCAACAAATCGTGGCGGACGATGAACTCGATGAGTTGATCGACGGACTCAAACAGACGGAGAAGATGATCTCGCCGAAGTACTTCTACGACGAGCGCGGCTCGCAGCTGTTCGAGGAAATCACGCGCCTGCCCGAGTACTACCCCACCGAGACCGAGCTCGGGATCATGCGCGACAACATCGACGAGATCGCCGCGCTGGCTGGAAAGCAGGCGAGCCTGATCGAGTACGGCAGCGGCTCCAGCCTCAAGACGCGCGTGTTGCTCCAGCACCTCGACGAACTGGCTGCTTACGTGCCCGTCGACATCTCGGAGGACCACCTGCTCGAGTCGGCGCGGTCGGTTCGTGAGGAATTTCCGGACATCGACGTCCTGCCGGTCGTGGCCGATTTCACACAGCCGTTTCAGCTGCCGTCGCCGAAGGTCATGCCGGTACGCAATATCGTCTATTTCCCCGGCTCGACGATCGGCAATTTCACGAACGAGGCGGCGCAGGAGCTGCTGCAGGTCATGTACCATGAAGCCGGTGCCGATGGTGCATTATTGATCGGCGTCGACCTGCAGAAAGACCCGGCGATCATCGAACGAGCCTACAACGACAGCGCCGGCGTGACGGCGGAGTTCAACCGCAACATGCTGCGGCACCTGAACCGCGAGTTCGGCGCGGATTTCGACCTGGACGCGTTTACCCACAGCGCCGAATACAACGAAGAAGAAGGGCGCATCGAGATACGCCTCGTTAGTGAGCAGGACCAGGAATTCAACCTGGGCCACGCGTCGTTCTCGATCGGCAAGGACGAAGCGATCCTGACCGAGTATTCCCACAAGTACACGCTGGATGGCTTCGCCGCGATGGCAGAAACCGCCGGGTTCAGTGTAGAGCGGGTGTGGATGGACGCCGAACGCCTGTTCAGCGTGCAGTACCTGGTGCGTGACTGAAAAGATTGTCGGCTGGCGCCGGCACTTCTTCTCGTCATGGCTCGCTGACGCTGCGCTTTACTTCCTCGAATAAGTACCGGCGCCAGCCATACCGTGTCATTCGGGTGGAACGTATTCCTCCGGCGCGGCCGAACCGCCGCCGAAGAAGAACTTCTCCATCTCGGTTTCCAGGAACTTGCGCGCGTCGGGTTCGATCGGCGTAAGGCGGTACTCGTTGATGAGCATCGTCTGGTGTGAGAGCCAGCGCTGCCAGGCTTCCTTCGACACGTTGTCGTAAATCCGCTGACCCAGCTCTCCGGGATACGGCGCCCAATCCAGGCCTTCGGCCTCTTTGCCGAGAATGATGCAATTAACGGTTCTAGCCATCGTCTCTCAATTCGTCCGTGTTCCGGAGTGTTTCGATCAGCCTCATGACCGGGGCAGCGATGCCGCCGGGCGGCGCGTCGCCGGGCCGGTACCAGGTCGAGTCGTCGTAGTCGGCTACTTTACTCGACACGGCATCGATTCGCACAACGACCGGTGCGATATCCAGGTCGTAATGGCTGAAGCTGTGCCTTAGCGTGTCCCAGTTCTCTACCGCCACCGTCTCAACATCGAGCTGCTCAGCGCACCATTCCCCAACGTCGGTGACCTCCGGCAAGCTCCAGAGACCGCCCCAGATACCGGAAGCCGGCCGGCGCTCGAGATAAACCGCACCGTCCGCGACAGCGAGCACCATGGTCGTCGCGCGCAGCGGCTTTTGCTTCTTCGGCTTGCGCCCGGGAAATAGCTCGACCTCACAGCGCGACAGCGCGATGCAGTCGCTCCGGACGGGGCAGGCGGCGCACGCCGGCTTCGACCGCGTGCACACCGTTGCGCCGAGATCCATCATCGCCTGCGTGTAGTCGCCGACACGCTCCGAAGGTGTGTGTGCTTCGGCCAGTTCCCAGAGCTGTCTCGCAACGGCGGTGTTGCCCGGCCAGCCATCGACCGCGGCGTGCCGCGCCAGTACGCGTTTCACGTTGCCGTCGAGGATAGGGTGGCGCTGGCCGAACGCAAGAGCCAGTATCGCGCCCGCCGTCGAGCGGCCGATGCCGGGCAGTCCGGACACAGCCTCGATATCCGACGGGAAATTGCCCTGGTGCTCGTCGCGGATGATTTCCGCAGCGTGATGCAGGTTGCGGGCGCGAGCGTAATAGCCGAGCCCGGACCAGTGCTGCAACACCTCGTCCAGTTGGGCGTCGGCAAGGGTGTGCACGTCCCCGAAGCGGTGCACGAATCGCGTGTAGTACGGGATCACCGTCTGCACCTGCGTCTGCTGCAGCATGATCTCCGAGATCCAGACGCGGTAGGCGTCCCCGGTGCCCTGCCACGGCAGGTCCTTGCGGCCGTGATCGTCGTACCAGTGCAGCACCCGCGCCGCGAAGTCAGTGGGCATCGGGCGTGTAATCCCGGGCAAGCGCCTCGATGCGATCGATCGCATTGACGCCGCCGTTCTTCAGCTTGCTCTTCAGGATCGCCGGACCGATCAGCGGCGGGATAAAAAACTTGGGCTTCATCCTGAATGAGTAGATCACGACCGTGCCGTCGGCTTCCTCGCGAAAATCCCAGCGCTCGTCGCTGAGCTCGAAGTCGCTCTTTTCCGGGTCCACGGTCGCCTCGATGAACTTGAACGGCTCGTGTTCCACGTAGCCGTAACGCTCGAAGGACTTGCAGAAGAACCAGAGACAACCGCGATTGCGGCTGTAATAGCGCGCGCGCCCGTCCGGCCCGGGTTCGAGGTTTCGCGACTCCGCGACAACGCTCGAGAACTTCGTCGACTGGTCCCAGTCGAGCAACAGAGCGAAGATCTTCTCGATGCCGACGTCGAACCACGCCTCGGAACGCATCACGTAGGTGCCGTCGACATGATCCACGGTCACCTCGCGCAATGTCGCGGCACCGGCAAACACCGGCAAGGCGGTAATGATCAGAAGCAACGCACGCATAGTCAGTCGCCGCCGAGAAGATCCCTCAGGCGCTTCTTCGCTTCGTCCTTGAGCTGATCCTCGACGTCTTTCTCTTCCTGCGGTTCCTCGCCTTCAGCTGGCGGAGCCTCTTTGTCATCATCGAGAAGCTTGTCCATGATCAGCTTCTTCGCTTCCTCTTTGGCCCGGCCCTTCAGCATCTCTTCTACGTCAGGCTTGATGTCCGGATCGGCCAGGGGCCCGGTGATCCGGAGAGGAATCACGGCTTTCGTAAAATCATCGAGCTCGTCCTGGCTGACGTCCGTAACGAACTCGGGCTTCTCCAGGAAACGGCCCGTCACGGTGTAGTCGACGGTTGCCTCGACAAAGTTGACCGTACCTTTTCCGCTCACCTGCATGAACGGCAGCTCGGCGAAAAAATCGTCGTTGCGCATGACGCCGTCGGTCACCTTACCGCTGGCTTTCACCGTGCTGAAGCGGGTGCGCGGCGTCGCCGGTGCCGCAGGCGCGGCCTCGCCCCTGACCAGCGCGCGCGCCTTGCGCAGCTCGTACCAGATGTCTGTGCCCTCCCACGCGCCGTCGATGAGCTCGATCGACAAGCTGCCGTCGAGGTCGCGGCGGATCGCATTCATGTCGGCGCCGCTGCCGCCCAGCCTGAAGGTACCGTTCACGGTCCCGGTGACATTCTCGACCTCGTACATGGCCTGCATCAGTGGCTTGAGACTCACGTCAACGATGTTCTCGTTAACGGCGATCGACGGCACCTCGCCGGACGCGTCGATGCGCACGTCGCCGCGGTAGCCGCCGTCGAAGAAGTCGGCCGAGATCGGGTGCATGCGCAATTTGCCGTTCGCGGAATTGACGCCGAGTGTCACCTTCTCGAACAGTATGTTGCCGAGGCTCGCGCTGGCGATGCCGAGGCTGCCCCGCGCATTCAGCGCACGGATCAGCTCCACGGGAATCTCGACGGTCTCGCCGCCCGCCTCCCCGGCGGCTGCTTCTTCGCCCGCCGGCGCCATGTAACGTGCAAGGTCGATGCTGTCGCCCGCCAGTTCGAGCTCGAACGTTCCATCTGCGCTGCGCGGCACGCTGAGCGTGCCCGCGAACGTCGTGTCGTCCAGGACGAGCTTCAGGTCGGACAGCATGATCGCGTTTGCGCCCACCTTGGCCTGCGCGTCAACGATGAGCTTGTCCAGCACGTCGGGGTCCGCCGTCGGCGGCGCCTCGATAGCGAGTTCCTGCATCAGCGTGCGTGGCGAAAATGCTGCGATACCGATCGTCGCGGCCGGCTGCGGATCACCCGCGTACGAGAACGGCTCCACATTGGCCAGCACATCGACGCTCATGAGCTGCAGGTTGATCTCACCGAGGTCCGCGGACTGCGCCCCCGTCTGCAGCTGGATCGCCGGTGCCGCGAAACGGAACGTCGCCGGCACTTCGGCAACGCCGTCGACGCGCCCGCCGATGTCAAGGTCCTCTATCGAGATCGTCTCCGCGTCCGTGTCGAATGCCACCACGACGCCGATGTCTACCTCGCCCGACAAACCCGCCGGATCGAGCCTGAACGCGAAGCCGCCGTCGAGCGGTACCGCCTCGCCTGCTGCGACCCGGCCCGATGTCAGGTTGAGATTGGTCAGATCGAACCGGTCGCCGCTGCTCGCATCGCTGTAGCTCAGCGCGGCGTCGGTGATGGCGACACTTGCTATATCGATCGTCGCTGACGGTCCCGCGCCCTCCGGCTCGGGCGTGCCGGCGTCGGGCTCCTGCGCCGCGCCCGCCTCACCGAAGTCTTCCCAGTTGCCGGTGCCGTCCTTGCGGACCTGCAGGTTGACGCGCAGGCTGTCCAGCGCAGCGGTTCCCACCACGACCTCGCGCCGCAGCAGCAAGGGCATTACACGGACGCTGAGCCGTGCCGAGTCGAAACTTGCGAACGGCGTATCGTCGAAGCCCGGCGCGTTGCCGAGCTGCGTCCGGCCGAGTTCTATCGCCAGCCACGGGAACAGGCTCACCTCGAGATCGCCCTCGATCACCAGTTCGCGGCCGGTCGCCTCTCTCACGCCCTCCGAAATCTTGTCCTTGTAGTCGTTGGGGTCGAAGACCAGTACGAATACGATCGCGGCAAAGATCGCGACGGCAAGGACCGTGACGACGAGAATGCCAAAAATCTTGAGTGGGCGGCTCATAAACCCGATCCTGTGTTGGGGGACCGCCTAGGGTAACAAATTGCCGTGTCACGCGGCGCGCCTGCGGGCACGAAAAAGGCCGCTTGCGCGGCCTTTCCCGGGACGCTGTTGCGAATGCGGTATCGCCGCAAATCACTCCTTGCAGAGCGTGACGCCGCCATTCAGCGTCTCGATGCTGACGCTGCCGTCGCCGCCACCCTCGGTGAAGCTGAGCTCCCAGCCGGGCGCATACTTGCTGGTCCTCTCCGGTTTCGGTCCGAAGCAGTTATTGATGCGGCCGTTGAAGGTGTTGACGTCGATCTCCGCGGACAGGCTGCCGACAAAATTGACGACGACCTTGCCATTGACCGTCTCGATGTCGAGGTCACCTCCCGCGCGCAAATTCGACTCGAAGTCGACGCGCCCATTAACGGTTTCCATCGCCGCATCCGAGAACGAGCCGCCGCCGATTCCAGTCCTGCCGTTGACCGTTTCCAGGTCGATCGTGCCGGCCACGTCGCGCGCCGAGATACTCCCCGATACCGTAGTCAGCTCGGTCTCGGAGTCCATGTTCCTGCCGATGATGTCAATATCGCCGCTGACGGTCTCGGCCTCGACATCTGCGGCAAAAGCCCTCGTTGCGATATCGCCGCTCACGGACTGCAACTCCTGCTCGCCTTCGACGGCTTCGACATCGATGTCCGCACTGACGGTCGCAACCTCTATGGCACTTTGTTGCGGTACCCGCACCGTGATGTGGCTGGACGTGGCGCGTGAACCGCTGCGCTTGCCGCGGATCGGTTTTACCTTGACCACGACGGTGTCGCCATCGCGCTCGAAAATGAACTCGTCGACCTCTTCGCCGAGCGTACCGGTCACCTCGACAGCGTTCCGGGACCAGCCCTGCACGGTAACCGACCCAGACGTATTGTAGATATCGACGTTACCGTCCGCTGCTGCGTCAAGCGTCTCGGCGATCTCTTCGGCATTAACCGGTGCTGCAAGCAACAATCCGGCAATCAGTAAAACCCATCTCTTCATGTCTTTACTCGCTTGTGTCGTGCGTCGCGTCCGGCGGCGCATCAGATATCACGGCGTGACATGACGCTCTGCGTCACACCACCCACCTTGCGCATCACGTTCAGTTCCTCGTGATACGTCTTCATCAACAGTTCCTGCAGCAGGGTGTTGTCGGGGTCCTGCTGCAGCGCTGCGTTAATTTCATTGATTGCACTGCGGATGACTTCGAGGCTCTGCTCGACGTCCTGGCGTTCTTCCGGCGAGAGACGCCCGGCTTCCTTTTCGAAGCGCGCAAGCACGTCGGCGCGGGTATCCCGGTAATCGCTGCCGAGCGTGTAACTGCTGCCGAAGGCTGCGCGCTCGAAGGCGTATTCCGGCGCCGGTTGCGGCATCACCACGGGCCGGTCATCCTTCACCGCCAGGTAGGTCAGGCCGGACGAGGCACCGACCAGCAATACGATCGCTGCAGCCTGCGCGAACATCGGTGTCCAGCGCGAGCGCCGTGGTGCCGTTTCGCTAATCGCAAGCTCGATGTCCGGCCACAGATCGCGCCGCGGCTCTATTTCCGCAGCGAGTTGCGCGGCGGCCGACGTCAATTTGTCATCACGTTCTTCATTCATGCTTCGAAACCCTGTTCCTGCAGCTGCTGGGCCAGTAAACGCCTGGCGCGATGCAACTGTGCCTTGCTCGTGCCTACCGCAATGCCGAGCATATTGCTCGACTCCTCGTGGCTGTATCCGTAGACGGCGTTCAACACGAACACGTGTCTCGCACCCTCGGGCAGCCGGTCTATCGCCTCGGACAGGTCACGCAGTTCTCCATGGTCGCCGCTCGATACCGGCGACGATGCGGTCTCCGCCACGACCCGGATCCGGTCCTGCTCGCGCTTCGACTTGCGTATCCGGCCGAGTACGGCGTTGACCGCGATGCGATGCATCCAGGTACCAAAAGCGCTGTCGCCGCGGAACTTCGCGAGCTTGTTCCATGCCTGGATGAAGGCTTCCTGGGCGCAGTCCTCCGCCTCGCTGACGTTTCCCGTCATGCGCAGGCAAAGACCGTAGACGCGATCGACGTGCGTCCTGTAAAGCGCCTCGAAAGCGCGCGTATCGCCGCCCCGGGCCCGGGCAATCAGTGCCGCCTCTTCCGGCATAGCTGTCGCTGTCCTGGAAACCATGCTTCGCATATTGTCACCGGTTTCCACCGACAAAACCGCAGCCATCCGCCAATTCTCCCGTATTACTGTAACTTGGATGCCCGCGGGGCAGGTGGGGTTTAAAAATCACCCGTTCCGCGCGGCAAAATCCCGCTTAAGCGCCTGTGTTTGTTCGCGATTCTGGTATCATGCCATTGGCCCGGTTCGATGCTGGCCAGCCTCTGGGGAACAAAAGAACCAAAACAATCTATGACAGCGCGAACAGCTTGCCCGCTTACCCGCTCACCTGAAATTCGTCCGGGCGCTTCGGCGACGGAGGGCGCCTGATCCTCATGTCGGGGCATTCGATTCTGTACCTGGGGCGCGGTGATTTCGCGTCAGAGTACCTGGCGGAACTCGAGACGCTGCCTTGCTGCACGATGCTGGCGAGGTCCCCGGAATTGACGGTGCCTGTCGAAAACCGCGAGTTGCTGGACATCGTATTGCTGGAAGCGAGCCCCGTGATCGCGCAGTCGGGTAATTCCCTCTCCGCGCTGATTCACTCGCTGGGCGATTACCCGGTGATCGCAATCACCGACAGGGAACACGAGCATCGCGGCATCGCTGCGATGCGCGCCGGCGCGCAGGGCTACATCTGCATCGACGACATCACGGTCGAGGGACAGGAGGCCGTTTTCGATCACGCGGCGAGACGGCACCGCCTGCAACAGCGCCTGTCCGACACGGACGTTTCGGTGCTGTCGGTGCTGACGAGCATCAACGACGGCGTGATCGTAACGGATCGCGACGGCAGCATCCTCGACATTAACCCCGCGGCACGGACCATACTCGGCCTCGGCCCCCGGTGGATGCCGGACGCGAGCTGGGAGCAGACGTTCTGCTGCATCGACGAGGACGGCAAGAATTACAGGAATTCAGCGGATCTGCCCCTGGTCCGGGCTCGCAACGGCGCGAAGTTCGCGGGACAAGTAGCGATATATCGCGCGCCCGAGCAACCGGACACGTACCTGAACATCAGTGGCCAGGGGCTCTACGACGGCAACCGCGAACTCGTTGGTGGCGTCATTACGTTCAGGGACATCACCGACGCAACGATTCGCACGACGGAGCTCAAGAAGCGGGCGCAATACGACGAATTGACGGGGCTGCCGAACCGCGGCGTGTTCACGGAGCACCTGTCTCGCGCGATCGGCCGTGCCGACCGCAAGAAAGCGCCGCTCGCAGTATTGTTCGTCGATCTGGATCGCTTCAAGTCCGTGAACGACACGCTTGGCCACGACGTCGGCGACAAGCTGTTGCAGCAGGTGGCGGAACGCCTGCGCGCCAACCTGAGAATCGGCGACTTCTCGGGGCGTTGGGGGGGTGACGAGTTCGTCGTGTGCCTCGAGGACTTCGGTGAGATGAGCGACGCCGGCGCCGCCGCGCAGAAACTGTTGCTCGTGTTGTCCGAGAAGTACCAGATCGGTCACAGCGAGGTCTATGCGACGCCGTCTATCGGCATCGCGATCTACCCGGAATCCGGCAACAACGCCGAGCGCATGATCAAGGCCGCCGATATCGCGATGTACGAAGCGAAGAAACACGGCGGCGGGCGCTTCCATTACTATTCGACGGCTCTCAATACGCGGCTCGAGCAGCGCGAGGAACTCGAAGTCGGACTCCGGCATGCGCTGGTTCGCGATGAGTTCGTGCTGCATTACCAGCCTCGGATCGACCTGGCTTCCGGCCGCCTTATCGGCCTCGAGGCATTGCTGCGCTGGCAGCACCCACGTTTCGGCCTGCTGCCGCCGGGGCGCTTCCTGCCGATCCTCGAGTCGAGCGGGCTGATCCACTCCGCCGGCGAGTGGGTCATCGCAACGGCGTGCCGGCAGCTCGCCGGCTGGCAGCGGCGATTCGAGCTGCCGGACCTGTCCATCGCCATCAACCTGTCGCGCCAGCAGCTGATGCACCGGCGCCTGGTCGATGCCGTCGCCAAATCGTTGCAGGAGACGATGCTGGATCCGGGCTGTATCGAGCTGGAGATCGGCGACGGCGATTTCCCGAACCGGCGCAAAGCGGAAATAGAAACGCTGCAGGGCCTGCGCAAGCTGGGCGTGCGGTTGTCGCTGGACCATTTCGGCACTCGCGATATTTCATTCGAGTCCCTGGACAGGGGATTCGTCGACAGCTTCGTGCTCGACCAGTCACTGATCGCCGACATCGACCAGAACGACAGCCACCAGCGCATCGTTCGAGCCGCCATCGCCATGGCGCAGGGTCTCGACATCGAAGTCGCGGCCGAGGGCGTGGAGACCATCAGGCAGCTCGATTTCCTGAAGAGCTGCAACTGCAATCTCGCGCAGGGCTTTCTGATCAGCCGGCCGATGCAGCCGGAGAAGATCTCGGCGATCCTGCGCAGCGAGATCGCGGGTACGCGCCTGCTTGCGCGCGGTATGCCCTGATTTGACCTTCGATAGAAGAACCCTCCGCCCGGAGACCGCAGCGAGCGATTCGTAACCCGCTGGTCAATTCAGATCCAGCGGCGAACGGATTTTCGATAGGCGCGGTACTCGTCGCCGAATTGTTTCTCCATCGCTTTTTCTTCGAGCCTTATCTGCAGGCGGTTCATGCCGAGCACGAACAAGGGCAGACAGGCGAATCCAAGCAGGTTCGAGAGATAGAACGCCCAGGCGATCAACAGGCACAAAAGGCCGAGGTACATGGGGTTCCTGCTGTAGCGATAGATTCCACTGACAACCAGCCGGGAGGCCTTCTCCGGATATCGGGGGTCGACGGTGGTGCCGGCAGTTCGAAATGTCACGATAGCCGGCAAAGCGACGGCCCCGCCAAGGCAGAAGAATGCTACGACGAGCAGCTTGCGGCCGGGAATTGCAATGTCCAGCGACGGAACGTATTCGGCGATCAGCCACATACCGGCAGCGACGGCAAGAAACTGTGCGGCGGGGGGAATCTTGAGTTCGAGTGCTTTCATTGATCACGGTCGGTACTTCGGGGTCGGACCTCGGTAACCAGCTGAACAGTTGAAGAAATTTGCTCGTTACCGGGCTGTAGACGTCCTTAATCGCCTCATTTCGGTATGTATTTTAAGGGTTTCGAAACCGGTGACGTCAGCGATGCAACTAAAACGGTATTTTTCCTGTCAAAATTGCCGGATTAGGGCTCGTATTCAAGCCTTGGCAGACCATATACCTCGGTATATCAACTACATACCGTGGTCCGACCCGGCGCTGCAGTTCCAGCACGCCGCGAACTGGCCTTCGTTTTCCTCGCCGCATTTCGCGCAACGCCAGGGCGCGCGCGGGCTCTCTTCGATGATGGCGGCGTCGATCAGCTGTTTAGCCCGGTCGTAGTCGATGTCTTTCAGTACCCAGAGTTCGGGCCATACCTCGGTAAACGGCATCTCGCCGTAGATCTGGTTCAGGTGCTCATTCCTGATCTGGCAGGGGATGCCTTCGGCTTCCAGTATGTTCTTGTAGTGATTGATCATCACCGCGGTGTCGGCGGACGTAACTTTTTTCATCGCAGGGAATTCAGGAATCCCGTGGGATCCTCGCCGCGCTCCAGCACTTCGACCAGCGCCGAGCCGACGATGGCCCCCGCGGCGTGCGCGCCCACGTCGGCAACGTCACTCGCTTCGCGGATACCGAACCCGGCACACACCGGGATACCGGAAACGGCTGAAACCTTGTCGAGGTAACCCGCGAGATCCGCGGGCAGGCCCGCGTCGCCACCCGTGATCCCGGTGATAGTGACGGCGTAGACGAAGCCCCGTGACGCATCGCACAGTGTCGCCAGCCGCTCGTCGGGTGTCGCCGGCGTCACGAGCTGGATCAGGCCAAGTCCCTTTGCCTCGAGCGCCGCACGAATCTCGTCACTCTCCTCGAACGGCAGGTCGGGAACAATGAAACCGCACACACCTGTCTCGAGTGCGCGGTCTGCTAGCCGGTCGTAGCCGAAGGCAAGCAGGGGATTCAGGTAGGACATCATGACGAGCGGCGCATCGAAGCCACCAGCTTTTTCGAGTTCGTCGAAAATCCATGCAAGCGACACGCCCTTTTGCAACGCCTCGAAACTCGAGCGCTGGATGGTCATGCCGTCCGCCATCGGGTCCGAGAACGGGATGCCGACCTCGACAACGTCGCCGACCGCGGCGACCGCCTGCAACGTGCTGATGAATTCCTGCGGCTCGGGATAGCCTGCCGTCACGAACGGCACGAGCCCGGTTCGACCCGCCTCGTTTGCGGCACGGATCGCCGCCGTCACACGTTCATGTGCTTGCATGGCTGCGCACCTTGACCGGAAATTTTGTCAACGTCGGCATGTCCTTGTCGCCCCGGCCAGAGTTGCCGATCAACAGGCGCTTGCCCGGGTTTTCCCTGGCCCACTCACGCGCCGCAACAAAAGCATGCGAGGTCTCGAGCGCCGTCAGGATACCCTCCGTCTCGCACAATTCCTCGAGCGCCGCCAGTGCCTCTTCGTCGCCAGCCGCAACGTACTTCACGCGTCCCGTTGCCTGCAGCAAAGCATGCTCCGGTCCCACGCCGGAATAGTCGAGCCCCGCCGAGATCGAGTGCGTTTCCTGAACCTGGCCGTCGTCGTCCTGCAGGATCATCGTGTAGCTGCCCTGCAGCACACCCGGCGTGCCTGTCGCCAGGGTCGCCGCATTCTGGCCGAGGCCGCTGCCCGTGCCGCCGGCTTCGACCCCGATCAGTTCCGTGTCGTCGGCGAGCATCGGGTAGAACAGGCCAATGGCGTTCGAGCCGCCCCCGACGCAGGCGAAGGCCGCATCCGGCAGTCCGCCGGCCTGTTCGATCATCTGCTCGCGCGACTCGCGGCCGATCACCGACTGCAGTTCGCGAACAAGGTACGGGTAGGGGTGTGCGCCCACCGCCGACCCCAGCAGGTAGTAAATCCCCGCCGGATCGGTGACCCATTTGCGAAGTGCCTCATCGATCGCCGCGCGCAATGTCTTGTCGCCCGACTCGACCGCAACCACCTCGGCCCCGAGGCGTCGCATGCGGTCGACGTTCGGTGCCTGCCGCTCGATATCCACCGCACCCATGTAGACGGCGCAGGGCAACCCGACGCGCGCGCAGGCCGCGGCCGAGGCAACACCGTGCTGGCCGGCGCCGGTCTCCGCGATGACGCGTTCGACACCCAGCCGTTTCGCAAGCAGCGCCTGCCCGATCGCATTATTGATCTTGTGGGCCCCCGTATGCGCGAGGTCCTCGCGCTTGAGCCAGACATCGGCGCCCCAGCGTTCACTGAGCCGCCCGGCGTAGGTCAGCGCGGTGGGTCGGCCTACCCACTCGCGCAACTCGCGCTGGAACTCGGCCTGGAACTGCGGATCGTGCAGATGCTCTTTGACACCGGCCTCGAGGCGCTCGAACGCCGGCACCAGGGTCTCGGGGACGTAGCGCCCGCCGAAAGGCCCGAAGCGCCCGCGCGCGTCGGGTAGTTTGCCGTTGATCGCGGCCTGCAGCAGCGCTTCCGCCTCGCCCGCCTGTATTAAAGAAGTCATGCCTGTTTCTCCACGGCGCGTGCCGCCTTGATGAATAACCGGATGAGACCCGGGTCCTTGCGTCCGGGGCGGGATTCCACGCCGCTCGATACGTCGACCCCATGCGGATGGACGGTCCGGATCGCCGTCGCGATATTGTCGACACCGAGCCCGCCGGCAAGGATCATGCGGCCCCGCGTTGCGATCGCTGCCGCACGCTGCCAGTCGACGGTCTGGCCGGCGCCGCTGCGTATGCCTTCGTACAGGAATACTTCGGGCAGCCTGCCTTCGATGCCGGCCCAGCCCTCGCGGATAACCGGCCAGCGCTCCACCGAGTCCGGCACATCGAGCGACTCGAAATCGTCGATGTCCGTCTGCAGGACGTCGGGCGCGAAGGTGTCGAGCACCTCCTGCCACTCGCTCTGCGAAGGGTGCCGCATGACGGCGACACGCCGCACGCGCTTCGGCAGGTACTGAGTCAGCTTGCGGGCGTCGCCCGCTGATACCCGCCGCACGGACTTTGCGAACACGAAACCCACGGCATCGGCGCCGGCGCTCACAGCCGCCTTGACGTCGTCGGCTTTGCGCAGGCCGCAGATTTTCACGAGCAGGCTCAAGCCGCCACCCTCGCGCCGCCCGCGGTCCGCATGTCTCTTACCAGGCCCGCAGGGTCTTCACTTCGCATCAGCGCGCTGCCCACCAAAGCCAGGCTGTAGCCCCAGCCTGCGACGGCGGCCGCGTCGGCGGCCGTCCTGAGTCCGCTCTCGGCAACGCAACGCGCATTCGGCAACAGCGGCGCCAGTCGTTCCAGGCGTTTGTTGTCGACCTCCAGCGTGCGCAGGTTGCGGGTATTCACGCCCACGAGCAATTTGCCGGCCGCAGCACGATCGTGGTCGGGCGGGTTGTCCAGCAGCGCATTGCTGCGCGCCAGGTCATCCTCGTCGAAAGCCTCGAGCAGCACGAACATGCCGAGCTCGAACGCGCTATCGAGCATCGCGCGCAGTTTGGCGTCGGAGAGCATTGCCGCAATCAACAGTACACCGCTGGCCCCGGCTTTTCGCGCCTCGAGCACCTGCACCGGCTCGACCAGGAAATCCTTGCGCATGACGGCAGTGTCCGGCACGGCAGCGGCGACCTCCTCGAGGTGCGCGAGCGTGCCGTCGAATCGACTCGGCTCTGTCAGCACCGAGATCGCGGCGGCGCCGCCACGGACATACTCACGGGCCTGCCTGAGGCGATCGAGATCGGCGCCGGCCAGTTCGCCTTCCGCAGGCGAGCGGCCCTTGAGCTCCGCGATGATGTCGAAGTCGCCGAGCTGCAGCGGAGCCACCGGCTTGTCGAGCTCGCCGGCACGGATACTGCCTGCAGCGCCGGCGCGTTCTGCCGAGAGTTTCGCCATTTGCTGCAGGAAGTCGCTCATCGGCTTTCGAAATGTGCCCGTAATCGGGTTAGCAAATCAGCGGCATCGCCTTTGTCGAGCGCCGCGTTCGCAAGCTCGACGCCGTGCATCGCGTCGCCGGCCGTTCCCTGTACTTCGAGCACCAGTGACGTGCTCATCAGGAGTGCATCGCGGTGCGGGCCTTTGTCTTCGCCGGTAAATACACGCGCCAGTTCCATCGCATTGTGCGCAGCATCGCCGCCGGCGAGATCCTCGGGCGCACAACGGGCGAGCCCGTAATCTTCCGGCGTGCGCGTCGTGCGCGCGACCTTGCCGTCGTGCACATCGAACAGCACGAACTCGCCGACAGGCGTCGCCTCGTCCCAGCCCGGCTCGCCGTGCACGACGAACGCGCGCTGGATTTCCAGGCCTGCCAGTGCGTCGGCCATCAGTTCCGCCGCATCCAGGCTCCAGGCACCGATCAGTTGCGTCGGCGGCATCGCCGGGTTGGTGAGGGGCCCGAGCATGTTGAAGACCGTGCGCACGCCCATCGCGCCGCGCACCGGCACGACAGCCTTCATCGCCGGGTGGTACGCGGGAGCAAAAAGGAACGTAAAGTTGGTCGCGTCGAGGCAGGCAACCGCCTCTTTTTCGTGCAGGGGCAACGGCATGCCGAGACACTCGAGCATATCGGCACTGCCCGACTTCGACGACACCGAGCGGTTGCCGTGCTTCACGACACGCACCCCACAGGCCGCCGCGAGCAGGCCGGCACCCGTCGACAGGTTCAGGCTGCCGGAACCGTCGCCCCCCGTGCCGACCGTATCGACTGTCGGCGTGCCGGCCGGAATCGACGGATGCACGGCGAGCTCGCGCATTGCCCGCGCAAACCCGCGCACTTCGTCCGCGGTCTCGCCCTTCGCGCGCAGGCCGGCCAGGAACGCGCCGGCAAGTGCGGGATCCAGTTCGCCCGCTGCGAAACGCTGCATGAGTTCGTAAGCCGCGTCCTCGGTGAGCGCCTCGCCGTTCAGCAGGCGGTCGAGGAGAGCGCTCAGCTTCGCTGCCGTGCCGGCCGTGGTCATGATGACGTCATCCGCATGAAGTTGGCCATCAGGCGGTCGCCCTCGGGCGTCAATACGCTCTCGGGGTGAAACTGCACGCCTTCGAGCGGCAGGGTCCTGTGGCGCACGCCCATGATCTCGCCACGCTCCGTCTCGGCCGTGAGTTCGAGGACGTCGGGCAAAGTTTCCGGTTGCGCGCACAGGGAATGATATCGGCCGACCTCGAAGGGTTGCGAGAGGCCCTCGAAAATCGTCTTGCCGTCGTGCTTCGCCATCGAGGTCTTGCCGTGCATGAGGCGCTCGGCGCGCACGATCGCGCCACCGAAATGGTGCACGAGACTCTGGTGTCCCAGGCAGACGCCGAGTATCGGGATATCTTCCGCGAATGCCGCGATCATAGCCAGCGATACGCCGGCGTCTTCGGGTCGCCCCGGCCCCGGGGAAATGACCAGGTGTGTCGGCGCGAGTGCTTTCGCCTCTTCCACGGTGATCGCATCGTTGCGGTACACCATGACGTCAGCGCCCTGCGCTGCGAACGCCTGCACGAGGTTGTAAGTGAAGGAGTCGTAATTGTCGATGAGCAGCATGCGCACGCGATCGAAGTTGTCGGCCATCACAAACCCTCCCCGGCAATCTCGAGCGCACGGCGCAGGATCGCGCTTTTCGCCAGCACTTCCTGGTACTCGCGCGCCGGCACCGAGTCGGCAACGATACCCGCGCCGGCCTGGAAGCTGTACTCATCGCCGGAAAACACCAGTGTGCGGATCGTGATCGCCTGGTCCATGTCGCCGCCGGCACCGAAATAGCCCGCCGTGCCGGCATACAGTCCCCGCCCGACCTGCTCCATTTCCTCGATGATCTCCATGGCGCGCACCTTGGGTGCGCCGACCAGCGTGCCCGCGGGAAAGCTCGCCGCGAACAGGTCAAACTGGTCGAAGCGGTTGTCGAGCTCACCCTGCACACCGCTCACGATGTGCATGACGTGGCTGTAGCGCTCGATCGCGCGGTAGGGATCGACGTGGACGGTGCCCGCGCGCGCTACCCGGCCGAGATCATTGCGCGCAAGATCGACGAGCATCACGTGTTCGGCTGCCTCCTTCGGGTCCGCGAGCAGCGCCTTTTCGTTGGCCAGGTCCTCCGCCGTCGTTGCGCCCCGCGGCAGGGTGCCCGCGATCGGCCGCAGCGACGCGCGGCTGCCGTGCAGGCGGACCAGCGCTTCGGGGGACGAGCCGACGACCGCGAGATCGTCGAACTGGAAAAAGAACATGTAGGGCGACGGGTTCAGGAGCCGCATCGCCCGGTACACCTCGAAGGGCTGCACGTTCGAGCGGCCGCGAAACAGGACGGAGAGCACGATCTGGTAGATGTCGCCGGCCGCAATATACTCCTTGCAGGCATTCACCCGGTCCGTGAATTCCATCTCGCTCAGGCTGGCCGTTGCCGGCGATATCTGCACGTCAGTATTCGCGGCAGGGACGGGTCCCCGAAGCCGGTCGATGACCTCGCTACGCAGCGCCTGCCGCTCCACGTCCGGTCCATCGTGCAGCAACGCAACGCGGCGCGTCAGGTGGTCGAAGACCAGGAACGAGGTCGGGGCCGAGAACGCGGCATCGGGCACGGTCGTCTGCGGCTCGGTATCGCGCGGCAGGCGCTCGAACAGCCTGACCACGTCGTAACCCGACACGCCGACCAGCCCGCCAGAGAACGGCAGCCCCTCGACATCGGGTTGGGGGCGCGGCGCTTTGGCAAGCGCGGCGCGCAGCGCGCCCAGGTATTCATCCTGCGTCGCCGGCCGCGGCCGGGTCTCCCCGTCGACGCTGAGCCCGCTCGCATCCATGCGCACCTCGAGCGCGTCACCGAAACCGAGGAAGGAATAGCGCGCGAGGCGCTCGCCACCCTCGACGCTCTCCAGCAGGAAGCGTGGCTGCAGCGGGCCGAGTTTCAGGAACGCCGAGACGGGCGTGTCCAGATCGGCCGCAATGTCGAAAGGTGCCTGCATCTTCATTCCAATAAAAAAGCCCGTCTCCACGGCGGCGGAGACGGGCTTCTGGTTTCCTTTTGCTCAGCTAACGGTCGGCCAGCAACCCTCTCCTACGAGAGCTGCCACCACCAGACGTTTGCGAGCCGAGCGTTCATAGCCCGGAGTATTACCGCCCCGTCGCCCCGCCGTCAAGAACAACGCTCTGCGCCGCAGTGTTACAGGGAATAAAGCGCCGGCAGGACCAGCGAGAAACCGATCCACATGATGACGGTCAACGGGATACCGACGCGCAGGAAATCCGTGAACTTGTAGCCGCCGGCGCTCAGGATCAGGAGGTTGGTCTGGTAGCCATAGGGCGTTGCGAAACTCATGTTGGCGCCGAACAGCGTCGCCAGGATGAACGGGTCGGCCGGCACGCCGAGCTGCTGCGCGATACCGATGGCGATAGGCGTCCCGATCGCGGCCGCTGCGTTATTGGATACGACGTTCGTCAGCAGCGCCATCAGCAACATGAAGGCGCTGAGAATCATCCCCGGCGGCAGCGCCGACGTCGCAGTGACGAAACCCATGGCGATGTAGTCCGCCATGCCGGTCCCCAGCAGCGCCTTGCCGAGCGCGAGGCTCGCAACGATGATCATGATCACCGGGATCGACAGCGCTCCCACCGCATCGCGCCAGCTCAGGCAGCCCGTCACTAGCATGAGGCCGAGTCCGACCACGGCGCTGACCGCAATGGGCAGGATGCCCAGTGCCGCGGCCGCGACGACCAGGGCCATGATGGTCAACGCACGCTTGGCATGGTGCGTCTGTGGCAGGTCGGTCGTGCCGTCCAGCACCAGCATCGAACCACTGTCCTTGAGGTGGTTGATCGCTTCCCTCGAGCCCTGCACCAGCAATACGTCACCCGCACGCAGGCGGATCGTGTTCAGGTCGCCCGTGATCTGCGAACTGGGCGCGCGTGCCCGGTGCAGCGCGAGCGGCATGAGCCCGTAGCTGCCGGAGAACCGCGCCGCAGCAAGTGTGCGCAGGTGCAGCGGCGAGCCGCGCGTAACGACGACTTCAGCGAGCTGCTGCCCGCCGGCTTCGAGCGGAAACTCGTCGTCGACCGGGTGTTCCTCATCCTCGGCGTTATAGAGCGTCGCGCCGAGAACCTGCTCGTAGTGCTTGAGGTTCTCCGGCGAGTCCTTGACGAACAGGCGATCGCCCGGCTGCAGCTTCACCTGCGGCAGCTTTGCGAGGAACAGGGACTCGCTGCGCTGGATCTTGTCGACCCGCATCTGCCCGTCGGCTTTCGCGAGCGCCTCCGACAAAGTGCTGCCGTCGGCGAAGCCGCCTTTCTTGATGTGCAGCTGTCCACTGAAGATGCGCGGTGTCGTATCCGCCATGAGCGGCGTGCGGTCCGGCAACAGGCGCGGCGCGACCAGCCACAGGAACAGGATCGCCACGCCGCCGACGATCGAAACCGGCAGCACCCACTCGAACAGCGTAAACGTGTGCTGGCCCATGTCCTGAGCGATACCGACGACCAGCAGGTTCGTCGACGTGCCGATGGTCGTCGACATGCCGCCGATGATCGTCGCGAGGCCCATCGGCATCATCACTTCCGACACCGGGAACTTGCTGCGGATCGAGGCACCGACGAGTATCGGCATCAGCAGCACGACGATGGGGGTATTGTTCATGAAGGCGCTGAGGATCGCGCCGGCGATCAGCGTGGCCAGCAAGGCGAGTACCGGATTCCTCGACCAGGCCCGGCCGACAATGGTCGCGAGTGGCTGCAGCGCACCGGTCGTTTCCAGCGCTTTGCCGACCATCATCAATGCGCAAATAGCGACCAGCGCCTCGCTGCCGAAGCCCGCGAAGAAGTCGATCGACTTGATGACCACCACGCCATCGCGCGTATAGGGGAACAGCTCGAACCCGGCAATGAGCAACACCAGGATCGTCAGAGACGATGACTCGAGCGGAATGCGATCGCGCGTAAACAGGAACAGCGCGACGACGGTCAGGATCAGTACCGCCACTCCGTGAGCGTCAAGTGATATCGGCTGCAATCCGTCCCCTCGATTACGCAATCGCACGTCGCGCTTCGGCGAGCGCGGTCCGAGACCGTATCGTAGTTCATACGTGCTCCGCAATCTGTGAAGTCGCAACTCTCTGCTTCAGAACTGCCCGCGCACGCTGATGAAAGTGTTTGAATTGATTGAAATTCCAGTGCCGGATAGACATATTCCGGTTAAATGCACAGGCGTCGGCGTGGCGCAGCAGCGGCAGCAGTTCCGCGTATTCGTAGTCAGCGCGGGCCGCGCCCGGAAACAGGCTCCATGGCGAGATAACCAGCAGGTTGCGGTGGCGTACCAGCGTCGCCCGGACAGCCGCGCGCCAGCGACGACGCCAGTCGTCGCGGATGCTGCCGCGCGGCAGCGCATGACTCGGATCACTGAGAGCGATCGCGGGAAGCGGCTCGGACTGTATCGCGATTGCGCGCGACCGCGACTGCGCGCACATGCGCAGGCAGAGCACCAGCTGGTTGAGATAGCGCAAACTGCCGTGGTCCGACGGCTTCATTCCCCTGATACGCAGCAAGTCGCCAAAACCGGATAGGACGATAGCGAGCCGCCGGTTCAGCCACGCATCATGCTGCGCGTCGGCCGTCGGCCAGGCCAGCGTGTCGTGCAGGGCTTCGCCCACGTCGACGCAGCTCTCGACACATTGTTTGAGCGCCGCCTCATCGAGCACGCCGCCGCGACCCGTGAAGCGCATGAGGTCGACGCCCATGCAGACCCACGCGGAATCTGCCGGCGCCTGCAGTCCGATCGGTGACACGATTGCACGCCCTCGTTCGGCCGACAGGAGAGGACACTGCGGCATTACGCGATCCGCGAAGGCCGTTTGCACACGGGGCTCGGCCCGCAGGTCCCACAGTGCTCGCCAGAACCCGTCACCATGCCCGGTTTCTCCGACGAGCACGTAGTGCTTCACGAGCGGCTCCGGGCCGCCCAGGGTTTCGGCTCCCGCAAGCCGCAGTCGCCGGCGCAGCCCGGCTGTCCGTGATGCGTCGGCTAACTGCGCCTCGCAGCCCACAAACGAAAGCTCCGCCGCTGCGGCAGTTGCTACGGTCACGATCCGTCCCTGGTCGTTACTTTTTGTTCGCGGCCGATTTTCGCTGGTTTCGCCGGCCGGCGTCAGTAACTGTTACTGGGCAGCCCGCCGAGATTTTGCTATTGTCGCGACGCCGGACGCGGCCGCGATCGAGACCATCACGATGACCTTCAAATCACTGCTCGATGCCTGGGCGGCAGAGCAAGCACCGACCAGGACTTCCGAAACTTACGAAATCCACCTCAGGACCGAGGACGCCGCCAGGGTACATGCGCTCGCGGACCTGTTTCCCGGCGTTACCCACGAGCGCGTCATCACGGACCTGCTGGCGGCCGCGCTCGAGCGTGTCGAGGCGGCGATCCCGTATGTACCGGGAGACAAGGTGATCCGCGAGGACGATTTCGGCGACCCGGTCTATGCAGACGAGGGCCTCACGCCCGAGTTTCTCGACCTGGTCAAGAAGTACCGCAAGCAGCTCGAGGGCTGAACGGATGCCCTCTTTCGACGTTGTCAGCGATTTCGATGCGCACGAAGCAGCCAATGCCGTGGACCAGGCGAATCGCGAGGTCAACACGCGCTTCGACTTCAAGGGCACCGGCTCGAAGTACGAACTCGACAAGCAGGTCATTACCCTCACGTCGCAGAGTGAGTTCCAGCTGCAACAGATGCTGGACATCCTGCGGCAGAAGCTCGCGAAGCGCGGCGTCGACATCGGCTGCCTCGACGAGCAGGAGCCCGAGACCACGGGCAGCGTGGCGCGGCAGAACGTCACTCTGCGCCGGGGTATCGACCCGGACCTCGCGCGCAGACTCGTCAAGACCGTCAAGGCCAGTAAAATCAAGGTGCAGGCAGCGATACAGGGCGATAAGCTCAGGATCACCGGCAAGAAGCGCGACGATCTGCAGGCCACGATCCGCCTGCTCAAGGAAACCGATGTCGACCTGCCCCTCCAGTATGAGAATTTCCGGGACTGAGAACCTCCCGCTACGAGTTCATGGATAAAGGCGTCCCAAAGACCCTGCGTCGCCAGGACATCACGTTCGAGGACAAGGACCAGGCGCTGCGTGACGACGTCCGCATGCTCGGCACGCTCGTCGGCGACCTGATCCGCGAACAGGGCGGTGATGATCTCTTCGAGTTCGTCGAGAACGCGCGGCTGCGCTCCATTCGCCGCCGCGAGAACAACGAGCTCGAGGGCGAGGAACTCGCCGCCCTCGTCGAGAACCTCGAGCCCGACATGGCGATGCAGGTCATCCGCAGTTTTTCGACCTACTTCCAGATGGTCAATACGGCAGAGAAGGTGCATCGCATCCGGCGGCGACGCGAATACCTGCGCGATGTCGAGGGCTACCAGCCGGGCGGGCCCGAAGACACCCTCATCAAGCTCAAGGCGAACGGCATGAGCGCCGCGGAACTGCAGGAACTGATGAACTCGTTGCGCATCGAACCCGTATTCACGGCCCATCCGACCGAACCGACACGCCGGACCATCCTGCGCAAGGAGCAGGCGATCGTGCGGCACCTCGTCGACATGATCAACCCGACGATGACCCCGCAGGAAAGCCGCGCGGCGTTGCAGAACATTCGTTTGCTCGTGACCACCGGCTGGCAGACGGACGAGCACCCGTCGGAAAAAATGACCGTCGCGGACGAGCTCGAACACGTCCTGTTCTTCATGACGGATGTCCTGTATCGCGCGATGCCGCCGTTTTACGAGGACGTCGAAGCGGCGGTTCAGCGCATCTATGGCGAAGAAGGTGAAAAGATCACCGTACCCACGATCGTCAACTTTGCATCATGGGTCGGCGGCGACATGGACGGCAATCCGAACGTCAACGCCAAGACCATACGCTCGACGCTTGCCCGGCAGCGCGCACTCATTCTGGACCTTTACTACAACGAATGCGCGAAGCTGTCGGCGAAGCTGAGCCAGGCGGAAGGCCGGGTCGCTTTCAGCGACGAGATGATGGCGCAGATCGAGACCTATCATGGCGTATTTCAGAACGCGTTCCACGACGTCCCTGCCCGCCACCGTGATATGCCGTATCGCGTATTCTTGCGCCTGATACAGCAGCGCCTGCAGTCGACGTACGACGACGACCTGTTCCCCTACGAGAAGGTCTCCGAGTTCCGCCACGATATCCAGCTCATTCACGACAGCCTGGTGCAGAACAAGGGCGAATTTGCCGGACTTTTCCCGGTAAGGCGGTTGATCAGGCGCATCGACACCTTCGGTTTCCGACTCGTTACCCTCGACGTCCGCCAGGATGCACACGTGCACCGCGAGGTAATCGGCGAATGCCTCGGCGAGGACGACTGGATGGAGATGCCGTCTGCCGAGCGATCGAAGAAAATCATAGAAGCCATCGAATCCCGCGAAGGCGTCCCCGAGCACCTGAGCACGCAGGCGCGCAAGACCATCGCCGTTTTCCAGGCGATCGGTTTTTGCCGGCGCAAGTACGGCAAGCGCGCCATCGGTCCGTTCATCGTCAGCATGACGCAGGGCGCCGACGACATACTGTCCGTGTTGTTGCTGGCGCAGTGGAGCGAGCTGCACAATCGCCGCGGCGAGGTGCCGCTGGACGTCGCGCCTTTGCTCGAGACGGTAGACGATCTCAACCGGGGCCCGGAGATCCTCGACGAACTGCTGTCGTCGGAGTTCTATCGCGAACACATGAAGACCCGCGGCGAACGCCAGATCGTCATGATCGGTTACTCGGACAGCAACAAGGACGGCGGGCTCGCAAGCGCGCGCTGGGCGCTGCAAAGCGCGCAACAGACACTGGTCAATGCCGTCGAATCTCACGACATTGAGCTGACCCTGTTCCATGGACGCGGCGGCACCATCAGCCGCGGCGGCAGCAAGACGCACGTCGCGGTGCTCGGCGCGCCGCCCGGGACTGTGAACGGCCGGCTGCGCGTGACCGAGCAGGGCGAGATCATCAACGAGAAGTACGGGCTGCGCGGCATCGCGTTGCGCACGCTCGAGCAGGTAGTCGGCTCGCTGGCCCTCGCGACGGCCATGCCGCGGCACCGTGGCAATGACGATCCGGACTGGCACGCCATGATGGACGTGGTCGCCGAGGAGAGCCGCAAGGCTTACCGCAAACTCGTCTACGATACGCCCGAGTTTTACGACTATTTCAGGCTCGCCACACCGATAGACGTCATCGAGCGCATGCGCATCGGCTCGCGGCCCTCGGCACGCCGCAAGAAGGGCGGCGTCCATGCACTGCGCGCGATACCGTGGGTATTTGCCTGGACGCAGGCGCGATTCGTATTGCCCGGCTGGTATGGCATCGGCTCGGGCCTCGCCAGGGCAGCGGAAGAATTCGAGGATGCGGCCTTCCGCAAGATGTTCGTGGAATGGTATTTCATGCGCGCGCTGACGGCCGATGCGGAGATGGTGCTGGCGAAAGCCGACCTCGGTATCGCGAAGCTCTACTCGGAACTTGCCGGAGACCTGCACGGCACATTATTCCCGATCATAAAAGACGAGTTCGAGCTGACCCGCAACCTGATCCTCGAGTACTCCGACCACGAGGCTTTGCTGGAGGGCGATATCACGCTGCAGCGCGCGATCATGTTGCGCAACCCGTACGTCGATCCCATGAGCCTCATGCAGGTGGACCTGCTGCAGCGCTGGCGCGCATCCAACCGGGAAGACGAGGAGTTGTTCGACGCGCTGCTCGCGAGCGTCAACGGCATCGCGCAGGGAATGCAGAATACCGGGTGATCGATCGCGCTTGGGTTCGTTGTCGACGACCAGGGTGTTTGTCGAGGCGCTGACATCTGCGGGCCGACGGGTTGATTCCTCTCCCTCATGGCTCGCCGTGCTGCGCACGGCTGCGCTTTACTTCGGTCGAGGAACATCCCGGCCGGCCCGGATACGAGCCGCAGAAGCACTCTACGGCAGGTCGTCAACGAAGGTGGTGAATTCCGCTAGCTCTTTTCGTTCGATGTCGGGTACGCGCGCGTCGTCCGCGGGATAGCCCACGACAAGGAGCAGGAACGGCCGCTCGCTCCGCGGCCGGCCCAGGATCTCGTTGAGGAATTTCATCGGGCTCGGCGTGTGGGTCAGCGTCGCGAGGCCCGCATGGTGCAGCGCGGTGATCAGCATCCCGGTGGCGAGGCCCGTCGATTCCATCGGGTAGTAGTGCTTGACCTTACGGCCATCCTCGAGCCGGCCGTACTTCTGCAGGAACACGGCGATCAGGTACGGCGCCGTCTCGAGGAAGGGTTTCGACGAGTCGGTTCCCAGAGGCTCGAGCGCAGCCAGCCACTCGGGAGACGCCCTGTGTTCGTAGAACTCCCGCTCTTCCGCTTCCGCGGCTTCGCGGATTTTCTTCTTCGTATCCGCGTTACTTACTACGACGAAATGCCAGGGCTGCAGGTTGGCGCCGCTCGGTGCGGTGCCGGCAGCCTTCAGGGCCGTTTCGATGATGTCGCGCGGCACGGAGCGGTCGGAAAACTCGCGCACGGTGCGGCGCCTCGCCATGTCCGCGTAGAAGCGCTCGACCCGCTCGCGCATCTCCCCGATGGAATATTCTCTATACGATGCAAGCGGAACGGTCGGGTGATCAGTCACCGCAGACACTCCTCAGCACGGTCCATTCATCGGCATCGTTTTCCGAGATCGCTTTGCCCTGCATGGAAATCCCGGCTTCGTGCACCGATTCCGGCCGGCCGGTCACGAGCGGGTGCCAGCCGGGCAGATCCTGCCCGTTGGCGAGGCGGCGGTACGCGCAGCTGTCCGGCAACCACTCGTAGGCTTCCTTTTCGTCGGGCGTCAGCACCAGGCAGTCCGCGACTTGCTTCGCCCGGTTCGCATAGTCCGTGCAGCGGCAGGTTTCGATATCGAACAGGCGGCATGCGACGTCGGTATAGAAGACGTCACCGGTATCCTCGTCCTGGACTTTGAGCATGCAGCACATCCCGCAGCCGTCGCACAGGGACTCCCACTCGGTATCTGTCATCTCCGACAGCGATTTGCGTTTCCAGAATTGATCGTTCATCGTCTCGAATCCGTCAGAGGTTACCTCAATTATCGATGAAAGCTGTATTCCTGGACTTCGGCACGATGGGTGCAGGACTCGACCTGCGGGAACTGGAAAGCCTGGTCTCGGAACTGGTGATTTATGAGGACTCGCCGGATGCGACGGTCGCGGGCCGGATAGGTGACGCCGAGATCGTCTTTACCAACAAGATCCGCCTGACGCGCGAGCTGCTCGAAAATGCGCCGAAGCTGAAGTTCATCGCGCTAACGGCGACGGGCACCGACAACATTGACACGGACTGCGCGAAGGAGCACGGCATCGCGGTCGCCAACATCCGCCACTACTGCACGCAGTCTGTCGTCGAACACGTCTTCGGCGTGCTGCTGTCGCTGACCCACAGTCTCGAGCGATACCACCGATCGGTGCGTGCCGGTGACTGGCAGCGATCGACCGACTTCTGCATGCTTCACTATCCGGTGAAAGAGCTGTCCGCGATGACGCTCGGCGTCGTGGGTTACGGCGCGCTGGGCCAGGGTGTTGCCCGCATTGCGCGGGAATTCGGCATGAACGTGCTCGTCTCGGCGCGCCCCGGTGCGGAGACGGTGCCGGACGACCGCGTGGGCTTTGACCGGTTGCTCGCCGAGGCAGACGCCATCAGCCTGCATTGCCCGCTCAATGACGATACCCGGAGCTTGTTCGGCGCCCGCGAGTTCGAGGCCATGAAGCGGACCGCGATCCTCGTCAATACCGCCCGCGGCGGCCTCGTCGATTCGCAGGCGCTGGCGGACGCTCTCGCAAGCGGGGAGATTGCCGCAGCCGCGGTCGACGTATTGCCCGAGGAACCGCCCGTCGGCGGGGACCCCTTGCTCGATTACGAGGGGGACAACCTCATCGTCACGCCGCACATCGCCTGGGCGACAGATGAAGCCCGCCAGAATGCCATAGACGAACTGGCCACGAACACCAGGGCATTTCTCGACGGGATCGAACGCAATCGAATCGTGTAGCGGATCTCCGGCGCGCGGCTGTCTCGCGGCCGTGTGTGATCCGTTCGGCTGAATTTTTCGCATCCGGTGATAATATTCGGCGCTTCGAAGGCAATTGGGTATCCGGAAACGCACCATGGCGAGAAGTACGAGACGAATCGTCATAGCTCTGGCTCTGGCCGCACTTGCGGGCACGGCTTCTGTTACGCCGCCTGAGCCCGTACGCGCCGCGGATGCCCGGCAGCTGTCCCTCTACCACACCCACACCCGCCTCAGCCTGGAGGTCGTCTATTACGCCAACGGTGAATACGTCGACTCCGCCCTCGACGAGATAAATCGCTTCCTCAAGGATTTTCGTACGGGCGAAACCACCAAGATAAACCCGGAGCTGCTCGACCTGCTGCACGATATACGCAACGAGCTCGGCCCGGAGGCTACCATCGAGGTGATATCCGCGTACCGCTCACCGCAGACGAACGACATGCTGCGAGCAACCACGAGCGGGGTCGCCAAAAACAGCCAGCACGTGACGGGCAACGCCATCGATGTGCGGCTGCGCGGCATCCGCACCACCGCACTGAGAGATACGGCGATACGACTGCAGCGCGGCGGCGTCGGCTTCTACCCGAAATCCGACTTCGTGCACATGGACATGGGCCCCGTGAGGGCCTGGTAGTTCGCGGGCCCGGACTCAGGGCGCCTCGACGACGCCGGCGCTGCCCGGCTCCGGGGTACCTGCGGGCACGACGAAAACGGCAACGGTCCGGCTGTTATTTGAGTTGGGCAATAATATCGTTTGACAGGGTTACGAAAATACGAAAACTCTCGTCGGCGGCGAGCTTCTCCTGGACCAGCAAGTCGAAGGCCTTGTTCTGCAGCTCCCTGACACGCTCGACCGCAGCCGCGCGTTCGTTGACCGAGCTGCGTTCGTTGATCGAGTCCCGGATCGCCATGACATCCGTGTAGAAGCGATCGATGCGATTCTTGCGCCGGCGATTGTATATCTGTACCACGGCGTAGCTGCCGCTGATAAGGCCTATTACGAGGGTCACCAGAACCTCGGCCACGCCCGAATACCGCTCGTAGAATGTCGGCGCGTCGCGTTGCATAAACGCCTGCGTCCCCGGGTGCAGCACGAAAGTCGAACCTGACGCGTCGAACTCGGCGCTCAGTTCCTGGAACAGCTGCGGGCGCGTGGCGGCGAGCGCGGGCTGCAGGCGCCGGATTTCACTGATCAGGTCATACACCACGGTGGCATCGATGCCTGGCCTCGAGACCAGCAGCTTATCAACCGCGAGCGTCAGCACCGGCTCTTCGGGGAGGTCGCCGTAGATCCCTACCGGGATGATGAACGGCGAAACGCGGGGGTTGAGTAGTAGCGCCCGGTCGATTTCCCCGCCGGCACCCACTTCTTGCGGCGCGCCGAAGCTCAGAAACCTGTACTCTCCGGCAACGCCCTCCTGTCCCAGCAGGCTGCGCAGACGCTCCGGCGAAATCGGCACGTAGACCACGTTGACGTCCGGGAGCGTCTCGGGCTTGTCGACGAACGTCACGTCGCTCGCCTCGATATCGAGGCTATCTATAATACCGGTCAGCAACTGTCTCGACGCCGAGCCGACGGGGCCGGCATTGACGGTGGCCCCGCGCAACAGGTTCTCCGCGTTGTCGGCAGAGCGCCCTCGACGGTACAGGATGTGCAGCACCGTCGGATAGAACGGCATCACGGTCGTGATGCCCTTGCGGTAGGGCTGGGCATTCGATACCAGGGCAAGGTCGGCGTATCCCTCCTCGAGCGCGTCCAGCGCCGTTTCGAATGTTTCCGGCAAGGGGACTAGCTCGATCCGGTGCCTCGAATTTTGCTCGAACACCGCGACCAGCTCCGCGGCGACTTCCTTGTCAAACGGATGTGCCGGCACCAACAGGCGAAAGGAATTGCGCTGCTCTCCGCATCCGCCCAGCAAGACCAGGCCAGCCAGTACCAGGATCCAATACGATTTTCCGAACGCCATCCCCGGCCTCGTCAGAAGTTGAAACTCGCAAACACGATCGGCCCATGGTGCTGCATTTTCAGCGAACCACGCAGATCGTCGTCGGCAGAGTCGAGGTTCATCAGGTAAACGTTATACCCGATACCGGCGCCGATCGTGTCGCTGAAGTAATGCGCGAACCCCAGGTAGAAATTGTTGAGCGACCCCGAGTAATGATCGAACTCCATGCGGAACAGCTGCAGGTTCGCGCTGAGATCGGTCCTGGGGCCGAGCGCGACGCTGCCGTATGCGCCGATCACGGGCAAGGGCGTGTTGATCGATGTCTCGGCACTCCGTCCCGTGTCGGGTGCGACGACGAGCGCTTCGTAGTTTGTAATGTGTATCCCGGCGAGGATGCCGAGTTCTTTTTGCGCGTCGTTCATGAGCGAGAACCCGTAAGCGATCTTGGTTATGCGCAGCTCCGCGTCCACGGCGATCCGCGTACCCTCGGGAAAAACCTCGCCGCCCAGCCTGATGTCCGTCAACAGTGTGGTCTCCGAATCACGGCCGAGCTGGAAGTGACCGACCTCCAGCCGGTGGAAATGGGCGAACCGCCACACGCCCTCGAAATGAATGATGTTCTTCCTGCGGTTGACGCCGAGGACGTCCTCGACATCGATTTCCTCCGGCGGGCTGCCGTCCACCGGCGCCTGGATGATCTTGCTGTCGGTTAGGTTGTTGTACATCCCGACCCGGAATTCCAGGCCCGCGGATCGAAACAGCTCGCCTTCATAGTCACGTGGACGAAAAATATCGTTGTTGTACGCGATACCGATATTTCCTGACCAGACCGAGTTCTTGTCGACGATTGGGCTGCCGGAGATCTCGGATGCGAGCCACTCGTGATTCAGCGACACGGACAGCAGCCACCGGTTATTGATGGCATAGCCGGTGCTCACGCCCACCCTCACGTTCGTCGACGAATCCGGGTCGTAGGGATCGAGCCCCGGACGCGCCTCCGACTCCGACACACCATAGTAATAGCGGTTGAACCCGGCGCTGTTATGCACCAGCGTCACAGCCGGCACGAACCAGCCCCACGGATGGTCCCGTGGCAGCGACATGCTGAATTCGGTCGTAGGCCCGCCGAAGCTGCTGAATATCTCGTTGTACCACTTCAGTTCGAAATGCACGGGCCAGCGGCGCCAGCCGACCAGCGGTGCCGCCTCGACCCGCCATTTGCGGATGTCGATATCGGCCAGTTCGTCGAGCAACGTGTTGTCCGTGCCTTCAGTTCGAACTCGGGCAACCGCGCCCAGCACCCAGCCGCTGTCATTCACCCAGCGTACCCCGACGTCGCCACCGGTCAGGATCAGCCAGTCATCCGTGAACGCGCTGTGCCGGAAGCTCGTGAGGTAAGGGTACGCGAAGCCGTTGCTCGCACTACCGGCATAAGGGCTTTCGCTGATGCTGTAGGCGATGCCCAGCGCGTAGTCGTTGAGGTCGTAGTTACGGATGTAGTCGAGGAAACCGCCGGCATGTACTGCCGGCGCGGCCAAAAAGATCAGGATAATTCGCGTCAGAACCTTCATCGCTTCAGGGCTGCCATCGAGCAGTCCAAGCATGGTCTAAAAACCCTCGGCGGCGCAACCCGTGAACTGCCGGCCGCCGGTATCCACGGTCGCCGCCCAGGCATAGCGCGCACCGGACATGCTATCGATGCAGCGGCGCTGCTCGAGCGAGACGATTATTCCTGGCTCCGGGCGGTTCGCTTCGAAGACGACGTGCGGCGGCTGCCCGCGCATCCGAGGCGCGGGAAATTCGATTTCGCCTGGCGCGTCCATCGAGCGCATGAAGATTCCCCCCTCGCCGATCCGCAACTGCCAGGACGGCTCATTGCCACTTGCTATGAACAGCGCGCCGTGCAGCTCGAGTCGGCAGCCGAAACCCTCGTTTTCGGCACGGATCAGCTGCGTAATCCGCAGCGCTTTATCGAACTCGGCACCGAAGCCTTGCGCCGGCGCCGCGGTCCATTCGCCCTGAACCTCGACGAACATCGGCTGGTAAGGCGCCGATGTCAGCTCTTCGTATATCTCGACGATTTCATCGCCGGACTCATTGATCACCCAGCCTTCCGGGCCGTCGTCGCAGCCCGTGAAGCTGCGGCTTTCGTGGCCCCATACGAGATGCCCCCTCAGGCGCCTGCCTGGCGGCCCGATCTCCTGCTCCACCGGGATCGGCGCTCTGGAAACGTCGGAGTGATTGGCGCCATGTGGCTGCTGCTTCGACAGTCCTCCGGACTCGCCTGGATCGCCGGAACAGCCCGCAAGCGCGAGCGTGCAAGCCATGGCCACGAGTCTCACCGCGCTGCTTCTTCCTTTTCGCTTCCCCCTGCTTCGAGAGATGCCTCGTACTCCCTGATCGCCGCGCCGAGTGCGGGATTCACTTGCGCCAGCGCCGCCCGCGGCCTGTTCACGTAATCGTCGCGGAAGTCCC
>CAMYJB010000004.1:34969-145853 GCA_947258565.1 uncultured Woeseiaceae bacterium
GGAAGACCTGGTTGAGTCCGGGCTCGTAGCCGCCGCAGGCGCTGATGGCCAGAAACGTAATGAGAATCAGTGCAGATTTTGACGGGCTCATCGACTCTGTTTCACCTGCCGGGAGTTTCCTGTGTCTCAGCATCAGTATATAGTGGCGTGCCGAAAAACAGGCGCTCGACCGGCAAATGTTGTTGCTGTCGAGGCGCAAGCCGGCAGGCATGTTCAGACTTGAAGCGAGTGGAGAAATCTGATGCTAATCAAAAGGTTTTACAGAATTGTAACAATCGCGAGCCTCCTTATCCTCGCGGCGGGCGCCAGTGGTTGCGCCTCCGACAATATCCGCTCTGACTACGATCCGTCAGCCGATTTCAGTCAGTATTCGACGTTCAACTTCTTCCAGGATGCCGGCCCGGAGAGCACGAACTACCAGAGCTTTTTCTCCAAGTACATGGTGGCTGCGATCACTCGCGAAATGGAACTGCGTGGCTATACCCTGTCGGACGACCCTGACCTGCTCGTCAACTTCAATGCCATCCTCAAGGAAAAGACCGACGTCCGCACGACGCCTGCCCCGATGCACGGGGGCTACTACGGCTACCGCGGCGGTTTTTACGATCCCTGGATGGGCTACGGCTATGCGCAGGAAACGCACGTCTCCCAGTACACTGAGGGGACCTTCAATATCGATCTCGTCGATGCGCGCAAGAAGAAGCTGATCTGGGAAGCTGTTGGCACCGGCCGCGTCAGTCAGAAAGACCTTGAGGAACTCGAGGACGTTGTAAACAAAGGCGTAGCCAAGTACTTCGCCAAGTACCCGTTTACGGCGGGCAGCAAGGTACCCGCAACGATGAAATAGGCCTAGAGCTGGCTCTTCGGGATGATTCGCGCGAACCAGGCCTTGGTTCGCTGACCCCAGGTCGTCTCGGGTTCCTTGTCGTAGATGATTTCCTCGCCGTTCTTGTAGCCGCGCCAGCGGAGCTTGCCCTCGTCACTCAGGAAGACTTCGAATGTCTTGTCCCTGAGCGCTTCGTCGATTACCACTGAATAGAGCAGGGCCAGCTCGGGATCGCGGATGAGAACGCCGAGCTCCGTATTGAGATTGGCCGACCGCGGGTCGAAGTTGAATGAGCCGATGAAGACTTCCTTGTCGTCGACGATGAATGCCTTGGTATGCAGGGTCGCCTTGGCGCCGCTCGCATCCACAAACTCCGTGCCTGCCACGTCCGCATCCGGTCGGACCTCGTAGATCGTCACCCCCGCTTCGAGCAGCGGCTTCCTCGATGGTGCGTATCCGCCATGCACCGTGAACTGGTTGTTGGCCGCCAGCGAATTGGTAATGATTATCACGTTGACGCCGCGCTTCTGCAGCTCCGAGAGCCCCTCAACGCCGGTCTTCATCGGCACGAAATAGGGCGACAGGATGATCAGCTCCCTCTCGGCCGAGAGCAGCGACTCGACCAGGGGCGTCGTGATCGAATCGGCCTCTTTCGCCTTCGATTTGATGCCTTTGTCCGGCGAATCGACAACCAGCCTGTAGGTCGCCCATTCGAAGAGATTCTGGTCGCTCTCGAGATATTGCAGGAATCGCGCACGAACGGCTTCAGCGTATTTGGAGTCGCCGACATCGTCGAGCGCCGTCGCGAGGCGATCACGCAACGCCTGCAGCGCAGTTTCCGGATCATCCAGCTCCTTGACGAAGGCCGGCGCCGGTAGCGCCGTCTCGTGATTCCAGTACGTGTCGAACATGTTGGACACGTCCTGCACGACGGGACCGATCCCGACGACGTCGAGGTCGCCGAACTTGGCATCTTCTCGCACCCCGAAGTACTCATCGGCGATGTTGCGCCCGCCGATGATCGTTATCTGGTTGTCGACGGTGAACGACTTGTTGTGCATGCGGCGATTTATTCGGCCGAAACCGGTTAGGGCGCTCTGTGCTCTTCCGGCCGCCCCACGGTGGAACGGGTTGTAAATGCGGATTTCGAAGTTCGGATGAGAGTGCAGCGCGGCCATGCCGACGTCGTAACCGGACGTGAACATGTCGTCCAGCAGGAGCCGTACCCGAACGCCGCGATCGGCCGCCTGCAGCAGGGAGTAGATAAATGCCCTGCCCACGATATCGTTCTTGATCAGGTAGTACTGCACGTCGATGCTTTTCTCGGCCTGCTTCGCGAGCAACAGGCGTGCTGCCAGCGCATCGACTCCGTCATTCATAGGGTAAAAACCGGACTGGTCCGGCGGATGCCGCGCGACCATGGGCTCGATGCCCTCTGCCAGCTCGGTATCCGATGTGTCCGGCAGGAAATACGACTCTGTTCGCGGATAGTCGTAGTCGATCGTCGCGCAGCCGGCGACAAACGATATTGCAAGTGCCGTGAAACAGAGTTCGACAATTTTTTTCATTGCTAATTACTCAATGCGAGTTTGCCGTCGAGCGCGACGACGATCGGCGCGAAGTTGCTGGACGTGGCCCGGAATGCGATGCGTCGCCAGCGCATGATTCTTAATTATCCGCGCCGCAAAAACCCTATGCTATCAGGGGAAACCCAATTTGGGGACAGTGACTAAAAGTGCCAGGCGGAGAAAAGGGGACAGTGACTTAAAGTGCCAGGGACAAAAAGTCCCTGGCACTTTAAGTCACTGTCCCCTAATTGGAGCTAGGTGCCGATGATCTGCCGCGCCCAGCGCACGACCTGGCGCACGCGTGGCGAGGCAAGGTCATAGGCTTCGTCGAAGCTTACCCAACGCCACTCGTGGTGTTCGGGCTCTCCCGTATCCGGCGAGGGCCCCAGCACGACTGTCTCCTCGCCCGTGCGCGCCAGGTAATAGCGGGCCGTCTTGCCGCGGCTGTACGGGCCCGTCTCCATGTGCCGCTCGCCCCATTCGAACTCTGCAGTTGCGATGCCGGTCTCTTCGCGAAGCTCGCGAAGCGCCGCCTGGAGCGGTTCTTCTCCCTCCTCCATGAGGCCTTTCGGGAAGTCCCAGTGATGGTAGGCACGAAGCAACAGCGTGACATAGCCGTCGTCTGTGGCACGCGCCAGCACGACGCCGCAGGAGAGTTTATCCACGCTCAAACCGGTGCTCCCCGCAGCACGTCGACGGGCGCCGAATTAATGGCGCTGCGTGCGGCAAAGTAGCCGCTGGCGCAAACCACGAACAGCCCGGCCGCTACGCCGGCCACCCACAGCAGCGGGTTGAATGTATACGGCAGGTCGAACAGCTGGGTGGCAAGGACCGCGGCGAGGATGGATGCGCCGGCCGACGCCAGGATGCCCGCGGCTGCCCCGAGCGCGGCGAACTCTGCCATCACGCCCGAGAACACGATACGTTTCTGCGCGCCGAGGGCCCGCAACATCGCACTCTCGAAACGGCGCTCGTCGATCGTCGACTGCACCGCCGCAAACAGTACGGCGATCCCGGCCGCGAGCGTGAAAAAGAACACGGCCTGCACGGCCAGCGAGGCTTTCTCGATAATGCTGCGCACCTGCTGCAGGATCGAATCGAGGTCGATCACCGAGATCGTCGGGTGTTCACGCACCAGGTCCACGAGCGCCGTTTTCTGATCGTCCTCGACGCGCATGCTGGCGATGAACGTTGCCGGGTACTCGTCGAGTGCACCCGGAGACAGCACCAGGAAGAAGTTGGGCATGAACGAATCCCAGTTGATGCGGCGCACGCTCGCGATTCTCGCCTCCAGCTGCTGGCCCGCAATCTCGAACTCCAGCACGTCGCCGATCCCGAGACCCGTCTCGAGCGCGACCTCTTCCTCGATCGACACCAGCGGTGGTCCGTCATAGCCGGGCGGCCACCACTGACCCTCCAGCAGTTCATTGCTGGAACTCAGTTCTTCAGCCCAGGAGAGATTCTGCTCGCGATTCACGAACCATTGCGCGTCTTCCGCCGGGTACTCGCGGTCTTTCACCGACCCGCCGTTGATCAGCGTCATGCGCGCACGCACCAGCGGCGCGTAGTCCGGAGGGCTTACGCCGCGCGATTCGAAGATCTCCGTGACGGACTCCGTTTCGCTGCGCTGTATGTTGATCAGGAAATGGTTCGGCGCATCCTGGTCGAGCGTCTGCCGCCAGCCGTCGAGCAGGTCAGTGCGTACGAGTGTCAGCAACAGCAGCACCGTGAGCCCCAGCCCGAATGCGACGACCTGCACGGCGCTCGCCCGGCCGCGGCGCGCGACGTTCGCGAGCCCGTAGCGCCACGCGACGCCGACCCCCGACCGGAAACGGCCCATGGCCGAGACCAGCCCGCGGCCTACGAGGTACAGCGCGGCGGCAATGACGATGATCCCGCCCAGGACGATGACGAGCATCGTGGGGTCGCCCACGGAGCGATACAGGAGCGCCGCGACCGCGGCCAGCGACAGGCCCCCGACGAGAATTCGGGACGGTGCGGGGGGCATGGCATCATGCCGCAGCACGCGCAGCGGCGGCGTGTTGCGCAGCTGGATGAGTGATGGCAGCGCGAAACCCACAAGCAGCACTATCGCGCTCCCCGAGGCGAGGACGACAGGCATGGGTCCGGGGTCTGGCAGGTCGCCGCGGATGATGTCGGCCAGAATCCACGACAGGATCTCCTCGGCAGCAAAACCGACGACGCTGCCTGCCGCCACGCCGATGAGACCCAGCGCAATAAGCTGCGCGACCGCGACCGACACCACGAAGCCCTGCGTGGCACCCAGGCTCTTCATGAGCGCCACCGTGTCCATGCGGCGGTGCGCGAAACGCCGCGCCGACATCGAAATCGCCACCGCGCTCAGCAACAGGCTGATCACGGCGGTCAGCGACAGGAAACGCTTGGCCCGATCCGCCGCCGCGTAGGCGCGCTCACTGCTTTCTTCGGCGCTGCGCAGCCGCAGCGATTGCGGCAACTCATCCTCGATCGCATCGTTGAACGCCGTCACCGCGTCTCCGTCGCCGGCGATCAGCAGTGCGTAGCGGACACGGCTGCCGACACCGATGAGTGCCGTTGCCTCCAGGTCTGCGACATTCATCAGCAGGGTCGGCGCCAGCGACGCAAAGCCGATGGACTGATCGGGGCGGTAGGTAACAACGGCGGCTATGCGCAGCTCGGCTTCTCCGACCGAGAGAATATCGCCAACGTCTGCACCAACCCTCGCGAGCAATGCACTGTCCGCCCACACTTCGCCCGGCGCGGGAATGCCGTCCACCTCGCGCTGCTCGCTGAACAGGGCGTCGGAGATCCGCACGGCGCCCCGCAGCGGATAATCGCCCGTCACCGCGAGCAGCGAGGTCAGCGCGCTCTCGTCTCCGGCGAAGACCACCGTCGGGAACGACACCATGTCGGCGGTACGGAGTTCGAAGTCAGCCGCCAGTTCCCGCCACGAGTCGGGGATGGGATCCTGGGAGCGCAGGCGGAGGTCGGCAGCCAATACCTCGTTGGCCTGCCGCTCGACGGCCTTGCCGATGCGGTCCGTCAGGAAACCGACCGCCGTCAGCGCGGCCACGGCGAGGATCACGGCCGACAGGAGCACGACAACCTCGCCGGAGCGCAGCTCGCGGCCGAAACTCCGCATGGCAAACGTCAGTGCTTTCATGCGGCCGCCAGGGTATCGCCAACCAGTTTCCCGGCATCGAGGCTGAGCACGCGATCGCAGCGCGCCGCGAGCGACCTGTCATGCGTGACCAGGACGAGCGTCGTCGAGGACCTGCGGTTGAGCTCGAACATGAGCTCCATGATGGTCTCACCGGTGCGGGTATCGAGGTTACCGGTGGGCTCGTCCGCGAACAGCACGGCGGGCTCCGTGGCGAAGGCACGCGCGATCGCGACGCGCTGTTTCTCCCCGCCCGAGAGCTGCGCCGGGTAGTGGCTCCAGCGTTCGGCAAGCCCCACCCGCTCGATGATCGCGCGGGACGCCTCGCGCGCGTCCGCACCGCCTGCAAGCTCCAGCGGCAGCATCACGTTCTCAAGCGCATTCAGCGACGGCACCAGGTGAAAAGACTGGAACACGAAGCCGACGCTGTCGGCACGCACGCGTGCCCGGCCGTCCTCGTCGAGCTGGCCGAGGTTGGCACCGTTCAATACGACATAACCTTCGGTGGGAAGATCGAGCCCGGCGAGCAACGCGAGGAGCGTCGACTTGCCCGCCCCCGAGGGCCCGACGACCGCCACGGATTCCCCCGGAGCAATCGAGAAACTAACGTCGGAAAGAATAGTCAGACTGCCCTCGGGGCTGCTAACCTTTTTGCTGATACGGTGTGCCGCAAGAACGGCGCCATCATCTGAATCAATCGACATGCGTAGATTTCTGGTCCTTGTTGCTCTGCTGACGATCACCGGCGCTCATGCCGCCGACGTGCCAACCGTGCTGATATTCGGTGACAGCCTGAGCGCGGGTTACGGTATTGACGTTGACCAATCATGGGCCGCTTTGTTGCAGTCGCGGCTCCGGGAGCAAGGGTACGAACATCGGGTCATCAACGCCAGTATCAGTGGCGAAACGACGGAAGGCGGGGCTGAACGCATCGGGCCGGCGCTGGACAATTTTTCGCCCGAGCTGATCATTCTCGAGCTCGGCGGCAACGACGGCCTGAGGGGGTTTCCGCCCGAGCGCATGCGCCGCAACCTCGAGACGATCATCACGACCAGCAAGGCCTCGGGGGCGGAGGTCGTGCTGCTGGGAATCCGCATTCCCAGCAACTACGGGCCACGTTACACGCAGGCCTTCGAAAGCGTGTTCCGCGAGACAGCCGAGACGCTCGACGTGCCCTGGATCGAGTTCTTCATGGACGGCATCGCGCTCAACGAGGCGCTCATGCAGGCCGACGGCATTCACCCCAACGCCCAGGCACAGCCGCTACTGCTCGATAATGCGTGGCCGATTATCAGCGAGGCACTGGGGCCGGCCGACTGAGCATCAGCGCAGTCGATACGCTATTCTGAATGCCTGGCCGAGCATAACGAAATCAACGGTTTCACGAGGAAGATCCACGCGTGGAAAAAATCTGGCTGAAGTCCTACCCGCCCGGCGTGCCCGAACAGGTGCCGGCGCCGAAGTTCCGTTCGATCCGGGAAATGGTCGAGCACAGTTTCCAGGAGTATCCGGATAACCCGGCATACACCAACATGGGGACGACGATCAGCTACCGGGATCTCGACGAGCTGTCGATGCAGTTCGCCTGCTACCTGCAGAAGAACCTCGACATGACGCGCGGCGAGCGCGTCGCGATCATGCTGCCGAATATCCTCCAGTACCCGGTAGCGATGTGCGGCGCTTTCCGGGCCGGGCTGGTGGTGGTCAACGTCAACCCGCTCTACACGGCCCGCGAGCTGAAACACCAGCTCTCGGATTCCGGTGCGAAGTGCGTCGTCATACTCGAAAACTTCGCCCACATCCTCGACGAAGTCATCGACGAGACCGACGTCGAGCACGTGATCACGACCGGCGTCGGCGACCTCCTCAAATTCCCGAAGAATCTGCTGGTCAATTTCATGCTGCGTCATGTCAAGCGCGCGGTGCCCGCCTTCAAGCTCGAGGGCAGTGTCTCTTTCCGGCACGCCCTGCACGCCGGCTCGAACGAACAGCTCAGCCACGTCGAGATCGGGCTCGCCGACATCGCCTACCTGCAGTACACGGGGGGTACCACCGGCGTGTCCAAGGGCGCCATGCTCAGCCATCGCAACATGGTTTACAACGTCGAACAATCCATGCGCTGGCAGGGCGAGGCCTACGATGGCGTGGAACCGATGGTCGCCATCACGGCGCTGCCGCTGTATCACATCTTTTCGCTGCAGGGTAACTGCCTGCTGGTCATGGCGCAGGGTGGGCTGAACGTCCTGATCACGAACCCACGCGACATGCCGGGCTTCGTCAAGGAGATATCGAAATTCAGGTTCAACCTGCTCACCGGCGTGAACACGATGTTCGCGGGGCTCCTGAATACACCGGGATTCAACGACATCGACTTCGGCGCGCTGCGCGTCGTCGTTGGCGGCGGCATGGCCGTGCAGCCGGCCGTCGCGCGCGAGTGGGAGTCGGTCACCGGGAAACCGATCGTGCAGGGCTACGGCCTGACGGAAACGTCACCCGCGGCCGTCTGCAACACCATCGACGGTGAGTTCACCGGTTCCATCGGCTTGCCGATCCCGTCCACGGAAGCGATGATTGCCGCGGACGACGGCAACGTGTTGCCGGTCGGCGAGATCGGCGAGATCTGCCTCAAGGGTCCGCAGGTCATGGAGGGCTACTGGCAACGGCCTGCCGATACTGCCGAGGTCATGCTGCCCGGCGGGTGGCTGCGCACCGGCGACATCGGGCGCATGGACGAGAACGGCTTCATCTATATCGAGGATCGCAAGAAAGACATGATCCTGGTGTCGGGCTTCAACGTTTACCCGAACGAGGTCGAGAATGTCGTCGTTGAAATGGACGGCATACTCGAAGCTGCGGCGATCGGCGTCGCCGACGAGAAATCCGGCGAGGTCGTCAAGATCTTCGCGGTCAGGACCAGCGACGATGTTACCGAGCAGGACGTCATCGACTATTGCCGGGATAACCTCACCGGCTACAAGCGGCCGAAGATGGTCGAGTTTCGCAACGAGCTGCCGAAAACCAACGTTGGCAAAATCCTGCGTCGAGCGCTTCGCGATGAGTAAGAAGGCGCTGCTCGTCGTCGCGCCCCTGCTACTTGCGGCGGTCCCGGCCGCGCTCGACCCGGTGCGTGTCGCGCCGCACATCTACGAGGTTGCTTTCGAAAACGAGCGCGTGCGCGTGTTGAAGAAGATCATTCGCAACGGCGAGACACCGCCTCTGCACGCACATCCCGACAGCGTCGTCGTCTACCTGAATCCCTGCGCATGGATGGAAGACGACAGCGACGGGGAAGGACAGCGCATGCAGTCGTTCAAGTTCGGCGAACCCACCTGGGCGCCGGCGGAAACCCACGGCGGCGTGACCGCAAACGTCGTGCAGGAATGCCACGTGGTCATCGTGGAACTGCTGGAATAGCCGCCAACGACAAGTCAATCATTGCGAAGCGAGCGAACCCGGATAACTTCTTCCTGTTCGTTCAGGTCCAGGTGCTCCTCCATCGCCGCGAGGTCCTGGCGGATTTCCGGTAGCACGACGTTCTCGAGCGCCCTGACACGCCGTTCCGTGCGCCGGTATTCGCGCATCAACCGCCTGAGGTTCGCCGCTATCGCGGCGAGCGGTGCGGCGGCCTCGAGCGCGTCGCGGAACGCGGCTGCGAGACGGTGCACTTCCGGCGACGGCCTGACGGGTGCGCGCGACAGCGCGGCAGTGCCGATGTCGAAGGTTGCCTCGAGCATGACCTGGCCGACATAGGGACGCCCGGAGATTTCGAGGCCGGCCTCGTTCAGCGTAAAACGGGGATGCACCTGGAGACCCTCCAGTCCCTGGTCCGCCGCGGCCGCCGGGAGCAGCTTCGCTGCCTTTTCCCAGCGCGCCATGAATTCGGCGTGCGCCTCGCGCCACGCATCGCGCTGTCGCAGCAATTCCGCTGCCAGCAGGATGCGCTTTTCGTCGAGGAACTCGTAACCGTCGTTGACGAGCCGCTTCTCGTCCTGCAGCTCGAGAAATGCGCTGCGCGAGGCGGTCTGTGTCCGCGTCAGCTCAGGCACGGGCTTTCTCCGGCCTGACGTACCGGATGATCTGTTCGTTGCTGAGGCGGGTCAGTTCACTTTCGGCAAGCAGGCCGAGGATCTGCCAGCCGGCGGCCATGCTCTCCTCGAGCGTTCGCGCCATTGCCTGGCTGATCAGCCGTTCCTCGAACGCGTCGCCGAATGCCAGGTAGTCGCGGTCGTTGTCGGACAAACCTTCCTGGCCCATGACGCTCGCCAGCACCCGCACGCGGCGAGCGTTCGCATAGGCCGCGAAAAGCTGGCTGGCGAGAGCCGGGTGGTCTGCATCGGTAAAGCCTTCGCCCGTACCGTAGTCCATCAGCCTCGAGAGGCTCGGCAGGACGTTGATCGGCGGATACACGGCGCGGCGATCAAGGTCGCGGTCGAGGACGATCTGCCCCTCCGTGATGTAGCCCGTCAGATCCGGGATCGGGTGCCCGATGTCGTCGCCGGGCAGCGTGAGTATCGGCAACTGCGTCAGCGTGCCGTCGTAGCCGTGCAGGCAGCCCGCCCGCTCGAACAGGCTCGCGAGGTCGGAGTACATGTAACCCGGAAATCCCTTGCGACCGGGGATCTCGCCGTGACTCGCGGAGACTTCGCGCAACGCCTCGCAGTAGTTGGTCATGTCGGTCATGATCACGAGCACGTGACGGCCCTCGACGAAGGCGAGGTACTCGGCGGCCGTAAGTGCGTAGCGCGGCGTCAGCAGGCGCTGCGAGCTCGACTCGTCGGCGCGATTCAGAAACATCGTCGTATGCCCGAGCGCTCCGCTCGATTCCATCGCCGCCCGAAAACCCTCGGCGACATCGTGCGAAACACCGATACCGACGAAGACCACGGCGAACTCACCGCTATCGCTGTCGCGCAGGCGGGCGCGCTGCGCGATTGCGGTAGCAAGACGGTCATGGGGTAAGCCGCCGCCGGAAAACAGCGGCAGCTTTTGCCCGCGAACCAGGCTGTTCATCAGATCGATCGCGGTGACACCTGTCTCGATGAAGTCTCTCGGCAAGGCCCGTCGGGCCGGGTTGATGGTCATGCCGTCGATGCGCATGCGGCGCATGGCCGGTATTGGCGTGTCGCCGTCGAGCGGTTGTCCTACGCTGTCGAAGACGCGGCCGAGCATGTTGGGACCGACGTTGAAACACACCGGCTCACCCAACATCGACACGACCGTGTCTGCGACGCCGAGGCCGGCGGTATTCTCGAGCACCTCGACGATGAGCGATTCTTCGTCGAGGGTCGCGACGCGACCCAGCCGCTTGATTCCGTCCGGGCCGATGACGTGCAGCGCCTCGTTCAGCCCGACGTCGACGCTACGTTTCAGGAACAGCAACGGGCCTTCCACGCGCTGTGCGGCATTCACGATCCTCAAGTCAGCGCGCATGACTCTCCCTCCGCTCCAGCTGGTCGAATTCCTCGTCCAGCCGCGCCATCAACAAGCGGAATTGGGCGACTTTTTCCTCGGGCACCTCCTCGCTGGCTCTTTGCAGCCGGCGCAGCACCGGCATTGCCGCGATGCGTTCGAGATCCACATCGTGTTCGAGCGCCTGCGCGGCGCGGTCGACGAAACGCAGTATCACCTGCATGAGCGCCGTCTGGCGTTCCGGGGAGCAATAGCGATCGACGGACGAGAACGCGGACTGTCGCAGGAGCGCTTCGTTGACGAGATCCGCGCTCAGCAACGTGAGCTGTTGCCGGGGCGGCAATGCATCCTTGCCGACGATGCGGGCCATGCGCTCGAGGCGTGCGCGCTGCTCGAGCAGCGTGAGGATCTGCCGGCGGTGATCCATCCAGTCGGGATTACCGCGCGCCTGCCACCATCGCGCGAGTGCGGCGACGTCTTCGGAATACGAATTGAGCGGATGTATTGCCGGGAAGAAACGTGCCTGGGCACGATCGCGGTCCAGCGCCCAGAAACAGCGCACATAACGCTTGGTCTGGCTCGTCACCGGCTCGGAGAAGTCGCCCGCGGGTGGACTGACGGCGCCGATGATCGTCACCGAACCCTCGTCGCCCTGCAGCGTTTCCACGTGCGCCGCCCGTTCGTAGAATTCCGCAAGGCGCGAACTCAGGTACGCGGGGAATCCCTGCTCCCCGGGCAGCTCGCCAAGCCGGCCGCTGATTTCCCTGAGCGCTTCGGCCCAGCGGGTCGTGGAGTCGGCCATCAGCGCCACGTGCAGTCCCTGGTCGCGGAAATACTCCGCCACCGTGATCCCGGTGTAGATGCTCGCTTCGCGTGCGGCAACGGGCATGTTGGAGGTGTTGGCGATAATGACCGTGCGATCGAGCAGCGGCTTGCCGCTTCGCGGATCCTCGAGCGTCGGGAACTCGTTCAGCACTTCGGCCATTTCGTTACCGCGCTCGCCGCATCCGACGTAAACGATGACATCCGCGTCGCACCACTTGGCCAGGCTCTCCTGCAGGATCGTCTTGCCCGTGCCGAACCCGCCGGGTAATGCCGCACGGCCGCCGCGTGCCACCGGAAAGAGCGTATCCATGATGCGCTGCCCGGTTACCAGCGGCTCGCGCGGCCGCATCCGTCTCGCCACCGGGCGCGGCCGCCGGATCGGCCAGTCGTGCCCGCCGTCGAGTTGTGTCTCGATCCCGTTATCGGCGCGCAGCACGCACAACACCTGGTCGTCCTCATAGTCGCCTTCGCCGGCGATGGAGACGATTTCACCGCCGACGCCCGGCGGCACGAGGTGTTTCCCGGCGACAACCCCGGAACCGAATTCCCCGATCAATTGACCCGGGTGCATGTGGTCGCCCTGCTTCGCCACCGGCCGGTAGCGCAGCGACACAGGCACCGTCTCGCGCATGCCCGGCTGCACGGTGTCGCCGGGCATCGCCGCGAGTGGCCGCAGCAAACCATCAAAGATGTTTCCGAGCAGACCGGGCCGCAGGCGGATCGATAGCGGCTCGCTGCTGCTGGTCACGTGGTCGCCCGGCCGCAGTCCGGTCGTGTCTTCATACACCTGTGCCACGATGCCGCCGGTTTCGACACGAATGACCTCACCAAGCAGGCGATTGTCACCGACGAGGATGGCGTCGCTGACGTGAAAGCGGCCGGTCGTGTGCGCGCGGAGTACGGGACCGCTCAGCCAGCTGACCGTTGCTTCAGTCATCGGCGTCCTCCCGGTGCGGCATCTGCCGCTCCCAGGCCGCGAGCAGTTGCCCCTGGACCGCGGCGATATCGGCCATCAGCCCGTCGCTCGTCGCATCGAGGCAGGCCGGGCCGAGCCGGATCCGAAGGCCGGCGGCTATGCTCGCATCCTCGCGAAGCGCGGGCTGCCCTAATCCGCGCACGGCGAACGCCCGCTCGAGCCACGTCGTGTCGTCACCGGACCAGCCGCCGGGATGCTCGACGGTCCACGCCCCCCCGGAGAACCTGTCGGCCGCCTCAGCGACTATCGTCTCGCACCAGGACCGGCGCGATGCGTCGTCGCGCCACCGCCTTTCCAGCTCGGCGCCAAGCATCGGTGATGCATCATGAAGGAACTTCCGGTAGTGCCGCTGTATCTTGCGGCGTTCGGCGGTTTCGATACGGTGGCGCGCATCCAGCAGCGCCGTCTCGCGCCGCTGCCGCTCTTCGACGACTGCCTTGTGCAGGCGCTTGCGCACCCTGTCGCGGCTCTCGGCCAGCAGTTGCTCCGCCTTGCGGTTCGCGGCGCCCTCGATCTCGCGGCAACGCCGGTCCTGCTGAACTTTCAATGCGCCAAGCATGGAGTCGACCTGCAGGTCGAGTATGCCCCGGAAGGTCTTCATTGCTCGATACCCAGAACGCGGTCGACCTCGCGAGCGAGGTCGGGTGGCGCACGCCGGTTCGCGGCGTCGGGCACGATGAGGATCAGCGGATGTGCCTGCCGCAGCGCTGCGTCGAGCCGCTCGCTATCCAGCTCTGCCGCGCAGGCAGCGGTGATGAGCAGGAGCTCGTCGTTGCCGATGGCCGCGTCGAACGCTGCTGCGGCACCGCCCGCTTCGGCGGCAGTCGCGCGCACGCCGATCAGGCGCCAGGCACTCGCCGTGATCTCGTCGCCGATGAAGGCCGGAACCGCCACGCTAGCCGATCCTGTTCAGGATGAGAATGGCGACGATCAGGCCGTAGATTGCAATGCCCTCGGCAAGTCCCACGAGGATCAGTACCCGGCCCAACAGCTCCGGCTTCTCCGCAAGCGCACCGACCGCCGCGCTACCGACGTGGGCCACCGCGTACGCAGCGCCGACGGCAGACAGTCCGGCCGCGATCGCGGCGGCCATCATCCCCCAGCTAACAACCTCCGGTGCAACGGCGACGCTTGCCTCCGCGGCAAGGGTGGTACCGCTCACCAGCAGCACCGCGGTTGCAACGACAGCGGTGAATATCGTGAGGAAAGCAGCGACAGACGCTGCAACTTTGTTAACAGTCATTGTTGCCTCCTGTGTTTCGGGGGCGGGGTCGTTATGAGCGGCGCCAGCGGCCGGAACGGCCGTCCCTCGGCATGCAGGAACCGGATGAAAAACTCGAACAGCACCAGTCGCGTCGTCTGGATCGACACGACGAGCCCTTCGAGAGCGATGATCAGCGCGTTGCCGAGCAGCAGAATGATCCCGGCGACGAACAACGGGCCCGCAGCATCCGCCAGCCCGACTACCGCCATCGACAACCCGGCGTGGGCGAGAGCAAATGCGCCGACCCGCACGAACGAGATCGTGTTGACGATCAGCTGCAGCATCGACTCGAGGAACTCCACCGCGGCACTGCCGGCTGCCGCGAATCGACGCTCGCTCGACACGAGAGCATGGCCTGCGACGAACCACACGGCGCCGCCGAGTGCCAGCCACAGCAGCCGCGGTTCCATGATCGAGCCGAGCAAGGCGAGGTAGCAAAGCACCAGGCCGGCGCCGGTTTCCCACCAGTAGCGGCCCTTGCGCTGCCAGTACGCCTGCAGCGCGTCGAGGCACATGCCGACCAGCAGCAGGACGGCGCCACCCGCCATCGGCAGGAACAGGATGAGCACGGGCTGTTCGAGCGGGTGAATCCACAACGGCTGGATCAGGGTCTCGAGGGCGAACACGCTGCCGAATGCGAACCCGAACAGGATGCTCATCACGCCGCCGTAAATCAGCAGTCGCAGCGGCGGGTAGCGTCGGCGCAGCATGAAACCGGCAAGCAACAGCACGGCACCATGGCCCACGTCGCCGAACATGTAGCCGAACATGAGGGGCGTCGCTATGGCGACCACGCGCGTCGGGTCCGCCTCCCCGGCTGACGGCACGCCCAGCATCTCCGTGAACAGCTCGAAGGGACGCATCCAGCGCGGATTCTTCAGCAGCAGCGGCGCCTCGAAGCCGGGCGGCGCTGCCGTCAGCTGCACGAGCCCCTTCACACCAACTTCGGCCAGCAGCGTCTGCAATTCTTCGCCGTCCGTATCGCTGGTCCAGCCGCTGATCCACGCGAAATGCTCGGTCGCCGAGAGCTCGGGGACGCTGTTTACGTACCAGCGTACGAACAACGCGTCGGCGATCGCATCGGCAATGTCGAAGCGCTCGTGCAGCGTGCGCAGGGCCTCGCGGGCATCGTCCATTTGCCGGCGGGTTTCCGAGAGGCGTTCCCGCATCACGGCTTCCGCCTCGGCTGCCTGTGGCGGCAGGTCCGGCGGCAAAATCAGCCTGCGCGCCCGTTGTGCGTGCAGCTGTTGCTCGAGTGCCGACATTTCGTCCGGCAACCCGACGGCCATGAGGAAGCGCTGCGCCGGCAGCGCCACGCGCTGGGTTATCACGGTACCGGGCGTGCTATCGGGCCAGTCGCCGGAGCCGAGCAGGAACAACCCGCTTTCGAGCATCGGACCGGCTTGTGAAAACTGCGCCAGGTCCGGCAGCGTTTCAGCGTCGCGCAGCATCCTGAGCAACAGTTCCTGGTCGTTGCCGCGCTCCGTAAGGCGCTCCAGGTGCTCGACAATGTCCCGAGCTTCCGTTGCCCACCGGCGCAGGCGCCCGAGCGCGTCCTGCAGCATGTCGTAGGGCTCGTCACGCTCGTCGGGTTCGTGGTGGACGGGTGCCGGCCAGTGATGCCTGTAGAGCCGTTCCAGCTCGTCGAACTCTTCCAGCAGTTCGCGACACTCGGGCATGAGCATCGGCGCTTTCGCCTCGCCGTGGCTTTGCAGCTCGACGCGCCGGGACGACGCGAGCACTTTCATCGCCTCGGCGAGGTCATCACGCATCACCAGCAGCTCGAACCAGTTGGCGCTCGCCGGTCTCAGGCTCATGCTGCGGCCTCCCTGTCGAGGTCGTTGAACAGCGCCCTCTGCAACAAGCCGTGCCGCAACCGGTACAGCTCGAGTGCGCTGAGCAACAGATGACAGACAACGGTCACCGGTTGCTCTCGATGCCAACGCAGAATTCGAACTGCCTGGTGCTCGAGGTTGCCGAGCCAGTCAGCGGCATCAGTCTCTGCGCCGCTATACCGCTCGAGCAGCGATACAAATTGCGTGAGTGCGGGGTCGCCTGCGGCGGCGTCCGGCCAGAGGCTCCGCCAGTACCGCAGCCAGGCTGGCCGGCTGGCTTCGCCGCTGCCGTCGTTTACGATGAGCGCCGGCAGCGCTTCCTGGACTGATGCCCGCCTGGTCTCGGGCTCCCCGCCCGCAAACGCTGACAGGCGTGGGTCCTCGGCCATCCACGGCAGCGGCGTACCCCCGGCAAGCAGGTGACTGAGCGCCGGCAGTTCCGCGAGCCAGGTGGTCCAGGCTACCGCGGGACGCCAGCGCGCGGGCACCCAGCGCATGGCCGTATCCACCTCCCTGTGCCATTCGCGTCTCAGGGACCGCTCGATCACGTGCGGCGAGGTTGCCGCCGAGAAGTGTTCGACGCAGGGCGCCAGTGCCGTGCCGCGAACGAGGTGCAGGAACTGCGCCAGGCCGACGCTCGATTCCAGCAGGCTCCAGGTGTCGGGGCTCAGCCGTTCGCCATGTCGCGCCTGCGCGCGTGCCTGGGCATAGGCGAATTCAATGGGCATCGGAGGAGCCCGGGGTCGTCAGCTCGGCAGCGACGGCACGTACGGCCTCCAGCAGAATATCTTGTCCATTGTCGGGGGCGGGGTAGTCGTCACCCGTGGCGGCTTCCTGTTCCATGCGCGACACGAGTTCGCGCGTACGTCTTTCGCATGCCGCATGCAGCCGGACAATGCGTTGCTGCGTTCTTCGCACCATCGCCCGGATTCTCTTGCGGGTGGATTTCAGTGTCTCGTCTGCCCGGCTTTGGCACGCAGCAATCTGCGCCAGCGCGTCGCTCTCGGCGCTGAGAACGCGTGACATGGCCTTCTCGACGGACATCGTGGTATCCGTCTTGGCGCTCATGAGTTCATTCTCGGAGCGCCGGCACCGGCCGGCCATACGTACTACTACTGAGCGCAATGCGGTACGCCGGACCATGGGGGCAATTCCCGAACTGCGATCGCGCCTCGAGAAGCGCTCCTACGGGCGATGCAGCGCGGGCAGGTGGTCGGGTGTTTATCGACCGAAGTAAAGCGCAGCTGCGCGCAGCGCAGCGAGCCATGAGGGAGAGAAGCACCCGGGCACCTGTCCTATCCGCCCAGCCACCTCGAGCACGGCTGTGATCGCGCTTCCGATAGCGCGCCTACTGGTGGTACCGGGGGCTCAGTTCGTGGACGGCGTCCACCAGCACGCCGAGATGCTCGGGGTCGATGTCGGGCGTTATGCCGTGGCCGAGGTTGAACACGTGTCCCGGCCCCTTGCCGTAGCTGGCCAGGGCGTCCGCCACCGCCTGCCGTATGACCTCCGGCGACTCGCGCAGCGTCGCGGGGTCTACATTGCCCTGCAGGGCAACCTTGTCCTCGACATAGGCACGCGCCGTCTTCAGGTCGGTCGTCCAGTCGACGCCCAGGGCGTCGCAGCCCGTGCCGACCATGTCGGCCAGCATCTCGCCCGCCCCCTTGGTGAACAGGATGACCGGGATGCGCTGGCCGTCCTTCTCGCGCGTCAGGCCGTCGACGATCTGCTGCATGCTCGCCAGCGAAAAGCGCCGGTAGTCGTCGCGCGGCAACGCGGCGCCCCAGGTGTCGAAAATCTGTATGGCCTGGGCACCGGCCTCGATCTGCGCGTTGAGATAGTCGGTCGTCATCCTTGCGACTTTCCCGAGCAGTTCTTCCAGCGCGGCGGGGTCTTCCTTCGCGAGACCTTTGATGATTGCGAACTCACGGCTCGACCCGCCCTCGACCATGTAGGTGCCGACGGTCCAGGGGCTGCCGGAAAACCCGATCAAGGGCACTGCCCCGTCCAGCTCACGGCGGATCGTGCGGACCGCGTCGAACACGTAGCCAAGGGACGAGTTGACGTCCGGAACCGGCAGCTTGCGGATGTCCGCGGCGGTCCGTACCGGGCGATCGAACTTCGGTCCCTCGCCCGCCGCAAAACGGAGCCCGAGGCCCATCGCGTCCGGGACCGTCAGGATGTCGGAAAACAGGATCGCGGCATCGAGCCTGTAGCGCCTGAGCGGCTGCATCGTCACTTCGCAGGCGAGCTCCGGGTTGCGGCAGAGGCTCATGAAATCACCCGCCTCGGCTCGCGTCGCACGGTACTCGGGCAGGTATCGCCCGGCCTGGCGCATGATCCAGACCGGCGTGCGCGGCACCGGCTGGCGCAGCAGGGCGCGAATCAGGAGATCGTTCTTGAGCTTGGTCATGCGAAATGTGCCTCGATGGATGCCTGTATGGATTCCGCGGCTTCGCGCGGACTGGCCGCATCGCGGATGGGACGGCCGACGACGATATGGTCGGCGCCGCTGGAAAATGCAGTCTCGACGGTAACCACGCGCTTCTGGTCGCCTGCCGGCTTGTTGTCGACCGGGCGAATACCGGGCGTCACGACGACGAGCTTCTCGTCGACGAATTCCCGCAGCCGCGGCACCTCGAGACCGGAGGAAATGACCCCGTCGCAACCGGCTTCCAGCGCACGCCTGGCGCGGGACAACACGAGGTCGCCGACGTCGCAGTCGAACCCCAGGTCGTCCAGGTCGCCGCGGTCGAGACTCGTCAGCACCGTGACAGCGAGAACCTTCAGCGTGTCGCCCTTGTTCTCGGCAGCTGCCTCCATGATGGACTGGTTGCCATGCACGGTCACGAAGCTCGCGCCCCGGTCCTGCAGCTGTCTGACCGCGGAGCCGACCGTTGCCGGGATATCGAAGAACTTGAGATCGCAGAACACCTTCCTCTCGCGGGCGAGCATCCAGTCGAGCAATTCGAAGTAACCGCCGCTCATCATCAGCTCCAGGCCGAGCTTGTAGAAGGTGACCGCGTCGCCGAGCTTTTCTGCCAGCGCCCTCGCTGCATCACAGTCGGGGACGTCCATGGCGAATATCAGCCGGTCTCTGCAGGGTATGTCTTTCGGGGCCACGTGAGGATCCAGGTTTGTTTGCCGGCCGCGAATTCTAACCCGAGATGCGCTCGTGTTCAGCGAAAGCGTAGCGGTCCGTCATGCCCGCGATGTAGTCCGCCACGACGCGCGCCCTGGCGGCCTCGTCGCCGTGCCCGGCAGCAGCGGCGAACTCTGAGGGCATGCGGTCAACATCCGTCATGAAGGTTTCGAAGAGATCCCGCAGGACGGTCTGCACCTTGCGCGTCATTTCCAGTTTCTGTTCATGGCTGTAGAGATGCCGATGGAGAAACTGCTTCAGCAGCCGGTGCTGCTCGCCGATTTCTGCGGAGAAGCCGACGAGTGGCCTGCCGGCGGCACGAACGTCGTCGATCGATTCGGGCCCGGTCTCCTCGAGATTGCGCTTCGTCGTCTCGATGAGATCGGTGACGACGGTATTGATCATGCGGCGGATGATCTCGTAGATCAGCCGCCGGTCCTCGAGTCCCGGATAGCGCCGGGTAACCTCTCGGTACTGCGATTCGAACAGCGGCTGCTCCCGAAGCTGTTCGAGGCTGATGAGCCCCGCGCGATAGCCGTCGTCGACGTCGTGATTGTTGTAGGCAACAGCATCACAGATGTCTGCCAGCTGTGCCTCCAGGCCCGGCTGGGTGCGGTTCAGGAAGCGCTCGCCGACGTCGCCAAGCGCCCTCGCGTTGTTCTTCGAACAGTGCTTGAGAATGCCCTCGCGCGTTTCGAACATCAGGTTGAGCCCCGGAAAATCGGCATACTTCGCCTCGAGTTCGTCGACCACGCGCAGGGACTGCAGGTTGTGCTCGAAGCCACCGTAGTCGCGCATGCAGCGGTTGAGCGTGTCCTGCCCCGCGTGGCCAAACGGCGTGTGGCCGAGATCGTGCGCGAGGCAGATGGCCTCGGTCAGTGGTTCGTTGAGGTGCAGGGCAACCGCCACCGAGCGACCGATCTGGGCGACCTCGAGCGAATGCGTCAGGCGTGTCCGATACAGGTCGCCCTCGTGATTCACGAATACCTGGGTCTTGTAGACGAGCCGCCGGAAGGCCGTGGAATGGATGATGCGATCGCGGTCGCGCTGGTACTGGCCGCGGTAAACGGCATCCGGCTCGCTGTAACGCCGGCCTCTCGATCGTGACTCCGTTGCAGCACAGGGCGCGAGCGGCGCTGGATGCATCAGATGGCGGCCTCCAAAACCTCGTCCAGCCGCTGCGCATCGTAGTCACTCGTAACGATGGCGTCGCCGAGCGCACGCAGCAGCACGAAACGCAATTGCTTCTGCCGTACCTTCTTGTCCATGCCCATGGCCGCCAGCAGGTCGCTCGCCGCAATAGCCGGCGGCCGGGTGGGCAGCCCGGCACGCTCGAGCAGTTTCCCGATGCGCCCTTCACCGGCCTCGTCACCCCCGCTCAGCTGCGCGGCCATCATCATGCCGGCTGCAACCGCCTCGCCATGCAGCCACTCGCCGTACCCCTGACAGCGCTCGATTGCGTGACCGAATGTATGACCGAAATTCAGGATCGCGCGGCGGCCGCCCTCGCGCTCGTCCTCGGCAACGATCGCCGCCTTGAGCTCGCAGGAACGCTGTATCGCAGCGCCCAGCGCTTCCGCGTCGCGTGCGATCAGTGCTTCGATGTTGTCTTCGAGCCAGGCAAAAAAGTCCGCGTCGATGATGGCGCCGTACTTGATCACTTCGGCGAGCCCGGCCTTGAGTTCGCGATCGGGGAGCGTCTTCAGCGTAGCCGTATCGATCAGGACCGCCTGCGGCTGATGGAACGCGCCAATCAGGTTCTTGCCCGACGCATGATTGACGCCGGTCTTGCCACCGACGGAACTATCAACCTGGGCAAGCAAGGTCGTTGGCACCTGTATGAAATCGACGCCGCGCATGTAGCAGGCCGCCGCAAAGCCTGTAATATCCCCCACGACACCACCACCCAGTGCGACAAGTGTCGTGTCACGGTTGGCGCCTCCCTCGACCAGCGTGTCGAGAATGTCTTCGACCGTTTCCAGGGTTTTGTATGCTTCACCATCGGGCAGGCTGATTGCCCGCACCTGTTTCCCCGGGAGATCCGCCAGGAGCGCATCGAGATAGAGTGGCTCCATGGTCTCGTTGGTCACGACGAGACAGTCCGGGCCGCTGACGTGAGCGGAAAGATCGAAGCCACCACCGAGCAGGCCGCTGCCAATAATGATGGGATAGCTGCGCTCGCCGAGGTCGACGGTTATCGATCGCAAATCAGACATGGTGGCCGTAGATTACAACATCCCGGACTGCCGCAGCGTTCTCACACACCCCCCAGTCAAAAAAGACCTGCGCCGTCGATCCGACCCGGCAGCGCCACCGCGTCGCGGCTCACGCGTCAGCGAAAGGAGCCCGGTCTGCGGTGTTTGTCTCCGGGCTGCTCGCTACACTCGCTTTAGGCCTCGTCGACAAACACCCCGAACCGGGCTCCCGTGGCCTCGACGATACGAGCAGGCGCACCGGGGTGTTTCTCGACCGAAGTAAAGCGCAGCGCAGCGACAAATTCGCCGGGAGCGTATTTGGACGCGCTTGCGCGCCCGAAGGGCCAGCGACAGGACGTCGCTGGTCAACCATGAGGGAGAGAAATTCCCCAGGCGCCTGCCCCGGGTGTCGATCCGCAGTCAGCCGCGACGCGGTGGCGTGGGATGTTGCGATGCTGCGGCGAGCGCGGCGGGGGTCAGAGGCGGTCGAGGATCTCGTTGGCGACGGCGCGCACCTTGCGCCCGTCGGTATCGACGGTCAGGTCTGCAATCTCCCGGTATAGCGGTTCGCGGCTCGCCATCAGCGATTCCAGCACGACGCGGGGATCGTCGTTTTCGAGCAAGGGTCGCTCGCGCCCCCTGCGCGTTCGCGACAGCTGCTGGTCGACGCTGGTATGCAGGTAGATAACGAAACCGCGCGCACCGAGATGGCTGCGATTCTGCGGATCCATGATGGCGCCACCGCCGGTCGCGAGAACGACCCCGTCCCTGCTGGAAAGATCGTCGATGACCCTGGCTTCGCGCTTGCGAAAGCCGGCTTCGCCCTCTTTCTCGAAAATGAAGGGGATATCGACGCCGGTACGCGATTCGATCTCCTCGTCGCTGTCGACGAATTCGAGATGCAGCAATCGAGCCAGCTGCCGCCCGACGGCGGACTTGCCGGCCCCCATCGGGCCGACGAGAAACAGATTTTGCGGATGTCTCACGTTTGTCTCGCGGCGATAACTCAAAAGAGAAAGCCAACCCGAAGGTTGGCTCTCAGCGCTCTACTCTAATTTGTCACCTAGTAGATTGTCGAGCCTTCCTCGAGAATGCGCGGCGTCACGAATATGAGCAATTCGGACTTGTTGTTCCTGACCGACTTATTGCGGAACAGTACGCCGACAGCAGGAATATCGCCAAGGAACGGGACCTTGCTGATCGTCTCGGTACGCTCGGTCTCGTAGATACCGCCGAGCACGACCGTCTGCCCGTCCTCGACCAGGACTTGCGTCTCCACCGCACGGGTGTCGATACTCGGCACAGTGCCGCCGAGGCCGCCCGTCGAGATTATCTGGCCGACATTGTCCTTGTGGACGCGCAGATCCATGATGATGTTGTTATCCGGCGTGATCTGCGGCGTTACTTCGAGACTCAGCACGGCTTTCTTGAACTGCACCGTCGTCGCGCCGGAGGACGCAGACTGCTGGTACGGAATCTCGACACCCTGCTCGATGCGGGCTTCTTTCTGGTTGGCGGTAATTACGCGTGGCGTCGAAACGATCTCACCCCGCCCTTCCGCTTCCAGTGCCGTCAACTCGAGATCGACGAGGTAATCCCTCTCGAGCACGGCCAGCGAGAACCGGCCCGCCGCTTCGGCGATCGGCACGTTCACGTTGTAACGGTCCGTCAGGATCGGCAGTTCGACCGGCGTAATCTGGCCGCTGGTGCCGAGATTATCGATGATCGAGTTGACCATCGTATCGGTACCGGTGCCCGTGCCGGATATTACCGCGGCGCCGTCGGTACCGTTCTCACGGTATGCCGTAAGGCCGAGGCGCACGCCGAGGTCGCGGCTGAAGTCGTCATTGACGACCACGATCCTCGACTCGATCAGGACCTGCTTGATCGGCACGTCGAGCGCCCGGACCATGCGCCGTACATCCTCCAGCCGCTCCGCCGTGTCCTGCACGAGCAAGGTATTGGTGCGGTCGTCCACAGCGATACTGCCTCGATCGGACATCAGGCTGCTGCCGCCTTCCGCGCCGATGAGTGCGGCAAGGTCCGATGCCTTGGCATAATTAACCTGCAGGAACTCGGAGTACATCGGCTCGAGTTCGCTTATTGCGGCCCTGGCTTCGAGGTCAGCAGTCTCGCGCGCTGCAATTTCCTCTGCCGGCGCGACGATGATGACATTGCCATTCTGGCGCATGTCCAGGCCCTTGGTCGTCATGACGATATCGAGAGCCTGGTCCCAGGGCACATTGCGCAGGCGCAACGTAACATTGCCCTGTACCGTATCCGAAACGACGATGTTCCGGCCGGAAGTCTCTGCCAGCAGCTGCAATACGGCGCGTGTCTCGATGTCCTGGAAGTTCAGCGTGAGGCGCTGACCCTCGTATTCCTTGGATTCCGAGTACAGGCTCGAGGCTTCCTCGATCTCGTCCGGGACCGGGTTGATTTCGATCGAGAATTCGTTATCCGACTGGTACGCGAGCTGGTCATACTTGCCCTCGGCAGAGATCACGATACGGGTGTCGAGGTTGGTCTTCAGCGTATCGACGGTCGACACCGGCGTCGCAAAGTCCATGACATCCAGGCGGCGCATCAACTCCGCGGGTAGCGAAGTGTCCTTGAAGATCGCGACGACGCGGGCGCCTTCCTGGCGAATATCTACCGGCGTACCCGGGTCGGTCAGGCTGACGATCACGCGGCCACCGCCATCCCGTGTGCGGCGGAAATCGACGTTGCTAATGGCTCGGCTGCCGGCAGCGGCATAAGACGGTGCGCCGGACGAGGACGATGGGCTGCTGGCGAACTGGGTAGAGCCAGCGTCGTAATCGTCACCGTCGCCAAGCGTGACGATAACCATGTTACCGCTGGCCTTGGCCTCGTATGGAACCATGAGGTCGAGATTCAAAACGACTCGCGTTCGGCCGTTTGCCTCAGCGGTCAGGATCGTATCGAGAGGCCCCTGGTTTACGTCGCGGCGGCGCTGGCTGAGGCCGAGGCTCGTGCCAGGCAGATCCAGCGCGATGCGCGCGGGGTTCTCGATCGTGAACGCCAGCGGCTCCGGCGCCCTGTCGGTCATGATCAGTTTGAGTTCGATACGCTGTCCGGACAGGCTTTGTACCTGAATGTCCTGCAGACGGTTGCCTTCCTGCGCGCTGGCAGTCGTGCCCGCCAAAATCACAAACAACGCCTGTACCAGTGCGACCGCTTGCAGGGTCAAACGCCGGCGGCCGATCATCGGTTTCAGTTTGAGCATCATTCCAATTACTCCCAGTTCCACTCAGGCATCAGTCTGAAAGACCGATAGCGGCGTCTCGTTCTATGTAGCCACCGATTCCGTCAGAAATAATTTCAACCAGAACGATTTCCGATTCCGTGATTTCGGTAATGCGGCCGTCGTTCTGTCCCATGTAATTGCCAGGTATGACGCGGTGGATCAGGCCATCAGAGGTCTGTACCAGGCCGTAGACTGTTTCGTTGATATCGAGCGTCCCCACCATCCGCAGGGTATCGAGCGGGAAGCTCTCGAGAAACTCGGCGGGTCGCTCGGGGTCCGGGCTCGTACCGCCTGCCGCCGGGCCGGCAGCCTGTGGCCTGTCAGGCACGAACGGCGAACGCAGCCCCTCCGCATCAGCGACGTAGGTGAACACCTCATACGGCGTGATCTCGGGCAACGGTTCGATCCGGCCACCGGGGCGCGCCTTCACCTCGTTGATGTAGCTGTCGAGGTCGTCCATATCTCCACCGCAGGCCGCGAGGCCCGCAGCAGCGACGACGAGTAACAGTCCCTTGCGTAGCGTGAGAGAAGCAATCATCGCGAGCCCGCCTCCTCAATGTATCGGTATGTCTTGGCGGTAACCTCGAGACTCAGGCTGTCGTACGAGCCTTGCCTTTCGGAGGTGATGTTGATGTCGTGCAGGGTTACGATTCGAGGCAACGCCGCTATGCCGCTGACGAAATTCGCCAGCTCGTGGTAACCGCCGGAGAGCTGAATCTTGATCGGCTTCTCGGCATAGAAGTCCTTGGGTATCTCCGCCTGCGGCTGGAACAGTTTTTCCTGCAGGCCCGCGGCGAGTCCGGTCTGCGAAATATCGACAATCAGGCTGGGTATCTCGGTCTCACCTGGAAGCTGCCGCAGCATCGTGCCGAAAGACTGCTCGATCTGCGTGAGTTGAGCTTTGTAGGCGTCGAAATTCGCCGCTTTGCGCTGCTTGTTCTCGAACGTTACGCGCAGCTCCTGCTCCTCGGCCTGGGCACGTTTCAGCACCGGCGCCTTGTCCTTCACGATCGTAAACCAGATGCCGGCAAAGGCAACGGCAACGAAGACCAGGGCGATGACCGCCGCCCGGAAGACAAGCGGCCAGCGGCCGATATCGTTGACGTCGAGACTCTGGAGTTCTTCGATGAGATTCATACGTCTTCCTCCGCGTCCTCGCCGCTACGGCGTTGCTTGAGATAAACGATGAACTCGGCCTGCCGGGAAGAACCCGCGGTCGTCGTCTCCACTCGCTCGACCTCCGGGTCCGCCAGCCATCCCGACGCATCGATCTGCCGCATCAGCGCGGACACGCGCGTACTCGACTGTGCGACGCCGCGAACCTCGATGCGTGAGCCGGATTGCCTGATGCCCGTCAGGTAAACGCCTTCGGGGAGCTGCCGGGTCAGTTCGTCGAACAGGTGCACGACCTCCGGGCGGCTCTTCTGCAGCTGGTCGATGATCTCCATGCGCGCAAGCAGGCGTTCCTTCTGCCGCTCGAGCGCATCGATGTCCTCGATGCTCCGCTGCAGCTCGTTGATTTCTTCCGTGAGGCGCGCATTGCGGCGCTCCTGTCCCGAAATCATCTGCGAGTACGCCAGCATGGTCAGCATGATGACGGCGATCGCAGCCAGCACCGCGCCACCCATTGCCAGGCCGAAGTCGCGTTGGCGTCTCTTGCGTTCTTCCTCGCGCCAGGGGAGTAGATTAATCCGTGGCATCAGTCAAAGCTCCTCAATGCAAGCCCGCAAGCGGTAAGCAGTGCAGTCGCGTCCTTGTGAACGCCCTGCGACTTGGCTTTGGACGAGATCTTCATCTGGCCGAGCGGGTCGCCGACTTCCGTCGGTATGCCGACACGACTCGATATCACGTCGGCAATCCCCGGGATATTCGCGCAGCCGCCGCACACAACGATCATGTCCGGCTGTTCGCGCCCGCCACCCGATGCGAGATAGAACTGCAGGGAACGGCTGACCTGTTGTGTCATGTCGTCGATAAACGGTTCGAGAACCTCGGGCTGGTAGTTACTCGGCAGCCCGCCCTGCTTCTTGGCGCGCCCGGCGTCTTCCATCGACAGCCCGTAGGTGCGCATGATTTCCTCGGTGAGCTGCTGGCCACCGAAGTTGAAGTCGCGCGTGTAGATAACCTTAAGGTCCTCGAGCACCGAAAATGTCGTGCTGCTCGCGCCGATATCAACGACGGCGACGGAATGTCCCATGCCACCATCGGGAAGCTGGTGACTCAGCAACTGACATGCGTTCTCGAGCGCAAACGCCTCGACGTCAACGATCTCTGCCGACAGACCCGCCGCGTTGACGGCGGCCTGCCGCTGTTCGACGTTCTCGGTGCGCGTAGCAACGAGCAACACGTCCATTAGTTCGGGATCTTTGTCGTTGGGGCCGACGATCTCGTAATCGAAGCTGACCTCTTCCATCGGGAAGGGTATGTACTGGTCTGCCTGGATTTCCACCTGGCCCTCGAGATCCCGCGCGGAGAGTCCTGACGACATCTGGATGACTTTGGTAATCGCCGCATCGCCGCTGATCGCCACCGCAACATCCGTCGCTTTGGCGCCTGCGCGTTTTACCGCACGGCGGATAGCTTCGCCGACAGCCTTGGCGTCGACGATCGCTTTTTCGCTGACGGAGCTGGGCGGTGTGGGCTCGGCCGAATACGACTCGACGCGATAGCGCTTGCCGCTCTGCGACAGCTCTATCAGCTTGACCGACGACGTCGTTATATCGAGGCCCAACAGGGGTTGAGTTTTCTTGCCGAAAAGCACGTGTTTTCCCTTCTAAGTCGGTAAGTTGCGAGTCAAAAGTAGTAAGGACCTGAGCAAATCGATTTAACTATATATCAACAAAATGTTAAATAAAACGTGACTTTGTTCACGATCCCGGGAACGTATGTTACTGACGCCATGGAAGCTATTCCGTGAACTGGTCGTGATGTGGGCCTCGCGGCCCCCCAGATCGACGCAGGCATTGCAGCTTGCGCCCCTCGCTGGCTATTATCGGCCGCGGCAAAACAGCCCCGCTTGGGCGTTTGCCCGCAAAATGCCACATAAACAGCACCGGTCGGACACCAGACTACCCGCAAGCTCATGCAGGCCGCGGCACGTTTTTCCGCGCCGTAATGCCAGTTACGCTTGAGTCGAGCACATATGCGAAAGCCGAGGAAGCAAGCCGTTCACAGGTCTCATCGAGGACTCTGGCGCACCCTGATCGTCATCGCCGGGCTCGGCATGATCACGACGATTGCGGGCGTTGCGGGTGTCATCGGCGCATATTATTTTGTCGCCCCCGGCCTGCCGGCTGCGCAGAACATCCGTGACATCCCGCTGCAGATCCCGCTGCGCATATTCAGCCGCGACGGATACCTTATAGAAGAGATCGGGCAGCGGCGGCGCATACTGGTTGAATACGGGGACGTTCCACCGCACGTCGTCAATGCGTTCATCGCCGCGGAAGACCAGCGGTTCTTCGCGCACCCCGGCATCGATTACCGCGGAATCTTGCGCGCGCTGTCCCAGCTGGTTGTGACCGGCGACGTCGCGAGCGGCGGCAGCACGCTTACGCAACAACTCGCGCGCAGCTACTTCCTGTCCCTGGAACAGACGGCCGAACGCAAGTTCAAGGAAGCCTCGCTCGCCGTCCGGATCGAACAGGAATTCACGAAGGAACAGATCATGGAGCTGTTCCTCAACAAGATGTTCTTCGGCCAACGCGCGTATGGCGTTGCCGCCGCGGCACAAGTTTACTTCAACAAGCCGCTCGCGAGCATCGATATTGCAGAAGCCGCCACACTTGCAGGTGTGCTGCCGGCGCCGTCCCGCTACAACCCGGTGCGCAGCCCGGTTAACGCCAAGCGGCGCCGCGGCTACGTCCTCGGGCGCATGCTGACGCTCGGCTTCATTTCGCGGCAAGCGTATGAAGAGGCGATGGCGATACCGGTCGAGTCACGTCTGTACGGCGCCGCAGTTGAGCTCAACGCCCCCTATGTCGCAGAGATGGTGCGGCGAGAAATGCTGTCCCGTTACGGCGAGGAGACCTACACCGCCGGTTTCCAGGTCGTCACGTCGCTCGATTCGCGGCTGCAGAAAGCAGCGAACTACGCTCTCAGGAACGGGCTGCTCGAATTCACGCGCCGCCGCGGCTATCGCGGCCCGATCACGACGATCGAACTGCCGCCGGAGCTGCCGGGACTCGAAATCGCGGAGTGGCCCGTCGAAACACTCGAAATCCTCGATCAGTACGCGCCCGGCGGCTTGTCGGTCGCGCTCGTCACAAAGGTCAACGCGAACAACAGCGCCGAAATCGTATTTCGCGACGGCACCGCGGCAACGGTCCCCTGGCGCGGGATCAGCTGGGCCAAGGCGTTCATCGATCGGGAGACGACCGGCCCTGCGCCCGAGACTGCGGCCGACGTGCTCACCGCGGGTGACGTCATTTACGTCATGCCCACAAGCGCCGGTTTCTGGGCCCTCGCCCAGGTCCCCGAGGCACAGGGCGCACTCGTTTCCGTCGATCCCGACGACGGCGCGATCAACAGCCTGGCCGGGGGCTTCGATTTCGCGACCTCCAAGTTCAACCGGGCCACGCAGGCGTTCCGTCAGCCCGGCTCTTCGTTCAAGCCATTCATTTATTCGGCCGCGCTGGAGCAAGGCAATACGCCGGCTACCGTCGTGCTCGACGCACCGGTCGTGATCACCTCGTCCGAACTCGAGGCGGTCTGGCGACCGATCAATTACAGCGGTCGCTTCTACGGCCCGACGCGCATGCGCGAAGCGCTGGTGCGATCGATGAACCTCGTGTCGGTGCGCCTGCTGCTGTTCGAGACCGGCATTGGCAATGCCGTGCGCCACATTGCGAAATTCGGCTTCAACGACGCCGCATTGCCCCGCAACGGTTCTCTGGCGCTCGGCGGCGGCAGCGCGACGCCGCTCGACATGGCGCAGGGCTACGCGACGATCGCCAACGGTGGCTATGGCGTCAAACCGTACGTCATCGACGCCATCTATGCGGCCGACGGTTCCACCTTGTATCGCGCAGACCCGGCTGTCGTCTGCGAACCCTGCCTGGCGGAACCTGCAGACATCTACACGGCCGATCCCATGGAAGAATTGACGCTGGAAGAAATGGCGGATATCGCGCTCTCGTACCGGCCGGATGCGAGCACGGCCCCGGAACTGTTCGCCGATATCAATGCCGCGCCGGTAGCGGTGCCGAAACAGAACGCGTTCCTCATCCAGGACATGATGCGTGACGTCATTCGCCGCGGAACCGGCCGCCGCGCGCTCGTGCTGGGCCGGCGCGACCTTTCCGGCAAGACGGGGACCTCGAACGATCGTCGTGACGCCTGGTTCGGCGGCTTCAATGGCGACCTCGCGGCAATCGTGTGGATCGGTTACGACGACGACCTGCCTTTGGGGCCCGGCGAAGAAGGCTCGCGCACCGCATTGCCCGTGTGGATCGAATTCATGCGTGAGGCGTTACGTGGAGTCCCGGAAAACCAGATGCCGATGCCGCAGGGCATCGTTTCCGTCCTCATAGACCGTGAGACCGGCTGTCCGGCTCGCGCCGGGCAGAACAACGTCACCTTCGAAGTATTCCGTGAGGAGCACGTGCCGGAATGCGAGACCGTCGAGGAACTGCCGGACATCTTCAACGATACAACCGGCGTCGGGGACGAGACGGTTGAGGACGACGGCGGCGAGGAACCCGAAGAGCCCGAAGAATCGCTTTTTTGATCAATGGCCAGGAAAAGAAAGAGCAACGGAAACGAGCGTGCGCGCATGATGGTTGCGCAGGAAACCGCGCGCATCATCGTCAACCAGGGCATTCGCGACTTCGGCCTTGCGAAGAAGAAGGCGGCCGAACGTCTCGGTCTCAGGGGTCGCGGGTCGCTCCCCGGTAACGCCGAAATCGAGCAGGCAGTGAGCGAGCATCTGCAGCTCTTCGCCGGCGACTCGCACCCCGACCTGCTGAACACCATGCGTCAGGCGGCGCTGTCGGCGATGAAGTTGTTATCGCGGTTCACGCCGCGCCTCGTTGGTCCGGTTCTGAACGGCACTGCCGACGCAAACTCGGCCGTGAATCTGCACGTATTCGCCGACAGCGCGGAATCGGTCGCGCATACCCTCGACCGGAACGGCCTGAGTTACAAGCCCTACGAGCGGCGTCTCAAGAGCCGGCGCGACCGCCTCGAGACCTATGCCGGGTTCGAATTCCATCACGGCGAGGCATCGGTTCAGGCGACAGTGTTCCCGGTCGACGGCATTCGCCAGGCGCCGATCAGCCCTGTCGACGGCAAACCCATGCGGCGCGCCGACGAGAAAGCAGTGCGGGAGTTACTGCAATAACTTAGGAACAGCAAACCACAACCAGGCGCCGCGGGACGTTTATCGACCGAAGTAAAGCGCAGCCGTGCGAAGCACGGCGAGCCATGAGAGAGAGAAATGGCCCTGGCGCCTGGTCTGGCGTCAGCGTTTCTCCAACGGGACGTAATCCCGCTCCGCGGCACCGACATACAGCTGCCGCGGCCGCGCGATCTTCTGGTTCGGATCGGAGATCATCTCGCGCCAGTGTGACACCCAGCCGACCGAACGGCCGAGAGCGAACATGACGGTAAACATCGACGTCGGTATGCCGAGCGCCTTGTAGATGATGCCCGAGTAGAAGTCGACGTTCGGGTACAGATTCTTCTCTATGAAGTAGTCGTCCTTGAGCGCAAGTTCCTCGAGCTTGAGTGCCAGCTCGAAAAGCGGCGTCTCATTATTATTCGGCAACGAATTGAGCACCTTGTGCGCCATCTCGCGAATGATCGTGGCGCGTGGATCGAAGTTCTTGTAGACGCGGTGGCCGAAGCCCATGAGACGGAACGGATCGTCCTTGTCTTTGGCCTTCGCGAGGTACTTGTCGATCTGGCTCACATCGCCAATCTCGTCGAGCATCCTGAGCACGGCTTCGTTGGCACCGCCATGAGCCGGGCCCCACAGTGCCGAGATACCGGCGGCAATCGCCGAGTACGGGTTGGCGCCGGAGCTTCCGGCCATGCGGACCGTCGACGTCGAACAGTTCTGTTCGTGGTCCGCGTGGAGAATGAACAACAGGTCGAGCGCCTCGGCCTGGATCGGGTCCGTCTCATACCGCTCCGCCGGCACGGAGAACATCATCTGCAGGAAATTCTCCGTGTAGTTGAGGCCATTCTTCGGGTACATGAACGGCTGGCCGATACTCAACTTGTACGCGGCTGCCGCAATCGTCGGCAGCTTGGCGACGATCCGGTGCGCGAAAATATCGCGGTGCTCCGGGTTATGTACATCCGTAGTGTCGTGATAGTAAGCGGACATCGAGCCGACAACGGCCGACAGCATTGCCATGGGATGGGCGTTGTAGCGGAAGCCCTTGAAGAAGTTGAGCATGCCTTCGTTGAGCATGGTGTGCGTGCGAATCGTCGTATCGAATTCCTCGAGTTCGCTCGCCGTCGGCAGCTCACCGTTGAGCAGCAGGTAACAGACCTCGATGAAATTCGAATGTTCGGCAAGCTGCTCGACGGGGTATCCGCGGTACATCAGGATGCCCTTCTCACCATCGATGAAGGTTATGTCAGATGCGCAGCTCCCTGTCGCAATGAAACCGGGGTCGTAGGTAAACACGCCCTGGTTATTGTACAACCTGCCAATATCAACGACGTCGGGGCCCGTAGTGCCCTTGTGGACAGGCAGTTCCAGTTCGTGACCGTCGGGGGTGATCAGTCGATAGGCTTCCTCGGTCATGGTTATCCTTTTCTAATGTCGGCCGTGATAGAAATCGGCCCACAAGGATACCAAAGCCCGGGTCTGCGCAACCTAGGGATTAACCGTATGTCTAATGCCTGAGGGCAGGGTCGGGGTTGCCCCCGGAATCGCCAGGCGGCTTAGCTCATGCCGTACTTGCGGCGGAACTTGTCAACGCGGCCGCCGGTATCGACGATCTTCTGCTTGCCCGTGTAGAAAGGATGACAGGAAGAGCAGACCTCGATCAGGAGATCTTCGCCGAGCGTCGAACGCGTCGTGAATTCGTTGCCGCAACTGCAGGTGACCTTGATGTCCGCGTAGTTGGGATGGATATCGGCTTTCATGGCGGAATGTCTCTTCGCTGCCGTCAAAATGGGCCGCGTAGGATATAGCTAAGTGAGGGCCGCCGCAAGTACCCGCCCGATGCCGGGTCTGGCGCGCCACATTATCCACAGAAGCTGTGGATAAACCTGTGGAACAAATTTGAACGAGTGCCCTAAGGTGCGGATTTTCAAAGCCGCTTGTCAATATGACTATTTTATGTCCATTTTGATAAGCTTTTTTAAATCAATATCTTACTGTCCTTTCTCGACGCTCGGAATGAATTTGAGTGCCTCTGACACTGAAAATATAGGGGTGCACGAAGCGATGTGCATAAATTGATCGGGCCGGGTGCGTGCCCGGCTCCCTCAGTCGGGCAGAAAATGGGCCTGCAGGTCGTTGAGAAACTGCTGTCCCTTCGGCGTCGGCCGCCAGCGACCACCGTCTCCGCCGGCGATCAGGCCCCGTTTCGCGAGTGGCGCGAGGCGCTCCCGCAACGCAGGCAGCGGCAGCCGGGTCCTCGCCACGAATAGCTGCTCATCGAAGCCGTCGACCAGCCGCAACGCGTTGAGCATGAATTCGAACAACAGGTCGGTGTCGCTGAGCCGCTCCGTCGCGGCCTGTTCCACGCCGCTTTCGATCCGCTTCATGTATTGCAGCGGGTTAGCGGACTTGCGGTAGCGGACGACCCCCGCCGGCGTCGAGAGCTTGCCGTGCGCCCCGGCGCCAACGGCCAGGTAATCGCCGAAGGACCAGTAATTCAGGTTGTGCCTGCAACGGCGACGGTCCCGGGCGAAGGCAGAGACCTCATAGCGCTCGAAGCCGAGTTCGGCAAGCCTTGCCTCCCCGGCCTGCTGGATCGCAATCGCCAGCTCCTCGTCCGGCAGGTCCTGCGGCGGGCGCGCGTGGAAGACGGTATTCGGCTCCAGCGTCAGCTGGTACCAGGACAGGTGTGCGGGCCGCAACGAGGCTGCCGCGTCAATATCAGAAAGCGCGGCCGCGACGTCCTGGCCGGGCAGCGCATACATAAGATCGATATTTACGTTGTCGAATCCGGCATCCGCGGCCTCGCGCACCGTCAGGGCGATGTCGTCGACGCCGTGGATGCGACCCAGGGTTGCAAGCCTGGCGGCGTCGAATGACTGCGCGCCGATCGACAGGCGATTTACGCCGGCCTCGCGATAGCCGCGGAGGTCGTCGTGTTCCAGACCACCCGGATTCGCCTCCATCGTGACTTCGATATCGTCCGCCCACGCCAGATGCGACCGCGATGCGTCCAGCAGCCGCGCGATCTCGTCCGCACGAAAGAGGCTGGGTGTGCCGCCGCCGAGGAAGATGCTGACCAGTCGCCGTTCATCGGCCCTTTCCGCTTCCGACTCCAGGTCCCTGCAGAGCGCGTCGAGATAACGGCGGCGCGTCGCATCGTCTCCACCCGGGTAGGAATTAAAGTCGCAATAGGGGCACTTCTGCACGCACCACGGCAGGTGTACATACAGCGACAGCGGTGGCTTTGCCATCCTAGGCATAGTGCTGACGCAGCATGTCGACAAGCGCCGCAAGCGCCTTGCCGCGGTGACTGCGGGCGTTCTTCAGTTCCGGACCGAGCTCGGCCGCGGTTCTGCCGCACTCGGGATCGAAGAATACGGGGTCGTAGCCGAATCCTCCGGTGCCGCGCCGCCGCTCCAGGATCCTGCCTGCCCAGTGGCCCTCGGCGACCAGTGACGTCGTATCGTCTGCGGATACGAACACGGCACAGCACTGGAATGCGGCCGTGCGCTTCTCGCCGGGGACGTTCTGCAATGCGCGCAGTAATTTATCGATATTGCTCTCGTCGGTCGCGTCGGCTCCGGAGTAGCGCGCCGAGTGAACGCCGGGCCGGCCATCGAGCGCATCGACGACGAGACCCGAGTCGTCCGCAATCGCGGGCAGGCCGGTCATCATCGAAGCATGCCGCGCCTTGATCAGCGCATTCTCGACGAAACTTGCGCCAGTCTCATCCGCATCGCTGACACCGAACTCGCTTTGCGGCACGACTTCCACGTCGAAATCGCCGAGGATGCTCTGAATTTCCCGAACCTTGCCCGGGTTGCCCGTGGCAAGCACGATCTTTTCGGGCATCGGCATGCTGTCAGCCGCCGGCGCCGATCAGCGCTTCGTCCTGCGCGGCGATGATGTGCTCTACGCCCATCTTCGCGAGACCGAGCATCTCCGCCAGCTCGTCGTCGCTGAACGCGTGACCCTCGGCCGTGCCCTGTATCTCGATAAAGCGGCCCGCTTCATTCATGACGATGTTCATGTCGGTCTCGGCCTCGGAGTCCTCGTCGTAGTCGAGGTCGAGCACCGGGATACCGCGATAGACACCGACGGATACCGCGGCGACGCGCCCGTGCAGCGGGTTCTTCTTGACGGCTCTCGCAGCGGCCAGCCGATGCATCGCCAGCGCCAGCGCGACGTAGCCACCGCTGATGGCCGCGGTACGCGTGCCCCCGTCGGCCTGGATGACGTCGCAATCCAGGGTCACCATGCGTTCGCCGAGTGCCTCGAGATCGGTTACGGCACGCAGCGAACGGCCGATCAGGCGGGCAATTTCCTGGGTCCTGCCACTTTGCTTGCCGCGGGCAGCCTCGCGCGCCGAGCGTGTATGCGTCGAGCGGGGCAACATGCCGTATTCGCCCGTTACCCAGCCCCTGTTCTTGCCGCGCATCCACATGGGTACGCGATCTTCGATGCTTGCCGTGCACAGCACACGCGTATCACCGAATTCTGCCAGTACGCTACCCTCCGCGTGCCGGGTGAAATCGGGCGTAAAACATACTCGACGAATCTCGTTCGGCTGCCGGCCGCTCGGGCGCATTATCGCTCTCCGCTCTTTAGGTCTTCGGTATCAGTCGCTCAGCCACCGCAGCGCGGCGCCGGTCGTATTGTCACTGTAGGGCGAGTTTACGTTCAACGCCTTGATGCTGAGCGCTTTAAGGTTTTCGCCGAGATTGTTTTCTCCGGGTGCGGCAATCCCGGCAACGTCGTCATCGCTCAGGCCGGACCAGAGTCCGTCGGTACAGGCAAGCAGCACGTCGCCCGGCTGCAGACTGTTCTTGTTGGTAATCGACATGTCCGGCACCGGGGCATCACCACCGATACAGCATTCCACGAAATTGCGCATCGGGTGATCCTGTGCTTCCTCTTCGGTGATGGCGCCTTCCTGGATCAACACCTCGACGTGGCTGTGGTCTCGCGAACGGTCAAGTACCTGCTGGTCCCGAACCTGGTAAATACGGCTATCTCCGATGTGCGCCCAGTATGCCCCTCCCTCCTGCACCAGACATACGGCGCAGGTCGCGCGGGGCCGGAAGTCCACTGCCACTTCGCTGCCGAGGGCCACGACTGCGTCGTGCGCCCGAGCGAGCGCCGTGTAGAGAAACCCATGCGGATCGAACACCGGCAGCGTCGAGGACATGAACATGTCCTGTACGATCTTCAGGCCGGTTTCGGCGGCACGGGCGCCGTCGGAGTGCCCCCCCATGCCGTCGAAAACCAGCATGATTGCAGCCTCATCCGCAACGATGACGGCAGCACGATCCTGGTTGTCCTGCCTGTCGCCGAGTGCGGAAACTTTTGCGTATTCGACCTGCATAGTGGGGTGCGCTTAGAATGTTCGGCTGCCGAGACGTACCACGGTCCCGCGTAATGGGGCGGAAGTATGCCCGCTCTTCTTCTCAGAAAACGTGATCAATACGTCACAACCGGAGACAGTTGCCAATGTTACACAGTATGACAGGCTTTGCGCGTGAATCCGCCGACGCGGAAATCGGCGCACTAACCTGGGAAATACGCGCGGTGAACCATCGTTATCTCGACGTGCAGTTCAAACTCCCGGACGAAATGCGTGCCCACGAGCAGGCTTTCCGGCAGGCGGTCGCCGCGAAGGTGAATCGCGGCAAAGTCGAATGTTCATTGCATTTTCGCCGCGCGTTCGACCGCCAGGCAGAACTGCAAATCAACAAGGAACTCGTCGAGCTGATCGGCAAGCGCATCAAGCAAATGTCCGCGGCGCTGCCGGCAACCGGCGCGGTCAATCCGTTCGACGTATTGCGCTGGCCGGGCGTCGTCGAACAGGCGGGACTCGAAGCGGAGCCACTGTTCGCGGCGGCCCTGCCGTTGCTCGAAAAAACGCTCACAGCAATCCGCTCCATGCGCGCAAGCGAGGGTGCCCGCATAGCCGAAATGCTCGAATCCCGCTGCGCCGACATCGCTGCCCTGTCCAAATCGGTACGGGCACGCATGCCCGAAGTCCTCGAAGCGGTGCGCGCGAAACAGCGCGAGCGCATCGACAAGCTCGACATCGACGCCGATCCCGCCAGGCTCGAAACGGAACTCGCGCTGATCGCCCAGAAACTCGACGTGGACGAGGAACTCGACCGGCTCGACAGTCACCTCATCGAGATACGTGACATCGTGACACGCGACGAACCCGTGGGCCGGCGTCTCGACTTCCTGATGCAGGAACTGAACCGTGAAGCAAACACGCTCGCGTCGAAATCCAATGACACGGAGACGACGCGGGCATCCGTCGAATTGAAAGTATTGATCGAGCAGATGCGCGAACAGATACAGAACGTCGAATAAGCTGCAACATGTCCATCACACCTGCCCGATTATTCGTTATCGCCGCACCGTCCGGCGCCGGCAAGACGACACTCGTAAAAGCGCTGACGACACGCAACCCCGATCTCCGGTTTTCGATTTCTTACACGACACGGCCGAAGCGCCGCAACGAGGCGCACACCGTCGACTACCTGTTCGTCGACAAGGATGAATTCGATCGGCTTCGCGCCGGGGGCGCGTTACTCGAATCGGCAGAAGTGTTCGACAATTCTTACGGAACCAGCCGCGAGCAGGTCGAGAAGCATCTGGACGACGGACATCATGTGATCCTCGAGATCGACTGGCAGGGTGCCCGGCAGGTGCGCGCCGCGATGCCCGACTGCGTTACCGTGTTCATCCTGCCGCCGTCACGGGAGGAACTGGAACGGCGGCTGCGCAGCCGCGGAACCGACACGGACGCCGTGATCGAGCGGCGATTGCGCGATGCACTCTCCGACATGTCGCACTGGGACGAGTTCGACCACGTGATATTCAACGACGACCTCGACCAGGCCGTGGCGGACCTCGAGGCCGTTCTGGCCGGGCGCGGCGAGGCGAACGCGACGACCCATCCCGACGTTCGCGAGGCCGTCGACAAATTGCTCCGCTAGACTCTCAGGCCACTCGCATTCCTTTTCTCGTCATGGTTGACCAGCGACGTCCTGTCGCAGGCCCTCCGGGCGCGCAAGCGCGTTCGTCGCGGTTCGAGAACCGCTGCTACAGCACGATAGGGCGACCCGCAGAATCGATAACTTTTGGTTATAACGGCTGGATATCGCGCCGCCCCTTGCGCTACGCTGCGCGGCCTCGTTTGAATCAATGCGTTCGGTGGCCATTGCCGCCGAATATGAGAAGGGAACCCCATAAATGGCCAGAATTACCGTCGAAGACTGCCTCGAAAACATCGACAACATCTTCGAGATGGTGCTCGTTGCCGCCAAGCGGGCGCGGCGCATAGCGCATGGCGCCGACCCCATGGTCGAACTCGAGAACGACAAGCCGACGGTTATCGCGCTGCGCGAAATCGCGGACGGTCACGTAACGCCGGCTATCCTCGACGAGATCGACCAGCCGCCGGCAGACGACCTGCTGCAGTCCTCCGACGCGGGCGACGACATACTTCCGGTTCGCGGTATTTCGATCGGCGACTGACGCTCTACCCGCGGCTTTTCGCGGGTATGATTGGCGTATGGACTACGCCGCCACCATATTGGCCAAGCTGCCGGGCGCGTCGAAGCGCGACCATGGCATGCGGCATCTCGTGGACACGCTGCAGACGTATTTGCCACAGGAGCAGATCGATACGGTCGTGCGCGCCTACGAGTTCGGCGCGGCGGCGCACGAAGGACAGACCCGCAAAACCGGTGAACCGTACATTTCCCACCCGGTCGCCGTCGCGCAGTCGCTGGCCGAGATGTACCTCGATTCCGAGGCCATCATGGCGGCGATACTGCACGATACCGTCGAAGACACCGACGCCACCCTCGAACAGATAGAACAAGCCTTCGGTCATGAAGTGGCGCTCCTGGTCGACGGCGTCAGCAAGCTCGATCAAATTCAGTTTCGCTCGCGCGCCGAGGCGCAGGCGGAGAGCTTTCGCAAGATGATGCTGGCGATGATCGAAGACATTCGGGTCATCCTCGTGAAGCTCGCCGACCGCCTGCACAACATGCAGACGCTCGATGCCATGCCGGCCAGCAAGCGCAAGCGCATCGCGCGCGAGACGCTCGACATCTATGCGCCCATCGCAAACCGGCTGGGCATCAACCGCTTCAAGGTCGAGCTGGAGGATCTGGGTTTCCGCAACCTGTACCCGCTGCGCTACCGGGTGTTCGAACGGGCACTGAAGAAAAGCAAGGGCAGCCAGCGCCAGATCGTCAAGCGCATTTCCGACGAACTGATCAAGACACTTGAAGCGGAGGGCATCCACGGCGAGGTCAACGGCCGGGAGAAGCATCTCTACAGCATCTACAAGAAGATGGCCGAGAAGAAACGCATGCTCTCGGACATCGTCGACGTCTACGGCTTCCGGATCATCGTGGATGACGTCAGTACCTGTTACAAAGTGCTTGGACTGGTACACGGCCTTTACAAGCCGGTCCCCGGGCGCTTCAAGGATTACATCGCCATCCCGCGTCTCAACGGATACCAGTCGTTGCATACGACCCTGTTCGGCCCCAAGGGCCTGCCGCTGGAGGTCCAGATTCGCACTCGGCAGATGGACCGCGTGGCCGAAGCAGGCGTCGCATCGCACTGGCAGTACAAGGCGGAAGACAAGGAGGATGCGACACCGCAACGCCGCGCGCGACAGTGGCTCGCCAATCTCGCTGAGCTGCAGAAGTCGGGCACCTCGGAAGAGTTCCTGGAAAGCGTCAAGGTCGACCTGTTCCCCGACAAAATCTACGTGTTCACGCCCAAGGGCGACATCATGCCGTTGCCCAAGGGTTCGACCACGGTCGACTTCGCCTACGCGGTGCACACCGATGTCGGCAACCGCTGCGTGGCGGCCAAGGTTGATCGCGGTCTCGTGCCGCTGCGCACCGAACTGCACAACGGCGAGACGGTGGAGGTCGTGACGAGTCGCGGCGCGAAACCGAACCCCAACTGGCTTACCTTCGTCCGCACCGCCAAGGCCAGGACGGCGATTCGCAATCACATGAAGAAGATGCGCTCGGCCGAGTCGATCGATCTCGGCAAGCGCCTGTTGGACCGGGCGCTGAAGGATCTCGACTCGTCGCTGCGCAAAGTCGGCAAGGTCCGCATGAAAGCGGCCCTCGAAGAACTGGGCCTGAACAACACCGCCGAGCTGTTCGAACAGCTCGGCCTGGGCGAGCGGCTGGCGCCGCTCACTGCACGGATGCTGCTCGGCATAGACGAGGAAGGCCGCACTGAGCCGAGCCACGCCAGCCTGACGATCGCCGGTACCGAGGGCATGGTGGTGAGCTACGCAAAATGCTGCTATCCGATACCGGGCGACGACATCATGGGCTACCTGAGCTCCGGTCGCGGCGTCGTGGTCCACCGCAACACCTGCGGCAACCTCTCGAACTTCCGCAAGCACTCGGAAAAATGGATCGCCTGCAGCTGGGAGAAGGACATCGATCGCGAGTTCGCGAGCCAGATAAAGGTCGAGACGATCAACAAGCCGGGTGTGCTTGCCGAAGTGGCGGCCACGATCGGCGACTCGGGTTCCAACATCGAGCAGGTCGAAGTCATAGGCCGGCACGATGATTGTTCGGTCCTCTCTTTCCTCATCAAGGTTAAGGATCGAAAGCATCTTGCACGCATCCTGCGTGACGTACGCAACATGCATAACGTCGTGCGCGTTGCCAGGGACTGCGCCTGACCAAAGACGAAGAGCACTCATGAGCAAAGCAGCGATTCACACAAATACCGCGCCAGCAGCAATTGGTACCTACTCCCAGGCGATCGAAGCGAACGGTCTCGTGTTCCTGTCCGGCCAGATTCCCCTCGATCCCGCAACGATGGAGGTCGTCGACGGTGACTTCGAGGCCCGCGCCAGGCGGGTATTCGACAACCTCGCCGCAGTTGCAGTGGCGGCGGGCGGGACGCTCGACGATGTCGTCAAGCTGACGGTGTTCCTGACCGACCTCGGCAATTTCGCGACGGTGAATGCCGTCATGGAAGATTACTTCCACAAGCCGTTCCCGGCGCGCGCGGCCGTCGGCGTCGCGTCGCTGCCCAAGGGAGTCGACGTCGAGGCGGACGCAATCCTTGCCTTGAACCCCCCGTTGTAGGGCTGAAGAGGCGAGGCGACGAAGTGCCACTGCCAAGGTGACATCCGCGCTCGATGCACCGCTGACCACGCTCGCCGGCGTGGGGCCGGCGCTTGCAAAGAAACTCGAACGGCTGAACCTGCACCGCGTCGAGGACCTCCTGTTCCTGCTGCCGCTGCGTTACGAAGACCGCACGCAGCTGGTAAAGCTCGGCGCGCTCGTGCCGGGGGAGCGCTGCCTGGTGACGGGCGAGGTGCTGCTGGCAGAGATCGCGTATCGCGGCCGCCGCAACCTCCTGGTCCGCATCGGTGACGGCAGCGGCCAGCTCACCCTGCGGTTTTTCCATTTTTCGCGCAGCCAGCAGGCGCAGTTTCAGGCGGGCGCGCGAGTCACCTGTTTCGGCGAGGTGCGCAAAGGTCGCGCGGGCTTCGAAATGATCCACCCCGAATACCGACTGTTGCGCGCCGGCCAGGATCCGGCCGTCGACGACTCGCTCACGCCGATCTACCCGGCGACCGAGGGCGTCCAGCAGGGACGGCTGCGTAATCTCACCGGACAGGCCCTGAATGGCATGCGGCGCACACCGCCGCAGGAGCTGCTGCCCGATGCAATACGCCGGGAGCTGGCGATGCCCTCCCTGGCCGCGGCGATTCAGTACCTGCACCGGCCGCCGCCCGACGCGGACGTCGCGCTGATGGTGGCGGGCCGCCACCCTTGCCAGCAGCGCCTCGCCTTCGAAGAGCTGCTCGCCCACTACCTCAGTCTCAAGAACCTTCGGGCACTCGCCGACACCGAATCCGCGCCGGCGCTCAGCGGTGGACAGGGACAGGTCGACGCGTTCATCGACACGCTGCCGTTTCGCCTGACGGGCGCCCAACAGCGCGTTACGGAAGAAATCCTCGGCGACATGGGGGCGCCCCATCCGATGATGCGCCTGATTCAGGGCGACGTAGGGTCGGGCAAGACCGTCGTTGCCGCAATCGCCTGCCTCAAGGCAGTGGCATGCGGCGTGCAGACGGCGATCATGGCGCCGACCGAGTTGCTCGCCGAGCAACACTGGCGCAGCTTCTCCGACTGGTTCCAGCCGATCGGCCTCGAACCGGCGTGGCTAGCCGGCAGCCAGAAGGCGGCGGCGCGCCGCGAAGCGCTCGCGTCGATCGCCGACGGCCATGCGCCGCTGGTCGTCGGCACGCATGCGCTGTTCCAGGAGGGCGTCAGCTTTCACAAGTTGGGGCTCGTCGTTATCGATGAGCAACATCGTTTCGGCGTGCATCAGCGCATGGCGCTGAGAGAGAAAGGTAGCGGCGACGACGGCTATCCTCACCAGCTCGTCATGACGGCGACCCCGATCCCCCGCACGCTGGCGATGGCCGCGTACGCCGATCTCGACGTTTCCATCATCGACGAGCTGCCCCCCGGTCGGCAGCCCGTCAAGACAGTCGCCATCCCCGAAACGCGCCGCGACGAAATCATCGAGCGAGTGCGGGCTGCGTGTGAAACCGGGCAACAGGCTTACTGGGTGTGTCCGCTGATCGAGGAATCGGAGGTGCTCGACTACGAGGCAGCGGAAGCCAGTTACGAGATGCTCACCGCCGCGCTGCCGGAACTGCGCGTCGGCCTCGTGCACGGCCGGATGCGTCCCGCGGAGAAAGAGCGCGGCATGCGCGCATTCAAGGAAGGCCTGATCCAGCTGCTGGTGGCAACGACGGTGATCGAGGTCGGCGTGGACGTGCCGAATGCAAGCCTCATGATCATCGAGAATGCCGAGCGCATGGGATTGTCGCAGCTGCACCAGCTGCGCGGCAGGGTCGGCCGCGGGGCAGCGCAAAGTCACTGCGTGCTGGTGTATAAGCCGCCGCTCGGTGCGGCCGCGAAGACGCGCCTGGCCGTGCTGCGCGATACCAACGACGGTTTCGTCGTCGCGCAGCGCGACCTCGAGCTGCGCGGCCCCGGGGAGCTGCTGGGCACGCGCCAGACCGGCCTGCCCGACTATCGCATCGCGAACCTCATCCGCGACGCCGAACTGATGCCCAAGGTCCAGCTCGTTGCGGAACGAATCACGCGTGATGCGCCGGCAGAAAGCGCGGCAATCATACGCCGCTGGCTGGGTGACGCCGGGCGCTACGGCAAGGTCTAGAGGCGACCTCGACATTGCCCGTGGCCGCTATATGCTGCACCCCGCTTCTGGTAACCTCGCCGCGATGAAATTCCTGGTCGGCAATTTCGCTCCCGATATCGTTTCCCAGCTGCGCAACTACGCCAAGCTGATGCGCCTGGACAGGCCCATCGGCATCTGGCTGCTGCTCTGGCCGACCCTGTGGGCGCTGTGGCTTGCCGGCGAAGGCCATCCGGACCCCGGCCTGTTCGTCGTGTTCGTGCTCGGCGTCGTCGTCATGCGGTCCGCCGGCTGCGTGCTCAACGACTACGTCGACCGCAACATCGACCCCTACGTCGAGCGCACGCGCACCCGGCCGATCGCGTCGGGTGCGGTGTTGCCGATGGAGGCGTTGACGCTGTTTGCGGCGCTTGGCTTTATCGCCGTCGGCCTCGCCTCCATGCTGAACCGGCCCGCACAGTTGCTCGCCGTCGTCGCGGCAGCGTTGACGATCGCTTACCCGTTTTTCAAACGCTTCGTGTCGATACCGCAGTTCATCCTCGGTGCAGCATTCGGCTGGGCAGCGCCCATGGCGTTCGCTGCGCACACGGGGGGCACGCCGCAGCTGGCCTGGCTGGTATTCGGCGCCACGCTCATATGGGCCGTCATCTACGACACCTTCTACGCGATGGTCGACCGGGAAGACGACCGCAAGGTCGGCGTCAAGTCGACCGCCCTCCTGTTCGGCGACATGGACCTGTTCGTGATCGCGGGTCTGCAGCTGGTCATGATCATCGCCCTGGTGCTCATCGGCATGCGCGCCGAACTCGGGCTCTGGTATTTCGGCTCGGTCGCCATCTCAGCGGGCCTGATGCTGTACCACCTGTGGCTGGCGCGCAATCGCCAGCCCGCCGGTTGCTTCGCAGCATTCCTGCACAACCGCCACATAGGCATGCTGATATTCATCGGCATCGTGCTGCACTACGCGTTCAACCCGTAGCGCCAATCAGAAAGGGGACAGTGACTTTAAGTGCCAGGCGTCCCGTCTGGCACTTAAAGTCACTGTCCCCTTTCTTCAGCCGCCGATGTAATACATTTCCGGTTTGTGGATCTCGCGCCCGCGGCGCAGCAACTCGGCGCGTTGTTCGCTGTAGCGGTCCGCTCGTCTCGTCCACGCGCGATGAATGATGCTGAACAGCTCTTCGTCGCTGGCGCCGTCCCGCAGCGGCTGCCGCAGGTCGGTACCGGCGGTGGCGAACAGGCAGGTAAACAACTGGCCGTCGGACGACAGTCGCGCCCGATGACAGCTGCCGCAGAACGGCTCGCTAACCGACGATATGAAGCCGATCTCGCCCTTGCCGTCTTCGTACAGGTAGCGCGTGGCCACTTCGCCATCGTAGTTACTGCGCTCCGCGCGCAGCGGCCAGCGTTCGCCGATGCGTGCCCGCAGTTCCGCGGACGGCACGGTATCGGACTCCTGCCAGTGGTTGATGTTGCCAACGTCCATGTACTCGATCATGCGCACGATGACGCCGCTGCCGCGGAATCGCTCGAGCAATCGCAGCACACTCTCGTCGTTGACGCCGCGCTGCACGACCGCGTTGAGCTTGATCGGCGTGAGATCAGCCTCCAGCGCGGCATCGATGCCATCGAGGATACGGCCCAGACCGCCGCGTCCCCCGCTCATTTGCTCGAACACCTTCTCGTCCAGTGAATCGAGACTGACCGTTACGCGATCCAGCCCTGCAGCCTTGAGCCCCGCGGCATGCTGCCCCAGCAGGATGCCGTTGGTCGTCAATGCGATCTCCTCGATGTTCGGCAGGGCACGAAGATCGCCGATGAGATCGCCGAGCGCCGGCCGCAGCAGAGGCTCTCCACCGGTGATACGCAGCTTGCGCACGCCAGCCGCGGTAAACAGGCTGGCGAGACGCACGATCTCGGCAAAATTCAGACGTTCCTTCGTCTTCAGGAACTGGAAATCACGGTGATACTTTTCTTCCGGCATGCAGTAGGTGCAGCGGAAGTTACAGCGATCCGTAACGGAAATCCGCAGGTCACGCAGACTGCGACTCATCCGGTCGAGCAAATGATTCTCCGCCACGCGCATACCCGGATTCTCCAATGCTTTGCCGCCCCGTTCAGCCACCCGCTACCGCCGGGATGATACTGACTACGTCACCGTCGTTTAACGGCGTATCGAGCCCGGAGAACGACCTGACGTTCTCCGACCCGACGAAAACATTTACGTACGGCCGCAGTTCGCCCTCGCCGACGACGATGCGCTGCAGGAAGCCGGGGTGGCGCGCACCGATCTGCTCAAGTGCCGCGCCTACCGTGTCGGCCTCGGCATCGAGCACAGGCGCATCTTCAACGAAGGGTCGAAGCGGCGTAGGTATGCGTACGGTTATGTTGCTCATCCGGTCACCACGGCGACGACCGGCCCCTCGGGCCGTCGCAGACAACAAAGCACCACGCGATCGAAGCGTGATGTCAGCGCAAGTGCCGCAATGGCCGCGGCTCGCGCCCGTTTTTCTTGATCCTCATTGTCGACCATGTTTATTACCGGCGCAACACGCGCATCGCCTGTGCACTGCAGCGAACCGTGCTCGCTCGCGAGCAGCCGTCCCACCGCGCGGGGCGTCAGCGTCTCTCCGGGCGTGACGCCCGTGACCCTTGCAACCATCTCGACCCGGTGTGCCACCCGCTCGCCCAGCGGTTCCCCGATCGCGCGTGCCGAAACGACCGGGATCACGATATCGGCCCCCGGCACGACCATCGGCTCGTCTGCGGAAGGCGCCTTGATCCAGCGCATCCTTGCCCCGTCGGCCTTGACGAAGGTCGCAGCAAAGCCGCCGGCATCGTGAATGGCCCGGATGGTTGCGGATGACACTCCTGCATGCCGGCCCGGCTTGCTCGACGGGCACGCATAGGCGACGGAACGAGTGGGATCGCCGGCCAGCACGCGGTCCTGCAGATTTGCATCTTCATGGATGAGCTGGTCGACCGCGAGATTGGCGGGAAACTCGGTCGTATGCACCGTCGCGGTCAGCGCCACGCGTGCGTGGTGCTCGCGCACGAGCCGGTAGAGGACCGACTTCTTGCCGCCAGCGCCCACGGCGCAGACGATACCTTCGCGAGCCTCGAGCACGTCGATCAGGGCCGTCATCCGGACGCGCCCTTTATCGCCTTCACGCTCAGCACGCGCGGCAGGTAACTCGCAAGCTCCTCCCAGCTGTCGCCGGCATTCGTGCTCGCGAACAGCTGCCCACCGGAAGTCCCGAAGTAGACCCCGCACGGGTCACGGGAATCGATGTCCATCGCTTCCCTGAGCACCGTGATGTAGACGTGCTCCGTGGGCAGGCCCGCACTGGCCGACTCCCAGGTGAGCCCGCCATCGTGGCTGCGGTAAACCCGCAGCTTGCCGTCCACGGGCGCACGCAGGTGCGAACCGGATTCGGGAATCTGGAAAACGGTGTCCGGGTCGTTGGGGTCGACCACGATGCCGTAGCCGAAATCGCTGGGTAGTCCCGCGGTAATCTCCGTCCAGCTGCGGCCGCCATCGTCGCTCCTGTAGGTGCCGTTGTAGCACTGCCGGTAGAGCCGCGCCGGCAGCCGTGGGTGCATGATGACACGGTGCACGTTGTGGCCGGTTTCGGGGTAGGGCTCCGGCAGATTCTCGGCGCGCACCCCCGCATTCGCGGGACGCCAGGTCTCGCCGCCGTCTTCACTACGGTAAACGCCGCCGGCCGAGACGGCCGCGACGATGTTGTCGGGTTGCCGGGAATCCACGTAAATCGAATGCACCGCAAAACAGCCCTTCGACGGCTCCCAGGTCGCGCGGGTCGGGTGCTCGTTGAGGCCGGCGACCGGCCGCCAGCTCCTGCCGTCGTCGTCGCTGCGGAACAGCCCCGCGGGGTCGATGCCCGCAAACAGGGCGTCCCCGGCAAGCGCCAGGTACCAGACAGCTTTGGTCGCACCGCGGCCGCTCGACGACGGATACTCCGGCGCCACCTCGAGCGACGTCCACGATGCCCCGTGGTCCTCGCTCCTGAATATGTGTGCGCCCCAGATCGTGTGCGACGTCGCGGCGAACAGTCTGCCGTCCGGCGCTTCCAGGGTGTGCAGCACGGAGTAACCGGCGAGATGCGGCCCATCGATGCGCCACTCCCGGTCTGCAGAATCCCTGCGGACGCGAAACAACCCCTTCGCCGTCCCGACCAGAAGCATCATCGCATCGGCGTCGCTCGTTCGGCCGGTCACGTCTCGAGCAGTCGCGGCATCAGTTCGGCAAGATTGCAGGGCCGCGTACGGATGTCGAGCTGCGCATTGATCAGCTCGTCCCAGGCCGTGGCGCAGGCGCCCGTGGACCCTGGCACACAAAACACGTAGGTCCCGTTTGCCACCCCGGCAAACGCGCGAGACTGTATCGTCGAGGTCCTGATCTGCTCGAACGAGATCGCGCGGAAGGTCTCGCCGAAGCCGTCGATGCTCTTGTCCAGCAGCGGACTCACCGCCTCGGGTGTGCCGTCACGGCCCGTGACCCCGGTGCCGCCTGTCGTAATGACGACGTCGACGTCAGCGTCGGCGATCCAGCCGGCCACGACGGCGCGAATCGTGTAGACCTCGTCGGGCACGATCCGCTTTTCGGCGAGCGCGTGACCGGCATCAGCGAGCCTGCCGGCAAGCAGCTTGCCGGACTTGTCGGTCTCTTCCGTGCGACTGTCGGACACCGTCAGTACCGCGATGTTCAGCGCGACGAATTCGCGCTCTTTCGATTTCTTGCTCATAGGGGGCTCGTTGTTAATGTTTTTTGCAGTGAGCCGCTCAGACGAATGCGGCGAACGGCTGTACTGTCACCTGGTCACCCTCGGAGACGGGACCCGAATCTTCCGGCAACACGATAAAGCAATTGGCGGCGGCCATCGAACTCAACACGCCGGATCCCTGGTGACCCGTTTTGTGCACGATAAGCCGGCCGTCGTCGGAACGCGATAGCACGCCGCGCTGGAACTCGCGGCGCCCCGGCTTCTTGCGAAGGGCCGAGCTGGATACGGCGCGCATCATCAACGGCGGTCCGGGATCCGGCATCCCTGCAAGGGCCTGCAGCGCCGGCTGCACGAGCTGGTAGAACGTCGCCATCACCGAGTTGGGATTGCCCGGCAGACCGAAGAACAGCGCGTCGCCGATGCGGCCGAATGCCAGTGGCCGCCCTGGTTTCATCGCCACCTTCCAGAACCCCACGGTGCCGGTGCGTTCCAGCGTCTCGGCGACGTAGTCCGCGTCCCCGACGGAGACGCCACCCGACGTCACGATTGCATCGGCTTCGGCGGCGGCCTTTGCGAACGCCTGCGCGACCGCGTCGCGGTCGTCGCGGATGACACCCATGTCGAGCGCGTCGACACCGAGGCGCGTCAGCATGCTGAAGATCGTGTAGCGGTTGCTGTCGTAAATCTGGCCCTCGCCGAGCGGTTCACCGACGCTTCTGAGCTCATCACCCGTGGAGAAGAATGCCACGCGCGGTCGGCGCCGGACGCTGACCTCGCCGACACCGAGCGATCCGAGGATGCCGATTTCTGCCGGCATCAGGTGGGTCCCGGCGCTCAGCGCAACGCTGCCGGCGGCAATATCCTCACCGGCCTGGCGCACGTGCTGACCCGCTTTTTCCCCGGCGCCGACAATCGCCGTATCGCCATCGCGCGTGACGTTTTCCTGCATCACGACGGTGTCCGCGCCCACGGGCATCGGCGCGCCGGTCATGATGCGGACACACTGCCCTGGTACCACCTCCCCGGCAAACGGGCGCCCTGCCGCGGACGTGCCGATCACGGTCAGGCGTGTCTCGCCGGCAGCCGGCAGGTCGGCGCCAATGAACGCATAACCATCCATGGCGGAGTTGGTGTGCGACGGCACGTTGATTTTCGACACGACGTCGTCGGCAAGGAGCCGGCCCAGCGCGCTGCGCACCGCAAGCGTCTCGCAGCCCGCGACCGGTTTTACCGCTGCGAGGATGCGGCTCAAGGCTTCGCTGAGTTTCAGTGCCGGACCGTCATGGCCGTCGGCGCAACAGTCGGTATTGGTCTTGCTGCTCATATCCCGCTTTTTGTTTGCTCAGGACCGGGCACGTTTCGCGAGCGCATCTTCGAGCGCGCGCCTGTCGTCCGGTGCATTGATGTTGGCGAACCACTCCGCCACATCGCTGAAATCCACCGTCTCGTAACCGTGCCGGGCGTACCAACGATCGATCTTACGCTCCCCGGCATCGAGATAACCAGCCAGGTCGTCCAGCAAATCGCAGGACAGCAAGGCGAACACCGGCTGCAACCGGCCGCCATCGTGAGCGGCCGCTACGGGCGCCCCCGATGTCGCCACCGCTGCAAGTAGTCGCTGCACGAGTTCGCCACCGATCAGCGGCGAGTCGCAGGGCACGACCGCGATGTACGGCGTGCGTGCTGCGCGCATGCCGCTGGCCATGCCCGCCAACGGACCGCGGAAGTCACTATCGCCGTCATCGACAACGGGGCAACCGTATTCACCGTAGCGCTCATGGTTACGATTCGCGTTGACCAGCACGTCCGCCACCTGCGGGCGCAGCGCATCGATCACCCAGGCGATCATGGGTCGGCCATTGATGGGCACCAGCCCCTTGTCCACGCCGCCCATGCGTGTTGCCCTGCCGCCGGCGAGTATGACGCCCGTGACCTGATCGCGAACTCTCACATTCGTCGGCTTCAAGCTAGTGCCCGTCCGCGGCCCCGGCTTGCGGAACGGCATCCGGGAAAAACAGCTGCTGCCCTGCCACGCGGTAGGCGGCAATTGCCGCCTGACCCTTTCTGGAGGTAAGCCAGTCGACGAACGCCTGTGCTTCGTTCGCGTGAATGTGCGGATGGCGCTCCGGATTCACGACGATGGCTGCGTAAGGATTGTGCAGGCGCGTGTCGCCTTCGACGAGAATCTCGAGATCACCCTTGTTGCCGAAACTGACCCAGCTTGCACGATCCGTCAGCGCGTAGCCGTCCATGGCACTCGCCGTATTGAGCGTCGCGCCCATGCCCGAGCCGGACTCGCGGTACCAGCCGCCGCTCGCAGGGCGCGGATCGAAACCGGATGACTGCCAGAGCTCCAGTTCTTTCTTGTGCGTGCCGCTGTCGTCGCCGCGAGACAGGAACACGTGCTCACCGCTGCCGATGCGCCGCAGCGCTGAAGTGACGTCGTTCATACCGCGTATCCCGGCGGGATCGCTGCCCGGGCCGACGAGAACAAAATCGTTGTGCATGACGGGATGGCGGGCGATCCCGAGGCCCGCCGCAACGAATTCGCGCTCGGAGGCTTCGTGGTGCACCAGCAACAGGTCTGCATCACCGTTGGTAGCGATCCGGATCGCCTGCCCGGTTCCGACCGCGACGACCTGGACCCCGATGCCGGTCTGCGCCGTAAACTGCGGCAGCAGCCATTCGAGGAGACCCGAGTTCTGCGTGGACGTCGTGGACGCGATCGTGATCGAGCGTGATTCGCCATTTACGGCACCCGCGATCATCACGGCGCCCAGGGCGAACGCCAACAGCAAACGGCCGAAGCCGCTGGAGCCCGTCGCCATGTCGGTTCTTATCGTCAAGGTGCGCTTCCCGCGGTTCAAAGCGTGGGCGGGCCTAACCGGGCAGCTCGCCGGCCAGGAAGCCGGCCGCCACCGGGTCTTTCGGTGCCGCAAAAAATTCCGCCGCCGGCGCGTGTTCGAGGAGGCGCCCGTCGTTGAGGAACATCACGTCCGCGGCAAGGCGCCGTGCCTGCGCAATATCGTGCGTGGTCATCAGAATCTTGGTGCCGGCGGCACCGATAACGCCGATCAGTTCTTCGACCCCCCGTACGGCTGCCGGGTCGAGATTCGTCGTGGGCTCGTCCAGCAGCAACACTTTCGGCCTGAGCACCAAAGCACGGGCAATGGCCAGTCTCTGCTGCTGGCCGCCCGACAGCGTGCGGGCGGCACGCGCACCGAGACCCGCGAGGCCCGCCCGCTCCAGGGCGGCATCCACGAGCGCCGGCCGTTCGCTGCGCGCTACGCCCTTGACGCTCAGCACGTGCAGCAGGTTGCCCTTCACCGTACGCCGCAACAGCACCGGGTGTTGCGACGCCATCGCCTGCTGCTCGCGCGCCTGTGAAACCGAAAGCTCACCCCAGCGGATCTCCCCGCCCGTCGGTTCGAGGAGGCCGTGACACAGGCGCAACATGACGCTCTTGCCGGCGCCATTCGGGCCGAGTATGACGGTCCGGCCGGACGACCCGATCCAGAACGACACATCCTTGATGATGCGCCGGCCGTTGATTCCGAACGTCAAGCCGCGCGCCACCAGTGGCAGCAGTGGGTGCTCGTCAGGCCGGTCCGGCGGCATTCGCCCCGGCTCCTCGGTTTTGGGCGCTTCATCAGCCATAGCGCTGTCTCGCCGCATCGGAAATCACGAGGGCGGTTGCGTTAACGCCGAGCGCCAGGGTCACGAGAATCAGGCCGAGACCGAGTGCGAGCGCGAGGTTGCCCTTGCTCGTCTCCAGGGCGATCGTGGTCGTCATCACGCGCGTGGCGTGCTGGATGTTGCCGCCCACGATGATGACCGCGCCGACTTCGGCAATGGCCCTGCCGAAGCCGGCCATGATCGCCGTCAACAATCGAAAACGTCCGTCCCAGAGCAGCGTCGCCACGCTCTGTATCGGCGTGCAGCCCAGCGAACGCAGGTGCTCGTCGTATTCTTCGTGCAGATCGGCAATCGTCTGCCGCGACAGCGCCGCGATGATCGGCAGAACAATAATGCTCTGGGCAATGACCATCGCGGTGGGAGTAAACAAGAGCCCCATCGGCCCCAGCGGCCCGGCGCGGGACAGCAGGAGGTAAACCATGAGACCGACGACCACGGGCGGCAGGCCCATCAGCGCATTGAGCAGGATTACGACAGCACGCCGGCCCGGGAAATGTTGCAGCGCAATGAGGGCACCAAGCGGCAGCGCGACGACCGACGCAATCGCGACCGCGCTCAGGCTTACCCGCAGTGACAGCAAGACGATCTCCACGATAGCGGCGTCGAACGTCACGATCATCGATAAGGCTGCGCCAATGGCAGACGAAAACTCGTTCATCCTCAGAATTCGGCCACGTTTCTCGCGACCACCCCCATTGCATTGGTCATCCGCCCCTGTGCCCGTTCCGGTTGGAATGCTGGCCGGACGGTAAATGCCATTCTTTCAGATGCCCCGGCGCGACGCCAGCAACAGATAGTCGCACGGTCACCGTGCCCTTGCGACAATTTGACCCATAGCATAGGCTCTGGAGGAACTTTCCACCGCACGCGTCAGCCGGAGAATTCGTGTCCCAATCCACGTCGATTCTTCTCCTCGGTGACGGATCCGAGGTGTCCCGCCTGCACCGGAGGCTGGCGAGGCATTTTCTGACGGTGGAATGCGCGCGGACGATCGACGAATCGCGCGAACTGGCGCAGCGCTGCCGCTTTCACGTCGTGGTGGTCGCCGATCCGCAGGAGCCGTGGCAGGTGCTGCAACAGGCACTCGCAGACTGTGACGACCTGCCGCCCGACACCCTGTTCATCGCCGACAGGTCCGCGGCCGAGGCTGCGGTCGAGGCGCTGCGCGGAGGCGCGGCGGACGTGTTGCTGCGCCCGTTCTCGACCGAGGACCTCGTTGCGGCAGTGAACGCGGTTTGCGGCGAACTGCAGCGGGCGCAGGCCGGTAACAACGAGCCCGGTGACGGACCCCGGGCGTTGATCGGGAGCATATCGCCGCTCGATGCGACGATGCTTGTCGAGGGCGAGGCAGGCACGGGCATGACGCGGGACGAAATCCCGGCGGCGGTGGACGCACAGCCGGGCAGCACCCGGCGACGCCCCGGGATTCCCGGTTATCCGCTAGACTGGACCCTCGAACGGGTAAAACGCCATCACATGGCCCGGGTTCTCGCAGCGAGCGACGGCAACAAGTCGGCTGCGGCGCGGCGCCTGGACATCTCGCGCAAGACACTAGACCGCAAACTCGGGGCCCAGGGCCGCGAGTAAAGGAGTTTTTCGACCATGAGCACCATCGATGAAGATCGCCTGAACGTCTCGATTCGCAAGTTTCTCAAGGCGGTAGGCATAACGTCGCAGCGCGAGATCGAAAAGGCCGTTCGCGACGCCGCCGGGTCGGGTTCACTGCCGGACTCGGGCAAGCTGCAGGCCAAGATGACCCTCACCATCCCGGAACTGGGGCTGGAGCACGTCATCGATCACGAGATCGACACGGGTCAGTAGGAGCGCGCGTCTGCGCGCGAACCGATCACGGTTCGAGAACCGCTCCGACGGATCGTCGTTCATCCCGCAGGAGCGGGCCTTGGCCCACGAACCGTCTGCCGGCGCCCGCGCACTCGTCAGTCTGTGCCGGTCCAGACCAGGTTGCCCAGCTCGGACAGGTCGTAGCCGCCCAGCATGTTTGCCTGCCGTCGGCACTCGTCACCGCGAAGATAGTCCAGGAGCCGCTGAAACAGCCGGCGGAAGAATATGCCGCGGTGCAGGGCCAGGTCGAATGCCTCCCAGCCGATGGGCACGAAGTCGAGACCGAATTCGTTGGCAACGGCTCGGACCCCCGGACCCACTTCGGCCTGCCCCATCGCGACCAGCGACGCCGCCTCGCGCTCCGTGCTCGCGCGGCCGGTAATTCGCCGGTCGGCCGGATCCAGCTCCTCGCGCGAGATGAGTTCGCGCAGAAAACGCTGTGAGCCGGCACCTTCCTGGCGCTCGAACCAGCGGACCCCGTGCTGGAACAACCCTTCGAATCCCATTTCGGCCGACCACAGGCCCGGTGCCACCAGCAAGCCCTGCTCACGTCGGAACAGCCGCACCAGCGCCCAGTCGCCAGCCTGTACGAATTGCCGGATCAGTGCGGGATGGCGCTGGTAGGACTCGTCGGCCGGACCCCAGTGAATACCGCACACATCCGCGCGGCGGCGCGCCAGCAACATCAGGCCGAGCTGGCTGCCCGTCGCGGCATAGCTCATCAGCGCCTTCGACTGCAGGGCAGTGGCAACGTGCGTTACGGCACGAAACAGCAGCGGATCGTCGCTGCCCGCGATCACAATGCGGTCGGTCAGCAAGCCGCCGTGGCTCGACTCGAGCAACCACTGGTCCACGAGGTCGCGAGGGAACAGCCACTTGCCGGTAAGTTTCGTCGCCGGGATCTTGCCCTCGCGTACCAGCGCGTAGATCTTCTTCTCGTTCACCTGCAGGTAGGCGGCCACCTGCTTCACCGTCATGAAGCGCGGCTGTTCCCCGCCGTTCGCTTCGTTGTCTGCTTTCCCGGAAGTCAAATCATACTCACTCGCGTCATTGCGCTAATATTGGCAGACATGAGCCAGCCAGATCGACACACTGTAGCCGTAATCATGGAGCGTAAACAGGTCAGGCGCGGACGTTGGTCCGTGCCGAGCTGGCGCGCAGTCTCCGTCGTTGCGGGCGAGCATGTCGTCGGCAAGAGCAGCGGCCGCAGCCCGATTTACGAGCGCGATGACGAGGCACAGTACCTCTGGTCCGGCCTCCCCTTGCTGTTGTATCGCGACCTGGCGGAAGAGTATTGGTACAACCTGACCGGCGACAACCCGTCGTTGTTCGTCATCTGCCACGAGACGCCCGACGGTGAACTCACGCCGTTCCGGGTCACTGCCGATCACGATTCGGCGACGGTCTGCCTCGAGAGCGACGACCAGGTGTTCGCGGTGCCGGTGCCGCCCGAGATCTACCAGCACCTGGAGAAGTTCGTCGTGACGCACTTCGTGCCGCAGGAACGCAAGAAGCGCAAGCGCAAGAACTGGTCGGAGACCCCGGGCTGATGGCCGAAAACCGACATAGCGATCAGGAGGGTTTCCTGACGCGCTGGTCGCGCCGCAAGGCCCTGTCGCGCAGCGGCGAGGAATTGCCGGAGCCCATTGAGGATGTGGACGAGGAGCGGCCGGAAGCGGTCGCGTCCGTGCAGGAATCTGCGCCGGATGTTGAAGAGCCGGCGCCGGAGCATCCTGGCGACGATGCCCGCGCCCCGGCGGACGCGGCGCCGGAACTGCCGCCACTTGAGTCGCTGGACGAGAATTCGGATTACAGTGCGTTTCTCGGTGACGGCGTACCGGCCGACATGAAGCAGAAAGCGCTGCGCAAGCTGTTCCACAGCCCCAAGTTCAATATCCGCGACGGCCTCGATGACTACGACTGGGACTTCACCAATCCCGAGCCGCTGGGCGATATCATCACGGCCGAGATGCGCTACCGCGTGGAGCGCGAACTCGAGCGGCTGGCGGGTCTCGACGACGAGGAGGAGAAACCGGAAGATTCGCCCACCGTGGCCGCGGTCGACGCCGGAGAGCGCGACGAGCCCGACAACGAGTCTGACCGCGAGGCCGACGATGACCAACCTGAACCTTCCTGACAGCACCGCAAGCGGCCGGGCGCGAGCCGAGGCTCTCGACCTCCGCCATCGGCCGGAAGTGGCGTCCACCTCAATTGTCAGCTTCCTGTCCCACGGCCGCGTTCTTATCGTCGGCGAGGAAACGCAGGCGCTGGCGGCTGCCGGCCGCCTCGGCGAGGGACTCGTTGCGACGCTGTTTTGTCCGGCTGATTCGCGGCCGGCCACAGCGACGGTCGATGGCCTGACCGTCGTCCGCGGCGGCACGCCCGAGCTTTCGGGAAGCCTTGGTAGTTACACCCTGAGCCTTGCAGCTTCAGAAGACGACGTTGAGTCACCGGCGGTCGCGATGCTCACGCAGGCCCGTTTCGACCTCGTGCTCGACCTGACCGACCCGCCGCTGCTGCAGCAAGAGGCCTTGCCGCCCGGCTACTACGCGCCGCGCGACGACGCAGACGCGCTGGACAGCGCCATAACCGAATTACCGGAGATGCGCGGCGAGTTCGAGAAACCCAAGTATTTCAATCTCGACCCCGAGATCTGTGCGCACGGCCGCAGGGGCATCCGCGGCTGCACTCGCTGCCTCGATGTCTGTCCGGCCTGGGCGATAACCTCGGCCGGCGAACACGTGACGGTGGATCCGAACCTGTGCCAGGGCTTCGGCAGCTGTGCGTCCGTCTGCCCGACCGGTGCCATTACGTATGCGTTTCCGAGCACCGGCGACCTGCTCGGCTACGTGCGCACCGTTCTGGTCAGCTACCGCGATTCCGGCGGGGCGGATCCGTTGCTCGTGTTCTTCGACAGCGCATCGGCGGGCGCGATTGCGGACGGACTCGGCGCCGCGTTGCCGGAAAACGCGCTGCCGGTCCAGCTGGAAGAGGTCGGGTCCATCGGCATGGATGCGTGGCTGACCTGCCTCGCCTACGGCGCCCGCCGCGTGCTGATCCTCACGGGACGCGATACGCCGCAGAGCATCCGCGACGTGCTGGAACGCCAGATTGGCTACACCTCGCCGATCCTGGAGGGTATGGGTTACCCCGGCGCTGCCATAGAGGCAGTGGATTCCGGTGACGTCGGCACGGTAACGGCTGCCGCGAACCCGGACCAGTCGATCAGCCTGGAAAGCCCCGCCCGCTTCGCGCCGCCCCCGGAAAAACGCCTGCTGCTGCGCACGGCGATCAACTACCTGCTGGAGCACGCCCCGAGCCACAGGAAGGTTGCGGCATTGCCTGCGGGCGCACCGTTCGGCCGGGTCAAGGTCGATGCGGCCGCGTGCACGCTGTGCATGAGCTGCGTCGCGGTCTGCCCGACCTCAGCGCTGCGCGAAGGGCAGGGACTGCCGCAGCTGAATTTCGTCGAGCGCTCCTGCATCCAGTGCGGATCGTGTGAAAAAGCCTGTCCGGAGGACGCTGTCTCGCTCGAGACCCGCTTCCTGTACGACGACAAGGAACGCGGCGCCCAGCGCCTGCTGCACGAGGAGCAGCCGCTGTGCTGCATTTCCTGCGGCAAGCCGTTCGCCACGCGGTCGATGCTCAGGGTCATGGCGAAAAAGCTCGAGGACCACTGGATGTTCCAGAGCGACGCCGACCGGCGACGCCTGGAGATGTGCGAAGACTGCCGGGTCAAGGACCTGATGCGCGCACAACAGGGTGGCGGACCGGGGCCTGTCTGAGCCTGCGTATCGTCGACAGACAACACGGTGACGGTCGACCGGGCACGGATGGGACAAAATGTCGCTCTGTGCTGTCTTCACGCTAAATAGTTCTGACTATTTGTCCCTTAACAGTGATTTATTGTCAGTGGCGGCCGCCCTCCTATTTGACTAAACTTAGGTGAAATAACTGGGGGATTAGCGGGCTCGGATACATGACCGAAGCACCTGCATTACACGACGCAACCGCCGCTGCCGGCATCTCGTCTTTGGAGCCGGAAGACCGGCTCCGAGCCGATACTTACCGGGTTCTCGGCCGGCTGCTTGCGGCGCCGCCGGATGCGGAAACCCTGGACCTGTTTGCAACCGCTCCCGTCAGCAACGAAGACAACCTCCTCGCCGTCGCCTGGCGGATGCTGGCGATGTCCGCCGAACGCGCGACGCCGGGCGAGGTAGCGGACGAATACCAGACCTTGTTCATCGGCCTCGGCCGCGGCGAACTCGTGCCGTTCGGCTCCTGGTACCTCACGGGGTTCCTGATGGAACAGCCGCTCGCCCGGCTCCGCACCGACATGCAAAAGCTCGGCTTCGAGCGCCAGGATGACGTCGCCGAGCCCGAGGATCATGCTGCGGCGCTCTGCGAAATCATGGCGTTGCTTGCAGAAGATACCGGCCCCGGCAGTCTCGAGGTGCAGGCCGCGTTTTTCGAAACCCACATCGGAACCTGGATGACGCGCTTATTCCGCGACATGCAGGAGGCTTCCTCGGCGCGCTTTTACCGCGCCGTTGGCCAGCTTGGAGAGCAATTTATTAATACGGACCAGCGTTACCTGGAAATGGTGGAACGATCGGACGCCACACCGGGCGAGCCGGTCCGCCCCGGTATTTCATAAAGCGCCGGCTATTCGGCGCCGTAATGGGAGATAGGAGATGAGTCGTAAATCGAGTTCGTACACCGCTGATCGGCGTACATTTCTCAAGAAGCTGGCTGCGGCGGGGGGCGCAACGGCAGCGGTCGCGATGTCCGGCCGTGCGGCCGTCGCCTCACCGGAGCAGGCCACCGCGCCCGGGCCGGCCAAACAAAAGGGTTACCACGAAACCCCCCACATTCGTAGCTATTACCGTTCTGCCCGCCTGTAACCGGCTGCTGAACCGGACTACAGCGCAACAGAAACCAACCTTGGGAGATTAGCGATGAAGCTGATCAAGAAGCGAGACCTCACCGCCACCGAATCGGCCAGTGTATCGAGCGGCGTGCTCGGTTCCACCGTGGATCGCCGCGCCTTCCTGCGCCGCGCGGGCCTGGGCCTCGGTGGTACCGCCGTGGCGGCGACACTGCCCACGACGATGATCCGGCGCGCCGAAGCCGCGCGCGACGTCGACCCGAACGCCAAGACGGAAGTCCGCAAGTCGGTCTGCACCCACTGCTCGGTGGGCTGCGGCGTCGTTGCGGAAGTTCAGAACGGCGTCTGGACCGGACAGGAACCGGATTTCGATTCACCGTTCAACATGGGCGGCCACTGCGCCAAGGGCGCCTCGGTGCGCGAGCACGGCCACGGTGAACGCCGGCTGAAATACCCGATGAAGCTCACCGGCGGCAAGTGGACCAAGGTCTCCTGGGATCAGGCCGTCGACGAGATCGGCGACAAGGTGCTCGACATTCGCAAGCGCTCCGGCCCGGACTCCGTCTACTGGCTCGGCTCGGCCAAGTTCAACAACGAGCAGGCCTACCTGTTCCGCAAGTTCGCAGCGCTGTGGGGCACGAACAACGTCGATCACCAGGCCCGCATCTGCCATTCGACGACGGTCGCCGGCGTAGCCAACACCTGGGGCTACGGCGCGATGACCAACTCCTACAACGACATGCACAACTGCAAGGCGATGTTCTTCATCGGCAGTAATGCCGCGGAAGCACACCCGGTCGCGATGCAGCACGTGCTGCGCGGCAAGGAGAACGGCGCGAAGATGATCGTGGTCGACCCACGCTTCACGCGCACCGCCGCACATGCCGACCAGTTCCTGCGTATCCGCCCGGGCAGCGACGTGCCGATCATCTGGGGCATCCTGTGGCACGTTTTCGAAAACGGCTGGGAGGACAAGGAATACATCCGCCAGCGCGTTTACGGCATGGACGAGATCCGCGCCGAGGTTGCCAAGTGGACGCCGGATGTCGTCGAGAACGTCACGGGCGTTCCGGAAGAACAGGTGAAGCTGGCCGCGAAGACCATGGCCGAAAACAGGCCCGGCACGATCGTCTGGTGCATGGGCGGCACCCAGCACACGATCGGCAACAACAACACGCGCGCCTACTGCGCCATGCAGCTTGCACTCGGCAACGTGGGCGTGTCGGGTGGCGGCGCCAACATCTTCCGCGGTCACGACAACGTGCAGGGCGCCACGGACCTCGGCATCCTCTCGCACACGCTGCCGGGCTACTACGGCCTGTCGGACGGTGCCTGGAAGCACTGGTCACGCGTCTGGGGCCTGGACCACGACTGGGTCGTATCCCGCTTCGACACCGGCTACATGGACACGGCGGGCGACGTCGAGGAAGGCGAGGCGCCGGTACCGTTCGCGAACCCGATGAACTCGGCCGGCATGCCGGTCTCTCGCTGGATCGACGGCGTACTCGAAGACAGCCGCCTGATCGACCAGCGTGACCAGCTCAAGGCGATGTTCTTCTGGGGTCACGCACCGAACAGCCAGACCCGCGGTCCGGAGATGAAGAAGGCGCTCGAGACGCTCGAGCTCGTCGTCGTCGTCGACCCGTACCCGACACACACGGCGGTCCTGCCCGACCGGCAAGAAGGCATGTACCTGCTGCCCGCGGCGACGCAGTTCGAGACCTACGGCTCGGTCACCGCATCCAACCGCTCGCTGCAGTGGCGCGAAACGGTTATCGACCCGCTGTTCGAGGCGCTTCCCGACCATACGATCATGTACAAGCTGGCGAAGAAGCTCGAGTTCTCGGACCAGCTGTTCAAGAACATCAAGGTCGAGAACGACGAACCGTTGATCGAAGACATCCTCCGCGAGATCAACGCTGGAATGTGGACGATCGGCTACACGGGCCAGAGCCCGGAAAGGCTCAAGCTCCACATGGAAAACAAGCACACGTTCAACACGACGACCCTGAAAGCCGAAGGCGGGCCGTGTGACGGAGACTACTACGGACTGCCGTGGCCATCCTGGGGTACGCCGGACATGAAACACCCCGGCACCCCGGTGCTGTATGACACCAGCAAGCATGTGGCCGAGGGCGGGCTCAACTTCCGCGCCCGCTTCGGTGTCGAACGCAACGGCGTAAACCTCCTCGCCGAGGACTCTTACAGCAAGGGCGCCGAGATCCAGGACGGCTATCCGGAATTCACGGCGGATATGCTCAAGCAGCTCGGCTGGTGGGACGAATTGACCGCCGAGGAGAAGGCGGCTGCCGAAGGCAAGAACTGGAAGACCGACCTCTCGGGTGGCATCCAGCGCGTCGCGATCAAGCACGGTTGCGCGCCGTTCGGCAACGCCAAGGCGCGGACGGTCGTCTGGACCTTCCCGGATCCGGTACCGATTCATCGCGAACCGCTGTACACGTCGCGGCGCGACCTCGTCGAGAAATACCCGACCTACGAGGACCGCAAGAGCCACTACCGCCTGCCGACGCGTTACGCATCGATCCAGGCCAAGGACTACTCGAAGGACTTCCCGCTCATTCACACCAGCGGGCGGCTCGTCGAGTACGAGGGCGGCGGCGAAGAGAGCCGCTCGAATCCGTGGCTTGCCGAACTCCAGCAGGACATGTTCGCCGAGATCAACCCCGCCGACGCCAATAACGCCGGCGTGCGCGACGGCCAGTGGATGTGGCTGGAAAGCCCCGAGGGCGCGAAGATAAAGATCAAGGCCATGGTGACACCGAGAGTCGCCCGCGGCGTGGTCTTTACGCCGTTCCACTTCGGTGGCTGGTACCAGGGCAAGGACCTGTTGGACAAGTATCCGGAGGGCGCCGCACCGTATGTGCGCGGCGAAGCGGCCAACACCGCGTTCACCTACGGGTATGACTCCGTTACGCAGATGCAGGAAACGAAAGCATCTCTCTGCAAGATCAGCGCAGCTTAGGAGACTCGAACATGGCACGTATGAAATTTCTTTGTGACGCCGAGCGCTGCATCGAGTGCAACGGTTGTGTAACGGCCTGCAAGAACGAGCACGAGGTCCCCTGGGGCGTAAACCGGCGCCGCGTCGTGACCCTCGATGACGGCGTTCCCGGCGAGAAATCGGTATCGGTTGCGTGCATGCACTGTACCGATGCGCCCTGCGCCGCCGTCTGCCCGGTCGACTGTTTTTACACGACCGACGACGGCATCGTCCTGCACGACAAGGACCTCTGCATCGGTTGCGGCTACTGCTTCTACGCCTGCCCGTTCGGGGCGCCGCAGTTCCCGCAACAGGAGGCCTTTGGCGTTCGCGGCAAGATGGACAAGTGCACGTTCTGCGCGGGTGGTCCCGAGGACAACAGCTCAGCCGCCGAACTCGAGAAGTACGGCCGCAACCGTGTTGCCGAGGGCAAGCTGCCGCTGTGCGCCGAGATGTGCAGCACGAAGGCCCTGCTTGCCGGCGACGGCGATATGGTCGCAGACATCTACCGCGAGCGGATCACGAAACGTGGCGGGCGCCCCGAGACCTGGGGTTGGGAGACCGCCTACAAGGGTGACGCCTGATAGAGCAGACGTTGCTGGGACAAGAATAGTGACAACAGTCGAGAATAAGGGGCAGCGCCCGCTGGCAATGGCGCTCGCCCTTGCTGTCATGTCGATAAGCTTGACCGCCTGTGCAGAACGGGCGGAGGTTACCTTGCACGAACCGGGTGTCTACAAGGGTAGTGTGGATCCGCTGCTGGCACAGCAGCAGAATCCGGAACAGATCCAGACACTGCAGGATCGATTTGCCAAGGGGCAGTCGGACCGGTAGTCAGGCCGGCCCGGAGAAGCGAATGGACGCCGCGGCCCGACAGGGGTCGCGGCGCAAACAGGAGCCTGGTCAATGCGCGAACAAAAAACTAGCAAACAACGGGGCCGCCGTAAGGCTATCCTCGTTACTGTCGCAGTGTCGCTGATGGTTTCCATGGCACTGCCGCTGACGGGGTACATCGCCCACGAAACCGGCCTGATACATACGGCTCAGGCGCAGGAGTCGGACGAGGAGGCCGTCAACCCGCGCGCCGAGTACTGGCGCGCCGTACGCGGTGGCACCGAGGGCTACTCCGCCGTATCGGGCCAGGAGACCGGCGTGCTGATCCAGAACGGCGGCCAGAACTGGCGCGCGGTTCGCAACGGCCCGGTGTCTTTCTATGGCGGCTCGCTGATCATCGCCGTGCTCCTCGTGCTTGCAGCAAAGCATATCGTCAGGGGCCGGGACAAACTCGAGTCGCGCACCGGCCGCACCATAACGCGCTGGTCGGCCTTCGAGCGTGTGATGCACTGGTACGTCGCGATCTCTTTTATCATCCTGGCGATCACCGGCCTGAGCCTGATCTTCGGACGGGCCGTATTGATACCGATCATGGGTAAGGAAGGTTTCGCGGCCTGGGCGGCACTGGCAAAACCCGTTCACGATTATCTTGCGCTGCCGTTTGCTGCAGGCCTCACCCTGCTGATGCTGATGTGGATAGGCAAGAATGTTCCGAAGAGCTACGACTTCCAGTGGCTGAAGTCCCTGGGAGGTGCCATCGGTGAAGGCCATCCGCCGGCCGGTTTCTTCAACGCCGGTGAAAAGGTCTTTTACTGGTTGATCTTCGTGGGCGGGGTCGCAATGACGCTCTCGGGTGTCTACCTGCTGTTCCCGAACCTCGAAACCGTTCGCGAGTCGATGCAGTTCTGGCACATCGTGCACTCGTCCTCCGGGCTGTTCCTGATCGCCGTCGCGCTGGGTCACATCTACCTCGGCAGCATCGGCACCGAAGGCGTGCTCGAGGGCATGGTGAGTGGCGAGATCGATGAAGGCTTTGCCAGGCAGCACCACAGCCTCTGGTACGAAGAGGTCAAGGGCGGCGCCGCACCCGCCGCGGAAGGCGAGGCAGCACAGGGCACGTCGAGTGCCGCTACGACCTGAGCCGCATCGGGCCATATTACCGCTGATACACCGGCCGGCATTTGCCGGCCGGTTTTTGCTTGTGCTGCTGGTCTTCGGCCTGCCATTCGCCGCCGCCGGGAATCCGTTGCTGCAGGGCGAAGAAACCGAAAGCAAGACCCCTCTCATGTCTGCGGCGCGGCAGGGCGATGCCGCGGCCGTCGCACGGCTGATCTCGGCCGGTGACGACGTCAACGTCAGTAATGACGGCGGCGCGACGGCGCTGATGTTCGCGGCGCTCAGCGGCGACCCGAAGGTGACGAGCCTGCTGGTGAGGGCGGGCGCTCGCACGGACAGCAAGGCCAAGCTCGGCTGGACGGCCCTGGCACTGGCTGCCGTCAAGGGGTACACGGAGGTGGCCGAGGTGTTGCTCGACGCCGGGGCGGACCAGGGAGCTCGCGATACCTACGGATGGACGCCTTTGATGCGCGCCGTCGACAGGCGCCGCCGCGAATTTGTGCGCTTGTTGCTCGAGAGTCCCGGCGCCAATCTTGACGTGCGCCAGGAAGATGGTGCAACCGCTCTGCACATTGCCGCTGCGGGCGGGGATCTCGAGATCGTCCGGCTCCTCGTGTCTCACGGAGCAGACCGCGCTTCGGAGGATCGGAACGGCAATACCGCCGCGACAATCGCAAGGTCGGCAGGGCACGCCGATATAGCAGCGTACCTCGACGGGATCGACGAGTCCTAGCAGGCGCCGGTGCGCGAATACTCGCTCATCGGCCAGACGGTGGTTACCCTCCTCGCCGGTCGGCGTATGTCGTCCCGCTTGTGCGCGAGGGCAACCTGGAAGCCGAATTCGGTAAGAAACCGCTCGAGCATGTCACCGCCATAGACACCCGTCGCATACAACGACTTTTCGGCGTCGGCATACTCGAGGCGCACCGCTGCGAGTGGCTGCGGCGCAGGCCCCGCCAGCACGCGCGCCCCGTCACTGGGATCGTAGACGCTGCCTTCCGAGCAGCAATAGATCACCTGCCCACGCGACCACCAATCGTTGTCGGCTGCCCCGGTGCTCATGGGTTTGTGGCGGTAGTCGATGAAGCTGACCTTGCGCGTCGGATAGCTCATCCGGTGTGCGCAGATCGCCGAGAACGCCACGATCGAGCGGCCGGGTCCGACGCCGCCGGACCAACGATACGGGCGGCCGTCCGAGGTCTCGAGTTCGGCACCGGGTTCCGTGGGTAAACCCAGGTCGATCAGGAAGCACGGTGTCGTCACGTACGGGTAGTGAAAGACGTAACTCTTGCCCACGTTCAACGACTCGGGTTGCAGTGATTTGCCATCTGCGTCTACCAGCCTGACCCGTTCGGCCGGCACGAGTTCGCCGGCCGGCTGCGCCATGAGCGAAGGGTCTGCGGCCACCGCGGCGCCCGCACCTACGCAAGCTTTGATGAACTTGCGCCTGTCGAATGAATCGGAGTCCGTCATCGCCAAAAATAGTAGCAGAAACGGCATGGAAATTACCTGCCTTGCGCAGCGCCGCATCCGCGGTGCGCGCCAACTGCTATGATCGAAAGGGGTGATCAGCAAGACGGGTACAGGCCGGGTGCCAGGTAACTTCGACTCTTTTACGGACAGCGAACTGGCGCATTACAGCCGGCACCTCAACCTTGCTGAGGTGGGGCTGGAGGGCCAGGCCAGGCTGAAGAATGCATCGGTGCTGCTCGTCGGGCTGGGCGGGCTCGGCTCGCCGCTGGCCATGTACCTCGCGGCCGCCGGCATCGGCCGAATCGGGATCGTCGAGTTCGACGCCGTGGATGCATCGAACCTGCACCGCCAGGTGCTCTTCGGCAGCAGCCAGATCGGCGAGGCGAAACTCGCCTGTGGCGCACAGCGGCTGCACGACCTGAACCCGCACATCGTCATCGACGGGCACGCATGCGCGCTGAGCCGCGATAATGCGAGAGAGATTATCTCCCGTTACGATCTCGTTGCGGATGGCGCCGACAATTTTGCAACCCGTTACCTTGTCAACGATGCCTGCGTCCTCGAGGGAAAACCCCTCGTATCGGCATCGATACTCGGCTTCGAAGGACAGCTGTCTGTCTACAACCAGGGTGACGGACCGTGCTACCGGTGCCTGTTCCCCGTCCCGCCGCCACCGGGCATGGCGCCCTCATGCGCGGAGGGCGGTGTGCTCGGAGTCCTGCCGGGCGTTATGGGCACGCTGCAGGCAACCGAGGTCATCAAGCTGGTGCTGGGCCTCGGCGACATCGCAAGCGGTCGTCTCGTGCATTACGACGCGCTGGCGCTGGGGTTCTCGAATTTTCGCGTCGCGAGAGATCCGGCGTGCGTGGTCTGCGGCGATGACCCCGCGATCACGGAACTCGTCGACTACGACGCATTCTGCGGCGCTGGCGCCGCGGCGGATTCGCTGGTCCCGCAGCTGTCGCCGGCCGAGGCCGCCGGGTTGCTCGACGCGGCGGATGCGATTTTCATCGATGTGCGCGATACGCACGAGCGCCTCGCAGACAGCCTGCCGCAATCCGAGCACATCCCGCTGAACGAATTGATGCAGAGTGGCGTGCCGTTCCCGGCCTCATCGCACCTGGTTATTTATTGCGCAACCGGCAGCAGGAGTCTCCTTGCCGCAGAGTCGCTGATAAAGCGCGGCTACGCGCTTGTGCATAACCTGGACGGCGGACTGTCGGGCTGGCGCCGGGCATTCGGTTCCTGATCAGAACGCCAGCGCTGTCGAGATGTACGCGTAGGCCGTATTGGAGGACGGCGGCGCACCGGGTGCATTCTTTAGAAACTCGCCCTTCCACAGGTAAGCCGCCGTAAAGTCGACGGCCAGGTTTCGAGAACCTGGCCACCATCGCCAACGCAGATCAACCTGGTGGCCGATGAAGGACCCGGAGTTGCCGTCACGGTCTCTCAGCAAGGCCGTCGGCATGAAATCCCGATCGCTGGCGAGCCACGCAGGCCGGTAGTCGATCCGGAAATCCGTCGACGGACCCAGCTTCGACCGCAGGGCAATACCGGGCGAGAGGATATTGCTCCGTGTCAGCGCACCGTAGATGCCGGTCGGCCCGAACTCCCAGCGCCTGTCGCCGTACAGGGTGTCGAAGCGGTTGAACTCGCCGTCGTCCGGGTCTTCATCGCCCGATGCATAATCGAAACGGAAGATCACGCGAGGCTCCCAGCTGCCGCGCAGCTTGCGGCTGGCTTCCGTGTGAATGAACCATGCCCGGTGATCGAGGTCCATCGTGTCGATCGGCAGTATGCTGGCGCGACTCTTGCCGTGCTGGATCGCGGTCTCGAGCTCGAACGCCCAAACCTCGCCGGAGTTTCGCGCACGGAAGCCGGCAGTCAGGAAGTCGCGATTGCGGGTGGGCAGACTCGGCCGGTCCTTCTCACGAATCCCGTACAGATACCACTCTGTATCAAGCAGGTTGCCGACAGGCACGTCGGCCATGTGCAAGCCCCAGAGGATCCGTTCCCAGTGTTCCTGGTCGAGCTCGAACTCGTTATTACGCAGACGGTCTCGTTCGAGGTTGTTGGGCAGGCGGGCAACCGGCATCGTCAGGAATGCCTGCAAGCCAACGCCCCCGGATCTCGACCATCTTGCGCGGACACCCGTAAAGGAATTGATCGTGTTGCGCATGCGGTTACGTGACACGAGGCGCCGACTGCCAACGTCCATCGTCATCCGGCCGACCTGGATGTCCATTGCCTCGTTCCTGTAGCCGACGTACGCGCGTAATGGCTCGAGCACGTTAACGTCATCGGTGCCGACGGGCGTCAGATCCTGGTGCAGCCACGCGCGGGAATCCTGGAGTTCGAAGCCGCCATACAGTTGCTCGCCCTTGATCTGCGCGTGCACGAGTAGCCGTGACAACAGCAGCTCATCCTGCGCCGAACCGACGATGCGAAACGTATTTTCCATCGACTCGTAGCGCAGCCGGAAACTTCCGCTTATCGACAGCCAACCGGGGCTTTCGGCCGCAGGCTCCGGATGCTGCGGCTGACCCTGCGCCTGGACGACGGCAGGGCACAGCATGACCAATAACAGCCCCACGCGAGTTCTTGTTCTTTGCCCCCCACTGCGCACAGCGAGACTAGAACATATGAGCTAACTGTATTGCAATCCGACTTTCTGCGAACGCTCAGGCGCGTGCCAGTGCGAGCACGCTGACCTTGGGCACACCGGTGGAAAGTAGCTCGCGCGCAAGCTGCGAGCAGGTTTCGCCCGTCGTAATGACATCATCGATCAACAGCACGTGCCGCGCACCGATCACCCCCTTGACGGCAAACGCGCCGGCGAGATTGCGGCGCCGCTCCCGGCCGCCTAGGCCGGACTGGTAACGCGTCTGCCGGATCCTCGACACGTTGCTGACAACAGGCAGGCCGCTCGCCTTCTGCAATGGCCGGCAGATCTCAGCCGCCTGGTTGAACCCCCGGGCGCCGTGCCGCAGCCAATGCAGCGGCACCGGGAGCAGGGCGTCGATATCAGCAGGGAGCTCGGCGGCTGCCTTGCAAAGCAACTCGCCGAACGCGGTCGCATAATGCAGCCTGCGATGAAACTTGAACAGGCGGATGGCCGCGTCGACCGGGAACTCATAGGCCAGGGGCGCGGCGGCGGCGGCGAACGGCGGCGGACGATCCTGGCACCCGGCGCACCGGACCCCGTCTCCAGGTCTTGCGGCGAGCGGTCGGGCGCAGCCCGGGCATTGCGCGGCTATCCAGGGCAGCTCGGCCACGCAGCCCGCACAGATCGCCGGCTCCTCACGCCGTCTCGGGACGCCGCAGAACGCACAGCGCCGCGGCATGACGGCGAATTCGATGTCCCTGGCCGAACGGCCTGCAAGCTGCCAGGCCGGCATCAGCAATCGGTGCATGCGCATGAGGCCATTGTCGCGTCCGGACGGGTGCCCGGCACCCCGGCAATTTGCGCGAAATCGCCGCAAAGCGTGATACCGTGTCGCGTCCTGTAGTTGCCAACGTGCAATGATCGCGAGTAATCACAGATCGGACCTGCGCACCCGGGACGTTCGGCGACGTTTCGACCGCGCAGCAAACGCCTTCGATGAAGCAGACTTCGTGCACGGCGTGACCCGCGACGGCCTGCTGGAACGGATGCGTCCGATGACGGCCGAGGCCGCTGTTGTCCTCGACCTGGGTGCGGCCACCGGGAACGCGATCCCGCTGTTGCAAAAGCGCTTCCGCCGCGCCCGCGTGATCGCGGTCGACAGCTCGCCACGCATGCTAGAGGTAACGCGCCGCAAACGGACTCTGCTTTCGAAGCGTTATGCCGTGCAGGGCGATGCACGCGCGTTGCCGCTTGCGGATGCCAGCGTCGACGTGGTGTTCTGCAACCTCATGCTGCCGTGGCTCGATCGCCCCGATCCCGTCTTCGCCGAAGTCGCGCGTGTGTTGCGCAGGGATGGCCTGTTCGCTTTTTCCACCCTCGGGCCCGACAGCCTGTTCGAGATCCGCGTGGCGTGGGAGGCCGTTGACGGCGGCGCACACGTGACTCGATTCCCGGACATGCACGACGTGGGCGACGCCCTCGTGCGGGCAGGACTGCGAGACCCGGTGCTGGACGTCGACCGGCTGACCGTGGACTACCGCGACAGCAATGCGCTGTTTCGTGACCTGACGGCGGCGGGTGCTCGTAACAGCCTGCGCCAGCGGCGGCCGGGCCTCATGAGCCGGTCCCGGCTGCAGCGCTTTGTCGATACCCTGTTCGCGACGGGTAAAGCGTGCTCGCTCTCATTCGAACTGGTTTACGGCCATTGCTGGGGTGGCGACGCCCGGCAGGCGAGCGGTGAGATTGCCGTGGACGCCAGTGAAATTCCTCTGCGGCGGCAATGACTTGCGGCGTTGCACCAGGCGACTTGAGGCGGTCTCCACCGCCTCATGATAAGCCGTTGTAATCTAATTAGTTTCAAATTCCGCGGCTGCAGGAACAGGATTGCCTGTGCTCGCGGGTTTCAGTAAACTTCCGAGGCTCTTGAGCGGGGCGTCCGGCTGTCCCGAGCCTCATTTCTGCCACCTGTTGATTCGTAATTAAAGAGCGCGGGCCCACGTCGGTCTGTGGAGTGGATACACAATGATTCGAAAATCGCTACTCAGCTTACTCGGAACTTTGTGGGCCGGCGCAGCAAGCGCCGATTGGGCCCTCAATATGCCCAGGGGCGTTACCGAGCTGAGCGCCGAGACCTACGACCTGCATATGATGGTTTTCTGGTGGTGCGTGTGGATCGGTGTCGTCGTCTTCGGCGTCATGATCATTTCGCTGGTCAAGCACCGCAAGTCCAGGGGTGTCGAACCCGCCACCTTCTCGCACAGCACCACGGCCGAAGTCGTCTGGACGATCATTCCCGTCGTCATCCTCCTCGTCATGGCGGTACCCGCTGCCGAAACGATGATCAGGCTCGAGGATTCCCGAAATCCCGACATCTCCGTTGTCGTGACCGGTTACCAGTGGAAATGGCATTACAGGTACCAGGACGAGGACATCGCATTCTATTCCAGCCTGGATCGTCCCAGCGTCGAGGCGCGGCCCAAGAACTCCGGCATCGACCCGTTCGATGTCGAGAACTTCCTGCTCGAAGTGGACCGTCCACTGGTAGTGCCCAAAGGCGCCAAGGTTCGCCTGCTGATTACGTCCAACGACGTCGTACATTCTTGGTGGGTACCCGACCTGGCCATCAAGAAGGACGCGGTCCCCGGCATCATCAACGAGACCTGGTTCCGCGCGGAGCAGACCGGCACCTTCCGCGGCCAGTGCACCGAATTGTGCGGCAAGGATCACGGCTACATGCCGATCGTCGTCGAGGTGGTCGAACCGGACGCCTACATCGCCTGGGTCGAGACGCACCAGCAAACCGGCGAGCGCGTCGCCACCAGCCAATAAACGAATTTACAAATGTGCCGCAAGGCGGCACGTGATCGGAGAGAAACGGTATGACAACCGCAGTCGCAGAGGCGCAGGACGCACACGACGAGCATCACGGCCCGGACAAAGGCATCCGGCGCTGGCTGTTTACGACCAACCACAAGGACATCGGTACGCTGTACCTGGTGTTCAGCCTCATCATGTTTTTCATCGGCGGGGCAATGGCGCTGGTCATCCGCACCGAGCTGATGCAGCCGGGGCTGCAGTTTGTGCACCCCGAGTTCTTCAACTCGATGACGACGATGCACGCGCTGATCATGGTCTTCGGCGCCGTCATGCCGGCCTTCGTCGGGCTCGCGAACTGGATGATCCCGATGATGATAGGCGCGCCCGACATGGCGTTGCCGCGCATGAACAACTGGTCGTTCTGGATCCTGCCCGTCGCGTTCGGCATCCTGCTGTCGACGTTGTTCATGGAGGGCGGCGCCCCGGCCGCAGGTTGGACGATGTATCCGCCGCTCGTACTGCAGACCGGCGACGCCTTCCCGTTCCTGATCTTCTCGGTGCACTTGATGGGCATCTCGTCGATCATGGGCGCGATCAACATCATCGTCACGATCCTGAACATGCGCGCGCCGGACATGTGGTTGCTCAAGATGCCGATCTTCGTGTGGTGCTGGCTGATTACCGCCTACCTGCTGATTGCCGTGATGCCGGTGCTGGCGGGTGCGGTTACGATGCTGCTGACGGACCAGTTCTTCGGCACCAGCTTCTTCCTCGCGGCCGGCGGTGGCGACCCGGTCATGTTCCAGCACATCTTCTGGTTCTTCGGGCACCCCGAGGTCTACATCATGATCCTGCCGGCGTTCGGCGTCGTCTCCGAGATCATCCCGACGTTTTCGCGCAAGCCGCTCTTCGGCCACGACTCGATGGTCTACGCGGCCTCCAGCATCGCCTTCCTCTCGTTCATCGTCTGGGCGCATCACATGTTCACGGTGGGCATGCCGCTGTCGGGCCAGATGTTCTTCATGTTCGCAACCATGCTGATCGCGGTGCCGACGGGCGTAAAGGTCTTCAACTGGGTGGCGACCATGTGGCGCGGCTCGATGACCTTCGAGACGCCGATGCTGTTTGCGCTGGCGTTCGTGTTCCTGTTTACGATCGGCGGCTTTTCGGGGCTGATGCTCGCCATCGCGCCGGCTGACATCCAGTACCACGATACCTACTTTGTCGTTGCGCACTTCCACTACGTACTCGTGCCCGGCTCGATCTTTGCGGTGATGGCGGGCGCGTATTACTGGCTGCCGAAGTGGACCGGCCACATGTACAACGAGTCGCTCGGCAAGCTGCACTTCTGGTTGTCGACGATTTTCGTCAACGTCACTTTCTTCCCGATGCACTTCCTCGGACTGGCCGGCATGCCCCGTCGCATTCCCGATTACTCGACGCAATTCGCGGACTTCAACATGATCGCGAGTATCGGCGCGCTCGGTTTCGGTTTTTCGCAGCTGATCTTCGTGTGGGTATTGCTCACCGCGAAGAAGGGCGCGAAGGCGACTGATCGTGTCTGGGAGGCGCCGAAAGGACTCGAGTGGACCGTGCCATCGCCGGCCCCGTATCACACCTTCGATACGCCGCCCAAGGCTCGTATCGCGCAGGAAGCCTTCGAGTGACAGATGATCGGAGGGACCAGCGCAAAGGAATACGGCGTACAGCGATCATTCTCATCGCCGTCGCGCTGGCTTTCTATCTCGGTTTCATCCTGATTGGCGTACTGCGCGCCTGACCCCTATGAGCGACAGCACCAACAACAGGCCTGGAAACGATAACCGGTCGCTGACCCGCAAGCTGCTTCTGCTTGCAGCGGCGATGTTCGGTTTCGGCTACCTGCTCGTGCCGCTGTACGACGTCTTCTGCGAAATCACGGGCTTTGGTGGTCGCACCAATTCCGTGGCGGAGATCAGCCGGGAGGATCCTGACTTCTCGCGCTCCATCCGCGTGGAATTCGTAACGACCGTCAACGAGTACGCACCCTGGGAGTTCGTGGCGGATCGCGACAGTATGGAGGTGACGCCGGGCAAGATGTATTACGCGACATTCACTGCGCGCAACCTCACCGAAGACAAGAAAGTGGCGCAGGCCGTTCCGAGCGTCGCACCGATCAGCGCGTCCGGGCACTTCAAGAAGATCGAGTGTTTCTGTTTCACCAACCAGGAATTCCAGGCGAACGAAGAGCGCGCCATGCCGCTGCAGTTCATCGTCGATCCGGACCTGCCGGAATTCGTGGATACGATCACCCTGCAGTACACTTTTTATGACACCGTTCGCGTCTCGGCGAACGACGGGTCCTGAACGACAACGTATCGAGAATAATCATGTCCCACGCTGAAGATCGCTATTACGTACCTCATGGCAGCCACTGGCCGATCGTCGGCTCGATCGGCCTGCTGTTTCTCATGGTGGGTGTTTCCAACTGGCTCAATGGTGCCGGTGCCGGCTTCTGGATCATGCTCGCCGGCGTAGCCGTCATGGTATACATGCTCATCGGCTGGTTCGGCACGGTTATCAGCGAAAGCCAGGGCGGACTGTATAACGAGCAGGTCGACCACTCCTTCCGGATGGGCATGTTCTGGTTCATCTTTTCGGAAGTGATGTTTTTCGCGGCGTTTTTCGGCGCCCTGTTCTATGCCCGCAATATCGCCGTGCCGTGGCTTGGCGGCGACAGCAACAACTTCTTCACCAATCTGCTTCTGTGGAACGGATTCGAGGCAACCTGGCCGACGAACGGGCCCGGCGAGGTCGGCGGTGACTTCGAGATCATGGGGCCGTTCGGCCTGCCGCTGATTAATACCGCGATCCTGCTCTCGAGTTCGGTCACCGTGACAATTGCGCACCACGCACTGATCGCCGGACAACGCGGCATCCTCAAGACATTCCTGGCACTGACGTTCATCCTGGGTTTCATCTTCGTATTCCTGCAGGCCTACGAGTACATCCATGCCTACGAAGACCTGAACCTGAAGCTGACGACGGGCATCTACGGTTCGACGTTTTTCATGCTGACCGGCTTCCACGGCATGCACGTGACCATCGGCGCGATCATGCTGTTGATCATCTGGCTGCGCGTGATGAAGGGACATTTCTCGCCGACGAATCATTTTGCCTTCGAGGCCGTGGCCTGGTACTGGCACTTCGTGGACGTCGTCTGGATCGGCCTGTACGTATTCGTCTATTGGATGTAAGGGGTACTGGCACTGCCTCGGGATGTTTATCTCGGTCATGGCTCGCTGCGCTGCGCTTTACTTCCCTCGACAAACATCCCGAGGCAGTGCGGCTGCTGATTGGCACGGCACGGGGTTGTAGGAACAGCCAGTTCGCCGACCGTGTACCGTGTGCTAACCGATCCAGCCGGCCAGGTACGACCCGACGAGAAAGATAACCAGGGTAATCGACAACCCGACGCGGATCTTCAGCGACGTCAGCATCCTGGTCGACTCGGGTGAATCCCTGTCCTTGACGAGGAAGAACAGCCCGGAAAAAAGGCTGACCACCACGGCCGCCAGCAAGATCAAGACTATGAATTTCATCGAATACCCAATGCGGCAAGATCAAGCAGTATAACGTGGCGACGTCCCCGCAGAAATCAATGCGAGGCTGGTTGCCTTATGCGCTGGGTGCGGTGCTGGTCGTCCAGCTTGCCGGCCTCGGCGCCTGGCAGATCAGTCGGGCGCAGGAAAAGCGCGCCGCGCAGGAGGCTTTCGACCGGCAGACGCGATTCACCCGCTTCGTCGACGGGATGGATGTGAAACCGTATCAGCGACTGTCGGCAGAGGGCGTATTCGATGCCGCTCACCAGTTCCTGCTCGACAACATCATCGTCGACAGCCGATACGGCCACTACGTCCTGACACCGCTCGTATACTCCGACGACGAGCGGGTGCTGATCGTAAACCGCGGCTGGATCGAGCGATCGGGCGGAGATATCGACCCGTCGGCGCTTGCGGTACCGGCCGGGCGGGTGACCGTGCGGGGCCGTGCCGGTGCGCTCCCTAGAGCCGGATTTCGTATGGGGGCACCCATCGAGTCGTCGACGTGGCCCCTGCACGCGGTGTACCCGACGCTCGACGAGCTTTCCGCGTACCTCGGAAGGGAGGTGCAGCCCTTCGTGCTGCTGATGGAGCCCGGGGAAGGGCCCGGCCTGCTGCGGCGCTGGGCGCCTGCAGTCATCGGTCCCGGGCGTCATTACGCGTACGCATTTCAATGGTTCGCGATGGCCGTCGTACTGGCCGGCCTGCTGGCCTGGAATTTTCGCAAGCGAGGATACCGACAGTGAGCGATTCTCAACGTACGAAAGGGCGCCTGCAGTTTCTGCTGATCGCCGCCCTCTTTTTCGGCCCACTGCTGTTTGCGGCCTGGATGTACTACAGCGGGGACACCCTGCAGCCCGAGTCGCGGGCGAACCACGGCGCGCTCTTGGAGCCGATCGTCAGCCTCGTCGACGCCGTACCCGGCTCCGCGATCCATGACGGCCGGTCGTGGCGCCTCCTGTATGCCAACGACGGGGTGTGCGGCGACAGCTGCCGCCAGGCGCTGCATGCGTTACGGCAGTCGCGACTGATGCTGGGCAAGGAAATGGACCGGGTCGAGCGCGTGTTCTTGCATGGCGAACAAGCTCCCGATACCCTCCTCGTTGCCGAGGAGCACCGCGGTCTCGTTTCACTGCAGGATACGGCGCTGCGCGCCGTGCTTGACGACAGGAAACCTGCGTCCCTGCCGGCGGGGGGCTACTACCTGATCGATCCGCACGGCAACCTGGTGATGTATTTCAGCCCGGATATCACGCCGCGAGACATGGTCGACGACATCAAGCGATTGCTGAAGTTGTCGCGTATCGGCTGAACGAGGAACGATTTTGAGCGCAAATATTGAACGACTGACAGACTGGCGCGACTACTACGAGCTGACGAAGCCCCGCGTGGTCATGCTTATCGTATTTACGGCTGTCGTGGGTATGTTCCTGGCCGTGCCCGGCTGGCCCGGCGCGCCGGCAATGCTGTTCGGCACCATCGGCATCGGCATGGCCGCGTCCGCCGCGGCGGTATTCAATCACGTGCTCGATGCCCGCATCGATATCCACATGCTGCGCACGCGCGGCCGGCCGCTGCCCGAGGGCCGCATCAGCGAGACCAATGCGCTGGCCTTTGCCTCGGCAACCTGCGTGCTCTCGATGATCATCCTCTGGGTCCTGGTCAATCCGCTGACCGCGGCGCTGACCTTCGGCTCCCTGATCGGCTACGCCGTGGTCTACACCGTGTTCCTCAAGCGCGCGACGCCACAGAACATCGTTATCGGCGGTGCCGCCGGGGCGGCTCCGCCGGTGCTCGGCTGGACGGCGGTTACGGGCGAGATCACGAGCAGCGCCTTGCTGATGTTCCTGATCATCTTCGTCTGGACACCCCCGCACTTCTGGGCGCTGGCGATCGCGAGAAAGGACGAGTACGCGAAAGTCGGTATTCCGATGCTGCCTGTCACCCATGGCGAGGAATACACACGGCTCCACATACTGCTGTATACGATACTGCTGGTGGTGATCACGGTAATACCGTATCTCACGGGTATGAGCGGCCTGATCTACCTGGCGGCAGCCGTCGCGCTCGGAGCGATCTTCCTGAACTACGCGGTGCGGATGCTGCGCGACAAGGATGACGTCGAGCTCCCCATGCGCACGTTCAGGTACTCGATTACCTATCTCGCCATCCTGTTCGCGGCGCTGCTCGTCGATCACTATTTCCTGCTGCAGCTGAGCATCTGACGCGCGCGGGTTCTCCGGGTGAGAGCCTGCGCAAGCAGCACGCAAGGGAATTCGCGACGAAGGCCACCATCGCGGCCAGCGTCAACGCGAACGTGTTTGCGTTCATCGGGCCCATTGCTTTTCTGCAGGAATCGCAGGACACGTCCTTGCCGAAGGGGGTGCCAGCAGCTATACACTCAGCGGTGCGATGACCGACCCACACCAAACCGAGGTCTTCGAGCGCCTGGTGCGACCGCATTTCGACCGCCTTTACCGGCTGGCGTGGCGGCTCGCGGGCAGCAAGCCAGAAGCCGAAGATCTGTTCCAGGAGCTGCTGATCAAGGCATTCGGCATGCTCGACGAACTCGTTCACATCGAGGAGCCGGGCTCGTGGTTGTGCCGCGTGATGTACAACCAGTTCGTGGATCAGCACCGGCGTTTGGCCCGCCAGCGCATGCACCTGGTCGACGAGGGGCATCTGCCGGGGCAGGGGCTTGCCGACCTGGCCGGCGATCTCGACCCCGTTGACGACCGGGAACGGCTGGAGAAATTCCGGCGCCTGGATGCGGCACTGCAACAACTCAGCGATGAACATCGGCTCGTCGTGTTGCTGCACGACACGGAGGGGTACAAGCTCGACGAAATCGAGAGCATGACCGGAACCCCGGTTGGCACCATAAAGTCCCGGCTGCACAGGGCCCGGGCAAGGTTACGTCAAATCCTCGACGAGGATGGAACCATTTCGTGACATCGAGCGTGTAAAGGCACAGACAGGAAAAAAGTCATGAACAACAGACACGTAATGGAGGAGCAGGAGCTCCTCGACTTGTTAAAGGACTACCCGGTGCCGGAAGCGGAAGCAGGATTCTACGATCGGGCGCTCGTGCGTGCCGTACATAAAGGCTCACGCCGTCAGCGCAATCGCTGGATGCTGACGGGCTTCGGCTCTGCTATCGCTGCGGGCCTCGCGATCTGGGCAATTTCGGCGATGCTGATGACGGCGCCGCAGCTGCCGGACGCGGCGCCCACGATACCCGGCGTGACCATCGCGATGGAGCAGGAGCACACCGTGCGGCTGGTGTTCGCTTCCGCGGAGGCGCTTGACTCGGCAACACTGACGGTCTCGCTGCCAGAGGGCATCGAGCTCGCCGGCTTCCCCGGGCAACGCGAAATAACCTGGGAGACGAGTCTGCAGGAAGGTAAGAACCTGTTGCCGCTGACGCTGATCGCACTGACGCCGGCTGGCGGCGAATTGCTGGCCCGCCTCGAACATGATGACCGCAACCGGACGTTCCGGTTACGGGTCGACGTAACCTGATTCACGGCTGGACGGGATGTCCAGGAAAATATTAACGGAGTAAAGCCATGAAACATTTCAACGTATTTATCGCGGTGCTGGTGCTGACCTGTTTCGCATTCATGCCGGCCGCCGTGCGCGCGGACGATGATCTCGACGACCTCGACGTCATGATGGAGGTGCTCGATGACGACATGGATCTCGATGATGACATCGACGAGATGATCGAGATGCGTGGCCCGGAAGACGACGATGACGACTGGGAGGATGAGTCCGAAGACGAGTCAGAGCACGAAGAGGAACACGAGTCCGGCGAAGGCGAAGACTTCGATGACGAAGATGGCGACGACGACGCCGAAGACTTCGACGACGAAGACGGGCGGGACGACGATTTCGAGCGTGACGAGGAAATCGACGACATCGACGAGATCGATGACGACGAGCACGATCACGAAGAAGGCGAAGACGTCGAGGAAGACGAGTATGACGAAGAAGAGGACGACATGGAGGGCGATGAAGAAGAGCCCGAAGATGACTCCGGCTTCGAAGAAGATGGCATCGAGGACGACATGGAAGACGACCTCGGTGACGACGACGGAAGCGAGGAAGGTGACGACCCAACGGAAGACTGATGTCACGCTGAACAGCCTCCCGCCTGACGTAAAACAGGCGCAATCCGCAGCGATCCCCCTGGGTGGTCCCCACCCAGGGGGATTTTCTTGCGCTACGTCATAGTTTTCGTGACCAATATCGGGCATTTTTGTCATCTGACATAACTCGACACGGGAATTCCGCGAATTACCGCCGCACTCAGAAAACCAGGAATCCGCAAGCCGGCGCGAGCATCAGCCGTCGTGGTAGCGTTGATTTGCCTGCTTACGGGCGCGACGGCCGCCGCGATGAGTGCAGAAGAGCTGTTCAGGGACGGCAACCGGCTGTTCCGTGACGACCTGTACTGGGCCGCGCTGTTGCGCTACGGGCAGGCCGCCGAGGCAGGGATGGACACACCGCTGCTGCACTACAACGCCGGGGTAGCGCATTACAAGGCCGGCCAGCACATTCGCGCGCGCGAGTCGCTGCAAAAGGCGACGCGGTCACCCTCGCTGCGACAGCTCGCGCACTACAATCTCGGGCTGAACGCCTATACGTTTGGCGATAACGACGAGGCGCTGCGCTGGTTCCGCTACGCCCGCGACCAGGGCACCAGTGAAGACCTTTCGAACCTCGCCCGCAAAGCGATCGCGCGCATCCGGCGCGGTGAACGGGTCGAAGACCCCGTCTACCAGCAGAAGGTGGCAGAGCAACGAGAACGGGATATTTTCGATTTCAGCTATTTCGCCAGTGTCGGCTACGGCAATGACAGCAACGTCTTTCGCTCGCCGTCCGAACCCTACATCGATTTCGCGAACCCGAACCTGCCGCTCATCGTGCCCGAGGTCCAGACCGGCAGCTACCTGCCCTACGACCTGGGCGCGAAGTACACGATCAACACCTACCGCTTCGAAGGATTCTATGCGGCGTATCGTGCATCCGGCGATTACTACCAGGACCGCAACCAGAGCGATGCGGACGAGTTCCGGCACGAGCTGCGCATCGGCAACGAGTATGTACGCAGGACAGAGGACCGCAAACGCGAAGTCTTCAGCTCCTTCCGTTTTGCGCAGCGCGACGGCGTCTACTACGACCCCGACGACGGGCTGCCACGGGCGGTCGGGGGGGTGGATATCGGCGACCGCATGAATTACACCCGCTACGGGCCGGACATCCGGTTTCGTCAGCGCAGGGGCAAACTCGCCCTCGGGCTGGTAGCCAAGGGCTACCTGTACGATTACGAGGATGTCGAGGTCGTGCCGTCATACGATCACGAGTATTTTCTTTTCAGTCTGCACACCCAGTATTCGTTTACACGCACCTCGCTCCTGCGCATTACGGCGGAGAAGTTCAGCAGGCGTTACAGCGATCGGCCATCCTTCGAGCTTGACGGCACGCAGCCCATCGGCAACCCCGGCGTCCGCTACGACTACATCGGCCTTTCTCTGCTGGCCCGGCAACGCATAACCAGGTCGATGTGGTTCGGTTTCGAATATGAACGCGTCGACCGTGAGGACCGCTTCGCCGGATACAACAATTATGTCCGCGATCATTACGAGTTCGAATTTCACTGGTCCCCCGGGGTCCGCTTCGACTTCGAGCTCTCCGCGTATTACCGCAACTACATTTACGAGAGCGCGTTTGCGTTCAACAACCCGGCGCTGCCGACCAAGACGCTCGAGACCGCGAGGGCCGACGCCACGTTCAGCTACCGGATAACGCCGCGATTCAGCGTCGCGCTGGAAGGGCGCTTCGACGAAATTGTGTCCAACGATACGCGTATCCAGTACGATCGCGGACGCTATTCGCTGGGCTTCGTCTGGCGCCAGGATTAGGGCCTGCAAACACGGCGCACATGACGGTGGTCACGTGCACCGTGTTTGCAGGCCCCGCCCCGAATCAGCGCGCAATCCTGCTAAACTTGCGCGCTTCATGGACGTCACCCCGATTCTCGAATCGCTCAACGATGCGCAGCGGCAGGCCGTCACGGCCGCCGCAGAGCCAACGCTGGTTATCGCAGGCGCAGGCAGCGGCAAGACGCGCGTGCTCGTGCACAGGGCCGCCTGGCTGATCGATGTAGAAGGCGTGTCACCACAGAGCTTGCTCGCCGTCACGTTTACCAACAAGGCTGCAGCGGAGATGCGCGGCCGTATCGAGGCCCTGCTCGGCATGCCGGTGAATCACCTGTGGATCGGCACGTTCCACGGCCTCGCCCATCGCCTGCTGCGGCGGCACTGGCAGGAAGCGAAGCTGCCGCAGAACTTCCAGATTATCGATTCTGACGACCAGCTGCGCCTGATAAAACGCCTGTTGAAAAACCTCGAGATCGACGACAGCCGCTGGGTGCCGAAAGAGATCCAGTGGTTCATCAATGCACAGAAGGATGAAGGCCTGCGGCCGCAGCATCTCGATGACGGGCGGGACCCGAACCGCAGGCAGCTGATCGCACTTTACGCCGCTTACGAAGAAGTCTGTGAGCGCGGCGGGCTCGTGGACTTCGCGGAGCTGCTGTTGCGGGCGCACGAGCTGTGGCGCGACAATCCCGACCTTCTGGCCCACTACCAGCGCCGCTTCCAACACCTGCTCGTCGACGAGTTTCAGGACACCAATGCGATCCAGTATGCGTGGCTGCGGCTGCTCGCAGGCGACAATGCCGCCATCCCCTTCGTCGTCGGTGACGACGACCAGTCGATCTATCGCTGGCGCGGCGCGCGTGTCGAGCACATCCATCGCTTCCAGCGAGACTTCCCTGACGCGAGGGTCGTGAAGCTGGAACAGAATTACCGCTCGACGGCAACGATCCTCAATGCCGCCAATGCCGTTATCGTCAACAACGCCGACCGCATGGGCAAGAACCTGTGGACCGATGGCGCCGAGGGCGAACCGATCCGGCTTTATTCGGCGTACAACGAACGCGACGAGGCCGATTTCGTCATCGGCCGGCTGCGCGACTGGATCGACCAGGGGAACGCGCGCGCCGATGCCGCGATCCTGTATCGCTCGAATGCCCAGTCCCGGGTGCTCGAGGAAGGCCTCATCAACGCCGGCATCCCGTACCGCGTCTACGGCGGGCTGCGGTTCTTCGAGCGCGCCGAGATCAAGGATGCGCTCGCCTACCTGCGGCTCATATCGCATCGCGAGGACGACGCATCGTTCGAACGCATCGTAAACCGGCCGACGCGCGGCATTGGCGCCCGCACGGTCGAGACCATACGAGCTTATGCGCGGGCCAATAGCTGTACCATGTGGCGTGCCGCCGGCGCAGTGGCAAGCGACGAACTCGCGGGTCGCGCCGCCAATGCGGTACTCGCTTTCATGAACCTCATCGAGCGCATGGCGCGCGAGACCACGGGGCTCGACCTGCAGGACAAGGTCGACCACGTAATCCACGCCAGCGGGCTCGTGCAGATGTTCCGGAACGACAAGGGCGAGCGCGGCGAGACCAGGCTCGAAAACCTGATGGAGCTCGTGAGCGCTGCGAAGAGTTTCGAGCCCGACCCGGCCGGTGAGATGTCGCCGCTCGACGAATTCCTGTCGCACGCCGCGCTTGAGGCCGGCGAAGGCCAGGCCGAGGCCTGGGAAGACTGTGCACAACTGATGACCATGCACTCGGCGAAAGGGCTCGAGTTTCCGCTCGTGTTCATGTGCGGCATGGAAGACGGGTTGTTCCCGCATCAACGCTCGATTGCAGACCCCGACGGCCTGGAGGAGGAGCGGCGCCTTTGCTACGTCGGGATAACGCGCGCGAAGCAGACTCTGTACGTGACGTACGCGGAACAACGGCGCCTGCACGGCATGGACAGTTTTTCGCAGCCGTCACGCTTCATAGCGGAAATTCCCGACGAGTATGTCGAGGAAATCCGGCCACGCGTGCAGGTATCGCGGCCGGTCCGCGCGCCGCGCTCCGGGGCAACGGGTTCGCTGAGGAGATCCTCCGACGCCGAGATGGGCGTACGGCTCGGCCAGCGCGTCCGCCACGGCAAATTCGGCGACGGCGTCATTCTCAATTACGAAGGGCAGGGCGCCCACGCGAGGGTCGAGGTCAATTTTGAGACGGCCGGCACAAAATGGCTGGTTCTTTCCTATGCGAATCTCGATCTGATGTAGACTTGACATCCTGCAGCGACACGTCGTGCCGCGGCCAAAAGCCTTTTAACAATAATGAAGATTCTAATACTCGGTGCAGGTCAGGTTGGTTCTTCCGCCGCCTATCATCTGTCACGCGAAGAGGCTAACGAAGTTACCGTCGTTGACGTACGTCCCGATGTACTGCGCGAACTGCAGGACCGGCTGGATATTCGAACCGTCGTAGGGCACGCGGCCTACCCGGAGGTGCTCGAGCGCGCCGGAGCCAATGACGCTGATATCGTTGTCGCGCTGACGGACATGGACGAGATCAACATGGTCGCGTGCCAGATCGCGTACACGCTGTTTCATACCCCGACCAAGATCGCCCGAATTCGTTCTGCCGAGTACATGAACACGTCGCAGCTGTTTTCCCAGGACGCCATTCCCATCGACGTCGGCATCAGCCCGGAGCAGCTGGTGTGCGAGTACGTGGAACAGCTGATCCTGTACCCGGGCGCATCGCAGGTGCTGGACTTCGCCGGCGGACGGGTCAGGCTCGTCGGCGTCATTGCGGACCGCGACGGCCTGCTCGTCGGCCAGCGCATCGCAACGCTGAAAGAACACGTACCGAACACCGAAGGCCGCATCGCCGCGATCTACCGGCACGGCAAGGCCATGCTGCCGGACGGTGAAACCGTGATTCAGGAGGGCGATGAAGTGTTCTTTATCGCCGACCGCAAGGATATCCGCGTCTTCATGAGCGAGATGCGCCGCCTGGAAGAGCCGGTGCGCCGGGTCGTAATTGCCGGTGGCGGCAACATCGGTGTGCGCCTCGCGCTCGCGCTCGAACAGACCAACCAGGTCAAGATCATCGAGCGCGACACGCGCCGGGCCAGAACCATTTCCGAACAGCTCAATCGCGCCATCGTGCTGGTTGGCGACGCGGCCGATGAGGAGCTGTTGCTCGAGGAAAACGTCGACAACGTAGACGTGTTCTGTGCGATCACCAATTCCGAAGAAGCCAACATCCTGAGCTCGATGCTGGCGAAACGCCTCGGCGCCCACAAAGTGATGGCCCTGATCAACCGGGCGTCTTTTGTCGACCTCGTGGAAGCGGGCAGCATCGACATTGCCATCTCCCCACAACAGGTCACTATCGGCTCGCTGCTCGCACACGTGCGTCGCGGTGACGTCGTCAAGGTTCACTCGCTGCGCCGTGGTGCCGCGGAAGCGATAGAGGCGATCGCGCACGGCACCGATAAGGAATCGCGCGTCGTGGGCCGCAAGATCGAGGATATCGAACTGCCGAAAGGCACCGCCATAGTCGCGCTCGTGCGCAACGACCAGGTCATCATCGCGCACCACGACACGCTCATAGAGACCGACGACCATGTCATTCTGTTCATGACGGACCGGCGCAAGATAGAACGACTCGAGCAGCTGTTCCAGGTCGGCGTCTCGTTCGTCTAGGGATCCTGGCGCGGGATGAACTGGACCGTCGTACAACGCATTCTCGGGCTGCTGCTGATGGTGTTCAGCATTACGATGCTGCCGCCGATCCTCGTCAGCCTGTGGTACGGCGACCAGGCCTGGTTGTCTTTTATCGAGGGCTTTGCGCTGACCTTCGTGGCGGGCGTCGTCTGCTGGCTTCCGGTCCGCCGCGAACGCAGGGAGCTACGGCTCCGCGACGGCTTCCTCGTGGTCGCTTCGTTCTGGACCGTGCTGGGGTCGTTCGGCGCTGCACCACTGTATTTCGATGACAGTCTTTCCTTGTCGGTGACGGACGCGATTTTCGAGTCCATATCCGGCCTGACCACCACCGGGGCGACGGTCCTCACCGGCCTGGACGAGCTGCCGCGCTCCATACTCTATTACCGGCAACAGCTGCAGTGGCTGGGCGGCATGGGCATCATCGTCCTGGCCGTCGCAGTGCTGCCGATGCTCGGTGTCGGCGGAATGCAGCTGTATCGGGCCGAGACGCCGGGCCCGGTCAAGGACACCAAGCTGACCCCGCGCATCACCGAGACCGCCAAAGCACTCTGGTACGTCTATCTCGGTTTTACGATCGCATGTTTCGTTAGCTACATGCTGGCCGGCATGGGAGCATTCGACGCCCTGTGCCATGCCTTCTCCACGGTGGCGATCGGCGGTTTCTCGACGCACGATCTCAGCATAGGCTATTTCGACAGCAATGCGATCAATCTCGTCGCAGTCGTGTTCATGTTCTTTGCCGGCATCAATTTCTCGCTGCACTTCTTCGCCGCGCGGTACATTTCCGTGAAGCATTACACGCAGGATTCGGAGTTCCGCGCATACGCTTTGTTCCTGGTGGTCATGTCTTTGCTGGTCATCGCGGCGCTGCTGTACTTCAACATCTTCGCCACCCCGCGCGACAGTATCGTCAATGGCCTTTTCCAGGCCGTATCCATCGCGACGACAACGGGTTTCACCACCGCCGACTTCTCCATGTGGCCCACGGCCGTCCCCGTGCTGCTGATTTTCGCCAGTTTCGTCGGCGGTTCCGCCGGGTCGACCGCAGGCGGTATCAAGGTCATTCGCTGGCTGCTGGTCTACAAGCAGGGCGTTCGCGAGATCGTGCGCCTGGTACATCCGTCGGCCGAAATCCCCGTCAAGCTCGGCAACAAGGCCGTACCGTACCGTGTGGTCGACGCGGTCTGGGGATTCTTTTCTATTTACGTCATCGTGTTCGCGGGCATGATGCTCGCCATGATGGCAACGGGTCTCGACCAGGTAACCGCGTTTTCCGCGGTCGCGGCCACGCTCAATAATCTCGGTCCCGGCCTCGGCGGTGTATCCAACGGCTTCATGTCGCTGAGCGACGTGGCCAAGTGGATATCGATCGCCGGCATGCTGCTCGGGCGTCTCGAGATTTTCACCCTGCTGGTGCTGGTGACGCCGACATTCTGGCGGCGCTGAGCCTTGAAAGAGCCGCCGGCAGACAATCGCCTCCTGCGCGCCCTCGACAGCATCAGTATCGCCACGGGGCGCCTCACGTCGTGGCTGACGCTCATCATGGTCATCGTGACCTTCGTCGTTGTCGTCATGCGTTACGTGTTCGACGCGGGCGCCGTCTGGCTGCAGGAATCGGTCGTGTGGATGCACGCCGTCGTGTTCATGGTCGGTGCTGCGTATACCTTGCAGCAGGGCGAGCACGTGCGCGTCGACATCTTCTATCGCGGCATGAGCGAGTACCGCCGCGCCTGGGTCGATCTGTCCGGCACGCTGCTGTTCCTGCTTCCGCTCTGCGCCTTTCTCGGCTACAAAGCCTGGGATTTCGTGATGGTGTCGTGGCAGCTCGGTGAATTTTCCCGGGAACCGGGCGGCATGCCGTATCCGTTCCTGCCGATCCTCAAGTCGGTGTTGTTGTTGATGCCCCTGCTGCTTGCGGTGCAGGGCGTTTCAATGCTGCTCCGCGCCCTCCGCACTCTTCGGGAGCCACGCTGATGGAGTGGGTTGCGCTGCTGCTTTTCGCAACGGTGATCGTGATCCTGCTTGCGGGCTTTCCGGTCGCCTTCACGCTGGGCGGCACCGCACTGGTCTTCGCCGCCGCGGGGACGGCAGCAGGTATTTTCAATGACGCGCTGCTGTCGAGCCTGCCGAACCGGGTTTTCGGCATCATGGCCAATGAGACGCTGGTTGCCGTGCCCCTGTTCGTCTTCATGGGCGTCACGCTCGAGAGGGCACGGATTGCCGAGGAACTGCTCGACACGCTCAGCCGGCTCTTTGGTGCCCTGCGCGGCGGGCTCGGTATTTCGGTAACCCTGGTCGGCATGCTGCTCGCCGCCAGCACCGGCATCGTCGGCGCCACGGTGGTCACCATGGGCCTCCTGTCGCTGCCGACGATGCTGCGCCGCGGATATTCGCCCGAGGTTGCGACGGGTACGATTTGCGCGTCCGGGACTCTGGGCCAGATCATTCCGCCTTCGATCATTCTCGTCATGCTCGGGGATGTCATGTCCAGCGCCTTCCAGCAGGCCCAGGTCGAGATGGGCATCTTCTCGCCGAAAACGGTGTCGGTGGGCGACTTGTTTGCCGGCGCACTGATCCCGGGACTGTTGCTCGTCGTCCTCTATATTCTCTACCTCGTCGCAGCTGCATTCTTCAGACCCGCGCTGATGCCGGCCTACGAACGTCGTGAAGACGAGCTTGTCTCGTTCCCGCAAATCCTGCAGGCACTACTGCCGCCGTTATTGCTGATTTTCGCCGTGCTCGGTTCGATCCTTGCCGGCCTCGCAACACCCACGGAGGCGGCGGGCGTCGGCGGCATGGGTGCGCTGCTGCTGGCCCTGGCACGGCGCGAGATAGACCTCGCGCGCCTCCGGGACATCATGCAGGCGACCCTGAAAATCAGCAGCATGGTCTTCCTTATACTGATCGGCGCATCGGTCTTTTCGCTCGTCTTTCGCGGCTTCGGCGGCGACGACGGCGTGCGCGCCATTCTCGAATCACTGCCCGGCGGCGTCGCCGGCGCTGTCATCCTCGTGATGCTGGTCATGTTCCTGCTCGGCTTCGTGCTCGACTTCATCGAGATCACGTTCGTCGTCGTGCCGATCGTCGGTCCCGTGCTGCTCGCCATGGGGCTCGATCCCGTGTGGCTCGGCGTGATGATCGCAATCAACCTGCAGACATCTTTCCTGACGCCGCCCTTCGGCTTCGCGCTGTTTTATCTGCGGGGCGTAGCGCCGCCGTCCGTCACGACGCAGCAGATCTATCGCGGCGTAATTCCGTTCGTGGCCATTCAGCTGGGCGCGCTGCTTCTGCTCGCGTTGTTCCCGGAGCTCGTCACCTGGCTGCCGGGCAAGGTCTACGGCAACTGAATTTGCAGCAGCGCCGCTCAGCGCCGTGTCTCGAGAAAGGCATGCTCCGTGATGCGGGAATTCTGTATCGATAGCTCGAGAAACGAGGACCACGACTCGTGGATTTTCGCGGCCATCGGATCGCCAGCCACCATCTCCTCCACGATCTCCTTCGCGATTGCCTTCAGGTACTGCAGCACGTCGTCCGGGAACTTGCGCAGCTCGACGTCGGGATCCTGCATCAATTGCTGCAGCGCGACGGCGTTGCCGTGCGTGTACTCGGCCTGCATATCCGTGGTGATGGCCTGGCAGGAAATCTCGATGACCGACTGCAGGTCGGGCGGCAGGCTATCCCAGGCCTGCCGGTTGACGTAGGCCTGCAGCGCGGGCGCCGGCTCCTGCCACCCCGGGTAGTAGTAGTACCGGGCAACGGTGTGGAAGCCGTTGGTAATGTCGTTGTAGGGGCCTACCCATTCCGTCGCATCGATGGCGCCGGTCTGCAGGGATGTAAAGATCTCCGATACCGGCAGCGTTACCGGGGTACCGCCGGCACGGCGGAACACCTCGCCGCCGAGGCCCGGGATGCGCATCTTGAGGCCCTTCAGATCCTCGATCGAATTGATTTCCTTGTTGAACCAGCCCCCCATCTGCACGCCCGTGTTGCCGCAGGGAAAGGGCACCAGGTTGAGCGGCTCGTAAAGTTCCCGCCACAGCTCGAGCCCGCCGCCGTAATACAGCCACGCGTTCGTTTCCATGAACGTCATGCCGAACGGGATCGCTGTCATGAACTGCGCCGCCGGCACCTTGCCCTTGTGGTAGTACGCCGCGTCGTGACCCATCTCAACGATGCCCCGACTGGCGGCATCGAAGGCCTCGAAGGCCGGCACCAGTTCGCCGGCGGCATAGACCCTGAGTTTCAGCCGCCCGCCCGACGTGGCTTCCATGCGGTCCGCGAGGTTGTTCACCGCGATACCGAGGCCAGGGTACTTCGGCGGCCAGGAGGTGGCTATGGACCACTCGAAGGATTCACCGGCGCGCGCCGCCTGCACTTCGCCGCCATTCTGCTGTTTCGAGCACGCCGCCAGGCCGGCCGCAGCCGCCAGGCTGCCCACAAACTGTCGTCTTTTCATCGGCGCACCGCGCGAAAGGCTGGATCAGCGGCTAGTGTATGCGGGGAGTCTCAGCGGCGCCAATGTGCGTTCCCTGGCCGCCGGGACGCCTGTAAACAAACCAATATCCCCACACTTGAGTATACTTTTCCGTTTTTTATCCTCTTAAACCCCACTTTACCTATTCTTTTTTCTTTGTGGTGAAACTTGTTTATTTTTTGGGGTATATGGACCATGAGGTGGGCCCCGATCTCTCAATCGGGGCCCGTCCTTCCCTGGTCCGGCCGGCAGGCGGGTCTCCGGGACGCCATCCGTGGCCGCCCGCGACGCGTGGCACGACGGGGCGCCGGTGCCCGCGCCGCCGCCGGCCGGTCCCGACAATGTGGCACGGGTTTTCCACGGCTATGGCCTTTATAACTGGTTGATGCATTAATAAAGGCGCCATGTGGCAATAACTGCCGGGACACCACACAAATGATCGCTCTGCTGCAACGAGTCACGAGTGCCAGGGTCGATGTCGGCGGGGAGACCGTCGGCGAGGTCGGGCGTGGTTTGCTGGTGCTCGTCGCCGTGCACCGCGACGACAGCGAACGCGACGCAGCCCGCCTGGCGGAACGAATCCTGTCCTACCGGGTCTTTCCGGACGACGCGGGACGCATGAACCTGAGCGTGATCGACGCGGGCGGCGGCCTGTTGCTGGTGCCGCAGTTCACGCTCGCTGCCGACACGAAGAAAGGCACTCGCGCCAGCTTTACGAAGGCGGCGGCGCCTGAGAAGGGCGAGGCGTATTTTCGGCAGCTTGTCCGTATCTGCCGCGAGACGCTTCCCACGGTCGAGACCGGGCGGTTCGGCGCGAACATGCAGGTTGCCCTGATAAATGACGGCCCGGTTACTTTCTGGCTCGAGAGCTGAGCGTTGCGAATACGTGAGATTGGTACGGTTTTATTGCCATTTCAACGGTATCATGAACATAATGCGCGCCCGGTCGAAACCGGGCCATTGAGAGGATTTAGGGGCTCTGCCCCGGGAGTATCGGATGTTTGCCAACATTAGCTGGCCGCAGCTGTTGATCATCCTGGTTATCGTGCTTGCCATCTTCGGCACTAAGCGCCTGCGCACCCTGGGTTCCGATCTGGGCAGCGCGGTCAAGGGCTTTCGCGGCGCGATGAAAGAGGCAGAAGAAGAAAAAGATCAGCTTCGCGATGATTCACCCGAAGATGCCAACTTCGAAAACACGCCGGTTGACGAGCCCCGCAAAGAAAGCTGATTGACCTCGCCCCATGTCCGGCATCGGCTTCTTCGAACTCGTGATTCTGTTCATGATCGGGCTGGTCGTGCTCGGTCCCCAGCGCCTGCCTAAAGTCGCGAATCAACTCGGTACCTGGATCGGCCAGGCCCGGCGAATGACCCGCGTCATGAAGCGACAGCTCGAGGACGAGCTGGATCTCGGCGACAACTTCAAGGACCTGAAGTCGATGGGCGACGAGCTGAAAGACGACCTCACGATCGGCCCTGCGGCCGCCCACGTACCGCGCGATGATGACAGCTACTCGCCACTCCACGACAAGGATTCCGGCCCCTCCGTGGCAGGCATGAAAGTCGAGGAAGACGTTACGCCGGACGAGGCCGAGGCAGAGCCGGATGACGAAGGGGGCGCTGAAGAACAGGCTGAAGAGAAGCCGGCGTGAGCGACGAAACCTCGAACAGGGACGAAGAGCAGCAAGACGAAGACCTCGCGGAGGGCACGCTGCTGTCGCACCTCATCGAGCTGCGCTCGCGGCTGATCAAGATATCCATTGCCGTCATCGGTATGTTCGTAATCCTGCTGCCGTTTTCCCAGAAGATCTTCGTCGTGGTGTCGAAGCCGCTCGTCGAGGTGCTGCCGGGGCAGAAGATGATCGCGACGGCCGTTGCCTCGCCGCTGCTGACCCCGTTCAAGCTTACATTCTTTGTCGCGCTGTTCGTGGCGATGCCCGTCGTGCTTTACCAGGTCTGGGCATTCGTGGCGCCGGGCCTGTACAAGAAAGAAAAGCGCTTCGCGTTCCCCTTGCTCGGCTCCAGCATCATCCTGTTCTACGCCGGGATCGCGTTCGCGTATTTCGTGGTCTTCGAGCTCGTCTTCGGCTTCTTTGCAGCGATCACGCCGCAGAGCGTGGAGATGATGACCGACATCGCCGCCTATCTCGACTTCATCACCAAGATCTTCCTCGCGTTCGGCCTCGCATTCGAGGTGCCGATTGCCACGGTGCTGGTCGTCTGGACCGGCCTCACGACGCCCGAGAGACTGGGCAAGGCGCGACCGTACGTATTCCTTCTGGCGTTCATCGTCGGCATGTTCCTGACTCCGCCGGACGTCATCAGCCAGACGCTGCTCGCCGTGCCGGTGTACCTGCTCTACGAACTGGGCATCATTATGTCGCGGCTGTTCAGCCGCGACCGCCGCCAGGACACCGCCGACACCATCGCCGAAGATGCTAATTAACTGAAACCAATAATGATTTAGCGTGTCGACCACCTGAAGGCACGAGCTGCTCCCGGTGGAAAGTACGCGGCGAAATAGTGTTTAATGCATAGCCTTTCGGTCTGCGCTCGAGGCGCCGGGCCGCAAACCACAGTTCGCTGCCCGGATCGAATCAGGGCGGCTCCGGGAGCGATCATCATATGAGTACATCAACGGTGCCAACGGCCGGAGACGACGTGTTTGGCCATCCACGGGGGCTCATGACCCTGTTTTTCACCGAGCTGTGGGAGCGCTTCGGATACTACGGCATGCGCGCCCTGCTGATCCTGTACATGACGGATGCAGCGCGTGGCGGACTCGGCATGGATACCGCGATTAGCGGCGCCATCTACGGTCTGTTTACGTTCGGCGTCTATGCGCTTGCGCTGCCGGGCGGCTGGATCGCCGATCGCGTTCTGGGCCAGCGCCGGGCTGTTTTCGTCGGCGGCGTCATTATCGCGGCCGGCTACTATTCGCTGGGCCTGCCCCTGGTGCTGCCCGGCTCGGAGATCTGGTCGTTTTATCTGGGCCTGTCGCTGGTCGTCGTCGGCACGGGACTGCTGAAACCCAATGTCAGCGCCATCGTCGGCGGTCTTTATGAAAACGATGCACCGGCACGCCGGGATGCCGGCTTTTCGATCTTCTACATGGGCATCAATATCGGTGCATTCCTCGGCCCGCTGATTTGTGGCTGGTTCGCGGAACGCGTCGACTGGCACCTGGGTTTCAGCCTCGCCGGCATCGGCATGACGCTCGGCCTGATCCAGTACGCCCGCGGCCTGCACTACCTGCGCGGGGCCGGAGAGCTCGCCGGCGAGGCCGCCGAGCCCGCGCGAGTCGCCGTGGCGAGCAAGCAGCTCGGCGCGGGCCTCGTCGCCGCGATCGTCCTGACGGCGGCCCTCGCGGGCCTGTCCATGATGGGGGCGATCAACCTCACGATTCTCGGTTTCGCGCAGGCAACCGGCGCGATCGTCGTCGTCGTCGCCATCATCTACTTTGCGTCGGTGATCGCGTTCGGGTGCCACGACGCGGTGGAACGGCAGCGCGTATTCGTGATCTTCCTGCTGTTCCTCGGGGCCGCTATGTTCTGGTCGGGTTTCGAGCAGGCCGGTTCGTCGATGAACATTTACGCACGTGACCTCACGGATCGCACGTTCTTCGGCTGGGAAGTGCCGACGACGTGGCTACAGTCCGTCAATCCCGTCTTCATCATTCTGCTGGCGCCGGTCGTCGGCTTGCTGTGGATTCGGCTCGGCGCCCGCAATCCATCGATCCCGCTGAAGTTCGGAATGGGCCTCATCCTGCTCGGTGTCGGCTTCCTGGTGCTGGCCTGGGGCGCGCTCTACGTGCCGGAAGGCGCCGCGGCCAATCCGGCTGTCGGTGTCAGCATGACCTGGCTCGTGGTCACCTACTTCTTTCATACGGTGGGTGAACTGGCGCTGAGCCCGGTCGGCCTGAGCAGCGTGACCAAGCTGTCCCCGAATCGGCTCGTGGGCCAGATGATGGGCACCTGGTTCATGGGTGCGGCGCTGGGCAATCTCGTCGCCGGCCTGATCGCAAGCCGCATCGAAGCGCTGCCGCCCGAGCAGCTGTTCACGGTCGTTGCGAGTATCGTCGTCGGCGCGGGCTTCGTGTTCGTGCTGTTCTCCCCGCTGATCAATCGGATGACCCACGGCGTAAAATAATGAAATATTACTGTTCGATCTTTTTCGTCGCCCTCCTGTTATCGGCGTGCGGACAACCGCAAGGCGAACAGGCATCGGTCCCGGCGCGCAGCGCGCAGGAAGCGCCGGCAGAGACTGCGGACGAATTCGTGGCCCGCATCAACGAGGAACTCACCGAACTTCGCCGCGAAACCGGTGCCGCCGGCTGGGTCCGGTCCACCTACATCACGGAGGACACGGCGCTCTTGCGATCGAGAGCCCGTGAGCGCTACGCCGCCTGGCACAGCGACGCCGTCAAACAGGCGATGCAGTACGACAACCAGGTGCTCACGCCCGAGACGCAGCGCGCAATCGACTTGTTGAAGCTCGGCACGTCGCTGCCCTCGCCGTCCGCCCCGGACAAGCGCCGTGAACTGACGCAGATCGCCACCGACATGAGAGGCATTTACGGCGCCGGCAAGTATTGCCGGAGCGGCGGCGACTGCCTGGGCGGAGCGGAACTCGAGACATTGATGCAGACGAGCCGCGACTACGACGAACTGCTCGACGCCTGGCAGGGCTGGCGCACGATCGCGCCGCCGATGCGCGACATGTACGCGCGCTACGTCGAGCTGGCGAACGAGGGTGCCCGGGAACTCGGCTACGCCGATCTCGGCGCGATGTGGCGGGCGAAATACGACATGAGCCCCGATGCGTTCCGCGCGGAGACGACGCGCCTGTGGGAACAGGTGAAGCCGCTCTACGACGCGCTGCACTGCCACGTCCGCGCCAAGCTCGGTGAGTTTTACGGCGAAGACAAGGTGCCGCAGGATCAGCCGATTCCCGCGCATCTGCTCGGAAACATGTGGGCGCAGACCTGGGACACCCTCTACGACATCATGGAGCCTTATCCTGCCGCCGCCGACTTCGACGTAGACGCCACGTTAAGCAGGAAGAACTACTCGCCCCAGGAAATGGTGCGCTCGGCCGAGAACTTCTACGTGTCCCTGGGCATGCATCGGCTGCCCGACACGTTCTGGGAGCGCTCGATGTTCACCAAGCCGGCGGATCGCGAAGTCATCTGTCACGCCAGCGCCTGGGGACTGGACGGCGGTAACGACCTGCGCATCAAGATGTGCATCAATCAGACCTACGACGAACTCAAGGTGATCTACCACGAACTCGGCCACAACTACTACCAGAGCGCCTACAAGAACCAGCCGGCACTGTTTCGCGGTTCCGCGCATCCCGGGTTCCACGAAGCGATCGGCGACACCGTGACGCTGTCGATGACGCCCGGCTATCTTGCCGAGGTCGGCCTGATCAATTCCGCTGAGAACAGCCGCGAAGCCGATATCAACCGCCAGATGCAGATGGCGCTGCGTGGAATTGCAGTGCTGCCCTGGGCAAAACTTGTCGACGAATGGCGCTGGAAGGTCTTCTCGGGCGAAGTGACCCCCGACAGTTACAACCAGGCCTGGTGGGATCTGCGCGAGGAATACCAGGGCGTAACGCCTCCGGTCGGGCGCAGCGAAGCGGATTTCGATCCGGGTGCCAAGTACCACATTCCCGCAAACGTTTCCTACACGCGTTACTTCCTCGCACGCATCCTGCAGTTCCAGCTGCAGCGTTCACTGTGCGAGATCGCCGGGCACGAAGGCGAACTCCAGGCCTGTTCGTTATACGGCAGCAAGGAGGCCGGCGAACGATTCTGGGCGCTGCTCGAGGAGGGCGAAAGCCAGCCCTGGCAGGACACCCTCGAAGACTTCGCCGGTACGCGCGAGATGGACGCGACCGCGATTATAGATTACTTCGCGCCGCTGATGGACTACCTGAGGGAGCAAAACGCCGCCCGGGTTTGTGGCTGGCAGGGGTAACGGCGGCCGGGGCATTTCTCTCCCTCATGGCTCGCTTCGCTGCGCTGACATCCATGGAGGGATTAATGCCGCGGAGCACGGGGATGTGCGAGAGCGGCGATACTTCGGTCGAGAAACGCCCCGGGCCGCCGACAAAGTTGGCGGGCGATTCATGTAAACTCGAAATTGCAGTCTGACGGATAATAATAATGGCAAAAGAACAAGCTAAGAAGCCCGGCCTGACGACACGTATGCTCGCGACCGTCGAACGCGTGGGCAACATGCTGCCCGATCCGGCCGTGCTGTTCATCGCACTGCTGTTTATCGTCTGGGTATTGTCCTGGTTGCTTTCCTACGTTTCGTTCGGCGTGATCGACCCTCGCTCCAACGAACCGCTCATCATCAACAACCTGCTCGCGCCCCGGGCCATCACCGAGTTTCTCTCGGTCATGGTGACGAACTTCTCTCATTTCCATCCGGTCGGCGTGGTGCTGGTCGCGATGCTGGGTATCGGCGTCGCGGAACACACCGGTTTTATCAATTCGGCAATCCGCTCCCTGTTGAACGTGACGCCGGCGATGTTGCTGACGCCGATGGTCATTCTTGTGGGCATCGTCTCGCACTCGGCGGTCGATGCGGGCTACGTTCTGGTCATCCCGCTGGGCGGCGTCATTTTCTACGCGGCGGGCCGTCATCCGCTGGCGGGTATCGCCGCCGCGTTCGCGGGCGTGTCGGGCGGCTTCTCCGCCAACTTCGTACCGAGCTCGCTCGATCCGCTGCTGCAAGGCCTCACCCAGGCGGGCGCACAAATTCTCGATGCGGACATCATCGTCAATCCGCTCAACAACTATTTCTTCACGACCGCGTCATCGGTCCTGATAGTCTCGCTCGGCTGGTACATCACGGAGAAGGTCGTCGAGCCGCGCATCTCGGGCACCAAGATCGACGGCGATGCCGAAGACCTGCCAGAGATGCACGACCTGCAGCCGAACGAGCGCAAGGGCTTACGCTGGTCCCTGATCGCAATGGTTCTCGGCCTCGTCGTGCTGTTCGTGACAGCCCTGCCTGAAGGGTCGGCATGGCGTACCCCCGATGGCGACCTGACATCGTTCGGCGCGCCGATGATGCGCGCGATCGTCTCGCTGATCTTCCTCCTGTTCCTGGTGCCGGGCATCGTGTACGGCATCGTTGCAGGGACGATGAAGAGCTCGAAGGACATGATCGAAGGCATGACCCACGCCATGCACGGTATGGCCTATTACCTCGTGATTATGTTCTTCATCGCCCAGTTCGTTTACGCGTTCGGCCAGTCGAACCTCGGTGTCCTGCTGGCGCTGGAAGGCGCAACCTTTCTCAAGGCGATGAATGCGTCGGCACCGGTTACGATCGTCGGCATCGTCTTCCTCACCGCGTTCGTCAACATTTTCGTCGGTTCGGCCAGCGGCAAGTGGGGCCTCCTCGCCCCGATCTTCGTGCCCATGCTGATGTCGCTCGGCATCTCTCCCGACCTGACGCAGGCGGCGTACCGTGTCGGTGACTCGAGCACCAACATCATCACGCCACTGATGCCGTACTTCCCGCTGGTGGTCGTTTACTGCCAACGCTACGTGAAGAACACGGGCATCGGCACGCTGACCGCGATGATGCTGCCGTATTCGGTGACCTTCCTCGTGACCTGGACAATCTTCCTGCTCGCGTACTACGCGATCGGCTTACCGCTGGGCATACAAGCCAGCTACACCTATCCCTGAGGACAAGCCATGGCCATGCCGGATTTCGAAAAACTCGGTAGCTTTTATCTCGGCAAGCGTCACGATGCGGCCGCCGACACTCTCACGGACGAACTGGTGTTGTACGACTCGAAGGATCTCACGACGCACGCCGTGATCATCGGCATGACGGGTTCCGGCAAGACCGGGCTCGGCATCGGCCTGCTCGAGGAGGCGGCGCTTGATCACATCCCGGTCATCGCCATCGATCCCAAGGGTGACATGGGCAACCTGTTGCTGACCTTCCCGAAGCTGGCGCCCGCGGATTTCCGGCCGTGGGTCAATCCGCGCAGCGCGAACGACCAGGGCCAGACCGTCGATGAATACGCTGCCGCGCAGGCGGCGCTGTGGAAGAAAGGCCTCGGCGACTGGGGACAGTCGGGTGAGCGCATCGCGAAACTGCGCGCGAGCACCGAAATGGCGATCTACACGCCGGGCAGCAACGCCGGGCTGCCGATCTCGGTTCTCAAGTCTTTCGCGCCGCCCGAGGCGGCACTGATGGACGACGTCGACCTGTACCGCGAGCGGGTGCAGGCCACCGCGACCGGCATCCTCACGCTGCTGGGCATCGACGCGGACCCGGTCGCGAGCCGCGAACACATCCTTATCTCGCGCCTGCTCGATCATGCCTGGCAGGCGGGCGGAGCGCTGGATATCGCCGGCCTGATCGCGGCGATACAGAATCCGCCGTTCACTACGATCGGCGTCATGAGTCTCGACGCGTTCTTCCCGGAGAAGGATCGCTTCGCGCTCGCGATGCGGCTCAACAACCTGCTGGCGGCACCGGGCTTCGAAGCCTGGATGCAGGGCGCGCCGCTCAGCGCGAAAAACCTGCTGTACACGGCGGAGGGCAAGCCACGCATTTCGGTGCTGTCCATCGCACACCTGGACGACCCCTCGCGGATGTTCTTCGTGTCGATGCTGCTGAACGAGATCATCGCCTGGATGCGCGCCCAGCCCGGCACGTCCAGCCTGCGGGCGATCCTGTACATGGACGAAATCTTCGGCTTCATGCCGCCGGTGGCGAACCCGCCCACCAAGACGCTGTTCCTGACGCTCCTGAAACAGGCGCGCGCCTATGGCGTGGGACTGGTGCTCGCCACCCAGAATCCGGTCGACCTGGACTACAAGGGCCTGTCGAACACCGGCACCTGGTTCATCGGTCGCCTGCAGACGGAGCGGGACAAGGCCCGCGTCATGGAAGGCCTGGAAGGTGCGAGCCAGGGCGACTTCGACAAGCAGGCGATGGAGCGAACGCTCGCCGGCCTGGGCAAGCGCCGTTTCCTGCTGCACAACGTGCACGAGGACGCGCCGGTCGTGTTCGGGACCCGCTGGGTCATGTCCTACCTGGCCGGCCCGATGACCCGCGACCATATCCGCACGCTGATGGCGAATGCCCGGCAGGCCGCGCCTGCAATCACCGCGGGAGCCGCGAAGCCGAAGCAGAAGAGCGCCTCGGACGCGCCAGCGCTGCCGCCCGCCATCGAGCAGTACTTCGTGCCGGGCGGCGACGACAACGTGACCTATTTTCCGCGCCTGGTCGGCGGCGTAAACCTCGTCTTTTCGAACGCGCGCTACCAGGTCGAAGACGAGCGCAGTGCGCTGTACACCGTCGAAATCGAAGACGGCCCGGTGGCCGTCGACTGGGACAGCGCCGAGCGCCTGGACATCGCGATCGACGCTTTGCGCGACAGCGCCATGCCGGGCACCTCGTTTGCGGAGCTTCCGGGTCCGGCGGCAAACGCGAAGCAGTACACGGCGTGGCAGCGCGAATTCAAGCGCTGGGTCCGCCAGAACGAGACCGTCACCCTTTACCGGAACAAGCGCTTTCGGCTGACCTCCAGCCCCGGCGAATCCGAAGGCGACTTTCGCGTGCGCCTGCAGGCGCTGGCCAGCGAGAAACGCGACCAGGCCATCGCCAAACTCCGCAAACGTTACGCGAGCAAGACGACCACGCTCGAGAATCGCCTGATGCGGGCACAACAGGCCATTGCGCGCGAACAACAACAGGCCAGCAAGAAGACGCTGGATACGGCCGTCTCGATCGGCACCGCCATCCTCGGCGCCGTACTGGGGCGGAAGCGGCTCTCGACAACGTCGGCAAGCCGCGTCGGCACGGCGATCAAGACGGCCGGCGGCGCGCGTAAGGAAGCGGCGGACGTGGCCCGCGCAAAACAGACGGCGGCGAAGGTCAGCGCGGATCTCGAAGCGTTGAACCAACAGCTCCAAAAGGAGGTCGATGCGCTCGATACGGCCTTCGACGCCCAGGCGGAGGAACTGGAAGAAATCGTCGTCCGCGCCAAGACCACCGACGTACACGTTCCGGTGATGGCGCTCGCGTGGATGCCGTATTCGCCGGATTCCAAAGGCCGGCTCAGGCCCGCCTGGGGTTCCTAGTCGCCGATACAGGCGCCGGCATAGGCTTTGATGACGCCTGCGTTCTCGAGCTGGCACTCGTTGTCGTAGGTAATGCCGTCGAGCCCGCACACCGGCAGGTAGACGCGCGGACAGTTACGGCCCTGTTCCTCACACATGCCGGCATAGTCGATGCGCGTTCCGCGCCGCTCCGCGTAGCATGCGTTGGCGTAAGTCAGGTTGTCCGCACCACACACGGGAACGAACAGGTTCGGACACGGCCGCTGGTTGCAGATACCGACGGTATAGCTCGAAATCCCGGCCTTGTCGGCGAGACAGGCGCTGTCATAAGTTACGCCGTCGTTGCCGCAGACCGGCGCGAAAACCGGCGGGCAATTATTAACGTCGCATGCGCTCGCACGCTGCACGGGCACACGGTCCACGTTCGCTTCGCAACGATTCAGGTAGGTGCGGCCGTTCATGCCGCAGACCGGATCCGGAACGCCGGGACAGCCGCTGGGCGCACAGGCGCCGAGGCCGGCAATCTCGACGCGGGATTGCGCCGCGAAACACTCATTGATGTAGGTATTGCCGTCGACGCCACAGACGGGGTCGTAGTCTTCGCTGCATTCCCGGGGCCCGGCGAAAAATTCGTCGTCGCCTGAGCTGTCCCCGTCGACGTCCTGTTCATCGGCGCCCTCATCGGACGGGTCAGTCTCGTCGGCGTCCTCAGTCACGTTTTCGCCGTTGGTCGCGGCGGGGCATTCACCCTCGGCAACGATGTCGACGCCCGCCACGTTGGCAACGCACTCATTGCTGTAGGTCTTGCCGTCGGCTCCGCAGACCGGGGTATAGTCCATCGTGCAGGCCACGTCGTCTGCCTGCGCCAGCAACAGTGGGGCGGCGGTTATTCCGGGCGATGCCAGCAGGCTCGCGGCGATACAGGCAACAACTCTGTTCATCATCAGGGAAACTCTATCAGCTCACGAAGTGGCACGAGCTGTATCCCTTCTTCGACAAGGCCGGGGATCGCGCGTTCCAGGAAAGCCAGGGTATCCGGGTAGGGGTGACCGATGGCCACTGCAAGTCCTTGCTCCCGCGCCAGCGCCTTGAGGCGCTCAAACTCCTTCGCCACCTTTTCCGGTGCCGGGTCCGAATCCAGGAACACGTCCCGCTTGATCGCCGGCACGCCCTGCTCCGATGCGATCTGCAGCGCGACGCTGTGATGCGTCGTGTAACTGTCAACGAAATAAAGCCCACCGGCCCGAAGGATTTCTTCCATCAGCCAGCTCATGTGGCCCGGGTGCCGCGTCAGCAAGCTGCCTCGATGACTGTTCACGCCCACGGCGAACGGGACTGAATGCATAGCGCTCGCAAACGTATCAGCGAAAGCTTCACGGGTCGTATCGAGGGTGATCGAGCCGGGCTCCACAGCGCCGTCATGCTCGACAGACTGCAGCGGCAGGTGCACAAGAACTTCCTTGCCGCGCTCCCGGGCGGCTTTCGCCAGCTGCGCCGCGCTCGGCGTGCCGGGCAGGATCGCGCAGGCCACCGGGCCCGGCAGCGCGACTGCGCGGCGCCCCGCCGCCATCTGGTAACCCAGGTCGTCGATGATAATGGCGATGCGCGGAGCCGACTGCGCGAAGCTCTGCGACGCGAGTAAGAGGAGTATCGCGACGGCGCGGAATTGTGTGAAGCTCATCGAGCCTTGCTGTGCATCACGTCGCCGCGCTGCAGGCGATGCAACGCTTCGAGCAGCTGTGCATCCTGCTCACGGTCAACAAAGCCGCTCAGACTCATGTCCGGGTAGCCCGGCGTGCCCTCGACATACACGTCCGGAGTAATGCCGGTTTCGTGGATGGAGTCACCGGATGGTGTGTAGTAACGCGACGTCGTCAGCTTGAGCGCGCGACCCTGCGACAGGGGCATCACCGTTTGCACCAGTCCCTTGCCGAAGGTACCGGTGCCGACGACGATTGCGCGGCCGTGGTCCTGCAGTGCGCCCGCCACGATCTCCGAGGCGGACGCGGAACCTTCGTTCACGAGCACCACGAGTTCGGCGCCATCGAGCACGTCGCCACGGTGCGCCGATCGCGTGAAGCGGGCGTCGTTCGTACGGCCGTCTGCCACCACGATGACGCCCGAATCGAGAAACAGGTCAGAGACGTCGACTGCGGAATCGAGGACGCCACCAGGATTATTGCGAAGATCCAGTATCAGGCCCGCGAGCATACCGCCGCCGGCTTCCTGCATGACGTCGATCGCCCGGCTGAGTTCCCGCGCCGTCGTTTCGCTGAACTGGCTCACGCGGACGTAACCGGAGGACGGCCCCAGGATCTCATAATGGACGCTGGCGACGCGGATGACCTCCCGCCGCATCTGGTGTTCGATCGCCTCGCCGTCACGGAGCACGGTAATGCTGATCCGCGATCCGGCACGGCCGCGCATGCGGCCGATCGTGTCCTGCAGATGATCCGGCTCCACCGCAATACCGTCGACGGCGATTATCTGGTCGCCGCTCCGTATCCCGGAGCGCGCCGCCGGCGAGCCCGTTATTGGCGTGACGACCTTGATGACACCATTGATGTCGGCCACCTCGACGCCTACGCCCGTGTAGCTGCCGGTGGTGCTGATGCGAATGTCCCGATATTCGTCGGCATCGAGATACTGGGAGTGGGCATCCAGGTCGCTGACCATGCCGCGGATTGCGCTCTCCAGCAGCAGGCTGTCGTCGAGCGGCTCGACATAATCCCGTTTGACGCGCTCCATGACTTCAGCAAACAGCCGCGCGTTCTCCCAGGCAAGCTCCTCCGCCGCAGGCGCCTCGCCGGCGGAAAGCAGGCCACCACCGATCGACAGGCTCAACCCCATCACCGTTCCGATCACCACGACCAGGATAGCCCTGATTTTCAACGACATACGCCACTCCGAACCCCGGCCTTTTCATTGCCCGGCCGGTTCAAATGACGATACCACAGTCCGCAGGCGCTGTACTGTGAGGGCGGACAAGTTCGGCGGCGCCGGCAACAGCTTTTTTCATCGTGTTATCGGGCCCTAGTCACCGGGCCTGCGGGTCACCCAGCGCCTCGGGTTCAGCGGCTGGGTGCCCCTGCGTATTTCGAAGTACAGCCCTGCCTCGGCCTGTCCGCCGCTGTCACCAACCGTGGCAATCACGTCGCCGGGAGCGACCCAGTCGCCTGCGTTCTTGAGTATCGTCTCGTTATAACCGTAGAGGGTCATGTAGCCCTCGCCGTGGTCGACGATGACAAGCAGGCCCATTCCCGCGAGCCAGTCTGCGAACGCGACGCGGCCATGGTAGACCGAGCGCACTTCCCGGCCACGGGGTGCAGTCAGCACGACCCCGTTCCACCTCAGCTCGCCGCCGACTCGCGGTTGCCCGAAGTCGCGCAGCAGGGTGCCCGCAACGGGCCACGTCAGGCGGCCGCGATGCTCGCTGAAGGGTTCCTCGGAGGTAATCGGGTAATCGGACAGGATGCTGGTCAGTTCCGCGATCAGGCGCGCCAGGTCTTTTTCCTGCGCCGCCAGGCGCTCGATTTCCCGCCCCTCCGCGGCCATTCTGTCCTTGAGCGCCGCCAGCAACGCCTGCCTGTCCTGCTGCGCTGCCGCCAGTTTCTCGAGCTCCGCGGAGCGTGTCCTGGCGAGGTCCGCGAGGCGTACCTCTTCCGCGGCGACTTCGCTGTGCATTGTCGCCAGCTCGCGGATCTTCGTGCTGACTGCACCGATGTTGTCCGCGCGATAGTCATTGAAATAGCGGTAATAGGCCATCATGCGGCCGAGCATTGCCGGGTCGCGCTGGTTCAGGAGCAGCTTGATCTTCTCCTGGCTGCCGCTCATGTACGCGGCGCGGACCTGTGCCGATAGCCGCCCGGACTCGCGCGCCAGCACGGCCTCACGCTGGGCAATCGCTGCATCCAGCTCGGCAAGACGTTTCGCGCTGTAGGCGCGCTCGCGCTCAAGGTCCTGTAAACGCAGGCGCTTTTCGGCGATGCCGACTTCAGCGTTCTGCAAATCTTCCGTCAGCCGATCGCGGTCCCTCGCGCTCCTGTCCATGCTCTTCTTGAGATCGCTGATCTTCTCGCGCACCTCCTCGAGCTCCTGCTCCTTGATCTTGGCGAGGCCGGCTCCCTCATCCTGGGCAACAGCGACCGGCGGCGAGGCGAGAAACAGCAGGATCAGGGTGTGCAGGCGGCGCATGGCCGCACAGTGTAGATCGTTTGCAGGGTATTTCCATCGCCGCGCGCTGCTATAATGCCGCCTTTCGATCAATGCTGCGCGGCCTGCGCACACAACGCCTCATGGAAAAAATACTCGAGTTCGCCGGCAACCATACCTTGCTGGTGTTCGCGCTGGTGACCAGCTTCCTGCTTGTCATATTTACCGAGCTGCGGCGCAAGGCCACCGGCATGCTGGCCGTTGCGCCAGTGGACGCCGTCAAGCTCATCAACAACGACGCGATAGTCCTCGACCTGCGTAGCACCGAGTCGTTCTCGCGCGGCCATATCGTCGGCGCTCGCAACGTGCCTATGGACGAACTGGGCGGCCACCTGGAAAAACTGGCGAAGTTTCGCAACAAACCGGTTGTTGCAGTCTGCGATGCCGGGGTAACGTCGTCTAAGGCAGTGAACACCCTGCGCAACTCCGGTTTCGAGAGTGTCTACAACCTGAAAGGCGGCATGACCGCATGGGGCCAGGCAGGATTGCCGGTGGTGTCCGGCAAGAAAACCAAGAGCAAGAAGTAGGCGCCGGTATTGCGATGAGTGACACGGTTCCGGTAGTCATCTACGGCGACGAGTACTGCGCCTATTGCGCTGCCGCAAGGATGTTATTCACCAGGAAAGGCATCAGGTTCGAAGACGTTCTCGTGTCACGGGACCCGGCCCGTTTCGATGAAATGCAGGCGCGCAGCGGCGGCCGCCGCACGGTTCCGCAGATATTTGTCGGCGACGTCCATGTCGGCGGATTTGATGATGTGTGTTCGCTCGAGAAGAGCGGCAAATTGGACAAACTGCTCGCCGGCGAGGCCGCCGGTCAGCATTCTCATTAGACCAGGACAGGACCATGGCTGAACAGGAAGCACAGACCCCCGAGAAACATCTCTCTGTCGTAAAGATCTATGTAAAGGATTTTTCCTTCGAGTCGCCGCAGTCACCGAACATCTTCAATGCCAAGGAGTGGGCACCGAGTACGAACCTCAATCTGCGCAGCTCGCACTCGCCGGTCAGCGATTCGATCCATGAAGTCGTGCTGACGATTACTGTTGACGCGAAGGAAAAGGAAAGCGAAAAGACGATCTTCCTGGTGGAGCTGCAGCAGGCCGGACTATTCGATATCGGCGGCTATGAGAAAGAGGAAATGAGCGTGCTCATCGGCAGTTTCTGCCCGGGCGTGTTGTATCCCTACGCGCGTGAGGCGATCGCCGGCGTAATCCAGAAGGGTGGCTTCCCCGAGTTCGTACTGCAGCCCATCAACTTCGACGCACTTTACCAGCAGTCGCTGCAGCAGCAACAAGCCGAGGCGGCGCCGGCGGAGACACACTGATAAGCAACGCTCATTCACAGCCGATCGCGGTCATCGGGGCAGGCTCCTGGGGCACCGCGCTTGCCCTGCAGTTCGCACGCTGCGGGCGGCCGATAAGACTCTGGGGGCGTGACCGCGGCCAGCTCGCAAAGATGCGCGAGGAGCATGTGAATACGCGCTATCTGCCGGGAGCCGGCTTTCCCGATAATCTCGAGGCATTCACGGAACTGGGCGAATGCCTGGAGCATGTCCGCGATATCCTCGTCGCCGTGCCCAGCCACGGTTTCCGTGAAACGCTCGAGGCCATCAAGCCGCTGTTGATGGATGACGCAAGAATCTGCTGGGCGACCAAGGGCTTCGAACTGCACACCGGCAAGCTTCCCCACGTGGTCGCAGCCGAGGTGCTCGGCGCCGAACGGTCTGTCGCAGTCCTGTCAGGACCCACATTTGCCAAGGAGGTTGGCGAAGGGCTGCCGACCGCGCTTACGATTGCTGCCAGCGACGCGGCGTTTGCGCAGGATCTTGCCGTGACCCTGTCGGGTGACAATTTTCGTGCCTACACCTCCGACGACATGGTCGGCGTCGAGGTGGGTGGCGCGGTCAAGAACGTACTCGCCATTGGTGCAGGCATGTCCGATGGCCTCGGCTTCGGCGCCAACACCCGCGTAGCACTCATTACCCGCGGCCTTGTCGAAATGACGCGACTGGGCGTGGCGCTCGGTGCGAAACGCGAAACCTTCATGGGCCTGGCGGGCATGGGCGACCTCATGCTCACCTGTACCGACAACCTGTCGCGGAATCGCCGCATGGGCCTCGCGCTGGCGGAAGGCAAATCCGTCGAGCAGGCCCAGGAAGAAATCCAGCAGGTCGTCGAAGGCGTCCTGGCAGCGGAGGCCGTGCACGAGGTGGCCGAGAAACTCGGGATCGAGATGCCGATCTGTCACCAGGTCTATCGCATCCTCTACGAAGGAGCATCGCCCCGCGAGGCCGTCGGTGCGCTCATGCGCCGCGACCTGAAGTCGGAACACTGACGAACCAACACGGGGGGATGGTCATGACCCGATTGATCTGGGCACTCGCGCTTCGCTGCGCTGCCCTGCCGCTCAGCCCGGCGGCCACCACACTCCCACACGCCTGTTCTGGTTCGCCTGGTATACGTTTCATCCCGACACGGAACTCGCGCAGTGACAGCCCGATAATCTCGCTATTCGCCCGTATTCGACTAAACTTTCTTCCCATACAGCGCTAGCTACTGTATGCGCTCAAAAATATAGGGGATCAACATGGACAGACGACAATTCTGCCGGTCCGCGGTTGCGGCCGGCTCAATCGCAAGTACGGATTGACTATCGACAATGTCACCGGGGCCCGGATCGTCACGGCCGACGGCCGGATGCGCTGGATCTCTGCGGAAGAAGAATCCGAACTGTTCTGGGCGATCCGCGGTGGTGGCGGCAACTTCGGCGTCGTCACGGAATTCGAATACCAGCTGCATCCATTCGACCGCAACGTCCTGTCGGGCAATATCGTGTGGCCGCTCGACCAGGCGCGTGACGTACTCGAGTTCTATGCCGAGTGGTCTGCCGGACTCTCCGACGAGCTGTACGTCGGACCTGCCCTGGCGAGGCTGCCCAACGTCGGCGACTCGGTCATCATGGAGGTTGTCTACAACGGCGACCCTGCCGAGGGCGAAAAGGAACTCGCGCCGCTCCGGGCGATCGGCAAGCCCGCCGCCGACGGTGTCCAGGTGCAGGACTACATGATTATGCAGACGAGCGCAGATGCCATGATGGCTCACGGCGTGCGTTCCTATGCCAAGAACGGCATGGTGAGGGAGTGGTCGCAGGGGCTCGTCGATACGCTGATCGATGCGTTTGATCCGCGCGTGTTCCTGACCAACCACGTGGCCGGCGGCGCGGTGAAACGCGTGGGCGAGCTGGATACCGCATTCCCGCATCGCAATGCCGAGCTCATGCTCGTGTTCGTGACGGGCTGGGGTGACCCGGCGATGGATTCGGAGATGATCGCGGCTACCCGGGCGCAGTACGCAGCGATAGAACCCTACATGGGTGGCTATTACGACAACATCGAATTTGACGGCGAGGGATCGGACGGTAATTATGGTCCTGCTTACGAGCGCCTGGCGAAGATCAAGGGGCAGTACGACCCGGGCAACCTGTTCCGTCTCAACAGCAATATCGAGCCTGCCGCCTGATCAGTTGCCCCGCTCGAAGCCGAGCTGCCGCCAGGCCTCGTACACGACGACAGCGGCGGCGTTGGACAGGTTCAGGCTGCGGTTTCCCGCCCGCATCGGCAACCGCAGCCTTTGCTCCTCCGGCAGGCTGTCGAGCAACGCCTGTGGCAACCCGCGAGTCTCCGGCCCCATCAGGAACGCATCGCCGGGCCGGTAACGTGGCGTATCGTAGCGGGTGCCGCCGCGCGTGCTCAGTGCATAAACTCGCGGGTCGCCCAGTGCCGCGAGCGCGTCCGCGAGCGAGGCGTGGGTCCTTATAGTCGCAAATTCACGGTAGTCGAGGCCCGCCCGCTTGAGCCGGGGCTCGTCCAGCTCGAATCCCAGCGGCTCCACGAGGTGCAGCTCGACGCCGGTATTCGCGCACAGGCGAATAATATTGCCCGTATTGGGTGGGATCTCCGGCTCGTACAGGATCAGACTGAACATATCGTTTAGAATGCCGCATCCAATGAGCCACCGAAACAACCCTCTGCACACCGACCTTTGTGGCGTATCGATGGATTCGCCCATCGTGTTGCTGTCCGGCTGTGTCGGCTTCGGCGAGGAGTACACCCGCGTCGAGGGTTTCTCGAACCGCGATGTCGGCGGTGTCGTGCTCAAGGGCACGACCGGGGAAGCTCGGCTCGGCAACCCGCCGCACCGCGTTTACGAGACCGCGATGGGTATGCTCAACGCCATCGGCCTGCAGAACCCCGGTGTCGAGAACGTGGTCGACGAGATTCTTCCCGGCCTCGACTTCACGGAGACGCGATTCTTCGCCAACGTCTCCGGTTCCACGATCGACGAGTACGAACGCGTGACAAAGCGCTTCGACGACTCGCCGATCGATGCGATCGAGATTAACATTTCCTGTCCGAACGTGAAGGAGGGTGGCGTGCAGTTCGGCAACGATCCCGAGATGTCCGCCCGTGTCGTCGCGGCCTGCCGCGCGCAGACGACCAAGCCGATCTTCACCAAGCTGTCGCCGAACCAGACCGACATCCGCGACAACGCGCGGCTGTGCATCGAGGCCGGCACGGACGGGTTCTCGGTAATCAACACCGTTACCGGCATGGCCGTCGATGCGGAGACCCGCCGACCCGTGATCGGCAATGTGCGCGGCGGCCTCTCCGGGCCAGCGATCAAGCCGATCGCGCTCCTCAAGGTCCACGAGGTGCACGAGGTCGCCGCACCCCACCGCATCCCCATCATCGGCCAGGGCGGCATACGCACGGCTACTGACGCAATCGAATTCATCGTCGCGGGCGCGAGCGCGATCGGCGTCGGCACCGCTTTGTTTTACGATCCGCTCGCCTGCTCGAAAATCAACGCCGGCATCCTCGCCTACCTTGAACGCCACGACTTCGCCGCCGTCGCCGACCTCGTCGGCACGTTGCAGACCTGAGACCGATCGTACCGAACCGCTTTCTCCGATAGCGTCTACCTGAACGTCCTGATTAGGGCCTTTGCCGCCAGCTCAGTACGGACAGACGGAGTCATCGGGCGAACGTCACGGGACGCTCACTATCGGCAGACCTCAAGGTATTTTCCAGGAAATGTTTCCGCGGAAACCTGGAACGTCTGCTCCAGCGGTTAGCCGCCGCTCATCGAGCTAAGTGCTGACAGGCTGGACCCGGCCATGAGCAGCCAGTCGCAAATAACTTTGCGCTACGCTTTGGACGATGAAGGCTCAGAAGATCTATTGGATCATCCCGGCGCAGTTCGGGGCGCATTTCGCTGACGAGTGGTTCTTCGACCTTCCGGCATGGGTAACACGGCATTTCGCGCCCCTTCCAGAGTCCTTCTGGGTCAGCATGATGAGCGTGTTGACCGTGCTTGCCCTCCTTCTCGGCTGGATGGCGTCAAGACCGACAGCCGGGTCTGGTAGCCGTCTGACCTGCGCAGCCGTGCAGATGCTCTTCTTCAGTAACGCGTTTTTCCACCTGACAAAAACGGTCGAATTTGGCGAGTATTCGCCAGGGACGGCAAGCGGAGTGCTGCTATTTCTGCCGTTGTCAGTGCCGCTGTGGCGGGCTGTGCAGAATGAACTGGATGTAACTCGGGGGAACCTCATAGCCGCGCTCATCGCAGGCTTTGTGTTTCATGCTCTGGTGTTGCTGAACCTACTCATCGACAAGAGCGCCTGGTGAAGCGCAATGCCGCAATCGGCCAAAAGCGGACATATCTATGGAAAATACGGGATACCCGACGTGAAACCAGCGACGGATCACGGCAATCAGCTAAGTAAGTGATCCGTTATTTGAGTCAGTCGATATCGAGATCAGTCCAGGTCACCACAATCGTCCGGTCGATCACGCCATCCAGGTCAATATCGATTTCAAGCTGCACATTAATGTTATCGAGTACGGTAACGAGAACACTGGAGCTAACGTCACTGATCAGCAATTGACCTGCGGATGGATTATCGTCACCAAAAACCATGAAGTCCTGCAACGTTTCGAAAGTGACACTGCCCTCGAGCAAGGTACTGGCAAATGCACCGTTTGCGCTAAGTTCTCGTGCTAAAGCATTCAGATCGAAAGTCCCGGCCAGAACATAGTCGGATAGCGTTGCGCTGATGCTGGATTGTTGTGCGGCCAAGGAGGCCGTGGCAATGGAAAGATCAATCACCAAGTTGTCCTCGCTGCTCAAGTCAAGATCGAGGCCCCCGTCTATGATCACTGTGTCGGCGCTGTCGGTAGCGGACAGATTGTCGAAACCAATAGTCAATGCCAAGCCCCAGGGCGCGATCTGATTGAAAGGATCGCCTGTAACAACCATGTTGGTAAGCGAAGTTGGCCCATCGAACGTTGTTTCGATATCTGCAAAGAAACACATGGCGAATGCGACATCGAATGTGTCTCCTGTGGATATTACAAGGTTGTTATCCGCATCGTTCCACGTAACCGTGGCCTCACCAGTATCGCAGGCAATGATGGCCATGGAGATGTCCGTGACCAGGACCTTGGCGACGCCCGGATTCGTACCGGCGATAGTAGGAAGTCCAATGACATCGAGGATATTGATGACGTCAACTGACGATGTAATCGCGTCCAGAACGGCTACAGTGATGTCTTGAGCGTTACCGTCTGTGATCGGCAGTGCTGCCGAATCATTAATGATGTTGACGGTGGCCGATGAATTTGCACCAAGGGTTGCGCCTGAGACGTTGCTCAATGTCACAGTAAACGCCTCTGAAACTTCCGCCGAATTATCATCAGTTATGGGGATACTGATCGTCTGGTTACCAGAGACGCCATCAGCGTAAGTCAATGTTCCGTTCATCGCAGGATAGTCCGTACCCGCTACGGCGGTTCCGTCCGCGGTGGCATAGTCCACGCTTGCGACACCAGAGCTACCACCACTGCGGGTGACTAATATATTGATCACTGCTCCTTCAGTGACGTCATAAGAGGTGCTTCCAAGCTGTAAGGTTCCGGGGAGATTGCTTCCACCGCTACCACCACCCCCACCGCCACCGCCGCACGCGGCAAGGACGAGCAAGAAAATAGTCATTGGAATTCTTTTCACGGGTCCACCTCCGCCACATCGGAATTTGTAAGTTAAATTGGCGGTCCGGCGATCTTGGGGTCCTTCGGGAGGTCTTCCATGGCTTCTCGGAGGAAGCGAGGACCCGTGACTTTGCGTCCTTAGCTTTGGCTAAGTTTGCCTTTCTCTGTTGCAATAGACGCCGAAACGAGAAAATCGTCAATTCGGGAATATACTTAACAATGACCGGTTTGGGTCAGAAGGAGAAATTATAGCCTGAACCAGGTGAGCGTCGCCTTCCGGCCAGAAGCAGACAGCTACCCGCGATTATTGAGGCCTCGGCGTATGTCGAGGGCCAACCCAATAAGACCACAGACAACGATGACAATAACCAAAGAGTCATCGCCGGCGCTTGAGTTGAATGATCCGTAAGCGAGCCTTCTGTAAATGACACTTAGACCCGAACCCACGATCAATCCCGCGAACGTATAGCGTAGTTGGAGCGAGGCTCTCAACATATCTATGATCGCGAAGAATGTTTCCATTGTCTGACGCCGACAACCGGACCGTCCGCTTTGGGTCAACAGCAGAAATTATAGCCCGAATCAGGCGACCCTCTCAGAGCGGCCACAAGCGGACATTTGGGGGCGGGTAAGATGGTCAGTACCGCAGAACGCGTGGCCCTGTTGCAGCAGCGTCTAGATATTTACTACGCAAATTACTTATTGCGAGATAGTCCAGCATTCTGTGTATTTGGAATATATTTCTGGTTTGATTCTCAACGATGAAACGATCGGCACTCCATTTCGTATTACTATCTTGCGTGGCCGCATTAACAAATTTAGCGATGGCCGGCGTCGAGGAGTCAGACAAGTGGCGGAGGAAGTCTGATAATTCTCCGGGTGTTGTATTGGATCTTGAGGAGACCGCGCGGACCACGCTGCAAGATGGTACTCCGGAAGTTACATATCGCATATCTGCGTCCGGGTTTCCTCAGAGCAAGACTTATTCGCTCTGGTTCGATCGAGTAGGTGAGGAATCTAGGCGGTTCGTCGATAAACTGTCTGTTGACGAGTCGGGAACTATGATCGTGCAGCAGATTAAACCAGATTATGATGTTCCCTACTTACCGGCTCCGCTGGTTAAAGTTCTACCTTTGACAGTAGACCACTTCCAGCCTGCCGAGCCGGTGTCCATTAGTCTCATTTCTAAAGACGAAAAGATCAAGGGACACGCCAAAGCCTTTCCCATACCTATCGAGGACAGGGACGAAAGCTGTCGTTTGTATCTTGAACTTTTAACTCCTGACCGCACAGCATTTGCGGCATGGGGCGAAGGTTTTTTGCCAAACGAAGAGCTGGCAACCAAATCCAGATCTAATGGTGAATTAATTGAGTCGAGTCGATACGCAGAGGCGGACGGGGGCTTTTTTGAGATACTGCTTCCTGAAGTGCAAGGAAAAAACGCCGGCAGTGCCAGTTATCGCGTGACCAGCTCGTCCTGCTCACTAGAAGTCAATTACGACTGGGGCCATCGATGAACAAGAAAGCAGGCCACGGTAGCCGGAGGTCCGTCTTGGGTCATCAGCGGAAATTGTAGCGCAAATCTTCTGGCCGGCCGGTATGCGCTGTGAAGCAGTCGTTCATTTCTTTGCCTCGCGAACTTCTGCACTCGGCCAAAAGCATAAGTAATCGGGCGGGTTCTTAAAAACCCTGCTCCCAGTACGATGGTAACGCACATCAACCAGGGAGAAAGCCATGACTTGCTATGCTGCACTC
>CAMYJB010000005.1:0-46124 GCA_947258565.1 uncultured Woeseiaceae bacterium
TCATCGATACTGTTGGCGGCGATATCTTTGATGATGAAGTATGAGGAGCGTCGGGATGGATCCTCCACTATGTCCGGTCGTGGCCGAGAGCCAGCGGTCGCTAGGAAGATGAGGGAACGGCTGCTCCACTTCGCTAAGCCGCCCGTCGAGTTCACTGAGGTAAGATGGCTCCAGGTGACCCAATCCAGCCGTTCATGAATCGGGCACCTGATAAGAAATCTCAACGCTCAGCGACGCTCTTGCGAGGATTGCGCATCTACGATAAAGGCAACTTACGAGACGGGGAGGATCGATGAATACTCTGTTCACGAGGTTGGCTGGGCTGTTCAACTATTGGCTTGTCATAGCCGCAACCGTTGCGATTCTATCAACGCTCTGGGTGCACGCTGCAGAGCCCACCCTCGTTGAAAGATTGGACGGCTCTCCGGTGAAGCTGCTAATAGAGCGTCCAGAGGGAAAGACAGATATCCCGATCATTATTTTCATTGACGGGTCCGGTTGCGTCAGCGTTGAGCGGGAGCGTTTTCAAAAGTATTCGCGCCTTCCCGTGGAATTTGAGGAGAACGTTGCGAAGGTGTTTGTCGATAAGTCCGGCGTTACGCCTAAGGATGATGGCAGAGAGTGCTCTCAGACCTTCATAGAATACGACTCGGTCGATCAGCGTGTGTTCGACCACCTGCGCGCAATTCAGCACCTCAGAAAACATGCCCCATGGTGGAACCAGGAACTCCTGTTGTTCGGCTGGTCAGACGGCGGAACGATAGGTGCATCAATTGCCGCATACACACCTGAGGTGAAGAGAGCAGTCCTTGGTGGTACGGGTGGAGGTATCCCGATGACGGCGCAGTTCGAGGACTACGTGATCTGTACGCCTGATCGCACTGAGGACCGTGATGCCTGTGTTAAAGAACTCAGAGAAATGTACGACGAGATTCGCGACAATCCGTCAGCGAGCAAGACCTGGTTTGGGGACTTCAATACTTACAAATCTTGGGCATCACGCCTTGATGTCGTGGAATACAATTTGATCAAGGATATCGAGATCCCGCTTCTCTTTGTTCACGGAGAGTTAGACCGAGACAACGTTCCTGTAGAAGCTGCTAGGGAATTGGTTCGACTGTTGCGCGAATCAGGAAACGTCGACTTCGAGTACTGGGAGGTGCCGGGCATGGAACACGGCACGCGGAGCCTCGGCGAAGAACGGGGTGATGCAGTGCGGATAGCTATACTTAATTGGTTGCTTGACCAGCCACTCGGAATTGGTGGTCCACCTCATTTTGGCCGATCACCTGACGAGTAACCGCTGCTGGCCGGGTGGGTGCAGCAGTTCACCAGGAAGAAGTTCGAGTGACGGCTCCAATTGGCACAGCAGCCGGTCGAGTTATCTGAATTATGATGGCGGCTGGTGACCCAAAGGCGACATTTAATTACAGCTAATATACCCCCACAGTTCGATGAAGTATCGTCTTCGCCAGAAGAGCCTATTGCTTTTCTGCTTACCCAAGAGTAAATCTATATCAACTTGCCTCTCTATCGTCCCTTGGGATGCTTCGCCGAGATATGGCTGGCACCCACCCGCTAATAGTTGGGCCTTATTGAGGAAAGTTGATATGCCTGCGCGATTGTTTTCGTTCATTGGCGGTGAGACAGGCCTCTGGCGTGTCACCGAAATGGAAGTGATAGTTGGAAAGCCACTGCCAACAGCGGTAGGGCTCGAAATCGCTTCTGGCTCAGAGATTCCATCCGATCCACATGCGTCCTGGGTTCTTCGTGGAATAACAAGCAATGAGCGGTATGCCGATCGCGAGGAAAGGCGTCAAATTGTCGCCGAGCTGCTCGATCTGGGGCGCCCGGAGGCGACGTGCGCGGCGCTGATCCCAATTCGCAAGAACGAGGCCTGGTGGGCACTCACACAAGAGGAACGCCTGAGCATTTTCACGGAGCAATCTCACCACACCAAAATCGGACTGGAGCATTTTCCCACGCTGGCTAGAAGGCTCCATCACTGCCGTGATCTCTCGGAGAACGAACCGTTCGATTTCATCACCTGGTTCGAGTACGCGCCATCTGATGAGGTGAGGTTCAACAAGCTCCTTGCTGCATTGCGTGCTATACCGGAGTGGCAGTATGTTGAGCGCGAAGTGGACATCCGGCTCGAGCGTGATCAGGTCTAACCCCTCGTTGCAGCGGACGGCCTTCGACCGCCGCTGAACTCAATCATTGCGAATGATCGGATTTGCTGCGTTTGCGACCTTCACTGGAACCCGGGGAATGTCGCTTTCTGGCCGGGAGCCGCCATTCGGTTTCGGTTGTTTCTGGGTGTCTGAATAGCAGCTTTCGGTCAGACCTGACGTTCGATGCAAGGTATCGAGAGTCCGCGCCGGTAAGCGTCCGCTTTACTCCTGGCAGCTGCAGTTAGGCTAAACTTGGTCCAAAGGGCGGCTGCTGACCGACAGCGGTGATACGCACAACTTAGTCCTTAATCAGATCGAACGGTACCAGGTAAAGCCACTTTGTTCATTTGTTGCGACGTGATATGAGCATTACGAAGCAAATTGCGGTTTTTCGAACAGGGCGATCGTACGAGGCATTGATGGTTCTCAACGAACTGCGCTCGGCCGGCGTGCCTGCTTACGGTCAGGAGGAAAATTCTGGTGGCCTTGTGACGGCAATGCCGCCCACGCCTACTCAGGGTCCCGGAATTACCTGGGTCGTCCGGGTGCCGGAACCGGCTGCAGAGAGCGCAAAGCGAATAATTCAGAATCTTCCAGTCGATATCGAACAAGAACCGGGTGTATGGCATTTTGGCCCTGACAAACGGGTAAAGAAGGGCTTACAGGTTATTGCCGCTATTTTTCTAATCGCAATTGCTGTCAGTTTGATTGACGATTTGCTCGGATAGTTGTCTGCACGGCAGAAAAGCCAAAATGCCAGACAAGCTTCAAGAATGTTGGTCTTGCTCCGTCCGCCTTTGGCCGAGAACGAGCGGTCGTTAGATACCTGAACTAACGGCTGCTATCCGCAAGAGCAGCCACTCAAGATGGAAGATTTCTTGGAAACGCCGTTGACCGGCCGCTTCACTTCACGTAGCCGCCGGTCCATAGTTATAGACTCAACGGCTGTTAATGGCGCTGAGCGGCGCGTGACGATTCCGAACGATGACCATTGAACTGCTCGCGGACAATACTGAGTTTCTGCCGACGCTCGTGTGCTGGTACGAGCGTGAGTGGCGTCCATACTACGGGATCGATGGGCCGGGAAAAGCGCAAGCGGATCTGGAGGCTCGCTGCAACAGGGACACCGTTCCGATCGGGTTCGTGGCCAAGGAGAACAATCAATTGCTGGGATCAGCGGCGCTAGATCTCGATGCTGCGACAAGCCTTACGCCGTCTGTTGTTGGTCTCTTGGTGGCAGACGAGTTTCGTCGGGAGGGTGTTGCTTCTGAATTGCTCAAATCGGCCACACGTCTGGCGGAGAGCCTCGGCTACAATCACCTGTACATCAGTACAAGCATGCTTGGCGACCATCTGCTTCGGAACGGCTGGCGATGGTTCGGCGATGCGCAGTTTCTGAATGACGAACACGGCTCGATCTACGTGTTCGACCTGCAAACCTCTGGGCGATAACGTCCGCTGCTGGCCGTTCTGAGACGGCCGCCAGGAAGCTTGGCGAGCGACCGCTGAACGTCGCATAGCCGCCAGTCGAGCGATCTGATGTAAAATGACGGCTGATGACCTACAGCAGTCGCTCGTTTTCTATTCTGCGTCGCCGCTTCTAGTCACAGGAGACTTTGCTAAAAGAGTTCGAATTGGCGCCTCCCAGAAGCGATATCGTCGCGTAAAGGTGGTTCCCTTTCTTCAGGTATCTGATTTCTTGTGGGTAGTCGTGATCGGGATTTGCAAAGACGACACTATTATCCGTGATCTCCGTTGCAGCAAACGATGCTGGTTCTTGCCCCGATGGATGAGCCGTGTAGATCCATGATCCGTCTTCACTTTGCCTGATGCTGAGAACTTCGTAGAAGCGAACCCTGTTGTCGCTAACGGCGATACCAAAACCCGCTAACGACTGGTTACTGTCGGCGACCCAGACCTCTTGGGCGCTCTTGTCAGGCGTCACCCAGCAACCCACGAGCCAGCTCAATTCGTGGCCGTTGGAAACACTGGCTAATGTCAGGGTGGGGATAAGCGCCAATGTAGATATGAGCCTGATCATTTTCGTCACCTCTTGGTTCGAGGTGGTCAGTTATACTCAGTCTGAATGCCACAATCTTGAATATTTCGGCCAATCTCCATGTACAGTTCGTTCGAACCGACTCAGGAATTGTCGCCTTTCATAGAGTGCTATTGGTCGTGGCAGGTTGACCCGGACGGCCATGCGCTGGACGACATACTCCCGGACGCGACGCCGGAGTTCATTGTGCACTTTGGGTCAATCCCGTTCGTTCGGAACGAATTGGGCGAATGGAGGCAGCAACACAGAGCGTTTTTGTATTGTGCAGCGCATAAGGCGGTGAGGCTGTCTGTGCGGGAGCCGATGAGGCTCTTTGCCATTCGGTTTCGACCTTGGGGCGTGAGTAGATTCTCAAATGTGTCAATGGCCGATATGCTCGATCGGCCGGTCTCGCCGACTGAATCGCTGAATGAACTTGGTCACGATCTTGTACAGGGCCTGCACTCAGCGAGGTCGGATTCCGGCCGAGTCAATGTGGCCGACAGATTGCTTACAAACGCGTTGCAGTCGTACTTGCGCATCGAACCTCGCCTGAAAATGCTACTGGATGCGACAGATGGGGGGAGATGCAGTTCAGCCGAGATGGCCCGAAAACTATCGATCAGCGATCGATCGTTCAGTCGATTATGGAGTGAGGTTGTGGGAATTCAACCGCGGAAATTCGTGCAATTAATGCGATTTCACAATGCGCTTGAAATGATCGATGGCGGTGTCAAATTGACACAAGTGGCAGCCCATTGCGGTTACAGTGATCAAGCACATATGGCACGACAGATCAAAGCGATAACGGGGCTACCGCCATCATCGTTGCGGCGTCGATTGGGCAACAGAGTGTATCGTGATCTGTACACTTTGCGTCCCGATGCGCCATGGCGTGGCCGCATACGTCAGTAGGTCCAGGTCTCAGATCTGGCCAAGCGATCAGCGACGTGGCGCTTTACGGATTAACCGGATCGTCCGCCTGTGGCCGCTAGCTGCCATTCAAATTAGCTAACTATGGCCTTGTCGAAGGTCCGCTGTCGGAAAAAACTGGCGCTTGGCATTGCTCAATGCCCGTTGACCACAGCAGAGCTGTACTTCTTAGAAATTGGGCTAGAATGCCTAGTGACACGGTAGTCCTAGGAGGCACTATGAAACAGAATGTTCACAACATCGAACGCGTTGTTCGCGTCATTGTCGGACTGGCCATAATCAGCCTTGTATTCATCGGGCCGCAGTCGGCCTGGGGTTGGCTGGGACTGGTTCCATTGGCAACTGGAGTTGTCGGATGGTGTCCGCCGTATGCGTTATTCGGAATTAGCACGTGTAAGACGCCGGAGTAGATCACCTGGACAATCGAAGGGCCGCTACAGGCCACTTTGAGCGAGGCCGCGTCTGGGCTGCCGGACCGGTGCCCTCCGCGGCCAGCATAGTCACGAAGCTGATCTTGCGGAAATCGCACAGACTGGCAATGCTTTGTGGGCCAGCTTTGGCAAGCCGCAGGAAATACTTCTACATAATTAATGCATAAAAAAACAATAAATTACGGACGTTATTTAAAGTCTATTCTATAAAATATCCGATCTGTCAGGGGTCATTAATGCGTCCCACACCAGCATCCATCTATTTGCTCGCCATCCTGTTGACGGCCGTTTCCGCGGTGCAGGCAAACGAAACCCGGCTGCTCTGGGGTGATACCCACCTGCACACGTCGTATTCGTTCGATGCATACACGCTTGGCAATGCAACGGCAGACCCTGATACCGCCTACCGCTTCGCGAAAGGGCTTCCCGTGATTCATCCGGGCCATCGTGCGCTGGTCAGGATCGATCGTCCGCTCGATTTTCTCGTCGTGACCGATCATGCGGAGGGGCTTGGAGGAATGGCGGAACTCGCCGCAGGCAACCCGTTGCTCGTCGAAAACGAATTCGGTAAGCGCTGGCAGCAGATGCTGGCCGACGGGGAGGTAAATGCAGTATTCACCGAGATCGTGGGACTCGGCACCCAGAATCCGGAGGCGATCGATTTTCTCAGTGACGACAGGGTCTTTCGATCGGCCTGGGCACAGATTGTCGAAGCGGCGGACCGGCACAACGACCCGGGAAAGTTCACCGCGTTCATTGGCTGGGAATGGACGTCGACGCCGGATGGACTGAATCTTCACCGGATCATCTTCACGCCGGACGGCAAGGACAAGGCGGTCCAATACCTGCCGTACAGCCTGAATGACTCCGAAAAGCCACGCGACCTCTGGACCTGGCTCGCGAAAACAGCCGCGGAGGTGGGCACGGACTTCGTCGCGATCGGGCATAACGCGAATCTTTCCAACGGCCGCTTCTTCCCGCTGGCGGATGAAGACGGCCGCCCCATAGACGTCGAATACGCACGGCTGCGTGAACGCTGGGAACCCGTTGAAGAGATCACCCAGTACAAGGGCGACTCGGAGACGCACCCCTTGCTAGCGCCCAGCGACGAATTCGCGAATTTCGAGCGTTACAAGCACCTCCTCGACGGCGGTGCGCTCGAGCACAAGGTCGGCAGCTATGCGCGATCCGGTCTCATTCGCGGGCTGCAGCTGGAAGCGGAAATCGGCATGAACCCTTACAAGTTCGGCATGATCGGCGCGACCGACACGCATACCGGTCTGGCCTCGGCCGAGGAAGACAATTTCCTGGGTAAGTATGCGCAGGACAGCGTGCCCGAGATGAAAGCGAAGGAAACGGTGCCGGGATCCGTTGGCTGGGATGCCTCGGCGATGGGTTTTGCCGGCGTCTGGGCCACCGAGAACACGCGTGAGGCGATCGTCGAGGCCTTCAGGCGCAAGGAAGTGTATGCCACCACGGGCCCGCGGATTCAGCTGCGTTTCTTCGGCGGCTGGGATTTCGGGTCGAGGGACGCGAGGGCAAAAGATCTTGCGGCGCGCGGCTATGAGAAGGGCGTGCCGATGGGTGGCGACCTTGCCAGTGCGCCGCGAGGCAAGGCACCAACCTTCCTGATCTCGGCGGTCAGGGATCCGCTCGATGGCAACCTGGATCGCGTCCAGGTTGTGAAGGGATGGGTGGCCGCCGACGGCAGCGCCCGGGAGTATATTTACGACGTTGCATGGTCCGGCGATCGCAAACCGGATAACGACGGCCGGTTGCCACCTGCCGGTAATACCGTGTCGCTGGAATCCGGGCGCTACGCGAACACCATCGGAGCCGCTGAATTGACGACCGTGTGGACGGACCCGGACTTCGACCCGGCACTTCGGGCGCTTTACTACGTGCGCGTTATCCAGATTCCGACACCACGGCACACGCTCCTCGACACGATTGCCTTACAGCAGCCGCCGGAAGCGGCGGATGGCCATGCGTCGACGATACAGGAGCGCGCCTATTCGTCACCCATCTGGTATACGCCCTAGAGCAGCCAGGTAAGAGGAATTCTGGGGGGCATCATGTCGATCATCAAATACATCGGAATCTTGTCTGTTCTGGGCTTCGGTCTTCCCGCCGCCGTAGCCGAGGACCAGCCGCACAAGGTCAAGGATCTCAAGATCACGATACTTTCGACGATGATGACTCAGGTCGGTATCGGCGAATGGGGGTTCGCGGCGCTAGTCGAGGCTGACGGACATCGCATCCTGTTCGATACCGGGCTGCGACCGGATACCGTGCTGCTGAATGCCAGCAGGATGAAGATCGACCTGAGCGACGTGTCAGAGATTGTGCTGTCTCACAACCACGGCGATCACACGGGTGGCCTCGTCAACTTGCGCAATGAAATGGCTGCTCTGAATGACGATGCGATGCGTACGGCCCACGTGGCGCAAGGGATATTCTGGGAGCGGCCCGGTGCAAGTGCAGCATGGGCAATGACTCCTCGGGCAGCGGCATTCGAAGCGGCCGGCGGACGATTTGTCGTGCACGATCAGGCGGTCGAGATTCACCCGGGGATCTGGCTAACAGGTCCGGTTCCGCGCCGCCACCCGGAGAAGAACTACGGGGCATGGGTCGACGGCAAACACCGGGTAGGGCAAGTGCGCTCGCCCGAGGGCCTGGTTGATGACGACATCCCGGAAAGCATGTCGATGGTGATCAATACCGACAAAGGTCTTGTGGTGATCTCGGGATGCGGGCATGCGGGGCTGGTCAATACGCTCGAATATGCGACAGAGGTTACAGGCACCGAGAGTATCCATGCGGCGATTGGCGGGTTTCACATGCTGCAGGCCAGCGACGCGAACCTCGAGTGGACCGCCACAAAACTCGTGGATCTGAAGCTCGGGAATCTCGTTGGCGCACACTGTACAGGGCTGGAGCCCGTCTACCGGCTCAGAGAACTCGTCGACCTGGATCGCACAACCGCCGTCGTTGGCGCGACCGGAGCATCCTTCTCCCTGGAGGGCGGTATCGAACCGCTGTCACTTGCGCGATGAGTGCAAGTGACAGCGCAACGAAGTTCCGATGGCCGGTATCTGTCGAAAGGTCGATTGCAGCACCGGCGCACGAAGTTTGGGAGGCAGTTTCGCGACCCGGGAACCTCGAATACTGCCATCCGTTCTGCGCGAGTAACCCGGTGCAGGCCTGGCCCGGGCCGGAATCCCGGGATGAAGTTCACTATCTCAGCGGCTGGGTCTTCGAGCGCCGTTTTCGCGAGTGGATCGAAGGAATCGGCTACGACCTGGAGATAGGCAGGAAGGGCGGTGGACAGTCGTCGGTGTCGTGGCGAATAACGCCTGCCGACGATCGCAGCTGCCGGCTCCGAATAACGGTTCGTCCGCACGGCCTGCAGAACTTGGCGGTCGTTATTCGGTGGGCCCCTCATTTTCTCTGGCTTCGGCCGCAGCTCCGGAATTACCTGGTCGCCGTCATCAGGGGAGTGGAGTGGTACGTCACCCGTCACGAACCCGTGCCGAGGGACGCCTTCGGCCGGCATCCCTGGTTTTCCGCAAGACAGTCATCCGACGGCTAATCCGGCGCTGACGCCCGAGGCGCGATGCGCGGGCGGCCGCAATATGTTTTTGGTAGGCTCTGCAAATTACAGCCAGGCATGTAATTCGGGGGGAGGAATGACCGCAAACAGACGTCTATTGCTGGTCGGCTCGCATCTATTCGCACTGGCCCTGGGCTTTGCGATCGGCATCTATGCGCTGCCGATACTGACTGCACCTGAAAGTCCTGATACGGATTCCATTCGCTCTGCGGCCGGCGCCGCTCAGTTTACGGGCATATTTCGGCGTGATCTCGAGGACAGCGACCCATTGCACTACGGTGATGGCACCCTGTACGTCAACCGGGACCTCATCGCGTTCGAGGGCCGTCTTGCACCGGGGCCCGATTACCGACTTTACCTGTCGCCGGAATTTGTCGAGACGGAGGACGCGTTCGAGGCGTTGAAACACACGATGGTGCAGGTGGGGCACGTATTTACCTTTGAAAACTTCATGGTGGAAGTGCCCGATTCGATCGATCCTGCGCAATTCACGACGGCGATCGTCTGGTGCGAATCGTTCGGCCAGTTCATTACCGCGGCGGCGTACCGATAGAAATAACAACAATCCGGAGCGATTAGAATGAACGCTTTGCCGGTCTGTGTCCCTGATTTTTCCGAGCGTGAAGATGTCAGACGATAAGTTTCCCGTCCTGGATCCAGGGCAACTCGATGCGACGCGCCAGGCCGTGCACGCCTACGCCCGTGTCGCCGGCGCCTGGGCCAAAGCAAAGCGAAAAAAGCGCAAGCACTGGTGGCATGCGAGCCTGCGGCCATCGTTGTATGGACTGACGACCGGGGTGATCTACGGACCCACGGACTTCGAAATCGAGCTGGATCTGGCCTCCAGCCGGCTGCACGTACGTACCTGTACGTCGACCTTCAGCGAACGACTGCATGGCCAGTCGAGCGCTCGGGTTGCAACGAGCATTAATGCTGCGCTGCAGGCCGCCGGTGTGAATGAGGGGACGACGCCGGACCTCGCATTCGTGACGGACGATACGTATCCGGGCTGTTCCGCCGACCAGGCCAACGCGATGCATCGGGTCATCGGCTCGGTCGCTGCAGCACTGGAGGAGTTCCGGGCCACGATTCGCGAGGAGAAGAGCCCGATACAGGTGTGGCCGCATCACTTCGACGTGTCGATGATCTGGTTACCGGGCGGCAAAGTCGCCGGGCAAGACCGGGCAGACGAGGAATATTCGGACAAGCAGATGAATTTCGGCTTCGCGTTCGGTGATGAAAGCATCCCGGAGCCCTATTTCTACGTCAGCGCGTATCCGTTGCCGGATGCGCTGCCCGACGTGGTGCTTCCCGCAGGGACGGCATGGCACAGCGATGGCTTCAATGGGGCGGTGCTCCTGTACAGGGACCTCATCGCAAGGGAGGATCCGAACGCCTACCTGCAGGAGCTCTGGTCGACGCTGTTGTCGGCAGGAAGCGATTACCTGTGTACCGACGACGGGGAGAATTGATGAGCGACACACTGGAATGGCACCGCGTTGCAGGCCTGGATGAATTGCCCGAAGGGCGCGTGACCACGGTAACTGCCGGCGTGTACTCCATGGCGCTGACGAACATCGACGGCGAGTACACCGCGATGGACAACCGTTGCCCGCACCAGGGCGGACCGCTCGGCGAAGGGTCGATCGAGATTGGCGCCGACGGCGAGTGCTGGCTGCGCTGCCCCTGGCACGGCTGGGACTTCGACCCGAAGACCGGTCTTCCACCGGGCGGCCACAAGGACAGCGGGCAGAAACTCTTTCCCGTCGAGGTCCGGGACGACGGCATCTACGTCGGGCTGGAGCCCGAGCCCGTTCGACCAATGACTGTTACCGACCTGATGGCCGAGACGATGACGAACTGGGGAGTGACCAGCGTCTTCGGTATGGTCGGGCACTCGAACCTCGGGCTGGCCGATGCGCTGCGGTTGCAGGAGTCCGAAGGCAAGCTGAACTATTTCGGCATCCGCCACGAGGGCGCGGCAGCGTTCGCGTGCTCGGGCTACGCGAAGCTGACGGGCAAGCCGGCTGCGTGTTTGACCATCGCAGGCCCAGGAGCGACAAACTTGATGACGGGCCTGTGGGATGCCAAGGTCGATCGTGCTCCCGTACTCGCGTTGACCGGCCAGGTCGACGTGCAGGTACTCGGGCCCGGCGCGTTCCAGGAAGTCGACCTGCATTCCGCCTTTGCGCCGGTAGCACGTTTCAGCCAGACGGTTTTGCACACATCGAAACATGCGGAACTGATGACGCTTGCCTGCAAGAACGCAATCGTCGAGCGTGACGTCGCGCACCTGATCTTCCCGGATGACGTGCAGACCCTGCCGGCAGCAGATTCCGCGCGGCCGTCGGGCCCCGAGGGCAGGATGGCGCTTGCGGAGATTGCGCCCGACGTGCAAGCACTCGAGAGCGCCACGAAGCTGGTCGGTGATTCGAAGCGACCCATAATCATCGCCGGCTATGGCGCACGCGATGCCATGGGCGACGTTATCGCACTGGCGGAGCAACTCAATGCGCCGGTGCTGACGACATTCAAAGCCAAAGGGCAGATCTCCGATCAGCATCCGCTGGCAGCAGGCGTCCTCGGCCGCTCGGGCACCCCGGTTGCGAGCTGGTTCATGAACGAATGCGACCTGATCCTTGCGTTCGGCTCGTCGTTCTCGAACCACACCGGCATTACGCCGAAACGGCCGATCATCCAGGTGGACTTCGAGCGCATGGCGCTCGGCAAATTCCACAGCGTGTCCGTGCCGGTATGGGGCGAAATCGGCGTTACGGCGAGGCTTCTCGCATCCGAACTCGGCAACGCCAACCACACCGTCGATCAGCGGCCGGAGCTCGCGGAGCGCTGGTCGATCTGGCGTGAAGAGAAAGCGAGCCGTCTCGATGACGACCGGGGCAAAGGAATCAATTCTGCCACGGTGTTTGCCGCATTGACTGAGGCCGCGCCCGACAATGCGATCATCGCCGTCGACGTCGGCAACAACACCTATTCGTTCGGCCGCTACTTCGAATGCACGAACCAGCGCGTGCTGATGTCGGGTTACCTGGGTTCGATCGGATTCTCGTTCCCGGCGGCGATAGGTGCCTGGGCCGCAACGCAGGACCAGGACGACTACAAGGGCCGCAAGGTGATCTCGATCAGCGGCGACGGTGGCTTCGGCCAGTACCTGGCCGAATTTACGACCGCGGTCAAATACAACATGAATATCACCCACGTGTTGCTCAACAATTCGGAACTCGGCAAAATATCGAAGGAGCAGCGCGCCGGTGAATGGCCGGTTTGGCAGACGGGCCTGCACAACCCGAGTTTCTCGGCTTACGCGAGGCTATGCGGTGGTCACGGCGTAACGGTGAAGACACCCGAGCAGCTGCAGCCCGCACTGGAGAAGGCGCTCGCCCATGACGGGCCGGCCCTGGTGGAGATCATTACGGACGCCGACCTGATCTGATCGGGGCGACCGGGAAAACTTTTTTGCCCATTCAGATAACGCAAGGAACTGATGATGAGGAATATATCGATATTTGCCGGTGCTATTCTGGTCTCGCTCATTTCGGGTAGCCTGGTCGCTGACACGCTCGAGCTTGCCGACGGCACATTGCTGGAAGGCGATTTCGTAGGCAGTAGCAACGGCATCGTCATGTTCAATACCGGCGACGGCATCGAGGCCTTTCCGGAAGACCAGGTGGTCGGCATATTCTTCAGCTCCGGAGTCGCAACGGCGGAAGCACACGCTCAGGAGGACCCCAATAGCGTCACGATTCCTGCGGGTACCCGCCTTGTCATCCGAACCACTGACGCCATCGATTCGAACCGTCACTCGGCCGGCCACCGCTTCCGCGGTCAGCTCGAGGGTGCGCTGCTCGTCAACGGTGTCACCGCAGCGCCGAGAGGCACCTTCGTGCACGGCCGCATCACGCAGGCGCAACAGTCCGGGCGCATGGTGGGATCATCCGAGCTCGCCATCGAGTTCACGGATCTTATGATCGACGACGTGCTCGTGCCGATCTCGACAGGCGGCTTGTCTGCGCAGACTCAGGGCGAAGCAGGACGTACGGTCGGCCGCACGGCACGTGCAGCGGCCGTTGGTGGCCTGATCGGCGGAAGTTCCGGTGCGCGCACTGGCGCACGCGTTGGTGCGGGCGCATCTATTCTGACGAGAGGCGCTTCTATCAACGTGCCGCGCGGCACGATCGTCGAAACTACGCTTGCGGCGCCTGTGACCATAACGCTCTGAATAGTGACACAAGGCAGGCGACCGACTGGTCAAGTGGGTCAGTTGCAGGCCGCAAAAACTACGAAATAAATCCAGACCAAGTCCAAGGGGGAATCCCATGATTCGATCAACTACGTTAAGCCTGGTATCGATGTGCCTGATGTCGATGTTCACAAACGACGCATTGGCCTCCGGGCAGGAATTGATCGTAACGCCGGAGTTAATGGCCGAGAAACCAGTTTATTCGCCGTTCGTCGGCCGGGACTACCCGGACCAGGTGTTGTTCGGTGACACGCATTTCCACACCGAGCTGTCCTTCGATGCCGGCATGGTCGGAACGCGCCTCGACGTCGACGATGCCTACCGGTTCGCACGAGGCGAGAAGGTTATTTCCAATACCGGGCAGCCTGTGCAGCTTGTGCGGCCGCTCGATTTCCTCGTCATCACCGACCACGCGGAATTTATCGGCCTCGCACCGCAGATCAGGACGTCCGCGCCCGAGCTCCTTGCGGACCCCTGGGGTCGCCGGATGTATGACCTGTTCCATTCTGGCCAGGACGGTCGTATGAAGGCCTTCCTCGAGATCATTGCGGTCAGTACGACGCCACCTTTCGAAAACCCGATGAGTTCGAACGACGCAGCCTGGAGTATCTGGCGTGACTTTGTGCACGAGGCCGACCAGTACAACGAACCCGGCCGATTTACGGCCATGACGGGCTATGAGTGGACGTCGACACCGAACGGTGACAACCAGCACCGGGTGGTGATCCTGGCCGACGGGGCGGACAAGACAGCGCAGACGCTGCCTTACTCAATGTTCGACAGCGTCGACCCTGAAGACCTGTGGGACTACCTGTCGAGCTACGAGTCGCAGACCGGCGGGCAGGCAATTGCGATTCCGCACAACGGGAATCTGAGCAACGGGCTGATGTTCGGGGAGCGCATGGCAAACGGCAAGCGCATGACCCGCGAGTACGCGGAAAAGCGCGTTCGCTACGAGCCGTTGCACGAAATGTCGCAAATGAAAGGCGATGAGGAGACGCACCCGTTGTTGTCCCCTGACGACGAGTTTGCGGACTTCGAAACCTGGGACGTTTCCAATATCAGTGGCAACAGGCCCAAGGAAGAGTGGATGTTGCAACACGAGTATGCGCGCTCGGCGCTGAAAATCGGCCTGAAGCTCGGTGCCAGGATCGGCGTCAATCCCTACCAGCACGGGCTAATGGCCGCGACCGACACGCACACGGGTCTTGCAACCTCACGCGAGGATAATTATTTCGGCAAGTATCAGCACACCGAGCCGTCTCCGACCCGGCACAATGGCGAGGTCATCCCAGCAGACGATCCCAACTTGCGTATTCTGACCTCGCAGGAAGGCGCCTCGGGTCTGACGGCGGTCTGGGCCCGGGAGAACACGAGATCCGAGATATTCGGCGGGATGCGGCGCAAGGAGGTATACGGCACCACCGGAAGTCGAATCCGGGTCCGCGTTTTCGCGGGCTGGGATTTTGCGCCGGAGGACGTAACGACGCCGGATTTCGCATCGCTCGGGTATGGAAAGGGTGTGCCGATGGGCGGTGAAATGTCTGACGCACCCGACGCCGGCGCACCGACTTTCATCATCCGGGCGCTGCGCGACCCGGATGGCGCGAACCTCGATCGCGTCCAGGTCATCAAGGGTTGGCTCGATGATAAAGGCGAGACACACGAGCGGATTTACGACGTTGCGGTCTCAGGTGGCCGCACGATCGCAGCGGACGGGCGTGCGCGTGAGCCGGTCGGCAGCACGGTCGACATCGAGAACGCCACCTATACGAACACAATCGGCGCGGCGACGCTCACGGCGCACTGGCAGGATCCCGATTTCGATCCTGGCGAGGCCGCGTTTTACTATGTTCGCGTTCTGGAGATTCCGAAGCCGCGCTGGACCACCCATGACGCGGCGTTCTTCGGCATCCCGTTACCGGATCGGGTTCCCACGACGGTCCAGGACAGGGCCTACACATCGCCAATCTGGTATACGCCGTAGCGCAGCATCAGTCCGGTTTCAGGGCCCCTTCGCGGGGCCCTTCTCAATTTGTGTGCGATGGCACGGTTGTGTTAATTCTCGGCAATGGATCGGGCGATCATATTCGACGTCGACGGGACTCTCGCAGAAACGGAAGAGGGCCACCGCGAGGCGTTCAATATTGCGTTCCGGGAAGCCGGGCTGCCGTGGTCATGGGACCAGGAGCTGTACCGTAAGCTGCTCGGCGTGACCGGCGGCAAGGAGCGCATCCGCTACTTCATCGAGGACTTCGGCGCAGACGGTGCGCCGGAGCAGAACCTCGACCAATTCATCCGGGCGTTACACGCGAAAAAGACCCTCGCGTACACGGAGATCGTAAAGGGAGGAGGCCTGGAATTGCGGCCCGGCGTTCGCGAATGTATTGAAGAAGCGCGGCAACGGGGTTATCGACTCGCGCTTGCCACCACGACGACGCCCGCCAATATCGACGCGTTGCTTGGCGCAACATTCGGCGATGCAGGGCAGGGTTTGTTCGACGTCATTTGTGCCGGCGACAGCGTACCTAACAAGAAACCGGCACCTGACGTTTACCTTCAGGCGCTCGATGAACTCGAGCTGCCGGCCGGAAGCTGCGTGGCCATCGAAGATTCGCGGAACGGGCTGCTGTCCGCCCGCGCCGCCGGGATAGCCACGATCGTGACGCCTTGCCTTTACACGCGCGGCGAGGATTTTGCCGAGGCCGCGCTGGTCATAGACGGTCTGGATTCGCTGGATTTCGCTGATCTCGACGCGTTATTTGGATAGTTATTGTGCAAGGACACCCGGACAAGGTACACAGCATGCGGCAGACCAGCTTGTTGGGGATTGCGGCTACGGTCCTGGTGGTCACTAACGCGGCATCCGGACGAGCCGATGATCTCCAGGGCTGGGATCATTACGGCGGCGGCCAGCACGGCATGCAGTATTCCAGCCTCTCGCAGATCACAACGGGCAACGTCGCCGAGCTGGAGGAAGCGTGGCGCTTCCGCACCGGGGAACTGGGGCAGGGCCACCCGGAGCCGTTCGCATTCCAGGCCAATCCGATTCTCGTCGAAGGCCGGCTGTACCTGTCGACCGGAAGCGCGATCGTCTTCGCGCTGGATCCAGCGACCGGCGAGGAGATCTGGCGCTACGATCCGAAGATCGACCGCAGCAAGCCCCATGCGGAGATTGCCAACCGTGGCGTGACTTCATGGCTGGATCCGGAGGCCGATTCAGACGACGCATGCAGGCACCGGATCTTGGTGGGAACGCTCGATGCCCGCCTGATCGCGCTCGACGGCGCGACCGGGAAGCCGTGCGACGACTTCGGCGAAAAGGGCCAGATCTGGCTCAACAAGGACGTCCGTGCCGACGAGGACAGCCAGTGGGTCAATTACACGGTCACCTCGCCGCCGGTGATCGTGGGTGAGGTAGTGGTCGTCGGCTCGGCGATCGGCGACAACCGCGCCGTGGAGTCGGAACTCGGCATCGTGCGCGGCATCGACGCGCGCAGCGGCAAGGAGCAATGGCGCTGGGATCCGATTCCCCGCAATACAGACGACCCTGCATACGCAACCTGGGAAAGTGAGCAGGCGGCGCGCAACGGTTCCGCCAATGCATGGGCACCGCTCGCCGCGGATCCCGAACTCGGGCTCGTCTATGTACCGACCGGCTCCGCGAGCCCGGATTTCTACGGCGGCGAACGCGAGGGCGACAATCTCTACGCAAACTCACTGGTGGCGCTGCATGCGGAATCCGGCGAGATCGCGTGGTACCGCCAACTCGTTCACCACGACGTCTGGGACTACGACCTCGCAGCACAGCCGACGCTTGTGCAACTCGAATACGACGGCAGCGTCATTCCTGCGGTCCTGCAGGGGACCAAAACGGGTCACATTTTCAGTTTCGATCGGAGGACCGGCGAACCGATCTTCCAGATCGAAGAGCGGCCGGTCCCGCAGGGCGGCGTCGAGGGAGAACATCTGTCGCCGACGCAGCCATTCCCCGTTGCGCCGCCGTCGGTCGCAAGCCACGACGCAGTCGCAGAAGGCGACGCCTGGGGCATTTTGTATTTCGACAAGCGGGCATGCCGGAAGAAAATGGACGGCCTTCGTTCGGAGGGCATCTTTACGCCGCCGAGCCTGGAAGGGACCATCCAGTTGCCCGGATTCGGTGGCGGCATCAACTGGGGCGGACTGGCTTTCGACCCGGAGAGCCAGACTGTTGTCACGTTCTCGATGGACCTGCCGATGGAGATCGCGCTGATCCCCCGGGATGAATTGCGGGCAACCTACGAATCGGGGGAATTCGATGGCTACGAATTCGCGCGCATGGAGGGCACGCCCTATGGCATGCGCCGGAGAATGCTCGATTCGCCACTCGGGACCCCGTGCACGCCTCCGCCATGGGGTTGGCTGGCTTCCGTCGACATGCGCGAGGGCAAGATCCACTGGCAGCGGAAGGTCGGTTCCATCCAGGACGTTGCACCCGCCATTGCTCCCAACCTGGAACTCGGGATGGGCGGGCTCGGCGGTCCGATCGTCACCGCGGGCGGGCTGATCTTTATGGGGACCGTCATGGACGATTACCTGCGCGCGTTCGATCTCGAAAGCGGCGAAACGTTGTGGGAAGGGCGCCTGCCGGCTGGTGGGCAGGCAACGCCAATGACTTACTACCTCGAGGAAACCGCCAAGCAGTATGTCGTCATCGCCGCGGGTGGACACGCCCGCATCGGGACGACGCCCGGCGACTACGTGATTGCGTACGCGTTGCCGGACTGACGCGCGGAACGCCGCATTCTTGCAATATCCCGCAAAGAACGCGATAAATAAGCCGTACCTGACAGCGCAAGGAACAACAATAATGATGCCGCGCCACTCGATTGCCCTGGTTTCGGTCACTGCTGCACTTCTGTCTGGCCCGGCGTTCGCGGACGTGTCCGAATTCTCCAGTTACGACGAGTGCATCCTCGAGTCTTTGAAGGGGGTCTCCAGCGACGTGGCAGCGAATGCGATCATCGCGAGTTGCCGCAGCACATTCCCGGAAACCGCGCCGCTGGCTGCCGAACCTGCTGAGCCCGCACCCGAAGCGGCGGCGCTGGCACCCGAGCCGGAGCCCCCGCCGGAGCAGCAGAGCATCCGGCCCGAGGAGGCTGTCTCAGCCGCAGCGGCCGCTTCGGTCGCCGCGACGTCTGCGTCGGGGGAAAACCGGGAACTGACAAAGGAAGAACTGAGGAATCTGAAATCGACGCTGTTCGGCTTCACGACCAAGTACCAGATCACCTTCGAGAACTTTAACGATGCCATCACCATCACCGAGGTGACCATCGCGGTATGGGACGACCTCGACCCGAGGGGGCTGAAGAAATACACCAAGACGATGCACGTACCGCCGCAGCAGAAGGCCAAGGTCACCTACGAGGTCATTTACATGGGTGACGACGAGGGCTGGCGCTGGAAGATCGACTCGGCGAAAGGCGTGCCACTCGCTAACTAGTTTCGAGGAAACTCACGTATCCACTGAGAAAATAACCACTTTTCACCGGTAGTAGGTGGCAGGCCTGCATGTCTCGTAGCCTCGTCAGGCTTGCCGTCGGCAGCGACGTTCGAGAACAGCAGGGCGTCGCCGGCTGCGCCGGCATGGGAGATATCGAGTTCCGGGAAACGGGTTTCCCCGCCGGTGAAGTCGTCGTTGAGATAAATCAGGAACGTGTCCGTACGCTGGCCGCGTAGTGCGAGCTCACGGGCATAGGCGGGTTCCGCGGGATCGAGATAGTCGAAGTGCTCCGCGAAGGTCTCCCCGGGTGAGTAGTGAAGCACCTTCGGCACTTCCATCGCCGCATCCCGGCGCCCGGTGATTGTCGAGATACGCGCACGGATGACGAAGGTGAGCACGCCGCCCAATTCGATATCCAGGTCACACTGGGTATTGGTGCGACGGCCGTCCTCCGTCGTTCCGCCCGTCGCTTTGTCATAGATGGTCGCACGCTGCAGGCGGCCCCGGGCCCGTTCGACGAGCCACTTGCACGCGGCCGGCGGCAGGAATTTCTCGATTACCTCGATTCGGGGCGCCTCGCGGAGCAGGCGTGGCTCGGGCGGGGTGAGCCAGGCATCGAGGTTGACGTCTTCGCGCATGCGGCCCCAGTCGCTGCCTTCGCCATTTGCGCCTGAAGGCCCCGCGGCGAGGATGCGCAGAGCGGCCCGGGCGGCTTCGTGACCGCGCTCGGCGGCCTGCAACAGGTAATCGAATGCGCTTTCCCAGTTTCGCGGCCGCCAGAACGAGGTGCTGGCGATAGTGGCGGCCAGGTAGGCGCCTTCCGGATCACCGGCGCGGGCGGCCTCCTCGATGAGCGCAATACCGCGCACCGGGTTGGCGGGGACATTCCTGCCCGTCAGGTGGCACAGCCCGAGTCTCGCGGCGGCGCCCCGGTCGCCGGACCGGGCAGCACGCTCGAGCGCATCGACTGGGTCAGCTGGCATCGCGAAAGGATATCACCCGCCAGCGCCTGAGCTGTGCAAACAGGCGGGTGAGAAAGGTGTCGCTGAAATCGGGGCGCCGGCTCCGCACGCGTTCGAAGATCGTATCGGCCCGCGTGTTGCCGTCCATGAGACCGCCCAACAGCATATCCAGCACCGCCATCGTCTGTTCATCACGCAGGCCGAATACGTAGGGTCCCCACGGTGTCGTTACGGCAAAGAGGAGACCGTCGCCCGATGGCGGCCGGCGGACATCCGCCGGGCCGACCAGGAAATAGGGGTAAAGCTCGCCGAGTGACGCGTAACCCGGGCGTTTGCTCACGATCGCGCCGTCGAAGACGCAGGCGTCGAGCTGGGTCAGCAGCAGGCACCACAGGGCGTCCTCGGGCGTCTCGACAATAGGCTCGCCCATCACGTTGAGCGAGGTATTGAGCAGGATGGGCACGCCGGTACGCGCACCGAACTCGCGGACCAGTTCGTAGTACGGCCCGTTGACCGCGCGGGTCACCGTCTGTACCCGGCCGGTGCCGTCGACGTGTACGACCGCGGGTACGAGATCGCGCTTGTCGTCCCTGAAATTCATCACGCGGAGCATGAAGGGGCTGGCGGGATCCACGCCGTCCACCTCGAACCAGTTCGAGGTTTCTTCGAGCGGTATGACCGGCGCGAAGGGGCGGAAGCCTTCGCGGTGCTTCACCCGTGCATTGAGTTTCTCTTTGGCATCCGGCTGCCGCGGGTCACACAGGATGCTGCGCTGGCCGAGCGCCCGGGGCCCGAGTTCCGACGGGCCTGAGAACCAGGCGATGATCTGGCCGTCGACCAGCAGGTCGGCCGCCGCGCTGATGCAGTCATCCGTCTCCCGGGTCACTACGGCCGGCGTCCCGGCGATGGCCGAGCCGATTTCGCGTGCGCTGTACACCGTGCCGAAGGCGTCCCGTTCGTAGGCCTGCGGCGTGTATTCTCCGGTGAGATGCCATAGCCCGTGGTAGGCCGCACCGATCGCGGGACCCGAATCTTCGGCGGCGGGGATCACGTAAACGCGGTCGAAGTCGGTCTCGCGGATGATGCGCTCGTTGGCGACGCTGTTTAGCGCGACGCCGCCGGCGTAGACCAGGTTACGGCTCGAAGACAGCTCGCGGACCCGGCCGGCGAGGTACAACAGCGCGTGCTCGAGGGCGTTTTGCACCGAGGCGGCGAGGTCTTCGTAGGCTTTCCTGTGGTTCGGCCAGCGTTCCGGCGCCGTAAATCGCTTCTGCACTTCGTCGAAGAACACGAAGCGCCCGTCGCGAATCTCGAAGAACTCACCGGGGGCGATTGTCGGCGTCCCGTACGGCGCCAGTCCCATAACCTTGCCGGCGTCCATCGCGTCACCGAATATCTGCTGGGCCGCGGCGGAAAAGAGGCCGCCGAGGCTGCCGAAACCGGGCATGGACGAGCCGGGTGGCGGCGCATTGAGCCAGCGGCCCCGGTCGATCATGTGTTTCTCGAGCGCGCTGAGCGTTGTGCCTTCGGCCTGGTAGATCGAGTTTGTCTCGCCGCCGGCGATACAGGTATCGATGACCGCGCCTTTCTCGTCATCAGAGAGATCGCTCGTCGGCGAGCCCATGCCGTCGACGACCAGCGCGGCGGCATCGTCGAACCCGGAGGTGGCGAACGCGCTGATGGCGTGGCCGGCATGATGGGCAATGCTGAGCGTCGGGGTGCCGTTCGCCGACACCCTGAGCATCGGGTTTGCGGCGACATCGTTTTCCGGCAGATTCAGGGCCGACTGCCCGCAGATGACGACCATGTCGAGGTCGGCCGCGCCAATGCCTCCCTGGGCGAGGCAGTACTGCACCGCGAGCGAGGGACGCGAGCCATAGAGGCGGGCGCGTTTCTTGCCGACGAGGCGTTCCTCCTGCACCGCGGCGACGATCCGGTCGCCGTGAAGCAGACACGCGGCGCCGTTGTGAGAGGCACTGAGCCCGAGGACCCAGGGATTGCTCGTGGTGCTCATAAAGGTGGCTGCTCAGCGTGTCCCGGACCAGGGGGGAGTTTAGGAATGCGCATTGGACCTTTATCGCGCCCGCGCTTCAACCGCCTGCCGTCCCGGCCCTGCTTCGAGGCTGACGAACTGCCTTATCCGTATTAACCACGATTGTCCGGCGTCGGAGCCAAAGCTACGTTTCGACTATAACAAGAGCAGTTCAAGCCTACGGCAACCCCCCTATATTGCCTGAGCGCTTGTTGCCCCGTCAGGGTTCCCTGGCGGGGCACTTTTGTTTTTGCCATTGGCTTCCCGGTGCGGCAGGACTTTTTCCAGCACCTTGTCGCAGATGAGTTCGCCGATCGGAATTGCCGACGTAGCGGCCGGTGAGGGGGCATTACACACGTGCAGGCTGCGCGGCGTTTCGGCGAACAGGAAATCGTCCACCAGTGTGCCATCGCGCATCACGGCCTGCGCGCGAATACCGGCTGGATAGGGTTGCAGGTCAGCAAGGCGAACGGACGGGCAGTATTTCTGCACCTGTTTCAGGTAACCGGGCTTCCACAGCGAATTCCACAGTTCGGCGAATCCCATACCCAGGTTGTTGGCGGTTACTCGCCAGAAGCCCGGGAAAGCCAGCATCTGTGCGGTGTCCCGCAGGCTGAAATTGATGCGCCCATAACCCTCACGCTTCCACGCCTGCACCGCGTTCGGGCCCACTGTCACGGTACCGTCGATCATTCGCGTCAGGTGCACGCCGAGGAACGGCAGTCCCGGGTCCGGTACCGGGTAAATAAGGTGTCGAACGATCGTATTTTTGTCGGCCGGCAGCCGGTAGTACTCGCCTCGATACGGGACGATGCGGAAATCGACGTCGATATCATGCATCGCGGCGAGCCTGTCTGCCATGAGCCCGCCGCAGACGACCAGGCAGCGCGCCTCGATCGGCGCGCTGCCGGCGAAATGCACCTTGACTGCATTGGGAGATTCTTCGAGACCGGTGACTTCGGAGCCGGTCCGGATCTCGCCGCCGAGTTCGGCGATGCCTCGCGCCATGGCCCGGGACACCTGGCTGTAGTCGACGATGCCGGTAGTGGGCGACAGGATGGCGCCCACGCCGGCGACGTTCGGCTCGGTCGCCCGGAGCTGGGTTTCGCTGAGCAGTTCGACCTCGATGCCGTTCTGCAACGCTCGTTCGTGGAGGGCGAGCATGCGCTCATGCTCCACGTCGTTCGTCGCCACGATCAGCTTTCCGCACTGCTCGTGGCGGATGCCGTTGTCCCTGCAGAAGCGCAGCGTTGCCACGACGCCTTTGCGGCAGAGCTCGGCTTTCAGGCTGCCCGGTTCGTAGTAAATGCCGGCGTGGATCACGCCGCTGTTATGACCGCTCTGGTGGCGGGCTACCGCGTGCTCCTTTTCAATGACCACGAGGCTCCCGGACGGCTGCCGCTGGCGCAAACGCAACGCCGTGGACAGGCCAACGATGCCGCCACCAATGACCGCGAAGTCGTACATCCGTTATCCGTTGTCTGCAGAGCCGGGCATGCAAGTCTAGAGACTGTTGCAACGAAGCGGAAGGCTCGATTGGGCCCGACCGGCTGTCTTCCAGGGGGCATTGCGCAGCGCGCGGCGATTGCCGTATAATCGCGCGCCAACGCGGTGGTGGGGCCGGAATGGAGCCTTCCGGAAGGATGCGAGTCCTGACACGCACCGCTACCAGAGTCTTGGTAGAAAAAAAGCCCCGCTCAGGGGTTTTTTGTTGCCCGGGGATCGGGCAACCGCGTTGGTGGATAATGGGCCTTGTGCCCATTTTTTTGTTTTAAAACAGATGGTTATGTCTGAAAGTGACGCGTGACGAGTTGATAGAGTTGCTCGAGCCGACCATCGAACGACTGGGTTACGAACTGTCGGACCTGGAAGTCAGACTTGGCGGCAAGCACGGTGTACTGCGGGTGTTTATCGACAAGCCGGACGGGATCGGCCTGGACGACTGCGAGAAGGTCAGCCTGGCGGTGAGCGCGATCCTCGATGTCGAGGACCCGCTGCCCGGGCACTACGATCTCGAGGTGTCGTCGCCCGGGCTGGATCGGAAGTTAACGAAAATTGAGCATTTTCAGAGGTTTACAGGAGAGGCCGTGAAAGTGCAGATGCGCTTCCCCATCGAGGGGCGGCGGCGCTTCCGCGGCACCCTGGTGTCGTCGGATGACGAAAATATCGTGGTCGACGTGGATGGCGTATCGCACACCTTGCCGGTGGCGACGATCGACACCGCGCGGCTCGTGCCCGGCACCAACTGAGGCGGCCGGGCAAAACTGGAGTTAGAGGTAATGAGCAAAGAGATCCTGATGGTCGTCGACGCGGTTTCGAACGAGAAGGGCGTCGAAAAAGACATCATATTCGAGGCGATCGAAGCCGCACTCGCGTCCGCGACGCGCAGGAAGCACGGTGAAGATATCGACGTGCGGGTGGCTATCGACCGCGAGACCGGCGACTACGACACGTTCAGGCGCTGGACGGTATTTGAGGATGAGTCCACGGAACTGGAATTCCCGGATCGCGAGCTGCGCATGATCGATGCGGTCGATGTCGACGAGAACGCCGAGCCCGGCGGTTTTGTCGAGGTACCGATGGAGTCGGTCGAATTCGGTCGCATTGCGGCACAGACGGCGAAGCAGGTGATCGTGCAGAAGGTGCGCGAAGCCGAGCGTGAGCAGGTCGTCGAAGAGTACCAGGATCGTGAGGGCGAGATGCTCTCGGGCCTCGTCAAGCGCGTGGACCGCAACGGCGTCTACATCGATCTCGGCGGCAATGCCGAGGGCTTCGTGCCGCGCGAGCAGATGGTGCCGCGGGAGCCGGTGCGGCCGCAGGACCGCATCAAGGCGCTGTTGACCGAGGTGCGCTCCGAAATTCGCGGTCCGCAGCTGTTCATGACGCGTACGTCGCCGCAGTTCCTGATCGAGCTGTTCAAGATCGAGGTGCCGGAAGTGGGCCAGGGTCTCATCGATATTCTCGGCGCTGCGCGCGACCCGGGTTTGCGCGCGAAGATCGCCGTGAAGAGCAACGACCGCCGCATCGATGCCGTTGGCGCCTGCGTGGGCATGCGTGGTTCGCGCGTCCAGGCCGTGTCGAATGAACTCGCAGGTGAACGCGTGGATATCATCCTGTGGGACGAGAACCCCGCCCAGTTCGTGGTCAACGCGATGTCTCCGGCGGAAGTGGTTTCCATCGTCGTGGATGAGGACTCGCACAGCATGGATATTGCGGTCGAAGAGGACAAGCTGTCGCAGGCGATCGGGCGCGGTGGACAGAACATCCGCCTCGCAAGCGAGCTGACGGGCTGGGAGCTCAACGTCATGACGGCGGCGGACGCCGAGCAGAAGAGCGAATCCGAGATGAAGGAACTCATCGAGATGTTCTCGAAGCAGCTCGATGTCGACGAGGAAATCGGCCTCATTCTCGTGCAGGAAGGCTTTTCGACGATCGAGGAGGTTGCTTACGTGCCCGCCTCTGAACTCGTCGAGATTGAGGAGTTCGACGAGGACATCGTCACCGAGCTGCGCAGCCGTGCGCGCGACGTGCTGCTGACGCAGGCAATCGTGAAGGAAGAAAAGATCGACGAAGCGGAGCCGGCCGAAGACCTGCTCGAGCTCGAGGGCATGGACAAAGGGCTCGCCTACCTGCTCGCCAGCAAGGGCGTCGTGACCCGTGAGGACCTGGCAGAACTCGCGACGGACGACCTGCTCGAGATCAATGAAATGGATGCAGAACAGGCTGCCGCGCTGATCATGAAAGCGCGCGAACACTGGTTCGCTGAGGAACAGCAGGCCTGAGCGCAGACGCGCGGAGTGAAGTATGTCAGATGTCACAGTTGCACAATTCGCCGAAGTACTGAAGGTGCCGGTCGAGAAACTGCTTTCGCAGCTCGACGAAGCCGGTATCCAGGTCAGTAGCTCGGAAGACACCATTAGCGACGACGCAAAGCTCGAGCTGTTGACGTACCTGCGTCGCAGCCACGGGCAGGCGGATACGCCGGCAGGGGACGCCGCGCCGCGCCGCATCACGCTGAAGCGCAAGTCGCAGTCCGAGCTCAAGCTCTCCGGCGCACAGGGGCGTTCGCGCACGGTGAACGTCGAAGTGCGCCGCAAGCGCACGTACATAAAGCGTGACGTGCTGGAGAAGCAGGCGCAGCAGGAACAGGAAGAACTCGATCGCAAGCGCCGTGAGGCAGACGAGCGTGTCGAGGAAGAAAAGCGCGCGCAGGAGCGTCTCCAGGCAGAGAAGGAAGCGGCGGCGCGCATGGAGGAAGAAAAGCGCCAGCAGGAAGAGAAGGCGCGTATCGACGCTGAGGAAGAGGCGCGCAAGGCCGCCGAACAGGCTGCTGCCGCGCAGGCCGAAGAGAAGGCGCGCCTCGAAAAGGCCGAGCAGGACGCGCGCGCGCGCCGCGTGAAGGAAAAAGAGAAGGAAAAGGACAAGGGCAAGGTCAAGGCCCAGCGCCCGGAGACCCGTTACGGCCGCAAGGAACTGCACGTGGCCGGCGACAAGAGCGGCCGCCGCAAGCGCAAGGCGCCCATGCGGCGGCGCCCGGTGTCGGTGGGTGGCGACTCGCAGCACGGGTTCGAGAAGCCCACCGCGCCGGTCGTGCGTGAGGTCGAGATTCCGGAGAGCATCGCGGTATCCGAGCTTGCGCAGCGCATGGCGATCAAGGGAAACGAGGTCGTCAAGGTGCTTTTCAACATGGGCGCCATGGTCACGATCAACCAGGTCATCGACCAGGACACGGCAACTCTCGTCGTCGAGGAACTCGGTCATGTCGCCAAGCCGATTTCAGCCGAGGCTGATGATGAGAAACTGCTTGCCGAGGAGCAGGTCGAGACCGGGGAGAAAGTTTCACGCCCGCCTGTCGTGACCATCATGGGCCATGTCGATCACGGCAAGACCTCGCTGCTGGATTACATCCGCCGGACGCACGTCGCGGACGCTGAAGCCGGCGGCATTACGCAGCATATCGGCGCTTACTCCGTAAAGACGGAAAAAGGACGCATCTCGTTCCTCGATACGCCGGGCCATGCCGCTTTTACGGCGATGCGCGCGCGCGGTGCGCAGGCGACCGATATCGTCGTACTGGTGGTCGCTGCAGACGACGGCGTCATGCCGCAGACGACCGAAGCCATCGAGCATGCAAAGGCAGCCGGTGTACCGCTGGTAATCGCGGTCAACAAGATCGACCGGGAAAATGCCGATCCGGACCGTGTGCGTAACGAATTGGCGCAGCACGAGATCATTCCCGAAGACTGGGGTGGCGAACACCTGTTCGTGCACGTGTCGGCGAAGACGGGCGAGGGCATCGATAATCTGCTCGATGCGATTCTCCTGCAGGCCGAAGTCATGGATCTCACGGCCGTCGAGGATGGGCCGGCGCGGGGACTGGTTATCGAATCCAGCCTCGAGAAGGGCCGCGGCGCCGTAGCAACCCTGCTGGTGCAGTCGGGCACGCTGAAACAGGGTGACATGATCATTGCCGGCGAGGAATACGGCCGCATTCGTAACATGTTCGACGAGACGCAGCAGTCCATTGACACGGCAGGACCTTCGAGTCCCGCGGTTGTACTCGGCCTCTCCAAGACACCGAGCGCGGGCGACGACTTCATGGTTGTGAAGAACGAGCGCAAGGCGCGCGAGGCCGCCGAATTCCGGCGGGCGAAGACGCGCGAAACCAAGCTCGCACAGCAGCAGGCGTCGAAGCTCGAAGACATGTTCAGCCAGATGAAGGACGCCCAGGCGGATACCATCGCGGTAATCATCAAGTCCGATGTGCACGGCAGCGCCGAAGCGCTGCGAGATGCGCTCACGAAGCTGTCCACCGACGAGGTCAAAGTCAACGTGCTGAGCGCGGGCGTCGGCGGCATCACGGAGACGGACGCAACACTGGCCGCGGCGTCAAACGCCGTGATCATCGGCTTCAACGTGCGTGCGGACGCCGCAGCACGCACGGCGATCAAGGAGTCCGGCGTCGATGTTCGTTACTACAGCATCATCTACGAGGCGATCGACGACGTGAAAGCGGCCCTCAGCGGCATGTTGTCGCCCGAGATTCGCGAACAGATCGTCGGGCTGGCCGAGGTCAAGGAAGTATTTTCCTCGCCGAAGTTCGGCGATATCGCCGGCTGTATCGTGACCGAGGGTTACGTGAAGCGATCGAACCCGATCCGTGTACTGCGTGACAACGTGGTCATTTACGAGGGTGAGCTCGAGTCGCTGCGCCGGTTCAAGGACGACGTGAACGAAGTGCGTTCGGGCACCGAATGCGGTATCGGCGTGAAGAACTACGCCGATGTCCGGGTTGGTGACCAGATCGAATGCTACGAGCGAATCGAGGTTGCGCGCACGCTGGAATGAGGCCTGCGCCGGTAGCTGATCAATGCCACGTGAATTCTCCCGACATCAGCGCCTCGGGCACCAGGTGCAGCGGACTCTGGCGGAACTGCTGCAGTTCGAGGTCAAGGACCCGCGGGTGCGGAACGTGTCGCTGACGTCGGTGGACCTGTCGCGTGACCTGAGTGTCGCGCGTGTCTATTTCAGTTTACTCGAGCCCGATGCGGATGCCGCAGAGGCGCTCGAAGGCCTTGAGCGCGCGTCGGGGTTCCTGCGCGGCAAGCTCGGCAAGGCGATTAAGGTGCGGCATGTGCCGGAATTGCGCTTCGTCCACGACGACAGTGCCGCAGAGGCCGTCAGGCTGGGCGAACTGATCGACCGGGCCGTTGCGTCCGACGACCGGGAGTAGAGGCCATGGGCCGGGGCCGACGCGGTCGATCGGAGCCGGTCGATGGACTGCTGCTCCTGAACAAGCCGGCGGGACTGACGTCGAACCAGGCTTTGCAGCGCGTGAAGCGGCTGCTGAACGCCCGCAAGGCGGGTCACACGGGCAGCCTGGATCCGGCGGCGACGGGTATGCTGCCTCTGTGTTTCGGCGAGGCGACGAAGGTTTGCGCGTTCCTGCTCGACGCCGACAAGACCTACCGGGTTACGGCCAAACTGGGAACCGCAACGGATACCGGTGACGCCACCGGGTCGATGATCGAATCGGCCGAGGTGCCGCAGATGACGGCCGACGAATGGGACAAGGTGCTGCAGAGCTTTCGCGGCGATTCGCTGCAGGTGCCGCCGATGTACTCGGCATTGAAAAAGGACGGCAAGCGGCTCTATGAGCTTGCCCGCAAAGGCGAGACCGTGGAGCGAGAGCCACGGCCGATCAGGATCGACGCAATCGAACTTCTGGAAGCCGCGGGCAGTCGGCTGGTTTTCAGGGTGCGCTGCTCGAAAGGCACCTACGTGCGCAGTCTCGTCGAGGATATAGCGCGGGCGGCCGGGACTGTGGCGCATACCGCGAGGCTGCATCGCGAGACCGTGGCCGACTTTCGGGCGGACGAGATGGTCGAACTCAGTGCCGTCGAGGAATGCGCCGCTCAGGGTCCGCTTTCCCTGCGGGAGCGGCTGTTGCCGCCCGACCGGGCGCTGGCGGGCCTGCCTGAGGTATGCCTCGACAGCGCCAGCGCCGTGCGATTCCGCGGTGGACAGCCGGTCCGGGCGGCCGGGCCGGAAAGGGAAGGGCTCGCGCGGGTGTACGGTGAAGAACAGGATTTTTTGGGCGTGGGCGAGCTGCGCGAAGACGGCAGGGTCGCACCACGAAGAGTCTTCGGGCGCCCTGGGGTCAACCCGTAGATATTTGATTTTGGCCTGTTAATAGGCTCTTTCAGGCGCTAGAATACCGCGCTGCAAAAAAGGGCCAAGAGACGAAAGTAGTTTTGGAGTAAACAAGAGATGTCACTGTCAAGTGAAGCGAAAGCCGGCATAGTTGCCGAATACGGCCGCGGAAAGGCCGACACGGGTTCGCCCGAAGTCCAGGTAGCGCTGCTATCTGCAAGAATTTCCGAACTCACCGGACACTTCGGTGAGCACAAGAAGGATCACCATAGCCGCCAGGGTCTTCTGCGGATGGTCAACAAGCGACGCAAGTTGCTCGACTATCTGAAAGCCAAGGACCAGGACCGGTACCGCGAGCTGATTTCCCGGCTCGGCCTGCGCCGCTAGTCCAGCGGTCTATCCCCGGTAAGGTAACGACCGACGAGACGTACCCGGACAGGGTGCTCCGCCGGTCGCTGCTGCCGTCATTAATACCAATTGAGCAAATACTGTGAATTCAATCAAGAAATCGTTCCAATACGGCGAGCACGTCGTCACTCTAGAAACCGGGGCCGTTGCACGCCAGGCCGACGGTGCCGTCCTCGTAGACATGGCGGAGACCGTGGTCCTCGTTACGGCGGTGGGCCGCAAGACAGCGGATCCTGGCCGGGACTTCTTCCCGCTGACCGTCAACTACCAGGAAAAGACCTATGCCGCGGGCAAGATCCCCGGCGGCTTCTTCAAGCGCGAAGGCCGTCCCAGCGAGAAAGAGGTGCTGGTATGCCGCCTCATTGACCGGCCGATACGGCCGCTCTTCCCGAAGGGCTTCAAGAATGAAACCCAGGTCATCGCGACGGTCTTGTCGCTGAACCCGGACGTCGATCCCGACATCCCGGCGATGATCGGCGCGTCCGCGGCACTCGCCATTTCGGGTATGCCGTTTGCGGGCCCGATTGGCGCTGCGAAAATCGGCTATAGCCACGGCAAGTACCTGTTGAATCCGGGACGTGCGGCGCTCGAAGACTCCGATCTCGAACTGGTTGTCGCCGGCACGGAAGACGCCGTTCTGATGGTCGAGTCCGAGGCAACCGGGCTCTCCGAAGAAGTCATGCTGGGTGCGGTCATGTTCGGCCACGAGCAGATGCAGAGCGCGATCAGCGCCATCAACGAGCTTGCGGCAGAGGCCGGCAAGCCCGCCTGGGAATGGGAAGCACCGGCAGAGGACACGCAACTGGCCGAAGCGGTCGCTTCGCAGGCTGCCGCGGGATTCACCGAGGCGTACCAGGTCAGCGACAAGATGGAACGCCAGGCCGCGGTAGCCGAGGTCAAGGCGGCCGCCATCGAGGCACTCGCTGGCGAGGGCGAAGACGCCCGCTGGTCCGCAGAGGACCTGTCCGGCGCTCTGTCGAAGCTCGAAAAGAACGTTGTCCGGCAGCGTGTCATCAAGGGTGAGCCGCGCATCGATGGTCGTGACCAGAAGACGGTACGGCCGATCAATGTGGAAGTCGGCGTATTGCCGCGCGCGCACGGATCTGCCGTGTTTACTCGCGGTGAGACCCAGGCGATCGTCGTAACGACACTCGGCACGGGCCGCGACGCGCAGATAATCGACGCGATCGAGGGCGAGCGCAAAGAGCCGTTCATGTTCCACTACAACTTCCCGCCGTTCTGCGTCGGCGAGACCGGATTTGTCGGCTCACCGAAACGACGCGAGATAGGCCACGGCAAGCTGGCTCGCCGTGGCATCCAGGCTGTAATGCCGAATATGGACGACTTCGGATACATCATCCGCGTGGTGTCGGAAATCACCGAGTCCAATGGCTCGAGCTCAATGGCGTCGGTTTGCGGCTCCAGCCTCGCGTTGATGGATGCTGGTGTTCCGGTCAAGGCGCCGGTAGCAGGCGTTGCCATGGGACTGGTCAAGGAAGGAAACGATTTCGCGGTACTTACCGATATTCTGGGTGATGAAGATCACCTCGGCGACATGGACTTCAAGGTGGCCGGAACAGAAGACGGCATTACCGCACTGCAGATGGATATCAAGATCCAGGGCATTACGCGCGAGATCATGAACAAGGCCCTCGATCAGGCACGCGACGCACGGCTGCACATCCTTGGCGAGATGAACAAGGTCATCAGTGCGCCTCGCGAAGAGATGTCCGAATGGGCGCCGACCATCATGACGATGAAGATCGACCCCGAGAAGATCCGCGACGTCATTGGCAAGGGTGGTGCGGTCATTCGTGCCATTACGGAAGAGACGGGTGCAACGGTCGATATCGATAACGACGGCACGGTACGAATCGCGTCCGTCGACGGAGCATCCGGCAAGGAAGCCCGCCGTCGCATCGAACTCATCACGGCTGACGTCGAAGTAGGGCGTATTTACGAAGGCAAGGTTGCCCGGCTCATGGACTTCGGTGCATTCGTCACGATCCTGCCGGGCAAGGACGGCCTCGTGCATATCTCGCAGATCTCGAACGAGCGGGTCGAGAAAGTCAGCGACAAGCTGGCCGAAGGCGACGTCGTCAAGGTCAAGGTGCTGGAGGTCGATCGCCAGGGCCGCGTACGCCTCTCCATGAAGGAAGTCGACAACGCCGCCTGATGGCGGCGTAACCGGTTGCAGGAGCGTGCCCCGGCGTGGGAAGCGCTCCTACATTCCCGGCCTCGCCGTCAGGGGTTCGAGAAATCCGATCAGCCGCTCGGGCAGGTAGAAGCGTGGCCGCCACGGCGTGCCGCCCTCGATGAAGCCCACGTGGCCCCCTGTCTCGCTGACCTCGAGGGTCACGTCGCCGGATAACTGCCCTGGTTCCGGGATGACGTCCGCCGTCATGAAGGGGTCGTCCAGCGCATTGACGATCAGGGTCGGCCGTTCGATGTGTTTCAGGAAATGCACCGAACTGCACTTGTCGTAGTAGTCGTCCTTGTTCGCGAAACCGTGCAGGGGCGCCGTCACCGCGTCATCGAATTCGGCGAACGTCTTAGCCTGCATCGCCTTTTGCCAGTCGAAAGCCGCCGTATGCGGATTGAATTTCCGGGTTACGGAACGCTTCATGCGTTTTAGTAAGTATCTCTGGTAACCCTTTGAAATACCTATATTTAAAGCTTCTGCACTCTCGTGTAGATTCAGCGGAACGCACACCGCTGCCGCGCCCTTGAGCGGGCACCCGGCGCCGCTCTCGCCGAGGTACTTGAGGAGCACGTTGCCGCCCAGGGAATAGCCGACGGCCACGATCGGACCGAACTGGCCTTCACGTTCCAGCTTGGCGACGAAGTACCGAACGTCATTGGTTTCGCCGGCATGGTAGCGCCGCGGCAGGACGTTTCGGTAGTCGCCGCAATCCCGAAAATGCAGGACGCAGCAGCGCCACTGCCGGGAGGCCGCCGCCTGCATGAGCATACGGGCGTACGCGGATTCCGCCGAGCTTTCGAGCCCGTGGAGGATAATCAGCAACGGCGCAGTCTTGGGTGTGTCTTCCGTTTCGACCACCCAGTCGACGGCTGTTTCGTCACCGTCCGGCAGCTTGAGAACCTCGCGCCGCAAATGGAGCCGCTGGCGCCAGGCCCAGGGCATGGACGGGTAGATGGTCTGCGCGTGCCGGTTGCGCAACCATCGCGCCGGTCGGAAGGTGCTGCGCACTATGCGCTTGTCGCTACTTTCAGGAGCCATGTCGGCGTCGGTGCCGGGTAATCGACTGGACAAAAAAATGGCCCCCCACTCTCGCAGGGGGCCTGCCATTGAGTTTTAAACCCTTCAGGCATTGCAACGGGGGGCGGGGGAGCAAATCCCCGTTGCACCTGCCAAGATTGGTCATTGACGGCTTTTATGTCAAGGTTCTGAACGATCCTTGAGCGCTTGTACGAAGATCTCAGCCCGTGCGCTTGTGATCGTCAGACGTGTCGGCGTCGTTGTCGGCCGAGGCGTCGCTGTCGGCGGAGAAGCCTTTCAGCATCTCCTCCTGCAGCGACTGCAGGCGCGCGAAATTCTTCTGCGTCAGTTCCGTCATGGCGCTGATCGGGTCGGTGCCCACGACGCTCTTGACCTGGCCCTGCAGGAATTTCTGCTGCTTCATGAAGAAGCTCATGCTTTGCTCGAGGTATCTCGCCATGAAATCAGGCACGACCGAGCCGTAGGCGCGGATGATCTGAGCCAGGAAGTCCTCGGTCATGATGGCGTCGCCGTGCTGTTCCTGCTCGCTGATAACCTGCAGCAATATGGTGCGCGTGATGTCTTCGCCGGACTTCTTGTCGATCACCTCGAAATCGACCTTGTTCATGACAAGGTCCTTGATATCCGCAAGCGTGATGTAGCGGCTCTCTTCCGTGTCGTAAAGTCTGCGGTTCGGGTATTTCTTGATAACGCGAGTGTTGCTCATTCGAAGCCTCAATCTACCTGCGACAACTACAATAGCCCATTTTTGCCCTCAGCCATAGCGTTGCTGTCGAAGCCGATCCGCGTCCGGCCCGCGAGAGCCTGGATGTGCCAGTGCTCGATGGCCCAGGACCAGATTTCCTGCAGCGAGGCATTGCCCAGGCCTGCGGGCGGGTGTTGCCCGAGCGCTCTGAGCACCTGCACGAGAAACCTCTCCGGGCGGCCAAGCGGCACGGCCTGGGCGCCGGTCAGTTTGCTGAGCTTCTGGCCGTCGGCGTGTGCAGCGACCGGTATGTGCAGGTAGTCCGGTGTGGGGTAGCCCAGCAGCCGCTGCAGCCAGATCTGCCGGCAGGTTGAGTCCATGAGATCGATGCCACGGACGATTTCGGTCACGCCTTGCTCAAAATCATCGACAACGACTGCAAGATGGTAGGCAACGAGGCCATCACGTCGCCAGATGACGAAATCGCCGGATTCGGATTCGAGTTGCTGTCGCTGAGGGCCCTGCAAAGCATCGACGAACGCAACGTCCGAATCGTCTGTCCGAACCCTGATCGCGGTCTCGCCTGCCTGGCAGCCGGCCCTGCAGGTGCCGGGGTAAATAATCCCCAGCGGGCCGCGGGGTGCGTCGGCCAGGTCGCTGCGCGAGCACCCGCAGCGATAGCCGTAGCCCGCCGCCATCAGGCGCGACAGTGCCGCCTCGTGTGCGGACAGGCTGCGGCTCTGGTAGATGACGGGCCCGTCCCATTCGAAGCCGTAGCGATCCAGTGCTTCGAGGATTCGCTCCGTGGCGCCCGGCTGTTCCCTGGGCGGGTCGATATCCTCGATGCGCACCAGCCAGCGGCCCCTGTGCCGGCGTGCCTGCAAATAGCTGGCAGCCGCAGCGAGCAGGGAACCAAAGTGCAGCGGCCCGGTGGGTGAGGGCGCGAAGCGCCCCACGTATGAGGAATTAGCGGTAGCGATCGTCCCGGTCGCGGAACTGGCGCTCGGCCAGCTCGCGCCGCTCTTGTGCTTCCAGGCACAGCGTGGCGACCGGACGTGCTTCCAGCCGCTTCAATCCGATCTCTTCGCCGGTTTCTTCGCAGTAGCCGTAGCTGCCGTCATCGATCCGCGCCAGTGCCGAATCGATTTTGCGGAGCAGCTTGCGCTCGCGGTCGCGGGTGCGCAGCTCGAGACCGAACTCGGACTCCTGTGTGGCGCGGTCGTTGGGATCGGGGAAATTTGCGGCTTCGTCCTGCATGTGGTGGACGGTACGGTCGACCTCGTACATCAGCTCGCGTTTCCAGGCATTCAGGATCTCCCGAAAATGCTTGAGCTGAGCGTCGCTCATGTAGTCCTCGCCGCGTTTCGGCTGATACGGGCTGATACCGTGTATCGGCGCGGTCAGCACGTCGCCGCGAGGCCGGCGCGGTCGCGCAGCCTTTTTCCTGGCGGCCGGCCGCTTCTTGCTAACCTTCTTTTTCTTCGAAACTTTCTTTTTCGAGGCCTTCTTCCTGGCTACTTTCTTTTTGGAAACCTTCTTTTTGGTGGCCTTTTTCCTGGCCACCTTTTTCTTCGCGGCCTTCTTCTTAGCCGCCTTCTTCTTCGCGGCCTTCTTCTTCGCCACCTTCTTCCTCGCGGCCTTCTTCTTCGCCACCTTCTTCCTGGCGGCCTTTTTCTTAGCGGTCTTCTTCCTTGTCGCCCGTTTCTTTGTCACTGCCTTCTTCCTTGTAACTTTGCGCTTGCTGGCCGCCTTTTTGCGGGCCGGCTTCTTCTTCGCTGTAACCTTCCTGCGTGTGGCTTTGGCTTTCTTTCGCTTCTTGCTCGCGGCCTTTTTTGCGGGCATTTTCGACTCCTGCCGGATCGAGAAAAGGCGGGGATTATACATGGCTTGAACGCGCATGGAAGCCCATTTTTCACGGGAATTTCACGGGGATGCCGGCCGCGCGGGGGGCGGCGGCCGGCCAGCGGCGTCGCGCCAGCGAGAATCGTTTTATTCTGGAAATTCCTTTAAACTACGCCGAACTCTCTGGCATTGGGCACAATCCATCGCATGCGACTAAGCAAGATCAAGCTTGCCGGCTTCAAGTCATTTGTAGATCCCACCACTATCACCTTTCCCAGCAGCCTCGTCGGCGTGGTGGGCCCCAATGGCTGCGGTAAATCCAACGTAATCGACGCCGTCCGCTGGGTTATGGGGGAAAGCTCGGCCAGCAGGCTCCGTGGAGACTCCATCACAGACGTGATCTTCAACGGCTCCAGCGCCCGCAAGCCGGTGGGGGCAGCCTCGGTCGAACTGCTGTTCGACAACTCCGAGACGACGCTGGAAGGCCAGTACGCGAAATACGCGGAGATCGGTATCCGGCGGGAGGTAAGCCGGGACGGAATCTCGACCTATTACCTGAACGGCACGCGGTGTCGCCGCAAAGACATAACCGGCGTCTTCCTCGGCACAGGCCTCGGGCCGCGCAGCTACTCGATCATCGAGCAGGGGATGATCTCCAGGCTCATCGAGGCCAAACCCGAGGAAATGCGTGTCTTCCTCGAGGAGGCCGCGGGGATCTCGAAGTACAAGGAGCGGCGTAAGGAGACCTCGAACCGCATCAGGCACACCAGGGAAAACCTGTCCCGCCTGGAGGACGTGCTCGACGAGGTTGAAAAGCACATAAAGCACCTGGACCGTCAGGCGAAGATGGCCGAGCGCTATGGCCGCTACAAGGACGAGGAACGGCGGACGACCGCCGAGTTGCTGGCGCTCCGCACGCACTACCTCGACGAACAGGCTGGCGCGGCCAGTGCGCGACTCGACGAGCGCAAGACACGCCTCGAAGAGCAGATCGCGGGCCAGCGCAAACTCGAAGCCAGCATCGAGGGCGCGCGGGTACGCCAGTCGGAACGGACGGACCTATTCAACGAAGTCCAGGGCCGCTATTACAAGGTGGGGTCCGAGATCGCGCGGCTCGAGCAGTCGATCGAGCACGCCAATGAACTTCGCGAGCGGCAGGAGAAGGACCTCGAGCAGGCTATCCGAGGCGCCAGGGAAATTATCGACCACATCGACAAGGATGAATCGGAGATTGCCCAGCTCGAGCTGACGCTCAATGAGCTGGTCCCGGGCCTAGAGCAGGCCGAGCATGCTGAAAGCGCATCGGCCGAATCGCTGCAGCGTGCCGAGACGGCACTGGCGGAATGGCAGGAGCAATGGGACGAGTGCACACGCCGGTTCAACGAGGCGCAGCAGCAACGCAACATCGAGCAGACGCGGGCGGAGCAGATCGAGTCGCGGATTCACGGTTACAGCGAGCGGCGCAGGAAACTCGATGATGCGCGCTCGTCGAGCGACCACGAAGTGCTGAAAGCGAAGCTCGAGGAGCTGACGGAGCAGGAACAGCTCAAGCAGCAGGGTCGGGACGAGTTCGATCGTGCGCTGACCGACATCGCCGAGAAAATCCGCAAATTGCGCGAGCAGGATCAGAAGCTGACCCGCCTTGTGGATGAACGCCGGGGCTCGGTGCAGGCTGCACAAGCCAGGTTTGCGTCGCTCGAGGCGCTGCAGAAAGCGGCGCTTGGTGAGGGTGATGAGGGTGTTCAGCGCTGGCTCGAGGGCGAGGGCGTCGATGGCGACAGGCGCGTGGCCAAGACGCTGGATGTTGCCGACGGCTGGGAAAAGGCGGTCGAGACCGTGCTTGGCGATTATCTGCAGGCCGTCTGCGTTCCTGACATCGAGCCGCTCACGGCGAGTATCGCCGGCCTGAAGTCCGGGAACGTCACGCTCTTGCTGGAGGGTTCGGCGGACGCTTCGGCGAGTGGGGCGCCGGAGATGCTGGCCGGCAAGGTAAGGGGGGGGGCGCCGCCGTCGATCTCCGGAATTCTCTCACGCGTGCGCGTAGCCGATTCGCTCAACGATGCGCTGGCGATGCGCGGGAAACTCGCGGACGGCGAATCGGTCGTCACGGCCGACGGCATCTGGCTCGGCCGGAGCTGGCTGCGGGTATCGCGCGACAAGGATTCGAAGTCAGGGATCCTGTCGCGTGAGCACGAGATGCGCCGGGTGAAGGGCAATCTGCGCGAATTTCGAGCGCGTTTCGAGAGCGCCCGCAAATTGCTGACGGACGGCCGGATGCGGCTTACACAGCTCGAGGAGCGCCGCGAGACGATGCAGGGCGATGCTGCCGCCGTGATATCCGAGTACTCGGAAGTTCGATCCGCGCTCGACTCGCTGCGCTACCAGCTGGAACAGGTGAGCGCCCGGGAGGCCTCGCTGTCCCAGGAAGCGCACGAAGTCGAGAACGAGAAGATCACGGCCGAGGAACAGTTGCGCGAATCGCAGCGTATGTTCGTGAAGGCAGGCAGCAGCCTCGAAGAACTGGCGGCGCAGAAAAGCAGTCTTGAATCGCGGCGGGTGGAGCTTCGTGAAGAACTCGAACGTGTTCGCGCCCAGGCCCGGGAAGATCGCGAAGCCGTGCAGAAGATAAGAATTCAGTTCGAGAGCCGCCGGTCCAGCAAGGAATCGGCCGCGCAGAACCTGGAGCGCATGCAGTCACAGCTGCGGCAGTTCCAGACGCGCGAGCAGGAAATCCGGCAACAACTCGAGCAGCGCAAGACGCCCCTCGAGGAGAACAGGACCCGTCTCGGGGAACAGCTGCAGCAACGGGTGCAGGTAGAACAGGAACTCGGGTCTGCTCGCCGGCTGGTCGAGGACGTGGACAATGAGCTGCGTGAGCTCGATCAGGGCCGCATGCAGATCGAACAGGCGGTTGATGCCGCACGCACTGAAGTCAACGAGGCGGAGATGGCTCTGCGCGAGGTGAGCGTTCGTCGCGAGGGCGTTGCCGAGCAGCTCGCGCAGACCGATTTCGAACTCGGAGCGCTCCTTGAAGCGCTCGATGAGTCCGCGTCGATCGAGCTGTGGGAAGACAAGCTGGAGAAAGTGCGCCGGCGCATCGATCGGCTCGGCCCGATCAACCTTGCCGCTATCGACGAGTTCAAGGAACAGTCAGAACGCAAGGAGTATCTCGATTCCCAGCTTGCGGACCTTACGGACGCGCTGGAGACGCTCGAGGCGGCTATTCGCAAGATCGACCGGGAGACGCGATCGCGCTTTCGCGAAACCTATGAAAACGTCAATGTGGGGTTCCAGCGCCTGTTCCCGAAACTTTTTGCCGGGGGTCATGCTTACCTCGAGCTCACAGGCGACGACCTGCTTTCGGCCGGGGTCACCGTGATGGCGCGCCCTCCGGGCAAGCGCAACAGCACCATCCACCTGTTGTCCGGCGGCGAGAAGGCGCTCACGGCGGTTGCGTTGGTGTTCGCTATATTCGAGCTGAACCCGGCACCATTCTGTCTGCTCGACGAGGTTGACGCACCGCTGGACGACGCCAACATCAGCCGTTTCTGCGATATCGTCAAAGAGATGGCGGATAAGGTGCAGTTCGTCTTTATCACCCACAACAAGGGCACGATGGAGATGGCGCGACAACTGACTGGTGTTACCATGCAGGAGCCCGGCGTCTCGCGGCTGGTATCCGTCGATCTCGACGAAGCAGTGAAGATGGTGGCGAGCTAGTTCTTACGAAGAAACTGGACTGATAGATGGACGGTCTGCGCTGGTTGCTGTTGCTCTTCGGACTACTGGTAATCGCCGGTGTCTATTTCTACAGTCGCCGCGAGAAGTCCAGCCCAGAACCGGAGCCAGTGTCATCTGCTCGGGTCGAGCCGACCCTGGGAGCGGACGACTCCCCGGGGCTTCCGGGTCCCGATGAGGCTGCCGCAGATGCCCCGGCAGCCGCGGTCTCTGACGGCCAGGAAGCGCCCGCTACCGTGGAAAAAATGCCGCAGAAGATCGTGACGTTGCGGCTCGTTGGGCGGGACGGTGGTTCGTTTCGCGGCGACGAATTGGTCCTCAGCCTGCGGGGCATCGGCATGCGGCACGGCAAGTTCGGCATCTTCCATCGCTACGATGGCAGTAACGAGGACGACACGATCTTCAGTGCCGCGAGTCTGGTCGAGCCCGGAAGTTTCGATCTCACCAATATCAAGGAGCAGGAGCTCCCCGGTATCAGCCTGTTCCTGATCCTGCCGGGCCCGATGGAGGCCGCAGAGGCATTCGACATGATGATGGCGGCGGCGCGTGCGGTGGCACAGGCGCTCGATGGGGAGCTGCTCGATGAGTCCGGCAGCACTCTCAGCATCCAGCGGGAACGCTATATGCGTGAAGAAGTCATCCAGTTCGAGCACAGTATCAAGGTTGCCTGAAGCCCGACCTTCGGAATTCCTCCATGGCCGCCAGTGATGTCGTTGAAAAGGTCGAATCCCTGCGCGAGCAGATCCGACATCATAATTATCGCTACCATGTTCTCGATGCGCCCGAGATTCCGGACGTCGAATACGACCGGCTGGTTCGGGAGTTGCAGGCGCTCGAGGCGAAATATCCCGAGCTGGTGACCCCGGATTCGCCGACGCAACGTGTTGGCGCGAAGCCGATCAAGGCCTTCGGGACAATCGAACACCGCCTGCCGATGCTGTCTCTGGACAATGCCTTTTCCGAGGAGGAGCTTCGGGATTTCCACCGACGGGTTGTGGATCGGCTCGAGCTCGAGGACGGCGGTGAGCAACTGCCGTACGCGGCGGAGCCGAAGCTCGATGGCGCGGCGGTGAGCCTGCTCTACGTCAACGGTGCACTGCAGCAAGGGGCGACCCGTGGCGACGGCACACGCGGCGAAGACATTACCCACAATGTGCGGACCATCGATGCTGTGCCGCTGAGATTGATCGGTAGCGACTATCCGGAGACGCTGGAAGTCCGTGGCGAAGTCTTCATGCCCAAAGCCGGGTTCGAGGCGTACAACAAGAGAGCCAGGGAGACTGGTGAGAAGACGTTCGTCAATCCTCGGAATGCGGCGGCCGGCAGCCTGCGGCAGCTGGACCCGCAGCTCACCGCAGAACGACCGCTGGATATCTACGTTTACTCGGTGGGCGTCGTAGACGGTCGCGAATTGCCGGACAGCCACAGCGAGGTGCTTGACCAGCTGCAGGAGTGGGGTCTGAAGACTTGCCCCGAGCGCGGCGTCGTCAATGGCATCGACGGATGTCTTGCATACTACGAAGACGTGGCTGCGCGGCGGGCTTCACTGAGCTACGAGATCGATGGTGTCGTTTACAAGGTCAACAGCCGTGCCGAGCAACGCGAGCTGGGCTTCGTATCCCGGGCGCCGCGCTGGGCAATCGCCCACAAGTTTCCGGCGCAGGAAGAGCTAACGGTTTTAAAAGGCGTTGAGTTCCAGGTCGGTCGGACGGGGGCTTTGACGCCGGTGGCGCGACTGGCGCCGGTGTTCGTTGGCGGCGTGACCGTCAGCAACGCGACTCTGCACAATATGGACGAGGTAAACCGCAAAGACGTTCGCATCGGCGATACCGTAATCGTGCGTCGTGCCGGAGACGTTATTCCGGAGGTGGTGAGCGTTATCAAGGACCGTCGGCCGAAGGGCGCGAGAAAGGTCAAACTGCCGGCAAAGTGTCCGGTTTGTGGCTCGGCGGTGGTCAGGGAGGAGGGCGAGGCGGTCGCACGGTGTACTGGTGGCCTGTATTGCTCTGCACAACGCGTGGAAGCGCTCAAACACTTTGTTTCCCGACGGGCGATGGATATTGACGGATTGGGTGCCAAACTCATCGAGCAACTCGTCAGTATCGAGCGCATCAAGACGCCCGCGGGTATTTTCGCACTCGAGAAAGATGAACTGGCGTCGCTCGAGCGCATGGGCGAGAAATCCGCCCAGAATCTGATTGACGCTATCGAGAAGAGTAAGGATACGACGTTGGCGCGTTTTCTTTATTCGCTGGGAATTCGCGAGGTGGGAGAAGCCACGGCGGCGAGCCTGGCCGCACACTTTGGCGGGCTCGATTCGATCATGTCGGCATCAGAGGAGGACTTGTTGTCGGTAGCCGATGTCGGCCCGGTCGTCGCCTCGAGGATTCGCGCTTTTCTTGATGAATCGCACAATCGTGAGGTCATCTCGAGACTGCAAGATGCAGGAGTCCAATGGCAGGAATCGGAGCCGCGCTCCGCACCCAAGGATGGCCCGCTGGCCGGCAAGACTTTCGTACTGACGGGAACGCTGGCCGCCATGACCCGGGACGAGGCAAAAGACCGTATCCAGGCGCTGGGCGGTAAGGTCATAGGAAGCGTTTCGAAAAAGACGGACTATGTCATTTTCGGCGAAAAGGCCGGCTCGAAGCTCAGCAAAGCGCAGCAACTCGGCGTGGAAACCCTCGACGAAACGCAGTTTGAAGCTCTGTTAGAGCACACATAGCCGGTCAAGCTAAGGGTACGTTCTTTGGGCTACATCGGTTGCCACCAGCGTTTCCAATGAGTTCGTTCAAAAACATTTATGGCACTTCCCTCACGATCGTGAGAAAGGTTGGGCGATTTTTCCCAAGATAGGGTTTTTGTTGGAAAAACTCCAAACCAATCAATATAGTTCCGCGCTATGCAGGACAAAGTACAACAACAGATTTTGGGGGCGTTCCTCATAGTTCTAAGGCCTCTTGCACGCATACTTTTGCGTTTCGGTATAGGCTTCAGAGAATTCTCGGAAATCGCCAAAACAGCCTTTGTTGCTGTGGCGAGCACTGATTTCGGCATCCGCGGCAGACCCACTAATATTTCACGTGTGGCGGTAATGACAGGGTTGACTCGGAAAGAGGTGAAGCGGATTCGCGACAAGATATCGTCCGGCGAAGAAAAGCTCACTGTTCGCACAACTCCGCTTTGTGAAGTGCTTCACAAGTGGCACGCGGAAAAAGAATTCCTCGACAGATCTGGTCGCCCTGCCGTTTTGCCTTTTTCCGGGGACGACAATTCATTCACAGACCTCGTCCGGAAGTTTGGAGGAGACATTCCTCCAGGCGCGATGCGCACAGAATTGAAGAGGGTTGGCGCAATTGAGGAAGACGAGAGGGGTAATCTGCGTGTAATTCGAAGGAGCGTCACCCCTGCTGGTCAACATGACAATTTGGTTGCTGCGTTAGCGCATAGCGCTTACCCACTACTTTCTACAATCGCGCACAACATACACACTGATGACAACGATGATAGGTGGGCGCAATTCACAGCATTTACGCAAGCCGTGAAATCCAGTGATGTTCCGCGCGTCCGCCGAATAAGTTTTGATAGGCTTGTTGAAGCAACGGAGTCATTTGATGACTTGTTTATGGCGTATGAGTCGCTAAATGAATCTGACATTGAAACAAAAGACCGCAATACGATTGCCGTTGGTGTTTTCTATTTTGAAGAAGCGACAGGGAAGCAAGATTTTACTTGGTGATTGAGGCCTCAGAGTGGGCTTGCCAACATATTAATTTCTTTTGTTGGCCACTAGCGAAGGCTGTCGTTTTTGGGCGGCTAGTTTAAGAAATTATCTGAAAACAACACTGATTTTTTCTCCTACGATGCGGTATCCGATCTTACTGTACATTCGTTCTACGGGTTCTCCGACGCCCGTGTTTAGCGTGATGTAGGAGCTGCCTGATGCCAAGAATTTGTTGCCTAAATTGTACACCAATGCGAATGCGTAGCCATTTCCCCGAAGCGAACTAGGCGTAAATACCGCAGATATTCGAGGTCCTGTACAAGACGTTCCGGACAAGGTCGCCAAGCACTTTGGATCTCCGTCATTCCAAAAATAGAGAAGTCCATCTTCGAGTTTCCTCAATAGGAACTGCTGAATATCTACGTTCGCTGGTTTTTCAGCATTGTATTCCTTGCCCCAGCTATTGACTAAGTGTTGATCGTCCGCTGTTCCGAGGGTCAATTCACCGGGTACTTGAATTTCATGTTCCCGGGGCTGATCTAGTCGATGAACTCGCCATCTCGAATCTATTTGCGGCGTCCTATTCGATGCGGCAGCGAATACTTTCGCGAGCCTAAGTGCGGGTGCAACCGGACCAAAAATTCGTGACGGCACACCAATCATGTTATAAAAGTGGTGGAAGAAAGCGGCACTGATATCCGCACTAGTTTCCGACAATACTAAGCCGTCCGGCTCGGCATATATAGCACAGCCAACCATCTCTCCTTTGTTCGTAGCGTGGCAAAAAGCAAACGGTGGTCTATGGATATGCCTATTCGACCGCAGTGCGCCCGCCAACGAGAGAAGCTGATGATTCAAGTCTTCATGTTGGGATAGCCATGGAGCACACCTTCTTAGGAATGCGTCTGCAGACTCGTGTGCGACTACTGTAGTGTCTTCCAAATCTCGTATCCGGCTGGGAGTAGTTTTCATCTGTTTGGGATTAGGCGATAAATGCCGGCGGGATTATACCAATCACGTTTGTTTCCGCCACTGTACGTGTGCTTGTCGGCCTAAGAACTATTCACTTTGCGAGGGCAGCAGTTTGGTCAAAAAATGTTTCGTGTTTGGGTGCGAGTTCGATCACTCAAAACTAGATCAACTTGGTGAATCCCTGTAAATGCCACTTTTAATTCACGACTAGGCAACTACTTGCAGGTTGGCTTTCCCATTCCAGGCGGATTCTACGAGTGAAATTTGGGATGCCGAGTAGAAACGAAGACGTGCGATTTTGGTAAACGTCTGTGTAGCAAAACGCGCATCTGGCAGAAAGCCGCGCACAAAATTCTGAAGAAGCATCAATAATAAGACTAATGTCAGTGGTTGCATTTTTTGGACAAAAAGCTCGGCAGCAAGGATCGAAATAACCTGAAAACACCTTTCTGAGAATAAAAAAGTTATAAAAACATAGAGTTACAGCTATACATTGGACAGACTTGGTAAGTGCGGAGTTTTCGATTTTACATAATCTTCTCGCAAGACAGAATTGGGTATCGAAAACCACAAATGGCCGCGTACGTGCTGCTTGCGGAAGTTGAGACAGGACGGTACTTTACATATTAAGGTGGGAGCGTAGCCCCAAATGGCCAAGACAGTAAAAGACCATCTAAGGGAAGCGCTCGCTTTGATGCTGAAGCCTCTAGTGAGGCTGATGATCGCACAGGGGATTACCCACGCAGAGTTTTCGGAAACCACGAAAGAGGTGTACGTAGAGACCGCGTTAAGACATTTCGAAGATGACGGTCGTGTAAATAAGTCCCGAATTGCAATTCTTACCGGTTTGACAAGAAAAGAAGTTAAGAACGTCATTGATCGAACTTTGGAGGAGGCTCAGCAGGATAAGACTTACTCAAGGCCAGAGCGCGTATTGACCGGTTGGTTTAGCGACCCGAAATATACGGGCCCATACGGAATTCCTCTTGAATTACCGTATGAGGCGCCTCAACCGGACAATCCAAGCTTCGTTAAGTTGGTAAGACAATACAGCGGCGATATGGCGCCGCGACAAATGCTTAACGAGCTGATTGTGTCAGGTTCAGTGGTCGAAGTTGAAGGGAGGTATAAAGCTGTTAGACGAATCTATAAGTTCTCGGCGCTTTCTCCTCAATTCATTAAGCGCCTAGGTGAAGTTGGCTATAGAGTATTTTCGACTGCAGCAAAAAACATCGATAAGCAAATGGAAGGCAGCGGATATTTTGATCGGATGGTGTTCGCTGATGAAGGATGTACCCAGGAGGTTATCGATGAGTTTGATCAGTACATTAAGATTCGGGGACAAGAGCTCTTGGAAGAAATTGACGTTTGGTTTTCATCGAGAGACGAACCAGATGATCCAGGGAAAGAGAAGAAGGATACCGGTCTTTATATGGTTCATTACGTTGAAACTGCTGAGGAGAAACTCTCGCTGAGAGATATCTTGCTGGAGCGCGGAGTCGAGCTAGACAGCTGATTACACCGGGGTGACCTAAATTACAAGAAAACGGGCGGATGAAACGGAACCTGCGTCTGCTTTAAAGATAGAAAGGGAAGGTTGGAGTAAGAATCTAAACTAGGAGCGATAAAATGAGCGAAGCAAGAAGCGCCGGAATGCGATGCATTCTGGGAGCGACGCTGATTGCAGGCCTGTTGCCACTCTCCGCGGTTGCCGGAAAGATAAACAGTGTCGCACAGGGCATCAACGGCGGCGACGTAACCGGCATCAACGGTGGCGATGTAACCGGCATTAACGGTGGCGATGTAACCGGCATCAACGGTGGCGATGTAACCGGCATTAACGGCGGCGATGTAACCGGCATCAACGGCGGCGATGTAACCGGCATCAACGGCGGCGATGTAACCGGCATCAACGGCGGCGATGTAACCGGCATCAAC
>CAMYJB010000005.1:46216-174222 GCA_947258565.1 uncultured Woeseiaceae bacterium
ATTAACGGTGGCGATGTAACCGGCATCAACGGTGGCGATGTAACCGGCATTAACGGTGGCGACGTAACCGGCATCAACGGCGGCGATGTTCTTGTTCTTGCCGGCCAAGTTGACTCAATCGACGCGATCAACGGTGTGTTTATGGCAGTGGGCCAGACAGTGATGGCGTCTCAGGCCATGCTTGCCAGTATGAGCGTCGGCGACTTTGTATCAGTCAACGGCTCGGTTGTCTCGTCCGGTTGGCTGTACGCTGATTCAATCTCGGTCAACAACGGTATTTATGTACCGGGTTCGACGCACGTATTCGTAATGGGTATTCCGTCGAAGATCGATCGAGTGCTTGGCCAGGCTCAGCTTGGTGAGCTCACAATTGACTACACAGCCGCCATGAGCGGCGGAGCTATTCCGTCTGGGCTTTCGCTCAGTTTCAGCGGAATACAGCCTGTCAGCCGTGGCTTGCTGGTGTCGGACGCGGTCAGCGCCGTAGAGTAGCCGATCCCGAAAAGGAGACACCCCGACTTCGCTCGTCGGGGCACAATTACAAAAAGATCTGTCTCTGGGAGTATCAGATGGAAGGCCACTTCGGTGGCCTTTTCTTTTGCGCAAAAAAAAGTCGGCGTCCCTGCCGACTTAGTTCTCGTATCAACCTAAAAGGAGATGCGAGGGTTGGAGAAGCCACCCCCGAGCGATTAGGGATGACTCGTGAGCAATGTTAGGTAGCTTCCCGAAACGATGATGTGATGCCGCTCACAGAACGGTCGCCAAAAAATAAAAAGGGCGCCGTAAGGCGCCCCTTATGACAAGTTGCGAGGATTAAGTTAATTAGCCGTCAGACGAACTGGCGTCACGCAATCCCTGCATGTAGTCCTGGAACTTCGTCTGCTCAACACGTTGCTTGATTGCGTCACGCACGCTTTCCAGAGTTGGCGGCTCGTTCTCGCGAGATTCCTCGCGCAAGATTACGTGCCACCCGAACTGTGTCTGCACAGGGGTGGACGTGAACGCACCATCGTCAAGAGCAACGACGGCATCAGCAAACGGCTTGACCATCTGATCCGGAGCGAACCAGCCGAGATCGCCACCATTGGGCCCCGATGGTCCGGTGGAAAACTCTTTGGCCAGGGCCTGGAAGTCTGCACCTTCCTTGAGCTGATTGATAACTGCCTCTGCCTCGCCCTGTGTCTGCACGAGTATGTGACGTGCCTTGTATTGCAGGTCCGAGGACTGTTCCAGCTGCGCCTCGTATTCCGCGAGAATTTCCGCATCGGTGGCAGGATTGGTCGCTACCCAGTCACGGGCTACCGCTTGCGCGATCGTGCCGCGGTACTGAAGCTCGAGCTGTGCTTTGATCTGCGGGTCCTCGGAAAAGTCCGTGGCCTTCGGTTGTGTCGTCAGGAGATAGATGTCAGTGATCTCCCGTTCAACGGTCGCACGTTCGTCGGCAGTTGCCTGCGCAGCAGGCTTCTGAAATCGGCTCTCCAGGTATGCGTCAAATACCGTGCTGTCGATGTCGACGCCGTTGACTGTCGCCACCGTTTCGGCGGCGGCGGTCGAAAATCCGCTCGCTGCAAGTGAGACAACAGCGATAAGTGTTCCAAACAGGCTGGAACGTGATTTGAATATCATGATGAGTCCTTTAATTAACTTGATTAGCCTGAGTGGGCACCGACGTTGTCCAGAGACCTGTCGGCTGAATGTACAAGAATGGGCGCCCGCCCCGGGCAGCGCACATCATAGACTATCTCGCAGCAATTTTGGCCGAAATTATCGCTCGTCCGGCGCATACGCGTTGATTTTCAGGGCGTGGATATCCGTTTGCATCATCGGGCCCAATGCGGCGAAAACCAGCCTGTGGCGCTCGATTCGGCTCTTGCCCGCGAAGGCATCCGCGACAATGGTCGCCTCGAAATGCCCCATGCCGTCGCGGGCGCCGGCGTGCCCTGCATGGAGGTGGCTCTGGTCTTTCACCTGCAGATGAGAAGGCGAGAACGCGGCCTCGAGCCGCGCATGAATCTGCTGAACTCGTTCGACGGTCACGGCAGCACCAGCTTGAAGGGCTTCACCTTAACGTCCCGGTAAACACCGGCAGCGACGTAAGGATCCTCGTCCGCCCACCTTCTCGCATCCTTCAGCGAATCGAACTCCGCGACAACCAGGCTACCTGTAAATCCCGCTTCCCCAACTTCTTCCGCGTCAATGGCCGGGTGGGGACCCGCGATCAGAAGCCGGGCTTCTGCGGCCAGCAGGCGTAACCGCTCGATGTGTGAATTGCGCGCTGTAGCCCGCAAAGGCAGGCTGTTCTCGTTGTCTTCGCTCATGATTGCGTACCACATCACTCGGTCTCCCCAGGGTCCGCTGTCGCCTCGCTGCCGCCGAGTTTGGTCATCAGCCATACGCCCTGCGCCAGCATGAAGACAAACGTAAACGCCAGCAGGCCGAATACCTTGAAGTTAACCCAGAATTTTTCGCTGAAGTTGTAGGCGACATAGATATTGGCGATGCCCATCGCCGCAAAAAAAACGACCCAGACAAGGTTGAGGCGTCGCCAGTCACCCACACCTATCTTATCGGTAGGTAATTCGCCGCTGAGTTCCAGGAAGCGCCGCACAAGCGGTTTCTCACCAATCCAGAGGCTGAGCAGAAAGGCGAGGGCAACGGCCCAGTAAAAGGCGGTTGGCTTCCAGTAGATGAAATCGGCGTTACGGAAGTAGAGTGCCGCGCTTCCAAACACAAGTAGGAAGATCGTCGACCACATGTACATCTTGTCGACCTTTTGCGTACGGAGGTACTTGACGACAAAGCCGATGGGCATCGCGACCATCAATGTGCCGATTGCGAAGTAAATGCCTTTGTAGAGATAGGCACCGAGGAAGAGGATCAGGGGCAGTAATTCGAACAGTACTTGCATTGGCAGGGCGGTCACGTGGCCGAAATTGCGCGCATGATAACGTGATCTTGATGCTCCCGGCCACGATTGCAAGGGTATCCGCAGGCCCAGGACTTCCTTAAAATCCGCGCGTGGCAAAAATCATTGAAATCCATCCGGTCGACCCGCAACCCCGGCGCATCGCGAAAATCGTCGAGACGATTCGCGACGGCGGGCTGATCGCGTACCCGACCGACTCGAGCTACGCCTTCGGTTGCCATATCGGGGACAAGCGGGCCATGGATCGAATCCGGCGGATCCGGCAGACCGACAAGCACCATAATTTTACGCTGGTCTGCAGCGATCTCTCGGAAATCAGCACCTACGCCCGGGTGGACAACTGGGCGTACCGCATGCTCAAGGCGATGACCCCGGGACCCTATACCTTCATACTGCCGGCCACGCGGGAAGTGCCGAAACGGCTCCAGCACCCGAAACGGCGTACGATCGGGCTGCGGGTACCCGACCACCGCCTCGTACGGGCGGTCCTGGAAGCACTCGGGGAGCCGATCATGAGCTCGACCCTGCTGCTACCGGGCGATGACCTGCCGCTCACCGATCCGCACGAGATTGACGAGCGGATCGGTCACGATATAGACCTGATCGTCGACGCCGGTCCCACCGGCATCGAGCCGACGAGCGTGATCGACCTCTCGGGCGGCACTGTCGAGGTGCTGCGAGTCGGGCGAGGGGACGTCAGCGCCTTGCTGTGAGCAGGTTTGCATCCGGTCCGTCGCACGGGCAGGAAATCCGGGCGCAAGGGCCTATTTACGCTAAAATGCCCGGATATCGCCTTGGACAGCCCATGAAACCGGATCTCAAGGTCCTGAAGCGGGAGGATGCCCCGAAACCGCCGCAGGACGAAAAGCAAAGTCCCGCCCAGAGTGAAATGCCGTTCGCCGTCGTCGACGGCGAGCCCGTCACCACCTTGCCGCAGGATCTCTACATCCCACCTTATGCGCTGCAGGTGTTTCTCGAGGCTTTCGAGGGTCCGCTCGACCTGTTGCTGTATCTCATCCGGCGCCAGAATATCGATATTCTCGATATCCCGATCGCCGAGATCACCAAGCAGTATGTGCAGTACATCGAGCTGATGAAAGAGATGCAGCTCGAACTTGCCGGCGAGTACCTCGTGATGGCGGCGATGCTTGCGGAAATCAAGTCGCGGATGCTGTTGCCGCGACCGCAGACGGAAGACGAGGAAGAAGAAGATCCTCGCGCAGAACTCGTTCGCCGGCTGCAGGAGTACGAGCGCTACAAGCAGGCCGCGCAGGATATCGAGGAGCTGCCTCGCCTGGAACGGGACGTGTTCGTCGCGCAGGTCGAAGCCCCGGAGCGCAGGGTCGTCGAGAAGTTGCCGGACGTCACGCTCAAGGAACTCCTGTTGGCTTTTCACGACGTGCTCAAGCGGGCCGAGATGTTTTCCAACCTGCACGTGACCCGGGAACCTTTGTCCGTACGGCAGCGTATGTCCGAGGTGCTGAGCCGCGTGAAAGCAGGCACCTTCACCGGATTTGCGGACCTGTTCGACCCCGAGGAGGGCCGCCTGGGCGTCGCGGTAACGTTCCTGGCGCTGCTCGAACTGCTGCGCGAGTCGCTCATCGAAGTCGTCCAGTCCGACGAGTTTGCGCCGCTTCACGTGCGTGCGGCCTCGACGGTTCGCCTCGTAACCGAGGATGGCGACGAGCCTCCTGCCGCCGACACGTCGCAATCCTGATACGCTAGCAACGATGGAGCAGGAAGAGATCAAATACTTTATCGAGGCGGCGCTGCTCGCTGCCGGTCGTCCACTGAGCATCGACCAGCTGCAGAACCTGTTCGATGGTCGCTCGGCGCCGTCTAAACCGGACATCCGCAGTGCGATAGCGACGCTCATCGATGAGTACCAGGATCGCGGCATCACGATTTCCGAAGTCGCGTCCGGTTTTCGCATCCAGGTTACCGCGGGGATGGCGGAACGGCTGCACAAGCTTTGGGAAGAGCGGCCACCACGGTATTCACGCGCATTATTCGAGACACTGGCACTGATCGCCTACCGGCAGCCGATCACCCGGGGTGAAATCGAGGAAGTTCGTGGCGTCTCCGTCAGCCCGAATATTGTTCGCACGCTGCTCGAACGGGACTGGGTGCGTGTAGTTGGTCATCGGGATGTGCCGGGTCGGCCCGAGATGTTCGGCACGACCCGTACGTTCCTGGATTATTTCGGGCTCAAGAAGCTGGATGACCTGCCGCCGCTTGCGGACCTCTCTGATTGGGAAAGCCTGCGGGTGCAGCTCAATCTGCCGGAAGTCGAGGAGCCCGCGGGAGCGGAGATGGACGCGACCGCGGATGTACCCGTGCTGTACCCGGAGCTCGAGGCTGAGGAGCCTGTCGGCGAACAGTTAGCCGAGCCCGATCAACTGCTCCCGGATATTGCGGACGTCGAAGAGCAGCTTGTTGTCTCGGAATGGCCGGACCCAAACAAGCCGACCGTCATAGCGTCGCTGGACACAGCTGAAGCCGACGACGACAAGGACGCGTCCGCCAACGGCTGAGGAATAGCGCTTTGGCAGAGCGTGTGCAAAAAGTGCTGGCCGGCGCCGGGCACGGCTCCAGGCGCAAGATCGAGCAGTGGATTCGCGAGGGTCGACTGGCGATCGATGGACGAACGGCCCGGCTCGGCGATACCGTGCGCGGCGACGAGCGGTTCACGCTGGACGGCCGTAAACTCGCGGTGCAGGCGGTTCCGCCATCGCATCGCTACATCGTTTACAACAAGCCGGAAGGCGAGATCGTCGCGCGCTCGGATCCTGATGGCCGCGCCACCGTGTTTGCTGCTTTGCCCAGGCTCAAGGGTGCGCGCTGGGTCGCAGTAGGCCGCCTCGACGTCGCGACCACCGGCCTGCTCATCTTCACGACCGACGGTGGCCTTGCCAATGCGCTCATGCATCCATCGTCCGAGCTGCTTCGCCGCTACGCGGTGCGGATTCACGGTAATCCCGCTGCCGGCGATCTTGCGGCGCTCAAAGAAGGCGTCGAACTCGCGGATGGACCCGCACGATTCGAGAACATCGAGCCAAGTGGTGGCGACGGTAGCAACAAGTGGTTCAAGGTCAGCCTGCGCGAGGGACGTTATCGGGAGGTACGACGCCTGTGGGAGGCGCGGGGATACACGGTCAGCCGACTTATCCGGATCGGATACGGACCGCTGGATCTTCCCCGCAAGCTGCGGCGCGGCAAATACGAGGCGCTCACGCCCGCGCAGGTGAGGGCGCTGTACATCGCAGCCGGCCTGCAGCCACCCACCGGGTCGAGCGCGGTGCAGCGCAAGCATAAAAGAAAAAAATCGAGAAAAAGCGCTATTTAAGACATATTTTTAAAGTAATTTATCTTATTGCGCGTCCAGGCTCTGTCCGGTGACTCCCTTGCTGTCGGGTCCCAGCAGGTACATGTAGGTCGGCAGAATCTCGTCGGCGGTTTTCAGCACGTCTCTGTCTTCAGCCGGATACGCCGCACGCCGCATCTCCGTGCGCACGGGCCCGGGATTGATGCAGTTGACGCGTATCGAGCCATGCTCCTGCTCGCTGGCCAGGACCTGCGATAGCCCCTCGGTGGCGAATTTGGATACCGCGTAGGCGCCCCAGAATGGCTTCCCGACGCGCCCAACGCCGCTGCTGGTAAAGATGATCGACGCATCGTCCGATTGATGCAGCAGCGGCAGGCATACCTGAGTAATGGCAAAGGCCGTCGTGACATTGATGTGCATGACCTGCTGCCACATCGCCGCATCGTACTGCTCAATGCTGTAACGCTCACCAAGAATGCCGGCGTTGTTCACGAGACCGTCAAGCCGCCCGAATTCACCGGCCAGGCTGTCTGCGAGTGAGGTATAGGCGTCGCTGCCCGCCACCGCCAGGTCCATCACGGCAATCGAAGGGCGCGGCGCATCCTGCAGAGCCTCGATCTCGTCATACACTTTTTCGAGCTTCGACGCGTTGCGGCCGTGCAGGATGACCCGGGCGCCATGCCCGGCGGCGTGGACGGCGAGCGCACGGCCGATGCCGTCGCTGGCGCCGGTAATGAGGATTATGCGTCCCTGGAGGAGGTCGCCGGGATAGGTGTAATTCTTGTGGTCCGTCACTGCAGCATCTTATCGGGCGTATCGCTGTCGTCCTCGCCGGCAGCGTCGTCATCGCTGCCGCTTTCGATCATGGTCCGGGGTACCGGGTCCAGCGTATCGAGTTTCTCGAGTGGCTTCTTCTCGTGTATGCCGAGATCCACGAACTTGCGCGCACCCGGCAGAACACTGCGCTCCAGCGAGCCTACCGCCTTGTTGTAGTTCTCGACACTGCTCGCAAGCTGGCGCCCGACGCGGTTCATGTGGGTGACAAACGTGCTGAGACGACCGTAGAGATCCTCTGCGAGGGCCCGAATTTCCTTGGCGTTCTCAGCCAGTGCGAGTTGCCGCCAGCCGTAGGCGACCGCTTTGAGCAATGCCACAAAACTGGTGGGAGTAGCGAGGATGATCTGCCGTGACAGGGCGTATTCGATCAGGTCGGACTCCTCGTTCAGCGCAGCGCTCAGGAATTGGTCACCCGGGATAAACAGGATGACGAACTCCGGGCTTTCGTCGAACTGATTCCAGTAAGCTTTCGAGGACAGCATCCGAATATGCGCGCGCAGGCTTTTCGCATGCCGTTCGAGACCCAGCTTGCGCTGCGCATCGTCTTCCGCTTCGACCGCCTGCATGTAGGCGTCGAGCGGCGTCTTGACGTCGACGACCAGTACCCTCCGGTCCGGCATGCGCACGATCATGTCCGGCCGAATGACCTGGCCCTCTGCGACCGAGTGCACCTGCTCGACAAAATCACAGTGTTCGACCATGCCAGCAAGTTCGACCAGGCGCCGCAGCGTAATCTCGCCCCAGCGACCGCGCACCTCCGGCCGCCGCAGCGCTTTGGTGAGGTTATGCGTCTCCTTCGTCAGCGACTTCTGGTCGGCCTGCATTGCCGCGAGCTGTGTCCGGATGGACCCGTAGGCTTCGCTGCGGGATTTCTCCAGCGCTTCGATCTGCTTGCGCGATTCCTGGAGCGCATCGCGTATCGGTTTGACGAGATTTTCGACGGCCTTTTCGCGCTCGCTCAACGTGCGCTTCGCCTGTTCGTTCTGTACGCTCATTTTCTGTTCGGCAAGGCGCAAAAAAGTCTCGCTGTTGGACTGCAGCGAACGGTTTGCCAGCTCTGCAAACGAGCGCACCAGTTCCCCGCTCGCGGCCTGGAAGGCGGCATCGCGCTCGTTCTGCAGGGTCTCCTGGTTCTTGATCTTGTCGCGGAGGCCTTCGTTCTCCGCCTCCAGCTGCCGGCGGGGGCGCCGCGCAATCAGCCACACGAGAAATGCCCCTAGCACGAGACCGGCAAGCAGGGCGGGACCGCCGAATTCCAGCCAGCGCGGATCTATCTCGATCGATGTCATCAGGCGTCCAGATTAACCGCTTTTAGCAGCATTTGCGTCAATTCCGCCGTATCCGCAGCGATCTGATCGGCGCCCCAGCGCTGCGGATCATCGTCCGGCGTAACGTAGCCGTAGGCGGCCGCAATGGTGGCCATGCCGGCATTCTGGCCTGCCTCGATATCCCGCGAGGCATCCCCGACATAGACCGTGTTTTGTGGCAGCAGCCCGGCGATTTCACACGCATGCAGGAGCGGCGCCGGATCGGGCTTGCGTTTTGGCAGGGTGTCGCCGCTCACGGCGCAGGCGCTCCGGGCGGCCAGTGCCAGGCCCTCGAGCAGCGGGTCCGTGAGATACGCGGGCTTGTTGGTGACCACGCCCCAGGGAAGACCCGCCGTATCGAGCATCTCGAGGAGACTGTCGAGGCCGGGAAACAGTTTGGAAGCCTCGCAGACCCGCAGCGCATAGCGCTCCAGGTAATCCCGGTGCAGGTCGCTGCCGACCGCGTGCTCCGTATTGGGAAAGCCGAGCGACAGGAGCCCCAGGGCTCCGTTTGACACGTACGCACGACCGAGTTCATAGGCGACGGGCTCTACGTCGTGCGCACGCTGCATGTCCTGCAGCACGGCCACCATGTCCGGAGCGGTGTCTATCAGGGTGCCGTCCAGGTCGAACAGCACGGCGGTGTAGCGGATGGTTTCCGGAAGCGGCAAGGGCGTCACGCGCCGGCCGGGCGGCGGAAGTGCATCAGGTAGTTCACGTCCAGGTTTTCGCCCAGCGAGAACTCCTTCGTGAAGGGGTTGTAGTGCAGGCCGATGCTCGAAACCAGTTGCAGCCCGGCATCCCGCGCCCAGGCATCCAGCTCCGACGGGCGAATGAACTTGCTGTATTCGTGCGTGCCTGCGGGCAAGAGCTTCAATACGTATTCGGCGCCGACAATGGCGAACACAAAGGACTTGGGATTGCGGTTGATGGTCGAGAAATACACATCGCCGCCGGGCTTGACGAGGGTCCTGCACGACCGGATTACGTCGTACGGCTCGGGAACGTGCTCCAGCATCTCCAGGCAGGTAACCACATCGAAGTCCCCGGGACACTGGTCGGCCAGTTCCTCTGCCGTGGTTTGCAGGTAGTCGACGGCAACCCCGGACTCGACCTGGTGCAGGCGGGCGACCGTCAGTGGTCCTTCGGCCATGTCGATGCCGGTAACGGTTGCGCCGGCCTCAGCCATCGCCTCGGCGAGGATGCCGCCGCCGCAGCCGATATCCACGACGCGCCTGCCGGCAAGTTGGGTGCTTTGGCCAATCCAGTCGAGACGCAACGGATTAATCTCGTGCAGTGGCCGGAAATCACCTTCCGGGTCCCACCAGCGTGCCGCAAGCGCATTGAACTTGGCGACTTCTGCCTCGTCGACGTTGTCACGAAAGGGGGTTGATTGGTTCATTGCCTCTGGTTCCTGAAATCGGTTATACGCTGCCGCCATTCGCCGCTGCGCCTGAAAATGCTTTCCCTATTTATGGTGGTCAATTCGCCCTGATCAAGCAGGTGGCGACCGCCTACCCAGGCGTCGGAAACCTGCTCCGCGCGCGTTGCGTAGACCAGCTGCGAGACGGGGTCGTAGACGGGCTGGCTGTTATAGCGCATGAGATCGATACAGGTCAGGTCCGCCAATTTGCCGGGCTCTATGGAGCCGATCTCGTGATCCCGTCGCAACGTCTTCGCGGCATCGAGGGTCGCCATCCGCAATGCCTGTTCCGCGGCAATGGCGCCGCCGTCGTCGGCCGCGACGTTTGCGAGCAGGGCCGCCATGCGGATCTCCGCGAGGACGTCGAGCATGTTGTTACTTGCCGCACCGTCACTGCCGATGCCCACGGTGACGCCCGCGTCCAGGAAGGCCCTGACCGGCGCTATGCCGCAGGCCAGTTTCAGGTTCGACGTGGGGCAATGCGCCACGCCCGCTCCTGCGGACGCCAATCGAGCGATCTCAGGGGGCGTAACGTGGACCGCGTGCACGGCGAGCAGCGAAGAATTCAGCAAGCCGAGGTTGTCGAGGCGCTCGATCGGGCGCATTCCCGTCGCTTCCATGGACGCCACCACTTCCGATTTCGATTCGTGCAGATGTATGTGCACTGGCACGTCGAGCTGGTCGGCGAGAACGCGAAGCTCCGTGAAGGACGCATCCGATAACGCTCGGGTACCGTGTGGCGCAAAACAGGTGCTAATCAGCGGGTGATCCGCGTAGCGGTCGTGAACGAGATCGGAACCCTTGCTCAGGTAGTCGGCCGCATCCTCCGCCCATGCGGTCGGAACATCGACGACCGGCGTGCCGATCATCGCCCGCATATGCAGGTCGACGGCGGTCTCGGCAACGATCTCCGGGAAGAAATACTGGTCGCAGAAACAGGTGATGCCCGCCGCCAGCATTTCGGCTATGGCCAGCTCGGTGCCGTCCCGGACGAGTTCCGCACTCGCGAAGCGGCGTTCGACTGGCCAGACACCCTCCCTGAGCCATGCGTCCAGCGGCAGGTCGTCAGCGAGGCCCCGAAAAAGCGTCATGGCGGCGTGGACATGGGCATTGATGAGCCCCGGGACCAGCACGTGGCCAGGCCGCTCGACGAGCACGCTCGGCTGGAAAGTCTCACGGGCTTCCTCGAGCGGCAGAATTGCCGCTATCCGGTTGTCGGCCACCGCCACGGCATGGTTCTCGAGCACGGTTCCGGCCGGCTCGATCGGTACGCACCAACGAGATGCAATCAGGGAATCGCAATGTCGCATTTTGCTGTTGCCGGTCCGATTTCGGGAGAGGCAGGGCGGTCGATGAGAGGGCAGTATACAGGCCGTGGGAACTCGCGCCAGCGCTGGATTTCAGCCCCTCGAAACCGCACCAAAACGCTGCTGAATCGGGCTCCGCTATGGTAGAATTACGGCTTGGTAAACGCTCGAAATCGGGCTGTTTCAGACCCGGTAAATTCGACAAGTTTTTTCGTATTGAACCCGCAATCTCGCGTCTTCCGGATTCCACTGTATGAGCGGAGTCACGCTGCGATTGCGAGCTGAGAAAGTAAGCAGATATGGCTGAAGTTGCCCAGGAATTGCTGTCCGTCAACCTCGAAGACGAGATGAAGCAATCCTATCTCGATTATGCGATGAGCGTCATCGTGGGTCGAGCCCTACCCGATGTCCGAGACGGCCTGAAGCCGGTTCACCGCCGCGTGCTGTACGCGATGCGAGAACTCGGCAACGACTATAACAAGCCGTACAAGAAGTCGGCCCGCGTCGTGGGTGACGTTATCGGTAAATACCACCCGCACGGCGACACTGCGGTGTACGACACCATCGTGCGCATGGCGCAGCCGTTCTCGATGCGCTATTTGCTCGTAGACGGGCAGGGTAACTTCGGCTCCGTGGACGGGGATGCTCCGGCGGCCATGCGCTATACGGAAGTGCGGATGTCGCGCCTGGCGCACGAGTTACTGGCTGACATCGACAAGGAAACCGTCGACTTCGTCGAGAACTACGACGGATCCGAGAGCGAACCGTCGGTCATGCCGACCCGGGTGCCGAACCTGCTGGTCAATGGCTCCTCGGGAATCGCGGTCGGCATGGCGACCAATATTCCGCCGCACAACCTCGGCGAGGTCATTACTGCCTGCCTGGCATTGATCGAGGACCCGTCCATCGACGTCCCGGCGCTCATGGAGCACCTGCCGGGGCCGGATTTCCCCACAGCGGGCATCATCAACGGTGCCCAGGGCATTTACGCGGCCTATCGCACTGGCCGCGGGCGCGTTCACATCCGCGCGAGAACGGGGATCGAGGAATTCAAAGCGGGTCGGGAAGCGATTGTCGTCACCGAGCTCCCGTACCAGGTCAACAAGGCCCGGTTGATCGAGAAGATCGCCGATCTCGTTCGGGAAAAACGCATCGAGGGCATCAGTGAGCTGCGCGACGAGTCGGACAAGGACGGCATGCGCGTGGTGATCGAGCTTAAACGCGGTGAGTCCTCGGACGTGGTCCTGAACAACCTGTACAAGCAGACGCCGATGCAGTCCGTCTTCGGCATCAACATGGTGGCGCTGCACAATGGCCGCCCGCAGCTGATGAACCTCAAGCAGGTTCTCGAGGCGTTTCTGGCGCACCGTCGCGAAGTGGTTACGCGACGGACGATATTCGATCTGCGCAAAGCCAGGGACCGCGCCCACGTGCTGGAAGGGCAGACGGTGGCGCTGGCGAATATCGACGCGGTCATCGAACTGATCAAGGCCTCGCCGTCGCCGGCCGAGGCGCGGGACGGCCTGGTCGCGAAGACCTGGGAGCCGGGTGCGGTAACGGGCATGCTGGAGCGCGCGGGCAAGACGGATACCCGTCCTGATGAACTGGCGGCCGAGTACGGCCTCCACGATGGCAGGTATCACCTGTCGCCGGTTCAGGCGCAGGCCATTCTGGACCTGAGACTGCACCGTCTTACCGGTCTTGAACAAGATAAAATACTTAAAGAATACAAAGAGATATTAGAAAAAATTAAACAATTTTCTGATGTGCTCGCCGACCCCGACAAGCTGTTGCAGGTGATTCGCGACGAGCTTGATGACATTCGCGACCGCTACGGCGACGAGCGGCGCACCGAGATCGTTCAGGACCATGCGGACCTCCAGGTGGAGGACCTGATTCCCGAGGAGGACGTGGTGGTCACGCTGTCGCACGGTGGCTACGCGAAAGCGCAGCCGATCGGTGCCTACCAGGCACAGCGGCGCGGCGGGCGGGGGCGCTCGGCGACGCGGGTCAAGGATGAGGACTTTGTCGACCGGCTGTTCGTGGCCAACACCCACGATACGATCCTGTGCTTCTCGAGCCGGGGCAAGGTTTACTGGCTGAAGGTCTACCAGGTGCCGCAGGCGAGCCGCGGCTCGCGCGGCAAGCCCATCGTCAACCTGCTGCCGCTTGAAGCCGGCGAGCGCATATACACGATCTTGCCGGTCGGGGAATTCGACGCCGACAGCTTCGTCTTCATGGCGACGTCCGGGGGCACGGTCAAGAAAACGCCGCTCAGCCAGTTCTCGCGGCCACGCTCCAGCGGCATCATCGCGATCGATCTGCGCAATGGCGACAAGCTCGTGGACGCGAGGATCACGGACGGCGACGCGGAAATATTGCTCGTAGCCAGCTCCGGGAAAGGTATCCGCTTCCGGGAGTCGGATGTCAGGCCAATGGGGCGCGGTGCAGCCGGGGTCCGGGGGATCAAACTGCCGGAAGGTCACGAAGTCATCGCGCTTTCCATCGTCCGGGACGGGCTGGTGCTCACGGCCACCGAGAACGGCTACGGGAAGCGCACGTCAGTCGACGACTTTCCGGTACAGGGCCGCGGCGGCCAGGGCGTCATCGCGATCCAGACCACGGCGCGCAACGGCCGGACCGTGGGCGCGGTCCTGGTCGGAGACGACGACGAGATCATGCTCATCAGTTCGAGCGGGACGCTGATTCGCACGCCGGTGGACGATATCTCGATACAGGGCCGCAATACGCAGGGCGTACGCCTGATCCGGGTCGAGGAAGGACAGCGGCTGGTCGGCGTGGCGCGGATCGAGCCGATGGGTGATGAGGATGAGGAATAGCCGGCGCATAAGCATATGCACATTCCGCTAGTGCATTGACTCCGCCAAACCGTAACAATACGCCGCGTATCATCAGACGTATCACTCACGAAACACCGCAAGGACTCCAGCGACATGTCTCGCGTCTACAATTTCAGCGCCGGGCCGGCGGCACTGCCGCTCGAAGTGCTCGAAAGCATCCGCAACGATATTCCTGACTGGCAGGGCACCGGTATGTCGGTGATGGAAGTCAGCCACAGGAGCAAGAATTTCGTGGCGCTCGCGGAACGTGCCGAGGCCACTTTTCGCGAGTTGCTGGGCATCCCGGACGGCTATAGCGTGCTCTTTGCGCAGGGTGGCGCCACCTTGCAGATGTCGATGGCGCCGATGAATCTTGCCGGCGCGCACGATACCGTCGACTACGTGATCACCGGCAGCTGGGGCAAGAAGGCGGCCGGCGAAGCGAAAAAATTCTGCACCGTCAATATTGCTGCCGATGCGTCCGACGAGAACTTCACTTATATTCCGGACGAATCATCTTGGCAGCGCAGTAACGACGCGGCATACCTTCACATCACGCCTAACGAGACCATTGCCGGTGTCGAGTTTCATTTTGTGCCCGCGGGCGACACCCCGATCGTCGCGGATATGTCGAGTACGATACTGTCGCGACCGATCGATGTCAGCCGATACGGGGTGATCTACGCCGGCGCGCAGAAAAATGTCGGGCCGGCCGGCATCACGGTGGTCGTCGTCCGCAACGACCTGCTGGAACGGGCGCCATTGAATCTGCCGCATCTCATGACCTGGCGGTCCTATGCCGAATCAGGTTCGATGACCAACACGCCACCCACGTTTGCCTGGTACGTGGCCGACCTCGTGTTCCAGCACCTGAAAGAGCTCGGCGGACTGGCGGCGATTGCGGACATCAATTCCCGCAAGGCAAGCAAGCTTTACGGAGCAATTGACGGCTCCGGTTTTTATTCGAATCCGGTGAGAGAGGACTGTCGCTCCCGGATGAACGTGCCGTTCGTGCTCGCAGACGCGGCCCTCGACGGCAGATTCCTGGAAGAATCGGCGGCCGCCGGGCTGGCAAACCTCAAGGGGCATCGCTCGGTCGGCGGTATGCGCGCTTCGATCTACAACGCGGTCCCGGAAGGGGCCGTCGATGCTTTGATCGACTTTATGAGCGAATTTGAACGGGTTAACGGGTAGGATCCATGTACAAGGTTCTGACTTTGAACAACATTGCGGTTGCGGGCTTGAGGCACCTGCCGCGTCAACGCTACGAAGTGGCTTCCGAGATCGCGCATCCGGACGCGATCATCCTGCGCTCCTACAACATGCACGACATGGAAATCCCCGATACGGTGGTCGCCATCGCGCGTGCCGGCGCAGGCACCAATAATATCCCGGTCCAGGCCATGGCCGCCCGCGGCGTTCCGGTCTTCAATGCGCCCGGTGCAAACGCCAATGCCGTGAAGGAGCTCGCGATCGCCGGACTGTTAATCACGGCGCGCAATCTTTGCGATGCCCGCGAATACGTAACGGGCCTGGAGGAAACGGGTGAAGCGCTCAGCAAGGCAATAGAAGCCGGCAAGAAACAGTTTGTCGGTTTCGAATTGCCGGGCAAGACGCTCGGGGTTATCGGGCTTGGCGCCATCGGGGTCCATGTTGCGAACGTGGCGCTCGACCTCGGCATGAAAGTCATAGGTTACGACCCGGCGATCACGGTGCGGAGCGCCTGGCAGTTGTCGTCCGGGGTGGAACACGCCGAGACCCTGGATCAGCTGTTCCAGCATGCCGATGCAGTGACCGTCCACGTGCCGCTCATGGACGCGACACGCAAACTGGTAAACCGCGATCGAATCGCGCTCATGAACAAGGGCGGCACGATAATCAACTTCGCGCGTAACGGTGTTGTGGATAACGCAGCAGCTCTGGCTGCGCTCGACAGTGGCCAACTGCATGCCTACGTGTCCGACTTCCCCACGCCGGAGCTTATCGCGCACCCCAGAGTCACAGCGTTACCGCACCTCGGGGCTTCAACCGCGGAAGCGGAAGAAAACTGCGCAATCATGGTTGCGGAGAACCTTAAGGACTACCTCGAGAACGGCAACATACGTTTCTCCGTGAATTTCCCGGAGTGCCGCCTGCCGCGCATGGACGCCTACCGCGTGACAATCGCCAATGCGAACGTGCCGAATATGGTCGGCCAGATCTCGACGTGTATCGGCGATGCCGGGCTCAACATCGAAGATCTGCTGAACAAGTCCGTGGGCGATCTCGCCTACACAATAGTCGACGTCAACGAACCGGTTACGGATGAAATCGAATCGAAGTTGCGCGCGATCGACGGGGTTCTGACTTTGCGAAACCTGGGCAAGCCTGTAACCTGACAGGCGATGGCCGAGAACGACAAGCATACCGACAGCCAGGATCTTGCAGCGATCCGCACGCGCATCGACGAAATCGACGAGCGCATCCAGTCGCTGATCAATGAACGTGCACGGTATGCGCAGGAGGTCGGCATGTCGAAAGGCAAGCTGGCTTCGGCGGTCGATTATTACCGGCCGGAACGCGAGGCTGAAGTGCTGCGGAAAATCCAGGCCCGCAACGACGGCCCGATTCGTGACGAAGAGATGTTGCGCCTGTTCCGGGAGATCATGTCGGCGTGCCTGGCGCAACAGGAGCCGCTGAAGGTCGGATTCCTCGGCCCGGAAGGAACCTTTACCCAGACGGCCGTATTCAAGCACTTCGGGCATTCGGCGCGCGCCCTGCCGTTTCACACGATTGACGAGATATTTCACGAGGTGGAGAGCGGCGTTGCCGACTTCGGCGTCGTGCCGATCGAAAATTCGACCGAAGGCTCGGTGAATTACACACTGGACATGTTCCTGACCTCGCCGCTGAAAATCGCCGGCGAAATCGAGCTGCGGATCGAACAGCACCTGCTCGGCAGCGAGACCGGGCTCGACAAGATCGAACGAATTTGTGCGCACGAACAATCGCTCGCACAGTGTCGAAGCTGGTTGCGGGAGTACCTGCCGCACGTGGAACTCATCGGCATGTCCAGCAACGCCGCCGGCGCGCGCAGGGCCCGTGATGAGTCCGGCACTGCGGCGATCGGACCGGCAGTCGCCGCGGATGTTTACGACCTGCAGATTCTTGTCAGCAACATAGAGGATCGTGCAGACAACGCGACGCGGTTCCTGGTGATCGGGCGCGAATTACTGGCGCCGAGCGGCGACGACAAGACCACCATACTGGTTTCGACGAGCGACACGGCAGAGGGCGCCGGGGTCTTGCACCAGCTGCTGCAACCGCTTGCCGGCCACGGCGTCAGCATGACACGCATCGAGTCCCGGCCGTCCCGGCGCAGGAACTGGGACTACGTCTTCTTCATCGATCTCGACGGTCATGCGGACGAATCCCCGGCAAAGGAGGCACTTGCCGAACTCCAGGAGCGGAGCTCGCTGTTCCGGGTCCTCGGCGCCTATCCCAGGGCGGTCGGTTAGGGCCTGGTAACACCATGCACTACCTGAGCCATCCAGCGGCCATCCGCGACGCCGACGTAAGCGTGCCGGGCGATAAATCGGTGTCTCATCGCGCGATCATGCTCGGCAGCATCGCGGAGGGCGTCACGGAAGTACACGGTTTCCTGGCAGGCGAGGATTGTCTCGCCACCATGAGTGCCTTTCGCAGTCTGGGTGTCACCATAGAGCGCCCGGCCGCGACTCAACTGGTGATCCACGGTGTCGGGCTGCATGGGTTGCAGGCGCCGGACGCCGATCTCGACCTCGGCAATTCGGGGACGGCCATGCGGCTCATGGCCGGCGTGCTGGCCGGCCAGAATTTCGCGGCAACATTGACCGGCGACGAGTCGCTGACCGGGCGGCCGATGCAGCGCATCATCACTCCGCTGAGCCGCATGGGTGCCGACATAGGCAGTCGTGACGGCAGACCGCCGCTCGTAATCCGGGGAAATCCCGATCTCGAGGGCATTGATTACGCATTGCCGATGGCCAGTGCGCAGGTGAAGTCGGCAATCCTGCTCGCGGGGCTGTACGCGCGCGGCAGGACCACGGTTGCCGAACCGGCCGTAACGCGGGACCACACCGAGCGCATGCTCCGCGCGATGGGCGTTGCGGTCGACACGACGGACAGCCGCATCGGCGTCCTCGGGCCGGCGACACTGCAAGCAAGCCGCGTGGACGTGCCTGCTGATCTGTCCTCGGCTGCATTCGTCATTCTCGCGGCGCTGCTGGCGGACGAGGCGGAAATCCTGATTCGGGACGTAGGGGTGAATCCGACACGCACCGGCGTGGTGGATATCCTGCAGGCAATGGGAGCATCGATCAGCCTCGAGAACGCGCGCGACATGGGCGAAGAACCGGTAGCCGATATCCGGGTGCGATCCTCGACACTGCGTGGCATCGATGTGGATCCTGCGCTGGTCTCCCTGGCAATTGACGAATTCCCGGTGTTGTTCGTAGCGGCGGCGGTGGCGGATGGCAGCACCCGGTTTACCGGTATCGGCGAACTGCGGGTCAAGGAAAGCGACCGGATTGCCGCCATGGCGGCCGGCCTGCGCGCGCTCGGGATCCGGGTAGAAGAATCCGACGATGGCGCGCTCGTCCATGGAGGCCGGTTTTCGGGAGGACAGGTGCAAAGCTTCGGTGATCATCGCATCGCCATGTCGCTGGCAGTGGCAGGTACGGTTGCCGACGGGCCCGTGACCGTGAGAGACGTCACTGCCGTTGAGACCTCGTTTCCCGGTTTCGAGACCTGCCTGAAGCAGATTGGCGCTGATATCGTGTGTCGGCAGGACGCGCCCGCATGACCAAGGCACCGCCGGTTATCGCGATCGACGGGCCCAGCGGCTCAGGCAAGGGCACGATCGCCCGCCGGGTGGCGTCCACTCTCGGCTGGCACCTGCTCGACAGCGGAGCCCTGTATCGGCTCCTGGCGCTTGCCGCGACCCGCCGGGGAATCAGCCTGGACAACGCCGCTGCGCTCGCGGATCTCGCCGAGAATCTCGACGTGAGATTTGCAGCCGATGGCGACGGTGAAGGGCTCATATGGCTGGACGGCAAGCCCGTCCGGGACGAGCTGCGCACGGAGGAGGCGGGCCGCGGCGCCTCGACCGTGGCGGGACTGCAGCCGGTGAGGACCGCGCTTTTGGCCCTGCAACGGAGCTTCTGCAAGCCCCCGGGACTGGTGGCTGACGGTCGCGATATGGGGACGCACGTATTCCCGGAAGCCGGGCTCAAGGTCTTCCTCACGGCCAGCGCGGAAGAACGCGCGCGAAGGCGACATAAGCAGTTGAATGACAAGGGTATTGATGTTAGCCTTGCCGCCCTTTCGCGGGACATAGAGGACCGTGACCGGCGGGATTCCGAGCGATCGGTCGCGCCGTTGAGGCCGGCAGGGGATGCCAGGATTCTGGATTCCTCGGGCCAGTCCATTGAAGCCGTGACAAACACGGTGCTGGACTGGGCCAGGGAACTGCTGGCTGAAGATCTCTAGATTTTTCCAGGAAAGGATTGGGTCGAGTCGGACATGGAGTCCGGTTCTTTTTTGTAGTTTCCGTCAGCCACAGGACGTGGTGTGACGTTTTTTTGGGTATGGGCCCATGTCAATGCAGGGTCCTATTGGTTAATTAAATGTCTGAAAGTTTTGCTGAGTTATTTGAAGAGAGTTTTGCGAGTCAACAGATAAAGCCCGGTTCAATCATCACCGGTACCGTTGTCGCAGTAAATGACGATGTCGTAATCGTCAGTGCCGGTCTCAAGTCAGAGGCCGTCATCCCCATCGAGCAGTTCAAGAACGATATACGCGAAGGCGAAATCGCCGTCGGCGATGAGGTCGAGGTCGCCCTGGATGCCGTCGAGGACGGCTTCGGCGAAACCCGGCTGTCCCGCGAGAAAGCCATTCGTGCGCGTACCTGGACGGAGCTCGAAAAAGCTTTTGAAAAAGGCGAGGTCGTGGAAGGCGTCATCAATGGCCGCGTCAAGGGCGGCTTCACGGTCGAGATCGACAACGTCCGCGCCTTTTTGCCCGGGTCTCTCGTCGACGTCCGTCCCGTGCGCGATCCCGCGTATCTCGAAGGCAAGAGCCTGGAATTCAAGGTCATCAAGCTCGACCAGCGTCGTAACAACGTCGTGGTCTCGCGGCGCGCGGTCGTTGAGCAGGAATACTCCGAAGAGCGCGAGCAGCTGCTGGCGGAGTTGCAGGAAGGCAACACCGTCAAGGGAATCGTCAAGAATCTGACGGACTACGGCGCATTTGTCGACCTCGGCGGCATCGACGGTCTTCTGCATATCACCGACATGGCCTGGAAGCGCGTCAAGCACCCGTCCGAAGTCGTGAACGTCGGCGACGAGATCGACGTTAAGATCCTCAAGTTCGACCGCGAGCGTCAGCGCGTATCGCTGGGCATGAAGCAGCTGGGCGACGATCCGTGGAAGGATCTCGCGCGGCGCTATCCGCAGCAGACGCGACTGTTCGGCAAAGTCACGAATATTGCTGACTACGGTTGTTTCGTGGAGATCGAAGACGGCGTGGAAGGTCTCGTGCACGTATCCGAAATGGACTGGACCAACAAGAACGTCAATCCGTCGCGCATTGTGCAGGTAGGCGAAGAAGTGGAAGTCATGGTCCTGGAGATCGACGAGGAGCGGCGCCGTATTTCGCTCGGTATCAAGCAGTGCAAGTCGAATCCCTGGGCCGAGTTTTCCGCAACCTACAACCGCGGCGACAAGGTCACCGGCCAGATCAAGTCGATTACCGACTTCGGGATCTTCATCGGCCTGCACGGTGGCATCGACGGTCTTGTGCATCTGTCCGACATCTCCTGGGATCTGACCGGGGAAGAGGCGGTGCGCAACTACAGCAAGGGTCAGGAAATAGAAGCGGCCGTGCTGGCAATTGACGCGGAGCGCGAGCGTATCTCGCTCGGCGTCAAGCAGCTCGAGAAGGATCCGTTCTCAGCCTGGCTCGCCGAGCATCCGAAGAACTCGATCGTTAAGGGCACCGTCACGGAAGTCGATGCGCGCGGCGCGCTGGTCGATCTCGGCGACGGCGTGATCGGCTCGTTGCGGGCGTCCGAGCTTGCGCGTGGCCGCGTCGAGGATGCGCGCATGGTGCTCAAGGTTGGCGAGGAAGTCGAAGCCAAGTTCACCAATGTCGATCGTAAGAACCGTTCCGTTGCGTTGTCGATCAAGGCGAAGGAGGTTTACGAGGAAGCCGAGGCGATCAAGGACTACAAGTCCGAGGCCGGTTCGGCGCCCGTTGGCACCACGCTGGGAGAGCTTCTCAAGGAAAAAATGTCCGGCGGAAGCAAATAATACGTTAAAAAGGTAGCCCGGACCCTGCGGTCCGGGCTATATTTGTCAATACTATCGGTGGGTTACGCGCCCCGGCCAGGACCGAAGTGAAAAAATGACAAAATCTGAACTCATAGAAGCTATTGCCCGGAAGCAGAAACACCTGCCTGCGAAAGACGTGGAACTGGCGGTGAAACACCTGCTGGACCTCATGAGCGATTCGCTCGCCAAAGGGCAGCGGATCGAGATCCGCGGCTTCGGCAGCTTCTCACTGCACTTTCGGCCGCCGCGTATCGGCCGCAATCCCAAGACCGGTGAAGCGGTAGCGCTGTCCGGCAAGTACGTCCCGCATTTCAAGCCGGGCAAGGATCTGCGCGAGCGGGTCAACGCCAGCCGGCACTTCCCGATCAAGAGCTGAATGGCCGATTCCGGCGGCCGGCCGATCTTTGCCGGTTACCAAAATCGCGCTAAAGCAATACACTCTCATGCTACCAGAGCCGTAACTGGCCGCTTTGGAGTGAGCGAATGTTGAAAAAGGCCGGCTTGATCATCCTGCTGATCGCTATTTTCGGTGTCATGGTCGTGTTCTCCTATCTGAACACCGGCGATGTCGAGGTCGACCTCGCGTTCGTCAGTGTCACGACATCCACCTCCATTGCATTCACCGTTGCGCTCGTCGCGGGGTGGCTACTGGGCGTTCTCAGTATGGGGCTGTATGCGCTGCGGCTGGTGAACGAGCGGCGCATATTGCGACGGGCGCTGCGCGTCTCGGAGTCGGAGGTGAGCTCGTTGCGCAATCTGCCGCTGTCCGATGCCGACTGAGTCCACGTTTCTCCTCGCGGGACTGTTCCTGCTGCTCGCGGCGGCAGGGTGGGCGATGGGCCGTTTCGGTGAGCGCGAAGAGGACCAGGCGCCGCCACCGCTCAATATCGATTATCTGAAAGGTCTGAATTTCCTGCTCAACGAGCAGACCGACCAGGCGCTGGAACATTTTCTCGAAATGGTACGGGTCGATGACAAGACGATCGAGACCCACTTCGCGCTCGGCAGCCTGTTCCGGCGCCGCGGCGAAGTGGATCGAGCCATTCGCATTCACCAGAACATCATTGCAAGGCCGGACCTGGCGGCCGAACAGAGAGACCAGGCGCTCTACTCGCTGGCCAAGGACTATCTGCATGCCGGCCTGCTGGATCGGGCCGAGAATCTCTTTTCGCGCCTGTCGCAGGGGTCCCGCTATCAGGTCCAGGCCCTTGAGTCGTTGTGCCGCATCTACGAGCAGGAAAAGGAATGGGAGCGTGCAGTCGACGCCGCCGAGAAGCTCGAGGTGTTGGGGGGCAGATCGCTGGCTTTGCAGATTGCGCATTATTATTGCGAACTGGCCGAAGCGGCCGCACGGCGCAATGACTACTCTGCTGCGCGCGCGTTTGTCAAAAAAGCGCAGACGGGCCGGCCCCGAACCATGCGCGGCGCTCTGACCCGCGCTCACATCGCGCAGGAAACGCATGACAGCAAGACCGCGTTGCGCCTCTATCATCGCATCATCGACGAAAACACCTACCTCATTGCAGAAGCGTTGCCCGAAATCGTTGCGATCTACACGCGCGAGGACGAGATTGCCGACCTCGAGCGCGCCCTGAAATCGCTGGTACAAAAACACCCGGAGATGAGCTCGCTGATCGCTTACACAGCGATCGTCAACGATATTGGCGGTATTCCCGTGATCGATGACGTCGTCAGGGACTACATGCTGAACGAACCGACGTTGGCGGAGTTCGTCGACCTGCAGCGGCTCTCGGATCGGCCCCGTGACCAGGAGGAATCGGTGCTTGTAAAGATCCGCAAGGCGTTGAGCAAGCTGGCGACGGCGTCGCCGCGCTACCAGTGCCAGGAGTGCGGGTTTTCCAGTCAACGTCTCCTCTGGCAGTGCCCGAGCTGCCGAAACTGGGAAACGCAGCGGCCTGCCTCACGCGTGCAGTTCGATACGATTCTGCAGCACAGCATCACGAATTACTGAACAGATAGCGATTGCCGCATATCCGGTGGAAGCCGACAGTTTCGCAGGCTGTACTGCCGGCTCCGTTTTCCTAAGCTCCGATACCGCGCTGTAGTGGCGCGTCACACACCCGATTGGTGAGAGGAGCCTTCGAATGATCAAGTGGATAAGCAAACTTACCCTGTGCGCCATGCTGTTGCCTTTCCTGGCGCTGGCCGGGCCCGTCAACGTCAATACGGCGGACGCGGAGACTATTTCCGAATCGCTGGAGGGCGTTGGGCTCAGCAAGGCCCGCGCCATCGTCGAGTATCGCCGGAAGCATGGACCGTTCAAATCGGCCAGCGATCTGTCTCTGGTCAAGGGGATCGGTGAGCGGACGGTGGAGCTGAATCGCGAAAATATCCTGGTCGCGCCCGCACCGAAAAAGTAGCTGCCGCAGTTCGCTGACCGCACTGTGTCCTGCGACTGGCGCAGTGCGGTCGAATCCACTGCAAACCAGGCAAAGAAACGCGCGCTATTATTGGCTATCATGCGCACCTCGCCAGCAGATGAGGGAGCATGACATTGAGCCACAGGATTCGAGCGGCTGTATTTCCGGTCGCCGGGCGGGGAACCCGGTTCCTGCCCGCAACCAAGGCCAGCCCCAAGGAAATGTTGCCAATAGTCGACAAACCGCTGATCCAGTATGCGGTCGAGGAAGCTATTGACGCAGGAGCGACCAAGCTCGTCTTCGTGACCGGCAGTTCCAAACGCGCGATCGAGGATCATTTCGACACCGACCCGGAACTCGAATCCGCGTTGCAGGAGGCGGGCAAGGACGACTTGCTGCATACAATCAAGAATATCGTGCCCGACGGCGTGGCCTGCATCTACATCCGCCAGGGCGAGCCGCTCGGCCTGGGTCATGCAGTCCTGTGTGCGCGGCCCGCAGTCGGCAACGAGCCGTTTTTCGTGCATCTTGCCGACGACCTGATCGCCGGCGACGTGCCCTGCCTGACGCAGATGGCAGCGCAACATCAACGCCATGGCGGCGGTGTGATCGCCGTGGAAACAGTGCCGGCGGAGGAAACTTCCAGCTACGGGATCGTCGCTGTCGACGAAGCAGACGACAACCGTATTGTCCGCATAGTGGAGAAACCGGCTCCGGAAAATGCGCCGTCCAATCTTGCGGTGGTCGGGCGCTACCTGCTGCCGGGAGCGATCTTTGACAAGCTCGAAACAACCGGACGCGGCGCGGGCGGGGAAATCCAGCTCACCGACGCGATCGCCGACCTGCTCGACGAGAGCCCGGTTTATGCCTACGCTTTCGAAGGAGAGCGATTCGACTGCGGCAACAAGCTCGGCTACCTGAAGGCAACCGTGGCACATGGCCTCGCGCACGCGGACACGGGGGACGCTTTCCGCAAATACCTCAGTGAACTGATTGCCGAATAGCGTCTGCCGCGCGTCAATCCTGATACTCGTGGACCCATCGAATGCGTAGACTATCGCTGCTCGTATCACTGCTATTTCTGGATACTGCCAGTGCCCAGCAGTCTTACCTGGTCGACTGGGACGCTGTGGGCCGCGAGGCCATCGACCACCTGGTAGAGCTCGTCCAGATTCCCTCCGTCAATCCGCCCGGCGACGAAACCGCGGTGGCCGACTACATCCGGGCCGTGCTTGCTGCGGAGGGCATCGATTCGAAGTTGTATGCGCTGGACCCGGAACGCGCGAACCTCGTTGCACGGCACAAGGGAAACGGCAGCAAGCGCCCGATCCTGATCATGGGACACACGGACGTCGTCGGCGTGCAGCCGGAGAAGTGGTACGCGGACCCGTTTTCGGGAATTCGGAAGGATGGCTACATCTACGGCCGCGGCACGCTCGACGACAAGGATAATGTCGCCGCCGGCATGATGGTAATGATCCTGCTAAAGCGACTGGGCGTCGAACTGGATCGCGACGTGATCTTCCTGGCCGAGTCCGGTGAGGAGGGGACGCCGGACGTCGGTATCAATTTCATGGTCGAGAAGCACTGGGACGTCATCGATGCTGAATACAGCATCGCGGAGGGCGGACAAGGCGTTATCCGCGACGGCCGCGTGCACACCTTCGGCATCGAGACTACCGAGAAAATGCCGCGACGCGTTACGCTGGTGGCACGCGGTACGCCGGGTCACGGTTCGGTGCCACGGCTGGACAATGCGGTGATGATTCTGGCAAGTGCTGTTGCAAAGGCGTCAGCCTGGCAGACCGAGATGCGGCTCAACGAAACGACGGAGACCTACTTTCGCCGCCTCGCCGCAATCTCGCCGCCGGACGAGGCCCTGCTGTACGAAAATGTCACCAACCCGGAGATGACGCAGGCGGTACAGCAACAGTTCCTCGAAACTTTTCCGTACCACTACTCGATATTGCGCACGTCGGTCGTGCCAACCGTTATCGATGCCGGTTTTCGCCGCAACGTCATCCCGTCCGAGGCGTCGGCTATCCTTGATATCCGTATGCTGCCGGATGAAGACGTGGATGGCTTCCACAGGAAGCTCGCCGCCGTCATCGACGATCCGCGTGTCGAGATCGTTCCGGAGCCGGTCTATCGGCCCGCGGCTCCGCCTTCGGGAATCGACAACGAAATGTTCCAGACGCTGGAAAGGGTCGCCGTTGAAATGTATCCGGAAGCAACGGTGTTGCCCATAATGAGCACTGGTGCGACGGACATGGCGCAGATGCGCGCCAAGGGCGTGCAATCCTACGGTATCGGGCCAGCTCGCACGATCAATGAGATCAACAGCGGCTTTGGCGCTCATGGCGATAACGAGCGCGTTGCGGAAGACGCGTTTGTAAGCATGGTCGAGTATCTGTGGCGCGTCGTCCTGGAGATAGCCGCGAGCGGCTGACCCGGGAACGTTTGCGGCGCTGTCGGGTCGATAGATTCACAATCCGGGCCGGTCGCGCAGGTCGACCAGCGCAGGAAAGTACGCTTCTTATCTTGGTGAATACGAATGAATAAAAAGATCGCTCTTGCAGTCGTCCTGCTGGCCTTTACGGGTCATTCGACGGCCGATGAAGGCATGTGGACCATCGACAATTTCCCCTCTGATCGGGTGGAAGAAAAGTACGACGTCAGGATCGATGACGCCTGGCTGCGGGCCGCGCAGCTTGCCACGACGAGGCTGGAAAACGGCTGTACGGGCTCGTTTGCATCCCCGGACGGGCTGGTGTTGACCAATAACCACTGCCTGTGGGGCTGCATTCGCAATCTCAGCAGTGCAGAACGGAATCTTTCCGACAAAGGATTCATGGCGTCTGCTCGCGAACAGGAACTGCGCTGTCCCGGGCAGTCAATCTCGGTCCTGGTGGACCTCGAAGACGTGACGAACAACGTCTCCACGGCAACGAAGGGTCTCGAGGACGCGGCGGCAAATAACGCGCGCAAAGCGGCTCTGACGGGGCTGGAGACGGAGTGCGAGCAAGCGGCCGATGGGGCGTTCAAATGTGAAGCCGTGACGCTCTACAACGGGGGGCAGTATTTCATCTACAAGTACAAGCGCTACGATGACGTGCGGCTCGTTTTTGCGCCGGAAAGCGATATCGCCGCATTCGGCGGTGACCCCGATAACTTCAATTTTCCGCGCTGGTGCCTCGATATGTCGTTCCTGCGCGCGTACGAAAACGGGAAGCCGGCGTCGACGCCGAACTATCTGCAGTGGCGGAGTGGCGGACCGAAGCTGGCGGAACCCGTGTTCATCTCCGGACATCCGGGCTCGACGGACCGGCTCCTGACCATGACGCAGCTCAAGATGCAGCGCGACGTCGTGTTACCGATGTGGCTGCTGCGCTACTCGGAGCTTCGCGGCCGGATGCTGGCCTGGCAGAACACGAGCGACGAGGCCGCCAGGACGGTGCAGCAGCGCATTGCGGGAATCGAGAACGCCATCAAGGTACGCAGGAATCACCTGAAGGCCCTGCACAACGACTCGATGCTGGCAATGAAAGAAAAGCAGGAGCAGCAGCTACGCGCAGCCGTGGCCGCCGATTCGGAACTGCAGGCAGCCTATGGTGGCGCCTGGAAGCTGATCGACGAGGCCATCGATACCTATCGCAACTTCTACGAAGATCACCTGTTCATCGAGAACGCCGCGGCGCTCAACAGCGAACTGTTCAATCACGCACGCACCATCGTGCGCGGGACCGCGGAGCGCGAGCTTCCGAACAACGAGAGGATACGGGCTTACACGGATGCGGCCTTGCCCCAGGTCGAGCAGCGCCTGGCTGCGGAACGGCCCATTGACAGGGAATACGAAAAGCTTCGCCTTACGTTCTCCCTCGAGAAAATGCGGGAATGGCTGGGACCCGACAGCAAGCACGTGCACAGAATTCTCGGCAAGGAGTCACCGCAAGACCTGGCTGCGGCGCTCGTTGATGGCAGCAAGCTCGACGATCCGGCGGTTCGCATGGCCCTCTGGGAAGGCGGGATCGAGGCCGTAAGAAATAGCGCGGACCCGATGGTCCGGTTGGCACTCGAGATCGACCCGCAAGCCCGGGCGCTGAGGGAGCGTTTCGAGAACGAAGTCGAGGCTCCACTAACCCGTGGCGAGGAGATGATTGCCGACGCGCGCTTTCAGATTTACGGATCCGACACCTATCCCGACGCTACCTTCACCTTGCGCGTAACATACGGGGCGGTCAAAGGCTGGCAGGAAAAAGGCGAACTGGTCGATCCGTTCACGCGTACCAGCAGGCTGTTCGAACGCGCAACCGGGGCGCGGCCATTCATGTTGCCGGATACGTGGCTGGCGGCGAGGGAGAAACTGGATCCCGATACGCCGTTCAACTTCGTGGCAACTACCGACATCACCGGCGGTAACTCGGGTAGCCCGATCGTCGCTGCCGACGGTAACCTGGTGGGCCTCGCATTCGACGGCAACATTTACTCCATTGCCGGTGATTACTGGTTCGACCCGGCTACGAACCGGACAGTAGGGGTCGACTCCGCAATCATGCTCGAGGCACTGAAAACGGTCTATGGTGCCGATGAACTCGTAAAAGAGCTGACCGTCGTGGAATGAGAAAAATCATGAGAGTAGGCGTTTTGGGGTCGGGGGTTGTCGGGAAGGTTCTCGCGGCGGGTTTTGCCGGACATGGCCACGAAGTGATGATCGGCAGCCGTTCGCCGGAACAGCTTGCGGACTGGCTGCAGGAGCATCCCGGAGTTGGATCGGGCTATTTCGCTGACGCGGCTGCATTTGCAGATCTGCTTGTGCTTGCCGTCAAAGGGACCGCCACGAGCAAGGCTCTGAGCCTCGCCGGAGCGGATAACCATGCCGGGAAGCCCGTAATCGACGCGACCAATCCGATTGCCGACGAGCCACCGGTGAACGGAGTGCTCAGGTTCTTTACCAACCTCGATGAGTCCCTCATGGAACAACTGCAGGCGCAGTACCCGCGCACCAGGTTCGTAAAGGCGTTCAGCTCGGTGAGTAACGCGCGCATGGTGAACCCGCGCTTCGAAGGCGGCAAGCCGAGCATGTTCATCTGCGGCAACGACGCCGATGCAAAAGCCGTTGTTACGGGTATTCTCGACCAGTTCGGGTGGGAAACCGAGGATATGGGCGGCGTAGAAGCGGCGCGCGCGATTGAACCGCTCTGCATGCTCTATTGCATACCGGGCTTTACCCATGACCAATGGACCCATGCATTCAAGTTATTGAAATAGCGCATGATACTCTCTCAATAGCCGGCGATTTGGCGAGAGATATATCCGCAAGAAGCTAGGCACTTACACGGATTGCCGTTTACCGCACGGGCCGGAGAATCGCCAGTGTGGGGGCGATCGAGTGGCTGGCCCCTGAAACGAGCGATCGAATGCTGGAGCGACAAAAATTTACCGGGTTGGGAATCGTCCTCGCGCTCCTGTATTGGTTCGCGGAGTCCGTCATCCATCGCTTCGTCTATGCCGAGGAATTCTTCGAAGTGGTTCCCTCGGATGTCAACGAGCTCTTGATGCGCCTGCTCATCATCGCGTTGATCGTCATTTTCGGGGTCTTTGCCGACAACCGCGCGAAGAAGATCCGGGAATCGGAGCAAGAAAAGCACGCGGTCTTCGTTGCGACCGTTCGTTCGACGCAACACATTCTCAACAACCTCCTGAATCAGCTGCAGCTTGTATTTTTCGACCTCGAGAAAGAGCATTGCCTCGAAAGCGAAACCAGGAAGCTCCTCGAAAAGTCGATCCGCGAAGGCAAAGAGCAGGTCGAGAGGCTCAGCACGGTTTCCGACATCAGCAGCGAGTCCATCGAAGAGTCCGTCAAACCGCGGTAACTGAGAAGCGCCCGGCGGCCATATTAGGTAGAAGCCAGCATTGACCGGGCTGTCGCAACCCCGCAACAAGGAGACGGACATGCGTATGCAGACAAGATTGATCGGTGCCGCGCTTCTTGCAATCGCGGCATTGATGAGTAATGCGCTCCTCGCTGACGAGGCTCCCGTAGAGACGGCCGAAAATGCTGTCGGACTATACGACGAGGCGGCCCTATCGCCGACGGAGACATTGGTGAGCATCCACGCGATGACCATGCTGATTGATATACTGGCCGCAATGCAGATCGAGCAGATGGCATACCACCCGTATAACGAATAGGAACGTCGGCTACCGGGCCATGGAGAGGGAACTCGAGATACGCGAGAGCGTGGCGCAAGACCGGGTCGAGATTGAAGCGCTCTATCCAAGGGCCTTTGCCGACGAGGACCTGCTTCCCCTGGTAGGCAACCTGTTGGCCGATCCCGGCGGCACTGTCTCGCTGGTCGCGATCCTCGGTTCCGCCGTTGTCGGAAATATCATCTTCACGAAGTGCAGTGTGGATGGCTGCGATACCAGGGCTGCATTGCTGGCGCCACTCGCCGTAGACCCGACTTGCCAGGGAAAGGGAATCGGGAGCGCGCTGGTTCAAGCCGGCCTGCGGCGGCTGCAGGAAGACGGCATCAGCATGGTGTTCGTGCTGGGTGACCCGGCTTACTACAGCCGATTCGGGTTCAGGTCGGAACCGACGGTCGGAACACCATACCCTTTGCCGACCGACTGGGCCGACGCATGGCAGTCGCTGCGCCTGGGGGACACTGTTGAGCTTGTGCGCGGAAAGCTGTCGGTTCCCGAAATCTGGCTCGATCCAGCGTTGTGGTCGGATTGATCCGAGCGGCCGGAGAACGGTGATCGGAGCGGTTCGGTCGACACGTCCGGCGTCTCTGGGTTACCTCCAGAAATAATAAAGGCCTCGGAATCGAGGCCTTTCGCAGAATTTGGCTCCCCGGGCCCGCTCGGTACGACGTCCGCGCAACGCAGTACGCCGGTTAGTCCGAGCGATCGGACCAAGGCGATCGAAGCCGTAATGTAAACACGTCCGGCGTAGTTGCACTGGCACAGAAACAAAAAAGGCCTCGCAAGTGAGGCCTTTTTCGAAGTTTGGCTCCCCGGGCCGGACTCGAACCAGCGACCAATTGATTAACAGTCAACCGCTCTACCAACTGAGCTACCGGGGAATGGTATTTGCCTGGAATCCCTGCAGATTCCGGCATACTCAAGAGGGCCGGGATTCTCGTTCAGCCCCCTGTCGAAGTCAAGCCGCGAGTACCCGATACAGGCGATTCACGGCCTCTTCCAGCATTTCCTGGGAGCATGCGAAGGAGACCCGCAGATAGCCGGGTGCACCGAACGCCGATCCGGGAACGCAGGCCACGTCTGCCTCGTTGATCAACATTTCGGTGAGCGCAGTGTCGTCGGCCAGGCCCAGCCGCGTTAGCGCTTCCTGTACCCGGGGAAAAGCGTAAAAAGTCCCTTCACCGGGCCGGCACTCGATGCCCGGGATGTCATTCAGCGCGGGCAGTATGTAATCGTGGCGGCGCCGATAGACGGCGCACATCTCGGTAACCGGCCCCTGGTTGCCTTCCAGTGCGGCCTGAGCCGCGGCCTGAGACACGCTGCAGGGATTTGAAGTGCTCTGGCTCTGCACGGTCTTCATGGCGCTGATGAGTTCCTCCGGACCGGCAGCATAGCCGATGCGCCATCCGGTCATCGCGTAGGCTTTGGACACGCCGTTTATCGTCACGGTGCGCTCGAACAGGGATGGACAGGCCCTGGCAAAACTGACGAAGGGTTCTTCGGCCCAGCAAATGTGCTCGTAGATGTCGTCGGCTGCGACCACCACATCCGGATAAGCCTCGAGCACCGCACCCAGCGCCTCCAGTTCCGACCGTGTGTAGCTGGCCCCGGTTGGATTGCTCGGGCTATTGAGCATCAGCAGCCGTGTTCTTTCGCTGAGAGCCGCTTTCAACCGCGAGGGAGTCACCTTGAAGTGCTCGTCGATGCCCGTTTCGATGATCACGGGCTCGGCCTCGGCGAGCAGTACCATGTCCGGGTAGGACACCCAGTAGGGCGCCGGGATAATGGCTTCGTCCCCGGGACCAAGCAGCGCCATGCAGAGATTGAACAGCGCCTGCTTGCCGCCGGCGGTAACCATGATTTGAGACGCCTCGTAGCCGAGGCCGTTTTCCCGCGCGAACTTGGCCTGGATTGCCGCCTTGAGTTCTGCCGTGCCGTCGATGGGCGTATACCGGGTCTTGCCGGCCGCAATCGCGGCGACCGCGGCGTCCCGGATATGTTGCGGCGTGTCGAAGTCCGGCTCACCGGTTCCCAGGCTGATGATGTCCCGGCCCTTAGCCCGAAGCTCGGTGGCGAGCGCCAGCACGGCACCGGTTGGCGACGGTTTCACCCGCGCCATGCGCGGCGAAACTGATAAACTCACTGGTTGCCTCCGCGATATGGACACCCGATGTTACGTGAATCCACAAGCCTGCCCAAGAAATCGTCGGTCGAGGATCGCGACACGCTTAAGCTCGTCTCCGACTATCAGCCGGCCGGCGACCAGGGCGCGGCAATCGCCGGCCTCGTCGAAGGGCTCGAGGACGGCCTGGCCAGGCAGATACTCCTGGGGGTGACGGGCTCCGGCAAGACCTACACCATGGCCAACGTGATCGAGCGGGTGCAGCGCCCCGCCATCATCCTCGCGCCGAACAAAACCCTTGCGGCACAGCTATACGGGGAAATGCGTGAGTTCTTTCCGCGCAATGCCGTCGAGTACTTCGTCTCTTATTACGACTACTACCAGCCGGAGGCCTACGTCCCGAGTTCAGACACCTACATCGAAAAGGACGCATCGATCAACCAGCATATCGAGCAGATGCGGCTGTCGGCGACCAAAGCGCTGATCGAACGGCGCGACGCCGTGATCGTCGCAACGGTATCCGCGATCTACGGCCTGGGCGATCCGGAGGCCTACTTCAGCATGGTGATGCACCTGGTGCGTGGTGACCGTGTCGACCAGCGACTGATCCTGCGGCGGCTGGCCGAGCTGCAATACCAGCGCAATGAACTCGACTTCTCACAGGGCACTTATCGGGTCCGCGGCGACATTATCGACGTGTTCCCCGCGGAATCGGATCGTGATGCCGTGCGGATCGAACTCTTCGACGAGGAGATCGAGTCGCTCTCGTACTTCGATCCGTTGACGGGGGAGGTGACCCGGCGCGTGGCGCGTCTCACCATCTTTCCGAAGACCCATTACGTGACGCCGAGAGAGACCCTGCTCGAGGCCTGTGACGCCATCAAGGTGGAGTTAAAAGAGCGCCTGGAGCATCTTCGTAATCACGATAAATTGCTTGAAGCTCAGAGGCTTGAGCAGAGAACCTTATTTGATTTGGAGATGATTCAGGAGCTCGGATACTGCTCCGGCATCGAGAATTATTCGCGCTACCTCTCTGGGCGCGCTGTGGGAGAGCCACCGCCGTGCCTGTTCGACTACGTGCCGGACGACGCCCTCCTGATCATCGACGAAAGCCACGTTACCGTGCCGCAGCTGGGTGGCATGTACAAGGGCGACCGGTCCAGGAAGGAAACTTTGGTGGAATATGGTTTCCGACTACCTTCGGCGCTGGACAACCGGCCGTTGCGGTTCGATGAATTCGAGCGGCTCTCGCCACAGACGGTCTACGTGTCCGCCACCCCCGGTTCCTATGAGAGCGAGCATGCGGATAACGTGGTCGAGCAGCTCGTGCGTCCGACGGGTCTCGTAGATCCCGAGGTCCTAGTACGGCCGGCCAGGACCCAGGTCGATGACGTGCTATCCGAGATCCGCAAGCGCGTCACCGCCGGCGAGCGCGTACTGATCACGACGCTGACCAAGCGAATGGCGGAGGATCTGACGGACTACCTCGGCGAACACCAGGTACGGGTGCGTTACCTGCATTCCGATATCGGGACGGTGGAGAGGACCGAGATTATCCGTGACTTGCGGCTCGGCGCTTTCGACGTGCTGGTCGGCATCAACCTGCTGCGCGAGGGCCTGGATATGCCGGAGGTCTCGCTGGTGGCGATCCTCGATGCGGACAAGGAGGGCTTCCTGCGCTCGGACCGGTCCCTGATCCAGACGATTGGCCGCGCCGCAAGAAACTTGCACGGCACGGCGATCCTGTATGCCGACAGCGTCACGGGATCGATGCAGCGAGCCATCGATGAGACCAACCGGCGCCGCGAGCGCCAGCTCGAGCACAACGAGGTACACGGAATAACGCCGGCAACGATCGTGAAGCAGGTGGCCGACATCATGGAGGCCGCGTATCCGGCGCCGAGAGGGGCGCGCCGAAGGGTTGCCGAGGACGCAACGCCATACGCATTGATGTCACCGGAACAGCTGATGAAAAAAGCGGCGAAGCTCGAGAAACAGATGCTGCGCCACGCCCGGGACCTGGAATTCGAGGAAGCGGCGCGGCTCAGGGACGAAATCCGCCGCATCCGGCAGGAGGGGCTCGGCCTGCCGGACCTGAAGGCGGGTTGAGGGTCTTGCACGGCAGCAGGGGCTTCAGTATCGTAAGCCGCCCGTTACGTCGGGGGAATGATCGGAGGGGCGATTAGCTCAGGGGTAGAGCGCCACGTTGACATCGTGGAGGTCGCAGGTTCGAAACCCGCATCGCCCACCAAATTAAGGGGACAGTGACTTTAAGTGCCAGGCGACAGGTCGCTCGCTCGTCGTCGCCTGGCACTTAAAGTCACTGTCCCCTGTTGTTGCTGTTGTGTCAGGGCAACAAAACGCCTGATTCCTTTGAAAAAATCCGGGTTCTCCCGGTTGTTTATTACACGCCGGGTATATAGAATCGCGATCCCGTGCCGCTGCCCCTTGGCAGACGGCCGGTTTTACCTGTTGATTTGAGGAGGACACCGGGATCGCAGTCACAAAACGCGTCAGGCGAAACGAGGAAATCGATGCCGCCGAGGTCAGGGTTATTGACTCGGAGGGTGAACAGAAAGGGGTCATGGCGGTCCCGGCAGCCATCGAACTGGCCAGGGACGAGGGCCTCGATCTCGTCGAGGTTGCGCCAACGGCAGATCCGCCGGTGTGTCGGATCATGGACTTCGGCAAATACTTGTTCGAACAGAACAAGAAAGCCCAGTCGGCCAGACGCAAGCAAAAACAGGTACACGTTAAGGAAATCAAGTTCCGTCCGGGTACGGAAGAGGGTGATTACCAGGTCAAGTTGCGCAAGCTCATGGAATTCCTCGAGCACGGCGACAAGACCAAGATCACGTTGAGATTCAGGGGCCGGGAGATGGCGCACCAGGAACTGGGCGCGAATTTGCTGGCACGGGTCAGAGATGATCTGGAGGAATACGGTGTTGTCGAGCAGATGCCGCAGATGGAAGGGCGGCAAATGATCATGGTGATGTCACCGAAAAAGAAGTAAGTGTTGCCCGGGGTGTAAGCCCGGGCTGTCCCCGCCTGCAGCGGCCGGATGTTCCAAACGAATTCCGGTACGTGGTATGGCTAACAAAGTGGAGACGACAAAATGTCGAAGATGAAGACTAACCGGGGCGCCGCCAAGCGCTTCCGCCGGACTGCCAAGGGCGGCTACAAGCGCGCCCAGTCCCACCTCAATCACATTCTTACCAAGAAACCGGCCAAGCGTAAGCGTCATCTCGGTTCGACCGAGCGGATCGCCGATGCCGATGTGAAGAGCGTGCGCCGCATGCTCCCCTACAGCTAAGAGGAGATTGAGAGATGGCACGAGTAAAGCGCGGCGTCACTGCCAAAGCACGCCATAAGAAAGTCCTCGCAGAAGCCAAGGGCTATTACGGCGCTCGCAGTAAACTCTACAAGACCGCCAAACAGGCGGTGATCAAAGCCGGCCAGTACGAGTACCGCGACCGGCGGCAGCGCAAGCGTCAATTCCGCGCGCTGTGGATCACCCGCATCAATGCGGCGGCGCGTCTGCACGGCCTTTCGTACAGCCGGCTGATCAACGGACTGAATCTGGCCAATATCGAAGTCGACCGCAAAGTGCTCGCGGACATCGCAGTGCACGATCCGGAGGGCTTCGGCGCAATTGCCGAGCAGGCAAAAGCGGCCCTCGCGCAGCACAGCTGAATCCAGACCGGAGGGGCGCCCGGGCGCTCCGGGATCCGACACGATGCAGGCACTGAGTGAGCTGGTTGAGGCCGCCGCATCTGAAATCGATGCGGCCGGCGACCTGGCTGCCCTGGACGCAGTCCGGGTTTCCTACCTTGGCAAGAAGGGTGAACTGACGGTGCGGCTCAAATCGCTGAGCCAGCTGCCGGCCGAAGAGCGCCCTGCTGCCGGCCAGGAAATCAACCGCGCGAAACAGGAGGTCATGGGGCGCATCAACGCACGCCGTGAAGCACTCGAATCGGCAGCGCTCGAGGAGCGGCTGGCCAAAGACGCCGTCGACGTCACGCTGCCCGGACGAGGCTACTCGATCGGCGGCCGTCATCCGGTGTCGCGAGCCATGTCCCGGATCGAAAGGATTTTCCAGAATGCCGGCTTCGGTGTTCGCTCGGGTCCCGAGATCGAAGACGATTTTCACAATTTCACGGCGCTGAATATCCCCGAGCATCATCCGGCGCGGGCCATGCACGACACGTTCTATTTCCCCGGCGGAAAGCTGCTGCGCACGCACACGTCGCCGGTACAGATTCGCTCCATGGTCAAAGAGGGCGCGCCCATACGCATCATCGCGCCAGGTCGGGTTTACCGATGCGATTCGGATCAGACACACACACCTATGTTCCACCAGGTGGAGGGTCTTGTCGTCGACCGCGGCATCAGTTTCGCGAACCTGAAAGCGGTCCTGCACCAGTTCGTCGAGGCGTATTTCGAGCGCAGGGCCGAATTACGTTTTCGTCCGTCCTACTTCCCGTTCACGGAACCGTCCGCCGAGGTGGACGTGTTGTGGGAGGAGGGCAAGTGGCTCGAGATCCTGGGCTGCGGCATGGTGCATCCGAACGTGCTGGAGGCGGCCGGCGTCGATCCCGAGGAATTCACGGGTTACGCCTTCGGCATGGGTATCGAACGGCTCGCCATGCTTCGCTACGGGGTCACGGATTTGCGCACGTTTTTCGAGAATGACCTGCGCTTCCTCAGGCAGTTCAGGTAGTCGCGATGAAGATTGTTGAGTCCTGGCTGCGTGAATGGGTCGATCCCGACCTCGATTCGAATGCACTCGAGCAGCAGCTGACCATGCTGGGCCTCGAGGTCGACGGCGTCGATAAAGAAGGCGCCGGCCTCGATGGCGTGACCGTCGCAGAAGTTCTCGAGGTCGGTAAACATCCCGACGCCGACCGCCTGAGTGTCTGTAAGGTCAGCGCCGGCTCCGAACAAACGATTGACGTCGTGTGCGGTGCGCCGAACGTGACGGCAGGAATGAAGAGCCCGCTCGCGGTGCCGGGCATTACCCTTCCCAACGGGATCAAGCTGCGCAAGAGCAAAATTCGCGGCGTCGCGTCCAACGGCATGTTGTGCTCGGCGGTAGAGCTGGGACTCGGGGAAGAAGCCGACGGGATCCTCGCCCTGCCCGATGATGCACCGGCGGGCATGCCCCTGACCGAGTACCTTGGGTTACCGGATACGGTATTCGACCTCGACCTGACGCCGAACCGCGGCGATTGCTTCAGCGTGCTGGGTGTGGCCCGCGACATTTCGGCGCTGACGGGGAGCCCGCTCAAGTCGCCGGACATTGCGCCGGTAGCGGCCTCGATTGAGGACACATTGCCGGTCGAAATCCCGTTGCCGGCAGGTTGCCCGAGTTTTGCCGGCCGCCTGATCCGTAACATCGATCCGACCGCCAGGTCGCCGCTGTGGCTCGTCGAGCGGCTGCGGCGGTCCGGCCTCCGCGGCATCTCGCCGGTGGTCGATATCACCAACTTCGTGATGCTCGAGCTCGGACAGCCTCTGCACGCCTACGATGCGGCCCGTGTGCAGGGCGCCATCCGGCCGCGCCTGGCTAGACAGGGCGAGAAGGTTACGCTGCTCGACGAAAAGCAAGTGGCCGTCAATGACGACACCCTGGTTATTGCCGACGACAGTGGCGCCATCGGCCTGGCCGGCATCATGGGTGGTTTGAGCACGGCGGTCAGCGACGCAACCACCGACGTATTTTTCGAAGCGGCTTTCTGGCCGCAGGCATTCATGGCCGGCCGGGCCAGAGCCTACGGCATGCATACCGATGCTTCCCTGAGGTTCGAGCGCGGCGTCGATTTCGAAGGGCAGGGACGTGCAGTCGAACGGGCAACTGAACTGCTGCTCGAGATCGCGGGCGGTGATGCCGGGCCTCTCGTGCACCACGTCGCGGAGTCGCACTTGCCACAGCGCGCGCCGATTTCACTGCGCCGCTCCCGGGTTGTGCAGTTGCTCGGGCTCGAGGTGGGGGACGACGTGATCACGGGTATATTGGAACGTCTCGGTCTGACTGTTGCGGCGAACGAGGCCGGTTGGGAGGTCGTTGCGCCAAGCTACCGATTTGACATTACTGCGGAAGTGGACCTGATCGAGGAGATTGTCCGCATCCACGGCTACGATGCGGTGCCTGAAACGACCGAGATTGCGGCGTCGCCCCTGAGGACGGTAACCGAGTCCGTCGTGGACCTGGACCGGGTCGCAGCAACGCTCGTAGCACGGGATTTCGAAGAGGCAATCACGTACAGTTTCATCGACGAGCACAGCAACGCTCCGTTCGTTGCCAATGGTTCCGACCTCGTATTGAGCAATCCGATATCGTCGGAGATGTCGGTCATGCGTGCATCGCTACTGCCCGGACTGGCGTCAAGTGCAGCGGCGAACACTGCGCGGCAGCAGGAACGTGTCCGGCTTTTTGAAATCGGCAAGTCGTTTCACGGCTCACTGGCGGCACCCGAAGAAGTCGTACGAATCGCGGCCATAGCCTGCGGTTCGGCCATGCCTGAACAATGGGGCACACGGGCGCAGGCCATTGATTTTTTTGATATTAAATCAGATCTCATGGCCCTGCTCGCGCTTGCGGAAGAGCCCTCGGATATCGTATTCCAGTCGCTTGAGCACCCCGCATTGCAGCCGGGCCAGTCCGCCGCTGTTATGCGCGACGGTCACAAAATCGGCGTGATCGGCAAACTCCATCCGCGCGTTGCAAAGAGTCTCGAACTCAAGCGCGATGCCTTTGTATTCGAGCTGGATGCGCTGCAGGCGCTCGCATCGACTGCGCCGGTTGCCAGACCGGTATCCAGGTTTCCGGTCATACGCCGCGACATCGCCGTCATCGTCAAGGAGGATGTCTCCGGCGACGAACTCGTGCAGGCGGTGGCAGCGGCAGCGCCCGATTTGACCCGGGATGTCAGGATATTTGACATTTACACGGGACCGGGAATAGAAGCAGGGCTAAAAAGCGTTGCAATAAGCTTGATTTTGCAGGAAACATCGCGCACCCTTACTGACGATGACGCGGACGCCGCTCAAGCCGCGGCAGTGCAAAAATTGCGCGATACATTCGGCGCAGAATTGAGAGACTAGCAATAATGGCACTGACAAAAGCAGATATGGCGGAGTCGCTGTTCAACGAGCTTGGATTAAACAAGCGTGAAGCACGCGAACTGGTCGACATGTACTTCGAAGAGCTGCGCGCGTCATTGGCAGTTGGGGAGCAGGTCAAGCTTTCCGGTTTTGGAAACTTTGATCTACGCGATAAAAAAGAACGTCCTGGCAGGAATCCGAAAACGGGCGAAGAGATTCCGATCTCGGCTCGCCGAGTTGTCACATTCCGTCCCGGACAAAAACTAAAAGCACGCGTCGAAGCCTATGCTGGAACCGGGGAATAACGACGAACTACCACCAATTCCTGGCAAGCGTTACTTCACAATCGGAGAAGTGAGCGACTTGTGTGCGGTGAAGCCGCACGTCCTCAGGTATTGGGAGCAGGAGTTCCCACAATTGAAGCCCGTAAAGCGTCGGGGTAACCGGCGCTATTACCAGCGGCAGGATGTGCTTATTATCCGGCAGATCCGCAGCCTGCTGTATGAAGAGGGTTTCACCATCGGCGGTGCGAGACAGCGCCTCATGGGTGATCAGGCCAAGTCGGATGTCTCCCAAAGTCAACAGATTATCAAGCAGTTACGAATAGAACTTGAACAAGTTCTTAAGATTTTGCGCCGCTGATATCACGCTTCCTATACAGTGGTCGGGCAAGTATCATTGCCCGCCTTTACGCGTTCACGTAATTCGGTCGGGGCGTAGCGCAGCCTGGTAGCGCACCACAATGGGGTTGTGGGGGTCGGGAGTTCGAATCTCCCCGCCCCGACCAATTTTCTGAAGAGTTCGCCCCGAGAACGCCGGCGGCGCCCGACGGGCGCGGAGCGCCCATCTCCCCGCACCGACCCGTCACACCAAAATGGCCGACCTCGCGAACAGAGGCGCGGCCAGTTTCTTTTTGCACCACTCTCTATGCGGACTGCCGCGACTCGGGCAACTTGCGGTCTTCGATACCGAGCAGTATCGGCTGCGTATTCTCGCGGTAAATATTGACCTTGGCATTGTAGGCAACGCGCGACAGTCCGTGCTTGTCCTTGATCGTCAGTCTGCGGATGCTGAACTGGCCGCCACCCATGTTTTCACCGGTCAGGTAGCATTTGATCGCGGTCACTCGTTCTCCGGAAAACTCGAGCCCGCTGAGCTTCGAGAGATTACCCTGTGCGCGCTGCAGGAAAGTCACTGCGTCGATATGAGCCTGAGTCTGGGTCGGGTCCGGCGTGGGGTCCGAGTGATTCGCGATAAATTCACCGACCAGGATCTGTCCGGGCAGGGCGCCCTCGATCATGCGGGCGAGTTCGATGGTCACGTCGCCGACAATAAAATCGTGCATGGTCGGATTGAGACCCTCCGCCTGGTGGAATTCGTAACAGCTGCCGACGTGAAAACAGGCACGCAGCCTCGGCACGGCTTTCGATGCAGCCTTACTACGTGCGATCGCGTTGTCGGCCAGCACGATGTGCATAAAATGATAGAGATTGACGTTGGCTTCCAGGCCGTCGTCACGATTCCAGACGTAGAAGCCGTCGCCGCTCGACGAACGCGCAAAATTGATGCTGACATCCTGCTCCAGCATCTTCGCGTGCGCAGAGTTCAACGAATATGAGAGGCTGTTCAGCTGCGTCATCTGCTCGAATGGCGTCAACAGGCTGAAGCCGACGATGTCGAACAGCGTAACCGCCCGGCTGGCGACAAAATTGATACCGTAACGCCGGATCATCTTCTCGATGATCTGCGTCTCTACCGGGTGGCCGGAAAGCGGCTGCCGCAACTGCACGTAGACGGGTTTGACCTCGAGCAAACGCGCGACTTTCTGCATCTGGTCGAAGTTGAGCTGCCGGTCACCGGAAATCAGTTCCGTAATAAACGCGGGGGACACGCGCGGTGGAGTCGAGCCCTGCTGTGACGCGGTGTACTCTGCGATCGCGTAGTGAGGCAGGACCAGGATCAGAATGCCTTCGTCGAGCGGCGCCCAGCTGAGAATATTGTTCTGGCCTAAAGACCAGTGTTCATGCAGGCTGCGCTCCAGATGCACGAGATTGCTGCGCTGACGCAGGCCCATTTCCTGCGCAAGGCCGGCCAGCTGATCCAGGTACGGCGAAAAGTCGGCGATACGCCGAATACCGGATTGAGACAGATCGTCTAGTTCCATTTATATGCCCGAAGCGACTTCCGCGCGACTGTTATATTCACTAGAGTTCGCGTGTCACCATGGTACCGACTTGCAGAATCGGGTCAGCGACCTTTTGACTCCCCAAGGCTGCTGACATTGACTGACCGGGTACCGTCGAATCAAAGTAAAGCAGTCTCGGATGCAGCGCAAGTTCTATCTGAAAGCAATTGAAGGAACTGAACTTTCAGTTTCCTGAAGAATACGATGAAAAAACGATTTGACATAAGGTGCACAGGCTCCGCGGGCGCTCGGCAATGACGGCGCCAGCACCCACGATCGAGGCCGTTCGGGCCCTCCGGCAAGCATTGGGCGAGAGTATCCGGACCACGCCCCTGGTGCGTTGCGCCGGCATCGAACTCGCGCTGGACGACGGCACGCGCGTCTGGGGCAAGCTCGAATTTCTGCAGCGTACCGGTACCTTCAAGGCGCGCGGCGCGCTGGCGAATCTCCACGCTCTGTCGCAGGAACAACTCGCCAGGGGCGTCACTGCCGTGAGTGCGGGGAATCACGCGATCGCAACGGCTTTTGCAGCGCGGGCGCTCGGGAGCACGGCGAAAGTCGTCATGATCGGAACAGCGAATCGGTATCGAATCGACGCCTGCAAGACCTACGGGGCCGAGATTATCCTGGTCGACGACGTTCACGAGGCGTTCGACGTAGCGAGGTCGGTTGAACAGGAGGAGGGCCGCTACTTCGTGCACCCCTTCGAGGGACCGGAAGTGGCAACGGGCACCGCCACGGTCGGCCTCGAAATTTGCGAGCAGCTGGACGCGTTCGACGCGCTGATCGTGCCGATCGGCGGCGGCGGTCTGATGGCAGGCATCGCATCAGCAGTCAGGCAGCTGTGTCCTTCCGTCGAGATCATCGGGGTAGAGCCCAGCGGCGCAAACACGATGCGCCTGAGCTTCGACGCCGGGGAGCCTCGCGGTATCGAGCGGGTACGCACGATTGCGGATAGCCTCGGTGCCCCTTACGCCATGCCGTATTCGTTCGAACTTTGCCATGCCAACGTCGATCGCCTGGTGGAGGTCGACGACCTGCAATTACGGAAATCGATGGGATTCCTTTTCCAGCGCATGAAGTTCGCCGTCGAGCCGGCCTGTGCGGCATCGACGGCGGCCCTGACCGGGCCGCTGCGCGAGCATCTGGCGGGTAAGCGCGTGGTGCTCGTGTTCTGCGGCAGCAATATCGACTGGGACACCTTTGCGGAGCAGGTCATTGTCGAAGACTGAGCAGTTTCTCGCGGACCTCGTCGGGATCATCGGGCCGGGGGCCTGCGTCACCGATGAACAGGCGCTCGAACCGCACGTAACGGAATGGCGTAATGTCCTGCACGGGCGCGCGCTCGCCATGGCCTCACCCGGCAATACCGGGCAAGTCGCGGACGTCGTCCGGCTGTGTTCCCACGCCGGCGTCGCTATCGTGCCGCAAGGTGGCAATACCGGCCTGTGTGGTGGAGCGATACCGGACGAGTCCGGTCAACAACTGATCCTGTCGCTTGCGCGCATGAACAGGATCCGTTCGATCGATGCCGAGGACTTTTCAATGGTCGCCGAAGCGGGCTGTGTCCTCGCTACCCTGCAGGAGCAAGCGCGTGCCGTCGACCGCTACTTTCCCTTGAGCCTGAGCGCGGAGGGCAGCTGCCAGATCGGTGGCAACCTGTCGACGAACGCGGGGGGAATCAATGTCATTCGATATGGCACGGCTCGGCAACAGGTCCTCGGCCTCGAAGTCGTGCTGGCGGATGGCAGCATCCTCGACGGCTTGCGTTCGCTCCATAAGGACACGGCGGGATATGATCTCAAGCAGTTGTTCATCGGGAGCGAGGGGACGCTCGGGATAATTACCGCGGCCACGCTCAGGCTGTATCCGCTTCCGGGCGACACCACGACGCTACTGGTCACCTTGCCGGACTCCGGCAATGCCGTGACGTTGCTCGCGGGCATGCGAGCAAGGCTCGGCGACCGGATAGAGTCGTTCGAACTCGTCTCGAGGTTCGCATTGGAACTTGTCGAGCGTCATATAGGCGACGCCGGACTTCCGTGCGCATTGTCCGGCGACTGGTTCGTGCTGGCCGAAGTGGCCGTGGGTGAGGACTCGGAGGCGCTTGGCCAATTTCTCGAGGAGGCGATCGAGTCCGGCCAGCTGTCCGATGCCGTGGTCGCCAAGAATATCGCCGAAGCGGAAGCGTTGTGGCGGATGCGCCATGCAATCTCCGAGGCGCAGAAATACGAGGGCCCGAGCATCAAGCACGATATCTCGGTTCCCGTCAGTCGCATGCAGGAGTTCCTGCACCGCTGTGCGCGGAGCCTGCACGAGCAGGAACCGTCCGCAAAACCGGTGATTTTCGGTCACGTCGGCGACGGTAACCTGCACTACAATCTGACGGTGCCCGCGGAACTTGCCGGCGACGCGAAGCGCGTTCGGCGGGTCACCTCGACCATATATGATCTCGTGGCCGAACTCGGCGGGAGTTTCAGCGCGGAACACGGGGTAGGCATGACGAAGAAAGCCTACCTCCGGCAATACCGGGGCGCCACCGATCTCGACCTGATGCGTCGGCTGAAGCGAACCCTGGACCCGCAGGGCCTGCTGAATCCGGGCAAGGTAATTTGACGACCAGTTCCGCGTGTACTCTTGACTTAGACGATAGACTTGGAGGGATGTACGTTTGGCTAAAGAGCTATCCCGTTATTGATCAAATATGAGTGCCGATTCCGATAAATTGCACGTGAGCTTTTCCGACCAGCTGTCGAGTTTCGAAGACCGCCTGGCCGGCAAAGAAGACGAAGTGCAGATGCTTGCCGAGATCAGGGAGGCTATCGGCCGCCTGCTCGAAGCGAGCGGTGGCAATGAGGCAGAAATCCGCCGGGTCCTGCAGGAGCGCTTCGATGCCGGCGCACTCCGGAAGGAGACCTTCCAGCTCGTCAAATCGATGCTGGATCGGTACGTAACGGAGCAGGTGCCGACGAGCAACAACCAGGCCCGGCAGCCACAGCCAGACCGGTCCGCGGCTGCGGATGCCCTGGATGAGCCGGCCAATGACGATCCATTCGGCAGCACCGATGTGATCGCAAACGACGTATTCGAAGCGGAGGATCCCGATCATCGGGTACAGGTCGGATCGGTTCTTCGCGACCGTTTCGTGCTGCAGGAGCGGGTATCGGGTGGCAGCATGGGCGTCGTTTACAAGTCGCTCGACCGGCGCCTCGCGGAAGCGGGCTCGCAGGATCCGTGGGTTGCCATCAAGGTCCTGTCGCCACAGCTGGCCAGGAACGGCACGGCATTGAGAGCCTTGCAACAAGAGGCCGCAAAGAGCCGCTGCCTTACGCACGCGAACATCGTGCGTTTCATTGATTTCGATCGCGACGACGACCTTTACTACATCGTCATGGAGTGGCTTGATGGACGCACGCTGGCGGACATTCTCGATTCTCCCGACAGCAGGAAGATCGACTTCGAGATCTCGTTCCGAATCGTGCAGCAGATCGGTAAGGCGCTCGAGTATGCGCATCGTTGCGGCATCGTTCATGCCGATGTAAAACCCGGCAACATCATGATTCTGCCGAACGGCGATGCCAAGCTGTTCGACTTCGGGGTCGCCAGGGTCCAGCAGCGACAAAGGGTCGACGGCGATGAATTCGACCCCGCAGTACTCGGCGCAGTGACGCCGGCGTACTCGAGCATGCAGGTGCTGACAGGTGACGACCCCGTGCCGTCCGACGACGTGTTTTCGCTCGCCTGCCTGCTGTATCGGCTGGTGGCCGGCTACCGTGTTTTTGGTCCGCGTAACGCCGCTGAAGCCGCCGAAGCCGGCATGTCGCCGCAACGACTTGCCGGTGTTAGCAACGAACAATGGTCCGCGATCAGGAGGGCGCTCTCGTATGCGCGTGTCGCGCGCTTCGAATCCATGGCTGGCTTCCTCGAGGCGCTCGGTTACCGGCCGACGGAAAGCAGCGTTGCACCGGACGTCTCGCGCCACGTGCCGTTCGAGGACGGCGGTGGTTCGTTTAAATGGGTACTTGCACTGGTGGCACTGCTGTCGCTGCTCAGCGTGGCCGGTTACCAGTTCGGGATCGTCGACGAGGTTTTGCGCAATTTCGAGCTTCCGTCCGCGGCGACCAAAAACCTACCCCCACCGCGCGCGGATGAGATCCGACCGGCGGCCGGAACGAGGGACAGTGTCGACGGGTCGTCGGCGGCTGTCACGGACGTAGCTACCGTGACCCCGGTCAACGAGACCGTGGATCTCGCCGAAGCGGCAGCAGAAGGACCGCCAGCGCAGACGCAGGGTTGGGATTTCCAGGCGGCGATGCCCGCTGATACTGCCGGGGAAACGGCGCTCGCGCCGCAGGCAGACGGCGAGATTGCCATCGAGTTGATCGATCTCACGGAACTGGCCATGCCGGACGTCGAGATAGTGATCGATCCGACCTCGTTCGCTATACAGTCCAAATCGGTGACCCTGCGAGAAGACGGCCGCGGTGTGATGGTGGACCTGATCAGACCCGAACCGCTCGATGAGCCATTGACACTGAGACTCGAGGAAGTCGGCTTCAGCGGCAATCGCTCGCCGTGGCGGTCGGGCCAGTTCGAGATTTCCAACGGCGGCTACGTCGAGTTTCCACGCGACGAGGAGCGTGCGCGGGTTACGCTGGCGATGGCGTCTGATAAACGCCGCGAAGCGGACCAGGTATCGACGCTGAGGGTGCGCGAAGTGGAATCGGCGGCCATTGCGCTCGCTACCATCGAACTGGTTCTCGAAGACGACGATCAGCGGCGCTTTGAAGCGGAACTCCCAGCGAATACCGTTGCGTTTGCGGTTAGCCAGGTCTCCGTCCGTGAACGCGACCCGGCGGTGCAGATCGATCTCGTCCGTTTCAATCCGGACGAGACTCGCCTGATCGTGAACACCGAGGTTCTCGACATTACCGCAACCGCGGGTGCGGACTTCTTCCCGCCGGGTAGCGGGTTCGTTGTATTCGGGCCCGGTCAACGCTCTGCGAGACTGCTTATCCCCCTGGTGCAGGACGTCGAGGCCGAAGGCGACGAGGCCTTTGTCGTGGAACTCATGGCCGAAAACCCGACCGACGAAGAGGGCGTCCACAACCGAGTCGCGGTGATGATTCGCGACGACGACTAGCGCCCGTTAGTCCTGATCCTGCTGCTGGCGGCGCTTCGCGCTCCGCCCATTCATTGTTAGACTGCGACACCGTCCCCTCGAGGGATCCTTAAGCAGCAGAGCGCACTGTATGAGCGAGAAAGAACTACGCCGCTATTCGCGCGTCGTCGTCGACGGTAATGAACAGGCACCCAGCCGCGCGATGCTTCGCGCCGTCGGATTCACGGAAGACGATTTTCATCGGCCGCAGGTGGGCATTGCATCGACCTGGAGCATGGTGACGCCATGCAATGTGCACATCGACGGGCTCGCCCGTGAGGCGGCGCAGGCGGCTGACGCGGCGGGCGGCAAGGGTGTCGTGTTCAATACGATTACCGTATCGGACGGCATTTCCATGGGTACGCCGGGCATGCGCTACTCGCTGGTGTCGCGCGAAATCATTGCCGACTCGATCGAGGCGGTCACGGCGGCTGAGGGCTTCGACGGTCTCGTGGCCATTGGCGGCTGCGACAAGAACATGCCCGCGTGCGTCATGGCCATGGCCCGACTCAACAGGCCGGCCGTGTTTGTTTATGGCGGCACGATAAGGCCGGGAGTCCACCGTCGCGATATCGTCTCCGTATTCGAGGCTGTCGGGGCACTTTCCGGCGGCAGGATCAGCGACGCCGAGCTGCTCGAAGTCGAGCAGACCGCGATTCCGGGACCCGGTGCCTGCGGCGGCATGTACACGGCGAACACCATGGCGTCGGCGATCGAGGCGCTCGGCATGAGCCTTGCGAACAGTTCTGCCCAGGAAGCCGTCTCCGAGCAGAAAAAGGCAGACTGCAGGCGCGCCAGCGCCGCCGTCATGAACCTCCTCGAGAACGACATCAAGCCGCTCGATATCATGATCCGCGAAGCCTTCGAGAATGCGATCACGGTCGTCATCGCCCTCGGCGGATCGACGAATGCGGTTCTGCACCTGATCGCGATGGCCCGCGAGGCGCATGTGGAGTTGGGCCTCGATGACTTCACACGCATCGGCGCCAAAGTGCCGGTGCTTGCCGACGTGAAACCCAGCGGCAGGTACCTGATGGCCGAACTGATTGCGATAGGCGGTATCCAGCCGCTGATGAAGCGGCTGCTGGAACGGGGACTGCTTCATGGCGACTGCATCACCGTCACCGGCAGGACGCTGGCCGAGAACCTCGCCGACGTCGATGACTACCCCGATGGCCAGGACATTGTTCGAAATTTTGACAACCCCATCAAACCGGACAGCCATCTCGCGATCCTCTACGGCAACGTGGCCCCGGAGGGCGCCGTCGCCAAGATAAGCGGCAAAGAGGGTCTGCGTTTCGAAGGCCGGGCCCGCATCTTTCATGCCGAAGAAGAGGCATTGCAGGCCATACTGGACGATTCGATCAAGAGCGGGGACGTGATCGTTATCCGCTACGAGGGACCGAAGGGCGGGCCGGGGATGCGCGAAATGCTTTCGCCAACCTCGGCGATCATGGGCAAAGGGCTCGGTGCCGAGGTAGCGCTGATCACGGACGGCCGTTTCTCCGGTGGCAGCCACGGCTTCGTGGTCGGGCATATTGCCCCGGAAGCGGCTCTGGGCGGGCCCATCGCGCTCCTCGAGGACGGCGATACCATCACCATTGACGCGCAAATGAAACAAATTAATGCCGATATCGACGAGCATGAACTCGCCCGCCGCCGCGCACGGTGGCAGCGTCCCCCTTCCGCGGTGCAGCGTGGAGCCCTTGCAAAATATCGCGCCGAGGTCTCGTCGGCCTCGGAAGGCGCCGTGACGATCCCGCCGGAGTGGGACGAGTAACGAACGTCTACTTGACCTTTGCGGCAAGGTTCGCTGTACTTTGCCGATGAATTTTTCCGACGCCCGCGTAAAGTGCCGACGCGTTCTCTTTGTGAACGCGCAAGAACTCATAAAACAAATGGCGCGCCAGAGGTGCGCGGGCGCCAATGGCGGCCGTACCGGCTAGCGATAAAGTCCGGACGCTGTCAACGAGCCCGCGAGGATTTCCTGGCGGGTTTTTTTTGTCCCCGTAAAAGGCAAGGTGCAGCGGCAGGATGACGACGGAAGCAGGGTTTGAAGCCAGCGGCGCTCTGGGGGCGCCGCCGAATATCGCGGCTTCTGACTGGGTGGTAATGAAATTCGGGGGCAGCAGTGTTTCGTCCGGAACGTGCTGGGAGACCATCGCACAGCTGGTCCGCAACAGGCTCGCGGCTGGACTGCAGCCGGTGGTCGTCCACTCCGCATTACAGGGCGTATCGAACGCGCTGGCTGCACTGCTGGAGTCTGCGGCATCGGGCGGATCGACGGAGGGCCTCGGGGAAATCCGCCAGCGTCACTACGATCTCGCGCGGGAACTGGAGCTCGACGGCTCGGGATTGCTCGACGATTACCTTCACGAACTCGACCAGCTGATTGCAGGCATTCGCCTCGTACGCGAGGTTAGCGTGCGAGTGCGGGTACGTATCATGGCCCTCGGCGAGCTGATGTCGACGCGACTCGGGGCCGCTTACCTGAACCGCGTCGGTGTGCCCACCGAATGGATGGACGCCCGCGAGATCCTCGTGAGTACGAGCCGCGCCAATCGCGGCCGGAGCCGCCGCTACCTTTCCGCAACCTGCGAGCACGCGCCGGACGCCGAGCTTCAGGAACGGCTGGCCGGAATGCGCAAGGTCATTCTGACGCAGGGCTTCATTGCCCGTAATCTGCAGGGTGAGACCGTGCTTCTCGGTCGCGGCGGCTCCGATACGTCGGCGGCTTACGTCGCGGCAAAACTGCAGGCGCGCCGCCTCGAAATCTGGACAGACGTGCCCGGAATGTTCACGGCGAACCCGCGGGTCGTGCCCTCGGCGCGACTGCTGGTGGCACTGCACTTCGACGAGGCACAGGAACTGGCATCGGCCGGCAGCACGGTGCTGCATCCCCGCTGCCTGTCGCCACTGCGTTCGTCGAGCATTCCGTTGTTTATTCGATGCACGACCCATCCCGAGTTCCACGGCACGGTCATCTCCCCGGTGACCGAGGAAGTCGAACCGCAGGTCAAGGGCATATGTATGCGAGACGGCCTGACACTCGTCTCGATGGACAGCGTGGGAATGTGGCACGAAGTCGGCTTCCTGGCGCGCGCATTCGCGGTGTTCAGCGACAACGGCGTATCGGTAGACCTGGTGTCGACGTCCGAGACCAACGTCACGGTCTCGATCGACACGCCGGACGGAGAGCCCGGTGAGGATATTCTGCAGGGCCTCGTTGCCGACCTGGAACCCCTGTGCAAGGTACGGCTCATTACCCGCTGTTCCGCGGTCAGCCTGGTTGGTCGCAAGATTCGAACCTTCCTGTCCCGGCTCGCGCCCGCACTCGAGGTGTTCGAGGAAGAGCGCATCCACCTCATGTCCCAGGCGGCGAACGACCTCAACCTGAGCTTCGTCATCGACGAACAACAGGGTGCCAAGCTCGTTCGCAAGCTGCATTCCTCCATTATTCGCAAGACCGGTGGCAGCCCCGCATTCGGCGCCAGCTGGGAGCAGTTGTTCCACGCCGAAACCGCTGCCGCACATACGCCCGATGCTTGGTGGATGAGCAAGCGAGTGCAACTTCTCGACATCGCGTCCGGAAAACTCAACGCGTACGTTTACGACAGGGACAGCGTACGAGCCGCGGCGCAGGTTATGCGCGGCCTCGAGAATGTCGATCGGGTTCTGTATGCCGTCAAGGCGAATTTCAATGCCGACATTATCCGGCTGCTTGACACCGAGGGCTGCGATTTCGAATGCGTGTCCCCGGGGGAAGTCGAGTGGCTGCAGGAGGTTATTCCGGATCTCGACCTCGACCGCATCCTGTTTACGCCCAACTTTGCGCCGCGCGAGGAATACGCCTGGGCGTTCGAGCAAGGCCTGCTCGTAACGCTCGATAACCTGTATCCGCTGCAGTCCTGGCCCGAGCTGTTCGCAGGACGCAGAATTTTTGTGCGCATGGACCCGGGCCAGGGCCGAGGCCATCACGAGCACGTGAAGACGGCAGGCGTTCACTCGAAGTTCGGCGTGCCGCTCTTTGAGGTCGACGAGCTGCAAAGACTGACGCAGGAGATCGATGCGCACGTTGTCGGCATCCATGCCCACAGCGGCAGTGGCGTACAGGATCCATACGCCTGGCGTAGCGTCGCCGTGCAGCTGGTCGGCATCGCACAGCGCTTCCCGGAGGTTTCAGCCATCGACCTCGGTGGCGGTATCGGCGTCGCGGAAAAACCCGGCGACCGGCCGTTCGACCTGCAACGGCTGGATGAACTGCTCGGCGAAGTCCGCGAGAGCTACCCGCAATACGCGATCTGGATGGAACCGGGGCGCTATCTCGTAGCTCGTGCCGGGGTTCTGCTGACGCATGTTACGCAAGTCAAGGGCAAGGGCAAGGGCGACATGCGTTATATCGGTGTCGGGACCGGCATGAATTCCCTGATTCGTCCCGCGCTTTACGGCGCGTATCACGAGATCGTCAATCTTTCGCGAGCGACCGAACAGCCGAGTGAAACGGCAACCATCGTCGGCCCGATCTGCGAAACGGGCGACCGCCTGGGCACCGACCGCCTGCTGCCACCATCGAGCGAGGGCGACGTCATTCTGATTGCCAATGCGGGCGCGTATGGTTTCGTCATGAGTTCGCAATACAACCGCCGCGAGGTTGCGCCGGAAGTCGTAATCTGAACCGAGGAGGTCGACAATGAAACTCTACTGGTCACCGCAGACCCGTTCCACTCGCGCCCTGTGGATGCTCGAGGAAACCGGTATTCCTTATGAACGGGAGCTGATTGATGTGCAAAACCCGGACCGCGACAACCCGGCCGAGTTCCTGGAAGCCAGCCCCATGGGGAAAGTTCCCGCGCTTGTAGACGGGAACGTAAAGATGTCGGAGTCGGCCGCTATTTGCCTGTACCTGGCTGATCGATATGCAATGGGCACGCTGGCGCCCGCCATTGACGATAGCCAGCGCGGCAAATACCTCTACTGGCTCATGTACACACCTGCCGTCATCGAACCGTCGATGTCCGAAAAGTTCCACGGCGTGGAAACCAATCGCTATCGCTCGGGCTGGGGAGATTTCGACCTCATGATCGAGACACTGGAGCAAGGCATCGGCGGCAGGAACTGGATCCTCGGGGACGCATTTACCGCCGCCGATGTGATGCTCGGATCCAGCGTGGTGTTCATGCGCATGTTCGATATGCTGCCGGCTTCGGATGCGCTATCCACGTACGCGGATCGCTGCCTCGCGCGGCCCGCCTACCAGAGGGCACTCGAACTTAACGAACCGGCATCGAATTAGGAGCGCGGCCGGGCGCGCGATCACCGTTCGAGGACTGCCGCTACGGGTTGCCGGCGTGCCGCTCCCGCAGGCGAGCGACGACCTGTCCGAGCTCGAGATCCTGCGTCTGCAGCATCACGAGCAGGTGATAGACGAGGTCTGCCGCTTCGTTGATGACCTCGTCGCGATCGCCGGCGACGGATGCCAGCGCCAGTTCCACGCCTTCTTCGCCAAGCTTCTGGGCGATGCGCTGGCGGCCGCTGGCGGCGAGACTCGCCGTGTAGCTCTCGCCGTGCGGATTGTCGAGCCTGTCGCGAATGACGGCTTCCAGTGTCGTCAGGAAATCAAGATCGTTATCGCTCACGTCGGTCTCCCGCAGGCCTGACCTCGATTCCTTCGGAGCCGAGATACGCCTTGAGGTCGCGGATATCGATTTCGGCGCTGTGGAAGACGCTCGCGGCGAGCGCACCATCGACGTCGGCAATCTGAAAGACATCGCGAAAGTGTTCGATGGCCCCCGCGCCGCCGGAGGCAATCAACGGCACGGTGCAAGCCTGCCGTACCGTTCGCAGCTGCTCGTTGTCGTAGCCCTGTCTCACGCCATCCTGGTTCATGCAGTTGAGAACGACTTCTCCCGCGCCGCGGTCCAGTGCCTCCCGGATCCACTCCGTTGTCAGCCGCTCTGCTGCCGCCGTCTTGTCCGGGTCACCGGTGTACTGGTAGACGTGATAACTGCCATCCTGCTCACGGCTGTCGACCCCCAGCACCACGCACTGGGTGCCGAATCTCCTCGCCAGGCGGGTAATCAGTCCGGGTTCCTCGAGCGCAGGGGTGTTGATGGAGATTTTATCGGCACCCTTGTTCAGAACTTCCTCCGCATCTGCGATGCTGCGGATGCCGCCTGCGACGCAGAACGGGATGTCGATCTTGGCCGCTACACGACTGACCCATGCGCGGTCCACCGAGCGGCCGTCAGGGCTGGCCGTGATGTCGTAGAACACGAGTTCGTCTGCTCCCTCGTCGCTATACCGTTGCGCCAGCTCAACGATTTCGCCGACGACCCGGTGGTTGCGGAACTGCACGCCCTTGACCACCACGCCGTCGCGCACGTCCAGGCACGGGATTATGCGCTTTGCAGGAATGAGTCCACCTCCTCGGCGCTGATCTTGCCGTCCAGCATGGCCTTGCCCGTGATGGCCGCGGGCACGCCAATCTCTTTCAGCCTCGCGATGTCGCCAATATCACGCACGCCACCGGAAGCCTGCAGGCGAATGTCCGGGTAGCGCCGCAGGATTTCCGCATAGAGTTCGTCATTCGGCCCCGACATCGCGCCGTCCCGGCTGATATCGGTGCACAGCAGGTGCTTTGCGCCAAGCCGTGAATACCGATCCAGCAGCTCCCACAGGCTCAGGCCGCTGGACTGCGTCCAGCCATGGGTTGCGAGAACCGGGTCGCCTTCATCGATGGTGACGTCCAGTGCCAGCACGATGCTGTCCGGGCCGAAACTGTCGATCCATGCCGCGACACGCTCCGGTTCCGAAATGGCGACGCTACCGACGACACAGCGCGTGACGCCGTTTTCCAGCCAGTACTTGACGCGCTCACTATCGCGGATGCCGCCACCGAGCTGCACGGCCAATGGCGTCGCCGTGCACAGCTGGCGAACGACGCGCGCATTTTGCTGCGACCCCGTGCGCGCGCCATCGAGGTCCACTATGTGAAGATCGTCGACACTCAGCGCCGCGTAGGTTCGGGCGATCTCGAGCGGCTGGTCGCTGTAGTGCGTGACCTTGCCGAAGTCGCCTTTGTAAAGGCGCACGCATTTGCCGTCGTGAAGGTCAATGGCCGGGATGATTTTCACGTCGCCGGCTCCAGGAAGTTCCTCAGGAGGCGAGCACCGTCCACGGAGGATCGTTCCGGGTGGAACTGTGCCGCAACGAAATTCTCCCGGCCAATGACAGCGGAAAATTCGTCTGCGTGGCGCGCCGTTGCCAATGTGAACGCCGACGCAGGCAGGGCGTAGCTGTGCACGAAGTAGAAATAGCTGCCGTCGTCGATTCCGTCGAGTACCTGAGTTTCTGCGGTCTTCGTGACCGGACACCAGCCCATGTTGGGTACCGGGAATCCCTCGGCTACCGGCAAACGGCGCGCAACACCCGGAATGATGCCGAGGCAATCGACATCTTCTTCTTCGGAAGCATCCGCGAGCAGCTGCATGCCGAGGCATATTCCGAGAACGGGCTGCCCGAGGCCCCGGATCACGTCCACAAGCCCGCCGTCGCGGAGCCGCTGCATGGCATCGGCAGCCGCGCCTACGCCGGGGAGGATCACTCGATCGGCGCCCTGGATCACGTTCGGTGCCGTCGTCAGACTGGCGCTGTAACCGAGGCGATCGAGCGCAAACTGCAGGGAGGCGATATTGGCGCCGCCACTGTCGATGATAGCAACAGACCCGGCCATGTCAGCTCAACGTGCCTTTGGTCGTCGGCAACTCGGCTCCTTCCTGCCGAATTGCCTGTCGCAGACTGCGGCCCACACCCTTGAAACAGGCCTCCACCATGTGATGCGTATTGTCGCCCTTTACCGAAACATGCAGCGCCGCCCCGAGCGACTCGGCTAGCGAACGGAAAAAGTGCGACACCATCTCAGTCGACATTTCGCCGACCGCAGCGCGCGGGAAGGGCGCGTCGAAGACAAAGCTGGCTCGCCCGGAGAGGTCCAGCGCAACGTTGGCAACGCTCTCGTCCATCGGCAGGAGGAAGCCGTACCTCGCAATCCCGCGCTTGTCGCCGAGCGCTTCGCGCAACGCGTTACCCAGCACGATCGCCACATCCTCGACGGTATGATGCTCGTCGACATGCAGATCGCCGTCGCAGCAGAGCACCAGGCTGAAGCCGCCGTGCTTGGCAATCTGTTCCAGCATGTGGTCGAAGAAACCGATTCCGGTACTCACATCGATCCGCCCTTCGGTATCGAGGTTCACGCTTGCGCGAATCGTCGTTTCCCGGGTCTTCCTCTCGATGTCTGCGCTGCGTGCGCCCGCGCACAGTGCGGCGACGATTCCCGGCCAGCTCGTCTCGAATGAGGCATCCGGATCGACGAGGAAGCCGCGCAGGCCGAGTTTTTCGGCCAGCTCGAGATCGGTGCTGCGGTCGCCGATGACGGCAGACTTCGCGCTGTCCAGGTTGTTGCGGGCGAGGAACCGGGTCAGCAGACCCGTACGCGGTTTGCGGCAGTCACAGCCGTCGTGCTCGAAGTGCGGGCAGATGAAAGTCTCGTCGAATGCGATGCCCTGCGATTCGAACAAGGCGATTACGTGTTCATGGCAGGGCTCGAAATGCTCGAGGGGGAAGGACTCCGTGCCGAGCCCGTCCTGGTTGCTGACCATCACGAACCGGTAACCGTTATCAGCCAGTTCGAGCAGTGCCGGGATGACGCCACGCACGAGCCGGATCTTGTCGAGTGCGTCGACCTGGTTGTCATGGGGCTCCTCGATGAGCGTCCCGTCACGATCGATAAAGAGCACTTTGCTGGTCATGGTTCGCCCCTGTCCATCTGCGCTAACACCGTGAGCAAGCGATCGTTTTCTGCCTTGCTGCCGACGGTTATGCGGATGCAGTTCTGCAGGCTGCCGCCGAAATTGCGAAGCAGGATGCCGTTGTCGCGCGCCCGCCGAAGCACTGTGTCACCGTTGTCCACCCGAACCAGGAAGAAATTTGCCGCGCTGGGCCAGACGGTCTCGACGAATGCGAACGACGACGTTGCCGCCATGAGGCGTTCGCGCTCTGCCACGATTTCCGCGATGCGGCCCCTGGCCTCGTCGATGGCCGAGCTGCTGAGCGCGTCTTCGACGCATTCGACCACGGGCGTGGACAGGGCATACGGAGCCTGGATCGCATTCAGTATCCGGATTACGTCCACGGGCCCCATGACCGTGCCGCAGCGGGCCCCGGCGAACGCCAGCGCTTTCGACAGCGTCCGCAGGACCAGCAGGTTCGGATGCGCCTCGAGCAATTCCACGACGGAGGGTTCGCCCGAAAACTCGATGTAGGCTTCATCGACGACAATCGCGGAGCTGTCGCCGCGCCGCTCGAGGAGATCGCGCAACGCCTGCCGCGGTACGAGGGTGCCGGTCGGGTTATTGGGCGAGCAGACGAAAATCAGCCGCGTCTGTTCGTCACAGGCCTCGAGCACCGCGTCCACATCGATCTCGAAATCCTTCTCCGGCAGGGTCTCCACGGTCCGGTGCGCCGCTCCCTGCACGGCGGCGTAGTGGCCGTACATGGAAAACGTGGGCGTCGTCGTCACGATATTGTCCTTGCCCTCGCGGCAAAACGCGCGGATCAGCAGGTCGATTGCTTCGCTGGTACCCCGAGTGACGAGCAGCCGCGACGGATCGCAGCCGAAATAGGCGCCGAGCATTCTTGCCAGGGACCCCGGACGTATCTCGGGATAGCGATTCAGCGGGCGGCGAAAGCGATCCGCACAACTGCTCCACGGGGCCTCATTGGCATTGAGCCTGATCGTACTGTCGACCTGCTGCGCCGCTTCATAAGGGTGCAGCGTCCGCAGTTCCGCCCGCGCCAGTTCGGCGATGCTCATGAGCGGGCCCGCAACCGGCGCGTCACGGCGGCCGCGTGGGCATCGAGGCCCTCGAGGCCGGCCAGCGTCACCACGGCCTCGGAAAGGCCTGCAAGCCCGTCCCGCGTCAGTTCCTGCACGGTCATGCCGCGCATGAACTGGTCCAGGCTCAGCCCGCTGTAGCTGCGCGCATAGCCGTACGTCGGCAGCACGTGGTTGGTCCCGCTGCAGTAATCACCCACCGATTCCGGTGTCCACTGTCCTACGAACACCGAGCCTGCATTGGTAATCGCCGGCAGCAGCGCACGGGCATCGTCGCACTGCAGGATCAGGTGCTCGGGCGCATACCGGTTGCTGACTTCGACGGCCATGGCGAGATCATCGACGATCACCACGCGCGCATGCTGCAGCGACTGCCTCGCAATGTCGGCGCGGGATAGCGACCGGAGTTGCTGTTCGAGCTCTTCCTCCACGTCTTCGGCCAGTCGGCCACTGGTCGTCACGAGCATGACCTGCGAATCGACACCATGCTCCGCCTGCGACAGCAGGTCCGATGCGACGAATTCCGCCGATGCCGATTCATCGGCGATGACCAGCACTTCGGACGGCCCGGCCGGCATGTCGATCGCCGCACCCTCCGGGTCTGCCGACACGACGGATTTGGCACAGGTGACCCAGGCATTGCCAGGCCCGAAGATCTTGCCGACTTTTGGCACGCTGGCCGTGCCGTAGGCCATTGCCGCAATTGCCTGGGCACCGCCGATCTTGAACAGGTCGGTAATCCCGGCACGCGCTGCCGCAACGACGACGGCAGGGTCGGCGCGACCATCCGGGCGCGGCGGCGTGCAGACTATTCGCGTCGCGCAGCCGGCTATGGCTGCGGGGACGGCGAGCATGACAGCCGCCGAGGGCAGGGGAGCCGTGCCCGCCGGCACGTACAGGCCGACCGCATCGATCGGCCGGCTAACCCGCTCGCAACGCACGCCGGGCATGGTCTCGACGGCCACGTCGGGCAACCGCTGTGCCTCATGGAAACAACGCACGTTGGCAATCGCGACATCTATGGCATCGATTGCCGCAGGGGCCAGCGATGCAAGCGCGGCATCGAGTTCCTCGCCGGATACGCGCAGATCGGCAAGTTCGGCCCGGTCAAGTCGCGCAGTGAGCGCGCGAAGCGCTTCATCGCCGCCATGCTTCACCTCTGCGACGATTTCGAGCACCGCCTCCCGGATCGCGGCGTCGTCTGCTACCGCAGGGCGTCGCAGCAATGCACGCCGGGCAGCGTCGTCAAGGATATTCCATCGGGCACGTTGCAGTGTCATCACTCAGACCAGCATCTTTTCCACGGGCAAGACGAGCAACGAACTGGCGCCCGCCGCCTTCAGATTCTCCAACGTCTCCCAGAAGACGTTTTCCCGGCATACGGCATGCACGGCCACCCTGTCGTTAGTGCCCTCGAGTGGAATGACGGTAGGTGCTTCGCTGCCGGGCAACAGCCTTCGAATCTCTCCGAGGGCCTTGCGCGGCGCATGCAGCATGATGTACTTGCTTTCGTGAACCTGCAGAACGCCGTCGAGGCGCTGCAGGATCCGGCTGACGAGTTCCTGCTTGTCATCGGGCAGAGGCGCGCGCGTCTGGATGATTACCGCCTCGCTGTCGAGCAGCACCTCCACCTCGCTGAGACCGTTGGCGGCCAGCGTGCTGCCCGTGGAAACCAGGTCACAGATGAAGTCGGCCTTGCCGAGCTTGGGCGCGATCTCGACGGCACCCGAGAAATATTCGATGCTCGCATCGATCGCCTTGCGTTCCAGAAACTCTCTCAACAATGACACGTAACTCGTTGCAATAACTTTGTTTTCGAGAGATTCAATGCCCGTATACGGGGTTTCGTCCGGTGCCGCGATCGAGAGGCGGCAATGTCCGAAGTCGAGGTCGAACACCCGGTCGAAGAGCGTCTCCCTGCCTTCGTATTCGCGGCTCAGGCGCTTTTCCTCGACGACATTGAGGCCCACGATGCCGAGGTCGCAGATGTCGTCCGCAACGAGTCCCGGGATGTCGTCGTCGCGAACGAGCAGCAGATCGATCGGCATGTTTTCACCAAAGCAGAACAGCTGGTCCTTGCTCTGGATGAACTTGAGGCCACACCGCTCGAGCAGGTGCAGCGAGTGCTCGGTGAGGCGACCGGTCTTTTGCACCGCAATCTTGATGCGCTGCTTACTGGTGTCCATGGGAGTTTTCCTCAGTGTGAGTGTTGGCCGCTATTGGCACCGATCCGGTCCAGGGCAGCCCGGTAACCGCCGAATCCGTCGGTCAGGAAGCGCGCGACGCGCCCGATCGTAGTGACGCTGACGCCGGTAAGATCATGGATCCGCCGGTAGGGCAGCCCCTGCTGCAGCAACTCGACGACGTGCCAGCGATCTACGAGGGCCTGGAGTTCTGCCGGCGTACACAAGTCACGCAGGAAGTTGCCGCATTCCCCGGTGTTTTGCAGGCTCACGATTGCGCGGAACAGCGCCTCTTCATCGCGTGCCTGCTGGTCGTCGCTGTCCTGGCGGTTGGGTTTCATTGCCGTACCAATGTATTAACGCGTTAATACACTAATACACTGCATCGAGCCTGGCAAGCATTTTCTCCGGGCAAACCTGTCAGGCGTACGCAAGTTACTGTTGAAACAAATGAATTCGGGACTAAAGTCGGATCGAATCGCTTGACGGGCCGGCGTCACCGGCCCTAGACTCGTGCACTACTCATCGAGACCGGCTGAGGGAAAGGCCCTTTGAAGCCGGGGCAACCATCGGGACTAACCATCCTGAAAAGGTGCCAACTCCTGCGGAGGCGATGCCTCCGAGAGATGAGTGTCGGTGCAGCACGCTGTGGACGTCGCACAGCTGAAGGGCACGACACCCCTCCCTTGCGGGCTTCGCAGGGTTCCGATGAGAAGGTTTGACATTGGAACGTTCAGCGGAGACCGAACATGACTTCAGAAGTATCCAGGACAACGCGCGCAGTGCGCACGGCAATCGAGTCGGACACACAGCACGGCGCCGTCGTGCCGCCATTACACCTGTCCTCCAACTATGCCTTCGCCGGTTTCGGGGAAAAGCGGCAGTACGACTACACCCGCTCCGGCAATCCCACCCGGGACGCGCTGGGCGAGGCGCTGACTACCCTCGAAGGCGGGGCAGGTGCGGTAGTCACGGCATCGGGCATGGGCGCACTGAACGTCATGGTGCAGTTACTGCAACCCGGGGACGTTCTGGTCGTTCCGCACGACTGCTACGGAGGGACCTATCGCCTCTACGAGGCTCTGGGCCGCAAAGGACATTTCGAGGTCCTGTTCATCGACCAGACGGATGAACAGGCGCTAGCAGACGCCTGCGCACGCAGGCCGAAGCTGATCCTGACGGAAACGCCTTCCAATCCGCTGCTGAGAATCGTGGATATCGAGAAGGTCGCGGCTCAGGCCAGAGACTGCGGTGCACTGTACGCCGTCGACAACACGTTCCTGTCGCCGGCCTTGCAGCAGCCGATCGCCCTTGGCGCCGATATCGTCATTCACTCGACCACCAAGTACATCAACGGGCACAGCGATGTGGTCGGGGGAGCCCTCGTCGCGGCAACGCCGGAACTCGCCGAGGAACTGACCTGGTGGGCGAACTGTATCGGCGCGACAGGGGCACCGTTCGACAGTTTCCTGACCCTTCGCGGCCTGCGCACGCTGCAGGTGCGGATGCGCCAGCATGAGGAAAGCGCCAGCCTGCTCGCGCGTGTGCTCGATGAGCAGGAGGCGGTGCGGCGCGTCTATTACCCCGGACTCGAGACGCACCCCGGACATGCCATTGCCCGACGGCAGCAGAGCGGCTTCGGTGGCATGATCAGTTTCGAGATCGATGGCGGCGAGGAGGCGGTGCGCGCATTCATCAATCAGCTGCAGTGTTTTTCGCTGGCGGAATCGCTCGGCGGGGTCGAGAGCCTCGTGTGCCACCCGCCGTCAATGACCCATGCACCGGTCAGTAACGAGGCGCTCGAGAAGGCAGGAATCCGCCAGAGCCTTATACGCCTCTCGGTCGGGCTGGAAGCGGGCGAGGATCTCGTCGCCGACGTGCTGAAGGCGCTGGACGCGGCGAACGCAGCACTGGCACCGGAAAAGGTGGCGGTTTTCGGCTGACAGCCAGGATCTGACCGGAGATCCCTGTGGTTCGGGACGCTGCCGTGGAATGGATGCTTCGCAAGGCGCCGACGGCAGGGTCGAGCCCTTCTAACCCAGCTTGCCGATAATTGCCGCGGTCATCTCCGACGTCGAGAGCGTCTGCCCGTCTGCGGTTGCGATATCCGCCGTGCGGCATCCATCCGCGATGACCCTCGCGATGGCCTGTTCGACCGCATCGGCTTCCTCTGCGAGCCCGAAGCTGTGCCGCAACAGCATCGCCACGCTGGCGATGGTTCCGCAGGGGTTGGCGATGCCTTTGCCCGCGATATCCGGCGCAGAGCCGTGAATCGGCTCGAACAGGCCGCGCCTGGTTTCACCGAGGGAGGCCGACGGCAGCATGCCGAGCGAGCCCGCCAGCATCGAGGCCTCATCGGTGAGAATATCGCCGAACATGTTCTCCGTAACCATCACGTCGAAGTCGGCCGGGCGGCTCAGCAAATGCATGGCCGCCGCATCGACGAGGAGCGTCTCGAGCTCGATGCCCGGAAATTCCGCCGCCATCAACCGGTCGGTCACTTCGCGCCAGAGCCGGGACGTTTCGAGCACATTCGCCTTGTCGACCGAACAGACCTTGCCGCGACGACCGCTCGCGAGCTGCGCCGCGACGCGAACGATGCGTTCGATTTCGTGCGTGTGGTACTTGCAAATATCGCTGGCGGAGAATTCGTCGCGGCTTTTCTCGCCGAAATAGATGCCACCCGTCAGCTCCCGCACGACCACGATATCCACACCCTCGAGAATCTCGGCACGGATCGGGGATGCAGCGGCAAGTTCGGGGTAGACCGTTACCGGCCGCAGGTTCGCGAATACGCCCAGGACCGAGCGGAGCCCCAGCAATCCCTGTTCCGGCCGCACAGGCGCATTCGGATCGGACCATTTCGGCCCGCCGACAGCGCCGAGGAGCACCGCATTGCTGTCCTTGCAGCTCGCTACGGTACCGTCCGGCAGGGGCTCGCCGATCGCGTCAATCGCGGCGCCACCGATCAGCTGCTCGCTGAATTTGAAACGATGCCCGTGACGCTCGGCAATGCGCTCGAGCACGGCGCGCCCGGCCGCGGCAACCTCCGGACCGATACCGTCACCCGGTAGCACCGTAATCAAGGCTTCCAAGAGCGTGTCTCCTCGAACGTTGCGACTGCGGCCGACTGCTGCTGCAGGTAGCCGAGCTGATCGATACCCCGGGTAAGGCAGTAGCGCGCAAAGGCATCGATGGGGTACTCGATAATCCGGCCGTCCGGCAGTTCCAGCGACGAAGCCTCGACATTGATGCCCAGTTCGGCGCCCGGATGGGCAATCAACCAGTCATGAGTGTCAGCATCAACAACAATCGGTAACAAACCGTTTTTTAAAGCATTATTTCTGAATATGTCGGCAAATTCGGTCGAGATCACCGCCCTGAACCCGTAGTCGACTAACGCCCACGGCGCGTGCTCGCGGGAGGAGCCGCAGCCGAAGTTGTTGCCGGCGACGAGGATTTCGCAGTCGCGGGTGGCAGGATCGTTGAGCGGAAACTCGGCACGCACCGCGCCATCCTGATCGTAGCGCAGGTCGTGGAACAGCGCGTCACCGAGGCCCTCGCGGGACGTTGTCGTCAGGAAACGCGCCGGAATGATCTGGTCCGTGTCGATGTCGCGCGTCGGCAGGACGACCGTTCGCGACTGCAGGGAAATCAGTGCGTCCATCGTCTGCCCGTCACTTGAGCCCCCGGGGGTCCGCGACACGCCCCATCACCGCCGATGCGGCAGCCGTGGCCGGGCTGGCGAGAACGGTGCGCGCGCCGATACCCTGGCGGCCTTCGAAATTGCGGTTGCTGGTGCTGACGCTGAGCTGGCCCGATGCGACGGTATCGCCGTTCATGCCCAGGCACATCGAACAACCGGACTCGCGCCATTCCGCGCCCGCCCCGGTAAAAATGCGATGCAGTCCCAGCTCTTCCGCACGTTGTTTCACCTGTTGCGATCCCGGTACCACGAGCATGCGCACCCCGTCGGCAATCGTGCGGCCACGCAATATATCGGCCGCCTGCTGCAAATCCGAGAGCCGGCCGTTGGTGCAGCTGCCGACGAACACGACATCGACCGGGTTTTCCGACATCGGCTTGCCGGGCGTTACCTGCATGTATTCGAGCGCCTTACGAAAGCTCGCGTCACTCAGGTCCGGCACCGGCTCGTCGATGCCGACAACCATGCCGGGATTCGTGCCGAACGTGACCATCGGCTGCAGCTGCGAGGCGTCGATCGCGACGGACCTGTCGAATTCGGCGTCTTCGTCGCTGCGCAGGCCGCGCCAGCGGCTCACCGCCGCATCCCACGCGACGCCCTGCGGTACCCGCGGGCGGCCGGCGAGATATTCGATGGTCGTGTCGTCCGGGCCGATCAGACCTGCGCGCGCGCCTGCCTCGATCGACATATTGCAAATCGTCATGCGCGCTTCCATGTCCAGGGCCCTGACCGCCTCGCCGCGGTACTCGATGACGTGGCCCGTACCGCCGTCCACGCCGATCTCGCGGATAATCGCGAGGATGAGGTCCTTGGCGGTGACGCCCGCCGGCAGATGCCCGGAGACGTTGACCGCGAGCGACCTCGGCTCCCGCTGCAGCAGGCATTGCGTGGCGAGTACGTGTCCGACTTCGGTGGTACCGATGCCGAAGGCGAGGGCGCCGAAGGCCCCGTGCGTGCTCGTGTGGCTGTCCCCGCAGACGATCGTCTTGCCCGGCTGGCTGGCGCCGAGCTCCGGCCCGATGACGTGCACGATGCCGCGCTGCTCGCTGCCAAAACCGAGAAGATCGATTCCGAAGTCCCGGCAGTTCCTGACCATCTGCCGGATCTGGTTAGCCGCACTCTCGCTCACCACGTCGATGTCGCGAAGACTGGTGACCGGCGTCGTCGGCGTGGAGTGGTCCATCGTTGCCAGGGTAAGGTCCGGGCGCCTCACCGGCAGACCCCGCTCGCGTAGCAGCGCAAACGCCTGCGGCGTAGTGACCTCGTGAATAAGGTGCAGGTCGATGTACAGCACGGCCGGGGCCGCCGCCGTCTCCGGCACGACCACGTGCTCGGCCCATACTTTCTCGACAAGCGTACGCGCGTTCGGCAAGAGCGTAGGTCCCCGGCTCTCAGATGGTGGCACGCGAGGCATCGCCCGGCCCGGAGCGCGGTGCCGCATTGCTCTGCGCCCGGCGTAAGACCCGGTTGATGACCTCGAGATAGGCTCGCGCGCCGGCCTCGACGATATCTACGCTGGTGCCGTGGCCCCGATAGCTTGCACCGTCGTGCTCGACCGCGACCGTTACTTCGCCCTGTGCATCTTCGCCGATCGAGGTGCTGTGCACTTCGAAGTTACGCAGCACGAGGTCGACGCCGGTGGCTTTTTCCAGGGCCAGGAAAGAAGCCGCAATGGGTCCGTCACCCTGTGCCGTGCCACGGCTTTCCTCGCCGCCTTCGCCCTGCAACGAGACATCGGCTTCGGCGTCCTCGCCCGTGCGGGTATTCACCTGCAGCGACGCCAGTGCCCAGGGTCCCGGTGACGTGCTGTCGGCACTCATGATGATGGCCTCGATATCGCTGTCGTAGACGTCTTTCTTGCGATCAGCGAGCTTCTTGAACTCCTGGAACGCCCGGTTGGCCTCGAATTCGTCCAGATCGAACCCGAGTTCACGCACCCGGTCGCGAAACGCATGCCGGCCGCTGTGTTTACCGAGGACGAGGTTGGAGCGGCTGATGCCGACATCCTCGGGCCGCATGATTTCGTAAGTGGACGCGTGCTGCAGCATGCCGTGCTGGTGGATGCCGGCTTCGTGCGCAAACGCGTTCTCGCCGACAATCGCTTTATTCCGCGGTACGTGCATGCCCGTGATGCTCGAAACCAGCCTCGAACTCGGGTAGAGGCGGGTCGTGTCTATCGCCGTGTCGAGTTCGAAGAACTCGGCGCGGGTCTTGAGCGCCATGACGACTTCCTCGAGGCTGCAATTACCGGCGCGCTCGCCGATGCCGTTGATCGTGCACTCGATCTGCCGAGCGCCTGCCGCGACCGCAGCGAGACTGTTGGCGACCGCCATGCCGAGGTCGTTGTGGCAGTGCACGGACAGCGTGATATCGTCGATCCCCGGCACATGCTGTTTGAGGTAGCGGAACAGCCGATCGAATTCCCCCGGCACGGTATAGCCGACCGTGTCGGGGATGTTCACCGTCGTTGCGCCGGCCTCGATTGCCGCGGCTACGACCTCCGCCAGGTAGGACAGCTCGGTTCTCGATGCGTCCTCCGGCGAGAACTCGACGTCGTTGCAAAGATCGCGGGCCATCCGGACCGCGCCGACGGCGCTCTTGATGATCTCTTCCTTGGCCATCTTGAGCTTGTGCTCGCGATGGATCGCGCTCGTCGCAACGAATACGTGGATTCGATGATGCTCGGATCCCTTGACGGCCGCGTATACCTTTTCGATGTCGTTCGGGTTACAGCGGGCGAGGCCGCAAATTACAGGGCCGAAGTTCTCGTCCGCGATCGCCTTCACGGACTCGAAGTCGCCCGGCGAGGCCGCGGGAAACCCGGCCTCGATGATGTCCACGTTCAGCTCGGACAGAGCCTTCGCGACGCGCAACTTCTCCCGCAGCGTCATGCTGCAACCGGGCGCCTGCTCCCCGTCGCGCAATGTCGTATCAAAAATGCGAACTCGCTCTACCGACATGCGTATTTCCTCCGGCAACGTATCGAAAATGCTTACTCTTCCAGCCAGTCCATGCGGCTACGAAGCTCCGCGCCGACTTTCTCGATCGGGTGCTCGAGGTCGGCTTTCATCATGCGTTTGAATTCCGGCATACCGGCTTCGTTCTCGGCAATCCAGTTGCGGGCGAAGGTGCCGTCCTGGATATCCCGGAGAACCGCTTGCATCTGTTTGCGTGAATTCCCGTCCACCACGCGCGGACCACTGACCATGTCGCCATAGGCCGCCGTGTCGCTGATGAACTTGTGCATCTTGCGAAGGCCGCCTTCGTGAAGCAGGTCTACGATGAGCTTCAGTTCGTGCATGACTTCGTAATACGCAACTTCCGGCTGGTACCCGGCCTCGACGAGGGTCTCGAAGCCCGCCACGATGAGTTCGGTCGCACCGCCGCAAAGAACCGCCTGTTCGCCGAACAGGTCCGTCTCGGTCTCCTCGGCGAAGGTGGTCTCGATAACTCCGGCGCGGGCGCCACCGATGCCGGCCGCATACGCAAGCGCCAGTTTCAGCGCGTCACCGCTGGCGTCCTGGTGGACGGCGACGAGGCAGGGCACGCCGTGACCTTCCTCATACTGGCGCCGCACGAGACCGCCCGGGCCCTTGGGTGCAATCAGCACGGTATCGAGGTCGCGGCGCGGCTCGATCTGCTTGAAATGCACGGCGAAGCCGTGTGCGAATAGCAGCGCCGCACCTTCGGCAATGTTGTCGACTACGGCGCCATAAAGGCGCTTCTGCACCATGTCGGGTGTGAGAAACGCCACGATAGCGGCATCCTTCACGGCTTCCGCGGGCTCCATCACGGTCAGCCCGTCGGCTTCGGCCTGGGCCCAACTGGCGCCATCACGCCGCAGACCCATGACCACATTGAATCCACTGTCCTTGAGATTCAGCGCGTGAGCACGCCCCTGGCTGCCATAGCCCAGTATCGTTACCTGGCGATCGTCCAGGCACGTGGCGTCGACATCCGCTTCTGAATACATCTTCATGGTTTCATTTCCTCGAGCATCTGCAATCAAAAAAAACCCCACAATCCGTGGCGGATGCGGGGCTTACGATTTCCGTTATCGGGATACGCGCTACCCGCCGTGTCTCCTTATAAGAAGATCGAGCACGAGCTGCGAACGAAGCAGTTCGCGTCGGGCAATCCGGCAAGCGCGCAGACTAATCATGCAGCGCATCATGTTGCAAGCCCTGTTGGATGTCAACTTTCGAAAATTCAGTTACTTGTGTTACTAAAGTCATCCCGCCTGATGCCGGCGCGAGCGGTCCGTCGCATGCGAGGCACTGCAACGCCGGCGGTCCGAACGGACGGTAACGCTGTCGCGATGCAGGGCCTGTCATACGGCGCGCCGGCTTTATGTCGCAGTTAAGCTGGCGATCCACGAGTCTTATGTTATTCTTGCCGCCGGGAGCTTCAGGACCTGAAGTCACAAACGAAATAACAGGCGGGGAAGCCGGCGTACAGCACGCCGGGGGGCCAACAACGAGCAGAGAATATATAAGGGTCCGAGATTTCATCGCCGCGGCGAAGGTGGAGAGGGCCGCGAGCGCGGGCAGGATCGCCTCTGGCGAGGACTGCTTCCATTTGTGCAGGTATTCAGCGGATACAGTGCATCCCTCTCCAAAACTATTAGACAAAAACGACCTTTAAGGAGCGTCCATGAAACGGTGCATAAGCAGCAGCCGGCGCGTGAGCATTGCGGTACTTACCACTGCAGTCGTCACTCTGTCCGGCAGCGTTTTCGCCCAATCCGTCGATCAGGTCTTGCAGGCTGAGCTGCGGCGGTTAAACCTGGCTCAGCAATCCCAGGAACGGATCAACAATATTGTTGAGGGAACCCGTTCGCTGGAAGACCAGTACCGGGCTATAAACAAAGAAATCGACGGCCTCAGGGTCTACAACCGCCTCATGGTGGCACAGACCGAAGGGCAGAAAGCGGTCCTCGAGGACATCTCACTGTCCATGGACCAGGTCGACGTTATCAACCGGCAGATCTTTCCGCTGATGGAACGGATGGTCGATGGCCTCGAGCAGTCGATCGCCCTGGACGTTCCTTTCCTTATGGAAGAGCGCACCGGGCGCATCGAAGGCCTCAAGGACATCATGGAGCGCTCCGACGTCAGTGTTGCCGAGAAATTCCGCAAGGTGATGGAAGCATTCCAGATCGAAATGGATTACGGCAGCACGATCGAGCCATACAAGCAGTCGCTGACGCTCGAAGATGGCACGACACGTGACTACAACATGCTGCGAATTGGCCGTGTCGGCCTGTACTTCCAGTCCGAGGACACCAATATCACCGGGCGGTGGGATAACGAGGCCCGGCAGTGGGTGCTGGACAACGGCGCGCGCAACGAGGTTCGCAAGGGTCTTCGTATTGCCAACCAGCTCATTGCGCCGGAACTCGTTCTGGTACCGGTTAGCGCCCCGACGGAGGCACAATAATGAAACGTATTACAACAATTATTGCCGCCGGCCTGCTCGTCTTCGGAGCGGGAGCCGCCCAGGCGCAGGACGACGCACGCAGCATGCAGCAGCTACTCGAGCTGATCCAGCAGGGTCAGGCGCGAGACTCGCAGGAAGCACGTCAGCGTGAAGCGGAGTTCGCAAGGCGCAAGAACGAGCAGCAAAACCTGCTGAACCAGGCAAGGGCAGAGCGCAACCGCCAGGAGCGGGAGAGCGAGAGACTCGAGCAGCTTTTCGAGGACCGGCAGGCACAAATCGTTGCTGCCCGTACCGCCCTCGATGAGCGTCTCGGCGCTTTGAAAGAGCTGTTCGGCGTGCTGCAGACGGTCGCCGGCGACGCACAAGGTCGTTTCGCCAACTCGCTGACCAACGTCCAGTTCCCGGACCGTGAGGGTTTCCTCGTCGCGCTCGGCAGCAAGATGGCCGGCGCTAATTCACTGGCGTCCATCGAGGACATCGAGCAACTGTGGTACGAGCTGCAACGCCAGATCAGCGAAACCGGCAAGGTCGTGCGATTTGATCACATGGTGACGCTGGCAAACGGCGAAGAGACGCAAATGCAGGTTTCGCGGGTCGGCGCGTTCAACCTGGCCGGACCGGTTGGCTACCTGCAGTACGACGCGAGCACACGGCGTGTGAGTGAACTGCAACGGCAGCCCGAGCAGTCCCGCTACACCAATTCCGCAAAGGACCTGGTTGCAGCAACGGAGTCTCCGGTCACATTCGGTCTCGACGTCACCCGGGGCGGCATCCTGGCGCTGCTGGTCGAATCCCCGACGATCAAGGACCGCATCAACCAGGGTGGCATCGTCGGCTACTGCATCATTGGCCTCGGAATCATTGGCCTGTTGATCGCAATCGTACGTTTCGCCGGTCTCTCCAACGCCAGCCGCAAGGTTGCCGCGCAACTCAAGCGCGACTCGGCGAGCACGGATAATCCGCTCGGCCGCGTCATGGCAGCGTACGAGAGCAACAGGAGTGCCGATACCGAGACCATCGAGTTGAAGCTGAGCGAAGCGGCGTTGAAGGAAATGCCGGGTCTTACCAAGGGCCTGCTGTTCATCAAGGTCATCTCCGTCGTTGCGCCCCTGATGGGACTGCTCGGCACCGTTACCGGCATGATCAAGACCTTCCAGGTCATCACGCTATACGGCGCCGGCGATCCGAAGATGATGGCCGGTGGTATCTCGCAGGCACTCATGACCACGGTGCTCGGCCTCGTGGTCGCGATTCCGATGGTACTGCTGCACACCATCGTCAGCGGTCAGAGCCGCAAGGTCATCAACATTCTCCAGTCGCAAAGCGCGGGCCTCGTTGCCCAGCATTCAGAGGCATCGCACTAGGAGACGACTCATGCTCTGGCTAACTGACAGTTTCGAGGCCATCCGCGACTTCATGGAGCTCGGTGGCCCCGTATTGCGGTGGATAGCCGTCGTGATCTTCCTGATGTGGGTTCTCATCGTGGAGCGGATTCTCTATTTCCGCACCTCGATGAGGGCCATGTCGCAAAAGATTCACGACGAATGGGAATCGCGGTCCGAGCGCCGTTCCTGGAATGCGCACCAGATACGCGAGCTTCTGGTTTCGCAATTCAGTATCGATACCAACAAGAACATCCCGATGATCCAGACGCTCGTTGCGCTGTGCCCATTGCTGGGCCTCCTCGGGACGGTCACCGGGATGATCAGCGTGTTCCAGGTAATGGCGGTATCCGGATCCGGTAATGTCCGGGCCATGGCCGCCGGCGTATCACAGGCTACCATCCCGACGATGGCGGGGATGGTCGGCGCGTTGTCCGGCGTACTGCTGGTTACGATCCTGAGCCGCCGTGCACAGCGGGAAGTGCACTTCCTGGAAGACTCGCTGACGATGGATCACTAGAGGAAAACGACAATGCGCAAACATGATTTTTCATTTGGCGCCGGGGAAGAGGAAGAGAACGAAATCAACCTGACTCCCATGCTCGACGTCGTGTTCATCATGCTGATTTTCTTTATCGTCACGGCCTCGTTCATCAAGGAAGCGGGCATCGACGTAAACCGGCCCGATGCGCCGGTTACGGAGACCAAGCCCGAAGACGCGAATATCCTCGTGGCGATCACGGCCGACGATCAGATTTTCATCGATCGCCGCCTGATCGACCCGCGGGCTGTGCGCGCCAATATCGAGCGCCTGCATGCCGAGAACCCGGAAGGGTCTGTCGTAATCCAGGCCAGCAAGAAGTCGACGAACAAGATGCTGGTCTGGGTCATGGACGCGTCCCGGCAGGCGGGCGTCTACAATATCTCGATCGCGGACAGTTCGACCTGAACGGCTTGACTGGCTGACGGCCCGCTCTATCAACACAGGACAAAGCCATGCGTAAAGACAATATGTTCGGTGGCGAAGAGGAAGAAAACGAGATCAACCTGACGCCAATGCTGGATGTCGTGTTCATCATGCTCATCTTCTTCATCGTTACAGCGTCGTTTATCAAGGAAGCCGGGATCGACGTGGATCGTCCGGATGCGCCCTCGGCCGATTCCCAGGACGACGCCGCGATCCTGATCGCGATCAGCGCGAACGACGAAATCTGGATTGACCGCCGTGAAACGGAGCCCAACGCGGTGCGCGGCATGATAGAGAGACTGCACGCCGAAAATCCGAAGGGATCGATCGTCATCCAGGCTGACGAGGAATCGACGAACGAGATGCTGGTCATCGTCATGGAAGCCGCCAAGCAGGCCGGCGTGACGAACGTGGCGATAGCGGCGCTCAAAGACTAGGAACCAATGGGGCGGCGCACTGGTCCCATGAATAGGAGAGTTGAACGATGTATGGCCGATACGCATTCTCGATCGTGATCGGAGTCGTGGTGACCATGAGCCTGTTGTTCCTCATGCAGGTACTCATCGCGACGGGCAAACAGGCGCTGACCAAACCCAGGGACCGCGCCAAGCTCGAGTTCGTACGCGTGAAACGCAACGAAGCGCTCAATACGGAAGATTTCACGCCCGAGAAGCCGCCGAAGCCGCCCGAGACGCCACCGGAGACGCCGCCACAGGATATGGACAATATCGACCCATCTGCGCCTACGATCAACGTGGCGCCGCCTTCGGTTGCAACAGAGACGTCGATCGGTGGGCCCGGCGGTATGAATATCGCCGAGGGCGATTACCTCCCGATCGTTCGTGTCGCGCCGGTTTATCCGGCCAGGGCGTTGTCCAGGGGCCTGGAAGGCTACGTAGACATGTCATTTACGGTGACAACGACCGGGACCGTGAAAGATCCGGTGGTCGTTTTCTCAACGAGCAGTCTGTTCGAGCGTGCAGCCACCCGGGCAGTGCTGAAATTCAAGTACAAGCCTCGCGTCGTGGACGGCGTGCCGGTGGACGTACCCAACGTCAAGACACGTATCACGTTCAAGATCGAGGAATAGGCAGCATCGAATACCTGGCGGGATCCAACGACCATTAGGAAACAGTTCGCTATGAACATATTGAGCCGAATTACCCCGAAACTCTGTCTCGCTATCGTTGCGACGGTGCTTGCGGCCGGCGGTGCATTCGCACAGGACGACGAGCGCGCGGAACGCGACGCGCAAAAGACCAAGCAGGCACAGGCGGTCAGCAAAGAGGTCTACGACAAGATCCAGAAAGCGCAGGAACAGGTCGACGCGAAAGACTACCAGGGTGCCCTGCGGGCTCTGAACAACCTGTACAACCCCGATAAGCTGACCGAGTACGAGCAAGCCAATGTGCTCAACTACATCGGCTTCGTCTACTACAACATGGACGACGTGCCAAACGCGATCAAGACCTATGAAAAGATGGTCGCGATTCCCAGTCTCGAGCCGCAGATGGCGAAGCAGACAACGTACACGATGGCACAGCTCTACACGATGGAAGAGAAGTACCAGAAGGCGCTCCAGACGCTCGATAAATGGTTCACAATGGAGACCAATCCGGCTCCTGAGCCCTTTATCCTGAAGGCGCAGAACCTCTACCAGGTGCAGCGCTACAAGGACATGATCGAGCCGATCAAGAATGCAATGCGCGTCGCGCGGGAGCGGGACAAGCCTGTCAAGGAAGACTGGTATGTACTCCTCAATTTCGCGTATTTCCAGCAAGAGGACTACAAACAGGTTCGCGACATCCAGAAGATCCTGCTCGCGACCTGGCCCAAGAAGCGCTACTGGTTCTCGCTCGCGGGTGCTTTCACGGAGCTCGGCGAGGATAACAACCTCATCGCCGCCTACGGTTCTGCACACGACCAGGGCATGCTGGAAAAAGAATCCGAGCTGGTGACCATGGCGCAGCTCTACATGCAGGCGGAGGTACCTTACAAGGCGGCAACCATGCTCGAGCGTGAGATGGAGTCCGGCCGCGTTTCGAAGACCGCGAAAAACTACCGATTGCTGTCGCAGGCATGGATGCTGTCGCAGGAGGACGAGCGTGCAGTGCCCGCGCTGAAGGAAGCCGCGAGGCTGAGCGATGATGGCGAACTCGACGTACGCCTCGGCAACACCTACCTGAACCTCGGTAACTACGACGAGTGCATCAACGCCGTGCAGGCGGGGCTGCGCAAGGGCGGCCTCAAGAACGCCGACAATGCCCAGATTTCATTGGGCATGTGCTTGTACAACAAGCGCCGCTACCAGGCGGCCATCGAGGCATTTCGCGCCGCGTCCAAGACCACTCGTTCGCGCAAGATCGCCCAGCAGTGGATATCGGTTATCAATGCCGACATCGAGCGCAATGAGCAGATTCGCCTCGCCCAGGAGGCCGCGAACAAGAAGCGCAAGGAAGTCGAGGCTCGCCGCAAGCAGGCTGACCGCGCCTGACCGGCTGTTGCGCCGGTGCGCGGCGCCGTTACAACACTCGATACGTTAGGGGCGTTGACCTGAGAGGGTCAACGCCCCTATAGTTCGCGGCTTTGGAAAATGACAGCCAGCTCCATGCCCAAGATTACCTACATTTCTCCCGACGGCACCCGTAAGGAAGTGGACGTTGAAAACGGCTACTCGGTCATGGAAGGGGCCATCAACAACAACGTCGAAGGCATCGTCGCCGAGTGCGGGGGGGCGTGTGCGTGCGCCACGTGCCACAGCTATATCGACGAGGCCTGGCTCGACAAGATTCCGTCCATGGATGACATGGAAGACAGCATGCTCGATGCCGCATTCGAGCGTAAAGCGAACAGCCGCCTTACCTGCCAGATAGAGGTGAACGATTCACTGGACGGCCTGGTCGTACACGTCGCCGAGAACGACTACTGAAACCGGCGCCGTGTGCGCCGCTCCGATGCTACCGCAGGCCCGTTTCCAGTCGGCCGATGACCATGCGCTGGATTTCGCTGGTGCCCTCATAGATTTCCGTAATCTTCGCGTCGCGAAAATAGCGCTCGAGCGGCAGCTCCTTGCTATAGCCCATGCCGCCGTGAATCTGGACAGCCTGGTGGCTGACCCACATGGCGGTCTCTGACGCGAACAGCTTGGCCATACTCGCATTGAGCGTATTTTTCTGCCCGGTCTTCTTGCATTCGGCTTTACCCCAGGCAGCCTGCATGACGAGCAGCCGCGATGCTTCGATTCGCGTTCTCATGTCGGCCAGTTTGTTCTGGATGGACTGGAACGTGCCGATGGCCGCCCCGAACGCCTTGCGCTCCCGCGAGTATTCGAGCGCCGCATCGTATGCAGCTCGCGCAATTCCCAGCGATTGAGCGGCGATGCCGACGCGTCCAGCGTCCAGAACCGTCATCGCGATCTTGAATCCCTGTCCCTCGTCACCGATCCGGTCCTCGACCGGGCAGCGGTAGTTTTCGAGTTCGATCTCGCAGGTTGCCGAGGCCCGTATTCCGAGTTTCGGTTCCAATTTGCCGCGAAGATAGCCTTCCGCTTCCGCGTCGACTATGAACGCGCTGATGCCTTTCGACTCGCCGTCCACACCCACGGTCTGAGCAAAAAACACGACGTATCTGGCCACAGGCCCCGACGTAATCCAGGACTTCTTGCCATTGATCGTGTAGTGGGTGCCGTCTTCCGAGAGTACGGCTTTGGCCCGCATCGCACCTGCATCGGATCCGGACTGCGGCTCGGTCAGTGCGTAGGCGCCGTTCATTTCGCCGGACGCGACCGGGACGAGGTATTTCTGCTTCTGCTCCTCGGTCCCGAACTCGAGCAATGGCACGCCGAACAGCGAGTTATTGACCGAGATAATGGTCCCGTGGGCTGCATCCGCCGCCGAAATTTCCTCCATCACGAGCGCGTAGCTGATCGGGTCGAGGCCAGAGCCGCCGTATTCCTCGGGAATTTCGATCCCCATGAAGCCCAGTTCGGCGGCCGCCCTGATCGTCTGCGACGGAAACTCGCCGCTACGATCGAATTCCGCCGCAACCGGCGCTATCTCGTTCCGGGCAAATTCGCGAGCCGCATCACGAATCATCTGCTGTTCTTCAGTAAGTGAAAAGTCCATGACGCCTCCTGATTGCAGCGCAGCATTATACGGCTTGCGGCACACCGGCGACATTGTTGCGAACCGAAAAAGCCCGCCCACGCATGACTACGGCCGTACCAGCGATTATCATTCCGGGCTAGACGTGGGCCGATTCACGGCTTCGCTACACGATCAGACCAGGAGAACTGAATGACTATTCAAGCGGGAGACAAGATGCCGGGCGGCACCTTCGGTGTCATGACCGACACGGGCCCGGGAGCGATTTCGACGGACGACCTGTTTTCAGGCAAGAAAGTAGTACTGGTGTCGGTACCGGGCGCATTCACGCCGACCTGTTCGATGAATCACCTGCCGGGATTTGTCGACCGCGCGGAAGAAATTTTGGCGAAAGGCGTCGACACGATCGCTTGCATGGCGGTCAACGACGTGTTCGTCATGGATGCCTGGGGCAAGGACCGCGGTGTCGGCGACACGGTCATGATGCTGGCCGACGGCAACGGCGACTACGCCCGGGCACTGGGGCTGGAAATGGACGGCACGGGCTTCGGCATGGGCATGCGTGGCCAGCGATTCGCGTTGATCGTGGACGACGGCACCGCGACCCACGTGGCGGTTGAAGCACCGGGTCAGTTCGAGGTCAGCAAAGCCGAGGCGATCCTCGACGCCCTCTAGACAATCAGGCCGCGGCGCCCGGGAGGGCGCCGCCCGTTCAATCCAGTGCCTCGGTAAGCTCGGGCACGACGTTGAAAAGGTCGCCCACCAGGCCGATGTCCGCGACTTCGAATATCGGCGCCTCCTCGTCCTTGTTGATTGCAACAATCGTCCCCGCGTCCTTGATCCCAGTCAGGTGCTGGATGGCGCCGGAGATGCCGATCGCAATATAGAGATCCGGCGCGATGATCCGCCCGGTCTGGCCCACCTGCATCTCGTTCGGCACATAACCGGCATCGACGGCGGCGCGCGAAGCACCGACGCCGGCTTCGAGTTTGTCTGCAAGCCTGTAGATCAGGTCGAAACTCTCCTCGCTGCCGAGGGCCCGCCCGCCGGCTACGACACGTGATGCCGATTGCAGGTCAGGCCTGTCGGACTTACCGGTTTCGCTCGCGATGTAGCGCGTGTGCTCAGGGACATCCGCGGACACTTCCAGAGTCTCTACCGGAGCGGAATTGCCCGCGCTGACGGCACGAAAGGATGCCGTCCTGATGGTCGCAACCACCGGCACTCCGGCCGGCACCTCGACGGTGACCACCGCACTGCCGGCGTAAATCGGACGCTTGAATGTACGCTCGCCCTCGACGCTCATGATGTCGCTGACCTGGTTGACCCCGAGGAGGGCAGCCACTCGCGGCATGAGGTCCTTGCCGAAGGTCGTGGACGGGCCGAAGATGTAGTCGTAGCTGTCGGCCATCGCGACAATGTGCGGCGCGAGCACCGCGGCCAGGGCGCCGCGATTTGCTGCGCTGTCATTGCTGAGTACCCGGCTGACCGATTCCAGGCTCGCCGCTTCTGCTGCCACGTCGCCCGCATTCTCGGCGAAGACGGCCACGTCGATCTCTGCGCCGGCTATTTCCGCCGCACAGGCGACACACTTCGCGGTACTGGGGCTCAGGCTCGTGCCATTGTGCTCGGCGATCAACAGTATCCTGGCCATTACAGTAATCCCTTGTCTTTCAGTGCGCCGACGAGGCCCGCAACGTCGTCGACCATGATGCCCCGCTCACGGGCGGCAGGTGATTCGAAGCTGGTCTCGGCAATCGCCGGGCTCTCCGGCAGCGAAAGTTCAGCCAGGGGTACCTGGTCGAGCGGTTTCTTTTTCGCTTTCATGATGTCCGGGAGCTTCACGTAGCGCGGCTCATTGAGGCGCAGGTCCGCGGTGATTACGGCGGGCAGGTCGACCTCGATCACATCGAGCCCCGCGTCGACCTCGCGCGTCACGCGGACTGTGCTGCCGCTGAATTCGAGCTTCGATGCGAAGGTTGCCTGCGGCCGGCCCCAGAGTGCGGCGAGCATCTGGCCGGTCTGAGCGTTATCGTTGTCGATCGCCTGCTTGCCCAGGATCACCAGTTCAGGATTCTCGCGATTGACGATCTCGAGCAGGGCCCGGGCACAGCTCAGTGGATCCGGCACGTCCCCCGTCTCGACCAGGATAGCCCGGTCGGCCCCCATCGCAAGCCCCGTTCGCAGCTGCTGTTGTGCATCGCCCGATCCGATCGACACGACGACGACCTCGTTTGCCTCGCCGCGCTCCTTGATGCGCAGCGCTTCCTCGAGGGCGATCTCGTCGAAGGGATTGATGCTCATCTTGACGCCTTCCGTCTCCACGCCGCTGCCGTCACCCTTGACGCGCACGCGAACGTTGTAGTCCACCACTCGCTTCAGGCCTACCAGAATTTTCTCCACCAGACTGTCTCCCTTGCTTCAGAATGCTCGCCGGGCAGGCGCCCGTCGGCAGACGGGATCGCTATTGTCTACGAGGCTACCGGGGTGTACAAGGCGTGAAACTACAGCATTTTGGGTATTGACAATTGGACAGTGCGTTACGAAACAGTCTCCTGACCAGCGCGGCCGAACTGGCGTCCGGCAGCGAAAACCGGCAGCTCCGCATCATCGACTGCCGATTCGACCTCATGGCACCGCACGCAGGCCGCGCCGCCTATCTCGAGGCTCATATTCCCGGCGCCGTCTATGCGGACCTGGACAAGGATCTCTCCGGCCCGATAACGCCGCATAGTGGGCGACATCCTCTGCCGAAGGTCGCAGATGCCGAGGCCGTGTTTTCCCGGCTCGGTATCGACGCGGACGTCGACGTCATCTGCTATGACGCAACCGGTGGAGCGATCGCCTCCCGCGCGTGGTGGTTGTTGCGCTGGCTCGGGCATCGAAATGTCACGGTGCTGGACGGCGGACTGCCGGCCTGGCTGGCCCGCAAGCTGCCGCTCGAGTCAGGAGAGCAAGCGGTAGCCCGTCGTGATTTCCGGGCCGTGGCAGATCCGGCGCGGGTACTGAAGACCATGGAAATCGTCGCCGGCCTCGATGGCAAGGGCGAATGCCTGCTGATCGATGCCCGGGACGGTGCGCGGTTTCGCGGCGAGGCAGAACCGATCGACTCCAGGGCAGGGCACATACCGGGAACCGGGAACCTGCCTTTCACCGACTGCCTGAGGGAAGACGGTACCTGGCTGGACGGTGACACTCTGCGAGAGTTAATGGAGCCGTTGCTCGGTGCGGACGAGAGCGTGCCGTGGGGCGTTATGTGCGGCTCCGGAGTGACTGCGTGTCACGTTGCGATTTCGGGGCTCCTGGCGGGCTACAGAGAGCCTCGCGTCTATGTCGGCTCCTGGAGCGAGTGGATCCGTGATCCCACGAGGCCGGTCGGATCATCGGCCGCAGTATAGGTAGAAATGCGGCCACGAATTCTGCGGAACAGGCGTAAACTTAACGCCGGATCCGGTACTCGACCAGCGGCTGCGGAGCTGGCCTCGAAACACGGGCAGGATCGCTTGAAACGCGGGAACCGCTCACCAATAAATGTTTTTAAAACAGCTATTTATCGTATTTTTATCAAGTAATTTGATAGCATGTGCCGGCTCAGCTGAACCCTCGCGGGAGGGCCATTCGGACCCGGTCACGGCGCGTCCGGATTGCATCTCGACAAGGACTATCCGAGACTATCGGGTACTGGACGATGCCAACCTCGTGGTAACGGCGCATGCCGGCCGTAAGTACCACATCTGGCTCAGTCGCCGAGCGGTCGGCCTGAGGGCATCCTGGAAAATCGGATTCCGGTCCACGAACGGCCGGGTATGCGGCGGATTCGACGATATCATTGTCGATGATGGCTTCGGCCCCGAACGCATCCGCATGGCGGGCATCAGGGAATTGACGCCCGAAGAATACGACAACTTACTGGTCCGGTTTGGTAAACGAGAACCGGCCACAGAACCGGCCCCGGCGATCGACAGTGTCGATAGCGCCGAGGTGGAAGAGCTGGACTGACGTGTCTGCGTACAGACGGACATGTCGGTCACGCAATCCGCAATCTCCGTGCGGACCCGCCCGGCCAGCTTCACAGCTGGCCGGGTTTTTAGTGCCCGGAGCTAAAGCATGAGCGGTCCCCTGTCGGCGATCCGCGTGCTCGATCTTTCACGGGTTCTGGCGGGGCCGTGGGCGACCCAGTTGCTTGGTGATTATGGCGCCGACGTGATCAAGGTCGAACGTCCCGGTGCCGGCGACGATACCCGGCAGTGGGGTCCGCCCTGGCTGCGGGAAAAAGCCGGCGGTGCCGGGCGCGAATCCGCCTATTTCCTTGCCACGAATCGCAACAAGCGCTCGCTCACCCTGGAGCTGTCGTCCGCCGCTGGCCAGCGCCTGATCCGTGAGCTCGCCGCACACGCCGATGTCATTGTCGAGAACTTCAAAGCCGGCACGCTCGAGCGTTGGGGGCTGAACGTCGATGAGCTGCGGCACGACAACCCGGGCCTGATCGTTTGCACGATTTCGGCGTTTGCCCGCGATAGCACGCGGGCCGGCGATCCAGGCTACGATGCAATGATCCAGGCTGCGGGAGGCCTGATGAGCATCACCGGGCCGCCTGACGCAGACGGCGGCGAGCCGCAAAAGGTCGGTGTCGCAATTGCGGACATCATGTGCGGCATGTACGCCGCTACAGCGATTATCGCGGCCCTGCACGAACGGTCGGGCAGCGGCCGGGGCCAGTCAATAGAAATACCGCTTTACGACAGCCAGGTCGCGTGGCTCGCAAACCAGGCCATGAATTTCCTCGTTGGCGGCACGGTTCCGGGCCGGCTCGGCACGGCGCATCCGAATATCGTCCCGTACCAGGCTTTCCGGACCGCCGACGGTTTCATCATGGTCGCGGTGGGCAACGACCGTCAGTTCGCCGACTGCATGCGCTGTTGCGGCATGCCCGAGCTTGCCGGGGACCCCCGCTTTCAGCGCAACGAGGACCGCCTCGCCAACCGCGTGGAACTCGTCGCGCTGATGAGCACCGCGCTCGAGCAAGAGACGTCAGATCACTGGCTGCGCGGACTGGCGGAATCCGGCGTACCGTGCAGCCCGATAAACGACGTTGACGAGGTGTTTTCCAGCGCCTACGCGGCCGAGTGCGGACTCGTCCGGAGCTTGCCTCACCCATACGACAACACGCTGCCCACGGTTGCCAACCCCGTCAGATTCTCGTCCGGCGAGGTCAGTTACCATTCGGCACCGCCGTTGCTCGGAGAACACTCCGGGGAAGTATTAGCGGACTGGTTGGGCTATTCTGAAGAGACAATTTCACAGCTGAGAGAAGCGGGAACGATTTGAGCGTTACAACTTTGAAGAAGGGCAACGGAACGACCGGTGCTGTTGCGGCAAGCAGCGCGCTGGGCGAGGTCAAGTATGAAATTCGCGGCCAGCTCGCGCATCATGCAGACGAGCTCGAAAAACGCGGTTACGAGATCATCTCGCTGAATATCGGTAACCCCGGGTTGTTCGGATTCAGGACGCCGGAGACGATGCGCCTTGCCATGATCGAGAACCTCGGCCAGGCGGAAGCCTATTGCCACCAGAAGGGCATTTTCCCGGCGCGCGAGGCGGTGGTCATGCAGCAGCAGAATCGTGGCATCCACCATGTCAGTGCCGAAGAGGTGTTCGTCGGCAACGGCGTCAGCGAGCTCATCGATCTGTCATTGCGCGCCCTGTTGAACCCGGGCGATGAGGTCCTGATTCCGAGCCCCGATTATCCATTGTGGTCCGCAGCGGTCGTATTGAACGGTGGCGTGCCGCGCTATTACGACTGCCTGCCCGAAAATGACTTCATGCCGGACCCGACGAGCATTCGCGAGCTCATTACGGATCGCACGCGAGCCATCGTGGTCATCAATCCGAACAATCCGAGCGGCGCAGTATACGACCGCGAGACCCTCGGGCAGATTGCAGATATCGCGGCCGAAACCGGCATCGTCGTGCTTGCAGACGAAATCTACGACCAGATGGTCTACGACGACGCCGAATTCATACCGTTCGCCACGCTGGCCGGCGACGGCGTCGTGTGCCTGACGTATTCCGGCCTGTCCAAGGTTTACCGCGCCTGCGGATATCGGGTCGGCTGGTGCGTATTCGGCGGCGATATAGAGCGAGCGCGTGACTACATTCACGGCATGGAATTGCTGGCCGCGCTGCGGCTTTGCAGCAATGTACCGGGGCAGTGGGCCGTACAAACGGCGCTCGGAGGTTTCCAGAGCATCGGCGAACTCGTGCAGCCCGGCGGGCGCCTGTACCAGTCCCGGCAATGCATCATCGAGCGCGTGGCCGGCAGCCCGTACCTCAGCCTCGTGGCGCCCATGGGGGCCATGTACGCGTTCGTCAGGCTGCACAAGCGATTTGCGGACAAACTGGACGACCAGCAATTTGCCCTGGAACTGCTGGAGAAGCGTCACGTTCTGGTTGCGCCGGGCAGCAGTTTCAACACGCGCTATACGGATCACTTCCGCATAACTACCTTGCCCGACCCCGATACCTTGCATACGGTGTTCGATCGAATCGACGACGTGCTCGTTCAACACGCCTGAATCATGTATGGCTGGTTGCCCGACGTCTGCGACGATGCGGCACAGGTAGTGACCGGGAGCCGGCGTCTCGCCCGGTTGCTGACCGCTGAATACAACGCGCGACAGCTGGCAAGCGGCCATCGTGCGTGGCTGACGCCCGTGATCGTCGCCTGGCCGGACTGGCTGCATCGGCTGCTGGCGTCGGCCGGCCCCGAGCGGCAGCCGACACGGCTCAATGCACATCAGAGCCGTGTCCTCTGGGAAAGCATCCTGCGCGAGGTGATTGACGATCCGCTCGTGAATATTGCCGGCCTCACGCGGCACGCTCGCGATGCGTGGATAAGGCTGCACGAATGGTGCGTGCCGTTCGAGGAATGCGCGTCCGCAGCAAGCAGCCGTGACCAGCGCGTATTTGCCGACGCCGCGGCGCGATACCGGGAACGACTTGCGACCCGGGGCTGGATCGACGAAGCCATGCTCGGCAGCGCGGTCACCGCCGCCGTCCAGGCAGGTGATGTGTCGGCGCCGGAACGGCTCGTGCTCGCAGGCTTCGATCGCTTTACACCGGAGGCCGATGGGCTGCTGGCCGCGTTACGCGAGCTCGGTACGCGTGTCGAGCTGGCCGCAGTCGACGTAAGCGGGCGTCATGCTCGTGTCATAGAATGCGCCAACCCGGACGCCGAACTCCGCAATGCCGGGGCATGGGCACGCAGGCAACTCGAGGAAGATCATCACCTTCGCGTCGGCATCGTCGTTAGCAGCCTGGAACAGGACGCCGCCCGCGCCGGCCGACTGGTGCGCGAGGGACTGGTGCCCGGCTGGCAATATGGCCCGCTCTCGCAGCGCGCGGCGGTAAACGTATCCCTCGGTCGTCCACTGCGAGACTATCCGGCTGTTGAAATCGCATTGCTCCTGCTGCGCTGGACATACAGCGCGATCAGCAGCAGGGACCTCAGCCTGTTGATGCGGACACCGTTCCTGGGCGTGGGGAGTATCGATGCCCGTGCCCGGCTCGAACTCGAACTGCGCCGCATTCCAGACCGCAACTGGACGCCCGAGTTGCTGTTGCGGACATTCAGCGATCGCAAGGCACCGGACGACGCAAGTGAATGGCTGGCACAGGCAGGCACGCTCGCCGACATGCGCCGGTCAGGCCCACGTGAAGCCTCACCGGCGCACTGGGCGGAATTCGCCGACGCACTGCTGGAAGATTTCCGTTGGCCGGGGGACATGGCGCTGGAAAGCGCAGACTTCCAGCTCGTCAATCGGTGGCGCGATCTACTGAATGATTTCGCGAGGCTGGAACTCGTCGTTCCCAAAACGACCCCCGCCCAGGCGATCGGGCAGTTGAGCGCAATGGCCTCCGAGACGATTTTCCAGCCGGAAATGGAAGGCGCCATGGTGCAGGTGCTCGGGCCGCTGGAGGCTGCCGGGCTCGAGTTCGACCAGCTTTGGATTGCCGGCCTCACGGCAAGCCAGTGGCCACCGGCCAGCCGGCCGACGGCGCTGATTTCCCGCCGCCTGCAGCGCCACTACGGGCTGCCGAATGCGGATCCTGACGATACCGCTGCTTATGCACAACGGGTCGTCGAGCGTCTGCTGGGCAGCGCCACGGCCTGCACCTGCAGTTACCCGTTGCGCAGCGGGGACTCGATCGAGACGCCGACCGCGCTCCTCGCAGATACGCCTGCCGGGAGCCCGGCCGAAGATCCCGGCTGGCACGCACAGCGGCTATGCGGCCTGGCCAAAGTTACCGAGCTGGCAAGCGACCCGGTGCCCCCCGTGTCATCCGGCGAGTCACTCGCCGGCGGCGCCGCCACCATCCAATGGCAAGTGACCGAACCGTTCAGCGCATTTGCGATGGGCCGCCTCGGCATTTCCGCGCTAAGGCCGATCGTCCCAGGCCTGTCTCCGATTCTGCGTGGCAACCTCATCCATGCGGCGGCGTTTCATCTTTACCAGGAGGCGCCGTCGCAGGCAGACATCCGCGGGTGGCACGGCAAGGAGCTCGAGCAACGTATCAAGACCGCGTTGAACCGCGCGTTCGCGCGCTACGAGCGCCATGCGGATCGGGTGCTCAGGGAATTGCTCGCGCTGGAGCGCGAGCGAGTATCGCGCCTGCTGCGAGAAGTCGTTGCGGTGGACCTGCAGCGGAAAAGTTTCGTAGTCCATGCGGTCGAGCGGTCGATGGACTTCGTACTGGCCGGGGTGCAGCTGGGGCTGCGCATCGATCGGATCGACCGCTACGACGACGATACCGTTGCGATCCTCGATTACAAGACCGGCGCCCCGCGAAAGTTCCTGGACCGCAGCGGCGAACCGACGGACGTGCAATTGCTCGTGTACGCAATGGCCATCGAAGAACCGGTAGTGGCGCTCGGCTTGTACAACATCGACAGCCGCGGGACCGCACTCGACGGACCAGGGCGCGATGCAATGGGTGAGGATGAGTGGGCGCGAAACTTGCGGCACTGGATGCAGGCCATCGAGAGTTCGGCGGCCGATCTCGCGGCCGGCGACGTCCGCATTCGCTACTGGCAAACGCGCCGCGATGCGCGGCCGCTCGCTATTCTGTCACGATTCGGAGAGCTCCGGCGTGACGCATGACGCTGCGCTGCTGGCAGCCGACGAACAAGCGCGGAATGATGCGCTGGACGTAATGCGCTCGTTCATCGTGCAGGCGCCGGCCGGCTCCGGAAAAACGGAGCTGCTCATCCAGCGCTATCTGCGTCTGCTGGCGACCGTCGATTCGCCCGAGGAAATCATCGCGATCACGTTCACGCGCAAGGCAGCGGCGGAAATGCAGTACCGGGTCCTGCAGGCTTTGCGCCGTTCGCTGCATGGCGACGTGCCAGAGGCGGCACACGAGCGCGTAACTGCCGCGGCGGCGGCTGCGGCTCTCGATCGGGATCGGGAGAAAGGCTGGCAGATCGTCGCCAACCCGCGGCGCATGCGCATCCAGACACTCGACTCGCTGAACGCGGCGATTGCAGGAATGCAACCGCTGACCGGCGCTGCGGCCAGCGGCAATGCTGTTGCCGGCGATGCCGAGGTGAAGGCGCTTTACCGCGCTGCTGCAGCCGCCACGCTCGACTGGCTGGGCGAGTCCGGCGTGCTGCGCGATGCCGTGCACGAGGTCCTGTTACACCTCGACAACAATACGTCGCTCTACATCCGATACCTGGCGCGAATGCTCGAAACACGCGATCAGTGGCTGCCATTCGTCGGCAGCGGCGCGACGGGGGACGATGCCCCACTGCGTGAACGCCTCGAAGCGAACCTGCGCGGCGTCATCACCGCTCACCTGGAGCGGACACGACGTAGCTTTCCGGTGGAGATCGTGCCGGAAGTGCTGGCGCTTGCAGGCTATGCAAGCAGCAACCTGCTCGATGCGGGCAAACCCGACCATCCCGTCGCTGCGCTGCATGAACTGGCGGCGATGCCACCCGCGTCTGCAGAGGCGCTGGATGCCTGGCGCGGCATCGCCGCGCTGTTGCTCACGGCAGGAGGCGGCTGGCGCAAGAGGGTCAATGTCAACGATGGCTTTCCCGCTGGTGACAAAAGTCAGAAAGCGGCACTGTACGACGTGATCGAATCTGCATCCGCACACGCGGAGCTGCAGCTGCTGCTGCAGGATATCCGGACACTACCTCCGGCGAGCTACAGCGATGAGCAGTGGTCCGTATTGCTGGCGCTGTTTCGCCTCTTGCCGATGGCGGTAGCGGAGCTGCAACAGCGCTTCAGCGAACACCGGCTGACGGACTTTATCGAGATAGCCCTGGCAGCCGACCAGGCGCTGGGCTCAGCCGAAAACCCCGGTGATATTGCGCTGCTGCTGGACTACCAGGTGCGGCACCTGTTGATCGACGAGATGCAGGATACCTCGCATGCCCAGTACCGCATGCTCGAGGCACTGACCGGTGGCTGGGAGCCCGGCGACGGCCGTACCTTGTTTTGCGTCGGTGATCCCATGCAGTCGATCTACCGTTTCCGCAACGCGGAAGTCGCCCAGTTCCTGCTGGCGCAGCGCAATGGCATCGGTGGACTGGCCCTCGAACGCCTCGTGCTGCGAAAGAACTTCCGATCCGGAGAGTTTCTCGTGCACTGGTTCAACACGGTCTTCCCGCAGGTGCTTCCAGCGGCAGACGACCCTGCTCGCGGTGCCGTGTCCTACGCGGAAGCGGTGCCCGCCCTGACCATGGAGGGCGACTGCCGGCTCTATCCATTGTTCGGCGCCGACCCCGCGCGCGAAGCCGAGGAGGGCTTCCGGATCATTCGGGAAACACTTGCCCGCAATCCGGAGGACAACATGGCCGTGCTGGTACGCGGGCGCACGCAGCTGGCATTACTCCTGCCGAGACTCCGGGCGGCGGGAATCGAGTACCAGGCTGTCGACATCGACCGCCTGACCGACCTGCCGGAGATCATCGACCTGCTGGCCCTGACGCGCGCCATGGTCCACCCTTGCGACCGGCTTGCGTGGCTTGCCCTGTTGCGTGCCCCGTGGGTGGGCTGGGACTGGACCGACCTGCACAGGCTGGTGGCGAACGACACGCGAAGGACGGCATGGGAACTACTCCACGACGAGGATCGTTTGCAGGCGCTGTCTGACGAAGCGCGGGTATCGCTGAGACAGGCGATGCCGTCCCTCGAGGCACTTCGAGCGATCTCTCGCTCTGCGTCGTTGCGCGACCGCGTCGAGCGCGCCTGGCTGCAGCTCGGCGGGCCGGCGATTCTGGAGAGCCCGGGCAGTGTAGATAACGTCTATCGCTACCTGGACGTTCTCGAGAAACTCGAGTTGGCCGGAACGCTGCACGACGTCGCCGAACTCGAAGCGCAACTGGACCTCGAGCGGGTCTCGAACAACAGCTCGGCGCGATTACAGGTCATGACCATGCACCGGGCCAAGGGACTGCAGTTCGACCATGTGTTGCTCTATGGGCTCGGGCGAATTCCGCGCGGCGGCGAACGCTCGGTTCTCAGCTGGTTCGACATCCCCGGGGAACACGCTGACGCGGAAAAAATAATCAGTCCGGTAGGGCGGCGGGCAGACCTGGAAAACGATCCAATCCACCGCTTCATCGAACTCACCGAGGCCGCGAAGGATCGCCACGAGGTTGGTCGCTTGCTGTACGTGGCCTGCACCCGGGCGCGCAAGAGTCTGCACCTCGTCGGGCACACGCTGGTCAGTGCTGACGGCGCGTCCTGGCGGGCGCCGGACGGTCGCAGCCTGCTCAGCCTTCTGTGGCCTGCCATCGAAACGCAATTCGAACAGGCATTCGAGCCGCAGCAGAGCGGAGATAGCTCCGTCGACACAGATCGGTGGCTGCTCCCGCTACGACGCAGCATCAGGCCGGGGTGGCAGCTGCCCGACGCCACACCGGTCCCGGGTCAGGAGCTGGATGTGGACCCGGGCAGCGAGGCTCGCAAAGTCGAGTACTACTGGGTTGGTGCCGAGGCACGAATCGCGGGCACGATCGTACACCGCTGCCTGCAGTTTGCCGCGCAGGGCGGGGCAGGCATCGATGCCATCTCGGATAAGCGTTTGCGGGAATTCACTGACCGCTGGTTGCGCGAGCTCGGCGTCGCGCCGGGAGCGACGATGGAACGCATCCGCGACCGTGTGGATGCCGCGCTCGCGGGCGTCCGGGACGACCCCAGGGGCCACTGGCTGCTGAGCGGAGACGGCCATGCGGAGCTTGCATTGAGCGGAGTGGTTGACGGGGTGGTCGAGTCCGGAATCATGGACCGGGTTCGCATCGACGATGGCACGCACTGGATCGTGGACTACAAGACCAGTACGCATGAGGGTGGGGACCTCGAAGGTTTCCTGGCGGCCGAAGCGGAGCGCTATCGCGACCAGCTCACGCGCTACTCCGTGCTCTACAGCGCCTATTCAGGCGTGGACGCGCACTGCGCACTGTATTTTCCGCTGTTGCAGGCATTCGTCGAGGTCGACGTCTAGCTTTATAGCTGGCCCTCGAGCCGGATTTCATGCTGGCCGCGCTCATTCGGCGACCCGAGGAAACGCAGCTGCCGTCGCAGCTTGTCCGACGTGTCGCCGGTCGCCGCAACCTTTCCAAGGAACTGATAATTGCGGTCGGCCGAGATCGTCAGGCTGCCGGCGAGGTCGAACACGCCGTTCACGTCCTCGATGCTGGCGACCACGGCACTGTCCTCGGTGAAGAACTGGGCGCGATACCCCCCAATCGGGGCCGGATCAACCATCGGTGCCACGAGATTGGCGACCGCCAGCGTGCCGTCGGCCGCAATCGGCAGGCCATCCCGGATGCGAAGTTCTGCAAACTGCACGCTGGTATCGCCACCGAGACCCGGCATGCGGGCGATCGTCGCAAAGGCGCTCAGCGGCAGTGATCCACTGACATTCGTGAGCGTGACGTCCCCACCGAAACCCAGCGCCACCCTGGCCTCCAGGAAACCCGATGACGGGCTCGCTTCGATGCTTGCAGCAAGCTTGCCGGTGAAAAGACGCAGTGGCCGCATGCGCCAGCGAAGGTCCCGGAAATAAAGCCCCGCGATTGACGCCTCCGCAGCGGACCCGGACCAGATCGAGCCTTCCAGGCCGCTGAACCGGACTTCCGGCGGCGCAAACCAGTTGTACGCGGCGCGCGCAGGAAACATCATGATGAAGGCCGTGACAAACGTCAGCAGGCCAACGGTAACCAGTGCTTTCCGGGTAACTGTCAAAGTGACCGTTCGAGGGTAAGCGTAGCGTTAATGCGTCCCGGGCTATCCGACGTCGCTGCCGACAGGCTGCCTGCCTGCACCTCCATGCCGTACTGGTAACTCAGGTCGCCGAGCCAGACTACGAGTTTGTCGAAAGCCACGTTCTCGAATTCGACACGAATGCCGTTCGGGGTCGGCTGGCTCCGCTTCGGCTGGCCGAGACCGTGAGAGCGCAGGGTGGAGTCGACAATGACCACCGGCGACTGCGCAGTCCCTGCCGCCGACGCAGGCCGAGATCCGCTCTGCGGCTGAGGCATGGACGCGAGCGGACGAATTTCGGCGAGGGATCGCTCCCAGGTCGACACCCGCTGTTGCAGTTCGCGATGCCCCTTGTCCAGCGGTGCCCAGATCAGTCCCCAGAGCAGCGCGATCGCGACAATCACGGCGCCAATCGAGACGAACAGCCGTTCCCTGGCCTCCAGGGATTCGAACCAGTCTCTCATGACCCCACCTCGCGAATCTGGATACGGCTGTTCACCTGGTCACCAACACGGTCCGTCGACTGAATAGACGCGCTAAAGCGCGCCGACTGGCTGACGCTTTTCTCGATCTTGTCGAGCGTCGCAACATCAGGCGCGCTCAGGCGCACGTCGATCACACCAGCGCGGTAGCTTATCGCCAGAATTTCGGCGTCTTTATTGGCCTGCATCGCTAGCGCCAGTTGCTGCAGCGAGGGCAGGAATACCGCCGGCGCCGAAGGGCCTGCCCCGTAACTGCGGCGTATCGACGTTACCGTGCCAAGTGGATCAAGGACTTCGCGCGTGTCGTCCGGTCGGATCTTCCGATACTCCGCCGTAAACTGTTCTCTCAATGACGCTTCTTCGGACGTCAGCCGGAAGTAGTCGACCGCTTTGCCGGCAACACCCAGAACGCCGAGCGCGAGCAGCAACATCGCCGCGTATCGCCAGGGCCTGAAAATCGCGCCCAGATCCGAGCGTTCACCGTAGCGTCCCTGCAGCAGATCGATGCCCGCGCCGCTTGCGACCGTTACCGCCAGCCTGGGCAGAACCCCGTCGGGCAGGAGGTTGATATCGACACTGTCCAGGTGCTGCCGCAGCGTGCTCCAGTCGTTCTCGAAACGCTGCTGGTCCGTCGGTTCGCAGTACACCAGCAAATGTCTCGAGACGTCCTCTGCCTCGTCCGCAAGACCGTCTTCGCCCAGGACACCGGCGGCGGTCAGGGCATCGGTCGGCGTAACGTCCTGCATGACGAACTCGAGATTTACGCCGTCGTTGAAGACGACCTGGTCTTCGGCGACCAGCAGGCTGAGCGTGTTCGGCACAAATGCGAGACCGTGATCCTCGGGCACCAGGCGCGCGGGCCTGATCCCTGCCTCGCGCAGCCTGTCCAGCCAGGCATTCATCCGGTCGTGTGCGACGACCACGACGGGAATACCCCCGTTGCTACGCCGGACTCCGGGAGCGAAGTGCAGGTTCTCGATCTCATCCGCAACCTGTTCCTCGAGCGCAAACGGCAATGCAGCGAGCAACCGCGCGCCCTTCGCCGGCAGATCGCAGGCGAGTGTCGACGTCTCTCCGGCCGGCACGAGCACGATGACCTGCCGGTCACGGACATCCTTCGCGGCTTCATGCAGCGGACCCATGACCGGCGGTGTCCGGCGCGTGCCCGCGTCATCCACCGCGATCCAGCTCGCGTGAGCGTTTTCGTCGGCGCCCAGCCGAATGACGAGAAACTCTGCCATTGTCACGTTGTTCCTAAGCTTCGCAGGATGGGAACGACGTCTCCCCGTGGCCCGCGTTGCAACGTACTGAAGTAGATGATGCGAACGGTAGCAATCTGGACGACCAACCTCAATTGAAAATAGCTTGTCGTTTCCTCGAGTTGCGGCAGGATCTCGGGCGCAACGAGCGTGGAAAAGGTACTTTGCAGGTCTGCGAAACCGCCATCTTCGCGTTCCGATATCAGGCTTTCGACGTCCGAGGTGGACAAATTTTCGTCCAGCGACTGCAGCACCGCGGCGGTCGCTGTATTCACGTTGATGCCCGTCCGGCCCGGCAATGCCACGATATGGGGGGCCAGGATATCGAAACTTGCCTTGTCCACGCCTTCCAGGGCGGCCAGTTCCGTCGCATTCGTTATCGCGAGGTTCGGCGTTCGGTAAGCGGGGATAAAGCCGGTATAGATCGCGTCTTCGGCTCCGTCCGGGAATCCGGCTTCCTGGTTGGCATCTAACCAGTCCGCCGCGATGCCCGCGATGCGCGGGTCCAGCTCCAGCGCGATCAGTAAGCGTTGGAACTGCTCGAGTGCCAGTTCGTCGACGTCGCCGTTCTGATCGATCAGGTTGTTGACGTTGAAGCGGCCCTGGAGATCCTCGATGCTGCCGAACAGCTCGCCCTGCACGACGTCGCTCTGCACGGGCAGCCCCGGCAGTTCGCTGGCCCAGATCTCGCCGAGGTGATCGGTATCGGTCTCGGCCAGGTCGTCGCGGAGGATCGACTGTATCCAGCTTTCCGCACCGATCGCGACCTGGACGGCCTGGTCCCGATAGAGCAGCGTCATGGTGCGTCGCATGTCCAGCGCGTTATCCCAGGCCAGGCTCAGTGCCACGCTGCTGACCAGTGCCGTGATCAGGATCGCGGTGATGAGGGCGACGCCACGCTGCCGCGAGGGCGCGTTCATGGCGCGACCTCCACGAGACGGCGTATCTCGCCCTCGTCGGTCAGGGTGAGCACGACTTCGACGCCCCTCGGCCGCAGACGGAAGCCGCCGGGACCCGGCACGTTGGCCGGCGGCCATTGTTCCGATCCCTCGCCATCGCTGGTCAGGTACCGGAACACGATGCTTTCCACACCATCGAGCAGGACCGTGTCGACCGGCTCGTTGTTGATGGTGCGATCAAGTACGCGCCAGTGGTAGCGAATCAGTTCGCCGTCCTCGATGCGGTAGGCACTGCGCTGCAGGGTACCTCGCGGCATGCCCGCCGGATTGGTCCAGCCGCCATGAGTCACCTCCAGCGCATACTCGGACGCGAAGCTCGATCGTATGGCAGGCTCGTAGCCGTCACCGAGCAGGCCGCGAACCGGGCGCGGCGTGGCCTGCATCAGGTCTGAATCCAGGTAGCGAATGGCGCGCTGAATCGCCTCGAGGCGCTGCATGCGCTCACCCAGCATGTCGGCATTCGACAGGGTCTGACCGAGCGCCATGTAGGCCATGACACTGAGCACCCCGAATACCGCCAGCGCGACCAGCACCTCGATAAGGGTAAACCCGTTGCGACGCCGGTCTCTCATTGCTGCTGTCCCCGGTCCGGCTGGCCGCCGTCCCAGGCAACGTTGCTCTGGCCCGGTGCAACCGGTTCCCCGATGAAGCCCGTTACCTGGCGTACCGGTGCGTCAACGCCGGCATAGGAGACCGTCACGTCGACCTTTAACAGATTCTCGACGCCGGTCTCGGAGACCTCGGCCGTCCAGGCCCAGCTCGTGTTCGCGTAATCCACCTCGCCGCTGCTTTCGCCCACTTCCGGAATGACGCCCGCAAGGCGCATTTCCGCAATCTTGTTCTGAGCAATCCAGCTGGCAAATGTCCGGTCGCGCATTGTGTTCGCGGTATCGATCATCTGGCCCATGCTGGCCGCAACGGCCGCAAGCGACAGTGACACGATAACCAGCGCGACCATGACCTCGATTAAGGTGAAACCTGTGCGGCGGCCGGGCATTACATCGAGTCCTCGGGATTGACGATTTCCAGCGCTCCGGCTGCGTCGCCCTGCAGGGCAACGAGGCTGTCGTCCGCCCGGCGTACCAGGTGCACCTCGAACGGCGACATGTCGCCGCTGGAGTAAATCAGGACATGCGGCGCATACGTTTCGATACCGGGCCGGTCTTCGTCATCGGCCTCCGTCCTTGCAGGATCCGTCTTCAGGATCACGCGGCGTTCCTCGATGAACAACTCCAGTTCCAGTTCTTCCGGAAGTTGCCGCAGCCGCAGCGTGTCGTCGCCGATCACCTCGCTCCACTGCTGGGCCAGGGGGTCGAACTCCACGAAGCGGTAGGAGCCCTGCATGAACTCGAGCCCGAACTCACGCCCCTGGAGCAGCGACTCGTCCTGTGCGACCTCGACCAGCGATATGATCCGCTGCGCTTCGTCGCGGAGCTGGTTGTCCCCGCCGGCGAGCGTGATCGAGAGCAGGGCGATCGACATCACGATGCCGATGATCACGATGACGACCAGGATCTCGATCAGCGAGAATCCACCGCTACGTCCATGCAGGCGCATTGCAGCAGGCCGGCCTTCGGGTGCCTTATTCGAGGTTCCAGTTCCCGATATCGGCATCGATGCCTTCACCGCCGGGTCTGCCGTCGCGCCCCAGGGTGTATATGTCGATCTCACCATTATTGCCCGGATTCAGGTACTGGTAGGGATTTCCCCACGGGTCGGTGGGTACGCGATCGAGGTAGCCACCCGTTTTCCAGTTGGTAATCGAAGGATCGGCTGGCTTGGTCACCAGCGCATCCAGTCCCTGCTCCGTGGTCGGGTACTGGAAATTGTCGAGCCGGTAGAACTTCATCGCATTTTCGATATTCGAAATCTCTGCCTTGGCCTTCGTTATCTGCGCGTCGTCGACGCGGCCGATGACGTTCGGCGCGACGATCGCCGCCAGAATGCCGATGATGATCACGACGACCATGATTTCGATCAGGGTGAATCCGCGCTGGCGCCGTAAACTGCGCCGCTGCCTGTTGTCTTTACTCACGGGTTGCTCCAGAGGGTACGCCGTATCGCGAAAGCCGGCCGAACCGGCCGAAATTGACTCGTTGTCGGTTCAAACGTCAGTATACCAAACATGGGGTTAGGCAAAGGCGAGGAAATGCGCCCCGGCACCTTGTCAGTGCGGGCCTGGCTGGTGCCCGGCATCGTCGTGCTGGTCGCCCTTGCCCTCATGCTGAGCGGAGATTCCGGCCGTGACTGGCTGCGCTTCGATCGGGGCGGCGTCGTCGCCGGCGAGGTCTGGCGGCTCCTCAGCGGGCATTTCGTGCATCTTGGCATTTCCCACACGCTTCTCAACCTCGCCGGGCTGATCCTCGTCTGGTTCCTCGTTGGCCGCGCCTTCGCCTGGCAACAATGGTTGTTGGTCATGGCGAGTTCCATCGCCGCCATCGACCTGGGCCTGTGGTTCGGCTCACCGCAGCTGGAATGGTACGTTGGGCTGTCCGGACTGCTGCACGGCATGCTCGCGGCGGGGATCGTGGCGGGCCTCGCCGATCGCCATGTCGAGGCACTGATCCTCGCCATCGTGGTGAGCGGAAAGCTGGTCTGGGAACAGTTCGCCGGGCCGCTCCCGGGGTCGGAGGCGACGTCCGGCGGTGCCGTAATCGTGGATGCGCACCTGTATGGCGTCATTGGCGGGACGCTCGCCGCAGCGGCCCTGATTAGAGTCCGGCGCGGGGCAACTATATAATGCCCCGCCAAAATAACCGCTAACAAACGGAGCACGCTGCGACGATTCCAACGTCGCCAAACTCGGCAAGGCCGGGCAGAGTTGAGCTCTGCGATTCAACAAAGGAACGATTATGGGCACTCTATTTGACGCCACGGCACTCGACGGTGAAGTGGCACTCGTAACCGGGGCGTCCCGGGGTATCGGCGCCGCAATCGCCGCGGCGCTGGCAGAAGCCGGTGCTACGGTAATTGGCACGGCAACGAGCGAAAGTGGCGCCGGGGCGATCAGCGAAACGCTCGGCGACCGCGGCAGAGGCATCGTACTCGATATCGCGGACGGCGATTCTGTCGATGCCGCGCTGAAAGATATTCAGGCGAACGAGGGAACGCCGACCGTTCTCGTCAATAATGCAGGCATCACACGAGACAACCTGCTGATGCGCATGAAGCCGGAAGAATGGAACGAGGTCATCGCGACCAACCTCAGCGGCGTTTACCGGCTCTGCAAGGGGTGCCTTCGCGGGATGATGAAGGCGAAAAAGGGCCGCATCATAAACATCGCCTCGGTCATCGGCGTAACGGGCAACGCAGGGCAGTCGAACTATGCCGCCGCGAAGGCGGGGGTGATTGGTTTTTCCAAGTCGCTGGCCCGCGAAATCGGTTCGCGCAATATCACGGTCAACGTCGTGGCGCCCGGGTTTATCGATACGGACATGACCCGGGTGCTGCCCGAAGATCAGCGCGCTGCGATGCTCTCGCAGGTGCCGCTCGGCCGGCTCGGGGAGGGCGAAGATATCGCCAATGCGGTGCTGTTTCTGGCATCGAAGGCGGCTGCCTACGTGACCGGGGAAACCCTGCATGTGAACGGCGGCATGCTGATGGACTGAAATGGGTGAAATTCGCGCCGCTCGCGTATAGATTGCCACTATGGATTCACATACAATACCGGGCCACGGACAAAGAGCACCTTGTTAGATCAAGGACTTATCGCCTGTTTTGCGGGAGCTCCCGGCAATCGGGGCGCGGCACACGGATCGCCCAGGAACGGCATGATCGGCTCGGCGACGCATAAGGCGCACGCCGTGGCAGGATTTTGAATGAGCCTTCTCAGGAGAAGCTACCACTATGAGCAGTATTGAAGAACAAGTTAAAAGCATCGTTGCAGAGCAGCTCGGCGTCAAAGAGGACGAGGTGACGAACGATGCTTCTTTTGTAGATGATCTCGGCGCCGACTCGCTGGACACGGTCGAACTCGTCATGGCCCTCGAGGAAGAATTCGAGACCGAAATCCCGGACGAGGAAGCCGAGAAAATCACCACCGTGCAGCAGGCTATCGATTTCGTTACCGCTCGCGCCAGCGACAGTTGATCGATCGGGCGCGGCGGCAATCGTCATCGCCGCCGCGCTTTTCTTCCAGGCTTCCCACTGGCGGTTCCGCCACATCCAAACGGCAAAACATTGAGCAAGCGTCGCGTTGTCATCACCGGCATGGGGATCGTCTCTCCGGTGGGCAGCCAGCTGGATGGTGCCTGGCGAAACGTGCGCGAGGGCAACTCCGGCATCGGCCCTGTCGAGGACTTCGATGCGAGCAGTTTCCCCACGCGGATAGCCGGCAACGTCAGGGACTTCGACATCGACAAGTACCTTGCGCCCAAGGAACAGCGCAAGAACGATCCCTTCATCCACTACGGCATCGCAGCCAGCGTCGATGCCATTGAACACTCGGGCCTGGCGATAACCGAAGACAACGGCCACCGCGTCGGCGTCGCGATGGGTTCCGGTATCGGCGGCATCAAGTTCATCGAAGACAATCACGACAAGATGCTTGCCGGCGGCCAGCGTAAGGTCTCGCCGTTCTTTATCCCGGGTTCCATCATCAACATGACATCGGGCCAGGTGAGCATCATGCAGCACATCACCGGGCCGAATATCTCCATCGTTACTGCGTGCGCAACCTCGACGCACTGCATCGGTTTTGCCGGCCGCAGCATCGTCCACGGGGACGCAGACGTGATGCTTGCCGGCGGTTCTGAGTATGCGACGACGCCGCTTGCGATGGCCGGCTTTTGTTCCGCACGTGCAATGTCAACACGCAATGACGATCCCGCGGCGGCGAGCCGTCCCTGGGACGTCGACCGCGACGGCTTCGTACTGAGCAACGGGGCGGGTTGCGTGGTGCTCGAGGAACTCGAGCATGCGCAGGCACGGGGCGCGAACATCTACGCGGAACTCGTCGGCTTCGGTATGAGCGGCGATGCCTACCACATCACGTTGCCGCCGGCGGACGGCGAAGGTGCGCGCAAATGTATGAGCGCAGCGATCCGCGATGCGGGCATCGATCCCGCGGATATCCAGTACCTCAATGCCCATGGCACATCGACGCCTGCCGGCGACATCGGCGAATCCGTCGGCATCAGGCGGACTTTCGGTGACGCGGCGGACCAGTTGATGGTCAGCTCGACCAAGTCGACGACCGGACACCTGCTCGGTGCGGCCGGCGTCGTCGAGGCAATCTTTTCGATCCTGGCGATCCGGGATCAGGTGGTACCACCGACAATCAACCTGGACAACCAGGACCCCGAATGCGATCTCGACTACGTTCCCAACGAGGCTCGTGACGCGAGGATAACGACGGCCATCTCGAACTCGTTCGGATTCGGTGGTACCAACGGCAGCCTGATCTTTCGAGCGTTCGACTGAGCGCCCCGCCGTGTACGGGCGGAATATTTACGGCGACCTGCAGGTCTGCGCGCTCGCGCAGCCGGTCGATCTTCCCGGCCTTCACCGGCTCGCCCCACAGCGTTATCCGTTTCTGCTGCAGAGTACTGCTGTGCGGCCGCCCCTCGGTCGCTACGACATCCTGTTTGCCTGCCCGGGAGAGTCACTCGAACTCGACGGAAACGGCGAGCTGCGCGGCAACCACTCCGATGGCGCGCAGGGTTTTCTCGCGGCGCTCGACGACTGGTGGCGCCACAACAGCCGATTCGGCCCGGTTCCGGAATTACCGTTCCACGGCGGCTGGTTCCTCTATCTGGGCTACGAACTGGCCGCTGAAATCGAGCCCGTACTGGACCTGCCCGTTGATCCGGTGCTGCCGGTTGCGTTCGCGGTACGATGCCCGGCCGCCATCATTCACGACCACGTCGACCGGCAGAGCTGGCTCGTCGCGGAAGCGGGCGCAGGGATCGACCAGGACCGGGTGATGAACGATATCCTGGGTGCGGCTGACGAGTCACGGGAATCGCCGGGGAGGGCGCCTGGCTCGACGATCCTCGAAGAGGACGACGAACGATTTCTCAGCGCCGTTACACGGGCGAAAGACTACATTGCCGCGGGCGACATCTACCAGGCAAACCTGTCGCGTGGCTGGACCACGCAATTTTCCGAGGAACACGCTGCAGCGGATCTGTATGCCGCACTCAGTGCCGCCAACCCAGCGCCGTTTGCCGGCCTGGCCCGCTGGCGCGACGCCGCGATAATCTCGTCGTCGCCCGAGCGCCTGGTTCAGGTTCGCGGGGGCGTCGCATCCACCCGGCCAATCGCCGGGACACGACCACGCGCGATGGATCGCGACGACGACGACCGGCTCTCGGTCGAACTGTTCGCAAATCCCAAGGAGCGCGCAGAACACATCATGCTGATCGATCTCGAGCGCAACGACCTCGGCCGGATCTGCGAAGCAGGCACGGTCGAGGTCGACGAGATGATGGCGCTCGAGAGCTATGCTCACGTGCACCACATAGTTTCCAACGTCAAAGGCCGCCTCAAAGCCGGCACTGCGCCGGGCGAGGCCATCCGTGCGGTTTTTCCGGGCGGTACCATTACGGGCTGCCCCAAAGTCCGCTGCATGCAAATAATTCATGAACTGGAGGGCGTGGCGCGCGGCGCCTATACCGGCTCGTTCGGCTACCTGAACCGCGACGGCAGCCTGGACCTCAACATCCTGATTCGGACGATGGTGCTGCAGGGCCGGACGTTGCAGCTCAGGGCGGGCGCAGGCATCGTCGCCGATTCCGAGGCCCGGGCGGAACTGGCGGAGACCCGGGCGAAAGCCGAGGGCATGCTGCGGTCGCTCACGGGATGACGGAGTGGTTTCGTGACGAACGGCCGTGCACCACGATCGCCGTGGACGACCGCGCCGTTCAGTACGGTGACGGACTTTTTGAAACCGTCGCGATCCGTGACGGCGAGCCACGGCTCTGGAATTATCACGTCGAGCGCCTGCAGACCGGTGCGGTGCGTCTCGGTCTCGGGGCACCGGACGAATCGAGGCTTCGCTCCGCGTTGACCGCGGCGCTCGGGCAGGCGCGGGCAGTCGGTAGCCGTTCTGTTGCAAAGATCGTGTTCACGGCGGGGCAGGGGCCACGCGGGTATCGCCGCATCGACAGCGCAGAAACGACAATATTGACGGGCATTTCGCAAGCCCGCATGCCGCCCGACACCTGTTACCGTGACGGGGTAGAGCTTCGTCTCTGCCGCACGCGGCTTGCGTTGCAACCGCAGCTCGCGGGTATGAAGACCCTCAACCGGCTGGAACAGGTGCTGGCACGCAATGAATGGCGCGACGAATCCATCTTCGAAGGCCTTACGCTCGATACTGACGGCCGTCTCATCTGCGGTACCATGAGCAACGTGTTTCTTTTCACCGGCCAGGGGCTGGTAACACCAGCAATCACCCGATGCGGCGTATCCGGCGTCATGCGGCGGCATGTCCTCACGCTGCTCGACAGCGCAGGAATCGAATGCAGTGTCCGCGACGTCGCCATGGAGGAACTCTGGTCATCCGACGGCGTTTTCATAAGTAACAGCCAGTTTGGCGTCCTCCCCGCCCGACGTTGCGGCAAGCACTCGTGGCAGCCGCAGGAACGGTTCGAGCAGCTCGCATCTATGGTGCAGATGAGCGGTATCGAGGAGGGACCGGCTTGAGACCGCTCGCCAAGGCTCTCGGCGTCGTGATTGCCGCACTCATTGTCGTTAGTGCCGTAGCACTCTGGCAATTCGACCGATTCCTCAATTCGGCCGTCAACGTCCCCGCCGAAGGCGCGAGTTTCGAGATTGCGCCGGGTACCCCGTTCACGCGTGTCAGCGAGGGACTTGCGGAGCAGGGGATCATCTCGAACCCGACATTGCTGCGCATTTATGCGCGGGTTTCGGGGAAGGCCGGTTCCGTGCACGCCGGCGAATACTTCATCGAGCCAGGCACCACAACGGCCGGGTTGATGAACCAGTTCACGAGCGGCGACGTACTGCTTTACTCCTTCACTATCGTCGAGGGCTGGAACCAGTGGGAACTGCTGCGGGCACTGCATGCGCATCCTCAGATCGATGCGCAGATGAGCGAGGAAGAGTGGCCCGCACTGCTCGAGGAACTGGGCGCCGAGACGGGCCATCCGGAAGGCCTGTTCCTTCCGGAGACGTATCGATTCCCCCGCAATACCAGTGACCGAACCGTGCTGAAGCAGGCGTACCGGCTGATGCAGACCGTGTTGAGCGAGGAGTGGCCGGAGCGCGCCGAGGACGCCCCCGTCGCGAGTCCTTACGAAGCGCTTATCCTCGCCTCGATCGTCGAAAAGGAGACCGCCAGGGTCGATGAGCGCAATCGCATTGCCGGCGTTTTTGCGAGGCGCCTCGAAAAGCGCATGCGGCTGCAGACCGATCCCACGGTCATCTACGGCATCGGACCGGATTTCAACGGCAATCTCACACGCCGCGACCTCAGAACCGACACGCCCTACAACACGTACACGCGCGGCGGCCTCCCGCCGACGCCGATCGCGATGCCGGGTCGCGATGCCATTCGCGCTGCACTGCATCCGGCACCCGGCAACGAGCTTTATTTCGTCGCCACCGGCCTCGGGGATGGCAGCCACAAGTTTTCCGAGACCAAGGCGGAACACGATGCGGCGGTGGCCGAATACCTGCGCCGCCTTAGAAGCAACCGCCAGAAAGGGATGTAACGTGCAGCGCGGGAAATTCATTACGATCGAAGGAATCGAAGGCGTCGGCAAGTCGACCAACATCGACTTCCTTGCCGGGATCATCGAGGCGCACGGCTATGCGGTCATGAAGACACGTGAGCCGGGCGGCACGCCCATTGCCGAGGACATACGGCGCATCCTCAAGGAGCACGGTGACGAACCGTTGCCGGACGTCGCCGAACTGCTGTTGATGTTCGCGGCGCGCTCTATCAACGTCAACAACGCGATACAGCCGGCGCTCAGTAACGGAACCTGGGTAATAAGCGACCGCTTTACCGATTCGACACGCGCTTACCAGGGTGGCGGACGCGGTTTTCCGGGCGGCAGCATCGAGTGGCTGGCGGATTTCGTGCACGGTGACCTGCAGCCCGACCTCACGATCCTGCTCGATGCGCCGGTCGAAACAGCGATGCAGCGCGCCGACAGGCGCGGCGAACCCGATCGTTTCGAGGTCGAGCGAGCGGAGTTTTTCGACCGTGTGCGGCAAACCTATCTGCAGCTCGCGGAGAAGGAGCCAGACCGGTTCGTGGTCGTCGACTGCTCCCTGGACCTCGAGTCGGTCCAGGCTGTTATTGGCGAGATAGCGGCCGCGCTATTAGCTAATAATTAACTTCATAAATTGGATTTAAACTACTATTTTTTATGGATATTATCTGGCATCGAGAATTTGCTCAGTCCTGGCAGGACCGGATTCGCCACGGCCGGACGCCACACGCGGTATTGCTGGCGGGCCCGGTTGGCGTCGGTAAACGGGCCGCCGCCGCGTGGATCGCCCGCGACCGCCTGGGGATCGGCGATCAGCCCGCACTGCCCCAGTTTCCGTTCGAGCGGCCCGAACACGCGGACCTGCAGTGGCTCGAGCCCCCGGAGGACAAGCAGGGCATCCTGATCGAGCAGGTTCGCCAGCTCGTCAGCAGCCTGCAGCTCACCAGCTACGAGGGGCGCGGCAAAGTCGCCGTGATCGAACCCGCGAACACGATGACGATCAGTGCCGCGAACAGTCTCCTCAAGACGCTCGAGGAACCCCCGGGCGATGCACTGCTGATACTGGTTGCGGACCGCATCGGGCGTCTCCCGGCGACCGTGTTCAGCCGCTGCCAGCGCATCGATTTCGCGCCGCCCGGGGAAAGGGAGGGCCTGACCTGGCTGGATCGGCTGCAGCCCGGTGCCCGGTGGGCCGAAGCCCTGCGGGTCGCAGGGAATGCGCCGCTCGCGGCTATCGACGCGCTCGAGAACCTGGATACGCTGGCCACCCTGAGCCGCGAACTGGGGTCTGTCGGGGCCGGGAAGCTGTCGCCTGTCGAGGTGGCGGAACGCTGGAGCAAGCTGGAGCCGGCTCTCGTGCTCGACTGGCTCGCGCGGCAGCTGCGGCAGGGCGTACTGGCACTCGCCGGCGGGCGCGACAGGGCGCCGGGGCTCGCAATTGACGAATCTGTGCTGAAGCGCATGGACAGGCGAAATCTGTTTTGTTATCTAGACACTATCAATCGGCTGCGTGGTCAGCCCAAAGGGTCGTACAACGTCCAGCTGACGCTGGAGTCGTTGTTGATCGACTGGGCCGACGGCCTCGCCGGCGCCGGACCTGACAGAGAAATCGGCGGCATGCGACTGATGCCGACCCCAGAGGTAATGAAATGAGCAAACCCGGACTGCTGACACTCACGATCAAGGACAAGAGCGCCCTGTACCTCGCGTACATGCCGTTCGTCGTCAACGGCGGTCTGTTCATTCCTACTAACAGCTCGTACCGACTGGGCGACGAGGTATTCATGCTGCTCAACCTGATGGGCGAAGACGAGAAGATCCCGGTAGCCGGCACCGTGATCTGGATGACGCCGAAAGGCGCGCAGGGAAAGCGCACGGCCGGGATCGGGGTGCAGTTCAGCGACCAGGACCAGGGCAATACCCAGAAGAAGATCGAAACCTATCTCGCCGGCGCCCTGGGCGGCGACAAGCCGACACACACGATGTAGGGATGCGTCCCCTAGGGGCGCGCGATCCGCGCCAAACCGCTCGCGGTTCAACAACCGCTTACAATCAGCCCTGTTCCTTGTTGATGCCGCCACGCAGTACGAACGCCTGGTAGCCGCGCTCGCTGAGAATGTAGGCGCCCGCAGAGCTGCGCCGCCCGGTATCACAGCACACCACGTATTTCTTGGTCTGATCCAGCGTATTGAGCTTCAGGCGTATGAAATACAGCGGGATATTGATCGCGCCATCGAGGTGCTGGTTCTCGAATTCGCTCGGCAGACGCACATCGAGCCACTGCCCGCCACCCTGGATGATCTGCTGCGCCTCCGCGAAGTCGACCCAGTCCAGCATCGGTTCGTTGAGCAGCTTCTTGAAGTCTTCCTTGCCCAGCCGCATGACGCCGCCGTCGGTCAGCATCGTCACGGTGGCATTGCGCTTGGCATCGGAGATCAGGGCTTCCTCGCCGAAGGTGTCGCCAACCCGCAGTTCCGCGAGCTTGATGCCGTCCTTCGACAGCGGCGTCTCGCGAGTGACGAGGGCGCTGCCGCGCGTCAGAACGTAGAAATAGTCGCCTTCGGCGCCCTGCTTGAGGATCACGTCGCCGGCCTTGTAATTGATCTGCTGCATGCGCATGAAGATGGCCTGGATATTCGCAGGCGGGATCTTGTGGAACGCCTTGGTCTGCAACAGCATCGTCATCCAGTCTTCGGTGCCGCCGTCGGATTCGCCCTGCAGTTCGGACACTTCGTAGGTGCCCGTCTGGTCCCAGGTCAGCATGACGTCCAGCAAATCGCTGTCGATGGATATGAACTGCACGCGATCGCGCGCCTTGGCCGACACGCGCCGCGGAAATATCGGTGATACGGGGTTGCGGGCCGAATTGCTGCCGCCACTTATGGTTTCGACGGTCTTGCCCTGGTCCAGGAGTTCCAATACGCCCGATACGATGTAGATCGTACGCTTTTCGGTATCGCCTTCCTTGAACAACACCTGCCCGGGGGACAGCTCACGAACCTGTACCTTGCGTGCGAGCGCCGCCAGATTGTCCCGTTTGAGACCATCCAGCGGTGAAAACTGCTGCAGTAGCGCGGTGCTGACCGGCTCGTGTGTCATTCTTTGTCCTGTTACCGTTCTTCGTCGATCGGATGCCTGGCGTCGTCAGATTGCTTTTTGCGCCGCCAAAATCAGCCGCCGCGGGTATTCTACCTTCTATTCAATAACTTCCGATACACCCGGCTGCACGCAGCGTGAAGCGGCGCACAGTTTGCGGGCATGGGTGCCGGAAACCGTGATCAGAGCCTGGAAAAGCCTTCGTGTGGTGTGAACCGCTCCCCATAGCGTTGTGTGAACTCGTGCAACCGGGCGAGCACGTCGTCGACACCGCGTTCGCGCGCGTAATTGAGCGGACCGCCCCTGAACGGTGCAAATCCGGTACCGAAGATCACGCCGGCATCCAGAAGGTCGTCATCGCTGACGACACCGTCATGCAGGCAGGCGACGGCTTCGTTGACCATCGGCAGTATCAGCCGGTCCTGCAGGTCCTCGATTGCTGCGGAAGCTCCGGCCGCCGGCTTTACCGCCTTGCCGTTCTCCCAGCGGTAGAATCCGTGGCCGCTCTTGCGGCCCAGCTGTCCGGCCTCGACCATGTCGGCCAGCTTCTGCGGCACCGGCCTGTTCATCGCAGAGCCCAGTACTTTCGACACGTGCAGGGCAACGTCGATGCCGACGCTGTCGACCAGCTCGACCGGCCCCATCGGCATGCCGAACGCTTCGGCGGCGCGATCGATTTCTGTGAGCGGCACCCCGGATTCGGCCAGCTCCATGGCCTCGGCCATGTAGGGCGCAAGTATGCGGTTGACGACAAAACCGGGTGAGCTCATGCATTCGAGCGGCAGCTTGCCAATACCTTTGACGAAACCGAAGCCGATATCCAGCGCATCCTGTTCGGTGTCTTCGCAGCGAATCACCTCGACAAGCGGCAGCTGCGCGACGGGGTTGAAGAAGTGCAAGCCGATGAAGCGCTGCGGCGCGTCGAGACCCTCACGCAGGTCCTCGAGCCGAATACTCGACGTGTTCGTCGCGAGTAGCGCCCCGGCCGGCATCTTCTCCTGCAGCGACCTGTAAAGAGCCTGCTTGGCCTCGAGATTCTCGAAAATGGCTTCGATGACCAGGTCCGCGCGGGCCGCTCCGACACCATCGACGTCGGACTGCAGCCGCTCCGACGCGGCCGCACGCTTCGATGCGTCGCGAATTCGCTTTTCGAACAGCTTCGCCGCGCGCTCCATGGCCGGATCGATGTACTTCTGCTCGCGGTCCTGAAGCGTCACGGTATGGCCGCGCAGCGCGCACCATGCGGCTATGTCGCCGCCCATTACACCCGCGCCGACCACGTGCACGTGTGCGATCTTCTGCGCCGGTTTGCCGCCCTGGCCCTTGAGCTTGTTCTGCAGGAAGAAAACCCGCACGAGATTGCGCGAGGTGCTGGTGCACATGAGCTCGGCGATCGAGCGCGCCTCGGCCTCATAGCCCGTTTGCGTCGACGCGCCATGACGATACCAGAGATCGATAATCGCGTAGGGCGCCGGATAGTGCTCCTTTCGAGCCTTGCCCGCGACCTGCTTGATCAGCACGTTGCGGATAAACGGCCTGACGAATCGCCAGCCCATAACGCGCTCGGCAAACGGCGCTTTCTGCTTCGGCGGCCTGGCGGCAATCATCTCCTGTGCAGCGGCACGCCAGCCGTCCGCGGCCGCTATCCTGTCGACCAGGCCGAGCTTGCGGCCCTTGCCGACGGTGATCGGCTTGCCGGTCAGCATCAGCTGCATGGCGGGCCGAACGCCGGCGATCTGCACGGCGCGCACCGTACCGCCGAAGCCCGGATGAATACCGAGCTGGACCTCGGGCAGGCCGAGGATGCGCTTGTCGGTCTCGAGTGCAATGCGGTAGTCGCAGGCCATCGCCAGTTCGAGCCCTCCGCCGAGCGCGAAGCCGTTGAGCGCCGCCACGGTGGGACAGGGCAGGGCCTCGAGCTGATCGAGGACCTGCTGACCGAGCCGGATCAGCTTGTAGGCCTGCTCCGGGTTCTCGATCGTGGTGAACTCGTTGATGTCCGCGCCCATTACGAAGCCGTTGCTCTTGCCCGAATGGATTACCACTCCTTTCGGCGGCTGCGTTGCCATCGGCTCGATGAGCTGATGCAGTTCCGTGAGAACTTCGCCCGAAAGCACGTTGGCGCCGCCGTCGGCCTTGTCGATGCACAGCCAGACGATACCGTCGTCGCCGGTTTCCGATGTCCAGTGTTTAAGCGTCATGATGTTTTTGTCACCTCGAAATCGCATATGAGGGGCAGGTGGTCCGAGAGCCTGACGTCGGGAACGTCGAAGCTGTTCACCGCAATACCGTCCTGGTACAGCACGAAGTCCAGTTCCTTGCGCGGCGCACGGCTCGGATACGTCGGCAGCCCGTCGACATTGGCCGACTTGAGTCCTGCAGCCCGCATGAACAGGTAGATCTCGTTCTCGCCCCAGAAGGTATTGAAATCGCCCGCGACGATGACCGGTTTCTCGGTCGCCTCGATGAGATCGTGCAGGCGCCGCAGCTGCAGGTGGCGATGCCGGTACTTCAGCGACAGATGCACGAGGAAGACCGCGAATTCCGCCATCTCCAGCTCGATGATCAGGCGCTTGATGCCCGTGTCGAAGTAGTGAAACTTCTCGCCGTGAACGCGTTGGGCCGCCATGAAGGCGTTGCCCTGCTTGCGCACGATCGGCAGGATCTGGTTGATCGACTTGGAGCCGTACTTGGTCTCGTACGACGTGTTCATCTGCAGGTCGGTGGCAATCTTCTCGGCCTGGTTGACCATGCGGCTGCGGATGGAGCCGGTATCCACTTCGATAAGCCCCACGATGTCGGGGTCGACGTCCTTGATGAACCGCGTAATCTCCGGGAGTACGCTCTGATTACCCAGCACGTAGCCCGCACCGGGCAACGGCATGTGCATGCTGGCACCGCCGCCGACGGCGTATCGAATGTTGTAAAGAAGGAGTCGCATGCGCGTCGCTAAGATACCGAAACGCCGCGGGCATGGGAACAGATTACTGCATACGTGAACGCAGTCTCACGATACCGGTTCGAATTGGCTAGAATCGTCACTACAGTCCCACGAGCGGAGGCAACGGTGTCCGAAAGCAATCCTATACGCGTGTTCGTGACCCACGCGTTCCAGGAGACGGATGACTACCTGCGGGTATTCGAGTTCCTGGAGAGCGTCGATCGCTTCTTTTATCTCAATGTCAGCAAACCCGACAACGTGCCGGAGTCCGGAGGCATCGACGCCATCAAGGAAGAGCTCATCGCACAGATCAAGGAGGCCGAGGCCGTCATCGTCTTGCCGAGCCTCTACGAGGAAAAGGAGAGCCTGGCGCGCTTCCTGATGGACGCCGCAGCCGCGAACAATAAGCCGATGATCGCCATCCGGCCTTTCGGCGGACTGCTCGAGACCCCGCAGGCCGTCGTCGAGCGGGCCGAAGAACACATCGAGTGGAATGACCGGGAGATCGTGGATGCCCTGAAGCGGCAGGCCCGTGGCGAAGACACGGCGCGATGGGAGACACTTGACTTCCCGGGATGGGATGAGCATGGTGAAATTCAAGAAGAAACATAATTTTATAAAGGTTTCTTAAAGTTACTTATCAAATGCCCGCCGTGATCGCACACCGAGGTGCCTGCGGCTACCTGCCGGAACACACCTTGCCAGCCAAGGCCATGGCCTACGCGATGGCGGCGGACTTCCTCGAACAGGACGTCGTCGTGACGCGAGACGACGAACTCGTGGTACTGCATGACATCCACATCGACCGCGTAACGGATGTTGCTACGCGCTATCCCGGCAGAGCGCGAGAAGACGGCCGCTACTACGTCCGCGACTTCGACCTGGCAGAAATCCGCACGCTACGCGTGACCGAACGACTCGATAGAGAAGGGCGTCCCGTGTATCCGGGCCGCTTCCCGCCTCGTACCGGCCATTTTGGCGTGCATACGCTGGCCGAGGAACTCGCGCTGGTTGCCGGACTCAACCGGGCCACGGGCGGAAGAACCGGTGTCTATCCGGAGATCAAGCGCCCGGCCTGGCACCATGAGCAGGGCGTCGACATCACCGTTGCCATGCTGGAGGTGCTTACAGCACATGGCTACGCCGGGCCCGAGGACGCCATATTCCTGCAGTGCTTCGATGCGGGCGAGCTCGTGCGAGTGCGCCAGGAGCTTGGCTGCCGCCTGCGTCTCGTCCAGCTGATCGGGGAGAACAGCTGGGAAGAGTCGGACACGGACTACGTGTACCTGAGCACGGAGGGTGGGCTGGCCGAGCTGGCCGGCACCGTCGATGCCATCGGGCCCTGGGTCAACCAGCTCTATATCCGGGGAGCTGCCGGTCAGCCGCCGCGCTCCACCGGGCTGACGGAGCGCGCCCATGAAGCCGGACTCCTGGTGCACCCCTATACGTTCAGGGCCGACAGCCTCGCGCCGGGTTTCGGCAGCCTCGCGGACATGGTCGGCTTCTTTTGCTCGGATCTCGGCGTTGACGGCCTGTTTACGGACTTTCCCGACCAGGTCCGGCAATTGCTCAACGGCCGTGCAGACGGGCGCTAACCCTACCTGTGTCGGAGTTCGCACTGCGTCGTCTGCGATCGACGCATCCGAGCGAACGATTTACGCCGTTTATTGCTCTAATCGGTAGTAGTCTTGCAACCTGCGGCACATGGGACCGGATTCCGAATGAAGCGTTATTCGTCAGGACGAAGTGCGATCAGCACATTTTGCGTCGGGATAGTCGTTGCATGTGCGTTGCAGCTCGTCTCGGCGACCGTCCGTGCGTCGGAGGCATTCGTTGCGGAGCACTACGCTGCCATGCACGCAAAATACAGCGACCAGGGACTCGTCATCATCGGCGTCAATCTCGACATGGAGCGTGCCGATGCCGAACGGTTCCTGGAAGAATACCCGGCGGATTTTTCCATCATGTACGACGATAACCAGGAACTTGCGCGCGCCTATGAGGTCGTCGCCATGCCGAGTTCCTACGTGCTCGGTCGGGACGGCGAGGTGGTGGCGCAGCACATGGGATTCAAAGTCAGGCAACAGGACGAGTATGAAGCGATCATTGTCGAGGCGCTGCGACAACCGGCGAGCAACGATGAATAGGATCCGCATCGCCACTGCCGGATTCACAGTCCTCGTAGCGCTGGCGAGCGGTTGCTCGTCGATGGGTGTCGAGCCCTGGGAACGTGACATTCTCGCCAGGGAGGAGATGCAGCTGACCGCGGACCCGGTCGAGGCCGCCATCGACGACCACATCTACTTTAGCAAGGAAGCCTCCAGCGGCGGCCGCGGCTTCGGCGGCGGCGGCTGCGGGTGCAATTGAGGCCACGAGCATGGCGGATAAGGACCCGAAGTCAGTATCGGCCGCGCTCGCAGCCGCAACGTGTAGCCTGCTCGGCTCCCTGCCGGCAGCGCCGGTTCAGGCCGAGGAAGAGCCGAACTGGGACTTCAACACGGCGCTCCTGTATTACGGCGAGGACAATGACCGCGTCCAGGATCTGAGCCTCAATATCCTCGCCAGGCGAGACTATCTCGACGACCGTTTCCTGACGCTGGGCCTCACGATCGACACCCTCACCGGAGCAACGCCAAACGGCGCGATCCGCCAGAACGTACCGCAGACCTTCACGCGGCCATCCGGCAGCTCGGCCTACACGGTCCCTGCCGGTGAATTACCGCTGGACGATACCTTCAAGGACACGCGCGCCGCCATCACCGTCGGCTGGGAGCAGCCCCTCGGCAGGCTGTGGAAGACCGGCATCGGCTTCAGCGGTTCGCGGGAGTACGACTACACCCACCTCGGTCTCAGCGGCAGCCTGTCACGCGATTTCAACAAGCGCAATACGACGGTATCCGCGGGGCTCGCTGTAGCGCACGACATCTGGGACCCGGTCGGCGGGGCGCCGCTTCCGTTCGCGCCGATGCTCGACGTCGGCGACACCGGCAACAAGACCGGCAGCGACACGAAGAACATCGTCGACGCCGTTGTCGGCATCACCCAGGTAGTCTCGCGCAGACTGCTCGTGCAGCTCAACTACTCGCTCAGCAACGCGAGCGGCTATCTCACGGACCCCTACAAATTCCTGAGCCTCGTCGACGGCGCAACCGGCGACACGATACCGCGAGTACCGGCACCCGGCGCAGAAGGGCCGTCGCACGAATTCCGTTTCGAGAACCGGCCCGACGAACGAACCAAGCACAGCCTCTATGGCCAGGCCAAGTACTACATGTCCGGCAAGGTCCTCGACGCCTCCTACCGCTACATGACGGATGACTGGGATATCGACTCGCATACCGTGGATCTCCGGCTGCGCTGGCCGCTCGGCGAATACAGTTACATCGAGCCGCACTTGCGCTTTTACACCCAGTCGGAAGCCGGGTTCTACACGATCAGCCTCGTCGACGGCGTCGAGTTGCCTGCCCATGCGTCCGCGGACTACCGTCTCGGAAATTTCGATGCGATCACGGCCGGCCTGAAGTACGGCTGGAAGACGAGCAGCGGCAGCGAGATGAGCCTGCGTGCCGAGATATACCAGCAAAACGGCACGATTCCGGGCGAATTGCTGATCGGCAACCAGGTCGGAAGGGAAACCTACCCGGATCTCGACGCGATCATCGTGCAACTCAGTTACCATTTCTCGAGATAGCCGTTGGGCATCCCGGATTCGGCGCGGGCGGTCTCGGTCGAGGCCGGGCAGGACTGCCTCGTGGGGCGGTTCGCTGCGATGGCCAGCCCCTGCGAGATCCTCATCGAGTCCGGAGACCGGGAACTGGCCACCCATCTTACCCGGACCGCCGCCGATGAAGCCTGGCGCATCGAGGACAAGTTCAGCCGTTACATTCCCGACAATATCGTTGGGCAGATCAATACAGCCAACGGCAGGCCGATCGAGGTCGACGACGAGACCGCCTCTCTGCTCGACTTCGCGGCCACGCTTTACGATCTTAGTGATGGCCGTTTCGACATTACGTCCGGCGTACTGCGCGAGGTCTGGACCTTCGACGGGGGAGACCGCATCCCGGACCCCGAGGCCGTGGACAATGTCGTGCAGCGAGTCGGCTGGAGACGATTGTCGTGGCGGCGTCCCGTGCTCGCACTGCAGCCGGGGATGCAAATCGACCTGGGCGGGATCGGCAAGGAGTACGCCGTCGATCGCGTCGCAGGAATGCTCAGCGAGGCAATCGCGTGCAGCGTCGTCGTCAATTTCGGTGGTGACCTTGCCGTGACGCGGCAGCCGCGGCAACGCAGTGTCTGGAGAGTCGGCATCGAGGCGCTCTCTGCCACAGGCGGGAGGGCCGGGACGGTGCTGGAAATCAGCACCGGTGCCCTCGCAACCAGTGGTGACTCCAGGCGCTTCCTGCGCAAGGGAGGAGTGCGGTACAGCCATATCCTAGATCCGCGGAGCGGCTGGCCGGTCGAAGGCGCGCCACGATCCGTCACGGTTGCGGCAGATACCTGCACGCAGGCCGGTATGCTGAGCACGCTGGCGATGCTCGAAGGCCATGCTGCCGAGGCATTTCTCGACGGCGAAGGCGTAATATACTGGTGCCGGCGTTGACCGGGGTTGCTTACGCTGTGTGCATAATCACTTGAATAATTCACAATAATTAACTGTTTTATAACAAGTTATTTTCTTTCAATTGCGGTAATTTATTGCCGTGCAGGGGCGGGAGCAGCAAGCGGTCCCTGCGCAGACTGAGAACTCCGTCCTTTTCTGATGACGCAAACCGCATAATCATAGGCCGATGTTTGTCGAGCTTCCGCAGAACCTGATCCTGATGACCGTCGGAGCGTTCCTGCTCGGCTGGATCCTGTCGTCGATCAGCTCGAGGATGGGATCAGTCACCCGAGCCAAGAAACGGGACCCGCGCGATGATCGGATCCGCTCGCTCGAAGCCGAACTGCGTATCGCTCACAACGAACTGGGGCAGGTGAAGGCAAGTGCCGAGCAGCTCGAACAGGAACTGGAGACGGCTAACGCTGAAATCGAGAAGCGGGACAAGGTCATCGGCCATCAGCAGCGCCGCGTCGAAGAATTCAAGAAAGACCTGAAGGACTCGGTCCTGAAGACCCGCGAGCTGCGCGCCGAGCTTTCGGAGCGCGCCGAGGAGAACGTGCGGTCGGAAGTCAAACTGCGAGAGGTTGAGACAGAGCTTTCGGTGGCACAGGCCTCCACGGACATGATCGCCACGGGCGTGCTCGATTACTCACTGGCACCCGACGCCGATGACGACGACGATCTCCCGGCAAGCGGAGCGACCAAGGCCGCTACCTGAGACCGCGCTGCGCTCCAGGACAACTCGTCACGAATCCCCTGAAGGAACTGCCGCACTCACCGATACGGCGAGGCCGGTCCGGCGCCAGGTAAAGAACACGACGATAAAATACGCCTGCATCACCAGGGACGCCACCCACTCGATGCTGTTTTCGAGGGGGTCCGCCGTCTCGTAGGGCAGCAGGGATTTTTGCGCGAGATTCAGGATTCCCAGCGCGAACGGCATCAGACACAAGACCAGCATTGCCGTTGCCATGCCGCTCAGTTGACGGTCACCCAGGCCCTTGCTGATACCTCTGAGGGATATGGCCAGGAACAGTTGCGCAAAGCCAGTGCCGAGAAAGTAGAAATAGATGCCGAAACGCCGCATGAACTCGTAGAAAGGCTCCTTGGTGCCCAGAAATGTGACGTAGACGATCAGGGCAAGTGCGCCAATAGCGCCGCTCAGGAAAATCGACCAGACGGCGTGACTGTGCCAGCGGGGATCGAGTGCCCGGAGCCACTTGACCGAGAAATACCAGAAGACAGGCAGCGCGACTGCCATGGCCATCTCGATGGCCTTGAACAGGAAACTCGCGGGTGGGTAACGCCCCGTGCCGCTGATCGACGTGCAGCCGTCCAGGTAGGGGATGCAAGGTTGCAGGTAGCCGTGGTCGACCGCGATCAGGTAGGCGACGTGGACGCCGATGAGCGGAACCAGGCCGATGAACAGGGGCAGCCACCGGATGATCATGGGACAAGGATAACGGATGGCGCTAGAATGATCCGCCGTTACCTCCGAATAATGCCAAGAATAATGAGGTCTATGATTCCCAGCGCTAACCGGCGCGTCCACAGCCAGTTGTCTGACGGTGTACGGCTCGCTGCCGGGCGGGTCCAATGCTGAATCTGAGTTTCATTGGTGCCGGTCTCGTCGCGATCACCGTCGTTATCCATGCTCTGGGCACCACGATTCTGGTTCGGTATCTCGCTGACCGGTTCATCGGAGCGGATGGCAACTGGGGGTCGCGGGGCAGACACCTTGCGCTGATATTGGCTGCCGTAGTTCTCGTGTTCCTGCACACCGTTGAAATCATGGTATGGGCCGGCGTCTACCAGGCGCTGGTACCGGCAAGCGAACTCGCCAGCTTTGAGACCGCGGTTTATTTCTCGTTTGTTACGTTTACCACGCTCGGCTACGGCGACATTACGCTCAGTGAGGGCTACCGACTGTTAAGTGGCATACAGGCATTGAACGGGATTCTGCTTGTCGGCTGGTCGACAGCGCTGATGTTCGCCGTGGTTCAAAAGACCTGGCAAAGCCAGGACTGATAGCGGACAGGATCGGCAGGCAGCAAATCAATAGAATCAGGAGAAGCTCATGACGAGTGCTGACAGCTCAAGGGTGGATCAGAAGTTCCTTTCGAATGCCATGGCCTCATTCCTGCAGATTGGCGCTTTGCTGATCCTGCTCTTGATGTGCCTTACCATCGTGCGGCCGTTCATAAACATCATGGTCTGGGCCCTGATCCTGGCTGTCGCCATATATCCGCTGCACGTATCGATGACTGCGAGGCTCGGCGGCCGTGAGAAGGCGTCCGCGACCCTCTTCGTTCTGATCGGGCTTGCAATCATCCTGGTACCGACCTGGATACTGGGTGAGTCCTCGCTGTCGTCATTGCAGTCTCTTGCGCATAATCTCAAGGACGGTACGTTCAGTGTGCCGGCGCCGAATCCGAGCGTCGCCGACTGGCCGGTGATCGGCAGCAAGACTTATGAGATCTGGTCGAATGCCGCCAGCAATATCGAGGCGTTTCTCGGCGAGTACCAAACGCAACTGGTGGATCTTGCGCAGAAGGTTTTCGGTTTCGCGTCGGGCGCTATTGTCGGCGTGCTGCAGTTCGTGCTTTCGACCATCATTGCCGGGGCTTTGCTGCTGCAATCGAGAGGCGGATACCGGGCAACCCGGGAAATAATGGCGAGCCTGGTCGGCACCGAACGCGGCGTGAAATTCACAGATACCTCGATCCTGACCATCCGCAGCGTGGTCAAGGGTGTTCTCGGTGTAGCCGTCGTACAGGCACTGTTGTCGGCGGTCGGACTGGTCCTGATCGGTGTACCCGCAGCGGGACTCTGGGCTGGGGCCGTCCTTGTCCTCGCGATTGTCCAGCTGCCGCCGATCCTGGTGCTGGGTCCGATCGCGTTCTGGGTATTTTCGGTCGCTGAGCCTGTACCGGCCACTATATTCCTCGTGTATTCGATTATCGTTAGTTTCAGCGACGCATTCCTCAAGCCGATGTTGCTGGGTCGCGGACTGGAAACGCCGATGCTCGTCATTCTGATCGGTGCCATTGGTGGGGCGATCGCGATGGGTATCGTCGGCCTCTTCATTGGTGCCGTGATACTGGCCCTCGGATACGAACTCCTGGTCAGGTGGATGACACCGGATGCACCTGAGCCAGAAGAAGCCATCTGAGTTGCGGGAAAACCCACGTTCAATACTGCTTGCCGCCTCGCTGACGGCGTTTCTCAGCGGGTGCGCCCCGGTGGGGCCGGACTTCGTCCGCCCCGAGGCACCGGCGAACCCGGAATGGCTGGAGGCCGAGCTCGAGGAATTCGAAACGGACGCAGCGGAACTCGAGGCGTGGTGGCGCATCCTGGAGGACCCGGTGCTCGATGAGCTGATCGCCACGGCGAAGCAGGAAAACAATAATCTCGAAATCGCGGGGCTCCGGGTCCTGGAGTCGCAGGCCCGGCTCAATATCGCCATTGGCAGCAAGTACCCGCAGCAGCAGGTCCTCGCAGGCGATATCTCCGCGATCGGCGTCAGCGAAAGCAGTGCAAACACAGACACGGCCGATACGCGGTTCACGGAGTTCAATGCGGGCGCCAGCGTCATCTGGGAGATCGACTTCTGGGGACGTTTCCGGCGCGGTATCGAGGCGGCCGACGCGGAGCTGCTGGCCTCGATCGCAAGCTTCGACGAGGCGCTGGTTCTAGTGACCGCACAGGTCGCTGACATCTATGCATTGATCCGAGCGACGGAAGAACAACTGCGGCTCGCTAAGGACAGCTATACCATCCAGGAGCGCAGCTACCAGATTGCCGAAGTGCTCTACCGCAACGGCTCGAACTCGGAACTGGATGCACTGCAGGCGAAGACCCAATTGCTGGGCACCGCCGCCGTCATCCCGGACCTCGAGACGACCCTGCGTCAGCTGAAGAATGCGCTGGCCGTCTTGCTCGGCCGCAACCCCGGCAGTATCGACGGCATGCTGAAGGGCGAGGGCAGGCTGCCGGAAATCCCGGAGTCCATTGCGGTCGGTATCCCCGCTAATCTTCTACGGCAGCGTCCGGACGTGCGCCGGGCCGAACTGCAGGCCCTCGCCCAGAATGCACTGGTAGGCGTCGCGCAGGCCGATCTTTACCCGAGCTTCACATTGACAGGCACCCTCGGTGTCACGGCGACCGAAGGAACATCGTCGACGGAATCCGGAGAGAGCGGAGTCGAGCAATTATTCAGCTCAGGCAGCATCGGCTACTCCATCGGACCGACGTTCGTCTGGCCGTTCCTGAATTACGGCCGCATTCGCAATAACGTGAGGGTGCAGGATGCGCGTCTCCAGCAGGCACTCGTCGCCTATCGCGAGACCGTCATCCAGGCGTCGCGAGAAGTCGAGGACGCGATCGCGGCGCTCGTCGGCACAAGAGTACAGGACAAGATACTGGCCGAAGGTATTCGTACCGCGAGGCGGTCCGCCGAACTGTCGCTGCTAAGGTATCAGGAGGGATTCGCTGACTATCAGCGGGTGCTGCAGGCACAGCAGGCCCTGTTTGGGCAACAGCAGCGTTACGCCGCGAACCGCGGCAACGTAGTTCGCAGCTTCGTCGCGCTGTATCGAGGCCTCGGTGGCGGGTGGCAGAGTTCCGGGCCGATGGACTTCGTCGACGAGGAGACCCGCGAGGAAATGAACGAGCGGACCAACTGGGGTGACATCCTCGATGACCCGCCGCAGAGACAATGAGTAGCGCTGATGGCTGAAGAAGAAAGCAAGAGTCAGAAATCGAAACAGGATTCACCGAGGACGGCCGTGGACAAACCCAACGACCCGGTGCGCAAGTGGACGAAGATCATACTGGCGGCCTGCGTCGTCCTGCTGGTCTACTATGTGATAGCGGACCGTGTAACGCCGTACACGTCGCAGGCGCGTGTCAATGCCCGCGTCGTGCCTGTTGCCGCGGAAGTCTCCGGCACTGTCACCGAGGTGTCCGTATCGAGTAATCAGTTCGTCGGGGCAGGCGATTTGCTCTTCCAGGTCGATCGTGACCGTTACGAACTGGCCGTCGAGACTGCGCAAGCCAATTTGCAGTCAGCGCGGCAGGCGACCGGCGCATCGACCGCCAACATCGATGCGGCACAGGCGCAGGTCGTATCCGCGGAAGCGAACCTCGTGAGAGCGGAGCAGGATGCGATCCGATTGCGGCGCATAAAGAAAGAAGATCCGGGAGCGATTTCCGACCGTCGCGTGGAAATGGCAGAGGCGTCATACACCGCGGCGAAGGCGGCGGTCAGTGCGGCGGAGGCGAATCTCGAGAGTGCGCGCCAGAACCTCGGTGAAACCGGCGAGGCAAACTACCGCATCCTGCAAGCGCAGGCCGGACTCGACCAGGCGCGTCTGGATCTGCAGCGAACCTCGGTTTTGGCGCCCGATAACGGGGTCGTCACCGACGTACGAGTCGACCGTGGCAACTTCGCACAGGCCGGCGCGCCCCTGATGACGTTCCTCGCGTCTCAGGACATCTGGGTACAGGCGGACTTCACCGAGAACAACCTCGGCAATATAAAGGCCGGTGATCAGGTCGATATCGTCTTCGACGCGCTGCCGGGGAAAGTCGTCAAGGGGACGGTCAGGACGACCGGCTTCGGCGTGAACGTCGACTCGGCACCGCTCGGCAGCCTCCCCACGATCGATAATGACCGGCAGTGGCTGCGCGATGCGCAGCGCTTTTCCGTACTCATCGACTTCGAACTCCCCGATGCCGAGGATAGGCAGGGCATCAGGGTCGGCGCGCAGGCGGCGGTAATCGTCTATACCGGCGGCGGATTTCTCTTCAATTCACTCGCCTGGATCAAGATGCGGCTGCTGAGCCTCGTCACCTTCCTGTTCTGAGTCGCCGGTAATGGAAATCGCTCATGTCCGGGTTTTGCGTCTCGCCTTGGGCACGGCGCTATCGATGTGGGTATCGCAGGCGGCGGGCTGGGGTATGTCGTTCATTGCCCCGATCATGACGATGTTCATCCTCGCCCTGCCGTTGCCGGCACCGCGGCTGAAAGGAGGGGTCCTGTTCGTGGCGGCGCTTACCCTGTCGATGTATGCCGGCATGCTGTTGCTGCCACCTCTGCTGCACTATCCTCTCGTCGGCTTGCTGTTGCTGATCCTGGCCTTGTTTTGGAGCTTCTATTTCACGGCCAGCGGCGGGTCGCCCGTCATCGGGACCTTTGTCACCCTCGGAATCGCGCTCAGTACCGCCGTGGGTTCGGTCAGCATCGATGCGGCATTGATGGCGATCGGAGGACTGAGCACAAATGCCCTGATCGGAGTTTCGTTCGTGTGGATCGCCCACCTGCTGGTACCCGATTCTCTCGCGCAGAGCGATGCCGGTCCTGCACCCTCCAGACCCGAGAAAGCACCCGAGCCAGACCTCGTTAAGGCTCGCTGGAGCGCCTACCGATCACTCCTGATCGTATTCCCGGTCACGCTCTGGTTCATGCTGTCCAGCGCCAGCGCGTCCTACATCCCGGTCATGATCAAGGTTGCCTCGATGGGTCAGCAGGCGACCAACGAAGGCGCGAAACAGGCAGGAAAATCGCTGCTCCTGTCAACGATCATCGGTGGCATCGGCGCGATTATCGGCTGGAATATCCTGAAGGTCGTACCGACCCTGTCGATGTACGCGCTGATTGTCGGCCTGGGCGCACTCATAATCGGACCGAGGATCTTCCAGGGCAAGGCGATGCACCCGCAGGCCGCAACCTGGTCCTACGGTTACCTCACGATGATCGTTATCCTGGCTCCCGCCGTCATGGACACCGCCGGCAGCAGCGCCGCGAACCTGGCGTTCGTGTCGCGCTTGCTTATGTTCGCGTTTGCAACGCTCTACGGCATCGCGGCGATTTACATCGTGGACGCCTTCCGCCCGGGGAAGTCCGTCACCGCCGAGGAGCCGCGCCCGGATGAGTGCTGAGCGGTCTTCAGTTACGGAAATTTCGCGAAGATATCGGCGATCGCGCTATCGAGCACCTGGTCCCTGTTTGCCCTCATCTGGTCGGTAACGCGCCCCGTCGCCGCGCCCTCCCAGACGAGCTGGTTGCGTGCGCGATCGACCATATCGACGCCCAGCGTGCCCTCGGTGCGCTGAACGACTTCCGTGGTGGACATGCTCATGCTGTAGCCGCCCCAGGTGCCATATCGGCCCCTGCTGTGGTGTACGCCAACGCTGCTGGACGGGCGCGACTGCAGGGTCTCGCGCGTCGAAATCACGAAATTCACCAGCAGGTCGGGGTTCGAATCGTCGCGCCGCAGTCCCGCCATTTCGAGTTCGCGCGTCGCGGACGCAATCAGCTGTTTGCTCTCCAGCGACTGAACGTTGCCCCGATCTGTACTCAGCGGGCGAAAGAAGCCAAAAGTCCGGTAGTTGGCAATGCTGAAATCCGGAGCACTGTTAGTGATGATACGCGGGCCGCTGCTACACGCTGCAGACAACAAGGTGGCAAGAAGCAATGCGGTAACGGCTGTAACACGACGGACATTCCAATCAGGCATCGTCGGGGTCCTCGGTAGTAAAGAGATTAGTCACGCGTCCAGGAACGCAGTTTGGATTATTTGTATCAGCGAGTCACCATGGAGATGGTAGGCTACACAAACTTGGTGATGCAAATTCGCAGCTCGCTATACAATAGGAGCAACTTTCGGGATAGCGGAGTATGGCATTGAAAAGTTACCTTGGGATTCTTGCAGTCGCGACACTGATGCTATCTACCGCGCTGGCAGGCTGCGCCTCGGGACCCGAGCTTCGAGTCAGCGCGGACCCCGGCACCGATTTCTCGGCACTGCGTACCTTCGGGTTCATGCAGGAACTCGGCACGGACGGCCCCGGAGGCAGGACGATGCTCAGCGCACGTCTGTCGGCCGCAACCACGCGCGAACTCGAGGCTCGCGGCCTGCGGTTCGTCTCCGGCAACCCCGACGTTCTGGTGAATTTCTTTGCCGGTATCCAGAGCGGCATCCAGATGACCAATATGCCGATCCTGGTCATGCCGGTGGAAAACTACGGCGCATGGACCGGCTACCGGGCGACATTCGCTCCCGGTGAACGTATCAACGAGGGTACGCTCGGCGTGCACATCGTGGATCGTCGCAGAAACCGCCTGATCTGGGAGGGCATCGCTAATGATCGCGTTACGGAGGCGATGACGGAGAACCCGGACGAGACCGTAAACAAGCTGATCGCGAACATATTCGCCGAATTCCCGCTCTAGCCGTTCAATTTCCAACTTCGTGAACTGCGTTCAGGTCCGCGCCACGCGGATGGCTATACTGCCCGGAGAACTGGACATAATCGGCGATGGGCAACCTGGATCAGCAAACAATTCTCATGATAGCCGGCGCTATCCTCGCGGGCGGCCTTATCGGCTGGCTGCTGGCGTCGCTCGGCGGTAAGCGCGAGCTGGGAAAGACGGAATCGGACTGGCGTGCGCGCTACGACAAAGCCCTGCAACAGATCGAAAAGCTGAAGACCCAGGCGCGCGCGCTCGAGACTTCCGTCGAAACGGAACGTGCCGCGGGGCTCAAGTTCAAGCAGGCCGCCGTACGCGTGACGACCGAACTCGACTCGCTGCGCGAAAAGGCCAACACGCTCGCCAAGAACGTCTTTACGCTCGGCGCGGAACGCGACCAGCTCAATGCCAAACTCGAGTCGAACACGAAGCTCGTTCATGCCGCAAGACTCCAGATTCGCGAATTGCAGGCGGAGTTTCAGAAGAGCAAGGAGTTTTATACGGCCCAGCTCAAATCTGCCGTAGAGCAGCGGCAGTTGCTGGAAAGCAAGATTGGCGACGCCCGGCAGGAGCACGAATCTCTCAATAACCTGCTCGAGGCTTCCCGCTCCGAACACGAATCCGTGGGCAGGCTGCTGGCGTCTGCGCAGGCGCGCCTGGAAGGGCTCGAGAAACTCGAAAACAAGGTTGTGGCGCTGGAAGCGGACAACGCGGAATTACGCCACCAGGCGACGCTCGCGACGCGGGAAGCACAAGCTCTCCAGCATGACGTCGCGGAACTCAAGGAACTGAAGAAGCAGAACAAGGAACTTGCGCACTGCCTGCAGTCGATGGAGAACAGCCGCAAGCAGTACGAGGCGGATGCCAAACGTTACCGGAATCAATACGAACAGGCCGAGAAACAATCCGATACGCTGCGCATGAAGCTCGGCAATATCGAGGAAAGCTTTGTTGCCATGCGCGAGGCCGAAGAGGAGGTGTACGGCGCAGGGCAGGGGAGCAATGACAGGACACCCCCGTTCGGACTCACGGAACCCGATGGCGAGCCGGACGACCTCACGGAAATCGTCGGGATCGGCAAGGTCTTCGAGCAGATGCTGCACGAGCTGGGTGTCTTCCACTTTCGGCAAATTGCAACCTTCGGGCCCGGTGACGTAGCTCGTATCAATTCCGAACTCAAGGAATTTCGCGGCCGCATCGAGCACGACGACTGGATCGGCCAGGCCAAGGAACTGCATTTCAAGAAGTACGGTCAGGCACCGGACGACGACCAGGAAGCAAGTCCTTTGCACTAGGCACCCCCCGGATTGAGTTGCGCTTTGCCGCGCCTGGGGTGACACTCCTGCGGATCATGGAGCGCACATTCCGAACCCTGGCCACAGCGTCAGTTTTCTGCGCAGCCGCGTTGCCGGCCGCGTTTGCCGCATCGCCCGTCGAGATCTCGCAATCCGAACGCCGCCCGGTCGTCCAGATCGTCACCGTCAGCGGAACGGTCACCTCACCCCAATCGGCGATCCTGTCGCCGTCCATCGGCGGACTGGTGGAGGAGACGCGCGTGGATGCCGGGGACCGCGTCGAGAAAGGGTCGATCCTCGTCACGCTGGATCGCGAACTCGCGGGCCTGACGCTGGAGCGCACGATCGCGGAAGAAACGCAGGCACGGATCGCCCTCGACGATGCGAAACGCCGGCTTGCGGAAGCCGAAGACGTCGGACCGCAACGCGGTATTGCGGAGACGGAAATAAAGTCGCTACGCGCCGAGGTGACGCGCAACGAAGCAGCGTTGAAGGCGGCGACAGCGGCCGCCGCGCAGCAGGCAGCCGTGGTCCGCCGTCATGAAGTGCGCGCGCCGTTCACCGGCGTGGTGAGCCAGCGGCTGGCGCAGGTAGGCGAATGGGTGAACCCGGGCAACGGGCTCGTCGAGCTCGTTGCCACGGAGGGACTGCGTTTCGATTTCCGCGTGCCGCAGACCTATTACGCCAGGCTCAATACGGATACACGGGTCGATCTCACACTTGATGCCGTACCGGACGAGATCGTCACGGGGCGCGTGCAGGCGCTCGTCCCGGTGAAGGACCCCGGAGCCAGGACCTTTCTGCTGCGGGTCGTCACTGACTCGCGCCAGACATTGCCGATTACGCCCGGTATGTCGGCGCGTGCGGCGCTGAGGATCGACACCGGCCGGGAGGCTGTCGCGGTGCCGCGGGACGCGCTGCTGCTGTATCCCGACGGCCGCAAGACGGTTTGGGTCGTAGAGGGGCAAGACGAATTGAGCGTTCGTGAGCAGCGCGTCGATGCCGGGCTGGAGTTCGACGGTTTCGTCGAAATACGCGGCGGCCTCGACGCCGGCCTGCGCATCGTCACCCGCGGCAACGAGGCTCTGCGCGACGGTGAGATTGTAGTTCCGCGGTGACCCGGATGAGCAACGAAAACGGACTGTTCGAAGTCATCGTTCGCAATGGCCTGCTGATGACCGTTGCCGCACTGATCCTCACCGTACTGGGGATTCTCGCGGCACTCAGAATCCCCGTGCAGATGATTCCCGATCTCGAAGTCCGGACGATTTCCGTGCGCACATCCTGGCCGGGCGCGACGCCGCAGGACGTCGAGAAGGAGATCCTGATCGAGCAGGAAGAATACCTGCGCACCGTGCCCAACCTGCAGCGGCTCGAGGCGACCGCGTCCAGTGGCTCGGCGTCGATCGAGCTCGACTTCCCGTTCGGAGTCGATATCACCGAGACACTCATCCGCGTCAACAACGCCCTGAACCAGGTGCCTTCGTACCCGATCAATGTCGACGAACCGCGGGTTTTTGCGAGTTCGTTCTCGGCCAATTCGTTCATGTATTTCCACGTCTCACCGCTGCCGGACAACCCGCGTGAACTCGACATGGACATGATGCGGGACTTCATCGAGGACAACGTCCGCACGCGCATGTCGAATGTCCCGGGTGTATCCGATGTGCAGGTCCGTGGCGGCGCGGAACGGCAGATCCGTATCATCCTCGACCCGGCACGGCTGGCCGATCGCGGCCTCACGATAACCGCGGTTCGCGATGCGATACGACGGCGCAACCAGGACGTCTCCGGCGGGGAACTCGACGCCGGCAAGCGGCGCTACCTCCTGCGTACGGTCGGGCGCTTCGACGACGTGCAGCAACTCGGCAACCTGATTGTCGAGGCGCGTGGCGACACACTGATCCGCCTCGACGACGTTGCGGAGATCGAACTGGATCACTTCGAGATCCGCGGCCTGTCGTTCGCCGATGGCGACCCGATTATCTCGCTCGCGGTCAGCCGGGAGACCGGCTCCAACGTGATCGACATCAAGTACGCGATGCTCGAGGCCGTGGAGCGGATCAACGACGAAGTGCTGGAGCCGGCGGGAATGGAGATGGGGCTGATCGCCGAAGACGCAGGCTACGTCGAAGCCTCGGTGCGCAACGTCTGGTTCAACCTCGGCCTGGGTGCCGGACTCGCGACGCTCGTCATGTATCTGTTCCTGCGATCGGGCAGGGCGACCGCGGTGGGCGTCATCGGCATTCCGATTTGCACGATCGCGGCATTTCTCGGCCTGCTCGCCGCCGGGCGCACGATCAACGTCATATCCCTGGCGGGCATCGCGTTTGCAATAGGCATGACGCTGGACAACAGCATCGTGGTCATCGAGAGCATCGAGCTGGCTCGCCGCAAGGGGCTGGACCGTTTTCGATCCGCGGTGGAGGGCGTGCGGAATGTCTGGCCCGCGGTGCTCGCATCCACGTTGACGACGATTCTCGTCTTCGCGCCCGTGCTGTTTATCGTCGAAGAAGCGGGGCAGCTGTATTCGGATATTGCCATCGCGATTTCTGCATCGATCCTCGCCTCCATGATGGTGGCGATCGCGCTGATACCGACGGCCAGCGCACGCCTCGAGTTCGGCAGCACCGAGGAACCCGTCGGCAGCCGGCTCCGTGACACGGTCGTTGCGCGCGTCGACACGCTGATCAGCACGCCACGGCGGCGCACCACGACGATACTCACAACCGTGTTGCTGAGCCTGGCGGTGATCGTCTTCCTGACGCCGGCCGCCGAGTACCTGCCCGAGGGAGAAGAACCCAAGACGTTCGCGGTGATGAGCGCGCCTCCCGGCTACAACCTCGACACGATGACGGAGATCGGCCTCGAGGTGCAGGATTACTTCCTGCCGTTCGTCGGTGATGACCCGAAGCGTTTCGATCGCGGCGAGGCAGCGGTTCCGGCGATCAAGTACCTGAACCTGCGCATCAGCCCGGGCGGTATGCGAATCATTTCGCAGACAATCGATCCGGGGCATATCGACGAGTTGATGGACGCGATCACGCAGGTATACGAAACCTATCCGGGCATGCGCGCCTTCGCGGCACGCGGCTCGATCATTACCAGCAACGACGGCGGCACGCGCAGCATCAATCTCGACATTTCCGGCCCAAATCTCGCGGTCATCTACGAGGTCGCGCTGGCTACATACCGCCGCGCACAGGACGTCTTCGGCAATCCGCGCATCCAGTCCAGCCCGTCGTCGCTGACACTTGCACAGCCACTTATCGAGGTGCGGCCGGACTGGGATCGCGCTGCGGAACTGGGCATGGGCGCGGGTGACATCGGTTACACGGTCGCCGCACTCACCGACGGTGCCTTCGTCGATGAGTTTTTCCTCGCGGACGACAAGATCGATATTTACCTGTTCGGTAGCGAAGGCGCCCGGGCAAACCTGGATACACTCGCGCAGTTACCCGTATACACGCCGCAGGGAAGCATCCTGCCACTATCGGCCCTGGCCACTATCCGGGAGACCGTGGACACCAGCACCGTGAGGCGAATCAATGGCCAGCGAACGGTGACCCTGAACATCATCCCACCGCCGTCCGTGCCCCTCGAGACCGGGGTCGAAATCGTCCGGCAGGACGTCATCGGCGCCCTGAGGTCGAGCGGCGAGGTGCCGTCCGACGTCAATGTCACGATCTCGGGGGCCAGCGACCAGCTCGACGCGACGAAGGCAGCCCTGGCCGCCAATTACCCCGTCGCGCTGATCATCGTTTTCCTGCTGCTGGTGGCCATATTCCGGCACTGGGGCTATCCGCTACTGATCATGACGACGATTCCGCTGGGTATCGCGGGCGGCATCGTCGGGCTGGTCCTCATGAACGCGGTGGGCGCGGCCTTGCCGCTGATCGGGCTCGACCCGTTGCATCAGCCCTTCGACATGATCTCGATGCTCGGTTTCCTGATCCTGATGGGTACCGTGGTAAACAACCCCATCCTGATCGTGGACCAGGCAAAGCGGCTTCTAGAAAAGGGCGGGGTAACGCCTCGTGAGGCCGTGCACGAGGCCGTAGCGGTCAGATTCCGGCCGATCGCGATGTCCACGCTGACGACGATCTGTGGTTTGTCACCGCTCGTGTTCATGCCGGGCGCCGGCACGGAACTGTACCGGGGCGTCGGGGCCATTGTGCTGTTCGGAATACTGGGCGCAGCGATTGTCTCGCTGACGATGCTCCCGGCGCTGACGGTCACCGCGCTCGAATGGCGCAAGCCGCGCTCGTTGCCCGAGAGTCTCAGGGAAGCCGCATAACGATCCCGGGTTCGGTGGATATCGTTCTAGCCGATAATGCAAAGACGCCGCGAGCAGAGAGCCCACCGTGATTGCGGGTCACTCAAACGCTCAGGAGACGATGCTTTCGATCAGATCGGCGTAGTCGAGGAGGTGCCGGATGCCGAGGAATCGCTCGCGTACCCGTTCGCGGGCAGCAGTGCCAATTCGGCGTCGTAGCTCCGAATCGGACAGGAGCGTCTCCAACACGCCGGCAAATTCATCGAGGTCTTGCGGGTCTTTAAGCAAGCACCCGCTAACGCCGTCTTCGATCTGGTCGACGATGCCACCAACGGCGCTTGCCATCACCGGACGGCCCTTCCACATGGCTTCGGTCACCGTGAGACCGAAACCCTCTTGAAGACTTTTCTGGACGACTACGGCGGCATGGCGCTGGAGCGCGTTGACCATGGCCGCGTTCTCGTCGATATCGTCGGTCGGTAGATTGACAAGATGGACTCGCTCACGGACGGCGTCCGGCAACTCGTACCACCGGGACAGCACCTGCTCGAAAACCTGGGGAGCCTCTGGGTCATCGGACACCGAATGTACGTTGGGGCCCGCCAGGACGAGCTCCGCCTTCTCGTCGGGGGTATGTTCGATCATTCGCTCGAAACCGAGCATGACCCCCATCATGTCCTTGAGAGGATCCCATCGGGAAACCTGAACGATCAATGGTGCGTCATAAAGTGGCGCGCGGCCAAGCCGAACGACGTCGGCGTGACGCTCGACGCGGCTCGAGGTGCCATCAATGCGAGTAAAACGACAGCTACCCTTCACGGGCATCGGTCCCTCGATGAGCCCCGTATGCACGAGAATGCTGCCGACCGTGCTTGAGTCGAGTTCCTGATTCTTGGCCGAAAAGGCATCGATGCTTGGCGGGATCACAAACAAGCGGTCCGGGGCACACCACGACGGTGCATAGCTTCTTCTCGAAAACACGAAGGCGGGAACGTCGTTAATGTAGGGTCTGAGGAAGTCCCAGCCAAGTTCCGTCTGCGCATTGGAAGAGTCGTGGCCGATGTGGCAGCGCCAGACGACATGGGCCCCGACCCTGGTCAACTCCGATGCAAGGCCGGCTGTCTGCGGGTCGTGGAGCAGAACTATGTCTCCGGGCTGCACACGCGAGCAGAGGGCAACGGCATTGTCGCGCAACGTGGCTTCATAAAGCTCCCTCTCCATACTGTGGAGTTCTGGATCGTCGCCGCTCTCGCCATGAAGCCAATGGTGAAGCCGTTTGGTCAGTTGAAAAAATTCCGGAGACCCGTTTATCACGAGCCACCTGGCGTCGATGCCGAGTCCGCGAGAAAAAGCGAGCATCGATTGCAGCATTTCCGCCACACCGCCGCCGACCGCGGTCGAGTTTACGTTCCAGACAGTATGGTCACCAATCAAATCCTTGAGCCGCTGCGCCCTGTCCAGGGCCTCCGTTATTCTCGCCTCATCGTGTACCGTCAGAAACTGGCGCAAATCGCGTGTTCCGACATAAACCTCTTCGAGTTCTTTCGCGCCTGGGTTCATAAAAAATGCAATCCGTGAGTCATTTGCCTGCTTCAGAAACCTACCATGTTTCGCTGGTATGGAGCGAGACGGCCGCTTTACTTTCGACTGCGGCCTCTCGCATCGAACTGCCAGACTGGGGGGAGTCCATATACAAAGCGGACGTGAGCGTCAGGGATGCAGGAAACGGCGGAGGACGTTGATCCTCTGGTAAGCCGGCCAGAGCTTATGACGGCCCGGCGTTATCGGGCAGTATCGGATCAGAACTTGCCGTTATCGTTTTTCCACTCACTGCGTGGCGCGATCTTTTCGATCGTGTCCCAGCGCTCAACCACTTTGCCGTTTACGAGTCGAAACAGATCATAGAAGGCGCTATGAACACCCCCGTTATTGCCTTCGCTGACACAAAGTACGAAGTTGCCCTCGGCAAGCACACGATGGATCCGATGGTAGTCGATGCGACGGTCTCTCGCATCCTCGACTTCCAACGCGGACCGGAGAGTCGACACGCCGTCTGCCAGCCGAGGATCGTGCTCGGCGAAGGTCTCCTCGTCGACAAAATTGGTGAGTTGATCGAGATCCCCGTCGATGAGTACGACTTGGACAAAAGATCGAACAATGGCGCGGTTGCTCTCCGTCAATTCAAGATCGACAGCCTCGGTCGGTCCGTCCACCATGGTTCGGCCAGATTCATTGGGCCCGTGTCTCTCCTGAATGTTGTCCCAGTGCTCCACAGCTTGGCCGTCTTCAAATCTGAAAACTTCGAATCCGATCTTGCGACTCGCGAAATCGTACTCTGTATGTCCGAAGACAAAATCGCCATCTTCAAAAACACGTACAACATTTACCTTAGGTCCCGTCGTGGACAGTCGCTGGAATAGGGCAGCTAATCCCTCGCTGCCTTCGTGGGTCTGGGGATTGTGCTGAATGTACTTGGCTTCATTGACGACAGCGACCGGCCCAGGATCGCCGGTCTCGATGCTCTTCAGCAATGCTCGAATCTGATCTTTCTTTTTTACAGCCATGATCAATTTTAACTGAAGAAGCGGATTGCCAAGACTTGCGCAAGAACTGAGCGGTACCTAATCGGTAGTGGTTAAGGTCGTTGCTGTTGCGCCTGAGCGATCCCGTCACTGGTCAACTGCGTAAAGTTTGCTCTCTCGCCCGTTTATGCGCCGTCGATATGGCGCCAGCGCGCTGAGCAACAACCAGTCGGGAAACGATGAAATCAGTCGCCGTGGCCCAGCGAGGCGAATCTCCCCTTTACTAATTTCCTGCCGCAGATCGCGAAATCCGCGCCACGCCTCCACGAAGCACCGAATATCCGACCGGACATGCAGATCGGTTTCAAATCCCGGGTCCTTCAGGCACATGTCGACTTTGCCATCATTGCTGACCAGCCAAAATCGTCGAAACTCGGTCGGTGTCCCCGAGAACTCGAACTCCACGACGGTTCGGCCTCGGGGCATCGCATCGGTATTCATTCTCAGGGACATGCTCCACGCCAGGAATGCAGGGTCCAGGTCATCCATATCCATGTCGCGCGACCAGTGTTGGCCCCAGATCGCCATCTTGTCGATCAATTCGGTTAAATCGACGGCAGCCTCAGTTGGCTCGTAGCGGAAGCGGTTCTCGTTGCGCACCTTTCGCCGTTGCACGATTCCGGCGTGCTCGAGCTCAGACAAGCGCGTAGAGAGCAAACTCGGCGAAATCTTCGGTATGCCCCGGTGAATCTCGTTGAACGTCCTGCAGCCATCGAGGAGTCGGCTGATGACGAGGATCGTCCACCGCCGACACAACAGTTCCGAGGCCAGGGCTAGCGGGCAGTACTGACCGTAAGTTGATGATTTTCCGTCTTTATTCTTCATGATTTTGGCTGTTTCACTTACTACAAAAATAAGAGTAGCCCATGAACTGAGCGGGCGATAGGGTTAGTGCACGCCAAGATGAGGTCGGAGATACCCACATGCTCGACACCAGAGTCATTGCCAGTCTCGCCATCATGGCACTGTGCTTTTCGGGGACAGACGCGTTTGCAGGTGATGCTGCTCTAGCGACCGGGTGGAACGAGACCGTTCTAGAGATTGCCGAGGCCGAAGACGGCTTCTTGACGCTGAAAGGGCTCCGGACGGTCACAATGATGCACATTGCAATGCATGATGCGCTGAGCGCCATCAACGGCGACTACGAGACCTATGCGTTGGAAGGGTCCGAACCGGAGGCAAACCCGGTTGTTGCGGCCACTCAAGCCGCGTTCGTTGTCGCTGCGGACCAGTACCCCGACCAGCAAGAAAGATTCGTGGCGATACGCGACCACTGGTTGCGTGAAATTGGAGCGGGTGAGTCGCTGCACACCGGCAAGCAACTGGGTAACGCGGCGGCGCGCGCCATCCTTGCCAATCGAAAGGATGATGGCTGGGATGCAGAGGCTGAGTATCGCTGGCATCCGATGGCACCGGGTGTGTATGCCGAGTTTCAGGAGCACAGCGGAACGCCACAGGGGTTTATATTCGGGACCAGACGCACATTGCATTGTGGTGGAAGGACTTTGCCGAGAATTCGCACAACCGGCTCGCGCGTGATCTCATCGAGAAGGAGGGCCTCCCGTTACAGGAGGCAGTGCGATTGCTGGCATTGCTGAACATGGCCATCTTCGACGGTTACGTCAGCAGCTTCGACAACAAGTTTCACTACAACCATTGGCGGCCGTACACGGCCGTGCGCTGGGCCGAGAATGACGGCAATCCAGATACGCTGCCCGAGGAAACCTGGACGAACACGCACCGGCATACCTACGCTTTTCCGTCCTATCCGTCTGCACACGGGACGGCATGTGCAGCGGCCATGACAGCATTTGCCGATGTTTTCGGAGAAGATTACGCATTCACAATGCGGATCCCGATGGTCGATGTGGCGGGGCCATTTTCCGGGAAGATCGAGACGCATCCACCAACTCGGGACTTCGAGAACTTTTCCGAAGCCGCGATGCAATGCGGGCTGTCCAGGATTTATCTGGGGATCCACTTTCGATATGACTCGGTTGAGGGCGTACGTCTTGGCGAGGCCGTTGGTCGCAACGTCGTGGACAATTATTTAAAGCTCACGAAAAGCCCGGAATGAAGCCCGTGGCCGGTTTTTGCGATGTGGCCTCGATCTTTGTTGAACCTGGCTGGCAATTAGCAAGAGGGC
>CAMYJB010000006.1 GCA_947258565.1 uncultured Woeseiaceae bacterium
TTGAAAAAGGTCGCACACGCGCTGGAAGCGGAAATCAAGCGCGTGCCCGGCACCCGCGATGTCTACACGATCGGCGGCTCCCAGGAGATCGTCCACGTCGAACTGGACCCGCAGCGCGTGGCCGGCTTCGGCATGACGCTCGACGACCTGCGATTTGCCCTGACGGCAAGCAATGCGGTTGCGCATGCCGGCGCACTGGTCTACGACAATGCCGAGTTTCCGGTGCAGGCCGGCACGTTCCTGAGCAATCGGGAAGACGTGGCCCGCCTGGTGGTCGGCATGTTCGAGGGGCGGCCGGTCTATCTCGATGATATTGCGACAGTGCGCGCCCATGCGGACCAGCCGGATACCTACACCTGGTTCGCGACCGGCCCGGCTGCGGACCAGATTGGCGTGGAGCCCATCGCGTATGCACCCTCGGTAACGATCGCCATCGCCAAAAAACCGGGCACCAACGCCACGATCATCGCAGACGCCGTAGTCGAGCGCCTCGCGCAGCTCGAGGCAACCCTGATTCCCGAGGGCGTCAACATCACCATCACCCGCAACTATGGCAAGACGGCGGATGACAAGGCATCGAAGCTCATCCAGAAACTCGCGTTCGCGACCCTGTCCGTCATCTTGCTGACCTGGTTCGCGCTGGGCTGGCGCGAAGCCATCGTCGTCGGCGCAGCGGTCATAGTGACGCTTGCCGCCACCTTGTTCGCGTCGTGGGCGTGGGGATTCACTATCAACCGCGTATCGCTGTTCGCCCTGATATTTGCGATCGGTATTCTCGTGGACGACGCAATCGTCGTCGTGGAGAACATACACAGGCACCGGGGTCTGGGCGCCGGCGCGATCGGCGAGATCATTCCGCCGGCGGTCGACGAAGTCGGCGGCCCGACGATCCTCGCAACCTTTACGGTCATCGCTGCCCTGTTGCCCATGGCTTTCGTAACCGGGCTGATGGGGCCGTACATGAGCCCGATCCCGATCAACGCCAGCACCGGGATGCTGATCTCCCTTGCGGTCGCGCTCATCCTGACCCCGTGGCTCAGCCATCGCCTGCTGCAGCATGCGCCGATCCACAAGGAGCCGGCGGAAGGGGAATCCAGGCTGCACCGCATGTTCGAGCAGCTGATGCGGCCGTTCCTGGATCGCGAAACCGGCAAACGCGCGCGAGCCTGGCTCTACGGCGGCACGGTCGCCATCATCGGCGTGGCGATGTTGCTCGTCGTGGCGCAGCTCGTGGTGCTCAAGATGCTGCCGTTCGACAACAAGTCGGAGTTCCAGGTCGTCGTCGACATGCCGGAGGGAACCAGCATCGAGCAGACGGCCCGCGTGCTCGACGCAATGGCCGAGTCGATCGAGCACGTGCCCGAGGTCACCGATTACCAGGTATATGCGGGCACGGCCTCGCCGATCAATTTCAACGGTCTCGTGCGGCAGTACTACCTGCGCAGTGACAGCAATACCGGCGACATCCAGGTGAATCTCGTCGACAAGGATCACCGCAAGCGCTCGAGTCACGAGATCGCCCGCAGCGTTCGCGACGAACTGGCCGCGATCGGCCGCGAGTTCGGCGCATCGGTCAAGATTGCCGAGGTACCGCCGGGACCACCGGTGATGTCACCTATCGTTGCGGAAATTTACGGCCCCGATTACGAAGAGCAGAAGCTACTCGGGCGGCGCCTCGAGGCGATATTCCGCGACACGGCGGACATCGTCGATATCGATACGTCCGTCGAGGCCGACGCGACACGCTTCATTATCGAAGTCGATCGCCAGCGCGCTGCGTTGCTCGGCGTGCCGCAGCAGCGCGTCGCCGGGATACTGCAGATGGCGCTGAACGGCGAAGACGTGACTTACGTGCACCAGGCCCGCGAACGCTACCCGATCCCGGTGCGCCTCGACCTGCCGGTATCGTCAAAGGCGGATCTGGATGCGCTGCTTGCGCTCGAGGTACGCAGCCAGAGCGGCCAACGCGTGCCGATCTCGGAAATTGCCAACGTGCGTGAAGTGGGCTGGGACGACGCCGTGTATCACAAGGACCTGTTGCCGGTCGTGTTCGTCACCGCCGACATGGCCGGCCGCCTCGACAGCCCGCTCTACGGCATGTTCGAACTGTCGGGCAAGATCGATGAACTGGCGGACGCCGGGGCGCCGGTCGAGCAGCGCTATATCAGCCAGCCGGGGAATCCCTATTATTTCTCAATGAAGTGGGACGGCGAGTGGCAAATTACCTACGAGACATTTCGCGACATGGGGCTCGCCTATTCGGTCGGCCTGATACTCATATACCTGTTGGTCGTCGCCCAGTTCCGCTCCTACCTGCTGCCGTTGATCATCATGGCGCCGATTCCACTGACGATCATCGGTGTCATGCCGGGGCACGCGATCCTCGGCGCGAACTTCACCGCGACGTCCATGATCGGAATGATCGCCCTGGCCGGCATCATCGTGCGCAACTCGATCCTGCTCGTCGATTTCATTCTCGATCAGCAACGTGCGGGGCACGCCCTCGAAGACGCCGTGATCCGCGCATCGGCCGTGCGCGCGAAACCGATCATGCTGACCGCATTAGCCGCGATGATGGGTGCGTTCTTCATCCTCGACGACCCGATTTTCAACGGCCTCGCGATCTCGCTGATCTTCGGCATTCTCGTCTCGACCGTGCTGACGCTGATCGCAATCCCGGTACTGTTCTACAGTTTCCGCCGGCAGATCGGGGTGAGCTAGCGCCTAGTCGAGGAGGTACTGTCGCAGCCAGGCGTGCACTTCCTCCCAGTAGTGCTTCGCCTCCGCGCCCTTCATGATCCAGTGGTCGGCATCGTGGAACACCAGCAGGCGCCCCGGCACCTGCTTGCGCTGCAGGTAGGTCCACGCCGCAATCGTCTGGTTGACGGGCACGCGATAGTCCTTCTCGCCAATCGTGAGCATCATCGGCGTCGAGAAATTCGCAGCAAAGCTGGAGGGACTCTGCTCGTCCCAGATGGGGCTGTCGCCCCAGGGCGGACCCTCCGCGTTGATCTCACGATGATAGACGGCGTCGCTGGTGGACCACTGGCCCTCCAGGTCCACGAGGCCGGCGTGACCGACGAGCGTCCTGAAGCGAGTCGTCGTGCCCTGCAGCCAGTTGATCAGGTGACCGCCGTAGCTCGCGCCCGCCGCCGCCTGCCGGCCCCCGTCGATGAACGGATACAGCCGTATCGCTTCGTCCAGCGCTTCGTTCAGTTCGTCGCCGGGCGTCCTGAGTGGATCGCCCTGGATCGCGCGTGAGAACTCGACGCCGTAGCCGACCGAGCCCGTGTAGTCGGTCATGACCACGACGTAGCCTGCCGACGCCAGCAGGTGCGGGCTCCAGCGGATGTGGTCCGAATCCAGCGACGAGGAATGGGGGCCGCCGTGGATGAGCGTGATAACCGGGTACTTGCTGCTTTCATCGAAACCGGGCGGCAAGGCAACGAAACTGTGGATGCGGCGGCCCAGCGAACTCTCGAACCAGAACTCGCGAAACGGTCGGCGATCGAGCTCGGCGGCCCTGTCCCTGTTGAACGAGGTCAGGAACACGTGTTCACCGCTGCGGGTGTCGACGCGGACCAGTTCCGCGGGATTCGTCGCATCTTCCCAGCGTGAGACGAGCGAGCGCCCCGCTGGACGTGGCCCTGCATAAACGCCGCCGCTATCGCGATCGAGTGCCGATACCGTGCCGCCGCCGCCGGCAGGCACTTTGAAGAGGCGCACCCTGCCCTCGTCCATCGCGGTCAGAAAAACGGTCTTGCCGTCAGCGCTCAGGCTCATGTCCGACACCGAGCGATCGAAACCGGCGGTCAGCAGCGAAGGCTCCGGCGCGAAATCAGCAGCTGCGCCGCTGGCAGGCCAGTCGAACTTCGCGATCTCCGTGTGGTTGTAGGCGAATTCCGTGGCCGGCACGTACTGGCAAAAGACGGCGTCTCCCCCGGGTGCAAACTTCGCCCCCTCGCAGCTCCAGTCATCACCGCTCGTCAACTCCTGCGGCTCGCCGCCCGCAAGCGGGACTCGATACAGGTGGTAAGCGGTCCTGCTGTGCGCGGCGCCGTCCAGGTTCTGCGTCGCCGATATGACGAGAGCCTTGCCGTCCGGCGTCCACTCCGGTTTCAGGCTCTCGCTTGCCAGCGACGGGACGCCAGCATATCCCGGCCGGGCAACGAACTCGGTGCCTGCCAGCAGGTTCTTCGCCTCGGCATCAGGAACGGCGTCCTGGACGAAGACATGCGTCTGCAGGTCATCGCGCCAGCGATTCCACTGGCGGATCGGAAATATCTCGTAGGACGTGGCGTTGTATTCGCGTTCCTCACGCGCTTTCTTCTCCGCGGCATTCTCCTCGTCCGTCAACTTCCCCGGGTAGACGCGGCTCTCGAACGCAAGGCGCCTGCTGTCGGGGCTCCACTTTAGCCCGGTCGCACCGGTTGCAAGCGAGGTGATCTTCTGCGCCTCGCCGGGCATCGTCATGTCCATGACGTAGATCTGGCTGACGTCCTCGCCGCGTTTGGCGCTGAACGCGATGCGCGTGCCGTCCGGACTCCATTCCACGCCGTCTTCGGAATCGGTGGTGGCCGTGAGGCGGCGTGGCTCCGTTTTGCCGTCCACGGCTACGAGCCACAGGTCGCTGACCGTGTCTTCTTCTTTGTAAGCGGGCTCCGTCACGGCGACGACCGCCCAGCTGCCGTCGGGACTGGTTACCGGCGTTCCCAGCCGGCGCATCGTCCACAGGTCCTCGTGGGTAACCGGCCGCAGGCCGTCGCCATCGTGATTGTCGGCAAAGGCGGGCGACGCGCCCAGGATAACGATCATCAATATTGCGGCGTTTCGCACGGCATAGCTCCCGGTAGCCAGGTTGGAGAACCCCGCATCATACCTGCAGCAACGGGGTTGTCTCAGGGGGCTTGAAAACTTCGCAGGTGCCCTTATTTTTGGTATCGAAAAGCAATAGTGCTTTTGATTTCAATATCTTACGTTATTGGAGGCAACGAAATGTCATTAGTCAATTATGAACCCTGGCTGGGTGTCCGTCAGTTGCAGGATGATATCAATCGCCTGTTTTCGAGCTGGTCGACCAACGACAGCAGCGGCGTGACTGCGGACTGGGTCCCGAACGTGGATATCAACGAATTCGAGGACAAGTTCCAGCTGTACGTCGATGTTCCCGGCGTCGATCCCAAGGACGTCGAGATCACGCTTGAAAACGGCGTGCTCGCCATCTCGGGCGAGCGTTTCGTGCAGGCCGAGAAGTCGGATGAGACCGTCATCCGCCGCCGCGCCGAACGTGGCGCCGGCCGTTTCTACCGGCGTTTCATCCTGCCCGAATCGGTCGATGCCGATAAGGTCAAGGCAACGGATCGCCACGGCGTGCTCGAGATCCTGATTCCGAAACAGGCGAAAGCGCTGCCGCGCAAGATCGAGGTTGCCGCCTGACTAACGGCGACAGCTGTCCGCTAGAGAGCGAGCCGGCGCATCTGCGCCGGCTCGTGCGTTTTCGGGGGCTGCAGGGCGTTCTGGCAGGGCTCGCCGTCCTGTCGGGCATCATAGCGCTCAGCCGGGTTTGGCCATCCGGCGTGCGGCCCGTATGCGCTTCAGCTCCCAGCCGCACTTGCGCAGGAATCGCCGCGTCGAACGCCCGAAGCCTTTCCGCACCTTTTCGCGATGCAGGATGTAGGTCTGCTGGCTCAGCGTTGATTCCGTCACCGTGTACGGCGTCATGCCGTAGATCGGCTGGCCGTGCACCCAGAATTTCTTGATGAATACGTCGACCGGTTCATAGATCGCGCGGGTCTGCTCGACGAGCTTCTGAGCAACCTCGGGCGTCATGCTGTTACACATGCAGGAGTGCGGCACCTTCGTATAGCGCCACAACGTATAGTCTCCCCGCGCACCGACACGCCGCTTGCGCGCCCGGGTTTCGGATTGCAGGCGGATGAAGCCGCATTCCGAAATGCTCCCGGCCACCTCCTCCACCGCGTCCGCAAATCCCGGTAACAGCTGGAAGTCGTCCTCCATGATCATCAGGGGCTCGCCGAGTTCGACGCACTTCTGCCACATAGAGCGGTGGCTCGCGAAACAGCCGACTTCGCCCAGGGACATCGGGTGCCCGGTATTGAGGAGCCACTCCTCTTCGTCGCAGCGCTCGAAATACCCTTCGGCTAACACGCGCTCGCCGCGCATCGCGTCGAAGAACTCGAAGGCCAGACCGAGTTCGCCGAGCTGCCGGGCTGCCCGCTCACGGCGCTCGGCAGCATCCGGCAAACTGATAACGAAAATCTTCAAGACGATGGGTAAATTGGCTGGCGAACCGTTTACAGGATGCTCCGGAAAAGAGCCTTCGGCGCATTTTAACGTAGAATGGCGCGCTGATTCAGACTCGGCGACCCATAATGCGAAAAGAAGGATTGAGCCAGAAGGCGTACGTACCGATCGAAGAAGGTGACGCCTACGACCCGTTCGTGCCCGCCGGCGAATCACCCGCAGAGTTCACACTCAAAGCCGTGGGGCTCGGAATCCTGTTCGGCATCATCTTCGGTGCGGCCAACGCGTACCTGGGATTGCGCGCCGGACTCACGATCAGCACCTCGATCCCCGTCGCGGTGATGACCGTGGCGGTGTTTCGCGCGCTGGCCACTGTCGGCATCCGCGGCAGCATCCTCGAAACAAACATCTCGCAGACGACCGGCTCCGCGTCGAGTTCACTCGCGAGCGGCGTCATTTTCACGCTGCCCGCATTGTTCATGTGGGGCATGCCGCCGGAATTGCTGCAGATGACGCTGCTCGCGATGTGTGGCGGCCTGCTCGGCATCCTCTTCATGATCCCGCTGCGCCGTTTCCTCATCGAGCGCGAGCACGGCAAGCTGCCCTACCCCGAGGGAACCGCCTGTGCCGAAGTGCTGGTTGCCAACGAAATCGGTGGCGGCCGCGCGCGCTTCGTATTCTACGGACTTGCCGGCGGCGCATTCTTCAAGTTCCTGACCTCCTGGATCCGGGTGATCCCCGGCGACCTGCACGTCAACATCCCGTTCCTCAAGAAAGGCCAGCTCGGCATGGACCTGTCGGCCGCACTGTTCGGCGTCGGCTACATCCTCGGCCCGCGCATCGCCGCAGTGATGGTCGGCGGCGGCCTGCTCTCGTGGCTCGTGATTATTCCCGCGATCGCGTGGTGGGGTGACGCCCGCACGGCACCGCTGTTTCCGGAAACGGTAAATCTCATCCGCGACATGCAGCCCGGACAGATCTGGACCCGCTACGTGCGTTACATCGGCGCCGGCGCCGTCGCGACCGCCGGCATCATCACGCTGATCCGCAGCATCCCCGTGATGATCAGCAGTTTTCGGATCGGTGCATCGCAGCTCGGCGAGCGCGTGACTTCGGGCACGGAAGCGGCAAGCCGGACCAGCAACGACCTGCCCCTGCGCGTCGTCGGTTTCGGGGCGCTCGCGATCGCGCTCGTCCTTATCCTGGTGCCGCAGGTTTTCGGCGCCGTCGGCGGAATCGGCATTCGCGCCGTCGCCGCTGTCTGCGTGGTTATATTCGCGTTTTTCTTCGTCACGGTTGCCTCGCGCATCGTCGGGCTCGTGGGTGTAACGAGCAACCCGACCAGTGGCATGACCATCGCGGCACTGCTCGGCACCGCATCGCTGTTTCTGTTGTTCGGCTGGACCGACGCCATGGGCAAGGCCGCGGCGCTGACCGTCGGCTGCGTCGTCGCTATCGCCGCGTCGATTTCGGGCGACACCTCGCAGGACCTGAAAACCGGCTTCCTGCTGGGAGCAACGCCGCGGGCGCAGCAAACCTCGGAACTCATCGGCGTACTCACGTCCGCAACGTTCGTCTGCCTGACGGTGCTCGCGCTCGGCAAGGGCTTCGGCTTCGGCAGCGAGGAACTGCCCGCCCCGCAGGCCACCCTGATGAAACTCGTCATCGACGGCGTGCTGGACCAGGATCTGCCCTGGGGCCTCGTCGCGATCGGTGTCGGCATCGCGTTCGTATGCGAGATCATCCGCATTCCGTCGCTGCCGTTCGCGGTGGGCGTTTACCTGCCCGTATCGACGATGACGCCGATTTTCGTCGGCGGTCTCATTCGCCTGTGGATGGAGCGCACGGCGAAAGACGAGACCGTCGCCGCCGACCGGCGCGAGCGCGGCGTCCTGCTCGGCAGCGGCTTCGTCGGCGGCGAGGGTCTGCTGGGCGTCGGCATCGCCCTGGTTGCCGTCGCCAAGAGCAAGCGGCCCGACGGGATCGGCACGGAGTGGCTGGGCAGCGAAACTACCGCGATGCTCGTCGGCGCGGCGGCTTTCGCGGTGTTCATCGCCTGGTTCTTCCGCTCGGTGCGCGGCAACAGTGAGTAAAACCGGAGAGCACCGAAGGCCGTGGACTCCGTAACGCAGGCTGCACTGGGCGCAGCTATCGGCGGCGCCATCGCCCCTGCCGGGCAACGGCGCAGGGCGCTGCTCGTGGGCGCGGCGCTGGGCACGCTGCCCGATCTCGATGTCCTCATCGATTACGGCGATGCGGTCGCCAACTTCACCTATCACCGCGGCTTCAGCCATTCCCTGTTCGTGCTGCCGCCTTTTGCGGTGCTGTTGTGGCTGACGCTCAGGCGCTGGTGGGCACCGGTTCGTGAAGCGCCATCGCGGTGGCTGGCAATCATCGGTCTTGCCCTTGTGACGCATCCATTGCTCGACGCGCACACGGCCTACGGCACGCAACTGTTGTGGCCGCTCACGGTACCGCCGACCATGTGGGCGACCGTGTTCATCATCGACCCACTTTTCACCCTGCCGCTGCTGGTCGGCATCGTGATAGCCGCCGCCTGGCCGACAAGACCGTGGAGCGAACGCGCGATTCGTTCCTGCGTCCTGTTGAGCATCCTTTACCTGGGATGGTCCTGGACCGCGCAGTCGATTGTCGCCCACCATACCGACGAAGTACTGGCGGACAGAGGGCTGCAGGGGGCGCCCGTCTTCATAACGCCAACGCCCTTCAACACCTTACTCTGGCGTATCGTCGTACAGACCGGGCAAGGCTACCTCGAGGGTTTCGATTCGCTGCTGGTCGATGCAGGCTCGCCAGGCTTCTCGGCCTACACATCGGACAAACAGGCGCTGCTCGAGGCCGGCAACGTCTGGGCCGTTTCGCGCCTGCGCTGGTTCTCCCGGGACTTCGTCAAGGCCACCGTCGTGGACGATCGCCTGTTGATTACGGACCTGCGCATGGGGCAGGAACCCATCTATGTCTTCACTCACGTGGCAGCCGCACGCGGCAATCCGCGCTGGGAGGCGATCCCGACCGAATTAATCCCGCTTTCCGTCGACGAGCGCGTGCTGCTGGACGCCTGGAAACGTATGTGGACGCACTGACGGAGCGGGATTACTCGTCAGCGACCTCCGTCTCGAACTGCTGCAGTCCCTCGGCGAGGTAATCCGCGAGCAGCGGCGTTCCTACCAGGTACTCCGCGGTGTGGTCGGTCCAGCTTTCTTCGGCGAATTTCAGCGCCTCGTCCCACTCTTCCAGTGCATAGTCGCCTCGCCCGACCCACATCAGGGCGACCAGCGACATCTGCTGGTCCGGTTCGAGGTCGTCGATCGTGGTCTTCAGCTCCTGGTAGTAAGGATCGCCTGCGAAATCGGTGGCGAACTGCTCCGCCAGGTCCTCGTTCACGGCTTCGGCTTCGTCCTCTTCCGGAAACGTTACATCCTCGCGTGTGTGAAATTCGTGCACCTTGTCGATAACGAACTGGACGATATCCGGATTCAGGTCTAGTGCGGGCATCTGGTTTCACCCCTGCTTTCCAGGCTGCGACGGCGGCATCGACGGCCATTCCCGCCGTTACCTATGCTCCTAGGTTTCTTCGTCCCGTCGCTACCGGCAATGCGTAGTTCTACCTAACTCCGCAGGCTTCCCGCCCGGCGGAGTGCGGTCCCTGGTCGGTGCAGGCCGGCGTCAATCGTCGAGTACGAAAGTGACCTTCATGTGTACGCGATATTCGCTGACCGTGTCGCCCGCGACGACGACTTCCTGATCCTGTATCCAGGCGCCACGAACATTGTGCAGGGTCTTCACGGCCCGGCTTATCCCGGTCTTGATCGCATCGTCGAAGCTTGTCGGCGATGCGGCGGTAAGCTCTGTGACTCTCGCTACTGACATCCTGATCTCCTCCTCTCGTCATCCCTCGAACGATCCTAACAATCCCGAATACGCATTGACGATACGAGCTAGTGCCTAAGCGAATGCTCGTATAGACAAATGCGACTGAAAGGTTGATCCTGACAACGCCGTCGACAGGGCATACTGCATCCATTCCGGCAGCGCCTTTTGCAGCAACCGGTGAGTTCACCGTCGCCGGATTGCGACAGAATTTCGCACGGAATGTGCCCGGGTTTCCGCTATACTCCGCGCGTTTCTAGTTCTGAAAGCGTTTGGGCCAATGACTTTCCGATTCGTTCGTTCACGGACAGCGTCAGCCGTGTGCTTATTCGTGCTTTGCGCGGCGTGTAGCGGCAACCCGCAACAGGAAAACGTGCAGTCGGGCGAGACGGCGCCGACCGGCGATTTCTTCATCGGCGGCCGCCCCGTCTATGCGCACCTCGTCAACGAGCGCGGCGGAAGCTGGGTGTTCACGACGATAACCGCATCTGATGCTGCCATCGATTCAGGATACCTCGTGCGACTGAACGACCTCACACCCGCGTTCGACACGCGCACCGCTGAATGCACGCCGCAGGTGTATCCTGCCTCACACCGTTGCAGTCCCGTCCACCCGTTTCGGGACAAAGATACCGGCATGCTCGACAAGATCATCAACGGCGGTATCGCCGTCGGAACGGCAGGAAAGGTCACCGACATTTCACAGACGTATGAAACGACTTTCGACGAAAGCGCTTTCAACCAGGCCGTTGATGAGGCGTTGCTCAACTCCGGGCTGGCCAACCAGCGACGCCGGTTGATCTCGTTACTCGACGCCTATGAGCAGGAGGCGGCAGACGCGCGTGCCGAATTGGCAGACATGACGCAACGACTTTCGGCGACCCGCAACAGCACGAACCGCGTCGAACTCGATGTTCAGCCCAGCATTGACGGGCTCACCGGCTACTATCAGGACGACATTGATTTCGCCGATCTGATCGAACTGAGGCTCGTGGCCGGCGACGACGTACCTTCGGTAAAGCTGGAGAAAGCGGACACATTGCCCTGCGATGCACGGCATTGCATGGCGGCAGCGGAAAGCGCGCTGCCCGCATTGCGCCGCGATATCCTGTCACACAGGCAGCGGCTGTCGGCGATGATGTCACCCGGCGCCAGGGTCTACGACGTGGGGTGCGAAGACACCGCATACGGCCATTACCTGCTTGCAGTCAGCTGCCCGGAGCAAATCGTCGTCTCGGGCGGCAATCCCGTCGAGTTGCCGGTTAACGTCACGATCCTGTCGCGGGACTTCGAAAAGCTGTTTCCAAGTGTCGACCTCGCCGATAAGCGCCTGCGCGTGTCCGTCAAGCATCATGCCGTTACGTTTACAAACACGACGGACGAATACATTACGCTTACCGCGCAGACGATCTACTACAACTCCATTGTCAACACGACATCGCTCCCGCTGGACATCCCGCCAGGTATCTCGATTACGCGGGACATCGACGAGTTCGTCTCGCAGTCCATCGACATCGAGTCGAGTTACCGGCAGATGACGCCCGATAAGGCGGCCGGCACATCATTCCAGTTCGGTGTCGCCGTTCGTTACCGCGTCGCATCCGATCCGGACGAGAAGACGCTGCACGATATGCAATCGTTCAACGTCGGCTGCGTGATCGAGAATCAGGTCGATCCGGGGTCGTGTGCGCCGTCGGCCTCAGCGGACGAAAAGCCGCAGCGCACGGCAAAACGATCGGGGCAGACCAGCGCTCCTGCGATGTAGGATCATGCGCTCGTTCAATCTCGCGCCTGAGAAAAGGGGCAGCAGGGAAGAGGCTCTGAGTCGCTGCTGCAAGTGCTCGTACGAATGGAAGGACGAGCCTTTCGGGCGCGCAAAACATGATACCTGTCCGAAGTGCGGCTCGGTTTACTGGCGGTGGCTCGACTATGAGCGGCGCGACTGAGCGACTCATTGGCGCAGCCCGCCCGACGTGGTAAGTAGTACCCCATGAAGTGGCAGGGACGACGACGCAGCTCCAACGTTACAGATGCACGTGGCAAGCGGGTCGCGGCCGGCTCGGCAGGATTGGCTACCATCCTCAACGTTGTCGGCCGGTCATTCGGCATCAAGGGCATCCTGGTCCTCGTCGCACTCGGTTTTGTCGGCTGGCAGATGGGGCTGCTCGATCCTGCGGCTATTCTGGGTGGTGGACAGGTTCAGGATGTTGGCTACCAGGCCACACCTGAAGAAGAGCGCCTGTTTGACTTCGTAACGGTCGTGCTGGCCGACACGGAGGACATCTGGCACGCGGAATTCAGGCGTCTCGGGCACGATTACGCTCCCCCCGAACTCGTGATCTACCGCGACCGGCTCCCCACGGGCTGCGGCATGGGCGATGCCCGAATGGGACCCTTCTATTGCCCGGCAGACCGCAAGATCTATATCGACCTGGGATTCTACCGCGCCCTCGAGAGCCAGTTCGAGGCGCCGGGTGATTTCGCGCAGGCCTACGTCATCGCCCACGAGGTGGGCCACCACGTGCAGAACCTTCTGGGTATTTCGAGCAGGGTCAGCGCCATGCGCGGCCAACCCGATTACAACCAGTATTCGGTGCGGCTCGAACTGCAGGCGGATTTTCTTGCCGGCGTCTGGGCGCGGCACAACCAGCGCTACCTGGACCGGGGCGATATCGAGGAAGCGCTGCGCGCAGCCAACCAGATAGGCGACGACGCCATCCAGGCCAGGACGCGGGGCAAGGTGGTGCCGCACGCCTTCACGCACGGCACGTCGGAGCAAAGGATGCGCTGGTTCAGGCGCGGACTGGACAGCGGCCGCATGGAAGCCGGCGATACATTCGATATTGCCTACGAGAGCTTATGACCGGGATGATCGCCGCGTCCGGTTAGCAGTCAAATACGCTCAAATTGCGAGAAGAAGACAGCATGTTTCAATGCCTCGCCAGGTCGACTGGGCCTTAGCGGTAGCCCTTCGGGTCCAGCCGGAACCGGTACGGCCTGCCGGCATCTTCGCCGGCGTAGTCGACCCCGACGCGCGGGCCTGCGCTGATAAACGCATCATCGACTTGCAGGCCGTGGTCCTCGATCCGGATCGGGCCATCCAGCAGGCTGCTCCCGGTGAGCGCGGTCGTGATGCCCAGCGCCTGTGCGACAGTACCCGGGCCCGCCAGCAGCGAACGGTCAGCATGCCGTTTGCCCCGCCGTTGCAGGATTGTCGGGAGCCCGGAATGCAGCCCGGCCGCCCTTACGAGCACCGCATGCGGCACGCCGCTAACATTGGTAACGACATTGAAGAGATGGTGAATGCCGTAGCAAAGATAGACATAGGCCACGCCGCCCGGGCCGTACATCGGCTCGGTCCTGCGAGTCCTGCGATCAGCGTAGGCATGGCTCGCCTTGTCAGTGACGCCGGCATAGGCTTCGGTCTCGGTAATGACCACGGAGGTGCGCCGCCCCCCGATCTCCGTGCGCAGCACCTTGCCGAGCAGATCGCGACTGACGGCGACAACGTCGTCACGAAGATAAAATGACTGTGGAAGAACTTCCGCGCGAATCACGGGTTTTGGCGATTCCGGCACGGCAGGCGGCAGCCCCCGGCACGGGAGTGCCGCGCCCTGGAAATTGATTGCAGCAGACACACTTTCCGGCTGCCTTTTTGGTTAAACTTCGTATAGATTCTACGCAATAATGAAATAACCGGTACCTGGCCTGGGGATAACTATGAAATTGCATGCGCTTTTGATGGTCGGATTGGCTCTGTGCATAACAGGTTGCGCCGAGAAAAAGGAACCGGCGCCTGAGCCCGGGGTCGAGCAGCAGGCAGCACCAGCGGCCGAGACGCCTCCGGCCGAGACGCCTGCCGCGGGAGAAGAGAGCGTCCGCGACGCGGAATTCATCGAGCACATGCATGCCCATGCCGAGCAACTGGACAACCTGAATTTCGCTCTGGACGACGGCGACCTGCCAAGAGCGCTGACGGCCGCGTACTGGCTGTCGGGACACCAGGAGGTCAGCGGCATACGCGAGGAATGGCGCCCCTATCTGAACGGCATGCGCGAGGCGGCCAAGGCCATAGAGGAGGCCAAGGATCTGGAGGCCGCACGTATTGCGGCGGCACGGATCAACGAGCAGTGCCAGGGCTGCCACGCTGCCGCGGGCGTCTCGAATCAACAATAGACTGGCCGCGGGCCCCGTATCCACCCGGGCCGGTTGAAAGTGATAAACTGAAAGCCGAGGGCTAGGGCCGTACCCGAAAACGACAAGAGGCGGCGAGCCCGACATCGATCGGTCTCAATCCCGTACTACGCCGGAGGCGACTTCCGGTCGAGCGCCTGACCCCGTGTCCACATGGCGGACCTGGTAATGACCACACTGGAACTCGGTCACGAGCAACAAGCAGTTCAATCCGACCGGCGCCTCGTCGCCGGCCGCTACCGCCTGCGTGCGCAGATCGGTCGCGGACGGCTGGGCGAAATCTACGAAGCGGAGGACGAGGGTTATCGTGAGCTGGGTGTCGGACGCCGCGTGGCGATACAGCTGCTGCCGGACAGGATTGCCCTCGACCAGGGACTCTTCAGCAAGCTGAAACTGGGCTTCACCGTGCTCCGCGCGGGTTCGCACCCGAACATCGTCTCGTACTCCGACTGCGACCACGACGGGAAATTCGGCTATCTCGTCATGGAACGCCTTGATGGCGCCTCGTTGCGCTTCGTGCTCGACGATGTGACCACACTGCCGCTCGATGAGGCGCTTCCGGTTGTCCGGGCGATAGGTGATGCACTGCAGTTCCTGCACGCCAAATCGATGGTTCACGGTCAATTGACGGCAGAGAATGTCTTCATAACCGAAGACCTCGACGTATGCCTTCTCGACGTGGTGCCCCTGGATTCCGCGTCGACCATTCTGCGCGGCGTCGCGTCTCGGGATCCATTCAATCGCGCCGATTCCAGCGACGATATATACGCGCTCGCCTGCCTGACCTATGAAATTCTTGCAGGTAAGCATCCATTCAACTTCCACTCGCCGGCCGAGGCGAGTCTCGCCGGGGTCAAACCGGCCCGTATCCGTTCGCTACCGGAGAAACAGTGGAGCGCGATCAGTCGCGCCCTGGCATTCGACCGCGACGAACGGCCCGCGACCGTCAGAGACTTTCTCGCAGAACTGGGCGTTACCGGCACCGAGCGGCTGCGGCCCTCGGAAAGCAGGCCAGTCGATCGCACCGCTGCGACGAAGACAACGGCGAACGATGCAGCACCGGACAAACAGCCGGCCAGCCCCGCAAGCAGTAGCGCCGCTCCCGCGCAGGTCGCGCCGGCGGTCGTAACCGGGCCGGCACCGCGGGACGAAAAGCGGCAAAAAATTGCGCGTGCACGACGCAATCGTGCCAGCCGCATACGGTCGTTCTTCCTGGCCATCGCCCTGGCCGTCCTGAGCGCATGGTATTTCTACGGGCAACCGGGCGACGACATTGCCAATCTGCCCGCGCTGGTCGATGCGTATCTCGATCCCGCGCCCGTCGAGAGCAGCACTGCCGAGCCGGTCATTCCAGTAGAGCACGATACGAGCGCTGCGGCCGAACCCACCGTGACCTCGGACGAACTGAAACCTCCGCTTGAAGCCGTTGCACAGGCTGCGCCCGATACGGCTGGTGAACCGTCCCCGAGCCCGGACGCGGAGCCTCTGTCGGAACCCATCCCCGACGCGGCTACGGAGTCCGGTGCGGCAGCACTGGGGACCGAAGCGGCCGCAGATTCCGAGGCGACGGCCGATGTTCCGGGGGGCACGTTGATACAGTCCTTCGTGACCGTCTATGAACGTGACGGCGCAGCGCGCATCGCGTTTCGGCAGCCGGTCGGCACCACCGGTGCGCTGTTCTGGTGGACAGGCGATCACACCGCCGTTGCCGATACCGACTACATCGCCCTGGACCCGCCCGTCATCGCGTTTGGCTCGGGTGAAGAAGCGGAGACACTCCACGTCCCTCTCGTCAATGACAGCCTGCCGGAGACTCGCGAAACGTTCTATGTTTTCCTGGGGCAGCGCAGCATCGAATCGGGGCAGCTCGAGCCCATCGCGCGGATTCGTGTCGACGTCAACGACGACGACTAAGCAGATCAGCACACGTTTTAGAGGGGTAACAGCATCGTGCGAATGCCCGCCCTGGTAATTGCCGGACTTCTGGCATCAGCCCCGGTCATTGCACACGCGGATGCAGCCGCGTTGACCCACGAAGAAGCAGACCAGCGCGTCGAGTCCCTGCTCCGGCAAATGACCCTGGAAGAGAAGATCGACCTTATCGCGGGTGTCGACTTCTTCTACCTGCGCGGCGTCCCCAGGCTGGGTGTACCGCGGCTCAGGATGGTGGACGGGCCGATGGGCGTGCGCAACGACGGCCCGGCAACGGCTTTCGGTGGCGGCATCGCCCTGGCCGCCACCTGGAACACCGAACTTGCTGAACGCATCGGGGTCGAGTTCGGCCGGGACACACGCGCAAAGGGTGGCCATTTCCTGCTTGCGCCCGGCGTCAATATCTACCGGGCGCCCATCGCGGCGCGCAACTTCGAATACTTCGGCGAGGATCCGTTCCTCGCGTCGCGCATGGCCGTTAGTTTCATTGACGGTGTACAAAGCCAGGGCGTGGCCGCCACGGTCAAGCATTACGTGGCCAACAATTCCGAATTCGATCGCAACAACACGGATTCGGTCGTTGACGAACGCGCGCTGCGTGAAATTTACCTGCCCGCTTTCGAGGCGGCGGTGAAGGAGGCGCACGTTGCCGCCATCATGGATGGCTACAACCTGACTAACGGTTTGTACATGTCGCAACACGCGTACCTCAATGACACTGTCGCAAAGCAGGAGTGGGGTTTCCGCGGCGTCATCATGTCCGACTGGATATCGACCTACGACGCGATCGGCGCGGCCAACGGCGGGCTGGATATCGAAATGCCCGAAGGCAGCCAGTTCAATCGTGAAAAACTCCTGCCCGCGATCGAGTCCGGCAAGGTCAGCATGGCAACGCTCGACGACAAGGTGCGGCGCATCCTGCGTGTCGCCGTCACCTTTGGCTGGCTCGACCGTGAACAACTCGACCGTTCCATTCCGCGCTACAACCTGCAAGGTCGCGCAGCGGCCCTGCAGGGGGCTCGCGAAGGCATGGTGCTGCTCAGGAATGAGAACGCTGTGCTGCCGCTCGATCGCGACAGCGTAAAGTCCATCCTCGTCGTCGGTCCGAATGGACACCCGGCCGTGACGGGCGGGGGTGGCAGCTCGAAGGTCGAGCCCTTCAATGCGGTGAGCATTCTCGAGGGCATGGCGGACGTCGCGGGCAATTCAACAACGATCCATTACGCGAGCGGCCTGCCGAGCCTGGACGAAATGGTTTTTGGCACGGAATTCAGCACATCGGCGGACGGCGGCGAAATTGGTCTGCGCGCGGAGTATTTTGCGACAGAGGATCTGTCCGGGGATCCCGTGCTGACGCGAGTCGAGCCACGTATCGCCATCGGATCGGGATCTTCACGGTATCCGGAAGGCACGCTGTCGGAACGCTGGACGGGCTTCTACATGGCGTCCGACAAGGGTGTTTATGATGTCTTCGTTGCGGCGTCCGGAGACGGCGGCGGCTTCTACCGCCTGTTCGTGGACGACGAACCGGTGATCGACAACTGGGCGCTGAACAGGGCGCTTGTCGATTACGTGACGCTACAACTCGAAAGCGGCGCCCACAAGATCGTCCTCGAGCATCACGGGCGACAGAAGTGGCCCGGCGCGCGCCTCCAGCTCGGCATTTCCCGACACGGCGCCCGAGTCGATGCTGCGGCCAAAGAACTCGCTGCACGTGTCGATGCCGTCGTAGTCGCGGCGGGCTTCGACGCGTCGACCGAATCCGAGGGCGCCGACCGGACGTTCCGTCTGCCCCCGGGACAGGACGAGCTGATCGGGGACATGGCTGCGGCAAACGAGCGGACCGCCGTCGTGATGATATCCGGCGGCGCTGTCGATACGAACGGCTGGCTGCACCGGGTGCCGGCGCTGCTGCAGGCATGGTTCCCGGGCCAGGAGGGCGGCACCGCGGTCGCCGAGATTCTGATGGGTGATGTGAACCCGTCCGGACGACTGCCCGCGACGTTCGAGCAGCGCTTGGAGGACAATCCGGCATACGAGTACTACTACCCGGAGCCGAATGCATCGAGGATCGATTACAAGGAAGGCATATTCGTCGGCTACCGGGGCTTCGAAAACCACGGTGTTGCCTCACTCTATCCGTTTGGGCACGGCCTGTCCTACACGAACTTCGATTACGGCAAGCTCACCGTCACTCCGGGAACAACCAGCGATGGCAACGTCGAGGTATCGTTCGAACTGACGAACACCGGCGATCGCGCCGGCGCCGAGGTCGCGCAGGTCTACGTCGCCGATTCGCACGCTGAAGTCCCGCGGCCACCGAAGGAGCTGAAGGGATTCGTGAAGGCACACCTTGATCCGGGCGAGACGCGACGCGTGAGCGTCAATCTTGACCGCCGCTCGTTCGCTTACTACGACGTCGGGCGCGGAGACTGGACTGTCGCGCCGGGGGAGTTCGAAATACTGGTAGGCCGATCCAGCGCGATCATCGAACTGCGCCGGAAACTAACGTTTACAAAGTGAAGCCCGCCCTGGTGTAGACTGGAGTTCGGTCAACAGGACCACAGCGATGAATCTGTTCAACAAGCTGCATGGACGCCGCGTGCCGCCGGGGCTCGAGTGGCAGATCCTGAGAAAATTGCCGCACATCACGCTCGCCGGATCGCTGATACCCGTCGCGCTGGCCGTTCTCGTGCGCGTGTTGCCACCGGAACCGGGTGTCGACGTCGCCAAGCACATCAAGACCGTGGATATATTCGCCATCGCGACCGCGATTACGTTCTTTACGGCCGTGCTCACGGTCGCGATCGCCTGCGTTGTCGTCTTCCTCATGAAAGGGCCCGCCTACGTCGCAGACGCCTACCCCCTGCAACACTCGGACCATCCCGCGACGGGACCGGCGCCGAGCAACGACCCTGATAGAGGCTGACCGCCACCCGCCGGGTTGAAATCTGCCGCCGACGGACTATTTTTAAGTATGAGGGCGCCTGTCTGCCCCATGCAGCCGAGGCGCTGTCACCCCGTGTTAAATCCCCACCAAGGAGGCGACTATGGGAATGCTAGACAGGTGGTTAGGCGGCAAGAACGACTATCCGCCCCTGCCCGCCGACAACGAAGCCAGGGCGAAAATTGACGAGATAAAGCCGGAGCTCGAACAGCTGGCAGGCAAGATTCGTGATCATCTCGAAATCGTACCCGGCGAACACGAAGCCTATGTCTATCTCGGCAAGCCACCGAAACATTTCGGTATCGCGTGGCTACACGATGGCAAGGTCGACGGCTTGAAGGAGCTCGTTGACCAGCACAAGTTGTCGCAGTCACAGGTGCAGACGCTGGTGAGTGCGCTGGGCGACGCTTACGAGCACGCCAGCGACGCACCGCGCTATTCGACCGAGATCGCAGGCAGAAAGGTGACGGTGATTCCGTCCCGCGGGCTGGGAAAGGAAGTCCACGAGATCATCGAAGGCGCGATCCACTGATTTCGTGATCGCCCTGGCCGGCCGATGGGCCGTGGTCCATCGGCCGGCAGACTCTCGCGAGACCCGGCGTATCCAAGTCGCCGGGGGGTCTGGTTGTGGCCGGCGCAGGCGCCGGATCCAGCGCTTCCCTCTGGATCGTGTCGAGTCGCCAGTTGAGTATCTGCAAAGCGCCGTCATTCGCGTAAAGACTGTCACCGATTCTGCGAATTCCCGGCCCATGCTTTCCCGCAAGCGGTTGTACAGGACGTCCGCCTCCAGCAGCAGCCGATACGCGGCTGCGCCGAATTTCTCGAGGTTGGTGCCCAGGTGAATATCGGAAATCCACGAGGTTTGGTGACTTGGCGCCAAAATTGAATCCTTCTTCGTCAAATCCGATGTAGGACGCTAAAAAACCCTAAAGCCTCAAAATGACAGTTGTTTTATCGTCGCGTGACAGTCAGGTTGCAGTCTTTACGGCCACTGAGGCAGCGGCAACGGGCGCCGAGATCTGTCATCCGACAGCATGTGCCGGATCAATATCGGTGGCATCGGAATACTTGCGTATGTAAGCAACGCCCTTAACGCGCTAGAATCCCGCGCCTTTATCGCTGAATCGGATCAGACCCGGATCGGAGACCCCCATGCGGACACTAATAATCACGACGCTCCTCGGCCTCCTCGCCTCGACCGCTGCCGCCGAAACGCGCCTCCTCAGGTTCCCGGACCTGCACGGCGAGACGGTCGTGTTCACGTATGCCGGCGACCTGTGGCTCGCCGGCACGGATGGCAGCAGTGTGCGCAGGCTCACGTCGCATCCGGGCCAGGAACTCTTTGCCCGCTTTTCGCCGGACGGACGGCACATCGCGTTCACGGGCCAGTATGACGGCGGCGAGCAGGTGTACGTGGTACCCGTCACTGGCGGCGAACCGAAGCGCCTGACCTGGTACCCGGCTCAGGGTCCGCTCCCCGCGCGCTGGGGCTATGACCACCAGGTCTACGGCTGGACGCCGGACGGCGAGTCCGTGCTGTTCCGTTCGCTACGCGAAGGCTTCAGCCTGACCGGCTCGCGCCTCTACACCGTGAAACTGTCGGGCGGCCTGCCCGAAGCGCTGCCGATGGCCGTTTCGGGCGCCGGAGCGTTGTCTCCTGACGGCGAACGCATCCTGTTTTCGCCGCTGTTTCGCGACTTCCGTACCTGGAAACGTTACGAGGGCGGCTGGGCGCAGGACCTGTTTATCTTCAAACTCGACGGATCGGGTTCCCGGAACATCACCGATCACGTACGCACCGATCGCGATCCGATGTGGATGGAAGACGGCATATTTTTCGTCTCGGACCGCGACGACTACCTGAACATCTACGCCTACGATACCGGCGATGGCCAGACACGCCAGCTAACCCGCTACGAGGGCCGTGACGTGCGCTGGGCGAGTGATGACGGCTCGCATCGCATCGTCTACGAGCTGGACGGCGCCCTGCGTATTCTCGATGTTCGCAACGGTGACGATCGTCAGCTGTCGATCACGGTGCCGGCGGATACCGGTTTCCGGCTGGGCGAACTCGTCAAGGTCGCCCAGCATCTCGAAGATTTCGATGTCAGCCCGAACGGCGAACGGGTGCTGGTCGCCGCACGAGGCGAAGTGTTTTCCGCGCCCGTCGAGCATGGCGTTTCCCGCAACCTGACCGGCAGCCCCGGGGCTCACGAACGCGAAGTTACCTGGTCCCCGAAAGGCGATCGCGTCGCCTGGATCTCCGATGAGAGCGGCGAAGAGGAAATCTACATTGCCGACCATCTGGGGCAGTCGCCGGCAGTCCAGGTGACCAGCGACTCGTCGACGCGACTTTATAGCCCGTTGTTCTCCCCGGATGGCGGCAAGATCGTCTTCGGCGACTCCGAAGCGAGGATCTTCGTTGTGGACAGCAATGGCGGCAACAAGCGCCAGGTCGCGGACGATGCGGGATTCCCGCAGCACGATTTTTCCTGGTCCCCGGACTCGCGCTGGCTCGCCTACTCGATGGAAGATCCGAACGGCTACCGGTCCCTGCACATCTGGGACAGCGAATCCGGCAAGTCACGGCGCGTCACGGACGAGATGTTCAGCGAGTACAACCCGGTGTTCGCGCCGGGCGGCGGCCAGCTCTACTTCCTGTCGGACCGCATGTTCGCGCCCCAGCTGGACCTGCTGGAGTGGAACTTCGCGAACAACCGGCAGACCGGCATTTACGCGATGCTGCTGACCAGCAGCGCCGAAAATCCGTTTGCGCCGCGAAACCTGGAAGGTATTCCCGAGAAGGACAACGGCGACGAGAACGGCAAGAACGAGGACGCTGGCCCGGCAGAGGTCGAGATCGATTTCGATGGCCTGGCCGCCCGCGTGGCTCGGGCGCCAATCGACTTCGACAACCTCGGTGGACTGTCTGCCACGAAAGATCACCTGCTCTTCGTCGGCGCCCCGGCGTTCTTTTACGGCCGCGACATTGAGCCGGGGCCTCAGCTGCGGGCTTACTCGTTCGAGGACCGCGAGGTCTTCCCGATAACGGACAAAGTGGACGCGTATGCGCTCGCGCCATCCTCGAAACAGGTCGTCGTTAACCAGGAAGGCGCGCTGAGCCGTTTCGACATCAAGGAGGGTGAGCAGGAGGCGAAGAAAGCCGACCTCGACAGCCTTACGGCACGGCGCGTCCGGGCACAGGAGTACGCGCAGATATTCGACGAAGTCTGGCGGCGCTTCCGCGATCACTTCTACGTCGAGAACATGCACGGCTACGACTGGGTCGCGTTGCGCGATCGCTACCGGCCGCTGCTCGAGCACGTGGCACACCGGGCGGATCTAAACTACCTCATCGGCGAGATGATCGCGGAACTCAACGTCGGTCACGCCTATATCGCGGGCGGCGACATTGCCAGCACCGAACGATCGAGCGATGCCCTGCTCGGCGCAACCTTCGAACTGGATGAGCCGGCCGGCCGCTACCGCATCGCCACGATCTATGCCGGCCAGAACGAGGAAGACAAGTATCGCTCGCCATTGACCGAACCCGGAATCGACGCCAAAGACGGCGACTATGTCCTCGCGATCAACGGACGATCGCTGACGGCGGACATCAACCCGTATTCACTGCTCAAGGGCCACGGTGGCCGATTGCTTGAGCTTACCCTCGCCGGCAACGCCCGCGGCAAGGATCGCCGGACGTTGCTGGTGAACCCGATCGCCAGCGAAAACGAACTGCTTTACCTGCGCTGGGTGAACGGGAACCGTGCGCGCGTAACGCGCGAGACCGACGGCAAGGTCGGCTACCTGCACATACCCGACATGGGCCCTGCGGGTATCTACGAGTTCACCAAGTGGTTCTACGGCCAGGTCCGGAAGCAGGGTCTGATCATAGACGTACGCGGCAACGGCGGCGGCAACGTCTCGCAGATGGTCATCAACCGGCTTGCGCGCGACCTCGTCTTCATGGGCTACGACCGTGGCGTCGACAACCTCGATACCTATCCCAACGTCGTCTTTACGGGACCGCTCGTTACATTGCTGGACGAAGATTCCGCATCGGACGGCGACATCTTCCCCGGGGCGTTCAAGGCGCTCGGACTCGGCCCGCTTATTGGCAAACGCAGCTGGGGCGGCATCATCGGCATCACTATCCTGGGGGCGTTGATGGACGGCGGCTCGGTGTTCGTGCCGCAGTTCGCAACCGCGTCCGCCGACGGCCAGTGGACAATCGAGGGCGTCGGTGTAGCGCCGGATATCGAGGTCGACAATCCGCCGGAAGCCGTGCTGCGGGGAGAGGATCCGCAGCTGGAGCGTGCCATCCAGGAGGCCGTGCAGCGCCTTCGTTCGCGACCGGGAACCCTGCCGCCGCGGCCCGCAGACCCGGTGAAGACGCCGGCCAATGGCACTCCCTGATGCTTTGGAAACACGAGCCGGACATCGAGCATCTGCAGCGGTCGATGCAGGGCACGCTGCTCGAGCACCTCGGCCTCACGCTCGAAGGCTTCGGCGATGACTGGATCTCCGTCAGGATGCCGGTGGATCAACGTACGATCCAGCCCTACGGCATCCTGCACGGCGGTGCGTCGGTTGCGCTGGCCGAATCGCTCGGCAGCCTGGCGTCAGCCCTGTGCATCGAGGACCACTCCACGCACGCCCCGGTCGGCGTCGAGATCAATGCCAATCACCTGCGTCCGGTGCCGGACGGCCAGTTCGTGGTCGGCACACTGTCGCCGGTACGGATTGGCCGGCGCATGCACGTCTGGAGCATCGAGGTCCGCGATCCGGAGGAGCGGCTGGTTTGCATCAGCCGTCTCACCATCATGATCATCGAGCGTGACTGACGCGTTTACCGGCAAGGCATTTATTGCTCGAGCAGCCTTGGCGAAAAAAGAGGGCTGGACAAATGCCTGAGTCAACGCCCCAGTTGCTGCAGTGCCCACTGCTTCTGTTCCTCGAGATACGGGGGAGCAACCTGTACGAAGCGTTCGAGGACCTCCCGCTGCTCTCCGTACCTGCCCTGCGACATCAGGACGCCGGCAAGATTGAATAACGCTTCCGCATTCTCCGGGTCGTACTTCACAGCCAGGCGGTAATATTGCTCCGCACGCTGCGGCTCGCTTGTCATGAGATAAACGTTACCAAGCTGGTTATGCGCCAGGGAGCTGTCCGGCCGGATCCGGATTGCCAGCTCGAGGGTGACCCTGGCCTCGTCGTACTGGCCGCTTTGACCCAGATGCGTGCCCAGGTTGTATTGCGGCCGGAACTTCTCCGGGCTCTTGGCTGCGGTGTCGCGGTAAAAACTCATCGGGTCTCCCCACACGAGATTGCGCTGATAGGTCGACGCCGCCAGCAGCAAACCAACGACAATCAGGATTGCATAGGTGCTCAGCGTATGTGTTGTCGATGCCGGACGAAGGTTCAGGCCGATCAGAAGGGCGAGCATCGTCATCGGCAGGTACATGCGATGCTCGAACACGAGCTCGAGGCTTAGCGGACCCGCCTCAATTGAGTGCAGCAGCAGATACGCGAGGACGGGAAAGGCCAGGTTGGGCCGTCTGCGGATGGAGCGTATTGCAATGACGATCGTAAGCGCGATCACAACGAAAGCCAGCAGGGTCGTGACCGGCTCGAGAAACGATCGCGATACCGTGAACGCATGATCCAGGTTGAGGCGAGAAGGGGCCGGCCATAGCAGCAATGAGAGATAGAAGAACTGTACCCGCCCCTGCGTCAGTACACGCTCCACCCCCGAGAAATCCCGGAACGGCTTCACCTCGGTCCAGTAGACGCTGTCGCCTGCGATCGTCCAGCCGAACCACCCGAGAAACAGCAGAATCAGGGATCCCCCCAGGAATACCAGGGGATAACTGAACCGTGCGACCATTTGCCGGTATGCCGCGAGCAACGCTGCTCTGTTGAAACAGATCTCGTACAAAAACAACAAGGGTAAAAGGAGATAGCCGATTTCCTTGCTGCCCGCCGCGAAAAGAAGACATGCCACGGTTAGCGTAAACCAGGCCCGCCGCGGGCCTGTGTTGGTCTGGAACCGGCCGCTGATATACGACCCCAGACCCAGCAACACGAAGAGAGCTGCGAGCAGCGTCATCCGCTGCACGATGTAGGTGGTCGCCTGGACGTTCAGCGGATGGACGAGATACAGCAGCACCGCGAGCAAGGCGATAGTCTGGTCCCCGGACCCGGCACCGTGATGGCGCTGGAACAACGTGATCACCCAGAAAAGGGCGAGTCCCACGCCGAGATGAATCACGAGATTGGTCCAGTGGTATGGAGCCGGGTCCGGTCCGGAGGCGAGGTAGTTCACCGCCATGCTGATATTGGCCACAGGACGCGAGCGCAGGTAAGCGTCACGGAGCGCAGCCGTTACGTTCGACACGCTGAATTCGTCCCATTGCAGCGCGGCAGCCTCGAGGAGGTTCGGCTCATCGTCGAAATAGAAACCCGCCGACATTCCCGGGTAATAAGCGAGCACGGTAACGGCCGCGATAAGGAGCAGCGCGAACGACAGCGTCAGCCTGTTGTGGTGTCTCTGCATTCGAATCCTGCACTCCCCGGCAGACTCGCCGGCGCCTGCGGCCCGGCTGGCCGGCTATCGCCTGCGCGAGACCGGAGAGTGGAAGTACTGGTAGCGGCGCAAACCCGAGGGACCATGACAATCCACACACAGCGAGCGCTCGGTCCGTGCACGACGCAGGAATAGTCCGGGCCGTTCTTGCCGCAAACCCGCAGCCCGTTGCCGGTGCGCATCGTGACAGGTGGGACAGCCTATGACACCCGTCAAGGCCCGGCTCCCCGCCTCGTCGAATACCGGCATCGGTGCGTCCTTGTCGGCAATAAGACCGGTCCGCAGGTCGTCCGACCAGGCCTCGATTACTTGGGGATGCTCAAAAATTGTCACGTCTCCTTCGTGACAACTCTGGCACAGCGCATTGGCTGCCGACTCACCACTCCCGGGTTCCCGTGCCCACATGACCGGACCCCGCGCATCGTGGGCCAGGTGGCAACGCGTGCAGACGCCCCGCTCCGTGTAATCGGCCGCGGCCGAACGGCGCCGTGACGATGGTGGCGCATGGTCGCTGTCCGTGATGCTTTCCCTGTCCCGGTGGCAGGACAGACAAAGATTGCCGTCCTTCAGGTCGACCCGCATAAACGGGGGCGCTGCGGAAGTAGCGCTGGGGTGGTAATGCGGCGAATGGCAGGTACCGCAGTACATCCTGCCATCGTCGTTCATGGGGAACACCGGCTCGCCTCCGGCGACAGGCTGCTCGACCCTGTCCGACGGCACCATGCCGACGGGGTGGCCCTGGTGCCCTTCTTTCCACAATGAACGGGAGTCCATCACGAACCCGTCGTGACACGACAGACACATATCGGGCGCGCTCACTGCATCCTGCCGCCCGGTGTCCAGTTTCGGACTGGGGTCGTGTTCCACGAGCGCCACCGCGCTGCGGCGGCGGAATTCCCGCAGGCGCTCGGTATGGCAGGTCGCACAATCGAACTGTTCGGCTACCTCCGGCTGCATCTCGGCGACAGCGGGCAGCGTGGTGCACAGCCCCAGGCAGGCGAACAGTACCTTCGCAAGCAGCCGGGTCATTGCGGCGCCCCCAGCTGCAGGCGCTTCAACGTGCCACCGAGCATCTCGACCACGGCAATATCACCCTCGACCGCCGTCATGCCAACAGGCGCCTGGAACTGGTCCGGCTTGTCCGCGGCACCCAGGGCATAGAGAAACTTGCCGCTCTTTTCGAAAGCCTGGATCACGCCGAAATAACTGTCGCTAATGAATACGCGGCCGGAGGTATCGATGGCGATTCCCTTCGGCCGAAACAACGTCCCCGGCCCGGCGCCACGTTTCCCGAACACCCGGACAACCCTGCCGTCGGGGTAGAAGCACTGCACGCGGGCATTCAGCACGTCGACCACGTAGACCATATCGGCGGAGATTTCGATCGTCGCCGGGTGGAAGAACTGGCCCGGTTCCTCGCCGCGTCCGCCCCAGCGCCGCAGGACATTGCCTTTCCAGTCGAAGACGATTACCTCGTGCCGGTCTGCGGCAGTGACGAAGAGCTCAGTGCCTTCCTTGTTTACGGCGACGTCAACGGGCTCGATCTTGGCATTATCAACAAAAAGAGGTACGGGGTAGAGATAGGTACCGTCCTCTGAAAATACCTGGATGCGCCGGTTGCCGCGATCGGCAACATGCACCCGGCCCGAGCCGTCTACGCCTATGCCGACAGGGCCGTCCAGTTCGCCGTCACCTTGTCCGCTGCCGCCAAATGCAAAAGCAGCGACACCAGTGCTATCGACGGCGACGATACGGTTATTGCCGCCATCAACCACATAGAGATTACCGTTGACGCCGGCGACGACATCCGTCGGCAGTGAGAATGGCTGCTGCCCATCGTCCCGCCACTCGTTCAGCGTCTGAAAAGCGAGCGTCGGAATTGCCGCGGTGTCAGCAGCATGAGCCGTGACTGTTGCAACCATCCATAGCAGTCCGAGCGGCCATTGCTGCAAACCCGGCGCGCGGGATCCACTACTTTTCATGGCAATTCTCGCATCGGGCAACAGGCCTGAGCCGCGCCCGGTCCAGGTACTGCGGGTCGCCCGCGATCACGCCCGCTTCGTGGGGGTCGTGGCAGGTCGCACAGGTTATCTTTCCGGTTCCCTGCTCCACCGGCAGCCGCGCGCCGGTTCGCTCCCGGGTGGCGCCCATCTGGCGCGTCGTGCTCTCGCTCGGAACGACGAGGTGATTCCAGCTGTCGACTCCGCTACCAGGGATCATCGACATCGGGTGCGGTGAGACCGCGTGGCAGCCCAGGCATTGTAATGATGCTCCCATCCGGAATCCGCCCGCTACCGTAACTTCGCTGTCACTCGTGGGTTCATGACAAAAACCGCAGACACGGCGATCGATCTGGCCGGCGCTCAGCTGCGCGTGCGGGTTCAGCTTCGGGTAATCATCGCTTTCGTGGCACAGCAGGCAGGCCTCGTCCGCCTGCCGGAATGGGCCGCCTCGCAGGAACCGCGGATTCAGGTACGGTGCAAGTTCATCGCCCTGGCACTGCACGAGGGGGTTGTGGCAGGTCGTGCAGACCAGCTGCCCCCCGCGGATCGCGCCACGGTAGTCGTCCGGCAGAGACACGGAAGGGGCATCGCCGACGGCGAGATTGCTGGGGTGGCGGCATGACACGGTGCCGGATTTGTCGTGGCATTCGCCACACATCGCAGCGTCATCGTAGTTTTCGATCGCTGTCGGCGTCCCCTCGCCGTGGCAGGTGCTGCAGGCCTGCTCGTCCCAGTGCGGGAAGTCGCCGGGCGCCGCGAATGCCGGCAATGCACAGATAGCGCTCATTACCACGATGACCAGGTATCGCGCGGCTGCGGTAACCCGCCTGTTCCGGTTTAGACTGCGCCTTCGATACACGCGGCGTCCTTCAATGAGATGTGTAGTGCGGATCGTGGCAAACCGGCCTCGGCGAATTCGGCGCAATTACGTATGGTAAACCCAGCGAAGAAGCCCTGCCGGATAATCCGGCCAGCAATATCACAGCAAAACGGCGGACTGAACCCTCCAAAAGTATAGCGGTACCCTCGGCGGGCTTGTGTCCGCCGCGTGGATACAGTAGTAGCCTTGTAGGCAGACGGACAGCAAGGTCCTCACGGGACAGCGGATGACGGGCTGGGTGACAGGATACGGTTCGAGCAAGCCCGGCGCATTGCAGGTCGCCGGACTTGCAGTGTTGCTCGCCGCCATCGTCACCCTGGTCTACAGTGAGGCGCCCGCTAACCAGTTCCATTTCGACGACTTCCACAACATCGTCGACTATGGGCCGGTCCGTATGGAGCGGCTCAGCAGTGAAGCACTGCTCGATGCTTTCAACAATCCGAAACTCGAACACCGTAACGTTCCTTCGCTGTCCTTCGCGCTGGACTGGTGGCGAGGCGGCGGCGAAGCGCGTGCCTTTCTGCAAACCAACGTCCTGCTTCATGTCCTGACGGCGCTTGCGGTCTTCGCGTTCGCCGGCCAGGTACTGCGACGCGTGAACAATGACGATGCCCGCACGGTGCTGCTTGCAGCGTTCGGCGTTGCATTACTCTGGGCCGTACACCCGATCAATAGCCAGGCCGTAAACCTGATTGTGCAGCGCATGGCCATACTCGCCACGCTGTTCGTTGTGCTTTCGTTAAGCTGCTACCTGGCTGCGCGGTCTGCCGATTCACCGCGTTCAATTGCCTGGTACGTCGCGGCCGGACTGTTTGCGGTGCTCGGTGCCTTCAGCAAACAGAACGCCTGGATTCTTCCGCTGCTCGTGCTCGCGATCGAGTACGGCGTCGTGCGGCACGGACAGGTGCTCGTTCAAGACAGGCAGGACGTTTTCCTGCTGGCGCTGCCGCTCGTTGCAGCGGCGCTGATCATTCTCGACTTTGCGCTGGGCACCGGCCCGATCAGTAGCCGCTTTCTCCCGGGTTACGAGATCCGCGAGTTCAGCATGGGGGAGCGGCTGCTCACTCAGCCAAGGGTCATATTTTTCTACGTGTCGCTGGTCCTGTGGCCCCTGCCCGGGCGTTTTTCACTCGAGCACGACTTTGCCATATCGACGTCACTCATAATGCCGCCATCCACTGTCGTAGCTTTGCTGGGGCTCTCGATTCTCCTGCTCGCTGCGCTGTACCTCTTCGTGCGGCCACGCACACGGCTGCTCGGTTTCCTGCTGCTCTGGCCGGCGATGACGCTCGCCATCGAGAGTTCCTTCATCCCGCTCGAGCTGGCATTCGAGCACCGGATGTACATGCCGATGGTCGGACTCGCCATGTTGCCCGGCATTGGCTGGCTTGCCATTCTCGATCGTCGTTCCTGGCTCTCGAAGGGATACGCAGCTGCTGTGGTTGCGATCGCGCTCGGGCTGGCAATTGCGACCGCACAGCGCACGAAGCTCTGGCACGAACCGCTGACCTTGTACACAGACGTGGTGGGCAAAGCCCCCAACTCGAGCAGGGCATGGGGTAACCTGGGGATGTATCGTTACCTCAGCGGTGACCAGGCAGGCGCGATGGCGGCGCTCGAGAAGTCGATCGAACTGAGTGGCGGTAAGGATAAAAGGGCGCTTGAACACCTGGGTGTCATTCACCTCGACCTCGGTGACCTCGAACGCGCAGAGACCCTGATTGACCGTGCGTATCGTCTGCAGTGGGAAAACCCGGAACCCTCGGTGCTCAATCACATGGGTGAAGTGCAGCTTGCACGCGCGCGCCATGCATCAGCGGCGAGGTTCTTTGACCAGGCCATCCGTATCGCGCCGTGGAAGACCGCGTACTACTGGAACATCGCGCTCGCGTACGAAGGCTTGGCGAGCTGTTCGATGGCTCTGCAATACTGGCGCAAGTATCTGGACCTCGAGAAGGACCCGGACAGCCGCCGTCAGGTGGAGCAGCATATCGCGGAAACATACAGGCCAGAGACGAATACCTGTGGCCAGGCGAATAGTCAGTAAAGCCGATGATTCGAAACTGACTGACCGAAGGGCCCCATTCCTGTCATTAGTGGTAAAGGACGTCGGGCGACACACATCGGCTGATGCGGAATCGCGGGTCCAGCAGCTCCTCGCCGAAGCGGCCGACGTCGGTACCCTTGAGCATCAGCGCGCGGTAAGTGCCCGCGCCACGGATGTCTCCGGCCAGGCGGAAGCCGACGATCCTGCCGTCATCGAGGAAAATCTTGCGGAGCGTATCGCCGTCGCGGCGGCGCAGGGTGTCTCGTCCCTTCGATTCGCCGACGGCCATGATCGGCAGCCCGAGGTGCTTCATGCTGTTCATTTTCTCGGCGCCCTCGTAGTCGGACGAGAAGCCGAGCATGTCGCGTCCAACCACCTCGCCCTGGGTCGTGGCGTTCGGCCAGATTGCGTGCACGTAGCGCTCGCCACTCATCCGGTCGAACGTTTCGGCGACGTCGCCGGCGGCCCAGATATCGGCCAGGTTCGTCCGCATGCGATTGTCCACGCGAACTCCCCAGCCGACGTCAAGGCCCGAGCCATCGAGGAAATCGACGTTGGGTTTAACGCCCGTTGCGGCGACGTAGGCATCCGCGAGGAGCACGTCGCCGTTGACCAGCTTCACGCCCTTGACCCGGCTGCGGCCAGAGAACCGTAACGCCTCGGTGTGCTGGCGCACAACGATGCCGCGACGCTCGAGGTCGTGATGAACCAGTTCGGCTGTTTCCTCATCGAGTATGTTCGGCATTAACCATTGTTTTTCGACGATCGTTACGGCGCAGCCGAGCGCCCGCAGCAGCACGGCGACTTCGACACCGATAAAGCCTGCGCCGACGATCAGGGCATCCTTTACGTCGCCATGTTTTACGTGATCGATCAATTCAAGCGCGGCTGCAAGTGACTTGAAGTTGTAGACACCCGGCAGATTGTAGCCCTCCAGCGGTGCGTGCAGCCGGCTGCCCGTTGCGATGATCAGCTTGTCGTAGTCGAGGTAGCGGGCATCCTGCAACAGGACCTGCCGCTGATCCGGGTAGACGGCCTCGACCGGCACGCCGGGACGATAGTCAACACGCAAGCGTTCGCACACGTTCTTACCCTGCCAGTAGAGCGTCTCTTCCCGTCCGGTGAGGAAGTGATCCGCCATCGCCGGCGGCGAGTAAGGCGGAAATGATTCGGCGGATACCATCGTAATCGCCGGGTCGACCGACCTCGACGGCGCGAGATCGCGAAGCGTCCGGGCTGCCGTCAAACCGGCCGGGCCGGCACCGAGAATCAGGATACGCATTCTCTTACCAGCTCCTCTATTGGCAGCAGGGCATCGAGCAGCCCTTCAACCCTTTGATCAAAGGGCGTCCGGGGCCGATCGAACAGCGGGCCGATCGACGGCTCGACACGAGGCAGCAAGGGATCCAGCGGCAGCCAGTGGCGGCTCGCAAACGGGAAGCCGCCCTCGGTATCGAGCCTGCCGAGTGACCGGTCGAAATCCAGCGCATTCCGGGCGCGATTCACGACGAGGTGGATTGCTCCGATGCCGAGTTCCTGCGCGAGTCGCGCGGCCCGCAGTGCGACCTGCAGGCCATTGAACGTCGGGTCCGTGACGATGACGGCGTGATGGAACCCCTTGGCGAGCGCTCGTCCGAAGTGCTCGAAGCCCGCCTGCGTATCCATGAAGATTGCTTCGTCATGCCGCAGGCTCATCGCATTCGCGACCGAGGCGAGGAGCGCATTTTCAGGGCACAGGCATCCTGCCGCCGGCTGCACGGTGTTGCCCATGACCACCAGTCGAACGCCGTCCGGCCCGCGTACACCGAAGCGGTCGACCACGTCGTCGACGTCCGGATTCAGGCGGAAAAAGAGGCCCCAGCCTTCCCCGGGACGAACGCCGGTCTTTTCTTCCACGTAATCGGTGTTCTCGCTCAGGGGAACCAGGCGGCGCACTTCAGATGGCTCGATGCCGAGCGCGTAGGGCAGGTTCATCTGCGGATCGGCATCCAGCGCGAGTACCCGGTAGCCACGCCGCGACATGCGGCGGGCAAGCATTGCGGTCAGGGTCGTCTTGCCGACGCCGCCCTTCCCCGTAACCACAACGCGAAAATCATCGCCGCGTGCGTTATGGGGCAGGCTATGGCTGTGGTGTTTGTCTCCGTGCGTTTGCTCGTGAGCATGTTCGGCGCAGGTATCACACATCGCGTCTTCCTCAGGCGACTTTGTCGGTCGGGCATTCTCCGGTCCCAATGAACGGCAGCCCCAGCGCTTCGCGTTTTACTTCGATGTGACGGCAAATCAGCTTCGCGGCCTGCTCCGGATCCGGTTCAACGGCGAACCTGGCGCCGACCACTTCCTCGAGATCAGCCGCGAGCAGCTTCACGACATTGTGGCTGCCGAAGATCGGCGGCTGCACGCCGAGCACGGTGAAGATGCCGCTGGCAACGACGTAGGCACCGATCGACACGGCTTTCTCCGAGTACCATTCGGGGGCCGCGCCGGCCAGCGGCAACTGCGAAACGTCGACGCCGAGATAATTGGCGAGTGCTGCTGCGAGCGTGAGGATCCGTGTGTTGTCCACGCAGGACCCCATGTGCAGCACCGGGGGAATGCCGAGCGCCTTGCAGACCTCCGACAGGCCGGGCCCCGCCATTTCGGCGGACTCGGGCAGCATCTGCCCGGCCTTGCCGTTGGCAACCGCGGCGCACCCCGTGACCAGTACGAGAATATCGTTTTCGATTAGCCGCCGGGTGAGGGTGACGTGGCCGTGGTCCTGGGGAATCTTCGGGTTGTTGCAGCCGACAACACCGACGGCACCACGGATCTTGCCGGCCTTGATCGCCTCGACGAGAGGCTCCGGCGTCCCGCCGAGCGCCTCGAGGATCGCCTCGACGGAAAAGCCCGCCATCATGTCCATCGTGCCGGCCGGGATCCTGACTCGATCCGGGTTGCGATTCACGTAGGCCTCGATACCGAGCTCCACGATCTGCTTGCCGATCTCCAGTCCTCGCTGCGGATCGAAAGAGACGTGGGTTGCGCCTGCAAACCTCGCCTTGTCGGCTGTCGAGATAATCTCCGTGTGGAAACACTTCGCCACGTCCGTCACGGAGGGCATGATGCACTGGTAGTCCACCACCATCGCATCGAGCGCGCCGGTAAGCAGCACGAGTTCCTGCATCAGGTGGTTGCCCGCCATCGGCAGGCCCTGGCGCATCTGCAGTTCGTTACCGGTGCAGCAGAGGCCGACCAGGTTGATGGACTCCGCGCCCTTCTCTTTCGCAAGCGCGATCATCGCGGGATCCTGGGCCGCCTGCACGATGACGTCCGACAGCAGCGGGTTGTGGCCGTGCAGCGCGATGTTGACGCATTCGACCCGCAGTGCGCCGAGATTCACGCGCGACTTGATCGGCGTCGGCGTGCCGAACATCACGTCGGACAGTTCGGTAGCGATCATGGAGCCGCCCCAGCCGTCTGACAGGCTGGTGCGCAGGCCATGCAGGGACGTATTCGCGTAATCGTTGTCGACGCCCATGTGCGTGCGGTGGAGCATCTCCACGTTCTCGCGGTCGATACCCCTGGGCGTGATGCCCAGTTCTTCGAACAGTTTCCTGCGTTGCTCCGGCAAACGATCGAGGAAACCGATGTGATCCTTGCGGCTGCCGAAGTCTTCCATCATCGCGTCCGCGAGATCTCGCGCCACCTCGTTGATGCTCCTGTCGCCTGCTTCGATGCCCCACTCTTTCGCAAGCGCGAGAAGTTTTGCTTCGTCGCGAATCTCGTAGCCGCTGGTTTCGCCGGCAGCCAGTGATGCGAAGACTTCGAGGATGTCCCGGCCGTGATCCGAATGCGCGGCGGCACCCGCCGCAATGGTTCTGCCGAGATTTCGCGCAACGATAATATCGGCATCGGCACCGCAGACACCCTGCTGGGGCCCTTCGCCGAACGGATCGACGCGGCAAGGCCCCATGGCGCAGTTGCGGCAGCTCACGCCCATCGAGCAGAAGCCGCACTGCGGTTGCTGCGCCGCCAGCCGGTCCCAGACCGTTTCGATGCCATCTTCGCGCGCCCGTACGAGCATTTCACGAGCGTCGTTGCTGATACTCATCTTGCTCAGTGTATCGGGAGTATCCATTTCAAATTTCCTCGGTTATGTGGGCAGCGGATTCACCCCACAAGCGCCAGCCGGCAATGGTTGCGGGCAGCTTCTCGGCCGGCAGCTGCGATTTCGTGGCCGCGACCACGGCGTCAGACACGTCCCGCCGGTTGGCCGCAATCAATGTATTGAGATCGCCGAAGAGCAACGCGTCCACCTTGCAGGACTCGACGCATGCCGGCTCCTGTCCCTTATCCAGCCGCTCTATACAGCCATCACACTTGGTGGCAACGACGCGCGCCGGCATGCCATTCGTTTGTGCGTGAAACGTCACGGCGTCGAACGGGCAAACCATCGCGCACATCGCGCAGGCGATGCACTTGTGAACGTCGACGAGAACCAGGTCGTGGCTCACGTCACGCGCCATCGCGCCGGTCGGGCAGACCTGCTCGCAAGGCGCCGGGTCGCAGTGGCGACAGCGGGACGGGACCGACATGTTGTACGCCCGTCCGGGCGAAACATGGATCCTCGACTTGGGGACAGGGTCCTCGGCGAGCGCCAGGGAGGGTTCTTTGCTTTCGGAGTGCGCTACAGCGCAGGCGAATTCACATTGCCGGCAACCGATGCAGCGCTCGGGGTTGATGAACACAGTCTGCATGTTGGCCATGGCTAACTTGTCCGGATTGTGGGTGGGATTGAAATCCTCTGGTGAAACTTTTACGCCATTTTCCAGACTGTCAGCACGCCAAAAGCTTGGCAATTCTGGCTTGTACCTACCCGGTCAGCTGTTTCGACGTATCAGCGTCACCAGGAATTCGACCGCGAATAAATCCATCGTCCCATCCAGGTCTGCATGGAACTGGTAATGAACCTATGGATGCCGCCCATGCAGTAACAGCATTGCGCTAACGCGCCTCAATGGCCGCGCGTTGTTCCTGCGGCGGCTTCAACTGCTTCCAGAGCGTCCCGGGCTCTTTCGCGAAGACGAGTTCGCTCGACGCGGGCAGGACCCGCCAGCTCCCATGCCCCATTTCGTTGTCCAGTTGTCCCGGCGCCCAGCCCGCGTAGCCAATATAAAAGCGCAATCTGGACGGATCCATGGGAACCCCTTCGAGAGCGTCCTCATAGGACACGAGGTAAACCGATTCGATGATCTTTTCCGCGCCCTCGGGCGGAGTGTCGGTGAACAGCAAAGCGCGCAGGCTGTCCATCTGCACCGGCCCGCCCCAGAACAGCGTCCCGCTGTATCCGGCGACGGCATCCTCGTCCGCAAGAAGCTCCTCGAGCTTCACGTCCGTGGGGCGATTGACGACCAGCCCGAACGCGCCTGTGTCATCGTAATGGAGAAGCAGCACAACGGTGTTTGCGAACAGCTCCCCGCGCACAAATTCCGTCGCAACGAGCAACTTGCCCTGCGCGGGTGCCTGGTCCGCATTGGCGGACAGCGGTGCCAGCCACGCTACGAATACGAGCCATGTCAGGATCCTGATCATCTACCTATCAGTATAGGCCCCCTGAAAGCCCGAAATCCCGTCCTTGTCGGTTCTGGCTGCAGCTACTCCTCGGTGGCAGCCTCCAGCCTGTCCGCGTGGTCGAGTTCGTAAGGGGGTGGCTCACCGCCGGGACCCTTCAGGTAGTGATCCATCCAGCGCATCAGTCGAAGTGAATAGTCGTATTGCGCGGCCGTGTTTCGATTGCCGTGCACTTCGTCCGGGTAGATAACCAGCCGAACCGGCGTCTCGGTACGGATCTTCACGAATCGGTACATCTCCAGGGACTGGCTCGGGTGCACCCTCGGGTCCTTGTCGCCGCCCATGATCAACAGCGGCGTCTTCGTCTTGTCGGCGTGATAGATCGGGCTGCGTTCCAGCAGCCACATCCAGTCATCCCAGGGCCATGCGAGCGCGTGCACGTTGTGCATTTCATAGGGTATGTCCCCCGTACCGAATTTTGAAATCTGGTCCGAGATACCGACGAAGGCCACTGCGGCCGCGTACTCGTCGGTCAGCGCGCTGGCACTCCACATGCTCGCATAACCGCCGTACGAGCCCCCGGTTATGCCAACGCGGTCCGCGTCAACCAGCCCCTCTTCGACGAGGTGCCGCTTCGCGTCCACGAGATCATTGAACTCTTCGTCGGCATAGTCGTGCTGGCCAAGCTTGGAAAACTCGACGCCACGCCCGGTGCTGCCGCGGTAATTCGGGTAAACGACCGCGTACCCTTCGGCGGCGAATACCTGCCCTGGACGGCTGTAGCCTGTCATCCAGCCGTTCGAATAATGAGCTTCCGGACCACCGTGCGCGATGAGCACGAGCGGATTACCACCTCGCTTGCGCTTTGCCGGATGGATCAGGATGGCTTCGAGCTCCAGGCCATCGCGCGCCGTGTAGGTGATCGCTTCCTGCTTCGCAAAGTCTGTTTCATTGAGAAACGGGTTTGAATCCGTCAGCCTCACCGGTTCTGCGTTGCCTCGCAGCAGGTAAAGTTCCAGCGGGTGTTGCGGCGAATCCGCGATTGCTGCAACGGCATCCTGGCCCGGATTGCCGTGCACCGTGCGGACTATCGGTCCCGGCTGCGGTGCTTTGCCGGGCGACTCGGTCTCGAAGACCGAAGCGGTGGCCCACTCCGTATAGACGCCTCTGCTGCCGAGCCAGCGGATATTGGCGTCGTCCAGCCAGACAAAGTTGTTGACGTGTCCCAGGTACTCGGGAACGACCTCGCGTCGTTCCCCGCCGGACGATGAGGTCACGTACAGGCGGCCGGCGCTCGGGTCATTGATGTCGACGCTGCCGACGTACGCAATTCGCTCGCCGTCCGGAGAGAACGCAAACGGTCCGAGCTTGCCTACCGAGCCCATGCTGGCCTGCACCTTTGCACTCGCAGTGTCGACGACGTAAATATCCCGCGACGTAAACGAGTCATCGACGAGCGGTGTCGGTGCGAGTGCAACCGCATAGCGGCTGCCGTCGGCCGACCAGGCGAAGTCTGATGCGGACCCCGGCAGCTCGTGCGCTGCGGCCTCAAGCGTGTCCAGGTCGAGCATCCAGACCTTTGTCGGCAGTACCGATTCCTCGTACACGACGGCTTTGAACCCCTTTTCCTGGAGTTCCGTGAACTTCTCGGGCGGCGCATCCGTTGCCGTGAACGCAACGCTGCCGCCGTCGGGCGACGGGTAAATCCGCTGAATGGCGTTGACATGCGTAAACAGCTGCTCCGCCTCGCCTCCGTCCACCCGTATCCGGTACAACGAATTGAAGTCGGCTTCCTGGTCGCGTTTCGCAAGAAAGAAGACGGACTCGCCATCGACCGCCCAGGCGATATCCGTGATATCGATATCGCCCGTGACGTAGGGCCTGGAGTTGCCCTCGAGGTCGATGACGTGAAGCTCGTGGTACGGCGGTCCGTCTGCATCCTTGTAGATCGCCCGCGGCACCTGCAGCAAATAGGCGATTCGCGTTCCTGCAGGACTCATGCGCGCCGCCGTTATCTGCTTCAGCGAATTGACGTCTTCAAGTGTCAGCGGCTCGGCCTGGCTCGCCGAAAAAGCGGATGCCAGGACCACGAGAGTGGCGAGAGAGAGAGTTTTTTTCATGGTTTTACTCTGTTAAGCGGTTATTGGGCGTGGCCGTATCGCCGTCGAAATTAGTTCTGACCAAGCTAAAGAAATTCACTTGCCGGCGGCCGGCTCGGAACTATGCCATGCCTCCAGCACCGATGCCTCCTTGTCACGGCTCATGCCGGCGCGCAGATTGGACTGGCGTTCTTCGGGCAGGGATCGGAACCACGCCAGGGTGTCGCGAATCGTCTCCTCGACGGGCCTGATCGTGAGCCCCGCCGACAGCGCCTTGTTTGCCGACCAGGTAAGCGAGCCCGCGAGCGCGCTGTCCGAGTCCGCCCAGGCCGGCACGTCCCGCCAGGCCTGGATGTCGTGCTCAGCGAGAAAGTCCGCCGGCACCCAGGTGAGCTCGGCGTCCGATTCGATGGTGCTCACGCAGGCGGAAAGCAGGTCCCCGAAAGGCATCGGGTTGCGAACGACGTTGTAGGTATCCGTGAGCCCCTGCTCCAGGCAGTGCACCATGAAACGGGCCAGGTCGCGAACGTCGATGTACTGCGTCAGGTCCGAGGGCTTCCCGGGCGCGAGCACTTCACCACCCTGGTCTATTCGGACCGGCCAGTAGGTGAAGCGATCGGTGCCGTCGCGCGGCCCCACGATCAGTCCCGGGCGGATCTGCGTGACGCGTCGGGGCATGGCTTGTTCGACTGCGCGCTCGCAATACGCTTTCAATGCGCAGTAATGCGTACGCACGTCTTCGGTGGTCGGATCGTCGAGCGTCGCCCCTGGCCGATCCTCGGTCCCGTTCGTGCCGCCTTCGGCCCAGTTGTCGTACTGGCAGATGGTCGAGACGAACAGGTACTGCCCGACGCTGTCGGACAGCAGCCCGGCGGACGCGCCTGTGATGCGCGGCACGTACCCGGAAGTGTCGATGACCGCATCCCATTCCCGGTCGACGAGGCCGCTGAGCCCCGCGTCGATTTCGGGATCGCGGTTACCGATGATGGTCTCCAGCTCGGGGAACAGGTCGGTGTTCGTGCGCCCGCGGTTGAATAACGTAACTTCGTGCCCGCGATCCAGCGCATACCTGACCGTGTGCGGGCCGAGGAAGCCGGTACCGCCGAGAAAAAGGATCTTGAGCTTCCTGTCGGGCGCGCCGAGCGTCGCCGCCGGCAGCACGGCCAGTGTCGCCGTCGCCAGCGATACCTCGATGAATTCGCGTCTGTTGAATGCCATGGACTGATCCCCCCCGATTGTCGACCTGCAGTATGACAACCCGGGAGCGGGAAAGATTCCACCGGATAGGCGCAGGATTGCTCAGGGGCAGGGTCTCGTCAGGTAAAATCCGGCCATATGCCCACCAACGTCACGCCCGAATACAAGAAAGCCGAGGAGGCGTATCGAAACGCGCGCGAGCCGAAGGAGCGGCTGGTCTGCCTGAAAGAGATGTTGCGCACCATCCCCAAGCACAAGGGTACGGACCACCTGCAGGCCGACATCAAGACGCGCATCAAGCAGCTGACGGAGGAGCTCGCGGGCCCGAAGAAAGGTGGCCGCCGCAGCGGGCCTTCCCACGTCGTGCGCCCCGACGGTGCCGCACAGCTTTGCCTGATCGGGCCGCCGAACGCCGGAAAATCGAGCCTGCACGCACGACTCACCGGCTCGCGCACCGATGTCGGACCCTACCCTTATACTACGCACCTGCCGGTGCCGGGGATGCTCCCCTTTGACGACGTGCACTTTCAGCTCGTGGACCTCCCTCCGGTGTCGGCCGACTTCATGGAGCCGTGGCTGGTCAATGCGCTGCAACCGGCCGACGGTGCTTTACTGGTCATCGACGTCAGCGATCCCGACTGCCTCGAGCACGTCCCCGTCATCCTCGCGCGCCTCCGGGAAAAGAAGATCTTCCTCACGCCCGCCTGGCCGGGCCTGGAGTCGGGCAAGCCGGATGAAACCGATGATCCCTTTCGTCTCGACCTCCCTACCTTGCTGATCGCCAACAAGAGCGATCTCGATCCCGACCCGGAGGAGGTCGAGATCCTCGAAGAGCTACTCGGTCTGCGATTCCCGGCGCTAACGATGTCGGCAGAAACCGGCGACGGCGTCGATGCGCTCGGGCCGTTCCTGTTTCAGGCGCTCGAGATCGTTCGGGTGTATACAAAGACGCCGGGAAAACCTGCGGACAAGGAAAAACCGTTCACCGTTCGTCGAGGCGATACAATCGCCGACGTGGCGCGCCTGGTGCACAAGGATATTGCGCGAAGTCTCAAGTTTGCGCGCATATGGGGTACCGAGGTATTCGATGGTCAGCAGGTGGGGCCGGATCACGTTGTCGCCGACGGCGACCTGGTTGAATTGCATTTTTAGGAAAAGACTAGAGTGAATGCGTCTTCTGCTTCGGCCAGTCACGTCCGACTGCGAATCTTTCAAGTAACCGGTATTGCCATTCTTGTTTTTGCCGCGCCAGTGGCTTTCGCTGCCGACCTGGTCGACGTCGCGAACATCGTCCGAACGCGCCATTGCGGGGAAGCATCCCTCCCCGACAAACCGCTTGTGGCGAGCGCGCAGCTGAACAGCGCCGCGGCCGCCGTCGCCGGCGGCACCGAGGTGAACACGGCGATTGCCGCGGCTGGCTACCGGGCCAAATCCTCGGCGTCGCTCCGCGTCAGCACGTCGAGAGGAAAAGACGATGCCGTAGCGAGGGAGCTCTCCAGGCACTTTTGCCATCTCGTCGCCGACCCGGAGTTTGCCGATATCGGCGTGCACCGGCGCGGTAAAGAGGTCTGGCTGCTGCTGGCGGACGGGGCGCCGTTGCCGGCCCCGATCGACACCGAACTCCTCGATAGCGTACTGGACCGGCTGAACGAGATTCGTGCCGAAGGCGGGGGTTGCGGCGGAAACGAGTTTTCTCCGGCCCGGCCTCTGAAGCGGTCTCTGGAGCTGGACGCGGCCGCGCGTGCGCACGCCGAAGACATGGCGCGCAACAGCTTCCTTGCCCACACGGGCTCCGACGGCAGCAATCCCGGCGAGCGCGCCTCGCGTTATGGCTATGAGTGGCGGGTTATTGCCGAGAACGTCGCGTCCGGCCAGACGTCGGCGGACGACATCGCGGCAACCTGGCTGGAGAGCGCTGGTCACTGCGCGAACCTGAGGGATGCAAAGTACGCAGAGACCGGCATTGCCTACGCTCTCAATCCCGGTGACGGCCGGGATATCTACTGGGTGCAGCTTTACGCGCAACCGGACTGACCACAGTACGGCCGTCCTGAATCCAGCACCTGCACGTCAAGGGGACAGTGACTTTAGTTGTCATTGACTTAAGGTCACTGTCCCCTTATCTGGAGCGGTACACTTGCCGGATGAACGAGGCCGACGCTAAGTCACAGAGCACGCGCCTGCGAAAATTCCGCTCTCTGTTGCTCAATGGGGTGTTGATCCTCGCAGTCTTTATCGTGGTCTCGATGTTTCAGTCACGCAACATGCTTGCTACCGGCGGCCAGCTCGCGCCTGAGCTTCGCGGCACGACTCTCGACGGTCAGCCCTACGATCTCGCGGATGCAGCGTCGCGGCCGGCGCTGGTCTACTTCTTCGCTCCCTGGTGCAAAATCTGTGCGGCGAGCGCCGATAACCTGAACCGGTTACGGCGCTGGCGGGACAAATCGGAACTCGAAATGGTCGCCGTGGCACTTGACTGGCGTGAGGCCGAAGAGGTGCGCGACTACGTGCAGCGCCATGAACTCGATATTGCCGTCGTTCTCGGCGACTCGACCGTCGCGCGGCAATGGCAGATTTATGCCTTTCCATCTTACTACGTGCTCGACCGCGAGCACCGTATCGCACGGCGGGACATCGGCTACAGCAGCCAGCTCGGCTTGCTATGGCGCGCATGGATCGTCGACTGGCACTAAAAGTCACTGTCCCCTTTTGATTAGTTGGTAGAGGGCCGCCGCGAACAGCGTGTTAAGGACTATCCCCACCAGCCCGACTTCGGGGCCGTAGATATGCGTCTGCTGGATACCGAGCGCGCCGACATTCTCTCCAAACCCGAAAAACGGGTAGTCGATTCCGTTCCATAATGCGTGGGACACGCTCGCCACCACGATCGAGCCGGTCATCATCCGCAGCATTCCCCAGATCAGGCCGAGCAGCGTCGCGTTTACCAGGTACACCGGTATCTCAGCGGCCGGCACATCGAAGCCCGTATCGAGGGTGATTGCCGAGACGTGCCAGGCGGTGAACGCGAGGCTCGTCCACAACAGGGCCTGCGTTTCCGACTGCCCCGCGCGCCTCAGCGCCGCCCACAACCACCCGCGGAAGAAGCCCTCTTCCGTTATCAGGCCCATCACAATACCGATGGTGCTCATCAGCCCGAAGTTGATGAGTGTCTTGTTCCAGTCGGTCTCGCTGGTATCTGTTGCGCCGGCGGCAAATGCAACAATGGCCGTCAGCCCGAGGACAATCAGTGGATAAGCGACAGCCAACCGGTAACCTCGTGCAGCCCCCCAGGCAAGCCCTATCTCCGCCTGCGAGAATTTCTGCAGATACCAGAGCAGCGCCGTCAGCGGCATGAGAGGAAGCGCGCTGAAAGCTGCGAGGCCGTTGGCGTCCATCGCGGTCGTGACGAGAATTGCCGCGCTCGTGCCGGCGATCGCCGGCGTGTATCTTCTGTCCATACCGTTAAGATGCACCGAATTGTCAATTGGATCCCTTGCGCACCTGTGGTGCCTGCGCGAGGAATGAATCTCCGGGGGATGTCAGTGAAATCTGTGAAATACAGCCTGGAAGAACGCGTGGCCACGGTTCGTATCGACGACGGCAAGCGCAATGCTCTGTCGCCCCTGGTTTTGGGCGAAATCTACGCAGCGCTGGATCGCGCCGAATCAGACCGTGCGATCGTGATCCTGACAGGCCGCGAATCCGTATTCTCGGCAGGCTTTGACCTCAACGTGATGAAACGCGGAGGCACGAACGCTATCCGCATGCTGCGCTCGGGCTATGCCCTCACTGCACGCGTCATGGCCTATCCGTATCCGGTGATCGCCGCCTGCAACGGCCACTCTTTCGCGATGGGCGTCTTCCTGATGCTATCGGCGGACTACGTCATCGGCAGCCGCGGCGACTTCAATATTTCGGCCAACGAAGTGGCTATCGGCCTGACCATGCCGCGCGTGGCTGCGGCGATGTTGCGCCATCGGCTCGACCCGGCCGCATTTCAGCGCGCGGTCACCCTGTCCGAATACTTCGACCCGGAGTCGGCATTGAACGCCGGCTTCTTCGACGAACTCGTGGGCCCCGAAGAACTCATGGCCCGCGCCGAATCCCACGCGGATAAATTGGTGAAACTCGATGCGCGGGCGCACGCGGCATCCAAACGCAGGATTCGCGCGGCGCTCATCCGCAAAATCCGCTTCAGTATCCCGCTGGATCTTTTCGACGCCATGTTGATGGGCCTGAGAGGCGCGCGTCCGCGCTGATTCGTTTACGTGGCGGTGCCGGCCGTCAGGCGAGCACATTCTTGCTGGCGACACCGATCGGCTCGCGGTCGATCGCGAGAAAGGACAACGGAATATCGGTGTCGAAGTCGCGTTTCTCCCCGGTCAACGCCTGCGCCAGCATCGACCCGATCGCCGGCGCCAGCTTGAACCCGTGGCCGCTGAAGCCATTGGCGAGCCAGAAGCCATCAATCTCCGTGGGCCCGAGTATGGGATGCACGTCCTCGCAGTTGGTCGTGTAGAGGCCGCAATGGCCGCGGACCCGCCCGCTGTAGGGCAGCTCGGGTAGCCGGTGATGCAATACGTGCAGGTTCACCACTTCAAAGTCGTCATCGGTCTCGGTCCGGAAGTCGTCCGGGTCGGCGACGGTCTCGCGTTCATCTTCCTCGCGCACCGAGCCGATGACGAGTTGCTGGCCATTGTTCTGGGTTCGGAAATAGATGCCGCCCGCCAGGTCCGCCGTGACCGGGATATGACCTTTCAGCGTGTCCGGCCGGTCGCGATACATGACCTGGATACGCATCGGTTCGAGCGTCCACGGCACCTGCAGCCCGACCATGGCCAGTAAGCGTTTGCACCAGGGACCGGCCGCGTTGATTACCAGCGGAGTCGCGAGCTCATCGCCATTATCGAGCGTCGCACTCTGAACACGGCCACCGCTGACGCCAACGCCAACGACCTGGGTCCTGAATCGCACCTCGACGCCGGCGTACCTGCAGGCTGCAAGCAGGTCGCTCGAAGCGGCCATCGGATCGACGTGCCCACCCTCGATTTCGAAAAGATTGCGGCTATCGCCTTCGCAAATATGCGCCTCGCCCGTGTCGAGATCGGGCGCAAGCGTACAGGTGCTCAACGCCGGGAAGCGTTCGGCGATGTCGTCATCGTCCAGGACTTCGGACGCAATGCTGAAGCCACGCATGCGCTGGTGCTCCGCATCGGCCCATCCGCGATCGCCGCCGGGCATCCACAGTACGCCATCCTGAATAAACTCCGCGGCCGGTTCCGCGAGCCCGGTGAAGGCCTGCCAGTGCCGGTAAGCATTGATTCCATCTCGCGCGAGCAACAGCGTCTCGTCAACGGAGTAGCGCACGCGGCAAATCGCCGACGATGCGCCCGTTGAGCCCTCGCCGACGCCTGCGCCTTTCTCGATGACGGCGATGTTCAGCTTGGATCGCCGCGCCAGCTGCCAGGCGATGGACAAGCCGATGATGCCGGCGCCTGCAACGACGACGTCGTAGCTCTTCATTTCACCATCGTATGGTTTTCATCGTCGGCACCGAGCTGTCGATCACGGCCTGCGCCGCCTCCCGGTGGCGCTCGAAGTATCCGGGCGATTCGGCAAGGTACACCATCAGATACAGGCGTCCTTCTTCGACGAATCCCCCGGCGATGCCGCGGTGATTGGCCGAGCCGGGCACGTCGGCCGAGAGTTCGAACTCGAAGCCGGGCAAGCCCGTGAAGCCGCGCTCCCTCGCATTACTCGCCGCGATACTGGCTGAGCCGTTCCACAAGACAGCTTGCAGAGACTTCGCAACAAAATCGGCTGTCTCTTTCGCCGACATTTTCGGCTGGAAGACCGGCAGTCCCGGATAATCTTTTGCCTTGAATACTGGTTCCCCGTCGGCCACACCGCCGGTCACGAACAGTCGATCGTGCTCGATTCCTTCCCGCGACCACGTGCTGGATGGGGCCTGGGCCTTGGGTAAATCCGACCCCGACTGCTTATACCAGCGGCCATCGAGCGTGATGCGCAGCCTGCCGACTTCGTACACGCCCTCATCAGACGCCTTGGGCACCGACGAGCCACATCCGCAACAGATCATCATCACAACCAGGGTGGCGGTGCACGGACTCCTGAACAGCATCATCGGTCGGTCCTCCGTAGTCGGTTTTTGTTATCGATAACCTCGAGGATTATGCCTTAACGCCGGAGGCGCTGGTCTACGCCTGTCTTTCCAGCCCATAGACTTTCTTCAGCGTCGCTGACTGAAACAGCAGGGCGGAGCACAAAGTCACGGCGGCAACTACACCGAGAATCACGAGCATGCGCCCGTACGGCTGACCGTGCAGCGCGCGCACCTGCGCAAGCTCGTACATCGTGCGGAGCCATTCGAATGTGCCGAGCACGAGCACGATCTGCACGAGCCTGGCAACCCAGGGCCGGCGAACGAACAGCAGACCAGCCAGTACCAGCACGGCAAAAACACCGATCGAACTGCCGTAGCGCAGGAAATGCGCGCCGAGTACGGCGAGGCTGAGGGCGATGGGGATGTAAAGCAGAACCTTCTTCACGCCGCAATGACGCGGTTTCGTCCTGTCCGCTTGGCGCGGTAGAGACGCATATCGGCCTCATCGAGTATGGATCTCGAGTGCTTCGCATCCCGTATCTCCGCGAGCCCGAAACTGATGGTCACGTCGAAATCCGGTGCAATATCCGACCAGTTGGCACCCTGGACAGCCTTGCGCAGCTCGCTGCAAACCCGCGCTGCCCGCTCGACGCCGGTATCGGGAAAATACAGCAGGAATTCCTCGCCGCCGTAGCGCGCCACGAAATCAGTGCTGCGGCAGCCCTCCCGCAGGATCTGCGCCACTCGCTCCAATACCTGATCACCAATTGCATGCGAGAAGCCGTCGTTGATTCGTTTGAAATGGTCGACATCAGCCAGCGCGAGCGCGCCCCTGCGATTCCTGCGCTGCGCGAGATCGACCTGTTGCTGCAGGTAGCTGTCCGCGTGGCGACGGTTGGGAAGCCCGGTCAACTTGTCGTGCGTCGCCTGCCGCTCGAACTCCTCGGCCTGGACCCTGAGTTCTTCCGTGCGCTCGTCGACGAGCTTCTCCAGGCGGACGCGCATCAGCGCGTACTTCATTATAACGAGCATGCCCGCGGTCAGTACCAGCAACAGCAGCACGAAATACGGCAGCGATTCATTCGTGAATGCAATCGCGAGGACGATGCCTGCGGCCCCGGAGACGTACTCGACGACTGCCGTGAACCGGTTGAAGACCAGGCGCGGGTCCGTGTCGCGCAAGTAGAGCATGACCATCATGCCGGCATCGTTGACGATCTGCATGCTGACGACCAAGGCGAACAGCAGCAGCCCTGCACCCGGATCGAGGATCGTGACCGGTATCGCGCCGCCGAGATATTCGTACAGCAGCCCGCTCCCGAGGATCACGAACATCATCAGTCCCGCATTGTGCAGCGATGCAGTCACGACCAGCCGCATCGAAACGCCCAGGCGTAATCGCTGCCACGGGTAGATCAGCGACGCCAGTCCGTTGACCCATGCTGCGTCGACCGGCCCCAGCACCAGGATGCTCATGACCTGCGCAACGCGGTCGAAGGATACGTGGCCGAATACCGGGTGCGGAAAACCCGTTGCGATTGCGAACAGGCCGAACACGATGAAAAAACCCGCCGTGCCCGGCCCATGACCGCGGGCGAGCAGGCCAGTATCGGCAGCCGCAATCGCCACGGCACCGCAGGCCGCGAACAGCAGCAGTATGGAATAGACCAGATCAGGCCGCCAAAGGCGGTCTGCGTCGGTTCGGGCTGTCGGGGCGGAACGGCTCATGACAGCCGTCGAGTATGCCCGATTCCGACGCGTGGAAACGTGACACTGTTGGCCCAAATTGCATTACTTTGGTGCAGTGCAGCGTGACCACTCGTATACAGGGCCTGCGAGTGTCACCCCATCCGCCGATCCGTCCGTGGAGAAACGCTTTTCTCGTGCGCGCTTTCTGCGCCTCGATCCGATCGAAAACACTTGGAAGTCGACTAGCGTTCGTCCGGCAGACGAGTCAATCCGGCATTGTCTTGACAACGCTGTCTTTCAGGACATTACAATCTGCCCCGGTTTGTCAATCCGGGCACCGTCACAACGTGCTTTCTTCAGGCCTGGCGTCTGACGAGCGCATCACTTGCGACTGAAAAGTGATTTCAGCCGGTCGAGCGCTGTCGGATCGCCTTCGATGTACAGCCTGTCGCCGAATTGAAGTTCGCCGATGCGCTTTTCGATCGCACTGGTTTGCGCAACCAGCGATTCGATTTGACCGCGCAAATCTTGCACCTGCTCGGTGGGAGCGGACTCGTCGTCGGCCAGTCCGGCGGCCGCGTTGCGGGCGTCATTGGTCGTTTCGCCCAGGCTCTTCGTCAGGTCGGCCATGTCGGTTGCGAACTCCGTTGCGCGCCGAAGTACCTGGCGCATTGCCTCGTTCTTGGCTTCCAGGTAACAGTGAGTAACGAGGTCGACATCCAGAAGCACCGCCTTGCAAACGGCCTGGATCGTCTTGCACGGCCCCCGGCCCTCCTTCTCCGATTCCTCGCAGATGCGGTCGATGAATTCAACGAGCATCTTGCTGTAGCTGCCGACATACCAGCTGGGCGCCAGGCCCACACGCGCATGCGTGCGGCCGATCTTGTCCGCCTTGTTGAAATAGGAGCTCTTGAAATGACCGCCGAAAAGCTCCTCGAGCCAGTGGGCCTTCTGCGACGCCCGGGCCCGGTCGATTGACTCGGCATCCTCAAACAGCGCCTTGAACTCGGGGTAGGACAATATGTGCGCGTAGAAACGCTCGAGCATGTTGTCGATGTCCGGCTCGATGTATTCACGCGCCTGCTGCAGCTCGACGATGTCACTTTCCTTGATTTCGATAAATCGCAGGCGGTCCTCAATGAGCTCCGTATACGGCATCGGGTTTTCCTCGTCTCTGTAAACGTTGGCTGCGGGCTTCGGACCCACCTCTACAGGCTGACACTATCAATCCGGCTATAAAAGCAAGATAAGTAAATAGACCTAGAGCCCGGTGGCAAACCACCGCCAGCGTATCGTCGTTGCTGCGCACCTGGGGCAACAGTACGCACCAGATCACCGCTCGGACCCCGTGCAGCCGCGATTCTCCGGGCGCGACCTGCGTTCGCGCTCGCGGCTGTATGCGTATCATAGTGGTACAAACCGATGCCGTTCGAGAATCGCAGTCCTATGGCACGCTCAGTCAGACAAAGCGCTGCGGACAAATTCCGCCGCGCTGCGGCGCGCAGCAACAGGCTGCACGCCGAGTACCTCGACGACAGGGACCTGTACGAGTCCTACGATCGTTTTACGCGTTGGCAGCTCGACTTCATGCTGCCGTTCTTCAGCGACCTGCTCGAGCCCGAAGGCTACGCAGAAGCGGTCGATTTCATCGTGAGCGATCTTGCGGGTGTCGGCATTAGCGCACGGGATCGGGAGATCGAACGCGCCACGCCCGTCATCGTCAGGAGCCTGCCCACACATCCACTCGAGGCCGCTGCAGCCGCAGTCGAACTGAACGCGCGGGCTCTGGAAATTAATCTGGGCATTTGTCGCAAGCTGCTTGTCGGCGGCAAGCTGCCACCAGACATTACCGAAACAGACTATTTCATCGCCTGCCGCAAGGTGAGCTCGTACGAGGAATGCATGGACCTCGTACACCTGACGGCGGACCTCGGCGAGACGTTGAAGAAACTGGTGCGTGTTCCTCTCATCGGCGGACTGTTGAGGACGATGAGAAAGCCGGCACACGCCGCAGGCTTCGGCGCCTTGCAGGAGTTTCTCGAAACAGGCTACCTGACTTTCCGCCGGATATCGGACATCGACCGATTCCTCGACCTCCTGCGCGGGCGCATGGACCACGTGTTCGAGCGCATCTACCGCTCACCCATTCCGGAACAGTGACCTTGATCCGGCGAGCGCTGCGTCAGCGCCAGCGGGTCGCTCCGACGCTGACGTGGCCGTGATTGCCGACCGGGATGCCGACGCTCACGCCGACGCCGACGTTCGCATTGCAGCCACCGAGCAGCAGGCTGACCACAACAAGGAGCGCAATTCGCGTTCGGCCGATCATCTGCATTCTCATGGTTGTAGTCCTCGTTGTTTCCAGTTCTTCAGTACGAATAGCGCGCCCGTCGGGTCGGTAACGACGGCCATCGTCCCGTCGCGGACCTCGGGCGATACGGGGACCAGGACCTGGCCGCCGAGTTCTTCAACCCGGGCTGCCGCCGTCGTCGCATCCTCGACGCCGAAATAGGTCAGCCAGACAGGCGACCAGTCAGGAACCGGATTCGGGAGCACGCCCACCCGGTCGCTGCCGTTCGTCCCCAGCAAGGTAACTTCACCGCCGCCGCGTTCGATCGTGCGGGCGTCGTAGCCAACGACGCGGGAATAGAATTCCGTGGCCGCCTCAACATCATTGGTCAGCAATTCCGTCCAGATGACGCGGCCGGGAGCCGGCGCAGTCGTCCTGTCATCAGGATCACCGATATCGCTGCGCGCCAGCCCGATGACGGCGCCTTCGCGGTCCACGATCGCGGCAACGCGGCCGAGCGGGACGTTCCTTGCCGTCGCCGCGACGGCGCCGCCGGCGGATACGGTAGTTCCCACGGCCCGGTCCACATCGACGACCGATACGTAGGGCAGCCAGCGCGACAATTCCGCACCGTCGTCGGCGGCTTCGACGGCGACGATCCCGGCAACATACACGTCGCCGGAGCGGGCAAGCGAATAGGCGTGCCCGCCGCCACCGGTCGCAGCCCGGAAGGTCCAGCCGAACAGTTCCTCGTAAAAACGCTGGGCCGCCGCCGGGTCGTCAGTAACCAGGTCGTGCCATACGGCCTTGCCGATCAGCGGCTCGTCGGAGAACGACATGCCGGCAAGATCGGGCACCGTCGTGGTTGTACAGGAGAGCAGCGTTCCGCCCGCCAGTATCATCAGCAGATATCGATGTAACTTCATGTACTTTCTCCTCTGTGCCGCCACCGACGTCGCGCCCATCGGGTCAATCGTCATCGACTTCGAACGGTCCCCCTGTCGTGCCGGCGTCCGCCCGCTCCAGCAGGAGCATCCTTGTCTCGGCCCCCTCCGGCACTTCGCCGCGCATCATTCTCATCATGAGATCCAGCCGCAGCACGCCGGCGACGACGTCGACCTGATCGTCGCCGGTGACATCCTCGAATGCGAGGGCGACGATGCCGGTCGGACGGTCAAGAATGTCCCGTCGGCTGAAACCCTTGTTGCCATCGTTTTCGAACCAGACCAGACTCTGGCGGCGTGGATCGTCCCAGTAATTGAGCCAGCTGCCCGCGAGGACATCCAGATCCCCATCACCGTCCACGTCGCCGGCGGCGGCCGTCGCCGCGCCATAGAACCTTCCGATATCGTGAAACTGGAATTTCAGGCTCCCCTGGTTTTCGAGCCACTGCACGCCGTGATACGGCTTGGGGTCGGCCTGCGTGTCGAGCGCATCGCCGTTCGAAATGAGGATGTCGGTGTCGCCATCGCTGTCCAGATCGGCCAGTTTCATACCGGTGAATCCGTACATCGGGTGCGGCGCCCGCGCGAGTAGCATCTGCTCGAATTTGCCTTGCCCGCGATTCATGAATGCCACCACCGACTCGAATTCCTGCGCGATCAGGCTGACGAAGTCCATCCTGCCATCGGCATCGAGATCCACGGGCGTTGCATTGAGGGCTCCCGAAACACCGAGCACCGCGTGCTTGCGGAAATCACCCGAGCCCGTGTTCTCGAGCCAGACGATCCCGCCGACCGCGCCGCCACCGAATACCGCAACGACGAGATCGAGATCCTCATCGTTGTCGACATCGATGGTGCGGGCGTCCGTCGTGCGACCGACACCGTCGAGCAGGGTTTCCTTGTCGAAACCGCCTGCTTCGTTCTGTCTCAGGAGCAGCACTTTTCCTGCGAGCTGGTCGGAAGGCGGCAAAATGCCAAGCGCGGCAACGACGATGTCCGTGTCGCCATCGCGATCAAAATCGACCACCTCCGTTCGAATCGGCACGGGCACCTCCGCGAGTACCCTCTCCCGCCACGCATCACCCGTCCTCGTGACCAACCGCACCTGGTTCGACTCCGCGTCGCAAATCAGCAGGCCGGTGTCGTGATGCTTCCCCAGGTCCGCGGGCACGATGTCGATGACCATGGGCAGCGGCGATCGATCGCCCACATCGGCAGCACGAAACGTCAACGCGTCATCCGGGGTCTCGGGGTACGGCAGCAACGGCAATTCTTCTGGACTCGAGCCGAAATAAAAAGCGGTGATGTGACGTACTGCCTCGGGAGGGATGAATTCCTGCCCCATGCGCTCCGCGGACAGATCCGCCATGGCCCGAATGACCTTGGGCCAGCTGCGCTTGGGCATCAGCCCGGGGGGAGGAACGCCATGACAGGACCCGCAGTATTCGCTGACCATTTCGACGACGGCTTCTATCGTTGGAGGATCGTCGGCCGTCGCCGCGTGCGCCGCGCCGGCCACGAACGCGATGCACGGCAGTGCGCTGAATAGCTGACAGGTCCTGATCATGATTTCATTGTATGGGAATTCGCTGCCAGGTGGCCGGGATCGCGGCACCCGGCCCCATGATCAGGTCGATCTGCCGCCGAGAATCTCTGCAATCAATCGCCATACGCGTCCATTCGCACCGATACCGAAGTGCGAGCTGTAGACCTCGATGTTCCGCGCTTGCCGGTTATAGGTGTCGACGCTGGCGCGCCAGCCGACAACGCCATCTAGCCTGCTGTAGATCGAGGTCACGGGCTGCCTGATGCCAGCTGAGTTACGAGCGTGCACTTCAAGCTCGAATTCGTCGAGATCGATATTGGCGGATTTAGCGAAGCGCTCGGCTGCTGCAGTGTATTTGGGTCCACCGATAATCGGCGTGCCGAGCGTTATGACCTCTCGCACAAATGACTCGTACAACCGTGCCGTCTCGCGCGCAATCACTCCGCCGAGGCTCCAGCCAATAAGCGTCAGTGGCTCTCCGTCGAGCTGCGCGTGGATTTCTGCAACCCGGTCGCCAATCGCAGCGACACAGCCATCGACGTCGCCCCGGTTTCGCCCCATACCCCAGTCGTAGACGTCGTAGCCCAGGAAGCGGAGATAACGACCGAGCGGGCGCATCGACGCTTCGTCGGTACCGTAGCCGGGCAACAGCATGATCGGGCGACCGTCACCGCGTGGCGCGCTCAATAATTGCGGCGCGCGCAGCAGGATCGTTGCCCAGTCGAGCGGCGCCCGCAACTCCAGGAAGGTGGCCAGGCGGCTCGGCGGTCTTGCATCAGGAATGTTGGTTGCTGCGGTCATTATTGATAGTTCACTTATGAACAATTCGCGAGTATAGAGTAGCCGTAGAAAGTTCACAAGTGAACTGTTAGCATTGTTACATGCCGAAACAAAAGCCACTGCGTAGCCCTCGCGGATTCGATTCCTGGCTCACAGTCGGCCGGACCAACCTCAAGGTGCATCGGGCATTGAACCAATTGCTCGGCGAACTTGACCTCTCCCTGGCACAGCACGAAGTACTCGTAACAGTGCGGCGCTATCCCGACCTCACGCAGCGGGAACTCGCGGACCGGCTGCACGTCATCAAGAGCAACGCCACGGCGTTGCTAAAGAAACTCGAAGCACGAGGGCTGGTTACCCGCGCAAGCGACCCCGGAGACTCGCGAATAAATCGCCTCAATCTGACTCGATCCGGCCACGCGCTCGTGGAAAAGTCTTTCGCGGTGCAGTCCCGTGTGATCAAGGCAATGGCGTCGGTGATGACGGACGAAGAACTGGAGCGTACGGCCGACGTGATGAATCGTGTCGGAGCCGCGCTCGATGAGCTGGTCGGAAAACCCCGGACCTGATCCGCGAATGGAAAACCAAAACGGCAAGGTCGCAGATTTGCTGCGCTGATAGAATGCCCGACATCCGGGCAACGGGGTGTCCTCAAAGATGGATCTTTTTACGGCGCGACCTGGGTCGCTTGCGTCACGGCCGGGGCTCATTCTCGGCTGGTTGTTCGCGACCGCCGTCGCCGTACTTGCCTACTGGCCCGGGCTCGGCGGTCCGTTCGTCTTCGACGATTTCGGCAGTATCGGTGCGCTCGGCCAAACGGGGGGTGTGACGGACTGGGAATCGTTTCGTGCCTTCGTTTTCGGAGGCCATGCCGGCCCGACCGGGAGGCCGGTGGCGTTAGTGACGTTTCTGTTCGACGCCAACAACTGGCCGGCCGACAGCTGGCCGTTCAAGCGCACGAATCTCATCATTCACCTGGTCAACGGCCTGCTGCTGGGCGCGCTCACACAACAGATACTGCGGGCGCTGCGCTACCCGGCTCGCGATGCGGCGTGGATAGCCCTGTTCGCAGCCGCGATCTGGCTCCTGCATCCGTTCCTGGTTTCGACGACCCTGTATGCCGTCCAGCGCATGGCGCAGCTTGCAACGTTGTTCATATTTGCCGGACTGCTGGTCTATGTTCGGGCCCGACAGCAGGTTGAGGAAAATCCGGTACGCGCATACTGGACGATGAGCGTGGCATTGCCGGTGTTTACGCTGCTGGCGATGTTATCCAAGGAGAACGGCGTCCTGCTGCCGATACTCGCCGGGGTCGTTGAACTCACGATATTTCGATCTCGGGCAACGCCGCTGAATCGTTACTGGGGCTATCTGTTTATCGGTTTGCCGAGCGTTGCCCTGCTGTTGTATCTCGGTGTTCGCTCGGCAGACGGGCGCTTCTTCGAGGCAGTCGAACCGCGTAACTTCAGTCGCTGGGAACGCTTGCTGACGGAGATGCGCATTCTGGTCGATTACCTGCGACACTGGTTCGTGCCCGAGCTCTACACGGCCGGCGTATTTCAGGACCACGTGCAGAAGTCGACGGGACTGCTGACGCCGGTGACGACGCTGCTGTCGTTGCTGTTACACGCGGCGCTGGCCGCATTCGCCGTCTTATTGCGTCGACGCGCCCCGCTGCTTGCGCTTGCAGTGCTGTTTTTCTACGCAAGTCACCTGCTCGAATCGACGGTATTGAATCTCGAACTGTACTTCGAGCATCGCAATTACCTGGCAGGCGCTTTCCTCGCGTTACCTTTGTTGGCGTTGGCGCAGCATCGCCTGCCGGTGTGGCAGTTCTTCACCGTGTGTATCCTGGTCTGCGGCCTGCTGGCTGGATTCACACGCTATTCGGCGACGATCTGGCGGGACTATCCGAGCATGGTGGCAGCTGCAGCGCAGAAGGCGCCGGGTTCGGCACGTGCGCAATCGCAGTTTGCGCTCAACCTGTACAACGCGGGACGCCACGACGATGCCATTATCGTGATCGAGGCGGCGCAGCAGGAAATGCCGTATGACACGGCCGTCGACGTAACCCGTACCACGCTGCTGTGCAATATGGGCGTCTTGACCCCCGAACAATTCGCCGGCTTTTCCGAACGGATGGCGCAACGCACCTTCGATCCGAGGGCGGTCAACCTGCTCACGGCGATGCTGGACGGCATCCTGTCGCAACGCTGTCCTGCCGTCACTGCCGCCGATGCCGGGACCATGTTTCTACGCATGGCGCGGTTGCCAGGCAATGCGGATCGGGGCACGCTCCGCTATTCGCAGCTGCAGTACTTCATCGGCCTGTCGGCATTGAGCGCCGGTGACCTGCGGCAAGCGGTCGAGAGCTTCGAACGGTCATTGCAGGCTCGCCCGGGTGCTTCACATGCCATGTTGATGGCGGCCCACCTGGCAACCCTCGAGCACTACGAGGAGGCGCTGCATTTCTCGAGCATCGCCTTGCGCCAGTTTGACCGGGACGCAAACAATCTGCTGACGACCGAGCGCGTGAGGCGTGAGGATATTGTCGCCTTCCAGGAGCAGGTTCGCGCTGAACGCGACGCTGCGCCGGTCGACGCTACCGGGGATCCCTGATGTCGTCTATCCTGTTCACATGCAAACGATGAAACTTATCACGACCCTCCTGATGCTGACGTTGGTGGCTGGTTGCGCCGAGGAACCCGGCGAGCCCGCTACGCCAGAGGACGCCATGCCGGAGGATGCCAGCCTGATTCTGATAAACGCCCGCGTATACACGCTCAACTGGGACGAGCCGGAGCTGGATGGCACCGTGATGCCCGGTGCGCCGCGCGACGCGGGTGGCTGGTACCCGGATGCCCAGGCCATCGTCATCCGCGGTGGCGAGATCCTGTTCGTCGGCAGCAGCGTCGACGCAATGCAGTTCCAGGGCGATTCGACCCAGGTCATCAATCTCGCTGGCGGCACCGTGATTCCCGGCCTGGTGGATTCGCACACGCACGTCTTCGGCCTGGGGGCGCTGCTGGACCAGGTCAACCTGGTCGGCGTCGAGACCGAGGAAGAGGCCGTCGAACGGATCGTCGAACGTGCGAAGTCCTTACCGAAAGGCGAATGGATCGTCGGCCGCGGCTGGGACGAAGGCGCCTGGGCGAATCGCTATCCCGACAAAGCGCTGCTGACGGCGAAGGTACCCGACCACCCGGTCTTCATGGACAGCCTGCACGGCTTCGCCGGCTGGGGTAACCAGATGGCGCTCGATGAGGCCGGCATCACTGCGGAATCGATCGTGCCGGTCGGCGGCGAGATGCGCCTGGGGACCGACGGTGAACCCAACGGGCTGTTCCTCAACGAGGCAGTCCAGATGCTGAGTTCCGCCGTCCCGGAGCCGTCGCGGGAGACACTGGCGAAACACGTCCTGCTGGGCCTCAGGCAGATGGCGGCGGACGGCTACACCGCGGTACACGAAGCGGGCCTCGATTCACGACAGATGAGCGTTCTCGAGGAACTCGAAGCGGCGGACAAGTTACCGGTACGTGTCTACGCCATGCTGTCACTGCGTGACGAAGAACTGATTCGCGAATGGATCGGCAAAGGCCCGGACACCGATGCCGACAGCATGCTCGTTACGCGCACGGTAAAGGCCTATTACGATGGCGCGCTGGGTTCACGTGGCGCGCGCCTTCTTTACGACTACGCGGACAAGCCAGGTCACCGCGGTGTCAGCGGCGACGATTACGGCTTCAATGAAGCGCTCAATGCTGAAGCGATGAAAGCCGGGTTCCAGATTGCGATTCACGCTATCGGCGATGCGGGCAATCGCGAAGCGCTCGAGATCCTCGAGGCCGTGTTCGAGGAAGACCCCGCGACCGCGGCCAACCGGCATCGCATCGAACATGCGCAGGTCATCACTCCCGCGGATATCCCGCGCCTGGGCCGGTTGGGCATCATTGCTTCGATGGAGCCGCCGCACGCGATGGAAGACAAGGCGTGGGCAGAGGAACGCCTCGGGCCGGAGCGGATCCTCGGCGCCTACGCCTGGCGATCGCTACGGGAGACAGACGCCCGCCTGACTTTCAATTCCGACAACCCCGGGTCGGACCACAATATCTTTTACGGCCTGCACGCGGCGATCACCCGGCAGGACAAGGATGGGCAACCCGAGGGTGGCTGGTACCCGGACCAGAGAATGACCGTCGAAGAGGCTGTGCGCGCTTACACGGCGTGGTCCGCCTACGCGAGTTTTCGGGAAGACGAAACCGGCATCATCGAGCCCGGCCGGTGGGCAGACCTGACCGTCATGAATATCGATCCGTTCGTGGTCGCCGGGCAAGGTCCCGGCCGACTCCTGGACGCGCAGATCCTCATGACCATCGTCGGCGGTAAGGTCGCCCACAAAAGGGGACAGTGACTTTAAGTGCCAGGCGAAGTCCGCCTTGCCTGGCACTTAAAGTCACTGTCCCTTTTTGTGCCTAGTAGTAGATCTGGGTCGTAGTGCCGCAAAGGGCCAGTTCGGGATGCCAGTCGGGAATCGCCTGTGACGCTCGCACCATGTCGATCAGGACGAGTTTGGCGAGGTTGACCACGGCCTGGCCACGATCGCCGCCGAGAACCGCGAGATCGGCGGACGATTCCTTCATGCCATAAGCCGTCACGACGAGCTTGTCGTCGCGAAAATAATACGCGCCCCGGAAGCGCTCATTGCCGAGATGCACTGAAACGATGCCGTCGGGTAAATTGATCATGCCGTTCGGTCTGCCTGCGCGTGTAGTAACTCGAATTATCCGCAGTACCGGCGTCGGTGGGTGGCGAGTGTGACATAAGCGGGCGCCCGCGCGGCAGGACAGATGGGACAAACGCCTGTCAAATATGGGATTTTTAGCCCCTGTACTTGCAGATGCGCGTTCCGGCACCATTCTTAAAGGGCAAAGTGTCATAACGATCGGCAACGAAAAAATCGTTTGCGAGAGATAGCCGTTGACCACGCTGCTGGACGCCTACGACGCGCTGGTCCTGAAACGACCTGCAATTACGCTGATCGTTATCGCTCTCGTAGTAGCGTTTTTTGCGTATCACGCCCCGGCATTCAGGCTCGACGCTTCTGCGGATTCCCTGGTGCTCGAAAATGACGAGGCACTGAAATACTACCGTTCGATCCGCGCGCGTTACGGCTCGGACGACTACCTGATCGTCACGTACACACCGAATCAGGACCTTTTCGGTCAGGCCGTCCTGGCCGATCTAAAGGCATTGCGCGACCAGATCGCGGCCATGGACCAGGTCGAGTCCGTGATCAGCCTGCTGGACGTACCGCTCATCCAGAGCCCGCCGATCAGCCTCACCGAACTGAGTGAGGAAATACCGACGCTCGAGAGCCCGCGAACCGACAAGGCGCTGGCGCGGCAGGAAGTTCTCGGGAGCCCGATGTATCGCAACCTGATCGTCAGCCCGAATGGAGAAACCACGGCGCTGCAGGTCAACTTCCGTCGCGACGAAAACTGGCACCGGTTGCTGCAGCAACGAAATGAATTGCGTGAAAAGGACCTGCACAGTGAACTCTCTCCGGAGGAGCAGGAGACGCTCGACGCGGTATCGGCACAGTTCGATGCCCATAGCCTGATACTGCGGGATCAGCAGAGCCAGAATATCGCCGAGATCCGGGGCATTATCGATCGCCATCGCGATAAAGCTGAACTGCATCTCGGCGGAGTGCCAATGATCGTGTCGGACTCGATCGACTTCATCCGGCGTGATCTGCTTACGTTCGGCATAGGCGTGCTGTGTTTCCTGATCGCGATCCTGGCCGTGGCATTCCGCAAGCCGCGCTGGGTCATCCTGCCCATGTTGGCGTGCGGGGCGGCCGGCGTCATCGTGGTCGGCTTCCTCGGGCTCGTGGACTGGCCAGTGACGGTCGTCTCGTCCAATTTCATGTCGTTGCTGCTGATCCTGACGCTGTCTCTCGCGATCCACCTCATTGTCCGCTACCGCGAACTGCATGAGGCATCGCCCGATGCCGGGCAGGAGGTGCTGGTCAGGGAAATGGTCCGTGCCAAAACCGTGCCGTGCCTGTATACCGCGATCACGACGATGGTGGCGTTCGGGTCTTTGCTGGTTAGCGGGATCCGACCGGTGATCGACTTCGGCTGGATGATGGCTACCGGCATCGTGGTTGCTTTCCTCGTGGTCTTCAGCCTGATACCCGCCGCCCTGATGTTCCTGAACCCGGGCAAACCTCACCGGCGCAGGGACCTGACCGACAAGATCACGCGATTTTTCGCGAGGCTCATCCGGTCCCACGGCGCTGCCATCCTGACGGCTTCGACTGCGCTGGCCGTGCTCAGCATCGCGGGTATGGGTTTTCTCACAGTCGAGAACCGCTTTATCGACTACTTCAAGGAATCGACGGAGATCTACCGCGGCATGGAAATCATCGATCGGGAGCTCGGCGGCACGACCCCGCTGGACGTCGTCGTCGATGCCCCGGCGGAGTTCTTCGAGCAACAGGAGGACATCTGGGACGACCCGCTGCTCGCTGAATTCGGGATGGACGAAGCAGAAAGTGGCGGCATCACCGCGAGCAGCTACTGGTTCAATACCGGCAGGTTGCCGGACGTATCCAATACGCACCGGTACCTGGATTCGCTGCCGCAAACCGGCAAGGTACTGTCCATCGATACCGCCGTAGAAATGTTGAGACAGATCGAGGAGGAGATCCTATCGGACAACTTCGAACTATCCGTGCTCTACAACAAACTGCCGGACGAGATCAGGGAGATCCTGCTTCGCCCGTACATGTCCGAAGACGGTAACCAGGTCCGTTTCGCCATACGTGTCTTCGAGTCCGACCCTACGCTGCAGCGCGAGGCCCTGATGCGGAATATCCGTCAGCAGTTGACCGACGAATTCGGTTATGACGAAAACCAGGTGCACCTGTCCGGAATGCTGGTGCTGTACAACAACATGCTGCAGAGCCTGTTCCGCTCGCAAATACTGACCATCGGCGTGGTGTTCCTCGCCATCCTGTTCATGTTTGCGCTCCTGTTTCGAAACACCAGAATGGCCGGGATCGCGATCGTCCCCAACATCTTCGCGGCATCACTCGTGCTCGGCCTGATGGGTTGGCTCGGCGTCTCGCTCGACCTCATGACTATCACCATTGCCGCGATCAGTATCGGCATCGCGGTGGACGATACGATCCACTACGTGCACAGGTTTACCCGGGAATTTGGCGAGGATCACGACTACTGGGCAGCAGTGAACCGTTGTCATGCCAGCATCGGCCGCGCCATGTATTACACGTCGATTACGGTGACGCTGGGCTTTTCCATCCTGGCGCTCTCGGAATTCGTTCCGACCATTCATTTCGGCTTGCTGACGGGTTTCGCCATGCTGATCGCCTTGCTGGCCAATCTGACGCTGCTGCCGTTGCTCATCGAGCGCTTGAAACCCCTTGGACCGGAGGGGGAGCACCCAATTAGGGGACAGTGACTTTAAGTGCCAGGCGAAGTCCGGCTCGCCTGGCACTTAAAGTCACTGTCCCCTAATTCGGTGGTTCAACACGCGCGGCACAGAATTTGAACTCGGGAATCTTGCCGTAGGGATCCAGCTCCGGGTTCGTCAGCAGATTCGCAGCTGCTTCCGTGTAGCAGAACGGGATGAACACCATGCCTTCCGGCACCTCGTGGTCGAGCCGCACGCGCAGGGTTATCGCACCGCGGCGCGTAGACACCCGGACGAAATCCCCTGGCGCCACCTGTAGCCGCTCTAGATCACGACGTGACAGGGACGCCACGGCCTCCGGCTCGAGCTCGTCCAGTTTTTCTGCGCGCCGCGTCATCGCGCCGGTATGCCAGTGCTCCAGCATGCGCCCTGTGGTCAGGATCATCGGGTACTCGTCGTCTGGCAGCTCGTTCGGCGGCGATAGCTCCGTCGGGACGATCCGCCCGCGCCCGTTCCTTGTTGGAAATCCGTCACCGAAGAGAATGTCGTTGCCTGGCTTGTCGGGCGCATCACAGGGGTAGGTCACCGCATCCTCGCGCTCCAACCGCTCCCAGCTGATGTTGGCGAGCGACGGCATGATCTCCGTCATCTCGGCGAAGACATCGCGCGGATGGCTGTAGTTCCAGTCGAGCCCGATGCGCCGCGCGATCTCCTGCGTGATCCACCAGTCCTGGCGCGCGTCACCCGGCAGCGGCACGACTTCGCGGCCGAGCTGCACCTGCCGGTTGGTGTTGGTGAACGTACCGGTTTTCTCCGGGTGCGCTGAGGCCGGGAGCACCACGTCCGCCTGCCACGCCGTTTCGGTCAGGAAGATATCCTGCACCACCAGGTGTTCCAGCTTCGCAAGAGCCGCACGCGCGTGTGCCTGGTCGGGGTCCGACATCGCGGGGTTCTCGCCGAGGATGTACATGGCCTTGATCGTGCCGGCGTGGATCGCATTCACGATCTCGACGACGGTGAGGCCGCCTTTCGGATCCAGTTCCGTCCCCCAAAACTCCTCGTACCGCTGCCGGTTGCCGTCGTCCTCCACCAGCTTGTAGTCGGGGAAAAACATCGGGATCAGCCCGGCGTCCGACGCACCCTGCACGTTGTTCTGCCCGCGCAGCGGATGCAGCCCGGTTCCCGGCCTGCCCACCTGCCCGGTAATCAGCGCGAGCGCGATGAGCCCGCGGGCGTTGTCCGTGCCGTGCACCGACTGCGAGATCCCCATGCCCCAGAAGATGATCGAGTTCGCCGAGGTCGCATACAGGCGCGCGACTTCACGAATCGTCTGCGCATCGATACCGCACACCTCCGCCATCTTCTCCGGCGGGAACGCGCTGACCCGCCCGGCGAGTTCATCGAAGCCCTCGGCGCGCGATTGCAGGTATTGCCGGTCATAGATTTCTTCCTCGACGATCGTGTGGATCATCGCGTTCAGCAGCGCCACGTCCGTGCCGGCTTTGAACTGCAGGTTGTAGGTCGCGTGACGGCCGAGCTCCTGCCCGCGCGGATCGGCGACGATGAGCTTCGCGCCCTGCTTCGCCCTGTTCTTCAGATAGGTGGCCGCGACGGGATGGTTCTGTTCCGGGCGTGCGCCGATCACGATGATGCAGTCCGCGTCATCTGCCGCGTTGAATGGCGCGGTGACCGCGCCCGAGCCGATGCCCTCCATCAGCGCCGCAACCGACGATGCATGACATAGCCGCGTGCAGTGATCGACATTGTTGGTACCGAAGCCGGTCCGCACCAGCTTCTGGAAGAGATACGCCTCTTCGTTCGAGCCCTTCGCCGAACCGAAACCCGCAAGCCCTGACGGGCCGTTCTCGGCCAGCGCCGTCTTCAGGCCCGACGCGGCTGTGTCCAGCGCCTCTTCCCAGCTCGCTTCACGGAAGTGCGTCCACGGCTTCGCCGGATCGATTTTCAACGCACCATCCTTGGGTGCGTCGTCGCGGCGGATCATCGGCCTGGTCAGGCGGTGTGGATGGGTAATGTAGTCGAAGCCGAAGCGGCCTTTCACGCACAGGCGCTGTTCGTTTGCCGGGCCGTTGCGCCCGTCGACATAGAGGATCTTGTCATCCCTGACGTGCACCCGGGTCTGGCAACCGACGCCGCAATAGGGGCACAGGGTATCGACGTGGCGGTCTTCAAATTGGCGACGCGCGCCGGCCTCATCCAGCAGATTCGATTCCATCAGTGCGCCGGTCGGGCAGGCCTGCACGCATTCGCCGCAGGCCACGCAGGTCGAGTCCCCCATCGGGTCGTCGAAGTCGAATACGATCTTCGACCCGTGACCGCGATGCGCCATGCCGATGACGTCGTTCACCTGCACCTCGCGGCAGGCGCGAACGCAGAGATTGCAGTGAATACAGGCATCCAGGTTGACGGCGATTGCGACGTGGCTGGCATCGCTGGCGATTTTCTGCCGGGCGGGTAAGCGGCTTTCCGATATGCCCATCGCATCTGCCCAGGCCCAGAACTTCGACTGCGGGTCGGGCGCAGTCTCGCGCGGCGGCTGGTCGGCGACCAGCATCTCCATGACCATGCGGCGGGCGTTCTTCGCCTCTTCCGAGGCCGTGTTGACGACCATGTCGCGCGCGGGTTTACGGATGCAGGACGCGGCGAGCACGCGCTCCCCCTTGATCTCGACCATGCAGGCGCGACAGTTGCCGTCGGCCCGGTAACCCGGCTCGGGCGCGTAACAAAGATGCGGTATCTCGTTTCCCTGCCGCTGCGCCACCTGCCAGATCGTTTCGTCGGGCAGGGCCTCGACCTGCTTGCCGTCGAGGGTGAAGGTTATAGTCCCGGTCACGGCAGCTCCTCTGGAAAATACTTAATGAGACACAGCAGCGGGTTCGGCGCAGCCTGCCCCAGCCCGCAGATCGAGGCCGAGGCCATAGTGGCACTGAGTTCGACCAGCAGTTCCTTGTCCCAGGTCTGCTCCGACATCAGCTTCACGGCCTTCTCGGTGCCAACACGGCAGGGTGTGCACTGGCCGCAGCTCTCATCCTCGAAAAACCGCATGAGGTTGAGCGCCGCCTCCCGGATGCTGTCCTTGTCGGACAGCACGACCACTGCCGCCGAGCCGATGAAGCCGCCATGTTCTTCGAGAGTATCGAAGTCGAGCGGGATATCCGCCATGCTGGCGGGCAATATGCCGCCCGATGCGCCGCCCGGCAAGTAGGCTTTGAAGCTGTGCCCGTCCGCCATGCCGTCACAATACTCGTCGATGAGTTCCTGCGCGGTGATGCCGGCGGGCGCAAATTTCACGCCGGGTTGTTTCACTCTCCCCGAAACGGAGAAGCTGCGTCTTCCCTGGCGCCCGTTGCGGCCTTCACCGGAGAACCAGGCAGGGCCCCGCTCGAGAATGTCACGCACCCAGTAAAGCGTCTCGACGTTATGCACGAGCGTCGGTCGTCCGAACAAGCCCACCTGGCTCGGGTAAGGGGGCTTGTGGCGGGGCAGGCCGCGTTTGCCCTCGATGCTCTCCAGCATCGCCGACTCTTCACCACAGATGTAGGCACCTGCACCACGGCGAAGGTAAATCGCCTGGTCGCCGTTAAGCCCCGCGCGTTCGAGGTCGCCGATGGCTTCCTTCAGGATCTGGTTTACGGCTGGATATTCGTCGCGCAGGTAAATGTAGATCGCCTCCGCATCGACCGCCCAGGCGGCGATGAGCATGCCCTCGAGGAAGCGATGCGGGTCGCGCTCCAGGTGGTAGCGATCCTTGAAGGTGCCCGGCTCACCCTCGTCCGCGTTCACCGCCACCAGCCGGGGGCCGGTTTCCTGCCGCACGAAATGCCATTTGCGTCCTGCGGGAAAGCCCGCGCCGCCGAGACCGCGCAATCGCGAGTCCTCCATCGATTTGATCACCTCGTCCTCCGATCGCGAGCCGCCGAGACAGTCCCGCAACAAAGTGTAGCCACCTTCCCTGACATAGGCATCGAAGCGCACGTGATTGGGAATGTCGGGATCATGCTTGCCGCTCTGCACCGTCGCGGCAATCGAGTCGGCATCGGCATGGTCGACATGGCGGTGCCCCACTTCAGCCACTGGCGCCGTGTCGCAGCGACCCATGCACGGCGCACGGACGACTCGCACGTGCGAGCCGACCTTGTCAGGCAATGTTTCGAGCAGCGCGTCGCCGCCGGAAAACGCGCAGGTCAGGCTGTCGCAGACGCGGACGGTAACGGACGGCGGCGGTGTTTCACCATCGAGGACGATGTCGAAATGGGCGTAAAAGGACGCGACTTCATACACCTCGGCCATGGACAGCCGCATCTCGGCCGCGAGCGCCTGAAGGTGCGCGGCGCTCAGGAAGCCGTACGTGTCCTGGATCACGTGCAGATACTCGATGAGCAGGTCTGGCGCACGAGGGCAATCGCCGAGCAACGCCGCGATCTCGCCCTGCGCGGCCGGGTCGAGCTGGCGCCCCTTGTGAAACGCGGGCGAACGCCGCCGCCCCGATCCGGGGGCTATGCGGCGCTGGTTCGTGTTGTTTTCGCCACCGTCAGCCATCACAGCCCGTTCCTGTCCCTCTCCGTGCGTAGGGTACCATCATTGGGGACAGTGACTTTAAGTACCAGGCTACGCGGGCCTGGTACTTAAAGTCACTGTCCCCTAATTAAATACGGCGATGGGTTTACCGAGCACGTCCATGTCCGGCTTGATACCGAGGCCAGGCTCGCCCGATGCCTGCATCTGACCCGCTACGCGCTGCGGTGCCCCCGTTGCATTTCGAACCGTGACGTAGCTGTTGAAGTCGGTGGCCGAGAATCGCAGGGATTCCGGTGTGGAATGCGCCAGGTGGGCGATTGCCGCGGTGATGATGTCGCCGCCCCAGCTGTCCTCGATGGTCATGGGCAGGTTCAGCGTGACACAGAGATCGCGGATCTGGCGCGCCTTCGTCAACCCGCCGACCTTGGAGATTTTGAGATTGATGACGTCCATCGCTCCGTCGCCGTGGCCACGCATCAGCGCTTCGATGCCCGTGATGTTCTCGTCGAGTATGAACGGCAGGGACGTTTTCCTCCGGACCGTCACGCAATGCTCGTATGAGCGGCACGGCTGCTCGATGTAGACGTCCCGGTCGCGAACCGCATTGACGACGCGGATCGCATCGTCGACCCGCCAGCCCGTGTTCGCATCGGCAACGAGGATTTCTCCGTCCGTCAACACGTCGGCAGCCGCGTGAATGCGTTCGACATCGTCTGCCGGGTCCCCGCCGACCTTGAGCTGGAACTTGGTGTAGCCGTCGGCGCGGTGACCCGCAATGTTCTCTGCCATTTCGCCGGCCGGACGCTGACTGATTGCGCGATAGAGCACAACGCTTTCGCCGAACTTGCCACCGAACAAATCGCAAACTGATTTCCCGCAGACCTTGCCGAGCAGGTCCCAGCATGCCATGTCGATTGCGGACTTGACGTACGGGTGGCCGAGCAGAGCCCTGTCCATGAGTTGGTTGATCGGCCCGATTGCCGTCGGATCCTGTCCGATCAGGCTGCCGGATAATTCCGCGATCCCGGCCCGGGCGCCCGGCCCGAACGCCGGCAGGTAAAACGGCCCGAGCGGACACACTTCGCCGTACCCCGACAGGCCATCATCGGTAACCAGTTCGACGACAGTGCTGTCGAATACCTCGACGTATTTGCCCTCGGACCACGAGTACCGGCCCTCGACGAGAGGGAGGTCCACCTGGAATACACGAATTTCAGATATCTTCACGTTGTCTCGCAATTAGGGGACAGTGACTTTAAGTGCCAGGCTAGAACGCCTGGCACTTAAAGTCACTGTCCCCTTTTTTTGGTCTTCGCCTGGCACTTAAAGTCACTGTCCCCTTACTTGTATTCGACCAGCAGGTCCTTGGCGTCGAACTGCTCGCCGATCCGCGCGAGCACCCGCTTGATCGTCGCATCCCGTTCCGCCTTGATCGACGTTTCCATTTTCATGGCCTCCATCGTCAGGAGCGTATCGCCTCGTTCAACCTGCTGGCCGACCTCCACCGAGATCGTCGAGATGACGCCCGGCATCGGCGCGCCGACGTGATTCGGGTCAGTGCTATCGGCTTTCTCATTTTCATGGTGCGCCGACTCCGAACTGCGATCCTGGATTAGCACCGAACTCGGCTGGCCGTTTGCCTCGAAGAACACGCGGCGATACCCACGATCGTCGGTATCGCCCATCGTCAGGTAGCGGATCACGACCTTGCGCCCGTCTCCCAGCGTGCAGACGATCTCTTCTTCAGGCCGCATGCCGTAGAAAAACACGTGCGTGGGAAGCACGCTGACATTGCCGTACTCCTCGCGATGACGACGGAAGTCGCTGAACACCTTGGGATACATGAGGTACGACGCGAGATCGAAGTCGGTCACCGGGTGCTCGTGGCCCTCGTTGAGCTTGCGGCGCTCGTCCTCGAGATCGACCGCGGACAGCAGCGAGCCTGGCCGCACCGTTATCGGCTCGCGATCTTTCAGCACTTTCTTCTGCAGTGCCTGCGGGAACCCGCCCGGCGGCTGGCCCAGTTCGCCCGCGAACAGAGAAACCACCGACTCCGGAAACGCGATGTCGGTATCAGGGTCGAGGACATCTTCGATGCTGGTGTCCGAGGTCACCATCATCAGAGCCATGTCACCGACGACCTTCGATGACGGCGTTACCTTGACGATGTCGCCAAATGCCATATTGACGTCCGCGTAGGCACGGGCGACCTCGGACCAGCGGCTCGCGAGCCCCAGCGACGCGGCCTGCTCCTTGAGATTGGTAAACTGCCCGCCCGGCATTTCGTGCAGGTAGACCTCTGATGCGCCGGAACGGATGTCGGGCTCGAACGCCGCATACTGTTCCCGCACCCGCTCCCAGTAGTCACTGATCAGGCGCACGGCCGCGAGGTCGACGCCCGGATCGTGTTCGGTGTTTGCGAGCGCGGCGACGACCGCCCCGAGGCAAGGCTGCGACGTCAGGCCGCTCATCGAGTCCATGGCGGCGTCGAATGCGTCGACGCCCTCCTCGACCGCCGCCAGCACGGTCGCTGCGGCAGCGCCACTGGTGTCGTGCGTATGAAAATGGATGGGCAGACCGACTTCCTGCTTGAGCTCCCGGATCAGCTTGCGCGCGGCAGCCGGCTTCAGCAGCCCGGCCATGTCCTTGATGCCGAGTACGTGCGCGCCGGCCGCCTCCAGCTCCTTCGCGAGATCGATGTAATAGCGCAGGTCGTATTTCGTGCGCATCGGGTCGAGGATATCGCCGGTGTAGCAGATGGCCGCTTCCGCGATCTTGCCCGTCTCGCAGACCGAGTCGATCGCCACGCGCATGTTCTCGACCCAGTTGAGACAATCGAAGATGCGGAACACGTCGACACCGGCCTGGGCCGATTGCTGCACGAAAAAGCGCACGACGTTGTCGGGGTAGTTCGTGTAGCCGACGCCGTTGGACGCACGCAGCAGCATCTGCTGCATCAGGTTGGGCATGGCCGCCGAGAGGTCGGCAAGCCGCTGCCACGGGTCTTCGTTCAGGAACCGCATTGCAACATCGAACGTGGCGCCTCCCCAGGACTCGACCGAGAACAGCCGCGGCATGAGCTGCGCATAGTGCGGCGCGATACGCAGCATGTCGGCCGAACGCATGCGCGTAGCCATGAGCGACTGGTGCGCATCGCGGAACGTCGTGTCCGTTATCAGCGGAACCCTGCTGCTCTTCATATACTCGGCGACCGCCTCCGGACCGTCCGAGTCGAGTATCTGGCGCACCCCTTTGGCCGGGGGCTGCAGCTCGATGGATGGTGCTGCCGGCTGTTGCAGCGCCTTCGGCACTTTGCGCCCCGCGACCTGGGCATTGCCGTTCACCTTGACTTCGCCGATGTAGTGCAACAGCTGCGCACCATGACTTGTGTCCGGCTTCAGCTGCAGGAGGTCCGGCGATTCATCGACGAAGCGGGTGTTGTAGTCCCCCTTGATAAAGCGCGAATCCGAGATCAGCGCGCTCAGGAAAGCGAGGTTCGTTTCGACGCCGCGCACCCGGAACTCACTCAGACCACGCAGCATACGATCCGTCGCTTCCGCTTCCGAAACGCCGGAGGCCGTTATCTTTACGAGCAGGCTGTCGTAATGACGACCGATGACGGCGCCCGAGTACGCGGTGCCCGCATCCAGGCGGATACCGGGTCCGGCCGGGCTGCGATACGCGACGATGTGCCCGTAGTCGGGGATGAAATTGTTGCGCGGGTCCTCGGTCGTGACGCGGCACTGGATCGCCGCGCCGCGCATGCGGATGTCTTCCTGTGCAGGGATGCCCGATGACTCGATGTCGCCGATCCGTGCGCCAGCGGCGATTCGAATCTGCGATTTGACGAGGTCGAGTCCCGTGATCTGCTCCGTGACCGTGTGCTCGACCTGGATGCGCGGATTGACCTCGATGAAATAGAAATCACCAGTGTCGACGTCCTGCAGGAACTCGACCGTGCCGGCATTGCAGTAACTCACGGACTGTGCCAGCCGCACGGCCGCCGCGCAGATCTCGTCGCGCTGTGCTTGCGACAGGTACGGTGCGGGTGCACGCTCGACGATCTTCTGGTGCCGCCGCTGCACGGTGCAGTCGCGCTCGAACAGGTGCACGACCTGTCCGTGCGAATCGCCCATGATCTGCACTTCGACGTGGCGGGCGTTGCGCACGAGTTTCTCGAGGTAGACTTCGTCGTTGCCGAACGCGGCCTGGGCCTCCCGGCGCGCGGCGGCAACCTGTTCGAGCAGGTCGGACTCATCCTCGATCACGCGCATGCCGCGGCCGCCGCCACCCCAGCTCGCCTTGAGCATGAGCGGGTAGCCGACCTCTCCGGCGAGCCTCGTAACCTCACCGCCATCGTGGGGCAACGGGTCCGTTGCCGGCATCACCGGCACGTCGGCTTCGATCGCCAGCCTGCGCGCTTCGACCTTGTTGCCGAGCCGCCGCATGATCTCGGGCGGCGGGCCGATGAACGTGATGCCCGACTCTGCGCACAGATGTGCGAAGTCGGGGTTCTCGGAGAGGAAGCCGTAGCCCGGGTGGATCGCGTCGGAGCCCGACAGTTTCGCGATCCGGATGATGTCCTGCATGTCGAGGTAAGCCTCGATCGGCCCCTTGCCTTCGCCGACCCGGTACGACTCCCGCGTGTTGAAGCGATGCAGGGTCAGGCGATCCTCGGCCGCGTAGATGCCGACGGATGGAATATGCAGCTCGTGGGCCGCGCGAAACACGCGGATCGCTATCTCGCTGCGATTGGCGACGAGGATCTTGTCAAACATCATTGTTGGGCGAATGCAATCAGGTCGCATTCGGGGAAAGGTTTCATTCTCTTCAGATTGCCACACTCACCGCCACTGGCAATAGTTACGAGCGAGACGATCGTTTACGGCAGCTCCGCGAGCATCTTCATCGCCGCCTCGCGAATCGATGCGTTGTCGCCACGCTGTGTCGCGTTCGTGAGTGCGGTCCTCGCATCGGCGATATTGCCGACCTGGCTGTTCACGTATCCCAGCGTCAGCCAGATCCTCTGGTGACCCGCGTCTTTGGCCACGCCTTCATTGAGCCGGCGCAGCGCGTCTTCCGGCTGGCCGAGATAGAACAACGTCAAGCCCAGGTTGTTGTAGATTTCCGCGTCGTTCGGGCTGTATACCAATAGCTGCTCGTAGAGCGACGCCGCTTGCGCGTATTGTTTATTGGCGAAGAACTCTTCGGCCCGGCGATAAATTTCAGCGGGGTCGGTGGGCGTCGGCTCGACGAGCCCTGGCGAACTCAGTCGCGAGATGTCTGTTGCAGTGACTCCGCGGGACCAGGACGTCGCCCCCGGGTTCGCTATCGGCGGGTGGCCGGCCACACTCGGCGTTTCCTGCATATAGTAGTCGCGCGTGAACGCGAAAACCGCGAGTCCGAAGAAGACCTGGAAGATGACGAGAAGCGTCCAAAACCGTTTGTCTCGTGCCATGAATTCCGCTGCTATCCAACTTCGATGTGCGGAATATACACGATCCCTTTGATTCCGGCGCCTTTGCGGAGCGGGAACCGCCAGACCGGCGCTGCCGGTCTCAATCAGTCAGCCGGCTAGTGAACCTCTGCCGGATCGTGCCGATTCAGAATCTCCAGGACCTCGGACCTCGTCGCATTCGGGACGAACACGCGAATCTTCCTGTGATCCCTGTCGACCTTGATCTTTTCGCTGGGAATGCCGGTCGAGAGGAGATCGTCTTCGACGTTCGTAATCGCTCTGACGTTCTTGTAGGTTGCTACTAATGCTTCGGTCATAGCACGTCTCCTGTTGCACCTAATGCGCGCTCACGCACACATCTGACTTCCGCTCGGTGCACTGTTGATATTGTTGCAAACGGCAAAATTTCAAGCATCGCTGGACACGCGTGCATCGCGCCGTCTTTCGCTTGAAACGCGCAGTACGTAGACTGGCCGCCCTTTTTCGTATTTTCGGGCCGGCCGGTGTCGTTACCTAAAGTCCATTTCAGCCGAAGGACCATGGCCGAGCTGCTGCGGATTGCCCTGCCGATGGTGGTGTCGCAGGGCACCTTCGCGGTGATGATCTTCACCGACCGCTATTTCATGTCGCAGATCGATCCCGTGCACATGGCGGCAGCGCTGGGTGGTGGTGTCGCGTCGTTTTTCTCGTTCTGTTTCTTCATCGGTTTACTCGCCTACGCGAACGCATTGGCCGCGCAGTACCTTGGTGCCGGTGAGCCGGAGAAATGCCCGAAAGTCGTCACGCAGGGCATGATCATTACCGTAATGAGTGTGCCGGTCCTGACGCTGATCACGTTCCTCGTCGCGGGTATTTTCGAGGGCATGGGGCACGAGCCGGAGCAGGTGGCACTGGAGCGTACGTACTACCTGATACTGATGGCCGGCGTGCTCCTGACACTCGCCAAGACCTGCATCTCGTCTTACTTCGCAGGCATAGGCCGGACCCACGTCGTCATGATCTGCGACGTGTTCGGGCTTGTGATCAACGTACCGCTCAGCTACGTCATGGTGTTCGGAGAACTCGGATTTCCCGCGTTGGGAATTGTTGGCGCCGGCATTTCCACCGTCATTGCAACGGCACTCGCCTTCGGGCTTTTCGTCGCGTTCTACTTTCGCAGGGAACACCGTGACACATTCGGTGTTCTGCGCTCGTTTTCGCTGGACGTGAAGATCCTGCGGCGTTTCTGGCGGCTCGGCTTCCCGTCCGGACTGGAGCTGTTCCTGAACGTCGCCGCATTCAACCTGTTTTTGTTGATGTTTCAGTCCTACGGTATTGCCGAGGGCGCCGCAGCAGCCATCGTGTTCAACTGGGACATACTTTCCTTCGTCCCGATGATCGGGCTGAACGTCGGTGTGATCAGCCTGATCGGTCGCTTCGTTGGCGCGCGGGACATGGCGCGTGTCGATGAAGTCATGACCGCCGCCTTTACCGTGGCCCTGACATACTCCGCGGTGCTCGCGGTCACGTACATCACGTATCGATACCCGCTCGTCGAGGTTTTTGCACCACCCAGTGGTGACTTTTCCGCCATACGGGAACTGTCCGCCTTCATGATGATCGGCCTCTCCACTTACGTAATGGCCGATGCGGTCATCCTCGTATCAGGTGGTGTCCTCAGGGGCGCAGGTGACACTCGTTGGCTGATGGTCGCGTCGGTGTCGTTGCACTGGGCGATGCTCGTCGCCCAGTTCTTCATCATTCGGGTGTTTGAGTTGAGCCCCAGGGTGTCGTGGGTCGCTCTTGTTGCGCTGGTTTTTTCCATTGCCCTGGTTTACGCCCTGCGCCTTAAGAGCGGCCGCTGGCGCGACCCGGATGTGCTGGAAAGGGTGATGGCGGAGTAGCAATTAGGGGACAGTGACTTTAAGTGCCAGGCGACTTCGCCTGGCACTTAAAGTCACTGTCCCCTATCTGGGTCTGGCTCCGCCGCCTGCTCTTCGGCCTCGACGTCGTCCAGCGTCGGCGGTACCCAGCCGCGGTCGAGGCGACTGCCGAACGCTGCACTGTTGCCCCGCATGGCCTGCTCATCGCGCTCGAGGAACTTCTTCGTCTTCTCGACGTACTCCGCATTCTCGTGCGCAGGAATGTTCGCGTCGTAGACGGACGCCAGTTCGTACATCTGCTCGCGATCGTTCAGGAGGAAACCCCGCACCTGTCGCTCGGCGTCGTAGGGATGGATGCCAAGGGCCTCCAGCGCCGACCGCCCGGCGCGCACCGAACTGTCGAATGTTTCGCGGATAATGTCACGCGCGCCCGCGTTCCAGAGCTCGTAGACATGATGACGGTCGAGAGCGCGTACGACGATATAGACGTGCGGATGGTTCTCGGTCACGTAGCGCACCAGCTCGGTTGCGCTCTCGCGCTCGTCGATGGCGATGACCAGCATCTTCGCTTCCTCGATGCCGGCAGCGTGCAGCAGATCCGGCCGCATTGCATCGCCGAAATAAACCTTTATGCCGAACTTCCGCAGCACCTCCAGCTGCTCGGACTGGTAGTCCAGAACCACGGTCTTGAAACCCGCAGACAACAGGATACGATTGACGATGCCGCCGAAACGGCCGTGACCGGCGACGATCACAGTGCCCTGCTCGTCGATCTCGTCCGCGTCCCGGCCCTGGGTTGTAGCAAAGCGCGGCGCAATAAGCTTGTCGTAGATGATGAACAGGGGCGGCGTCAGCAACATCGACAGCGTGACGACCAGCAGCAGCTGTTGGGCCAGCGCGGCCGGAATCACCGAGGCCGCGACGGTGAACGAGAGCAATACAAAACCGAATTCGCCGGCCTGGGCGAGCCCGAGCGTAAACAGCCAGCGATCGGCGCCCGTGATGCCGAAGATCCTGCTCAGGGCATAGAGGACCGCTGCCTTGAGCGCGATCATGCCGAGTGTCATCGCGACGATAGCGCCGAGATTGCTGAACAGAAGATCGAACTGGATCGCGGCGCCGACCGTAATAAAGAACAGGCCGAGTAGCAGCCCCTTGAACGGATCGATGTTGCTCTCGAGTTCGTGGCGATACTCACTGTTCGCGAGTACCACGCCCGCGAGGAAGGTGCCCAGCGCAGGCGACAGGCCGACGACGATCATCAGCACCGCGATGCCGATGACCAGCAGCAGCGCGAACGCGGTGAACAGTTCCCGGAGGCGCGCAATCGCGATGAAACGAAACACTGGCCGCGTCAGGTAGCTGCCGCCGACCACGACCACACCGATCGCGCCGGCGGTCACCAGGGCCCGTTGCCAGCCATTGAGCCGGTCCACGAGGCTCAGGCTGCCATGACCCCCTTCGCCGCCGTGGTCTGCCGACGCCACGGCCAGGTCCGCGAGCTCCGGCAATGCAAGCAGGGGGATGAAGGCAAGCATCGGGATAACGGCGATGTCCTGGAACAGCAACACGGAGAAGCTCGACTGGCCGCCATCGCTTTTCATCAGGCCTTTTTCGTTCAGCGTCTGCAGCACGACTGCGGTCGAGGACAATGAAAGGACCAGACCGATTGCCAGCGCGATCGACCATGACTGGCCCAGCAGCATCGAGATGCCCATGATGAGCGCCACCGTCACGGTAACCTGCAAACCACCGAGCCCGAGCAACCTGTCCCGCATCGACCACAGCATCCGCGGCTCGAGTTCGAGGCCGACGAGGAACAGCATCATGACCACGCCGAATTCGGCAAAGTGCTGGATGCTGACGACATCGACGTGCAGCTGCTGCAGCAGCGGGCTGATCGCGATCCCGGCGATCAGGTAGCCAAGCACTGAGCCCAGCCCGAGCCTCGAGGCGATGGGGACCGCGATGACGCCAGCGACCAGGAAGAGAAATGCCAGCAGCAGGAATTCGTCCACGATCAGGCCTCCTCGCCGACAGGCAGGGTGTCGAAATGGACGACGTCCATCGCTGCCGCTGCAGCGAAGTCGTAGCGATCGTCGCGGACAGCCTCGAGCAACTGTACATAGCCGTCAACGTGTGGTTCAACGAGACCGGCGCCGGGCGCCTTTAGCGACGAGTACAGCACGTAGGGTGCGGTGAAGTGCATCTTGCACAGTCGTGCGGTCTGCTCCAGCGGCGTCAGGAACGTGCGGATCGGGTAGTGCTGGTAACCCTCGTGTCGGTAAGCATCTTCCGGCCCGGCCGCAGTCACCGCCAGCAACATCTGTTTTCCCGCAAGCCTGTCGCCGTCCGCGCCATACGCGAATCCGTGCTCCAGGACGAGGTCTTCCCACTCCTTGATGATCGACGGCGTCGAGTACCAGAACATCGGGAACTGGAACAGAACGACATCGTGGTCCAGCAGGCGTTGCTGCTCCACGTTGACGTCGATGTCGAAGCGCGGATAGTCCCGATACAGGTCGACGAAGGTAATCCCTTCAACGGCACCGCCAGCGCGCGCCATGAATTTGTTCACGTGCGAGTGCTTGTGCCCCGGGTGGGCGTAGTAGACGATCAGCCTGGCCATGCCGCGGAGTCTAAACGAATGAATAATTAGGGGACAGTGACCTAAAGTGCCAGGCGAAGGCGCCTGGCACTTTAGGTCACTGTCCCCTATTTGCTGGTTACGCGCAGCTCGACGCGTCGGCTCTGCGCCAGGCCGTTCGCAGACATATCGGCGGCACCGTCGTGGGATTCGCCGTAGCCGCGCGACGCAAGCCGCGTTGAATCGACGCCCGCCTTCTCGAGGTAGTTACGCACGGCGTCGGCACGACGCTCCGAGAGCCGCATGTTGTAGCTTTCGGGCCCTCGTGAATCGGCGAAGCCGACGATCTCGACCTGCAGGTCCGGGTGACGCTTCAAAATCGATGCGGACTCACTGAGCATGCGTTCTGCTGTTGCAAGGAGCACGGCGGAGTCGAAGCCGAAGTAGACGTTCCTCAGCTTGACGATCTCGCAACCGCGGGCGTCGACCTTGACGCCTGCGGGTGTGCCGGGACACTGATCCCGGTCGTTCGGAACGCCATCACCGTCGCTATCCGCAGGCACAGCGACAACGCCCGGGCCGCTATCCGGTTCAGGCTCGGCGGCTGCCGCCACCATCGCGGCAGGTTTGCCGCCGAAATTGTACTGGAGGCCGAGCGAAACGATCCCGTCCGTCAGGGCATTATCGCTGTCGAAAGTGTGCCGGAGGCGCGCCTCGGTTCGCAGTGACCAGGGGCTGTCGCCGAAACGAATCTTCAATCCGAGACCGCCCGTTGCCGTCGCGTTGCTGGCCGTCGAGTCGGCGGGTGGAGAACCGCCAAAGTCCGGTGTACCCACGTCGGCACGGAGATAGCCGACTCCGCCGATGACGTAGGGCGAGAACAGGCTGTCCGGGAGGAAGTTGCCGATAACGTTGAAACCGAGCTCGAGGTGCTCCTGGCCCGGGAAACCGTCAATATCGTGATAGCCGAGCAGGCCCTCCAGCCAGAGGTGCTTGCCCATTTCCCTGCCGACCTGGACCTGCGCGCCGGCAACGGCATCGTCGATCAGTCGATTGCCGTCATCGTCGGTATAGACGATCGATGGTGCTACGTACCATTCGCCCTGCTCGGCCTGCACGGCCAAGGGAGCCAGGAGAACCATCGCGAGGGTAGATAGCTTGATTAGTCTGGTCACGTCACTGAATATCGTCGGGGAATCAGAAGGCTAATGTAGACCGGCCCGAGGCGGAGGACTGTGAGGTAAGTCACGGGTTTACCACGAAATATGTCAAAAGATACACGATCGCCAATGCGGTCACAAAAGCCCTGAATCCCGCGACTCGGCAGCGACCACCCCGTACGCGCAGCTGCCTGGTGCCCGCCCCGAATGACCATCGACGGCGTATGATAACGCGGGTGAGACCTGCCTATCTCAAGCTGGCCGAGTCAGGTGAATTGACGGAGCGCGCCTGCCGCGCATGGCAGCACCTCGAGGATTGCGACCTGTGTGCCCGTTACTGCCGCATCGATCGGCTGGAGACCATCAAAGGCGCCGTTTGCCGCACGGGCGAACGCGCGCTCGTGCATGGCCATGGCCCGCATCACGGCGAGGAAGACCCGTTGCGCGGCTGGAACGGCTCCGGGACGATCTTCTTCAGCTGGTGCAATCTCCGTTGCGTGTACTGCCAGAACTGGGACATCAGCCAGAAAGGGCTCGGCCGCGTAGTCGAACCGGACGAATTGGCCGGCATGATGCTGGAATTGCAGGCTCGGGGCTGCCACAACATCAACTTCGTCTCGCCCAGCCATGTTGTCGCGCAGATCATTGCGGCGGTTTCGATAGCGGCGAACCAGGGGCTCACACTGCCACTCGTTTATAACACCGGTGGCTACGATAGCGTGGAGGCCCTCGAACTGCTCGACGGCGTCATCGATATCTACATGCCCGACATGAAATACGGTGACGCTGACACGGCACACCGTTACTCTCACGTTCGCGATTACGTCGAGGTCAATCGCCGTGCAGTACGGGAGATGCACCGGCAGGTGGGCGACCTCGTACTCGATGACGACGGGATCGCCGTGCGCGGACTGCTCGTGCGGCACCTTGTTCTGCCGCAGAACATCGGTGGCACCGATTCGATGCTCCACTTCCTTGCAACAGAGGTTTCCGTCGACACCTGGCTGAACATCATGGACCAGTACCGGCCGTGTTACCGAGCCGACGATTACGCGTCGCTCGATCGGCCGATTTCAAGGCTCGAGTACACACAGGCGCTCGCCTGGGCAAAGGCGGAGGGATTCAGGCGCCTCGCGTGAACTAATATAGGTATTTGATCGTAATGAAAATGACGATGCACGCAGCGATCCTCTTCCTTGGCCTCACATATGCGTGGGGCGTCAACGGTATGGAACGCGATCAGCACATTGCCCTTCCGCAACCGTCGATCGACGGCGACGTATCGCTCGAGGCGGCCATTCATGAACGACGCTCCGTACGGGATTTCTCGACGCAGTCACTGTCGCTTGCGGAGGTCGGGCAGCTACTGTGGGCCGCGCAGGGCGTGACGTCGGTGGACGGCCTCCGCGCGGCCCCGTCTGCGGGCGCGCTCTATCCGCTCGAGATTTACCTTGTTGCTGGCGACGTCGAATCGCTGCCTGCAGGTCTGTATCGCTACGTAGCCAGGGGACATCGGCTGCGGCAGGTCTCGGACGGCGACCTGCGAAAATCGTTGGCGAGGGCCGCGCTCGACCAGTCCTGGGTACGCCGCGCCCCGGCCGTTCTGGTCATCGCCGGCGTCTACGACCGCAGCGCGAAGAAGTACGGGCAGCGAGCGCGCCGTTACACCCGCATCGAAAGCGGCCATGCCGCGCAAAACGTCTACCTGCAGGCAACAGCCCTTGAACTCGCAACCGTCATTGTTGGTGCCTTCGAGGATGCCGAGGTGCAGGAGGTCCTGGTCTTACCCGCGGATCATGCGCCGCTCGCACTCATGCCGATAGGCCACCCGCGTTAGCGACAAACCAATTTGGGGACAGTGACTTTAAGTGCCAGGCGGAGGCGCCTGGCACTTAAAGTCACTGTCCCCAAATGATAAGGAGTGGCTTCGCACCGAGCCAGGCTAGTAATATCGTCGCGAGCAGAGCTTACCGGAGACCGCCATCGTTAGCACCGATCCAACGACCGTGAACATAGCGTCACCTTACGATGCGCCTGGCTGGGCGCAGGCGATGCGCCGCCTCACCGACTACCTCGTTGTCGATTTCCTGGGGGGGCCACGGCCATGGAAACTCGCCTGGGTAATCAATTTCCAGAAAGCGGGGACGTTCGTGTTTCTTCTCGCGCTGATTGCGTACTACGGCAATACTTCGACCGCCGCGTGGGTCTACACGGCCATGCAAGGGAGCTACGGCCTCGTCTGGATACTCAAGGACACAGCGTTTCCGGATCCGGGCTGGCAGCGACGCGTTACTATCGGCGGCGGTATCAATGCATTCGTGGGTGTGCTGGGCTGGTACTGGGTGTTCGGATGGCTGCTGGTTTCCGGGGTCTCGCAACCTGACTATCCGCTGCCCGACTTCGCCTGGTTTTGCCTGTGCATCAGCGTTTGCATCACGGGATCTGCCATCATGATCGCGGCAGATGCACAAAAGTACTTCACCTTGCGCGTAGAGAAAGGCCTGATCACTGGCGGGATGCATCGCTATGTGCGTCATCCCAACTACCTTGGTGAAATCATGATCTATGGCAGTTTCGCGATGCTGGTCTGGCACTGGCTGCCCGTCGTTGTTCTTACCTGGATCTGGCTGGGACTGTTCGCGGTCAACATGATCATGAAAGAAGCCAGCATGTCACGTTACCCTGAATGGGCGGCGTACAAGAAACGGACCTGGTGGTTGCTGCCGTTCGTACTCTAGCTATTTGGGGACAGTGACTTTAAGTGCCAGGCGCCTCCGCCTGGCACTTAAAGTCACTGTCCCCACTCTGTTCGGCACTAGGTAGACCTCCGGATAGCCGTCGCTCAAGGATTCTGGGAAACTTCGGCTTGGAGGTGGTGTGCAATTGTGCTGCCGCCTTCATTTGCGACGAGGCTTTCGCAGCGAATGCCCAGGGGTCGTTACAAAGAGGAGGCAACCCTCCTCTTCGTAGCTGTGCTTCTGCTGGTCGTCGGCGTTATTGTCTACGCGATTGACCGCGGCGGCGCAGCGTATTTCCTGATTGGTTGGACCGCCAGCCACGGCGAAGCTGAACTCTTCGGGCCATTCGGCAACCATCTCCCCACGTTTGTTCACTCGATGGCCACTATCCTGGTCTTGGCGGCCGTGCTCCGGCCCTGGCCGAAGCTTTTGCCGGCTATCGCCTTCAGCTGGTTTGCCATTGAATGCCTCTTCGAGGTCGCACAGATTTCGCCGCTGGATGCACGCGTTGCAGCGGTCTTGCCGGCATGGTTTTACGACGTGCCCGTTCTCGAAGCCAGTGCCGGCTACTTCATTAACGGTACCTACGACCCGCTCGATATCTTTTCGATCGCACTGGGTGCGGCCGCAGCGTACTGGATCGTTCGCATGACAGAACGAGGAGACCTACGATGATTAAAACTGATAACAAAGCCTTGCCATGGCGTACGCTCTGGCTGATTCCCGTCTTGGTATTTGGCGTCTTGACCATCGTCGCAACCGGTGGTGGCGGTGGTGGTGACGATAGCGGTGGCCCGATCGGCGGCGGCGACGATCCCGGCCCGGTCAACATCCTGCCGACGTACAACTTCTTCCTCACTAACCTGCAGGATACCGACGGCGGCCTGTTGACGGTCTCACTCGGCAGCGGCCTTACCGTGTCGTTCGACATCGACGGGCTTCTCGCAAACACTGTGGACGTATCGGTCGATGCCAGCAACGAAGTGACCTTCCTGTCGTACGTCGCTCGCGCGAGTACGGGCTTCGACCTGATCGTATCCAGCGGTGGCTTATTGCCGATTGATGGAACGATTACGGTGACACTGACCGAGGATGTCCCCGTCAATGTCGGTGCGCCCCCAACGAGTGGCGCCTTCGATGTCGCTTTTCTCTTCGAGACCGTCAGCGTGAGCGTAGTCGCCGGCGGCGTTGAGCTCAGCCTCAACGGCGGCGAGGCGGTTCCCTACACGTGGGACGAATTCGAGAACCTGCTTGACGACGACGCGCAGGAAGATTGGTTGCGCCGGGCCTCGCTGGCCGGGGCCGCGTTCGAATTCCTCTACGAGTACTTCTTCAATGTCGCCGACATTCTGGACGAACTGGAGCTCGCGACGCTGACGAATCCGCTCATCGAGAGCTGCGACATGTTCACCGGCACACCTCCAGCCGGTGTCCTGGCGCAGGGCGAGATCACGGTAACCTGGACCGGCTCGGGTGAGCTGTCCACGGGCGATGACTTCAACTGGCAATTCAACCAGTGCTGGATCGACGAGCCGAACGACACCACAGACGAGCTGCTCAACGGCACGGTATTGCTGGAAAACTACACGGAGACGGTAGACTTCAACACGAACAATTTGTTCGAGATCGGCTTCGGTGGCCTGAGCGGCCAGCCGGGTGGCGTGATATTCGACCTTACGGTGTCCGAGACCGTCGAGGAAAACGGCGTATTCACGATTGCGGCCGATGACGTGGTCACAATCACCGGCGGTTTTGCGATGATCATCCAGGCGCCGTAGAGAAGGGTCACAACCACTATTTGGGGACAGTGACTTTAAGTGCCAGGCACCTCCGCCTGGCACTTAAAGTCACTGTCCCCATTTATTTTATTTCTGTAGCTCCTCGCGGACCAGGTTTGCCAATTGCTCCTGCCCGAAACTGGGCAGCGCACGCCCGTTGACGAAGTATTCCGGCGTCGCGACGACCTTCAGGACTTTCGAGTCCTGCAGGTCCTTCTCCATGCGTTGCTGGACTTCCGCTGAATTCATGTCGGTTTGAAGCTGCTCCATATTCAGGCCCACGCGCGCCAATGCCGGTAAGACCCTGTCCTGCTGCACAACGTGGTTGTCCACCCACTGTCTTTGCGACGCCAGCAGCGTTTCCAGGGTTTCCCAGTACTTGTCCTGGTTGCGGCTGGCCTCGAGGACCCTCACCGCGTAATCGACGCCGTCATGAAACGCGACGTGACGGACCGACAGTCGAAGGTCGTCAGGTACTTCAGCCATCCAGCCCTTGACCATGGGATAAAACAGGGCGCAGGTTCCGCAAGCGGGATCGAGAAACTCGACGATGTGCACCTTGGCATCCGGAGGGCCCAGCGTGGGCGAATGTTCGCTTGCAAGGGCTGACTCGCGCGCCGCGTCCTCAACCCGCGAAGGCTGAGAGTCACCGCACGCGGTCAGAAATAGTGCCGCCAACAGTACCATCCAACGGTGAGGGTCGGACCACCGCAACTCATTGGCAAACATATTATTTCTAAGCTGAATCCAGCTCAGAGGTGCCTTAATGGCAGCATTTGGCATCAGAAATACCCCTTTTAAGATCGAAGTAGCAGAGTGCATCCGCTTAATTTGTGGTTTTTGCCATCGAAAACGCAAGTTTAAGACCCTAACTGGCACTGGGTTTAGGTTATTGTTCTATATAATTCAGTTAGTTATGGTGGTCCGACCCACGCTCACCACGCTAATGCGGCGAGAATCCGAACCATTGCGGGAAAATCACCAGGATGGCGAGCACGACCATCTGCAGGACGATGAAGGGCATGACGCCGTAGTAGATATCCGTGGTCCGCACCTCGGCTGGCGCTACACCCTTGAGGTAGAACAAGCTGAACCCGAACGGTGGCGTCAGGAATGAAGTCTGCAGGTTCATCGCGATCAGGATCGCGTACCAGATCGGGTTGATCCCCAGGGCCGCGGCGATAGGCACCAGGATCGGCACGACGATGTAGGAAATCTCGACAAAGTCGATGAAGAACCCCAACGCCATGATGATCAGCATTGACAGAATCAGGAAGCCCCACTCCTCGCCCGGCAGGCCCGTCATGAACTCCTCGACTATCCAGTCGCCACCGGTGTAGGTGAATACCATCGAGAAGGCCGTTGCGCCGATCAGGATCGCAAACACCATGGCCGTGATTTTGACGGTCTCCAGCGAACTCTCCCAGACCATGCGCACCGAGAACCGGCCGTAGAACGCGGCCAGCAAGATGGCGCCGACGCCGCCAACCGAGGACGATTCCGTCGGCGTCGCCACGCCGGTCAGGATCGAGCCGAGTACCAGGATGATCAGCACGAGCGGCGGCACGACCGCTTTCAGCGCCTGCCACACCTGGTGCCTCTTTGTACCGGTCATCTCCTCGAGACGGATCGGCGGCGTCAGGTCCTTCTTGATCAGCGCGATGACAACGATGTAAACGACATAGAAGCCGACCAGCGACAGGCCCGGCCAGAGCGCCGCCTTGAACAGGTCACCGACGGGTTCCTGGAACACGTCGCCAAGGATGATGAGAATAATGGACGGCGGAATGATCTGGCCGAGCGTGCCTGCAGCGCAGATGGTCCCGGTGGCCAGCCGTTTATCATAGTTGTACTTGAGCATAACCGGCAGTGAGATCACGCCCATCGCCACCACGCTCGCGCCGACGACGCCGGTCGATGCCGCCAGCAACGCGCCGACCAGAATCGTCGAGATGGCGATGCCGCCGCGAATCTCGCCGAACAGGAAGCCCATCGACTCGAGCAGGCGTTCGGCGAGGTCGGATTTCTGCAGCACGATTCCCATGAATATGAATAGCGGGATAGCCATCAGGATCGTGTTATTCATGATCGACCAGATGCGGTGCGGCATCAGCGCAAAGATCCCCGGCCCCTCCGCAAGCAGGCCGAAAAATACCGCGACACCACCAAAGGTGAACGCTACGGGAAAGCCGACGAGCAGCAATAACAGCGCAACGCCGAACATCATCAGCCCGATCATCGCGCAGCGCCCTCGTCGCTCAAGAGCCGACAATGAAGCGGCACTAAATCATCTCCTTTGGTCGTTCCTGCGGCGCCACGATGCCGAGGAGAATGTTGACGTTGTGTATGACGAATCCGACAGCCGAGACGACCAGGAACACGAACGAAGCCGGGATGACGAGCTTGATCAGCCACCGATACCGCAACCCGCCCGGATCGCCACTGATTTCACCCGAACTGTAGGCCTCCTGCACGTACCAGACGGAACCCTCGATGATCAGCACGCTTAACGGGAGCAAAAACAGCAAAGTGCCCGCAATGTTGACGATAGCCTTCCTGCGTGGCGAGAACCGGTCGTACAAGACATCGACACGCACGTGCCCGTCTTCCTTGAGCCCGTAGGCGATGCCGAACAGGAATACCATCGCGAACAGGTGCCACTCCATCTCCTGCAGGGCGATCGAACCGCTGCTGAAGAAATAGCGCATGATCGCGTCGTAGAAGACGTTGACCAGCATGAGCAGGTTGAGGACACCTGCGATCCACCCCATCACGTCGGAGAAGCGATCGAAGAGTGTCTCGAGCCTCAGGAGCATTTAGTGCCCTTACGTCGGGATAAAAGACTCCCGGCCGAAGCCGGGAGTCTGAGCCGGACTATTCGAGATTGTCCTTGAGATAGGCGTAGTCGGAAATCTCGGTCCACTTGCGCGCCATCTTCATGTAGGCGGCTTGTGATTCGAGTATTTCCTTGAACATCGGATCGGCGGCTGCGCTTTCCGCCAGCAGTTCCTGGTTGACCCTTTTCATTTCCGCAATGATCTCGGGAGGGAAGGTGCGAATCTTGACGTCCGGGTACTCCTCTTCGATCGAAGCCCAGTTGACCGCGCTCTCATGGTAGGAGTGAGCATACATGTCATAGGCTGCATACTGCATTGCCGTGACCAGGATCTCCTGCAAGTGCGCTGGCAGGGAGTCGAACGCTTCCTTGTTGACCATGAATTGCAGTTCCGTCGCAGGTTCGTGCCACCCCGTGTAGTAGTACTGGGAAATCTTCTGGAACCCCATGTTTAGATCGAGAGACGGACCGACCCATTCCAGGGCGTCAATGGTGCCGCGCTCGAGCGCCGTATAGAGCTCGCCCGGGGCAATATTCGTTACCACGACACCGAGCTTGGACAGGACCTCGCCGGCAAACCCCGGAATGCGCATTTTGAGTCCGTTCAGGTCCTCGAGCGTGTTGATTTCCTTGGCGAACCAGCCACCCATCTGGTTACCGGTATTGCCGCCGGGGAAGCTGTAGACGCCCTGTTTGTCGTAGACCTTTTTCATCAGGTCCATGCCGCCGCCGTAATAGAACCAGGCATACTGCTCCGGGGCGATCATGCCGAAGGGCATGGTGGAGAAGAACATCGTGCTGGGATCCTTGCCCTTCCAGTAATACGACGCAGAGTGGCCCATCTCGTACTGGCCGGCCTTGACCATATCGAGGATGCCAAAAGCCGCCTTGTGCTTGTTCGACGAGTCGATGCGAATTTCCAGTTCACCGCCCGACATCGCCTTGACCATGTCGGCCATCTTGATGACCGCATCGCCAAAAATAGGAAAACCCGTTCCCCAGGTCTGTGCCAGCTTCCATACGATGGTTTCCTTCTCAACTTCGCTTTCCGCCGGCGCCGCTGCCTGTTGCTGTTGTTGTTCTCCACACGCCGCCAGTGCCAGCAGAGAACCAAGCGCCACCAGGCCGGCAAGCGGTTTCATAGCATGCTTCAGCTGTTTCATTGCTTTTCTTCCTATCAATTAGAAGGAGACGAAATTCTAGCGCGTTCGGCGGCTAAAAGGGCCGCGAGGAGCCGTTCAATGCTCGCGGCAGGTACAATTCCGGACCTGGGAAGGCATCAGAACCTGGTCCGGAGGTGAAATATGAGCGAACTCAGCCACAAAGAGCGGGTTGCGCATTAGCGCGCGTCGCTGTTTGGCACCCGGGCGCTTTGGCTGTAATTTTGATTCCATGAACAGGATATCCAGTACCCGATTCGCATTTGCGGTAGTGCTGCCTCTCCTTGTGTCGGCCTGCGGCGCGGGCGCGCCGCCAGCGGACGAGGCACCCGTGCAGTACCCGGCTGCCAATTTCGACAACGACACGTATCAACCGGGCCCGGGCTGGCAGCTGCTCTGGGCGGACGAGTTCCGGGGCGAAACCCTCGATCCGGCGAAATGGAAGCGCCAGGTCGTGAAGGCCGGGCGTTTCAACCGCGAGTGGCAGCGCTACACCGACAGCGTCGACAACGCCTATATCGACAACGGTTGCCTGGTGATCAAGGCGATTCACGAGAGTGACACGCACGGCTCGGATCAGTTCACGTCGGCCCGGCTGTACACTTTACCGGAGCATGGCTGGACGTACGGCAAAATCGCAGCCCGTATCCAGCTCCCATATGGAAGGGGCATCTGGCCGGCATTCTGGATGCTCGGCGCCAACATCGACGAAAACGGCGGCAATACGCCCTGGCCACAATCCGGCGAAATCGACATCCTGGAGTTGTACGGCTCACGAGACAACGCCGCCGTAGAGGCCAATATTCACTACGCCGGAAAATCAGGCCGCCACGCAAGCATGGGCGCGGTCGCTACCAAGCTGGACCAGGGCAGGTTCGCCGACAATTTTCACGTGTTCGAGATCGAGTGGGATGTTGACAGCATCCGGTGGTTCGTCGACGGCAAGCGATTCGCATCGGCATCGATCTCTTCGGACGAATTTTCGGAGTTTCACGAGCCCTTCTTCATCCTGCTGAACATCGCCGTCGGCGGCCGCAGCGCCGGTCGGACTGATGACACGACGCGATTTCCGCAATACATGTACGTCGACTGGGTACGTGTCTACCGGCAAAATAATTAGGGGACAGTGACTTTAAGTGCCAGGCAAGGCGGACTTTGCCTGGCACTTAAAGTCACTGTCCCCAATTTAGTCATCGACGACCGCACTTGATGTCCAATGCGGCGAAATCCTGCGTGTAGGCCGGCGCGATCGATGCGGTTCTGCCGACGAGGCCGTTCCGGCCTTTGACTTTGTTTTCCGGGTCCGATTCCAGGCGCATCCACTCGCCGTAGGTGACTTCCGTTCCGTCCTCGAACACCGGACGCACGGACCAGCGATACGACATGCACGGCTCGAGCTCGCCACCGATAACGTGGCGCGGCTCCGCGATTCGTTTCCTGGAATAGATGAGGCGATGATCGTCATAGACCTCGACGTCGTACGAGATGGCGGACCCCTTGACACGTTTCGCTGAACTGCTGTTCTCGCCCTCTTCGCGCAGAGCGAACGTCCAGGCTAGTTCGGGTGTCACTGATTTGGTCTTGAAACGGTGCTTGTCTTTGCGGTCCCTGCGCACCGTACTGGTCTCATCCGGCCGCAATTCATGCGCGACCAGGATACGACTGAATACTTCGGCAGCGAGTTCGCGCCCAAGATAGTGCGAGGCAAAATTTGCATAGTCTCGCCACAATGCCCGGTTATTCCTGTTCCAGTTGGCCAATGTGTCCCGGTCCACATACTGCATCATGCGTTTGTAGACGATTGCGCCGTCAGAATTACGGCGCAGCTCTGCCACGGCAGACACCGTCAGTATGGCTTCCTCGTCCTCGACATGGATGGCGACGTCACTGAACGCCACAGACAGGACGGCATCCGTTGCCTCCGGGACGGCGACCGAGGACGCGATAAGCTTCGTGTCGAGCTGGGGGAGCCTCGACAGGTTGTGGTGGACGTCAAGCGCCAGGCCATCGTTTGTCAAAGGATGGCTCTCCGCATTCGCAAGCTCCTCGGTCAACTCGTCCCGGAATTCCTGGATCTCGCGCTTCATGGTTCCTGACAGGCCGCCGTATACCGCCCCCGGAATGGTCAGGATCGGTACGGGGAGACTCACATTGACACCGCCGATCTCGGTCGCGATCGTGCCGAGATTTGCCCCCTCGTTGATACCTCCGACCAGCCCGGGCGTGGCCTCTTCGTAAGAGCCGGTAATGGATTCCCTGGTGGCCTCGTCGTTCGCAACGACGACCAGCTGCCTGACTTCGGACCTCAGCGTGTCCGCCATCGGTTCCCAGGACTGGGTGGGCGGTGCCGTCGGGATCTGTGCAATCGGCTGGGTTTGGCCGACGACAACCCGGGACAATAGCAGCACGCTGAGCATAGCGACTGTGGCCACTACTCTGAAAACTCGCTTCCTGCCAATTATTGCCATCGGATCTCCCCGGAAAGTTCGCCAGCATGAGGGACGTATCGTCGCTGCTCGCAGATATTAGAGTGCATCGAGACCGACTGGTGCCCCGGGTTTTTTAACGCGGTACCCGGCCTGACGTTGACAGGCGCCTGCTCCTGGTTGCGCGTCACCCGCCCAAATACTTTTTATTTCAATGTGTTACGGCCGGGACCGTGCGAACGGTCCCTGTTTCTCCTGTTTGTGGTAGTGTCGCAGCCACCAAAAATAACAGGAAAACACCATGCTCAAGCTTCTCCAGTTTGTCTTTGTCGCAACCTTTGCAATCGCAGTGTCGGCGGCACCACACGCCGCGTTCGCGGATGATCAGAAGTCGATCCTGGTAACGGGCGCCAGTACGGGCATCGGCAGACATCTTGCAGAAACGCTGGCCGAGAACGGCTATCACGTCTACGCAGGCGCGCGAAAAGATAAGGATCTCGAAGCGCTGGACGCAATCGACAATATTACGGCCGTAAGACTCGACGTAACGAAGCAGGATCAGATTGATGCGGCTGTTGAAATGATCACGGACAAGGGTACGGGCCTGTATGCCCTCGTTAACAATGCGGGCGTTGGCGGCGGCGGCCAGGTTGTCGACACACCGGTCGAGGACCAGACGTTTGTCTACAATGTCAATGTCGAGGGTGTCTACCGCACGACCAAGGCCTTCGCGCCGCTTGTTATCGAATCGAAGGGTCGCATCGTGACCACGGGATCGATCGCAGGCACGCTGTCAGCATTCCCGGGCTTCAGTGCCTATGCCGGCAGCAAACACTGGATCGAGGCATTCACGGATTCGTTTGCCGCTGAAATGGAGCCACACGGCGTCACCGTCAGCGTCGTCGAACCCGGCAACTACAAATCGAATATCCGTCGCAGCAGCGTGGCCCGCAGGATGGAGAAAACAAAAGCCACGGGCAGTGATGTAACTGAAGAGATGAAAAAAGCGTACGAAGCGACGGCCGAGCGTGAGCTGTCCTACAAGGAACCCGATGAAGTCTCCGCGGCATTCATGCATGCCTTGTTCGATGGCAATCCGTTGCGTCGCTACGTGGTCGTCCCCAATGCGGAAGAACAGGAGTGGACGATTCGTACGAAGGTCAATGAACTGGTGCAGCTGAACACATGGGGTCCCTACAGCTACAGCCGCGACCAGTTGGTCGAAATGCTCGACGAGGCCCTCGCCGGAGATGCGCCTTCGGAGTAAGCCCGGTCGAGTAATTCGGAGACAGTCAGGATTTTCCGCATAGTGGATCTCCCCGCATGAGCTTTTCTCCAATCCGCGGCGTGCTGGTACCGCTCCTGACACCGTTCAACGACGACATGACCGTCGCGACCGATCTATTCGTCGCGCATGCGCAGTGGCTGCTCGGCCAGGGTTGCGCCGGGCTGGTGCCGTTCGGAACCACGGGCGAGGCGCTCTCGGTCGGCATCGACGAACGCGTCGCTGCAGTAAAGGCGCTCGTCGAAGCGGGCATCGACCCGGCGCTGATGATCCCGGGGACGGGACTTTCCAACGTCGCCGACACCGCGCGGCTTTCGAGCGCCTGCCTCGACCTGGGTTGCGCCGGCGTGATGACGCTGCCGCCGTTCTACTATAAGGACGTAAGTGAAGCGGGTCTCTACCGTCACTTCGTGCAGCTGGTCACGGCAATCGGCAAAGATGCACGAATCTTCCTCTATCACATCCCGCCGATTGCAATGGTCGGTGTCCCGACGACGCTTGCAGCGCGCCTGCGTGTCGAGTTTCCGGAGCAGATCATCGGCATCAAGGACAGCTCCGGCGAATGGGACAACACGCGCGCGTTGCTCGAGATCGACGGCCTGGTCGTCTACCCGGGATCGGAGCTGCCGCTGATCGAGGCGCTCGAACTCGGCGCGCCCGGCTGCATCTCGGCCACGGCAAACCTCAATGGCCGCGCCATAGCGAAGGTCATCGATGCGTACTTTGACGGCAATGCCGAAACGGCGCGCGAACTTCACGGGCAGGTGAAGCGCTTTCGCCTGCTGATTCAGGACTACGCGCCGATCCCCGCGCAGAAGCGGCTGCTTGCACTGCTAACCGGCGACGGACGCTGGGCCAACGTGCGCCCGCCGCTGGTCGAGTTGCCCGAGGCGCAGGGCCGGGAACTACTGGATACGCTTCGCCGCGAATTCGAACTCGAGGTTCCAACGAGCTGATCGGGCCGGCTGCGCCCGGTGTCAGAGAACGACGAACATGTACCCGAGGTACGCGATCGCGGCTGCGGTCGCCGCGATCACGGCGTAGGGCAGCTGTGTCAACGCATGCTCCATCACGTTGATCCCGCTGCTCTGGGCTGAAAGCACGGTCGCATCGCCGTAGAAGCAGGCGTGGCTGCCGAAAGAACTCGCCGACAACAACGCGCCGATCGTGAGCGCGGTCGGTATCTCCATCGCTGCCCCGAGCGGCATGACGATTGGGATTGCGATGGCGAACACGCCCCAGGACGAGCCGGTCGCGAACGACACCAGCGCCATCGTCAGGAACACGATGACCGGGTAGAAGTGCGGCGACATGAGCGGCTGTACGGACTCGATAACGTATTGCGGTAGCCCGAGGTGGTCATTGACGGTCTTGAACATGAATGCGACGACGACGATCGCGAGTGGCGGAATCATGATCTTGAAGCCGTCGAGCACTGCGTCGAGGGCCTCGTATGCACCGAGGAGCTTCATCATTACGACAAGCGGGATGGTCAGCGCCAGCGTGGCGATAATGCCGCGCAGCAGGTCGATATCGAAGTACCAGGAGAAGCCGATCAGTGCGAGCAGGGGTACGAGAAACACCCAGATACTGCTGCGCGGCTGCCCGTTCTCGTCGACCGGCCCGTCCACGACCTCGATCTGGTCGACGGGCTCCATCGCGGCGATGCCCTGCTGTGCGAGTTCTTCGGCGGCCCGCATCGGGCCGATGAGCGGAAACCGCCCCGTCGCGACGAGCGGCACCAGTAACAATGCGATGATCGGGTAGAACATGAAGGGGATACCGGAGATATACATCTTCATGCCCTCGCCGACCGCGGCGCTGCCAGTCGTTTCGAGCACCGCGGCGAAGAACACGGCCCACGTGGAAATCGGCACGAGTACGCAGGTCGGCGCCGCGGTCGAATCGACGACGTAAGACAGCATTGCCCGCGATACCTTGAAGCGGTCGGTGACCTTTTTCATCGAGTTGCCGATCGCGATGGCGTTCAGGTAGTCGTCGATGAACAGGACCATGCCGAGAAACCAGGTCACGAGCATGGACTTGTTGCGCGTGTTGGCGCGCTCCGCCATCTTGCGCGCAAAAGCCGAGGCGCCGCCCGTCTTGATCAGTATGTAGATCAGGCTGCCCATGAGGCCGCAGACCATGATGACCCAGCCGATGGTCTCGTCCTGCATGACGTCGAGCAGGATGTCGGAGAAGCTGCTCACCGCAGCGGTGGGGTCGAGCAGCAGGATGCCGATTACGACTCCGGTAAGCAGCGCCGCAATGGGCCGATGGGTAAGCACCGCGACCGTGATGACGAATACGGTCGGCAGAAGGCTCAACAAGCCGTAATGATCCACAGGCACCCCCGGTGTGGTTTTCGGTATTGTAGGCGTACCGCCGGGAAGGTTGAAAGAGAGTGGCATTGCCGGCGCACAGGGGCCGACCGATTCGCCGGGCGATAGAAATTCCTGTCCTTCGATCGCTATCGTTCTTATGATAGCGGCGCTCTGTGTAACCGGGCGGTCGTTTTGATCGTGCAACGCGAGCTGAGCGACGTTCGTTGCTAACTGACTGGATGCCGTTGAAAAAGAACGACATTTTCCTGACCGAACGGCGGCGACGCCGCGCCGTGGCAATGGCCGCAACAGGCGCGGCATTCCTGCTGACCGTGTTGTGTTACTGGCCGTCACTCAGCGGGCCATTTGTTTTCGATGATATTCCGAACCTGGAACTCCTGGGTCAGGGCGGCGGGCTTACGTCGCCGGACAAGTACGTCGAATTCGTATTCAGCGATCGTTCCAGCGCATTGGGGCGCCCTGTCAGTCTTTTGAGCTTTACGCTCAATGGCCAGGACTGGCCGACTGACCCGCATCCATTTCGCGTCACGAATCTACTGCTGCACCTGGTGACCGGACTGCTCGTATTCCTGCTGGCGCGGGCGATTTTCTCAACATCGCATAAGCCCGAAACCGCAGAAAAACTCGCTTTGCTATGTATGACGCTGTGGTTGCTGCATCCGCTGCTGGTATCGACGACTGCGTACATCGTGCAGCGCATGACACAGCTCAGCGCACTGTTCACCCTCGCGGGATTGTTGTGCTACGTGCACGGCAGGCGGCACCTTGCCGGGCAGGCGCGACAGGGCTGGACCTGGATTATTGGCGGCATGGGCTTTTTCGGCGCTCTTGCTTTGCTGAGCAAAGAAACGGGCATCTTGCTACCCGGCTTCGCATTGATACTCGAGGTGACGGTATTCCGTTCGAATGAACTCCCTCATCGAATCCGGAAGATTCTCCTGGCACTGTTTTGCTTGCCGCTGATTGCGCTGCTGTCTTACTTTGCCATTGACTGGCAGTCGTTGCAGGCCAGCTTCAACAATCGGCCGTTCTCGATGTCGGAACGCTTGCTGACCCAGGCGGTTGTCCTCGTCGACTACCTGAAACAGGCCATCGCGCCGCGATTATCCGGCCTGGGAATTTTTCACGACGACTACCCGGTTTCCACGGGATTATTGAGCCCGGTAGCGACGCTGGCCAGTATTGGCGTGATTATCGCGCTAGTGATTTTCGCGCTTGGCGTCAGAAAGAAATGGCCTTTCATCAGCCTGGGAATCCTCTGGTTTTTCGTTGGCCACAGCCTCGAGGCAGGACCCATAGCGCTGGAACTCTACTTCGAGCACCGCAATTACCTGCCACTGCTGGGTCCGCTCATCGCGATAATCTCACTGCTGCCCAATCTCAGCCAGGGGATTCTGCGACTACTACCTCTCGTGATCGTCCTGGTAATCAGCCTGCAATGTTTCCTGACCTGGCAGGCAGCGGCGCCCTGGGGCAACGAGCAACGACTCATGCAAACAGCGCTGGTCGAACATCCGGACTCGTTACGCGCCAAGCAGTACGTGGCTAATCGATACATTGTTCACGGTATGCACAAAGAGGCACTCGAAGCACAAAAGGCGCTAGCAGAGAAGTACCCGCAGCATGCCTCGACCCGGCTGAGCATCCTCAACCTCAGTTGCCTCCTCGGTGTGTTGTCAGCAGACGACCTGCAGGCAACAACGAGATTTATCAAGCGAGCTGACTTCGACAGGCAGATCGTCGGGTTTCTAAAGCCACTGATTTCGAATGTCACCGCCAACACTTGCGACGCGCTCGATCCCCGGGGACTGCAGGCCTTGTTTGATTCTTTGTTGCTGAATCCACATATGGGCAAAAATTCCATCCTGCGCGGCGCAGTGCAATACCATAAGGCAATTCTTTACGAAAAATCCGGCAACCTGGATGACGCTTTGAAGTCCCTGGATGCCTCCTATGAGGCCAGGCCGGAAATCGACATTCGCCTGCAGCAGATCGTCTGGCTGCTGGCATCCGGCAGAATCGATGAAGCGCAGCACTACCTGGATCTTGCACGCCAGCACAGGCACGGGTTCTTCTCGATCAGTAATCTTCGCGGTGCGGACCTGGATGCACTACAGCAGCAAATCGACGCTGCCGGCCACGAAACCCGATGACATGATCGTCTATGCCGGCTTGCCATAATATGGCGCCGCAACAGTCCGCACGAATGTGCAAAAAACCCGGTTTGAGCCTATACTGTAGCGATGCTTTTTAAGGCAATTTCGTGATCGAAGAATAAGAACAACAATGATTGATCGCGTTCGGCATAAAGAGTGCTGCCGGCCCAAAAAGGGCCCAAGCAGTATTCGTAGTGAGCGACCCAGGCCATCACATCCGAGCCCTCACTCGTTGTAACGATAGCTCAACGTTTATGAGCTGGCATGTAATGATCATGTCGAAATAGAAAACATGAAATGGTTGCCATAACGCGTCCTGATGCAAATGGCTGGAAACCATCGAAAGTAGCGAACCAGAAGGTTTAACAAGATGAAGGGTAAAGCCGTAGGTACGCCAGGAACCGGGCCCCGTCGCGTACTGCGCTGCCAATGGACAACCCCTGGGAGATGGGCGAAATCAGCATCATGAGTGAGACGAAACCCAGGCGATTGGAATCGCGACGATCAACTGCTGCGCAGGTACCCTTGTTTGTCAAAGCCGGGATTGCCAGTGCAGTGTGTTTGCTGATCGGCGTGACGGCAATTGCGCAGTCCTTCGTCACACCAGGTCCCAACGTAAACCTGATCGGCAGTACGCCGGACCCCGACCAGACCTTCAACATTGCCGACACCGGTCTGAAGCAGCAGCAGGAACCATCGTGTATCGTCAGGCCGTCGAACAGCGCCTACTTCATGTGCGCGTTTAACGACTTGCGCGCTTCCGACAAACCCGCGATTCAGGGCGATTCCTGGATCGGGTATACGGAGTCGGGTGACAAGGGCGTAACCTACAAGAGCTACCTCGCACCCGGGTACAAGTCGCACCCGAACTCGCTGAATATGGGGTTCGCGGCTGACCCGACGCTCGTCGCAATTCCGGGTTCCTACGCCGTCCCCGGCGATCCGAGCTCCGTGGACTCGCCCGGAATCTCGGTACTGAATTACATTGGCGCCAACCGTGACAGCAATGTCGGCGTGCTCGTGGCGCAGCGCTTTGTCGATAACGAGCAGGAAGACGAGCGCCACAACCTGCCCGAGGTTGGCAGCTACATTATCGCGGATGGCTCTGGCGGCCGTTTCATCGACAAGCCCGCGTTTCTCTGGATCCCGGATGACCCCGGCTCCCAGAGCTACACGACGGAGTCCATCACCGTCGAAGGGCGCGATCAACCGATATTAGTCAGGACGGCGACCGGGACGCTCGTGGTTGCCTACGCGGTGTTCACGGGCAACGACGCTGACGGCGGCAACAGCACCAAGGTTTACGCGCAGTTCTCGAAAAATAACGGCGTGAGCTGGTCAAACCCGAAGAAACTCTCCGAGAGCCTGAACGAGGTCACCGGCGTCAGCCTTTCGGCAATCGGACAAACCGTCGTCGCGACCTGGCGGCGCAAAGCGGACAACAACGAAAACGATGCGATTGTACGTTCGGTTGCGGTCAACAACCTGAACAAATGGTCTAAGCCCGACGTGGTGTTCGAATTCTGTCCCATTGATCAGCCAGCGACCGGCGTCAGCTTCCGTTCCTTCAGTTTCCCCTGGACCGCCAATGACGGCAATCGTTTCTGGACCTTCGTTGCAGACCGACGGTTCGACGTTGATGGCCAGGAAATCACGAGTTGCGATCCTGTTACCGGATTTCCCGGCGCGTATGAAGGCGTATCGCGCATCGTGGGAATGTCCTCTCCGGACGGCATAAGCTGGTACGGCGATGCCGATAATCCAGGCGTTCCATTCATCCTGGACGCGAACAAGGACGCCAGTGGGAAACCGGTGGGCTTCCAGATCATGCCGAGCGCCATCGGCATCAAGAACCGAATCGACCTGGCCTGGTACGACACCCGGCGAGAGGAACTCGGTGCCGGCCTGCCGCCACAGGGCGCGCCGGGCGACCCGCAGATTCCGCTGGTCTACGACTACGCCAGCACGGACCTGACGAGTCTTGCGAGAGTTTTGCGTAAGGCGGACGTCTGGATGACCCGATTGACGGCCAGCTGCGGCGCCACGGGTGGCTGCACACCATCCGTCGAGTCGCCGGTTCGCGTGTCGCAGTATACAGTGGCGTTAATCGACGATACTGACGGCGAATACGCGCTGCCTTTTGAAACAGAGGCCCATTTGCCCAATCATCGTCTCTATGCGAGCGGCACGCTGGCATTCAAGGGCGACTATATTGCGATCGCTGCGCCATGGGTGCGCAAGACCTTGAGCGGCATCTGGCTGAGCAACAGTCTGCCGCTCCAGTCGGGTCTCGATCTACCCACTTTTACGCCTCTCGAGGATGTGCTCGTTGCGTGGGGCGATAATCGCGACGTCCGGATCGACTATAACTGGCTGGCAGCCAATGGGGACCCTGAACAGGTTCCGTACACGCCGCCCGGCGGCCCGAGCCAGGGCGCCAGCGCCTTCAAGCTCGGCGAGGTCGAGGAAGGCACGAGCGAACCGCTGGTACCGATCAGGCCCGAACTATCGGCCGTCACCGAGCCCGATGATTCCGAAGACCCGAACACGCCGCCTGATGATTCGATCGTCGCATGCACCCCGGATTCGGATTTCAGCCGCAGCCGTGACTCCAATATCTACGGGTCGGTCGTTGCCGACTCACCGAGCCTGGTGGCACCGACGAATACCAAGCCGCTCGGCACGATCCAGCGCATGTTCCCGCTCGTGCTGAATAACCCCGATACGACGAGTACCAGGGATTTTTGCCTCGTTATCAGCAACCAGCCGCAGGGCGCACCCGTTACGGCACGTGCCTCGTTTTTCCAGCTGCCGGCGATTCCGCCGTTTGACGTACCTGGCACACCGCCGGCATTGACGCGGCTTCCGGTTACCGTAGGGCCAGGGTCGACGGAATCACGCGCAATATTCGTCTTTGCGGGCGAGGACGACGTCGTTCGCGTTGATGCGCACGAGGACGATTCGGGCTCTGAGCTTTGCGCCGACGACCTGGCATCCAACACCTTTACCGGAACGCTGCAGAACAGCATATTTATCAGTAATGGCAGTCTCCTGGACTCCGGCTACTGTACCGAGAACCCGGGCACACCCGCCTGCCAGCCGACGGTAGAGGAAGAAGAAACCCACAATATTTCACTGGCCAGCCTGAATCTGCAGGCGCCGGTATTGAAAGCGTCTGTCACCCAGGAGGCGCTTAATCTGCAAGCGCTGAATCTGCAGGCGCCGCCACTGGGCGCGTTGAACCTGCAGGCGCTGAATCTCCAGGCATTGCCGCCGGGAGAATACGCGGAATTATTGGCCGCGTTGAATCTGCAGGCACTGAACCTGCAGGCGCTGAATTTGCAGGCACTCAATTTACAGGCGCTGAACCTGCAGGCACTGAATCTGCAGGCGCTCAATCTGCAGGCATTGAACCTGCAGGCGCTGAACTTGCAGGCTCTGAATCTGCAGGCCCTGAATCTGCAGGCACTGAACCTGCAGGCACTGAATCTGCAGGCGCCTTCACTCGGTGATGGCTCCGATCCCGAGAGCCCCACGGCACAGCTCGAGCAGGCGGTTATCGCGGACGACGTTTACTACCAGGACATCACCTACGTCGTGAATACGGACGCTAACGTGACCACCACGTACTCGGCCGACATCGCGCTGGATGTGAACAGCCTCAAGACCAATCCTGGCGACGAGGATCCGGTCGTCCAGCTGATCGCGTGGACGCCGAACAGCGTCAACAGCACCAGCCAGGGTTCCTGTGGTCAGCCGCAGCCAGGGTTCCAGGCCCAGGTGCTCGCGTTCACGACGCTGGATGCGCTGAACCTGCAGGCGGTAGACCTGCCGCAGACCATAAGTCCGGATAACCAGAACCCGTTTGCCGGCTCGGTCTCATTCACCGGCAAGCCGGATCAGAAGATCGCTCTGACGGTACGAATCTGGGCGACGGGCGGCACGAAGGCCAGCCTGGACGCGCTGTTCAGTGAATGGGTTGATTGTATGAATGATCCGCTCGCTGCCGGCGATCCCGGCTTCTGTTCGGATGCGGGTGTTGGCAACAAGATCAGCTTCGGCGCGAGTTCGCAGAGTTGCGCGACGAGCGACAAGATTGATCCGGCTACCGGCCTGCCGCTATACGACGCGAGCGACTGCCTGAACAACGAGAATGAGAAGATCTTCCAGGACAGGCAGCCGCCGAACGTGAATCCTGTAACTCCGCCGGACGGCTTCACGCCCGATACGCTGCCGTATAACCTGGATCCGGCCGCGACGACGCTGACCGTTACCTGGCCTATCGACGGATCGGACGCTGACGCGGGCAGCATCATCTTTGAATGCACGATTGGTGGTGTTCCGGGCTTCTTTCCCGACAGTCAGTCGGTTGTCGACGACCTGTTCTCGGCGACGTTCAGCTACGACTTCGGTGTCGGAATCACGCCGGTCAGCTGCGATATCACGGATGGGGCGGGCAACACGACGACGGTGACGTTCGACGTCGAGGTATTTGACGTGACGGATCCGGTCTTCACGTTCGTGCCACCGTCTTTGACCGTCGAGGCGGATGGCCCGTCGGGTACGGCTGTGACGCTGGGCGACGCAACGGCAACCGATGCGTTCGCGGTCACGGTCGTCAACGACGCACCGGCGCTGTTCCTGCTGGGCGCCACCACGGTCACGTGGACCGCGACGGACTCGAACGGCAACGTCGCAACGGCCACTACCGTGGTAACGATTGCGGACGCCACGCCGCCGGTGTTCACGTTCGTGCCGCCGGCTCTGACGGCCGAAGCGGACGGCCAGTCGGGCACCGCCGTAACGCTGACAGCGGCGACCGCAACCGATGCGTTCGGTGTCACTATCACCAACGACGCACCGGCGCTGTTCCCGCTGGGCGCCACCACGGTGACATGGACCGCGACGGACGCGAACGGCAACGTCGCAACCGCGACCACCGTGGTGACGATTACGGACGCCACACCGCCGGTGTTCACGTTCGTGCCGCCGAGTCTGACGGTCGAGGCGGCTGGCCCGAGCGGGACGGCCGTAACGCTGGGTGACGCAACGGCGACCGACGCATTCGCAGTGACGGTCACCAACGACGCACCGGCGCTGTTCCCGCTGGGCGCCACCACGGTGACGTGGACCGCGACGGACGCCAACGGCAACATCGCAACCGCCACCACCGTGGTGACGGTTACGGACGCCACGCCACCGGTGTTCACGTTCGTGCCGCCGAGTTTGACGGTCGAGGCGGACGGCCCCTCGGGTACAGCCGTAACGCTGGACCCCGCAACGGCGACCGACGCGTTCGCGGTGACGATCACCAACGACGCGCCGGCGCTGTTCCCGCTGGGCGCCACCACGGTGACATGGACCGCAACGGACGCGAACGGCAATGTCGCAACGGCAACTACCGTGGTGACGGTTGCCGATGGCTCCGGACCGACTATTACCGCCCCTGATGTCGAACTAAGCGTTGACTATGTCGACCCGCTGGACCCGGACTGGGGATCGGTACCGGAGTCCGTCTACGCTGCGCAAGTGACAGCGAGCGACACGGTTGACGGTGTGATAACCGACATCAGCTGCGTTCGGGATGTTCCGAACGTCGATCCGCAGCTTACCGATACCGACTTCGAATTCAGTGACACGCCTTACAGCATTACGTGTACGGCGCAGGATTCATCCGGCAATCCGGGTACCGCATCGTTCCTGCTAACCGTTCGCTACCTGTACGACATCAACCTCGAGTTGCCGAAAGGGCGTGCTCGCGCCGGCTCTACGATTCCCCTTGATTTCAGTTATAGCGAGTGGGTTGGCGGCGCACCCGTCGACGGGTCCCTGATTCCTGTCCGGGTCTCGTGGGAGAAGATGACAGATTCTTCGTGCACGATCGTGGACATAAGCATCCCCGAAGCCTCCAGTGGTTTGGGTGAAGACTCCGGTAACAGCGACTTCCGCTACTCGGCGAGTTCCGACACCTGGCAGTTCAGCTGGCAGACACCGGACTTGGTCGGCTACTACCGATTAGCGATCTCACCGCCCGGCAAGTTCGTGGAAAAAGCACGCGAGTGCGTACGCTTGAGGTAATTGAATGACCCGGGCCGCACTCGCGGCCCGGGATTCCAGGCATCACACTATTGAGAAATCCTCTGGCGCGCGTCGTCGGCCAGCGGACCGCCGTTGGAACGGAGTTCGAGGAATGCCTGGAAATCCGCGATCGCTGCCTCCTTCATACCAAAACCCTCATCCGCCCGGCCTTTCCAGTACGGCAGTTCCGCCAGGTAGCGATATGTCGGGGTGTCGTCGAGGAATGCGGCGGTCGCCTCGCCAATCCGGGTAACCGAACACGTGTGAAACTCATCCGCCGCCTCGGCGAAATATCCCGCATCCAGGTACGCACGCCCCAACTGAAAGCGAATCAGCCAGAGATCCGCCATTTCGATCGCCGACCGCAGCTTGTCGATTGCAGCGACGAAATCGCCCTGCTCGCGCAATAGGCTCGCCTGGATCATCTCGCCGTAAGCGCGGCTTTGCGTTTGCAGGCTTTCGCTCAAGCTGTCTCCAATCGATTGCGCCGTTTCCGGGTCACCGGCGCCGATAGCGACAAGGGCTGCCGCTACGCGATGCGAGACCTGGTCTGATATCTCGACGACTTCGCGCGCGGTCTCTGCCGCTGCAGCAAAATTTCCCTCCGCCAGGTACGACTCAGCCACGATTACCAATTTGCCGGCAGCGCCCGCCGTGTCACCATCCGCAAGCGCCTCCTCGATGGCTGGCTGCAGCAGCTCGCGGGCCTTTTGAAAATTGCCGAGGTACGATTCCACGTCCGCAAGCCCTACGAGCCCGGCAGTCTTGCCGTATTCGCTCTTGGTTGCGGCGAGCATTTGCTCGTAGGCGGCGCGGGCCTCGTCATACTCGCCGCGATACATTGCCGCGGACGCAACAGCAAGATACGAGACCGCATAGTCGGGTTCATCCTCGATCAGTTCCCGGGCAACCCTGTCCGCATCCTCGAAGTCGCCGGTATACGTCGAAAGCAACGCGAAATTTGAACGGTACAACGCGCTGTTCGGATAAAGCTCCAGGAGGACTTTGCCCTCGTCCGCTGCGCGCTGGAAATCCAGCGTCAGGAAGGAGACCACCTGGAGATTATTGCGTGCTGCCGCGTCGCCCGGGTATTTCTCGACGAGTTCCCCGAAGCTTTCGACTGCCTTGTTGTAATTACCGGTGACGACCGTGTAATAAAGGCCAAGCGTCCGCAGGCGCTCTCTCTCCGTCATGGTATCCAGCAGCGAGAGTGCCTTTTTCCAAAGCTCCTCAGCTTCCTCTTTTTGCCGCAGCTTGGTGGCACTGAGCGCCCAGCCCGAGAATGCTCGACCGAAGTTGGGGTCCTGTTCGGTAGCGCTTCTGTATAACTCGATAGCTTCTTCGTGTTTTCCCTCGAAGGCCAGGCCGAGCGCGCTAACGTAGTCACGTGCAGCCTCAATCGACGACGCCGTGAAGGTCTCCACCGTCGCCACGTCCTTGTTCTTGAAAGACTCATCACCGAGCGCCTCGCGAACCTCCTCAGATAGCGAGCCGATTGCCGTCAGTACGTCATTGCGTGATTTCGCGGTGGCGCGCGCTTCGAATACCTGCTCGTTGGCGAACAGGTCGAGGCCCGACATCGACAGCGAATAGCCATCCCCGTCGGGACTTATGGATCCGGCCAGTACCATTTGCACGCCTTCCCGAGCCGCGACCAGCTGTGCCACTGATTCGCCCAGGTCGTCGTCGTCGTCTTCGTTGAGAGACCTGGCGATGCCTTTTGCTGCCGTGCGTTGGTAAGCCGTTACATTGGGCGCTGCCTCGATGCCGATCGTTAACGCCTGCTCGAGGAGTCCGTCGAACATCGCATCCCCGGTTTGATTGTCGAAGTCGGCAATGAGAACGGATACGGGTTCGAGTTCGGGCTGCTCGGCCGGTCCACGATTGATGTTGATATACAGCGAGAAAATGAGTGCAATTGCGAGAACACCAATGACGACAAAATCCATCATTCGACCACTGATGAGAGCACCGGCCGGCTCATGCTCTTCATCTTCGCGCAGCACGCCCCGCTCGGTGATGTCATAAAACCAGGCAAGCACCAGCGCAACAGGGAACCCGGCGAACGCGGTTACCACGAGTGCCTTGAACACCCACTCAGGCACGCCAAACGTCGGCAGGATGACGCTCGCCACCTCAATAATGATCCACGCGACGCCGACGTACAGCCCGCCCGTACGGAAAACTTCCCGGCGTCTTAACTCTTTGATGAACCTATTCATTATTGGGCGTTTCGGGGCCTTGTTGCGGTCGGCGGACCTAGCATAGCGTCATTATCTCCGGGGCCGCAATGCGCCTGCCATGCAACTGCACGGCTCATGGCGGCGCTGCCGCCGACTCGCCCTGGCGTGACCGCCGGTCCGCGAGAGCGAAGGGCAGGTACAACAGCAAGGACAGGTTGCCGATAAGGGCCGTCTTCCATACCGACGACCAGGTCGGGCGAAGGCCCTCGATCGTGGTCATATACACCATCGCGATGATGATCATGCCGTGTAACGGCAAATTCTCCTGCAGGTCCCACGTGCCGAAGTAGAGATTCCAGCCGTGCCAGGAGGCTTCGAGTGCCAGCAGGATGCCGGCCATCAGCAGCCGCGTTCGGCGCTTCGCGATCTCGCTCGGGTCGCGCCAGCCCCAGATCAGGTACGCAACGATTCCGGTGACGATCGAGATCGCGAGCAGGTGACCGTATATGATTGACTAACAATCCTTTGTGAGGCAACCACGATGAGAAACCTGGGATCAACCTGTTTCCTGCTCGCGATGGCGACCTGTGGCTGCGCAGGAAGCGCCGGACCCGGCGATGCTTCGCAGGCGACGGAATGGACCGAGGCGCAGCGAGAGGCGGAGATGGAGAAACGCACCGAGGCACGACGCCAGCTCGCTGACAGGCAGCCAGCACGTGTGCCGGTGGAAGAATCTGCTCCGGTAATCGGAGAGGTTCCCGACGAACTACTCAATGAGATCAAGGAGGATCTCGCGAAGCGCCTCGGTGTCGAGACCGCGGGTCTGGAACCGATCCGCGCTGAGTCGGTGAACTGGAACGACGGCTCGCTCGGTTGCCCGAGCCCCGGCCAGGTCTACACCCAGGTGATCACGCCCGGATACCACGTCGTATTCGAGATCGAGGGAACGTATTACGATTACCGCGCGAAGCGAAACGGGTTCTTCATGCTCTGCGAATTGCCCGCAATGACCCGACCGGGACAGCCTACTCAATAAAAAACAGGCCCCTCCGGATGGAGGGGCCTGCTTGTCTCTCGGACCGTGTTAGCGGTCTTTTTGCTTACTTCGCCCTGAGCAACAGTGCTTCGGTCGCCTGGGTCGCACCACCACGAACGCCGGCTCCGCGATCACCGTTGGTGATTCACCGAGCGGCGTGATCGTCAAGCCGCCGACGAAATCGCCCGGACCGCCGTAATAGAAGTCCTGGGCGAAGAACGACGCATCGACGTTGGTTGACAGCATATCCGTACCGGTCAATCCAACCTGCTCGCCGCAGATCAACAGTACCGTGTTACCGGTATTGGTTGCATGTTCGGCGAAGAAGAATGCCGATGCGCCACCGGTCGCAAGGTTGAACGCCCACGTTACTTGCCGGCCATCACTGATCGTTCCGAGGCCGGAAAGGTCGCGATTCAGCACCACGTAGTCCGGAAAGCCGTCCTGGTTTGTATCCAGCGCCACCTGGTGACTAACCGGCAGCAGATGCTCCTGGCGCTCCCAGGTATTTATAGCAAACGCCCAGATGAAGGAGTCCTGCCCGGAACAGAAGCCGGCCGGAACCGGGAAGGTATTCACGCCGACCGCTCGAAGATCGGGCATCGGCGCCTGACCACCGGCAGGTCCCTCCGGCATATTGGGGCTGACAGCCAGCAACGAATACGCATCAATCTGCGCCGTGCCGACACCGTTGTTCGTCAGCGACACGTTGTCCACGCCGCCACTGAACGTCAGCACCGACCGGCCAACCACGTTGGCCGACTGGCGCGGCAGCACATGCCAC